>NZ_JAOYSL010000003.1:0-660760 GCF_056172715.1 Bacillus sp. ABR | reverse complement strand
GCAAAACGTACTTCAATTATTACGTTAATAAAAAGCCCCATTATGGGGCTTTTTTTGTTTTTCTAAATTATTCATGAAGGCAATTATATCTTGGAATCATTCGATGTGCAGTCGTACTTTAGTTACAGCGTTAAAAATAATAAAATTTCTAACTGGATCCCCCAATAGGTGGTGTAGAGTTAAATCATGAACTAAGGCTTATAAATTTGTTAATAAATTTATGAAAAATGCTAAACTTCCTATAAAATAATCCGATAAAAGAATTGTTAGAGTATATAAACTCTAGAAAAAGGACTTTTTTCAGACAAGGACGTCTGTCAGGTCCCATATACATGGAGGTAATAGGAAATGAGAATTAACCACAATATCGCAGCACTTAACACTTTAAACCGTTTGTCTGCAAACAACGGTGCGAGCCAAAAGAACATGGAGAAACTTTCTTCTGGTCTTAAAATCAATCGCGCAGGAGATGACGCAGCAGGTCTAGCGATCTCTGAAAAAATGCGTGGACAAATCCGCGGATTAGAAATGGCATCTAAAAACGCACAAGACGGTATTTCTCTTATTCAAACAGCTGAAGGTGCATTGACTGAAACTCATTCAATCCTTCAACGTGTACGTGAACTAGTCGTACAAGCTGGAAACACTGGGACACAGGATAAAGCTACTGATCTTACATCTATTCAAGACGAGATTAAAGCTCTACAAGAAGAAGTAGATGGTATCTCAAATCGTACAGAGTTTAACGGTAAAAAATTGTTAGATGGTACATTTAAGAACACTGGTACTCCTGCAACTACAACAAGTTTGATCTTCCAAATTGGTGCTAATGCAACTCAACAAATTGGAGTAAACATTGAAAGTATGGCTGCAAGTGCATTAGGAATTAAAGAAGCTGATGGTTCTATTGCAGCTCTTCATTCCGTGAAAGATATCGATGTTACAAAGTTTGCTGATAATGCTTCAACTGCAGCTGATGTAGGTTTTGATGCGCAATTAAAGATTGTTGATGAAGCTATCAACCAAGTATCTGCTCAACGTGGTAAACTTGGTGCAGTCCAAAACCGTCTAGAGCACACAATCAACAACCTTGGTGCTTCTGGTGAAAACCTAACAGCTGCTGAGTCTCGTATCCGTGACGTTGACATGGCGAAAGAAATGAGTGAGTTCACAAAGAACAACATTCTTTCTCAAGCGTCTCAAGCAATGCTTGCACAAGCTAACCAACAGCCACAAAACGTACTTCAATTACTACGTTAATGAAAAGCCCCTTTATGGGGCTTTTTTTTATGTCTTGTTCTTCGAATTTCTCTTTTTATGATTCTTAAGTCATTTTTGTAAAATGTGAAAAAAGTCCTCGAATTCAAGTATTCTCTAGCGAAACGATCATAATGAATAAGTCTTTTTCCTCATTTGATCCTTTTTTGTTAAACATTCTCTATTATGGTTCGATAAAGGGAATGTAAGGCTTACAAAAAAATCTGTTTTAGAACTTTTGGACATGGATGTCTAATTGGTTCAAACACATGGAGGTAATAGGAAATGAGAATTAACCACAATATCGCAGCACTTAACACTCTGAACCGTTTGTCTGCAAACAATGGAGCAGGGCAAAAGAACATGGAGAAACTTTCTTCTGGTCTTAAAATCAACCGTGCAGGAGATGACGCTGCAGGTCTAGCAATTTCTGAAAAAATGCGTGGACAAATCCGCGGTTTAGAAATGGCATCTAAAAACGCACAAGACGGTATCTCTCTTATCCAAACAGCTGAAGGTGCATTGACTGAAACTCACTCAATCCTTCAACGTGTTCGTGAACTAGTTATTCAAGCTGGAAACACTGGTACACAAGACAAAGATACGGATCTTCAATCTATTCAAGATGAGATTCAAGCATTACAAGAAGAAGTAGATGGTATCTCAAATCGTACAGAGTTTAACGGTAAAAAATTGTTAGATGGTACGTTTAAAGCAGGAGAGGATGCAGCAGCTCCAGATCCAGATGATCCAGATGCAACTCCAGCTACTGGTAATGCTTTAGTATTCCAAATCGGTGCTAACGCAACTCAACAAATTTCAGTTAATATTGAAAAAATGAGTACTGATGCATTAGGAGTTAAAACTGATGGGGAAATTGTAGAAAATCAAGCTGTTAAAGACATCGATGTAAGAAAATTTGCTGACAATGATGCAAAAGCAGAAGATGTTGGTTTTGATACTCAACTAAAAATTGTTGATGCAGCTATCAACCAAGTATCTGCTCAACGTGCTAAACTTGGTGCAGTTCAAAACCGTCTAGAGCACACAATCAACAACCTTGGTGCTTCTGCTGAAAACTTAACAGCTGCTGAGTCTCGTATTCGTGACGTTGACATGGCGAAAGAAATGAGTGAGTTCACAAAGAACAACATTCTTTCTCAAGCATCTCAAGCAATGCTAGCACAAGCAAACCAACAGCCACAAAACGTACTTCAATTATTACGTTAATGAAAAAGCCCCAATAAAGGGGCTTTTTTTAGTTCAATCAAATGACAGCATGTGCTCTAGACGAAAGTCAGGAACCGCTTCATGGAAAAAAGCTCGGTTGCCTTCATCGTTCTTTTGATCCCATTGCTTCCACCATTCGGCTGTTTCTCCTGAGGTGTCAGCTTGAATCATGTCGTGCAGCTGTTCTAAGTTGATGATTTCTCTCGGTTCTGTTAAGAAAGAATGCATCCGGTGATACGCTTCAAGTCGTTCAGGCTGTTTTGTGACAATGGCGTATTGTACGTAGCGGTTTAAAAATTCCTGTACGAACGTCAAGTGGGGGATGGTTGTTTCTCCTTTTAACTCGACACCATCCCAAGCCATATCAGCAATTGCACAAAGCCACCAGCCAAGTTCACTCGCTTGCTGCATTTTTTGTAATGTGTCCTTTTCAAAAGACAGCCGCTCATTTTTTTGTGCTTGTTTGAGCATACGGTCAAGTGTTTGTGCTTCAAGAGCTGCTTTGGTCATACCCTGCCCATGAATGGGATCTAACGTACACAAGGAATCGCCCATCACCAATAATCCACTTGGCCAATTCTGCATATGTTCATAGTGATGTCTTACGCAAGAAGGAACTCTAAATCCTTTTGGTTTTGTAAAGGGCGTTAAATGGGTGATGGCTTCTGCTATCGCGGGATCGCTCAGAGCAGCGGTTTCTGAATCAAACTGATCAGCATCCGTTGTTGGATAATGTGAACCGCCGGCTGCAGAAAGAAGCACAGCTACTAAATCATGATCTACCCGTTCAAACAGTCCTGTTGGGATTTGCTTGTCTGGCTGGCCAACTACAACCATTGATTGCAGGGGTGGCGCACCTGATGGTATTTGATAGTATCTTGTGCTGTAACCTAGAAACACACTTAACTCATCAGTCTGTGGTAAGGTGAGTCCAGCGTCTTTCAGCCATTTTGGCAATTTAGACTTTCTTCCAGACGTATCAATTACTAAGTCCGCTTTCATTTCATGAATGCTGCCAGGTTTTACTTGCCGGTCCTTCACGATAAGCCCCATGACTTGATTAGTTCCCTCTTTAAACTGAAGGGAGATGGCTTCATGTTTTTCTAAAAACTGCACGCGTTCTTCTGTTACCATTCTTTGCATCAATACCCACTCTAGCATTGCGCGTCTTGTGACGGCGGTTTCTTCTCTATCAGTGAGTGTTAATTCGCCATCTTTTGTAATGAATCGAGAGGTTTGATGCATGGTATTAAATCCGCCCATTGCCAGTAACTCTTTTGTATAACCAGGAAATAGCCGTTCAACGATTTGCTTGCCAAGTGGCAGCATTCTATGTGGATGAAAGGCTTGAGGAGTGCCGAGACGATTCTCAGGAGAGTCCGGCAGTTCATCCTTTTCAATAATCAATACTTGATGATAAAACGTTGATAAAACTTTTGCAGCGAGCATCCCGGTGATACCTCCGCCAATGACGATTGCCCGCTCATATTTCATGGGTTGTGTCACAACATGCGCCTCCATTGAATACACAAAATGGTTACATGACCATTTCATCATATGTTGATTCATTAATTATAGCAAATTTCCGCTTGAATATAGAAAGGAAACGTACTTCTTTTTACTCGTAAATATGAAGAATTTCTTCAATCATCATTATTATTTTTAAAAAGTAACTATTAATTTAAGAAGAACGACCGATAAACTATATAAGGGGGTAGAGAAATTGGATATACTACAGAGTATTGTGACAGCAGCACCTTATATGATGCAGATTTTAAAAAATGAAGTGACGATGGGTGTCATTGATCGAGAGAAATTTTTGCTGTATTTGCCATCGAAAGATGTTGATTTTCAAATTCGTGCTGGAGAACCCATTAAACCAGATGATTTAAATATGAAAAAAGCGCTTAGAGGTGAAACATCAAGTACGTTTGTACCTGAATCGGTCTATGGAATACCGTTAAATGCAATGGGTTTGCCAATTTTTGATGAAAATCAACAGGTTATTGGTGCACTCGCTTTAGGTTTTCCGATTAAAAATCAATTAGAGCTTGAAGCGTATATGGAGTCATTAAATGACATCATTCATAGTATTCAAGAAAAGGTGCATGTGGTGGCGGCGCATTCAGAGGAGCTTTCTGCGACAAGTGAGGAAATGACCTTACAAACGCAGCAAACACTTGAAAGCTCGAAAAAAACATCCGATATTACAAAGATGATTAAAGGGATTTCGAAACAAACGAGTTTGCTAGGATTGAATGCGTCAATCGAAGCAGCCAGGGCAGGAAAAGAAGGGGCTGGTTTTAGTGTTGTAGCCAGTGAGGTTCAAAAGCTTTCAAGTGAAACTTCACGTGCAACAGAAAATATCGAAAGCTCTTTGCAAGGAATTTCCTCCAATATACATACATTACTTGAGAGTATGGGACATATGAAAGGTTCATCAGCAGAGCAGGCTTTACTTGTAACAGAGTTTAGTGAAATTGTGGAACGACTGACAATCGTAAGTAAAGAAATGAAAGAATTTATGCAGCATGTGATGTCAACGTAAAAAACGAATCCAAGAGGGATTCGTTTTTTTAATACGCTATTTTCTTTTGTTCCGATCAAAGCGATAATCGTATGTTTCACCCTTTACCACATTTAAAAATTCATGCCCGATTTGAACAAGCTGTCCATTTTTCCATTTGATGAGGGGGTCTTTATCAGGGTATTTCCAGTAAATCGTTTTCTTTCGGTGGGTGAGCTTGTTTTCAATTTCTGCTCTAACTGCGTTCTCCTTTAGTTTCCCTCCGCTATGTCGATAGGTGTTGATGATATATGTTCCGTCTGGTGATGTCATCGAGCGGATAAAGGTTCCGTGAGATACGCCTTGAAGAGAAAAGCATTTCCAGTAAATGATGCCAGCGAAGCTAAGGAATAAGATGACAAGGGTGATGGTGGTTTTCTTTTTTAACATGAATTCCTCCAGATGTAGATCACAATATTTCTAATTTATGAGAGAGAATGCAAAAAGATTCATATAGTCCAAAAGTTCTATTCATTTCAATTATCGGTCATTTTTTCTCAAAATTCAACAGATAGCCGTAAAGATA
This sequence comes from Bacillus sp. ABR, assembly GCF_056172715.1. Classification (NCBI taxonomy): domain Bacteria; kingdom Bacillati; phylum Bacillota; class Bacilli; order Caryophanales; family Bacillaceae; genus Bacillus; species Bacillus sp. ABR. The sequence continues at coordinate 655,181 of NZ_JAOYSL010000003.1, read as the reverse complement.
AGGAAAATTTAAGGATGTTTTATGTTGATAGGTCATTCGAAATCCCTTTACAAAAGAATTTAAGATCAGTAGACTTATGCTCATATAGAGAAATGGGGAAGATGGAATGACGCAAATCATTGATACATATCAAAGTTATGAAGAGCTTTCCGCTCATGAAAGAGAAGGAATCGATTATCAAATTCTTCACGAGCGGAAAGGTGACCAGCTTTTGGTTTTATCCCCTCATGCCGGAGGAATTGAATCTGGCGTGAGTGAGCTCATTCATGAAATCGCAAGTAATCAGTCTATGTATTTATTTGAAGGCCTTAAAGTGAAAGGCAATCATGTGCTTCACATTACAAGCACACGTTTCGATGAGCCGGTCTGCCTTTCTCTAGTGCATACCCATCATTACACGTTTGCGCTCCATGGCTACGGGGAAACGGAGATGCTTCAAACATTAGTGGGCGGGACAGACAGAGAAAGAGCGGCGGAAACAGTGAAACGTTTAACGCTTAATGGCTTCCAAGCAGTGCTGCTATCTGAATCTGATCGTTATTCTGGAACACATCCTCACAATATCAATAATCAATGTCTGACGGGAAAAAGTGTACAACTTGAAATCAGTCAGGCGCAAAGAAGAGCATTCTTTCAAGACTTCAGACGGCGCTATCGCCGCGAAACGCAAAATGAGCAATTTTATCGGTACACAAATGTACTCAAGCAAGTATTAAACCTGTATGAATAAACGCCTGTTCCCCTATGCAGAGAGGCTTACGTTTGATAAACAGCTTCTTTTTCCGCGACCTTTTCGGCTTTCATTAAATAAGATGTAAACTCTTGTTGGAAGCGAATGCCGGCTTTCCGTTGTTCGAATAAGGCAAGCCGCTTTTCAGCAAAAGCCCAGGTGACGTGAAATGTTTGCGCAATGTGTAAAATGGCTTGCTGCCGAAGGTTTGGAAGCTTCATTTGCATCAGCATAAAGGTCGGTACACAAAAGTGATACATAAATTGTTTAGCCTGAAACTCTTGCAGTTCTCGAAAGAGTTTGTGCATCTTGAAATGATTGCCTGCATGCTTGAGCACATGACAAAGCTCGTGGGCAAAATCCTGCCATTGTTCCTCTGATGATAGAGATCTGTTTAATATAATACTGTAAAGACCTTGATGTTTGATCATCATGCTGCCAGTATCCTCATAGTGGACCCATACATGAAATTCAGAAGCGATCCTTTGCATGTCTCTATAAGCAGGACCGCTTATTTGTAGTTTGGCATATAACCGTTTAATCTCTTCTTCTAAATGGGTTAAAAATCCAGTCATTTAAAAACCTCCAAGCAAACGTATGTTCTATTTTTGACGTAAAAGAAAAGTCCATATAGGACTAAATAGCTAATTGAGCTATTGCTTACTTTTATTATCGGCTTATTTTTAACAATTTTAACATAAAATCAAGGAAAAATGGAATTAATTCCTGTTTTTTTCTTCATTTTTACGTTTTCCACTACTAAAATGAGTGATTGAATTCAAATTTTACCATAGTCTTATCACTAAAACAAACTCATGTTGTCTTACGAACGCCACCAATTGATGAGAAAGATCAATTCAATCTAGCAAAAGGGAGTGCAGAACATGGTAGAAATTTATCAAGATTTTATTCCAGTTGGAAACGGAAACCGCCCAGGATACGCCATGACACCGATGTATGTGACGGTGCATAACACAGCAAACACATCAAAAGGAGCGGATGCGAAAAGTCATGCGGCATATGTGAAACGCCCAACGACAGAGGTGAGCTGGCACTTTACAGTGGATGATCATGAAATTTTTCAGCATCTGCCGTTAAATGAAAATGGCTGGCATGCAGGGGACGGACAAGGCAATGGTAATCGAAAGTCGATCGGCATTGAAATTTGTGAAAATGAAGATGGGAATTTCCAGCAAGCGGTCAAACATGCGCAATGGCTCATCCAAAAGCTGCTGAAAGAACATAACATTCCACTAGCTAACGTGGTTACACATCAGCACTGGTCTGGAAAAGCATGTCCACGCCTGCTTCTTGCTACATGGGATGAATTTAAAAAAGGAATTGAAACGGCAGGAGACCCTGAGACGGTCATCACGTATGTCGTCAAAAGCGGGGATACGTTAACGAGTATTGCTAAAGCTCATGACGTCACAGTTCAGGATCTACAGAAGTGGAATAACATTAGCGACCCGAACAAGATTCAAATTGGACAGGTTCTTAAAATTTATCGAAATGATGGAAAAATGATGTATGAGCTGCCGGATGGGATTTTAAAGGTGACTTCGCCTCTAACGAAGGGAGAGCACGTACGCCTCGTCCAAAAAGCGCTTGCTGCCGTTTATTTTTATCCTGATAAATCGGCTGCAGATAAAGGCATCGATGGTGTTTACGGAGAAAAAACGGCGAATGCCGTGGCACGCTTTCAGCTGGTGAACGGTCTGACAAGTGATGGGGTATACGGTCCTAAAACGAAGGAAAAGCTGCTTAAACTATTAAATCAGTGAGTGTTTCTGTTTGTATGATTGGATGGCTGTTTCACTTTTTTCAATTAATCGCCTAGTATATGGGGATGGCTGATATTCGGCAAACTGAACATACCTTAGTTGTTTGATTTTCTTTTTCATTTTGGCACCTCAATCGTTGCAGCGTATAGCGTATTGTATGCAAGTCTATGTAAAAATGGAATCAGGACGCGGATTTCGTTCCGCGTCCTTTAGTGTAATCAAGCCTTTTTATTTTTATACTCATCCAGAAGCTGTTCATTCTTTTTAAAAATTCGCTCAGTATGGGGGCTTACCTTATAATCGGCCATACTGATATGGCGTTTTTTCTTTAAAATCTTAAAAGGGTTTTTCTTAGGATTGTTGTTATCCCCTTGAAGTGCGTGGTCCATCTTCATCACCTTCCTCTTCGTCAGGCAAGATTAGGTCATAAATTGTTGTAAGTGATGTCATTAATAAATAGTCGAACTCCGTGACAATCTCATCGGAGGTGAGCTTAATGACAAAATGAGCATCTGCTACAGAAAATGGGATGAGCACCAAATGACCGAAATCATCATAATATACTTCCTGCCTGTCAAGCTTCGCCTGAATGAGAGCCCGCTGGTCAAGTGTCCGAAGCAGGTCATCTTTTTGTTCCTGCGTATCGTATGGACAAAGCACCGCTTGAATATTCATCTTGTCGGCAAAAGAATAAATTAGCCGCTCAATTCCCTCTATATATGCCTCTACACTTCCATAATATACATGGATCGGTTCATTTTTCAATAGGTATTGGTACGTTTTTAGTTTATTAAGGTAAGAATGAAGCAGATCGTTATTTTGTTCAAGGAGTTGATGGGTGTCGGTTTCCAGCTCATGATTTCCGAGTTTCTTAATATAGGAGCTAAGAAAGATGAAAGCATCGGTTAATGCGAAAAAAACGGCAATGATCAAGTAGTGCATCCAATCAGTGAAGATAGAAGAAGGATCATTTGTCCAGTACACGACAGCACCTGCTACATAAATCCAATACCACGTTTTACGAATGGCAAACATCTTTTCTTTTACTTTTTGTTCAAAGCGCCATACCGCAAATACATACAAAGCAAGAGCACCTAGCAATAACCAAACAGTCAATTGAAAAAATAATAGCATGTTCTTCTCTCCCATAGACAGATGAATACTTGTTTATTTCTATGGATATGATTGGAAACCCTGCTTCATGAAAAAATGTCCTCCGGGGAAAGGATATTTAAGTGTGCAGACAAATAAAAAAAGACCTGTCAGACAGGTCTTTGAAATTAGAGAATCGCATTTAACACAAAGTATATAAGAGCTCCTAGAGTTCCTGAAATCGGTAATGTAATCACCCAAGTGACAAGCATACGTTTTGCCGTACCCCAGTTTACCCCTTTGACTCTGTGTGCAGAACCTACACCTAGAATAGAAGATGAGATCACGTGAGTGGTACTAACAGGTAAGTGAATAAACGTTGCACCGAAGATAATAGCTGCACCCGTTAAGTCGGCAGATACTCCGTTTACTGGACGAATTTTCATAATTTTACCGCCGACTGTTTTGATAATCTTCCAGCCGCCAATAGAAGTACCGAGTCCCATTGCAAGCGCACAAGAGAATTGTACCCAGAAAGGAATGTCGTCTGTTGTATGCAAATTACCTGCAATTAAAGCCATCGTAATAATTCCCATCGCTTTTTGCGCATCGTTTGTTCCATGGGTATACGATTGCAGTGCAGCCGTTAAGATTTGAACACGTCGGAATTGTTTATTTGTTTTTGCGAGATTGTTGTTTCTAAATATAATTTTGATAATGGTATACACGATATATCCCAATACGAAAGCTAGGATAGGTGAAAGCAAAAGGGCTTGAATGATTTTAATGAATCCCGAATAGTTTAAAGCGCCAAAACCGGCAGAGGCAATAACAGCTCCTGCAATTGATCCGATTAGTGCATGTGAAGAACTACTCGGAATCCCGTAATACCAAGTAAGCAAGTTCCATGTGATGGCGGCAATTAAAGCAGCCAAGATCACAACAGAGCCGTTTTGAAGTGTAAATGGATCTGCGATATCTTTTGTAATGGATTTTGCCACACCTGTAAATGTCATTGCTCCTAAGAAGTTCATGAACGCTGCCATGATAATCGCATGTCTAGGCTTTAATGCCTTCGTTGAAACTGAAGTTGCAATGGCATTTGCTGTATCGTGGAACCCGTTAATGAAATCAAAAGCAAGTGCACAAATGACAATAAGTATGGTAAGGATGAGTAATGTGTCCATGTTTAACTAACCCCGTTACGCATTCTTCATAATGATTGTTTCTAGATTGTTGGCAACACTTTGACAGGAATCAGCGATTTCTTCAAGTGTTTCGTAAATTTCTTTGTATTGAATCACCTTAATTGGATCTGTTTCTTTTCCAAACAAGTTCTTTAATGATTTACGATGAAGATTGTCACAATTATGTTCAATCTCTTTAATCTTGATTGCGTGCGGATGAATATCTTTCAAGCGATTTTCAGCTAGTAAATCAATTGTGATTAAAATTTCTTTCGCACACTCTCTGATGTAGTGGCTGAATTTGTCGATATGTTCGTCAGAGCTTGTGATTGAGTAAATTTCTAATGTTGCGGAAAAATGCTCAATTCCATCTAAAACATCATCGAGGCTATTCGTTAATTGAAGAATGTCTTCACGTTCAATCGGTGTAATAAAGGCTTTGTTCAGCTCTTTAATCATGGTATGAACATGATTATCACCTTTTGTCTCATATTCCTTCAATGTGTCAGAAAATTCTTTCAGAGTGGTTTGATTTGTTACTTTATAGCTAACAAAATACTCAGCAGTTTCATCTAAATTTTTAGCAATTTCCGTTAACAAGACGGAAAACTTGTCTTTTTTCCTTTTTAACATGTAAAAACCCTCCATTGTATAAATGAGACAATGCACACATCAAATAATTATATATTCTTTTGTCGAAAAAAAACAGGTGTAGTCGAAAATTTCTTCACTTTTTCTATTTGATCTTATTCTGACCTAAAGATGTGATCTCAACACACCTTTTTCTAAAAGGGGAAAAGCAACGAAAAAAGCGGGCCATTTTTGGCACCGCTTATAGTCTAAGAAGCCGAATGAATCAGCTTAAACCTTTCACAAACAAGAAGCATATCCTCTTTGAAATCTAATCCGTATGATTGGAGTGCTTCTGTGAAAAATTCTTTATGTTCTCTATACCAATAGTCATAAGATAAATCGCCTTCACCTTCTGCTTTTGCAAATGATTCGGGGACTTCATTCATTGGCATGACATCTACATCTGTAATTTCAATGATGGCTTTTGGCTCTTCCTGGCTATCCAAAATGACCGCATATTGTCCGGGTTTTGGAAGCGGCTCATGTTCCTTTTCATAAAACAGGTGTCCAGAACAAGTGGCTGTTTTCTTTCCTTGCTTGACAAGATCAAGTAAATGATCTGGATCTGATCCGAATGCCCACGCCGATACAAATGCGTCAGCAGGTGCTTGTTCTGATTTCTCTTTCCAATAGTCTTCCCAAAATAATCTGCTTTTGTTGTTCACCGTTTTTTCCCCCTCTTTGTTGTATTTATTATACCTTGAACCCGAATCGTTGGAAATGATGTGTCTTTATTCCTAATGATCGAGTGCGTCATATGTTTTGAAAAACAATGTCCGATTTGGGAAATGTAGGATGATAGGATGAAAATTTTTGAAATTTTAGAATAATCTATTGTATTCTGGTCAAGAAGTCGGTAAGGTCAAAGTAAGAATATGGAAGGGGTGTTGTTCATGAAACGCATTTCTCTAACTGTTTTGTCCATATGTCTGTTTGTTTTCTCGTTTTTTCTGCCTGTCAGCCAAGTCAATGCGAACGAATCTCATGGGAGTAAAGTAGCTGTTGGTAAAGATGGCATGGTGGCTACTGCTCACCCGCTGGCATCAGAAGTAGGTGCTGATGTATTGAAGAAAGGTGGAAACGCAGTGGATGCTGCTGTTGCCATCCAGTACGCACTGAATGTGACAGAGCCAATGATGTCTGGAATTGGCGGCGGTGGTTTTATGATGGTTTATGATGGAAAGACAAAAGAAACATCCATCATCAATAGTAGAGAACGAGCACCACAGGGCGCAACACCTGACATGTTTTTAACGGACGAGGGAAAAGTCATCCCATTTGCTGAGCGGTCTACACACGGTAATGCGGTTGGTGTTCCAGGGACAGTAAAAGGTCTCGAGGCAGCATTGGATAAGTGGGGGACCCGTTCGATGAAGGAATTGATTGAGCCTTCCATCCAGCTTGCAGAGGATGGATTTGAAATCGATTCTGTTCTGGCACAAGCCATTGAAGATCATCAAGGAAAGCTGAAAAAAACGGCTGCAGCGCCAATCTTTCTTCCAGATGATCAGCCGCTCAAAGAAGGCGATCTGCTTGTACAGCCAGGCCTTGCCAAAACATTTAAGCTCATTGCGAAAAAAGGAAGTAAAGCATTTTATGAAGGAAAAGTAGCAAAGGCACTTGCAAATACAGTCCAAGATTTTGGCGGAACGATGACAACTGATGACATTGGTCGTTATGAGGTCAAGACTGACAAGCCTATCTGGGGGGACTATAAAGGATACCAGCTTGCAAGTATGCCTCCACCAAGCTCAGGCGGTGTGTTTATGCTGCAAATACTCAAAATACTAGATCACTTCAATCTATCACAATATGACCCCAAATCATTCGAAAAATATCAGCTGCTTGCTGAAACAATGCATCTCTCCTATGCTGACCGTGCTGCATATGCAGGCGACCCCGAATTCGTAGATGTTCCACTAAAAGGACTACTAGACGATGATTACATTTCAAAAAGAGCTTCTCTCATTCAATTAGATCAAATGAATAAAAACCCGAAAGAAGGAGATCCATGGGCTTATGAGGATGAAAAAAATCCATCCCCGATTGTCCCGCAGCCAGAAGATAAAACCATTGGCGAGACCACTCATTTTACTGTTGCCGATCAGTGGGGAAATGTCGTGTCATTCACAACAACCATTGAACAGTTATTTGGTACAGGGATTCTTGTTCCGGAATATGGCTTTTTCTTAAACAATGAACTAACAGATTTTGACGCAAGACCAGGCGGAGCAAATGAAGTCCAGCCGAATAAACGTCCATTATCCAGTATGACCCCGACGATCATATTCAAAGATAACGAGCCGGTCATGACTGTTGGCTCACCTGGAGGAACGACCATTATTGCTTCTGTTTCACAAACCATCCTAAACTTGCTTGAATACGATATGGAGCTTCAAGATGCAGTGGAAGAGCCGCGGATATATACAAACAGTCCAACTTCTTACCGTTACGAAGTAGGAGTTCCCCTTGATGTGAGAACGAAGCTAAATGACATGGGTCACCGTTTTGGCAGTTCGCCTATTGATATAGGAAATGTGCAAGCTTTACTCATTGATCGAAAAGCAGGGACATTTACTGGAGTAGCTGACTCCTCGAGAAATGGAACCGCTGTTGGTGTCAATTTAAAGCTATCTGCCGATTAAAACCATTTCCCGGGAAAAGAAGCGCCTCTGCAAGATGGCGTTTCTTTTTTTGTTTAATTAAAAAACAGAGTTGACACCTGTGAATAGTTTGAATAATATATAGACTAACATCAATCATACATAGCTGATCGGACAACCGAAGGCTCTTGGCAATTTGAAGTACAGGACTGTAATGTATTTCAAGTGGCTAAGGGTCTTTTTTGCGTATGAAACGGCAAGGTTGGTGTCACTATTATTTGATAACAGGGGAGCGGGATAACGTGAAAAAGTGGAAATGGGTCTCGGTTGTAACCATCGTAGTGGTCTTGGCTGTGACGAGTGCTGCGTGCTCAAACGCAAACGAATCCTCAAAGCAAAAGGGGAAGGTTGAGCTGTTAAATGTTTCGTATGATCCTACACGTGAATTGTATCAGGAATACAATCAAGCCTTTCAGACGTATTGGAAAGACAAAACAGGTGAGGATGTCACGATCAAGCAGTCTCACGGTGGATCAGGAAAGCAGGGAAGATCGATTATTGATGGACTCGAGGCAGATGTGGCAACGCTGGCTTTAGGGTATGACATTGATGCGATTGCAGATCGCGGACTGCTTTCGAAAGATTGGCAAAAAGAATTTCCAAATCAGTCAACTCCGTATACATCGACCATTGTGTTTCTTGTGAAGAAAGGGAACCCCAAAAATATTAAAGACTGGGACGACTTGATTAAACCAGGTGTGTCCATCATTACACCAAATCCGAAAACGTCCGGCGGTGCGAGATGGAATTACTTAGCTGCATGGGCATATGCCGATAAAACATTTCATGGGAATGAAGACAAAACAAAGGATTTTGTCAAAAAGCTATATGAACATGTCGAAGTCCTTGATTCAGGTGCACGCGGGGCCACAACGACCTTTGTTGAACGCGGTCTTGGAGATGTGTTAATTGCATGGGAAAATGAAGCCTATTTAACACAGCACGAACTAGGCAAAGACAAATTTGAGATTGTCACCCCATCGATTAGTATTCTAGCAGAGCCGCCTGTTGCGGTCGTCGATCAAAATGTGAAACGTAAAGGAACAGAGAAAGTGGCAAAGGCTTATTTAGATTATTTATATTCTAAAAAAGGGCAGGAAATTGCGGCGAAAAACTATTATCGTCCTAGAAATCAAGAAGTCTTAAACAAATATAAAGACCAGTTTAAAAAGATTGATATGGTGACGATTGATCAAGCATTTGGCGGGTGGAGAAAGGCGCAGAAAAGATTTTTTGATGATGGCGGCTTATTTGATCAAATATACAGCGGACAAAAATAGGGGGCGATGTGATGAAGAAAACACATGCAGCCGCCAATAAAAGAAAACGTATATTGCCTGGATTTGGGCTGAGCCTTGGGGTGACGCTCGTTTATGTAAGTGCGATTGTCGTCATTCCTTTATCCATGGTATTTATTTGGACGGCTTCATTAGGAGCAGAGGGGATCTGGAAGGTGTTTACCGATGCAAGAGTATTGAAGTCGCTCCAGCTGACCGTGACGACTTCCTTTGCAGCTGCTCTCATCAATGCAGGGTTTGGTGTACTGATTGCCTGGGTTCTCGCCAGGTACACATTTCCCGGAAAGAAAATTTTAGATGCTCTCATCGATTTGCCTTTTGCGCTCCCAACGGCTGTTGCGGGTATCGCTCTCACCACCCTTTATTCTCCAAATGGGTGGATTGGTCAATTTCTGCATTTAAAGGTGGCATACACACCGATTGGGATTATTTTGGCACTTATTTTTATCGGCATACCATTCGTTATCCGAACCGTTCAGCCTGTGATAGAAGGGCTGCAGCAGGAAGTGGAAGAGGCTGCGGCGATTCTTGGTGCGACAAGGAGACAGACCTTTTTTCACGTGCTGCTACCAGCCTTGTTTCCTGCGGTGATGACTGGATTTTCACTTGCGTTTGCAAGAGCACTAGGGGAATATGGCTCTGTTGTGTTTATTGCTGGAAATATTCCGTTTAAAACAGAAATTACACCGCTGATGATCATGTCCAAGCTTGAACAATATGATTATCATGGTGCAGCAGCGATTGCATGCTTGATGCTGATTCTTTCGTTTTTCATCCTGTTATTGATTCACGGCATTCAGTGGTATGTTGAGCGGAAAAAACAAGTATATGTGAGGTGAAACCATTGGAGAGAGAGCTTAGTCATCGGCATCATGTTCAGTATAAAAGTCCTGTAACCGAATCTAAAACGGTAAAAATCCTATTAATTACGGTGGTGTACGCTTTTTTGATTTTATTTTTACTCATACCGCTGATCGCCGTGTTTTCAAAGGCATTCGAGAAAGGGTGGAGTTCATACCTTATGGCCATCTCACATCCAGATACACTAGCGGCGATCAAATTGACCATTTTCATTGTCGTCGTTACCTTGCCGCTTCAAATGATCTTCGGGGTCAGTGCTGCATGGCTTATCACAAAATTTAACTTCCGCGGCAAACGTTTGTTGACGACTGTAATTGACCTCCCGTTTGCCGTTTCGCCTGTGATTGCTGGACTTGTATTTGTGCTTTTATTTGGTTCAAACGGGCTTTTAGGACCTTGGCTTATGGAGAATGGATGGAAAGTCATTTATTCTGTACCAGGCATGATTCTAGCAACCATATTCGTTACATTTCCGTTTATTGCTAGAGAATTAATCCCGTTTATGCAGCATGAAGGCATTCATGAGGAGGAAGCATCACTCACACTTGGTGCAAACGGATGGAAGACTTTTTTCCTTGTGACACTCCCAAATATCAAATGGGCTCTTTTTTACGGCGTTATTTTAGCCGGGGCAAGAGCGATTGGTGAATTTGGTGCTGTGTCGGTTGTGTCAGGTCATATTCGAGGGATGACCAATACGATGCCGCTTCATATCGAAATTTTATACAATGAGTACCAATTTCAAGCCGCTTTTGCTGTGGCGTCTCTTATGGCATTTGTGGCAGTCATTACTTTAATCATTAAACAAATCATTCAGCAGAGGGATCACCGGCTTGGCAAGCGGTCAACATAAATGGAGGGATCGGCCTTGGGGATTACAGCAAAACAAATCTCAAAACAATTTGGTCAGACAAAGGTTTTGCAAAACGTGGATTTATCGATAAGAAATGGTGAATTGATTTCTTTATTAGGACCATCTGGCTCTGGAAAGACGACGTTATTAAGAATCATTGCAGGTCTTGATTACGCCAATAACGGGCAAGTTTTATTCGGAGATCAGGATTACACACACATTCCAGTACGAAAACGGCAAATCGGTTTTGTGTTTCAGCAATATGCACTTTTTCGAAATATGACGGTTTTTGATAATGTGGCATATGGGCTGAAAATTAAACCTAGAGGAGAAAGACTGTCTAAAAAAGACATCAAAGAGCGGGTGCATGAGCTTTTAGAGGTTGTTCAGCTCACGCAGTATGAGCAGCGTTATCCAGAGCAGCTGTCAGGCGGACAAAAGCAGCGTGTAGCACTGGCACGAGCACTTGCCGTTCAGCCGAAGGCACTCCTCTTAGATGAACCCTTTGGCGCTCTTGATACAAAGGTGAGGAAAGAATTAAGGCATTGGCTGAAAAAAGTTCATCGTGACTTTCAAATGACCACTATTTTTGTGACACATGATCAAGAAGAAGCATTCGATATTGCTGATCGTGTCGTGGTGATGAATGAAGGAAGAATCGAAAAAATTGGCACAAAGGAAGAAATGGCAGTACAGACAGACAATCTATTTGTATCTGAATTTTTAGATATAGGAAGCCACATTTAACAAGAAGTATAGAAGGCGAGTAGAGAAAGACGCAGTGATCACTGCGTCTTTTTTTATAAAAATTTCCCTAGGAACATTGACTTATAATTTTGAATATTATAATATCTTTACAAAGGTAACAACATTGAACATTTTTCATAACATATAATTGTAAGCGCTTTATAAAAGGTTCTATTCTAAAATGTTCATTCTTTTTGTTACATGTGTTCATATTTATACCAAATGAAAGGGGTGGTTGTTTGAATAACTTGTTTGAGTTAAATGAACAACTGATTACGCTGCAGTTCGAAGCATCTTCGAGAGAGGAGGTGACGACATACTTAGCAGACAGGTTAGAAGCTGGAGGGTACATTAAATCGAGCTATTTACCTGCAGTGCTTGAAAGAGAAAAAACATATCCTACAGGTCTCCCGCTTGCAACTTTTGGGGTAGCGATTCCGCATACAGATCCTGAGCATGTGAACAAACCGGCGATTAGTGTAGCTACTTTAAAGGAACCTGTCGTGTTTCATAAGATGGGGAGCCCCGATGAAACAGTGCAAGCCAAAATTGTGTTTGTCCTAGCAATCTCTGAGCCTAGCAAGCAGCTTGTGATGCTCGAGAAGCTGATGACACTTTTTAGAAAAGAAGAAGTGATGACAAAGCTGTCTCACATGACCTCTTATGAAGAAGCGGCTCACTTGCTTCAACAAGAGCTAAACCAATAATCATTCATGAAATAATGTAAGCGCTTTATCTGAAAAATTCAGGAGGTGGATGTATGATCAAGCAAGCCGTCGATTTTATATTAGACCTTGGACCAACTATTATGCTCCCGATTATTATGACGCTTTTCGGTATGATTTTAAGACAGGGCTTTAAGAAATCTTTCCGAGCCGGTATTACGATCGGAATTGGATTTGTCGGTGTCAATCTTGTCATTAATTTGCTCGTGAGCGGTCTTGGGCCAGCAGCGAAAGCTATGGTTAATTCCCTTGGGCTAAAGCTCGATATTTTGGATGTTGGATGGCCGATTGGAGCTGCCATATCCTTTGGTACACCCGTTGCCCCGCTCATGATTCCTCTTGTGCTTTTGTTAAATGTGATTTTATTGTCCGTAAACTTCACGAAAACACTGAATGTGGATATTTGGAACTTCTGGCATTTAATTTTCGCAGCCTCTGTTACTTACTACGCTTATCATAATATGTTCTTGGCTCTTGCTGTTGGCTTGATTGTTTCTGCGATCACGCTTAAATTAGCCGATTGGACAGCGCCGACAATCGAACACCATTTTGGATTAAAAGGCGTATCGATGGCTCATGCTGAAACGGTCAACTTCGCACCGCTGATGTATGCGTCCAACCGCGTCATTGATAAAATTCCTGGTTTAAACAAAATTCATGCTGATCCAGAAACATTAAAGAAACGCTTTGGCATCTTTGGCGAACCGCTTGTGATGGGTCTCATACTTGGTATCATTATTGGTCTTCTCGGCGGCTATGATGCAAAAGGCGTGATGACACTCGGGATTCAAATGGCAGCAGTTCTTGTCTTAATGCCAAGAATGGTTGCGTTATTAATGGAAGGACTCATTCCAATCTCTGAGGGCGCTCGTTCTTATATTCAAAAGCGTTTCCCAGGGAAAAATGTCTATATTGGTTTAGATACAGCGATTGTCATTGGTCATCCAGCGAATATGGCGGTAGCCCTTTTAATGGTGCCGATTACGATTTTGCTCGCTGTTGTTCTGCCTTACAATGGCATGCTTCCGTTTGCTGACTTATCGGTTCTGCCATTTACAGTTGTCTGGGCAGTAGCAGCCGCTCGTGGAAATATTATTCGCGGCCTTATTAACAGTATTTTTACATTAATGATTGTCTTCTTTATCGCAACGAACCTTGCACCGCTTGCAACGACCATGGGGAAAGCCGTCGGCTTTGATTTCCCAGAAGGGGCAAACATGATTTCAGGTATTGACCTTGGTTCTCACGTCATTCCTTGGATCATGGTGAGACTTCTTGATCCGAGCAACCCTTACTTTATTGCAGCGATTATCTGTGCTCTGGCTTATGCGCTTCTATGGTACTGGGTGCGAAATGATATTAAAAAGCAGTATGCAAAAGAAATGGGCTTAGATCAGAAAGAACAATAAATGAGCTGGAGGGATTCTAATGGCGAAGAAAATATTAGTATCATGCGGAACGGCAGTTGCAACATCAACGGTTGTGGCTAAAAAGGTAGAAGAGACATTAAAGGAAAAAGGATATGATGTCGTGGTGGAACAATGTAAGGCATCTGAAGTCCCGCAAAAAGCAGAGGGCGCCGATTTAATTGTGACAACAACGCCTGTGAGTGATACAAAAGGGACACCTGTGATTCAAACATTATCCTTTTTAACTGGATTTGGCATTGAAGATGATATCGAGAAAATCATAGAGCATATCAAGTAGAGGGCTATTTTCTGAAGGAGCTTTCGCGGCTCCTTCTAGTGATTTGAAAGGAGGAAGTCTCATGCAGCATCATGCTTATAGCCGAACGTCTGCAGTGTTGTCTATTTTTCTTCCGGCTGTGCTCATCTGTCTGTTTTTTCTCTGGTCTCTTTATACGTTATGGTCAGCAGGACCTGAGCCGTTAGCAGTGTTAGGCGTTTATACACTGCCGATTCTCATGCTGTCTAGTATCACAGGACTGAACCAGCCGACAAATGTCGTCATTAGTGAAGATCAACTGAAGATAGGGGCTTTTGGCAGATGGCACACATATGCTGTGTCTGATATTAAAGGAAAGCTTTTTTTAAAGCCATATCCTCATATCGGGAAAGTCTATGTCAGGGTGGGACCAGCCCGGATATTCGGAGGGCGTTACTGGATATCAAGTGAGATGAGTGAGTACAAACAGCTTGTGCAAACGTTACAGGATTTTGCGAAGGGTGATGAAAAGGAGGATGCAGCTACATGAAATCAGCTGTCTTTTATTCTTCAGAGGACATTCGGTATGAGGAGCGGAACCGGCCAGTCATCGGTGATGATGAAGTTCTGTTAAAGCTGCGAGCCTGCGGCTTATGCGGAACGGATATTTATAAAGCAACGCATGAGACAGTACCTCCTGGGACCGTGCTGGGACATGAAATCGCTGGTGATGTTGTCGAGACCGGCACACGCGTGACAAATGTCCAGACGGGAGACAGGGTCTATGTGGCGCATCATGTGCCTTGTTTCACCTGTGACTTTTGTCAAAAGGGATTCTATACGATGTGTCCGCAGTTTACAGCCACAAATGTAGAGCCAGGAGGGTTTTCAGAATATATCCGTATACCTGCTTTGCATGTCAAGCACACGATGGGCAAGCTTCCAAAAGACGTATCCTATGAGCAAGGGGCGATGGTAGAACCCGTTGCCTGCTGCCTGCACGGGTTTGAACGAGCACCTGTTCATCCAGGAGATTCCGTCTTGATCCTTGGAGCGGGGCAAATTGGCTGTATTCAATTGCAGCTTGCCAAATATTATTTAGCTGGAAAAGTGATGATAACAGATGTGAATGAGAATAGACTGCTGCGTGCGAGAAGTTTAGGTGCAGATGCCGCTTTTCATCCAGCAGCTGAGCCAGTGGAAAACCGGGTGATGAAAGAAACAAATGGAAAGGGAGCAGACCTCGTTATTATTTCTGTTGGAAGCAGTGCGCTTTTAAAAGAGGCGTTTCAGGCTGTAGCGCGAGGCGGGACAATTTTGGTATTTGCTCATTTTCCAAAGGGAGATGTGGCCATTCCTGCTGAACGATTTTTCAATGATGAAGTGAAGGTAGTAGGTGCCTATTCATCGCATCCATATCATTATCGTGAAGCCCTTGAGCTTCTGAAAGCAAAAGTGGTCAACACTGAAAAGATGGTGACGCACCGTTATCCGTTAAGCCAGCTGCTTCAGGCGATAGAATGTGCAAGGAATCCTGAGGGTGAGAGCGTCAAAATCATGATGTATCCAGATGAATGAGTGTAGGAGATTAAAAGAGAAAGAGAAGTTCTTTGGAAAAGGGCTTTGCCTTTCTCTTTTTTTCTGACAAAAGATGAAAACGCTTAAAAATGAGAGAGAATTGCTTGACTTCGTTGACACTTAAACGTATGATAATTACAAATGTAACACACAAGAACAAATGTAAAGGGGAGAGAAGAAATGCAAAAACAAATCACTTTGCCTGAACAGATTAGTCATGAGAAGTTAGCAGATTTATATAAACAAATGTGGTTAGTGAGATATTTTGATGAAAAGGTCGATCAATTCTTTGCAAAAGGACTTATCCATGGCACCACTCATTTATGTGTTGGACAGGAAGCGTCAGCTGTTGGATCGATTGCCGTGTTAAAGGATAAAGATAAGATCGTCAGCACACACCGAGGACATGGTCACTGTATTGCAAAAGGGGCCGAGGTCAATAAAATGATGGCTGAATTGTTTGGACGTGAAACCGGTTATTGTAAAGGAAAAGGCGGCTCCATGCATATCGCGGACTTAGAAAAAGGAAATCTTGGGGCAAATGGAATCGTTGGCGGCGGTATCCCGCTGGCAACAGGTGCAGCGCTCACATCTAAAATGAAGCAGGAAGGCTTTGTTGTTCTTTGTTTCTTCGGAGATGGTGCCACAAATGAAGGCAGCTTCCATGAAGCTTTAAACCTCGCATCCATTTGGGATTTACCGGTTGTGTTTATTTGTGAAAACAACCAGTACGGTATGTCTGGTCCTGTGAAAGAAATGATCAACATTGAAGATATTTCAACAAGAGCAGAAAGCTACGGAATGCCAGGGAAAACAGTTGATGGAAATGACATGGTTGAAATTATGAACACAGTTGATGAAGCAGTCAACCGTGCGAGAGCGGGAGAAGGCCCATCACTTATTGAAATGAAAACGTACCGCTGGAAGGGTCACTCTAAGAGTGATGCGAAAAAATACCGTACACGTGAAGAAGAGACAGAGTGGAGACAAAAAGACGGCATCAAACGCTTTAAGTCTCTCTTGATTGAACTGAATGTTTTGACAGAAGAGCAGGCAGCAAGCTTACAGGAAGAAGCGAAGCAGGAAATTGAAGCGTCTGTAGAATTCGCCAAAAACAGTAAAGAACCGTCAATTGACACACTATTAGAGGATGTATACGCCTAATTAGGAGGGGAATCACGTGACAAAAACAACTGTGAGAGAGATTTCATATTTAGAAGCCGTTCGAGAGGCTATGAGTCAGGAAATGAGAGAAAACCAAGATGTCTTCATTTTAGGTGAAGATATTGGCGTATATGGAGGTGCTTTTGGGGTCACGCGCGGCATGATTGAAGAATTTGGGCCAGAGCGCGTTCGCAATACACCTATCTCAGAGGCTGCCATCGCAGGTGGGGCAGTCGGAGCGGCTTTAACCGGTATGCGTCCGATTTTAGAACTTCAATTCTCTGACTTTATTACAATCGCAATGGATCAGCTTGTGAACCAAGCAGCCAAAACACGATACATGTTTGGCGGAAAAGGGAAGGTGCCGCTTGTTGTAAGAACGCCAGCAGGATCGGGAACGGGTGCAGCGGCGCAGCACTCACAAAGCTTAGAAGCGTGGATGGCACATATTCCAGGACTCAAAGTGGTTCAGCCTTCAACAGCCTATGATGCAAAAGGTCTTTTAAAAGCAGCGATGGATGATGACAACCCTGTCATTTTCTACGAGCACAAGCTTTTATATAAAACAATCGGTGAAGTGCCTGAAGAGCAATATTCAATTCCTCTAGGAAAAGCAGATGTGAAAAGAAGCGGGAAAGACGTCACGATTGTAGCAACAGCGATTATGGTTCACAAAGCGTTAGAAGCGGCGAAGGAACTAGAAGCAGAGGGAATCGATGTTGAAATCATTGACCCAAGAACACTTGTCCCATTAGATGAAGAAACGATTATCGAATCTGTGAAGAAAACAGGTAAATGTATCGTGGTTCATGAAGCGGTAAAACGAGGCGGCTATGGCGGAGAGATTGCAAGTATGATAGCGGAAAGTGAAGCCTTTGACTACTTAGATGCTCCAATTAAACGACTTGGCGGTCTTGCGGTTCCAATACCATACAACC
The DNA here is from genome assembly GCF_056172715.1 of Bacillus sp. ABR. Taxonomy (NCBI): domain Bacteria; kingdom Bacillati; phylum Bacillota; class Bacilli; order Caryophanales; family Bacillaceae; genus Bacillus; species Bacillus sp. ABR. Next base: position 637,263 of record NZ_JAOYSL010000003.1, on the reverse strand, counting down.
CGACGCTGGAAAAAGCGGTCATTCCACAAGTGCCAGATATTATTGAAGCAGCAAAAGAGCTTGTGCGCTCTTAAGTAAAGGGGAGAAGATCATGCCAAAAGAGATATTTATGCCGAAGCTAAGCAGTACGATGGAAGTCGGCACCTTGCTTCAATGGTTTAAAGAAGAAGGAGATTCGGTTGAAATCGGTGAGCCTCTTTTTGAAATTATGACAGACAAGATCAATATCGAAGTGGAAGCCTATGATGATGGTATTTTTCTAAAGAAATATTATGAAGCCGATGATCAAATTCCAGTCAATGCTGTCATTGGATATATCGGAGAGGCAAATGAACAGGTGCCAAGCGAACCGCCAGCACAATCAGATGAAGATTCATCCGGGAGCAGCGAATCGGCTTCATCAGACACGGCTTCATCCAGTTCTACTGAAGCCCCAAAAACACCTAATGAAAAAGTGCGTGCCACTCCTGCGGCGAGAAAAACGGCAAAGGATCATCATGTGGCGATTCATGAGGTATCTGGCACAGGACCTAAAGGCAGAGTTCAAAAGCGGGACGTCGAGGCGGCTGTCCACTCTAATGAGAAAGATCAGCGCGTGTCACCTCTAGCAGAGAAAGTGGCTGCTCGTGAAGGAATCGATTTAGCGAATGTTGCTGGATCTGGTGCGCACGGAAAAATTATGAAGAGTGATGTAACGGCAGCAGCTGCACAAACAGCTGAGTCTTCTCCAGTGAAAACACAAAAACTAGCTGGTATGAGAAAAGTGATTGCTGATCGCATGTCACAAAGTGCCTTTACAGCACCGCACGTGACATTAACAAGTGAAATCGATATGACAAAAGCAAAAGAAGTACGCAAACAGCTATTGCCAGCGATTGAAAAAGAGACAGGCTACAGACTGTCGTTCACAGAAATTATCATTCATGCGGTCAGCAATGTACTCACGCGCCACCCGCATATCAATATGACGTTTGAACAAAATGAGCTCCATTTCCATGATGATGTGCACATTGGTCTCGCTGTCGCTGTAAAAGATGGCTTAATGGTTCCAGTCATTTCTCATGCGAACCAAAAAGGATTAAAACAGCTGACAAAAGAGGCGAAAGAAATCGGCCGAAACGCACGTGACCAAAAACTGCTGCCAGACCAGCTGAAAGGGTCCACTTTTACCATTAGTAACTTAGGTATGTATGCCATTGATACCTTTACCCCGATTATTAATCAGCCAGAAGTGGCGATCTTAGGCGTTGGGCGCATTCAAGAAAAACCTGTTGTGGTAGATGGAGAAATTCAGGTGCGGCCGATGATGGGCGTTAGTTTATCGTTTGATCACCGAGTGGTAGATGGCGCACCAGCGGCTGCCTTTTTAACAGACCTTAAAAAAGTGCTTGAACAACCATTTGAATTGCTAATGTAGGAGATGAATCGGATGACGAAAACGTATGATCTGACAGTCATTGGCGGAGGGCCTGGCGGGTATACTGCCGCCCTTCAAGCAGCTGAGCGTGGACGGAAGGTCGCATTGATTGAAGAGGATTTTCTTGGCGGTACTTGTTTAAATCGGGGCTGCATTCCTTCAAAGACACTGCTCAAACATGCAGAAGTCATTGAATCAATTGAGAAGGCGAAAAGCTGGGGAATTGAAACAGGTGATTTGGTCCTTTCCTTCGATAAAATGAGAAAGCGCAAAGATGACGTCATTGAAAAGCTCAGAGGCGGAATTGCCTTTTTATTAAACCAAGGAAAGATTGATGTATATAACGGCAGAGGTACAGCTGTGACAAGACACCAGATTGAGATTGAAAAACAAGATGGTTCAGAATTGATTGAAACGAAAGAGCTCATGATTGCCACTGGATCTTCACCCGCTATTCCGCCAATACCGGGCCTTAAAGACATTCAATTTGACACAAGTGATACGATCTTTGACATCCCAGATATTCCTGCTTCTGTCGTCATCATTGGCGGCGGTGTCATTGGACTTGAGCTGGCTTGTATCTTCCAGAGCCTTCAATCAAAAGTCACGATTATTGAAGCAGCTCCGTCCATTATTCCGCAAGAAGACGAGGAAGCATCTAAGCTGCTAGAAAGAGAATTAAAGAAAAAAGGCATCCATATCGCGAAGAAAACCACTGTGACAGAGGTAACGGAAAGCGAAGGAGTCAAAGCGGTTCATGCATCAGACGATAAAGGGGAGACGCATATCTTTACGGCTGAAAGACTGCTTGTTTGTGTAGGAAGAAGACCTGCTGTTTCTGCTGTCAGCCAGCTTGATCTTCAGCTGGATGGTCCTTTTATCAAGGTGAACGACAAGATGCAGACAAGCGTTGAAGGTGTCTATGCAGTTGGGGATGTTGCGGGCGGCTATCAACTGGCTCATGCAGCGATGGCAGAGGCGGCTGTTGCGGTCAGTAATATTTGCGGTGTGTCTGAAAAAATGAATGCTGATATCATGCCTAGATGTATTTATACATTACCAGAGGTAGCAAGTGTCGGTCTGACTGAGAAAGAGGCAAAAGCCAAAGGACTTAACGTGCGGGCAGAACGATTTGATTTAGCGGCAAGCGGTAAAGCACTAGCGGCAGGTGAGCAAACAGGCTTTATTAAATTGGTATACGATACAGCCTATGGTGAAGTGATTGGCGCGACGATGGTTGGCCCGCACGTCACAGAGATGATTTCAGAAGCTTCCTCCTTTATGTATTTAGAAGGAACAGCAGAAGAGATGGCGAAAATGATTCATCCGCATCCGACCATCTCAGAAGGTTTTTATGAAGCAGCACTTGATATCGTGAGTAAGCTGAGAAAATAATGGCCAAACAAGGGATAGGGAGGAGATACGTGTGCACGTCCAGCTTCATCAGAAAGCGGCACTTGTGACAGGTAGCACAGATGGATTTGGAGAAGCCATCTGCCTGGCTTTAGCCCGGGCAGGTGCACATGTTTTTTTACACACGTTTCATGATGAATCAAAGGCTAAAACCATTCGTGAAGACATTCAAAAAATGGGCGGTCATGCGAGTATTATTCAGAATCCGCTGGAAACGCCACGTGATGCGACACGGATGCTGAGGCAAGTGATTGATACATGCGGTAAACTGGATATTCTGGTCAATCAAGCAGAGCAAGGAGCAGGCGCAGAGCTTGATGACGTGAGCCCTGATGGGTGGGTAGATGAAGTGGAATCGGCTGTGAATACCGTCTTTCTTTCCAGTCAGGCTGCCGTATGGCATATGGTTGATCAGAAGCAAGGCTGCATCATTAATATATCGTCATCAGGCAGTATCACAGGTGATGGCGGGATCTCGCATGCTACATCGAATTCTATGCTGAATGCCATGACAAAAGGGTTAGCAAGAGAATTTAAAGACAAAGGCATTCGGGTGCTTGCGTTGCTACCTCCGCCTCTCGATTTGGTTCCTGATACAGAGCAAATCAAGGAGACCGTGGCACATATGACGGTGTTCCTCAGTACATCCTATGGTGCATTTACAGATGGCGTGGCGATTATGCTTGATGGGGGTGAGAGCGCTGGCTAATGATCAAAAACCAGTTCTCATCGTTGGCGGAGCACAAGGGATCGGAAAAGAAATAGCTGAGCGTTTTTTAAAAGAAGGACAGCCAGTTGCTGTGTCAGATATAGATGAAAATGGACTTTCGCTCTTAAAGACACAGTATCCTCAGCTGCTGATATTTCAAGCTGACGTTTCATCGTGGGAAAGTGTTCAGCAAATGATATCAGCAGCTGAAAGGGAGCTGGGCGGTATTGCTCATCTTGTGTATTCAGCAGGAATGACAAAATCACTACCTTTTTTAGAAGTCGATTTTTCACTCTGGAAAAAGACATTGGCTGTGAACTTATATGGTCTTTACTATTGCATCAAAGCGTTGGCACCCTATATGTGTGAGCGGCAGGAAGGCAGTGTTGTCATTATTGGATCGGGATCGGCCATCACCGGCTCAGGCGGCGGTATTCAATATTATGCATCAAAAGCAGGTGCTTTTGGATTGATGCGATCGCTCGTAAAGGACCTAGGCTCCCATCATATACGCATCAATGTGATTGCTCCCCGCGTGATTGAATCTCAAATGCTTGATACACTCTATCCGACTGTTGAGGAGAAGAGGCAGCTGCAATCACTCATTCCCATCGGAAGGTTAGGAAAACCTGAGGATATCGCAGGACTCACTTTATTTCTCACACGTGATGAGGGGAGTTATTTGCACGGACAAATTATCCTGTTAGACGGTGGGAGAACATATCAGCCGAAATATACTGAGGGAAAAAGAGCGGAGAGTTAATCGCTCTTTTTGTCATTTTCATAACAATTGTTCCAATTGGAAACGAATGTTTGATATACTGGTAATCATAGTATATTAAAAGGATGATGTCACATGCTGAATTGGGAAGAAAGACGACAGCTCGTCAAAGTTGCTCATCTTTATTATACAGACGGGTGGACGCAGCAAGAAATTGCAAAAAAGCTCAATGTCTCAAGGCCAGTCATTTCAAAGCTCTTACAAAAAGCAAAAGATGTGGGAATCGTTGAAGTGTACATTAAAGACGAAAGCATTCATACGGTGGAACTTGAAAAGCAGCTGGAAACAACCTTTCAATTAACAGATGCGGTCGTTGTCCCAAGTGTTGGGACAATGTCTGAGATGGTGAAGCGGGCAGTCGGTCAAGCAGGTGCCTATTATTTGTCTAAAAACATGAAAAATGCGGAGAAAATCGGGATTTCATGGGGGACCACGCTTGCTGAGCTTGTCAAAGAATATCCGTTTGAACGAAGAAACGATGTGAAGGTCATTCCTTTAGAGGGCGGAATGGGCAGGCAGGCAGTCGATATTCATGCCAATCAACTGGCATATGAGCTGGCAAAGAAAATGAACGGTACGTGTTCCTATTTATATGCCCCTGCGATTTTAGAAACAGAAGAATTAAAAGAACGGCTAATGGCGATGCAGGACATAGAAGCTGTGCTTGAAGAAGGCAGAAATGTGGATATTGCCCTCATCGGTATTGGCAACCCGCATAAAGGGTCGACTTTAAAAACAGTCGGTTATTTAAAAGAAGAGGATTTATCTGGTTTAAGGCAATCAGGCGCTGTCGGTGATATTGGTTTTCGTTTCTTTGATGGAGAAGGAAAACCTGTCCAAGATGAACTGAATCAAAAGGTCATAGGCTTATCGCTGGAACAATTAAAGAGCGTCAAAACGGTCATCGCTGTTGTAGAAGGAACCCATAAAGCCGAAAGTATTTTAGGGGCTTTAAATGGCGGCTTCATCCAAGTACTGGTGACAGACGAACTAACGGCGGCAGCCATTTTAAAGGAAGCATCCGTGCAATAAAAGGCTTGCAGCGTTCGAATGGTATAACAAGAGCAACATCAAACGAGAAAGGAGTTGTGTATCTTGAAGAAAACCGAAATGGAAGCAAACCTACATTGTACTCGGTGCCAAGAAGAGACCCTCCACAGCATCGTTTATGTGAATGATCAGATGAAAAGCGTTGAGTGTACAGAGTGCCATCAAAAGATCAGTGTGCAAGTCGACATCATGAAGGAATTTTATAAAGAAGTATATGAAAAAATAGCGACAAAGCCAAAGCGGATCACGCAGGAATATAAGTCTAACCTGAATGGATTTATCTCAAGGCTCCCAATCCGCGTGCTTAGTAAGCCATACCGGCTCATGAGATATTTAAACGAATCATATAAAGTGATCAAACAATATAAAAAATGAAGCAGAGCACTGATTAGTGCTCTGCTTTATTTTGTGTTTTTTTCATATAATAATAAATAGGCAGTCCAGCCATCCCGATCAGCATGGAGATCAGACAGCTTTTCCAATCGGTGATCATGGTGCTGATTAAGACGAATAATGAACCGATAATCGCAATGATTGGTGTCAGCGGGTAAAGTGGTACACTGTACGCACGCTTCATTCCGCTGTTTTGTTTTCTCAGCTTAAAGACGGCGAAAAAGGCCATGACATAAAAGATGTAAATCATGAAAATCGATACTTCAGAGAGCTTCTCGGGATTACTGACGATCATAAACACAATGGCGATCAAAATTTGCACAAATACAGCGATCCAAGGTGTTTTAAATGTTGGGTGAATACGGGAAATCGCGTTGGCGAAAGGAATCTGCTTTTGTTCTGCCATCGCAAAAATCACACGTGGGAATGAAAGAACCTTTCCGTTCAAACAGCCAAAGATGCTGATGATGATCCCAATACTAATGATTTTCCCGCCGATTGGTCCAAAGAGCATGGTAGCAGCAGTGCTCGTCGCATTTTCACCTAGCTGGACGATTTGATCAGCTGGCAGCACGTGCAAAAGTGCGACATTAATAAAGAGATAACAAGCCGTCACAATTAAAATTCCGCCTGCCATCGCGCGAGGAAGCAGTTTCTCAGGGTTTTTCATTTCTCCACCAAGCGCAGCAAGTAAAATCCAGCCATCATAAGCAAATAACGTAGCCAAAATCGCTGCACCGAAGTTCATTTGAGCGATACTATCGTTGACAGCCATGAAGATGTTTTCGTTACCCTTCCATATGCCAAACACAATAATAGCGGCAATCGGGACAAGCTTTCCAATAGTGGTCAGCCCCTGAACAAATCCGCCGTATTTTGTTCCCATGATGTTGATGATACATAAAAATAAAACGGTGATAATGCCGATCGTTGTAGACCATAAAGTCGAAAGCGAAAATAAATTGGCTAATAATGAACCAAAATAAAGACCAAGTGCACCAATGATGGCGGGTCCGTAAATAATAATCTGTACCCAGCCGCATAAGTAGCCCCAAAATTCACCATACACTTCTTCAAGATAGGCGTATAAACCGCCGGTTCTCGGGATTTGTGTACCAATTTCAGCGACAGTCAGTCCGCCTGCAAGGGTTAAGATTCCACCTAACAGCCAAGCAAATAATGCGATGTCTGAGCTCCCTGAATAGGAAAGGACGTTGCCTGGCTTCATAAAGACGCCTGACCCGATAATGGTCCCGATGACAAGAGATAGGGCGAAAAATAAGCCGATGTCTTGTTTTAACGCTGGTTGTTCTTTGTTCATTACACACGACCTCCTGCATCACTTTCGTACGTTACTGTGACATGTATTTTGTTCATTGTAATACGATTTTAGGAAAACAAGAATTAAAAAAATTTTCTGATTTTCGTATTTGTGATTGAAAGTGTTCGTTTATTGGAGATATTAGGGTGAATGTTGTGTTAAAAACGAACAATGAAAGATTATTTTCGATTTAATGTTAATTTAATGTCCAGAAACCGAACATCCAGTAAACGTACAGTTAAATGGTTGACTTTTCTTGAAAAATGAACTATTTTATTCATAAGGATATTATCTCGAATTCGAGATAATTAAAAATAGGAGTGAAAATAATGAAAATCAATGGGATTCACCACGTATCTGCGTTAACAGCCAATGCTCAGAAGAATGTTGATTTTTATCGCCAAATTCTTGGCTTGAAACTTGTAAAGAAAACAGTCAATCAAGATGACCCGTCTATGTATCACTTGTTTTATGGAGATGAGGTTGCTTCACCAGGAACAGAGCTTACATTCTTTGAGATTCCAATGCTTGCCCGCCGTTTGGAAGGGACAAATGCGATCACAAGCACAGGCCTTCTCGTTTCTTCTGAAGAGGCACTCACGTTTTGGGAAAAGCGGTTTGAAGATAAAGGCGTACAGCAAGAAACAGCTTCCTTGAGAGGCGGAAGACCTGCCTTGCGTTTTAAAGATCCAGAAGGGCAGCAGCTGTTTTTAACAGTAGAACCGAACGCACAAGAAGAAGGCTCACCGCCAGTGCATGACGATATCCCTGCAGAGTATGCGATTAGAGGTTTAGGTCCAGTTGAATTAACTGTTGCAGAAGCTGATAAGACGATCCGTGTTTTAACAGACATCCTTGGTTTCACCGAAAGAGCACGTGAACAATCAAATGATGGTGAGATCGTGACCATTTTTGAGTCAGGAAATGGCGGTGCTGGAACAGAAATTCATGTGATTGAAAAAACAGAAGGGCCTTCTGAACGTTCCGGCAGAGGAAGTGTGCATCATGTCGCATTCCGCGTGAAGGATGCAGAAGAGCTTGAAAAATGGTATGAAAAAATATCAAAAGCAGGCTTTACGAACTCTGGTGTTGTAGAACGCTTTTACTTTAAAGCTCTTTACTTTAGAGAGCCAAATGGTATTTTATTTGAAATTTCAACAGATGGTCCTGGGTTTACAGTTGATGAAGGGGTGGATGTACTTGGCGATCAATTAGCCCTTCCGCCATTCCTAGAGCATAAACGAGCAGAAATTGAACAAAGATTAACGCCAATTCAATCGTCATAAAAAAACAGCTCATAACTGAGCTGTTTTTTCATTAGGAACTGACTTGCTTAGATTCAGATTGTGTTAATGTGACCTGTTTCGTTTCTTGTTTTCCGTTTCGAATGAGGGTGATGCTCACGGTGTCTCCTACTTTTGTATTCGTGTATAGCTCGTGACGTAATTCGCTGCCAGTTTTGATTTGTTTTCCATTGATGGCGGTAATGACATCCTCTGACTTTAAGCCTGCTTTGGCGGCAGGTGAGCCAGCGGCGATTTCTTTGACATACACGCCTTGATCGAGCTGACTGCTTTTAAGTCCGAGTGTTTCTTTCTGATACACATCTGGAACTTGTTCGAGATCCAGCATGCTGATGCCGATATATGGACGTTCAATTTTTCCTTTTGCGAGAAGCTGATCAGCGATTGGTTTGACATCATTGATTGGCAGCGCGAATCCAATGCCTTCCACACCTGTTTCAGAGATTTTCATACTCGTGATCCCCACAACCTTTCCGTCTGTCGTTAGAAGCGGGCCGCCGCTGTTACCTGGATTAATGGCTGCATCTGTTTGAATGACATTAATGCTGCTTTCGCCTGCTGATGTGTTCATAGAGACTGTTCGATCGACACCGCTGACAATTCCTTGTGTTACCGTTCTTGAAAGGTCTTCACCAAGCGGGTTTCCGATTGCGATGACAGTTTCTCCAGCACGCAGTGAGGAGGAATTGCCTAATGCCGCCACCTTCGTCACATGACTGCTGCTAATTTCCACAACAGCTAGGTCAGTGAGCGGATCAGCTCCGACCAGTTTTCCTTCAATGGTTTTGCCATCGTGTAAGGATACGGTGAGTTTGTTTGCCCCTTCAATGACGTGGTTGTTTGTTAAGATATAGGCTTTATTGCCTGATTTTTTGAAAATCACTCCTGAGCCTGTACCGGTTTCTTCCTCTTGACTGCTTTTGTTTTGCTGTGATTCATCGAAAGGGTTACTGAAATCGCCAAAGCTCGTGTCTGTTTGAGTTTGTGCTTGGTAGTTTGTAATGCCGACAATTGCTGGTGATACATTTTCGACCATGCTGGAAATGCTGTTTGATGAATTTGCTGTTTGGACGGCTGTTGTTTTTGACGAATTCGTGTGATTTGTCGATACTGCTTCTGTTTTCGCTGCCGAATCATTTGCAGAGCTGTTTGATGAATGCTGAGCATACGGTGTAAGAACGTAGACACCTAACGCTAATATACCGCCTACAACACCGCTGACGAATGGTTTAAACCAGCCATTTGGCTTCTTCTGTTTTTGAGGTTGTTCAATAGTTTGTTTGTCATCTTTGTGAGTCATCCGAATCACTCTCTTTCATTGATTTTTTCATGTATGTGTTCAAGGTGTTTTACCGTATGTGGTGGTGACTGATTTTATCGTAAGAAAAAAGTGTGGGATAAAAATGAAAACATTGTGGGAAATTGTTAAAATAAGTAGTGAATCTTAGCAAATAGAGGAGTTTAAACTGTGGAGACAATCGGAATTATTGGATATGGAAGTATGGCTGATATGATGGTGCAAAAGTGGTTGGAAAATGGGGTGCTAGATGCTCATCAAATCATGATCCATACAAGAAGTGAAACGGAACGCCTGCATCAGCTTCAAGAAAAGTACCAAGAAATCAGCATTTGTTCATTAGACGAACTTTCTGCGTCATGTGATATATTGTTTGTCTGCGTGCCGCCGCTTGCTGTACTAGATGTTCTAGATCAGCTGCCATCTAAAGCGAAAGCGGTACATATTGTGTCAGTAGCAGCAGCTGTGACATTAGAAAAGTTACAAGCACATACAACACAGCCAGTGTCTAGATACATCCCAACACTTACGTCAGCTGTTGGGACAGGCGTATCCCTTGTTGCACATGGTGCAGCCGCAGGGCGTGAGAACAAAGAACGTTTACACCGTCTGCTTTCAGCTTTTAGCATCGTCAGGGAGGTAGAGGAAGACCGGTTTGATGCGGCAAGCAATTTGACAAGCTCATCTCCTGGTTTTATTGCTGCTCTGTTTGAAGAAATGGCGAAAGCCGCTGTGAGAAATAGTGATCTTTCCTTAGAGGAAGCGAATGAATTTTTAACGTATGCCCTTTTAGGGACAGGCCAGATCCTTGTAGAACGAGGTCTCACCTTTGCTGAAACTGTCGATAGAGTGGCGACAAAAGGGGGAATTACAGGAGAAGGTGCTGAGGTCATTCAACAGCAGGCACCTCAGATGTTTGATGATTTATTTACACAAACCATGAAGAAATATGAACAGCTGAAATCGCAGATTAATGAAGCGGATAAACACCACTAAAGACATAGTTAGTGGTGTTTTATTTGTTAAAAAAATCCTTTCTGAAATAGTCTTTTGACCTGTATTATCTGAGTCTAAATTCCTTATTTTCAGACATTGTATTGAAAAATCAATCAAGTTCTCATATAATTTTTTAGAAAATTTAGAAAAATATACACAAATTTTATGTTTAATTAAAGGGGGATGGGAATGAAGCTCTATCTATCTGTCGATATGGAGGGAATTACTGGTCTAGCTGATCATACATTTGTTGATTCACGCCAGCATAACTATGAGCGGGGCAGACGTATTATGACAGGTGAAGTGAATGCCTGTGTAGAGGCGCTTATTCAGCATGGTGCCACCGACATTTTGGTGAATGACAGTCATTCTAAAATGAATAATCTTTTGATCGAAGAACTGCATGAAGAGGCAGTTCTCATATCAGGTGATGTAAAGCCTTATTCCATGGTGCAAGGGTTGGATCAAACCTATGATGCAGCTGTTTTTTTAGGCTATCATGCAAGAGCATCAATGAAAGGTGTGATGTCGCACAGTATGATTTTTGGGGTCAGACATTTTTACATAAATGATCATCCAATTGGTGAAATGGGTTTTAATGCGTATGTTGCAGGCTACTATGGTGTTCCAGTGATTCTTGTTTGCGGGGATGATCAAGCAGCACTAGAGGCAGAAAAGCTGATGCCTGGTGTGAAAACAGTAGCGGTGAAAGAGACCATCTCAAGATCTGCTGTGAAATGCTTACCTCCTGCCAAAGTCAATAAACAAATCTCGCAGCAAGTGGAAGCCGCGATGAAACAGATTGATCAAATGAAGCCGCTGACGCCTCCTGATCAGCCGCTGCTTAAGATTGAGTTTGCCAACTATGGACAAGCTGAATGGGCGAATTTAATGCCGGGTACTGCCATCATAGAAGGAACAACAATGGTGACGTACCAAGCAGAGAATATATTAGAAGCCTATCAAGCGATGCTTGTCATGACAGAGCTTGCCGCACGTACAACATTTTGTTAAGCGAGGGGGAGACAGTAGATGGCCAGCTTTTTGCTCAAGCGTTTTATTGCGATGATTGCCACGATCTTAACGATTACGACTTTAACGTTTATTTTAATGAAGGTCATCCCAGGATCGCCTTTCAATGAAGAACGAAATACAAACGAAACCGTCCAGCGAAACCTCGAAAGCTACTATCACTTAGACGAACCACTCTATGTTCAATATGTCATCTATTTAAAATCCATTGTTACCTTTGATTTTGGTCCTTCCATTAAAAAGCCTTCTGAAAGTGTCAATGATCTATTGGCGAGAGGCTTCCCAGTCTCATTAGAACTTGGTCTTATCTCAATATTGATTGCTGTCATCTCTGGCATTCTGCTAGGGGTCATGGCTGCCCTCCGGCATAATGGTTTGATTGATTACATCGCTATGACCATTGCTGTTTTCGGTATATCCATTCCAAACTTTATCTTTGCTACCTTATTAATTCAGCAGCTTGCTGTCAATTTGAAGCTCTTTCCTACAGCGATGTGGACAAGTCCAATGCATATGGTGCTGCCTACAATCGCCCTTGCTGTCGGGCCAATGGCCATTATCGCCAGGTTAACGAGATCGAGCATGATTGAAGTGCTGTCGCAAGACTATATCCGTACTGCCAAAGCAAAAGGACTTTCTCCCTTAAAAATTGTATTTAAGCATGCGCTTCGGAATGCACTTTTACCCGTTGTGACCATTCTTGGAACACTTGTCGCAAGTATTTTAACAGGAAGTTTTGTCATTGAAAAAATATTTGCCATTCCTGGAATGGGAAAATACTTTGTCGAGAGCATTAACAACCGTGATTATCCTGTCATCATGGGAACCACTGTTTTTTACAGCATTATTTTAATCACACTTCTCTTCATTGTCGATGTGGCGTATCGTCTCCTTGATCCGAGGATTCAGCTGCATCAGAAAGGAGGAAAGGCATGAGTATACACCTTCAGCATGATCCACCGAACAGGCATCCTGAAGTCCCGGACGAATGGTTTTCCCCTCGAGAGCAAAAGAAAACGGAAGCCCATGCCATTAAAAGACCCTCTCTTTCCTATTGGGCTGATACATGGAGGCGGCTGAAGCAAAATAAGCTTGCGATGTTTAGTCTATCGGTCCTGATTTTTCTTTTTGTCATGGCAATCTTAGGCCCATTGCTTGCGCCAAATAGTGTGACAGAGCAGCGTCTTTCGATGCAAAATCTGCCGCCCTCGGCTGCTCACTGGTTCGGAACAGATGAGCTTGGGCGAGATGTGTTCACACGTACTTGGTACGGAGCACGCATTTCGTTATTTGTGGGTGTCATGGCAGCCCTGATTGATTTTGCCATCGGTGTGATTTATGGGGGCATAGCCGGCTATAAAGGCGGACGCTATGACCATATCATGATGCGGATTGTCGAGGTGCTCTATGGACTTCCTTATTTACTTGTCGTCATTTTATTGATGGTGCTCATGGGACCAGGGCTTGTCACCATTATTGTAGCGCTCACTGTCACCGGATGGATTGGAATGGCAAGAATTGTGAGAGGTCAGGTTCTTCAGCTGAAAGGCCAGGAATATGTCCTTGCCTCAAAAACCTTTGGTGCCAAAAGCCTGCGGATCATTCGCCGCAACCTTCTGCCGAATACGATGGGGCCGATTATCGTCCAGATGACCCTCACTGTGCCGACCGCGATATTTGCTGAAGCGTTCCTAAGCTTTCTCGGTTTAGGTATTCAAGCGCCGTTTGCAAGCTGGGGCGTGATGGCCAATGATGCTTTGCCGACTGTGCTGTCAGACAATGGACATTGGTGGCGTTTATTTTTCCCGGCATTTTTTATTTCACTCACGATGTTTTGCTTTAACAATTTAGGTGATGGCTTGCAAGATGCGCTTGATCCAAAGATGAAGAGGTGATGGTGCTGTGAAAAAAGTTCTGCAAATTATCGATCTGCACGTCAGCTTTCGAACATACGGCGGTTCAGTTCAAGCAGTACGCGGAGTGAATGTCGATGTTTATGAAAAAGAAACCTTAGCCATTGTAGGAGAATCAGGCTGCGGAAAAAGTGTGACATCACAAAGTATTATGAGGCTTCTGCCTGCATACAGCGCGCATGTTGATCAGGGAGAAATCTGGTTTCAAGACCGCAACTTGCTGTCATTATCTGAAAAAGAAATGCGCGCCATACGAGGTGTCGATATCTCGATGATCTTCCAAGATCCGATGACGGCACTCAACCCAACCTTGACAATAGGAGATCAGCTGATGGAAGCAGCGAAGGAACATCAAAAGCTGACGAAAAAAGAAGTGAAAGAAGCCGCCGTACAGATGCTTGATTTGGTTGGTATTCCGCAGCCGAAGGAGAGGTTAAAGCAATACCCGCACCAATTCAGCGGAGGAATGAGGCAACGGCTCATGATTGCAATGGCACTGATTTGTGAGCCAAAGGTGCTGATCGCAGATGAACCGACGACCGCGCTGGACGTGACCATACAGGCACAAATTTTAGAGCTGTTTAAAGAGATTCAGAGGAAAACAGGTGTCACCATTATTTTAATCACACACGACTTAGGGGTCGTAGCCCAAGTTGCCGACCGAGTAGCAGTCATGTACGGAGGGAAAATGGTTGAAGTCGGAACAAGACGAGATATTTTTTACAGTCCGCAGCATCCTTATACTAAAGGGCTCCTGCAATCCGTTCCAAGACTTGATATGAAAGATGAACTGATTCCGATCGAAGGAAGCCCGCCTGATTTATTTGCGCCGCCAAAGGGCTGTCCGTATACCGATCGCTGCCCGGTGGCCATGAAAGTGTGTGATCATATCATGCCGCATGAAACGCGGCGATCACCTACTCATACAGTGCATTGCTGGCTCCAGGATGAGCGAGCGAACCAAGCGATGTTATCTTCAACACAAAGGGGGAGTTTTTGATGAGAAAAAAAGGGTGGATCATCAGTGTTTGTTTGTTCATCATCATGCTGCTCGCAGGATGTACAGCGAATGAGCAAGCAGGTAAAGGATCATCAAGTAGTAAAGGTGAAAAGAAAATATTAACCTTAAATAACGAAAACGAACCGACGTCATTTGACCCGCCGATTGGTTTTAATAATGTATCGTGGCAAGGGCTGAATAACTTAATGGAAGGATTAACGAGACTGAATGAAAAGCACGAACCATCTCCTGCAATGGCTGAAAAATGGGAGATTTCAGAGGATGGAAAAACGTACACGTTTCATTTAAGAGATGGTATCAAGTGGTCGAATGGTGATCCAGTGAAAGCGAGTGACTTTGAATATGCGTGGAAGCGTCTGCTCGATCCGAAAACAGGCTCCTCTGCATCGTTCTTAGCTTACATGATTGAAGGCGGAGAGGCATTTAACAGCGGAAAGGGAAAGAAAGAGGACGTAAAAGTCAGTGCTGAAAATGACAAAACGCTAAAAGTCACACTGGCATACCCGCAGAAGTCATTCTTAAATATGACCGCAAACCCTGCCTTTTTCCCTGTCAATGAGAAGGTAGCTGAGAAGGACCCAAACTGGGCAAAGGATGCCAAAACCTTTGTTGGGAATGGACCGTTTCAGCTGACAGAATGGAAGCATGATGAGAGCTTCACTATGGAAAAAAGTGAGACGTATTGGGACAAAAAATCAGTTAAGCTGGATCAGGTAAAGTGGCTGATGATCAGTGATCGCAACACTGATTATCAAATGTATCAATCGGGAGATTTAGATACTGCCTTCGTCCCAGCAGAACAAAGTGAAAATTTGCTGAAAAATAAAGATGTGCATATTGAAGATCAGGCAGGACTGTTCTTTTATCGTCTGAATGTGAACATGGAACCTTTTCAAAATAAGAACATTCGCAAAGCCTTTCAAATGGCGATCAATCCGCAAGATAT
The DNA here is from genome assembly GCF_056172715.1 of Bacillus sp. ABR. Lineage (NCBI taxonomy): Bacteria > Bacillati > Bacillota > Bacilli > Caryophanales > Bacillaceae > Bacillus > Bacillus sp. ABR. Next base: position 621,670 of record NZ_JAOYSL010000003.1, on the reverse strand, counting down.
CGTGGATTATGTAACAAAGAATAAAGAGAAGCCTGCCCGCGCCTTCGTTTCACCGGGAATTCTAGATTCAAAGGGTGAAGATTTCAGAGAAGCTGGCGGCGATCTTGTCAAACAAGATACGAGTGAAGCTGCGAAGCTATTAGAAAAAGGGCTGAAAGAAGAGAACTATTCGAAGCTGCCGCCCGTCACATTAACATATAGCACAAAGCCTGAGAACAAGAAAAAAGCTGAAGCCATCCAGCAGCAATTAAAAGAAGCGCTGGGTGTAGACGTGAAGCTTGCAAACATGGAAGCCAATGTATTTGCAGAAGATCAAAAGGCACTGAAATTCCAATTCTCGCAAAGTTCATTTTTAGCAGACTATGCAGATCCGATCAATTTCCTCGAGAGCTTTCAAACAGGGAATGCGATGAACCGGACGGGATGGTCAAACGACACCTATGATCAGCTGATTAAAAAGGCGAGCCAGGAAGCAGATGAACAAAAGAGAAACAGCATCCTTCATGAGGCAGAGGCACTTCTCATGGAAGAAGCACCGATCATTCCAATTCATTTTTATAACCAAGTCCATTTACAAAAAGAGGGCGTAAAGGGGATTGTCCGCCATCCTGTTGGGTATATCGATTTGAAATGGGCACAAGTAGATGGAGAGTAGTAAATGAGAAACACGGACGCTTTGGAAAAAAGCGTCTGTTCCTTTATTCGTTCATGTTATGGAGAAGATGCCCATAGATTGAAAGAAACAAAGAGAAAGAGGGGATTGGCATGAACCAGCTGCCAGCAGCGCTTCAAACAGGGGATACGGTGGGGATTATTGCACCAGCAAGCCCGCCTGATGAATTGAAATTAGCAAAAGGAATTGCCTTTTTAGAAAGCCTCGGGCTGAAGGTGAAAAAAGGGAAGTATCTCGATTCTCGGTACGGGTATTTAGCGGGGCGTGATCATGAAAGAGTGGAAGATCTTCATGGCATGTTTCAAGATCCAGAAGTCAAAGCAGTTATTTGTGCCTGCGGAGGGTACGGAACTGGAAGACTTGCGGAAGCCATTGACTATGATCTCATTCGCCGGAATCCGAAAATCTTTTGGGGTTATAGTGACATTACGTTTTTACATACGGCCATCCAGCAGCAGACCGGCCTTGTGACCTTTCATGGTCCAATGCTTTCCTCTGATGTAGGACTTGAAGAGGTTCATCCGTATACGAAGGATACCTTTTTGCAGCTGTTTGCCCCGAAGGCCTTTACGTATACGCACCACTTGTCACCTCTTCATACCTTCTACCCCGGCACTGCTTCAGGTGACATCATAGGAGGGAATCTTGCCCTCATCGTGACAACACTTGGTACACCTTTTGAAATTGATACGAAGGGAAAGCTGTTGTTCATTGAAGATATTGACGAAGAGCCGTATAAAATCGATCGCATGATGCAGCACCTCACCTCTGCTGGAAAACTGGATGATGCGGCAGGATTCATCATTGGAGATTTTCATCAATGTGAACCAAAAAAGAAAGACCAGTCCTTAACCTTGGAACAGCTGTGGGAAACCTATATTGTGCCGCAAAAGAAACCTGCACTCGGCGGCTTTCGGATCGGTCATTCATCACCGAACTTTGCCATTCCAATGGGCGTGCAGGCTGCACTAGATGCGGAGGGGAAAAAACTGCACATTTCTCCAGGCGTTGCTGCGAAAGAGGCGATCAAATGAAAATCGTGGATGTTCATACATGCAGAACGAGTGTACCGCTAAAAAAGCCTTTTAAAACCGCTTTAAGAACGGTGTATGACGCAGCATCTCTGATCGTCATCATCACATATGATCAAGGTGACGTCAGCTACGGAGAGGCAGTTCCCACGGCGGTGATTACAGGAGAAACGCTGGAAAGCATCGACTATGCCATCTGTGAAGTGATCAGACCCATTTTGCTCGGGGCTTCCTTGGCAGAGTATGAACAAATCTTTTCTGCTATGAACCGTGTGCTCGCAAGCAACACAAGCGCAAAGGCTGCAATCGATATGGCCATTTATGATGGGTTAGCAAAGCAGGCAGGACTTCCGCTTTATCAATATCTTGGCGGATATCGTCATCAGCTCGAAACCGACTATACGGTCAGTGTAAACCGTCCGCTCGAGATGGCAGAAGATGCGAAACAATACGCAGCCGAAGGCTTTCAGACGTTAAAGGTGAAAGTGGGGAAAGATGACATACACACGGATATTCAGCGGATCAAGCGGATTCGAGAAAAAGTCGGACCGGACATTCAGATCAGGCTCGACGCAAACCAAGGATGGACGTGGAAGGAAGCGATCACAGCCATTCGAAAAATGGAAGCACTGAATATTGAATTAGTAGAACAGCCAGTGCCGAAAGAAGATATCGAAGGTCTGCGCCGTGTGACAGAAGCAACTGATACATTGATTATGGCAGACGAAAGCATTTTTAGTTTTCATGATGCAATCAAAGTGCTTGAAACGAGAAGCTGTGATCTGATCAATTTAAAACTAATGAAATCGGGCGGCATAAAAGAAGCACTAAAAATCAATGCCCTAGCTGAAGCATACGGTGTTCAGTGCATGGTTGGCAGTATGATTGAGTCAAAGCTTGGCATTACAGCAGCGGCACATTTCGCCGCAAGTCAGCCGAATATCACCCGCTGCGATTTTGATGCGCCGCTTATGCTGAAAGAAGACATGATAGACGGAGGAATCGTGTACAAAGGAAAAGACATATTTTTACCGCTCGATCATGGGTTAGGGATTCAAGGGGTGAAAGGAGTCTCGTGATGATATATGAATCAAAGGTTCCAGTCGCTAACGTATGGACAGCGCCGCAGTCTCCGAGAGAAATCGATCGAAATGTACTTCAGGACTCCATCAACATCAAAGAGTGGATTGACCAGCAAACATATGAAGAAAAGTTGGCTTTATGTGAAGAAAATTTGATTCAATCTCAAGTACTGCTCGGCGGGCGAGTGATTGGATTAGAAGAGGCAGATGGCTGGATGAAAGTTGTCATACCGCAGCAGGCCAGCCGGAAACATCCGCAAGGCTATCCAGGCTATATACCTGTTGAGCAATTAAACCAAGTAACAGAGGGAAGTGCGTCAGCAGCATCTCTGATCGTTTGTCAGAAAAAAGCCACGCTCTATCAAAACGGGGAACCCGATATGGAGATTAGTTTTTTAACAGAGCTGGCAGCAGTTAAAGAAACAGATGATCAATTTTATGTTGTCACACCAGTAGGAATAAGAGAAATCAACAAAGCGGATGTACGCCCAGTATCACATGCTTACTCTTTGACCGGCAAAGATGTCGTAGACGCAGGAAAACAATTTATTGGACTTTCATATTTATGGGGAGGCATGAGCAGCTTTGGCTATGATTGTTCAGGCTTTGCTTACAGCATGTACAAAGCGTGCGGATATCTTTTACCGAGAGACGCAAGTGACCAAGCAGTTCAAGGAACGCCGGTGACATCAAGCCATTTAGAACCAGGTGACTTGTTGTTTTTTGCAAATGAAAACGGAAAGGGAGCGGTCCGCCATGTAGGGATCTACGCTGGAGACGGGAAGATGCTTCATTCGCCTAAAACCGGCAGACAAATTGAACTGCTTTCCCTTTCTGGCACTTCATATGAAAAGGAATGGGCAGGTGCAAGGCGGTATTTACCAAGCGAGAGGAGGAGCGGTCATGACAGTTGAACCACTTTTACAAGTAAACAACCTCAAAAAACATTTTCACCTATCAAAAGGGAGAACGTTAAAAGCGCTGGATGGTGTCTCTTTTCAGCTGAAACAAGGTGAAACCTTTGGTCTCGTTGGTGAATCTGGCTGCGGCAAATCCACACTTGGAAAAGTGCTCATGCGTCTTTATGAACCAACAGATGGTGAAGCCTTATATGAAGGGAAAAGTCTTCACCACCTTTCTAAAAAAGAATCATTTGATTTCAACCGGCAAATGCAAATGGTCTTTCAAGATCCGTATTCCTCCTTAAATCCGAGACTGTCAGTAAAAGATATTATGCTGGAGCCAATGGAGATTCATCAGCTTTATGGCAGTCAAAAGAAAAGGATTGCCCGCGTAAAAGAACTGCTCGAAGCGGTAGGGTTAAGCTATGATTTTGCCACCCGGTATCCGCACGAATTTAGCGGAGGACAGAGGCAGAGAATCGGCATTGCAAGAGCACTTGCCTTAGCGCCAAAGTTTATTGTGGCAGATGAGCCAATTTCTGCACTAGACGTCTCCGTTCAAGCGCAGGTCGTGAATCTGCTGAAGAAACTGCAAAAAGACGAAGGATTAACTTTTCTTTTTATTGCACATGACTTGTCGATGGTGAAATATATTAGCGACCGAATCGGTGTCATGTATTTAGGCCATCTCGTTGAATTGACGACGAGTGATGCATTATATCAAACACCGCTTCACCCATATACACAAGCCTTGCTGTCTGCCATCCCCATTCCAGATCCTGACGTAGAGGACAAGCGCAAAAGGTTTATTTTAAAAGGAGAAATTCCAAGTCCAGTGAACCCGCCAAGCGGCTGTGTATTTCGAACAAGATGTCCTGCCGCGATGGATGTGTGTGCTGAAAAAAAGCCAGTATTACAAGCAGTGGAAGAAGGACATGAAGTCGCCTGTCATTTATATAATAGAAAATAGGACAAGCCAGATAAAAAGCCAGCAAGTAGACAAGCTGTTCTACACGCTGGCTTTTTTAATAGATGAACGCCGAATAGGTAATGTGCAGCATCTGAACGAGCCGCCAGATTTAATAATTTCAGAAAAGTCCACTTCAATAACGGTGTACCCGTGAGAGATTAATGCAGCATTTGTTTCTTGGTTGCTTGGCAAGCTGATCACTTTTTTCTGCCCAATGGATAAAACATTTGGTCCAAGTGTGAATTGCTCTTGTTCACTGATTTCAACAAAATGATAATACGTTTTGAGCAGCTGGAGATCCTTTTGCTTGAACGCTTCAGGATAAATGAATATCTCGTCATGAGACAGAATATTCATCACACAATCAAGGTGCAAAATGTGAGGAGGAAGGTGAATTGGAATGATGTCGTGATCCGGCAGTTCCTTTTTGAGCTGGTAGATTGCGGTTGGACTAGTTCTTTTGCTCGTGCCAACAAACACACGGTTCTGATCCACAAGCACATCGCCGCCTTCAATCGTTCCGTCTGTCAAGGTGACAGCTGATAACCCGTTTGCCTGTGCCCACTCTTTTAGACATTGTTCTTCCCCTTGCCGAACCGGAGCGGCCATCTTTGAAACAAACAGTGTATGTCCAATCGTAAACCCAATATCCCGAGTGAAGACTTGCTCAGGGAAGCGGTCATTCGCTGGGAGCAGGATGGGCCGTACTTGATGATCTTTAAGCGTTTGGATCAATTCTTTATGCTGAGCGACTGCTTTCATTTGAGAAATATTTTCTTTCGCAAAATGTTTCTGTGTTTCGTTGATAATTTGTTTGATTTCCATATAAATAGGACTGCATAAAAGAACTTCTTCTAAATCGTCGTATTCACTCATGCATTGCGGCATTTTGTATAATTGCTCTGCTCTCATCGAATCCATCAAATGGCCTCCTTGTTCGTTCATAGTTCTATTATTCCTTCTTCTTGTCATGGTTGAAACATTTCCGAAAGAAAATCTCTCACATAAGACTAAAGCAAAAAGTTTAGACAAACCTAAAAGAATAGTGTTTAATAAAAGTCGTTCCGCATCTACGAAAACAGCAAGAAGGAGCTATGATGATGAGTGAAGAAAATTTCAAATACTGCAAGGAATCGAAAGTTGTTAAAACCAGCAGGGTATTCCCTCTCGATACGAATAACCACCAAACGTTATTTGGCGGGAAATTAATGAGCTATATAGATGACATTGCCTCTATCTCGGCAGCAAGACACAGCCGCAGTGAAACGGTCACAGCTTCAATGGATTCTGTTGACTTTTTAGAGCCGATTGGACAAAAGGAGTCAGTATGCTTGGAATCCTATGTCACATGGGTCGGCACGTCTTCTATGGAAGTGTTCGTCAAAGTTATTAAAGAAAACTTGATGTCTGGAGAACGCAGGCTCGCAGCGACTTCATTTCTGACATTTGTTTCATTAGATGAAAACGGAAAGCCTAAACGAGTCCCGCAGGTGATGCCGGAAACAGAAGAAGAGATCATGCTTCATCAAACAGCAAAGCAGCGGGCAGAGGAAAGAAAAAGCCGCCGAAAACATAGTAAGGCGCTTGCTGACGCACTTGGGACAGATAAACCTTGGGCGTAAAAATCACCCTTTAAGCGGTGATTTTTTTCTAGTACGGTATCTTGCATGGCAAGATAGTGTATGGTAAGATGAAGCTATCTTGTGATGCAAGATACTGAAACCGGAGGAACAATTATGACAACATCCACACAAATGCTAAAAGGAATTTTAGAAGGCTGTCTGCTGTCGATTATTTCTGAGGGCGAAATTTATGGGTATGAAATGACGAAAAAGCTCGCGCATTATGGATTTGATCAAATAAGTGAAGGCAGTATCTATCCGATTTTGCTGCGAATGCAAAAGGAACAGCTGGTGACTACTGTCACAAAAGCGTCAGCAAGCGGACCGAAAAGGAAATACTATACGCTCACACAAGCGGGTGAACAAGCGCTCACAGAGTTTATTGTCCGCTGGGATGAGCTTTCAAATAATGTAAACCGCTTATTACAAAAAGGGAAGTGAGATTATGGTATCAAAAGAAACACGACACATTCTACTAGAGCTGCAACTTTATCTCATATCAAAGGGAAAAAATCAGGATGAGATTGATGAGCTGATGGACGAACTGACCACACATGCAGTTGAGGCTGAAAAAGACGGCAAAACAGGAGAGGATGTGTTCGGCGGAGATCCACGGAGCTATGCAGATGAACTCTCAAAAGAGCTGTCAGGAAATCATAAAGACTGGGTGCCGTTTGTCAGTGCATTTTTAATTGGGTCACTTTTTTACATGATTTTATCAGATGCAATCAGCCAAAATTTATCGTATTCTTGGTTTGCTTTGATTGGATATCCAATCGTTTTAGTGGCCAATGTGATCATGATCATTGTGATGTTTAGAGCGACCGCCTTTCAAACAAGCAGCCGGGTATTCCTCTACTTTTGGTTATTAGGAATTTTTCAGCTGACAGCAATGGTGACAATCAAACTTTTGGATCAAAAACTTGGTACGCCATTACTTGTACTTACTTCAGGACAAAGATGGGGCGTCATTCTGCTTATGCTGCTATGTATCGTTGTATTCAATGCAATCTTAAAGGCGAATGTCGTTTCATTGATTCCGCTCATCTTTTTCGGACCGCAGCTCATATTCGAATGGATTGGCTGGACGTCACCAAGTGTGATTTTACTGCAAAGCCTGCTGTCTATTGTGATTTTAATAGGGCTTATGCTCATTGTCCTGCGCCGAGCAAATAAGAAAAATGAAAATACGAATGTAAACTGAGCACATCCGATCCGATGTGCTTTTCTTTTTCTAAAAAAATGTAGAAATGGAATTGTGTTTTTCATTACAATGGGGAGAGGACAAAAATGAAAAGGGGTTCTGTTTTTGGATATCGTATGGGGATATGTACTCGTTTTTGTATTGGCTGCTTTGCCTTTTTTTGAAGTGATTGGTGTCGTTCCATTCGCAATCTTAAGTGGACTGCATCCTGTGACAACAGCTGTGATTGGATTCATCGGCAACTTTCTCACAGTCTTGTTTCTCATTGTGTTTGTGGACCGGTTTAAAGCATGGTGGTTAAAGAGAAAAGAAGAGAAAGGTGATGAAAAAGGAGAGAAAAAGCAGCTGCGGGCGAGAAAAATTTGGGAACGATACGGTCTGCCTGGATTAGCGCTCATTGGTCCTTTTATCATCGGAAGTCATTTAGCCGCCTTGATGTGCATGAGCTTTGGAACGAAAAGAAAGCAAGTCGCGGTGTGGATGACCGTGAGCTTAATGATGTGGACAGCGCTGGCTGCTAGTTTAACCGGTGCGGGCTTCCATTACTTTGCCCCAGATTCAAATGGTTTGTTCGGAGATATTTTTAGCAAGTAAAAAAAGGGAGGATCATCAATGACAGTTCACACAAGAACAGTATTTGAAACAGAGCGCCTGAAACTGAGAACGATGAATGAACATGATGCGTCATTTTTATATGACGAGCTGTTTCAAGACGAAGAAGTGATGAAGTATTATCCTTCTTTGAAGGATGAACAGCAGACAAAAGAGTGGATTGCATGGAATCAAAAAAATGACCGCACGTACCACACCTCGCTATGGATCATTGAAGATAAAGAAACAAATGAACGACTTGGACAAAGCGGAATTGTCCTGCAAAATATTGAAGGGCAAACCGAGCTTGAGATCGGCTATATGCTAAAGAAAGCGGCGTGGGGGAATGGCTATGCTGCGGAGGCTGCAAAAGGCTGTCTCACCTATGGATTTGAAGAAATGAAGGTCAGACGGATGATCAGCTTAATACGTCCTGAGAATGAAGCGTCGGTGAAGGTTGCTTTAAAAATGGGCATGAAAAAAGAAAAAACCATTTCAAAATGGGACCAAATCATTGATGTATACAGCATCATCCGTAACGGAGAAAACGGCTCGCTTACCGAATAAGCAGAGCCGTTTTCTCTTTTATTCACGCTGTTCTAACTGAAGCAAATATTTCTTCCGTTCAATTCCCCCGCCGTAGCCTCCAAGTTCACCACTTGTTTGAATCACGCGGTGGCAGGGAATGATAATCGCCAATTGATTCGCACCATTTGCATTACCAACGGCACGAACCAAATGCGGATCGCCCAGTATTGTGGCTAGATCACGATAGGATCTCGTTTCGCCTGATGGAATGAGTGAGAGCTGCTCCCACACCTTCATTTGAAAAGGGGTGCCATGTAAGGAAAGGGGTACAGTAAACTTGGTCAGCTTTTTCTCAAAATATAAGGCCAATTCCTTTGCTAATTGCTGATGGACGTTTGTTTCTCCAACTAAAATACGGGCATGATGCTTCTTTCTTAATGTTTCAATTTCTTTTTCGAGTCCCCGCCTGTCCATAAACTCCAGTAAATACACATGTGTGGCATCTGTCACGCTGATCATCCGCCCGATCGGTGTGGAAATAAAATTAGCATAGAGAATGTGAATCTGCGCTTTTTTAGGGGGATTTCCCATGATTTTCGTAAATGCATCATTGAAGGCGCTTGAAGATTCATAGCCGAAGGTGACCTGCTGATCGATTACTTTTTTTCCGTTCAAAATTTCTTTAAAGGCAAGTCCCATTCGGCGTGATCTTGCATATTGAACAAAGGTCATGCCGTAAATGTCTTTAAACTTTCTTCGAGCTGTGGCAGAGTGAATCCCTAATTGACGGAAGTCCTCTTCCTTCCAGCGTTTCTCAGGATTTTTTTCTACTGCTGAAACGAGTGTTTTGACTTCTTCAGGAATACTGTTAGGGTATGTTAATGGTGTGCAGCGTTTGCATGGGCGATACCCTGCCAGCAGTGCCTCCTCCGCTGTAAAGAAAAACTCACAGTTTTCATATTTGGGCTTTCTGGCCGTACATGTGGCATGACAGAAGATGCCGGTTGTCTTAATACAGGCAAAGAATGTGCCGTCATATTGCGGATTCTTGTCAACAAGTGCTTGATAAAATTCATGTTTTTGTTCATCGGTCATCATCATATGAATCCACCTCTTGATTTTCTATAAAATGTTTTTCAGTATTTTAAAGTTGAACGTTCATCACATCAATCTTATTTCATTATATCAGCGATGTGATCGTTGCCGTACCCGTACCCGTACCCGCGCTTTAAGGAAGGCGGAATGAATCTTCTTTCTCGTATGAAAGCATGATAAATATGTCGATCTCCTCCTGTTTTAGTTCATATACTTTAGCTGCTTCTGTTTCATTTCTTCATAAAATGCTTCAACTTCTTGTTCGTAAAGTACGGTCTCCATGTCCTTGTATTTACGCTTGATCGTCAATGTGATAAAAAATAAATGGATTGTCATATATGCTCATTTCCCTTCAGTCCGCAGCACGCGAAACAGCCCGTAAATCTTCTTGATCAGTTAACCTGTTTCTAACACTTAGTATACGGCGGTCCCATAAAAATTCTTTCGAAAAATGAACAAGTATATTTGGCAGAGGAAAGCAAAGTGATAGACCAGTATTTAGGGGTGTGATACAATTTTGACACAGAATCTGCTCTAAGTCAGATCTGCTTATCATGAATTGGTTTTCTAGGGTTCCGTGCGGGTGGCGCAGTCTGGACCGAGAGAAAACACATAGGGTCTAGACAATAGACCGTATGACACGGAGGGATAAAAGCCCGGGAGATTTGATCAAACGATCGATTTCCAGGCTTTTTTTTGTTGGTTGGAATCGTTCAGAAAGGAAGGGATCTAATGAAATGGGGAAATGTCTTGATTGCGGCGATCTTTGAAGTCGGCTGGGTGATGGGATTGAAATATGCTGACTCTTTATTGGAATGGGCCGCAACCATCGTTTGTATTGTCGTCAGCTTTTATTTACTCCTGAAAGCTACGACTGTACTGCCAGTTGGCACACTTTATGCCGTTTTTACCGGACTTGGGACAGCAGGTACTGTCATAGTAGGTATGGTCATGGGGGAGCCGGTACAGCTAGTGAAATTACTTTTAATCATGGTGCTTTTAAGCGGTGTATTAGGGCTCAAGCTGACCACAGGAGAAAAGAAAGGAGAGACTGAATCATGAGCTGGCTTTTACTCATTGGGGCAGGCATTTTAGAAATGCTTTGTGTCACCATGATGAATCAATTCCAGAAAGACCGGCATGTCAAATGGATTTTATTTATTGCAGCTGGATTTTCGCTGTCCTTTCTCATGCTCTCTCTTGCGATGAATACAATTCCGATGGGAACGGCGTACGCCATTTGGACAGGTATTGGAGCTGCTGGAGGAGCCATTGTCGGCATGCTGTTTTATGGTGAGTCGAAAGACGCAAAACGTATTTTCTTTATCGCATTGATTTTATCTGCGGCGGTCGGGTTAAAGATTATTGAATAAGAAAAGGGCTGGCATCTGTCTGCCAGCCTTTTTTATTACATCGAATGATGATTGGAATCGTTTTCATTTTTGCGGTAAAGCTGACTCACTAGCAGAAAACAGACACCAAATGTGAGCAAAGGAATGAGTCTCTCACCGGTCATAAATAGATAAATACCTGTGATCAGACATACGATGCCGAGCCAAAAGCTCACTTTACCAAACAAAGTCATGCTTTTCATCTCCATCACTCCTTTTGTGATAAAAGGTCTACTCACATTATATCATGCTAGGTGCAGAATTGAATGAATATTCAATAAAAAATGGACTCTTCATTGCTTTTTCTCTTTCCAGTCCAGTATAATATTTCATTAGAATGAAAACGTAAATGAGGTCATGATACATGAGAACATTGATTACAGAGAAACTTGAATTACACAGACAAAAGCACGAGCAAAAAGGCAGACTGCTTGTCAGTTGCCCGGATCAGCCTGGTATTGTATCAGCTGTTTCTTCCTTTTTATTTGAGCACGGAGCGAACATCATTGAATCCAGCCAATATACAACAGATCATGAAAGCGGCCGGTTCTTTTTAAGAATTGAATTTGATTGGAAAGACATTTCGGCCAACTTAGATCAGTTGAAAAATAGCTTTGAGCCAATTGCCGCATCATTTCAAATGACATGGAGCATGTCACGTGCAAGTGATCTGAAAAAGCTGGCGATCTTTGTATCGAAAGAGCTTCATTGTTTAAATGAACTTCTATGGGAATGGCAAAGCGGAAATTTAATGGCTGAAATCGCAGTTGTGATCAGCAATCATGAAACGGCAAAGGATACGGTCGAAGCACTCGGCATCCCATTCCATTTTGTGAAGGCGAATAAAGACATTCGTCAAGAGGCAGAAAAACAGCAGCTTGCTCTATTAGAAAAGTACGACATTGATGCCGTTGTGCTTGCTCGATACATGCAAATTTTAACGCCTAAATTTATTGAAGAGCATCCGAATAAAATCATTAATATTCATCATTCCTTCCTGCCAGCGTTTATTGGTGCAAACCCATACAAGCGGGCATATGAACGGGGCGTCAAATTAATTGGTGCGACTTCTCATTATGTGACCAATGATTTAGATGAAGGACCGATCATTGAACAAGATATTGAGCGTGTAGATCACCGGGATGATGCGGAAGCTCTAAAAAATATTGGCCGGACAATTGAGCGCAGTGTGCTTGCACGTGCTGTCAAATGGCACTTGGAAGATCGAATTATTGTTCATGAGAATAAAACGATTGTCTTTAATTGACCGCTTGACTTTTCTTTAGCAATTGGTGATAATATAAAAAAATTAACGAGCGTTGAAAAGGAATAGTAAGCAGGAACTGATGCGTAAAGAGAGCAAATGATATGCTGAAACATTTGTCGCAGACAGCTGCTGAACCTGCCCTTTGAGCCTTAGAGGAAAAATCTAAGCGCGTGCCTGGCGTTACAGGAGTTGAGTGGAATAAGCATGTCGCATGCTTATTCAATGAAGGTGGTACCACGGAAAATCCCTTTTCGTCCTTTACATAAGGAGAAAAAGGGATTTTTTTGTGCCTAAAGGTATAGCGGAGGGAATCAAGGATGAAAAAGCAAAGGATCGTCATAAAAATTGGCAGCAGTTCATTAACAGAGCAAAAAGGAGCCATTGATGAACAAAAGATGCAGGATCATGTAAGAGCCATAGCAAAGCTCAAAGAAGCAGGGCATGAAATCATTTTAATTTCATCAGGAGCCGTTGCGGCAGGATTTGGAAGCCTAGGCTATCCATCAAGACCTGTGACCTTAAAGGGGAAACAGGCAGCCGCTGCCGTTGGTCAGGGCTTGTTAATGCAAAAATATACAGAGCTTTTTTCACAGTTTCACATGACACCTGCTCAAATGCTTTTAACACGTAATGACTTTTCAGATCGAACGAGATATCGAAATGCTTACGCAACGATGATGGAGCTGCTGGAAAGAAAGATTTTGCCGATCATAAACGAAAATGATTCAGTTTCCATCGAGGAGCTTACCTTTGGGGATAATGACATGCTGTCAGCTCTTGTCAGTGGATTAATCCATGCAGACCAATTGATCATATTAACAGACATCAATGGCATTTATGATGCAAATCCAAATGAGCATCCTGAGGCGAAGCGGTTTGATGTCCTGACTCACATTTCAGAAGAATTGTTTTCATATGCAAAGAGCACTGGTTCAAAGGTTGGCACAGGCGGAATGAAATCGAAGCTGTCTGCTGCACAAACGGCACTTTCACTTGGTGTGAAAGTATTCATTGGCACAGGCACTGGGGAAGACAAGCTGCTTCGCATTCTTGCGGGTCAAGGTGACGGAACGTATATCGGTGAACAGGATTTATCAGCCGTGAACAACCGCCGTCAATGGATTCAATTCCACTCACCGGTCTCTGGAAAGATCATGATTGATGCAGGAGCGGAAGCGGCGATTTTGCATAATGGCAGAAGCCTTCTTCCGGCAGGAGTCATTGATGTCGCTGGTGACTTTTCTAAAGGAGAGGTTGTAGAAGTCGTCGGGCCAAATGGATTAGTTGGTAAGGGACAAACCTTGTACGCATCCGATGAGCTTCTTGGCATTAAAGGAATGCGAAGTGACGAGCTTTCAAAAGAGAAGCCAGAGGTCATACACCGAGATCACTGGGTACAGCATGTACAAAACTGAGGAGGGAATACGATGAATGAAGTTCTTGAAAAAGCAAAAAAAGCAAGTGTAGCTAAAGATCAGCTGCTTCTAAAAACGACGGAACAAAAAAATGCTGCCTTGCACGCCATTGCAAGTGCACTAAAAGCATCTTCAGCTTATTTAATAGAGGAGAACCAAAAGGATGTTCAAGCGGCTGAGGAAAAGCAGTTCACGCCATCTGTCATTGACCGGATCACACTCACGGAAGAGAGAATTGAAGCCATTGCAGACGCGACCCTTCAACTCATTCAGCTAAAAGACCCAATTGGTGAAACGTTAGAAACCATTCAAAAAGAAAACGGTCTATTCATCGAAAAGGTCCGTGTACCGCTTGGAACGGTTGGCATGATTTATGAAGCAAGACCAAATGTGACAGTCGATGCTGCGACCCTTTGCTTGAAAACTGGGAATGCTGTGATTCTGCGCGGAAGCTCATCTGCTATTCATAGTAATAAAGCGATTGTAAAGGTGATTCATGAAGCGCTTCATACGACGGATATTCCAGTAGACAGTGTGCAATTGATTGAAGATACGGGCCGTGAAACGGCGAAAACACTGTTCACCTTAAATGAATACCTCGATGTCCTCATTCCGCGCGGCGGGAAGAATTTAATTGATCTTGTAGTGAGAGAGTCAACTGTGCCGGTGCTTGAGACAGGTGCGGGAAATTGTCATATCTACATTGATGAAACAGCGAAAAACGAAATGGCTGAGCGGATTGTGCTGAATGCCAAAACCCAAAGACCATCTGTTTGTAATGCGATTGAGAGCATTGTCATTCATGAAACTTGGGCAAAAACATACGGTGCTTCGTTATTTGAAGCCCTTCAATCAAATGGGGTAGAAATACGCGGTGATGAAGCTGTTTGCGCGCTTGCTCCTAGTGCTGCATTAGCGACAACTGAGGACTATGCAACGGAGTTTTTAGCACCGATTGTCAGCATTAAAATAGTAAAAAACATAGAAGAAGCGATTCAGCATATTCAAACTTATAGCTCTAAGCACTCTGAAGCGATCATTACGGAAAATGATGAACATGCAGCCCTTTTCTTAACAGCTGTCGATGCTGCCGCTGTTTATCATAATGCTTCTACTCGTTTCACAGATGGATTTGAATTTGGTTATGGAGCGGAAATAGGTATTAGTACACAAAAACTTCATGCAAGAGGACCAATGGGTCTGCCAGCCTTAACGTCTGAAAAATTTGTCATTCGTGGTCAAGGACAAATAAGAGAATAACGAATTCAAAAGAGAGTCTTGTGACAACAGGCTCTCTTTTTCCTTTCATTTTTGTATTTCTCCGGTCAAGTATGATAAAATATGGTAATGTTTTATATTTTGAGAAGATTGGAGAAGGCAACGTATGGCGAAAATCATTCCCTCTTCGGATATTGGAGTGAAAATCAACAAGTGGTATGAATTAATCCGCAGATTTGATTCAGAACAAGCAGAACAGTTAAAACAGGAAATTCGCACCTCTCTTGATTCAATGGAAGAAGATCAGAATTTGCTTCTCTATTTTTCTTTAATGGAATTTCGGCATGAGGTCATGCTCGATTATTTAAAGCCATTAAAGGAAGGAAAGCTTCGCGCCAACTTTTCCGAGCTTTCGAAAGAAATAGATGAGCATCAAACGCATGTCACAGGCATGCTTGAATACTACTATCATTTTTTCAGAGGCATGTATGAATTCGGACGGAGGGAGTATATTGCTGCCATATCGTCTTATCAAAAGGCAGAGCACAAGCTTTCTTTTGTATCAGATGATATTGAACGTGCGGAATTTCATTTTAAAATGTCAGAAATATATTACCACATGAAACAAACGCATATCTCGATGCACCATGCTAAACTAGCGCTGGATGTTTATGTTCAGCATGAACTGTATGCGCTTCGCACCATTCAGTGTCAATTTATTGTGGCCGGTAACTACGATGATATGAGAAGGCATGAAAAAGCATTACCACATCTCGAAAGAGCACTTGCGAGATCAAGAGAGTTTCAGAATGTGCGTTTTATTGCCTCCTCTTTATTTAATATGGGCAACAGTTATTACCGAATGGGAGACTTAGGCCGCGCACTCGAATTAATGAAAGAATCCATCTCGTTATTTGATCAAAATCAATCCGATCATCTTCGTCGATCTATAGACCCTCTTTATACAGCCGCTCAGATATTATACAAACAAGGAAAACACGAAGAAGCATTACACTACAGAGAAGAATGTATGAAGCGAGCAGAAGCTCTTCAAGATGACATTCATATTCAGAAAACCATATTTCTAGAAGCATTGTATTTAAGACAAGATGCGGAGCATATGAAACAAATTTTCCATTTTTTAGAGTCTGCCTATGCATATCCTGATATAGAGGAGCTGGCATTAGATACCGCAAAGTATTATAATGAAATGGGGGATTATGAAAAATCTTCCATGTTCTATGGGGAAGCGGAACATGCGCGAATCTATATTCAGAGAGGGGATTGTTTATATGAATTTTAAAAAATGGGCAGTCGTCTGTACAAGCATCACCATCATGGCATTGTGGCTGGCAGCAGCAAATGCCGATCCAGATAACAGAAACCATACGCTAGAACAACCGAATCCACAGCATGACACGATCTAAAAGCCCTTGTTAAAGGGCTTTTTTTATGTCTAACAATTTTGGGACATGCTCATAAAAAGGGTTCAGGGAGGAAAACTTAAAAAAGAGTATTTATTGATTGACTCCGCAATTTAAATTGTGTACAATTCAATTGTAGAAAATATTATTGGAGAGAAAGAGGGTTATATTCATGTCAGACGTTTTATTTACAGCAACGGTATCAGCTGTCGGAGGAAGAGAAGGAAAGGTTGTTTCAACAGATGGTGTACTTGAGCATGATGTAGCAATGCCTGGAACACCAAGAGCAAAAAAACTTGAAAAAGCAACAAACCCAGAGCAATTATTCGCAGCAGGCTACTCTGCATGTTTTGATTCAGCCCTTCAAATGGTAGCAAGACAAGAGCGTATCCGTTTTGAAAGTGAAGTAACAGCACATGTCAGCTTATTAAAAGACAGTTCAGATGGCGGCTTCAAACTAGGCGTTCAATTAGAAGTAAAGGGAACTGGCATTGAGCAGTCAGTATTAGAAGAACTTGTTCATAAAGCACACGGTGTATGTCCATATTCAAAAGCAACTCAAGGAAATATCGAAGTAGAACTAGTAGCTGTCGCACAATAATTAGACATCAATAAAAGGCTGAGGGGATCGTTCCCTCAGCCTTTTGGTTGTGTTAAATTTTGCAAAAGCTCATGTAAAGAGGCGCGCAGTATTTTTAGCTCTTCTTCTGATCTGCCTGTCCCAGTCAGCATGTGAGACGGAATTGCAGTAGCCTTTTCCTTTAGCTGTTCTCCATATTCCGTTAAACGAATTTGCACAGACCGCTCATCCTCTTTCGAGCGTTCTCGGATAATGAGTCCGTTTTGCTCCATTCGTTTCAGCATGGGTGTGAGTGTACCGGAGTCTAAATAGAGAAGCTCTCCCATCGTTTTCACATTTAATGTTCCATGCTCCCACAATAAAAGCAGTGCCAAATATTGCGGATACGTAATGTTTAATTCTTCTAATAACGGTTTATACTGCTTCGTCATCTCTCGTGAACTTGCATATAACAAGAAACAAAGCTGATTTTCCAGCTTCATATGTTCAAATTCATTTGTCATGTCAGTCACCAACTATTTTTTGTCATACTTATCATTGTATAAGATTTTCTTCCTTTTTAAAATAAATACAGACGAAAAATGAAAAATTGTTCAATGTGCGATAAATGTTTGAGAAATGAATAGAACGTGAAAAGGATCAATAGATAAAGGAGGAGATGAAGATGAAACCATTATTCACAGCAAAAGTAAAGGCGCAGCATGGAAGAGCTGGACATGTTCGTTCAGAAGATGGTGTGCTCGATCATAACATTGTCATGCCTAACGCAAAGAAAGATGGAGAGACTGGTACAAACCCAGAGCAATTATTTGCAGCAGGCTATGCAGCTTGTTTCGGAGGAGCACTTGAACAGGTAGCCAAGAAGCAAGGGATAGAAATTGAATCGGAAGTAGAAGGACATGTCAGTCTTTTAAAAGATGAAAGCGACGGCGGCTTTAAGCTTGGCGTAAAGCTGATTGTGTCTGCGAAAGGTCATGATCATGACAAAGTGAAAGAGCTTGTCCATGCTGCACATGAATTCTGTCCATATTCAAAAGCAACAAGAGGGAACATTGAAGTAGAGCTTGAAGTGGCGGAGTAATAGTAGAAGACACCTGCTTACGAGCAGGTGTCTCAGCGTGTAGACAAACCCTCGCATTCTTTGTCAGGTCTGCGCTCCGGTGCTCATGAATGTCGAATTCGCTCCGCTCCGGTGCTCATGAATGTCGAATTCGCTCCGCTCCGGTGCTCGCCCTTCCTAGACTTCAAAGGTTTTCTATCACGCTGAATAGAAGACAAAGGGCTAAAATAAAAACCATTTTAGCCCTTTGTCAACAATTCGCAACACCTGCTTACGAGCAGGTGTCTTTTTTTAATATTCTTTCTTTTTATCGTATGCTTCCCATGCTTCAAATGGCGCAAGGTTTTTTTGAGGTGTCAGCTTGTAAAATGGTATATTTCTTGATTCGTATTCTTTGTTGATTTCTTCATAAATAAACGAGTCATCAAAACCAGCATCCGCTGCATCCTGATGTCCAGCAGCGAAATACACCGCTTTTGGTCTAGCCCAGTAAATAGCGCCAAGGCACATCGGACAAGGCTCGCAGCTTGTGTATAGAGTGCAATCTTCTAATTGGTATGTATGTAGAGTTTGGCACGCTTTGCGAATGGCTGTGACTTCTGCATGTGCGGTAGGGTCATTACTCGTTGTCACATTGTTGCTTCCCTCTGCAATAATCTGACCATCCTTGACAATGACTGCTCCAAAAGGGCCGCCAGTACCACTATTGACTCCTTCTACTGCAAGATCAATTGCGCGTTGTAAAAAATCTTCGTGATTCATTGTCTTCCTCCCTTTGTTCGACTGACTTCTCTAGTATAAACGAATCATGCTAGAAAAGAAATCTTCATAGTAGAAGATCGAACAGGCCAATTTGCACATAAAAAACCCCTGCCACGTTCAGCAGGGGAGAGGCATTCAATTATGCGTGCTGCGCCAGCTTTTTACGAGCGACTTCAGCAGCTGTGACCATGTTTTTCAAAGCAGCAATGGTTTCTGGCTCTTGTCTAGTTTTTAGCCCACAATCCGGATTCACCCAGAAACGATCTGTTGGACAAACGTTTAGCGCATCATCAATGATTTCGCTCATTTCTTCAACAGATGGAACGCGCGGGCTATGGATGTCATAAACGCCTAGTCCAAGTCCTTTCAAATATGGGTGCTTTTCTAAGTAATCGAGGAATCCGCCATGACTGCGTGAATGTTCAATTGTAATCACGTCAGCATCCAAGTCTTCGATCGTATCGACAATATCCTCGAAGTTACTGTAGCACATATGTGTATGAATTTGTGTGTCATTTTGAACGGATGATGTGGATAAACGGAATGACTCTGCTGCCCAGTTTAAATATTCTGCCCAATCACTTTCTTTGAGCGGAAGTCCTTCTCTTAGCGCAGGCTCATCCACTTGGATCACTTGAATACCAGCTGCCTCTAAAGCTTCTACCTCTTTACGCAAAGCGAAAGCGATTTGGAAAGCAATGTCTTTTCGAGAGATATCCGTTCTTGGGAAAGACCAGTTTAAGATGGTAACAGGTCCTGTCAGCATTCCTTTGACTTTTTTCTCTGTTAAACTTTGTGCGTAAACTGTCTCTTTCACTGTCATTGGCTCTGTAAACTCTACATCTCCATAAATGATTGGCGGTTTCACGCAGCGTGATCCATAGGATTGTACCCAAGAAAATTTTGTAAAGGCAAATCCTGCTAGCTTTTCACCGAAGTATTCAACCATGTCTGTCCGTTCAAATTCTCCATGTACGAGCACATCCAGGCCAATTTCTTCTTGAATATCAATCCATCGTTTTGTTTCTTTCTTAATAAATTCATCATACTCTGCATCTGTCCACTCATTTTTGCGCCACTTTTGACGAGCACTGCGCACTTCGGCAGACTGCGGGAAGCTGCCAATCGTTGTGGTTGGAAGA
The DNA here is from genome assembly GCF_056172715.1 of Bacillus sp. ABR. Lineage (NCBI taxonomy): Bacteria > Bacillati > Bacillota > Bacilli > Caryophanales > Bacillaceae > Bacillus > Bacillus sp. ABR. The sequence goes on along the minus strand of NZ_JAOYSL010000003.1, from coordinate 601,713 downwards.
AGCGGGAGCTCAAGAGATTCGTTTTGGATACGCAGGCGTTCTTCAAAGGCAACTGGACGTTTAAAATCTTTCGATGAAAGATTGTTGCGTTCCGCTGTGAGATCCGCATTTGTTCCTTTTGCGAACTCTTTTAAGGTAAGAAGTGCTTGTGCTGCTTCGTTAATGTCGGCATCAATGGCAGCTGCTCCTTTTGTTAAACCTTCTTTTAATAATGTCAATTCAGCCAGCTTTTCAGTGGCATAAGACAGTCCGTTTAATAGTTTTTCTTCAAGCTGTTCACTTGGGTGTTTGGCAACTGGTACATGCAGTAAGCTGCTTGATGGCTGCAGCCACACTTCTTTCGGCTGAACGTCAGCAATGACTTCAGAAATAAAGGATAATCTTTCCCCAAGATCTGATCTCCAAATATTTCTTCCATCAATGATGCCAGCTGCTAAAATTTTATCTTTCGGGAAGCCGTGCTTTTTCACTTGATCCAGGTTGCGCCCTTGATCATGGACAAAATCAAGACCGATTGCTTCAACAGGATATGTGACAAGCTCTTCATACGCATCTACTGAATCAAAGTAGGTTTGAAGAAGAATGTTCAAGCCAGGTACGGCTTCTTTGATCGTTTGATAAATTTCTTTTACGGATTTTACGTCTTCACTTGAAGCTGTGACAAGTGCAGGTTCATCAATTTGAACCCATTTGACACCGGCTTCTTCAAGTTCTTTTAAAAGCTGCGTATAAAGCGGCACTAGACGCTGCTGGATTTCTTTCACTTCATTTGCTTCATAACCTTTAGAAAGTGAGACAAATGTATAAAGACCAAGTACAACCGGTTTTGTTTCAACACCAAATGCCTTTTTCACCTTTTCGTAAGCTTCAAGCGGTTTGTTGTGTGTGAGTTTAAATTCTGTGCTTTTTTCGTATTCTGGAACGATGTAGTGATAGTTTGTATTAAACCATTTTGTCATTTCACTTGAGACGGCATCTTTTGTCCCTCTTGCCATCGCGAAGTATGTATCTAGCGGGTCTTTTAAGCTGCGGAAGCGCTCTGGAATCCAATTGAACATAACAGCAGTATCCAGTACGTGATCATAGAAGGTAAAGTCTCCAGAAGGTACAACATCAATTTGTTGATCGATTTGTGTTTTAATGGCAGTTAAAAATTGTTCATCCAGTGTGCCTAAGAGGGTTTCGCGGTCTGTTTGACCTTTCCAGTAAGACTCAAGTGCTTTTTTCCATTCTCTGTTTAAACCAATTCGCGGAAAGCCTAGATTACTTGTTTTAACAATTGTCAATTCCAATTCCTCCTCTAAATATAAAAAGACATTTACGCTCATGATCAAGATTGATGAGGTAAATGTCTGGTTTAAAAGACAAAATGTGTGTGCGAAATAAGGCGTGAGTATCACTGACGCTTTTCCGACATCTCCTATCAACCGTAGGGGGTTTGATGTGATAGAGCGGCTGGTATCCTGGCTGGTGAATCTGCAAGCTTTTCATCCTTCCCATCTTAATGACAGTGGATTACTGAGAAAAGCTCTCCTCACTCACAGTGGCGGGACCGCGCCGGATTTTCACCGGTCTTCCCAATTAAAATTCGACGTGTAATCGAATTACCGACTCTCAAACTATGAATTTATTGTGTTCGATTATATAACGTTCACTTCATTTCGTCAAAGTAAATTTTGAATAATTTTAATTAAAAAAATCCTGAGAAAATTCTTACTTTTCTCAGGACCTCTATTTAAGCTATAGAGATAAAAGATCTGCTTCCAATGTTTTTTCTAAAAGGACATCAGGCGCAGTTAAATATAAAAATCCATTCCCTACAAGGGCTTTCGACTGTTTTAATGGAAGGGTTCTTCTGACAAGCTGAGCATAGATCTCAGGCTCTGTCAGCTTGCGCTGGAACGCTTCTTCTTCGGCATTTTTGATAATGGCTAGTGCACCGCTTACGTGAGGGGCAGCCATTGAAGTCCCTGTGAGTCTGCCATATTTATGGTTAGGGAGAGTGGATAAAATGTCTTCTCCTGGAGCGACGAGGTCGATTTCTTTATTGGCATTAGAAAATTCAGAGGATTCTCTAGCAAGGGAAACAGAACCGACGGCAATGACTTCATTGTATGCTGCTGGGTAGGAGAACTCTTCCGTACGCTCGTCCCCGTCCCCTTCATTTCCTGCTGCACATACAACAAGCACACCGCTTTTCACCGCATTTTGAATGGCTTCCTGCAGGGCTGGCTCATTGCTTGGACCACCGAGAGACATGGAGATAATATCTACCTTCTGCTCTGCAGCATAGTTGATGCCATCAATGATCCATTCATATTTTCCGCTGCCATTTTCACCGCCAAGAACTTTCACGATGAGCAGCTTGGCTTCAGGGGCAACCCCTAAAATTCCGCCATTTTGATCTGTTGCGGCAATCGTTCCTGCTACATGGGTACCATGCCCATTGTAGTCTTTGACATTTTCAGCATCTCCATCGTCATCATCGGTAAAGTTCTTTCCTCCGATAATCTGATCTTTTAAGTCGGGATGCTCTGTGTCACAGCCTGTATCAAGGACAGCAATGGTTATGCCTTTTCCTTTGAAGCCACTTGACCAAAGTTCGGGTGCTTTAATCTCCTGAATACTTTCCGGCGTCTCTTTCGCTTCCATCACATTGGCTTTTACTTCATACGGAATTAAGCGAATTTCACCTTTCATAAGAAAGCCCTCCTTATTTTGTTTTCAAAGTAGATTCAGGCTGCGTAATGTTATTGTATAAAAGAAACTTTTGATCGGAAAGGGTCAATTGTAATAATTTTTCAAATAATCAATCTAATATCAAAAGTGCAGTTCTCCTCACTTATTGACGAAAGAGCTCACCTTTTGAAGAAAACTCTTGATATCATATGAAAAAGAAGGAAATGCTGCATAGTGAGGTTGCACCTGTACAGATGAAAATGGGTGAATAGAACTAAAATAGGCAGATTGAAAAAGAATCAATAGATGAAAGAAGAGAAGAAAATAGATAAACCATGAGAGCAGATTATTGCTTTTCAATGATAATATTATAAAGAATAAGAAATGTAAAAAGTATTTGACATTTAAGGGACTAATGCTATGATTATAAATGTAAAGAGTATTTGACATTTTATTTGAAAGGGGACTAAAGATTGGATTACGTAAAGGTTGTCTATTCAGTTATAATATTATTGATCGGATTGTTCATTTTGATCACTTCGATGATTCAAAAGGGTGATGAACGAAAGAGATTTATTTACTCGAAAGCTCAATCTTATGCGTTTATTGTGGTTTTCGGTATGCTTTTATTAGAAGTCGCACAGAATATCTTTCTAACGATTCAAGGGAACTCAAATCAGGGCATTGGGATTTCACCTATCGCGTTCCTGTCTGTGGTTTCAATAATATATGTATTCACATTCCTCATTTACAGAAAAAAATATGGTGATTAAATGCAGAATCATATTAGAGAGCTAAGAAAATCTAATAAATTGTCTCAAGAAGAATTAGCTAAACTTTGTAAGGTGTCGAGACAAACCATAAATGCGATCGAAAATGATAAATATGACCCCACTTTGCAATTAGCTTTTGACATAGCTTTTGTTTTAGGAACTTCAGTAGATCAGCTCTTTGTCAGCAGACCTATAAAAAAGTAAACAGGCCTCAAGATGAGGTCTTTTTTTGAGTGGTTAGCCGTTTTATTTTCCTTTCAATTGATGTGCGGTTACTGTGTTAAAAAACAACTTCATTCAATATATTTCTTCTTTTATGAAAAAACAGATGTGAAGATTGTGACTGTTCCAAATGAGAAAGGCAACATATAATAATGGAAAGACAAGCTTGCCTTTCAGATAGGAGAGATAGAGATGAACAAAGGGAAGATACTCGTAGTCGAAGATGAAAAGAAAATCGCAAGGGTGCTGTCACTTGAACTTGAATATGAAGGATATGAGGTGACAGTCAAAGAGACAGGAATGGCCGGCCTTCAGGCTCTTGAAGAAGACAGCTTTGATTTGGTGCTGCTTGACGTCATGCTTCCAGAGTTAAGTGGTCTTGAAGTGCTGAGAAGGGTTCGAAAGACAAATACAGCGACACCTATTATTTTGATTACAGCAAGGGGGAGTGTCCCTGATAAGGTAAGCGGGCTCGATCTTGGGGCGAATGATTATATAACAAAACCTTTTGACATAGAAGAATTATTAGCACGAATTCGCGCGCAGCTAAGGTTGAATATACATGCACAAGAAGAAAAGGAGACAGAGCTGAGCATAGCAGATTTAACGGTCAACGAGAAAACAAGAGAAATACAAAGGGGTGGGCAAATGCTTGAACTCACGCCGAGAGAATATGATCTGCTTGTCCACTTACTGAACCATCAGCAGCAAGTGCTCACAAGAGATCAGCTTTTAACAGCGGTTTGGGGTTTTGATTATTTTGGTGATACAAACGTGGTAGATGTCTATATCCGTTATTTAAGGAAAAAAATCGATTACCCATTCGAAAAACAGCTGATTCACACAGTGAGAGGTGTGGGTTATGTGATGAAAGGATAAAGAATGAGATTAAAAAATAAGATTCAGCTTTATACGTCGTTGTCTTTGTTTTTAATGGTGCTCTTGTTTCATACAGCCATTTATTTTATTTTTTCGATGACCTTGACGCAAAAAGATATGTCCCGTTTGTCTGAGGTGGCTGAAAATATTGCCATTGCTTTAAAAAAATCAGAGGAAGAGGGTCTTCCGTCCTCGGAGCTGCTGAAGGCGTACCTGCCTCAAAATGGCATGATCCGTGTCGTGACAGAATCGGGAGAGTCAAAACTGACTGTCACAAAGGAATCAACGTTTAGCTCATTGCCTTTTACATATGAATCTGGCCAGACGGCAGAAATTAAAGAATACAATAAGCATATGGTTGCGTTCGCTGCTATTCCGGTCATTTGGACAAATGGTGAGATTATGTCGCTTCAAGTATATGAAGAAATCGAAAATACGGAAGAGAACTTAGCGTTATTAAAAATGATTTTAATCACAACCGGCGTTTTGTTTATTGTGCTTTCCTATTTTGCAGGCCACGTGTTAACAAAGCAAATTGTCCGGCCGATTAGCAGAATAACGAGTACCATGAAGGCAAGTATGAAAGAGAAGGCGTTTAAACGAATTGAATTAACAGGCGATTCAAAGGATGAACTATATCAAATGGGACAAACCTTTAATGAAATGTCCGAGATTCTCGAGAAGCATTATGAAAAAGAACAGCAATTTTTGCATGATGCCTCTCATGAATTAAAGACTCCGATTACCGTCATTATGAGCTACAGCAATTTACTAAAACGCTGGGGGCAAACACGTCCAGAGGTTGTAGAAGAATCTTCCCAAGCGATTCATGATGAAGCGAAAAAAATGAAAAGACTGACAGATCAATTACTGACATTGGCGAAAAACGGTCAGCCGTTATACTTGGATATGAAGCCGGTTGATCTTGGTCATTTGTGCAAGCAGCTATGTCATACACTTGAAGTGGCCACCAATCGAACGATCCAATTCCATGTGCAGACAGATCAGCCGCTGATCGCAGAAGGAGACGAAGAGAAAATCAAACAGCTTTTGACCATCTTAATTGATAATGCGGTCAAATATAGTAGAGAGCCAGTTGATGTGACCTGCGGATGGGCAGGAGACAAGCCATTTATTTCAGTGATTGATCAAGGAATCGGTATAAAAGAAGAGGATCTGCCGAAAATCTTTGACCGCTTTTTCCGTGTGGATGAAGCGAGAAACAGCGAGACGGGCGGAACCGGACTTGGTCTTTCAATTGCGAAGCAAATTGCAGAAGAACATGGGGCCGAGCTGAAGGTAGACAGCCATATCGGCGAAGGGACAGCCATGACCATTCTTTTTCAGAAATAAATGGGTCTTTTCTCATCAATTTCTCATTTCCTCCTTATAAAATAGGAAATAGGAAGGAGGCGCTGCATGTCTAGAAAAACGAAAATGGTGCTTGCGCTCGCAGGATGTCTTGCAATTCTTGCGGCCTTTGCAATGCTCATGATCCAAACCATTGATCATAAAATATTAAGTGAAGCAGAAATGAAAAAAATGATCTCAAAAGACTACAATGGAAACATTACACATATTGATCTAATCAACCATAAACAGGACTATACATTGACGCTGGAAAATGCAAATGGCATCTACCAAATCATTGCATCTTCTAGCGGTCAAATGAAAGAAATTAGACAGTTAAAAAGCTATCAGAAGCCGAATGAAAAAAATGCTGAGCTCCAGGCAGAAGAGGCGGCTGTTAAAAAGGTGAGCGGAACCGTCATTCAAAAAAAAGAGACGACAGATCGTTTTATTTTTACCATCCAATCAAAAAAAGAATTATATCAAGTCGAGGTCGACAAACAGTCATTCAAGGTGCTTGAAGCAGAAAAGAAAAAACCAACCTCTAAAGAAAAGAAGCTCACAAAAATCACCGTCGAGGAAGCGATCCAAATTGCCGTCAAAGAGGTTGGCGGAACAGTGGATGATGCCGATCTTGAAACATTCAGCGGTATGCTCGTATTTGAGGTGGAGCTGGATTTGCCTGACGGCAGAGAGGCAGAGGTACTTGTGAACGCCTATACAGGAGACATTGAGGGCATTACGTACGAAAACTAATCCTTTTCTCATGATATTCTCATGTTTCTTTCCTTCCTTTATCATCTTGTTTTCTTAAGATATAGAAGAAATCAAAAAGAGGAGGAAATGAACATGATGAAAAAAGTACTAGTAGCTACAGCATTAACGGGAACTCTTGTCGCAGGTAGTTTCACACTTCAAGCGCAAAATACAAATCAAACAGCAAACGCCGAGCAAGTCGTGCAAAAGAAATCGTCTTTTGTTTCAAAGAAACAAGCTGAAAAAGCAGCCTTAAAAGTGGTGAAAGGCTATGTAGACGATGTGGATCTTGAGCGTAAAAAAGGAAAATGGGTGTATGAGGTCGAGATTAAAAAAGGCGGCTTTGAATATAAAGTATATGTCGATGCAAAAACTGGAAAAGCGCTGAATGATCCAGTCAAAGAAAAGAAACAGAATGTGAAGATCACGAAAAAACAAGCTGAAAAAATTGCTCTTGCAAAAGTAAAAGGCACAGTCACGGATTCTGATCTAGATAAAGAAAATGGTGTGTACATCTATGAAGTTGAAATCACAACACCAAGCGGCGAAGAAGTTGATTTTGAGATTTCCGCTAAAACGGGCAAAATCCTGAAGCAAGAATGGGATGATTAAGCCATCATCAAACCTTACACTTTCATGTGTAAGGTTTTTTCATTGGGACAAACTACGGGAAAGGAGGCGAGAGAATATGAAGAAAAAAGAAGAAGAGCAGACAATGGATTATGCGGAATACGTTCCGCATCCTGATGGAGAAGGATATGCTTTGTTTTTGCATGATTCCTTTCATCTCCTCTCCCAAGAGGATATGAATCAGCCGGAAGAGGAATAAAAAGACATGAAAGGGCGATGGTAAGAGTTGTCCATCGCTCTTTTTTTTGAAAAGTAAGCGAATACATAAGAATACTTGGCATCTTGCTTATTGACATCATTCCGCTTTTTCTGTAATCTCAGTGTGTTAACAATATGAGACTTCGTTAGGTGAGGCTCCTGTATGGAGATACGCTGCTGCCCAAAAATGTCCAAAGACGCCAATGGGTCAACAGAAATCATCGACATAAGGTGATTTTTAATGCAGCTGGATTTTATCCTATGCCATACAGTGCTAAAGCTCTACGATTGAAGGAGCAAGTGTTTATTTTGTCATGCTTACAAAGCGCCTTCATTCGGTTGAAGGTGCTTTTTTATGAGAAAAGGAGGTGTGGGGATGGATCATCCCGATTCGAGACACATAGAGAGTATGTCAAAAGATCAGATTGACGCATCAGACAGAGGAGATCCTGACCCCCCGCACATTCTAAGGGATTCGGGTATCTCCTGATTTTGGGGAGGTAACAGCGATGATACAGAACATTACGTACGATGAACTCATTTTAAGAATCATTATTTTGTTAAGAGATGGCAAACGCAAAGAATTCAAAAACATTATGGAAGAACTTCAGCCATATGATATGGCCTATTTATTTAAAGAACTTCCAGAAAAACACCGCGGCCGCTTCCTTAGCTTTTTAACAGTCGATGATGTGACGGAAATGATGGGTGAGCTTGAGCGCGAGTACCAAGAAATTGTGCTTGAAAAAGTAGGGAAAGACAAAGCCACCTTCGTCACAAACAAAATGGATAACGATGACCTAGCCAACTTGTTTGATGAAATGGATGATGAGCTGAAAGATCAGCTTTTATCAAACATGGAGGCAGAGGAATCAAAGGCCGTCCAGCTTCTCATGAATTATCCTGCTGAGACAGCAGGCCGGATTATGACCAACCGGTACGTATGGATTCCTCAGCACTATACGGTTCAGGACGCAGTTGTGAAGCTGAAAAGCTTTGCTGAAATTGCAGAATCGATCAACTATTTATATGTTATTAACGATCAAAAGCAGCTTGTAGGGGTTCTGTCGTACCGCGATCTCATTTTAGGTGAACCAGATGAAAAAGTGCAGGATCTTATGTTTACAAGAGTCATTGCCGTTGGGGCCTTTCAGGATCAGGAAGAAATCGCCAAGCTGATTGAACGGTATGATTTTCTTGCCATTCCTGTTGTGGAAGAGAACAATGTCCTCGTCGGAATCGTCACAGTCGATGATATCATTGATGTCGTCATCCAAGAGGCAGGAGAAGACTATGAGAAGTTCGCAGCCTCCGGTAAAGATATTACATTCGACACGCCCGCTTTTGTTGCAGCATACCGCCGTCTCCCGTGGCTCATTTTACTTTTATTCATTGGGCTGATTTCAGGCAGTATTTTAAATTACTTTGAAGATACCCTTCAGCAAGTCGTCGCCTTAGCTTTCTTCATGCCAATGATTGCTGGGATGACAGGGAATACAGGGACGCAGTCGCTAGCGGTCGTCATTAGAGGACTTTCAAAAGAAGAATTAACGAAAAAAACCATTATGCGCCTAATTTTTAGAGAGCTCCGGACCAGTATTTACATTGGGATTGTCTGTTCCATCATTATTACAGTCGTCGCAATGGTGTGGCAGGGCAATATGATTTTAGGTTTTGTTGTCGGGTCCTCACTACTTGCCACACTGATTATTGGAACGATGGCAGGTACGATCGTGCCTATTATTTTACACAGATTAAACGTCGACCCTGCTATTGCATCTGGGCCGCTTATTACAACATTGAATGATATTTTATCACTGCTCATCTATTTTGGAATTGCGACAGCGTTCCTCCATACACTTATGTAGCAAGAAGACTGTAAAACATGACGTTTTACAGTCTTTTTTTGTATAAAGATTGCATATAGCGCTTCCATCCTTTACATTTTAAGGAGAAGGTGGGAGAGAAACATGAAGAAGTTTTTATTCATTTTGATGTGTTTGCTTTTGCTGAATGCATGTCAAAGGGAAGACGAGGGGAAAGATCGGAGGCTAGTGGCTGCAGAGCATATGCTTGAAGCCATCACTGAAGGAAATAAAAGAAAAATGGAAGACGTCTACGTCGAAGGTGCGGTCCCGAGCCCAAATGACATTCTGAAATTGAAAAAAGAATGGGGCATAGACACACTTTCTTATGAGGACTTTCAATTGGAAGAAGCCAGCATTCATGTGTTCCATGCGAATTATGAAGATGCAAAAACCGGGAAGAAAAAGGCACTTGCCCTCCGGGTGAAAGAAGATCCAGAAAGAGGCGGTGTGCGAATTGACTTTGTAGGGGTTGTTGAAGGGTCTGAGGCATCCTCTAAATAAAAGTCAAGGTATATTTAAAAGGATAGAAGAGCTGACAAAAATTAGCTCTCCTATCCTCTTTTTTATCACAAATCAGTTATACCCATTAACTCCATAAAGTGTGAGAGGGCACTGGTCATGTAAGAATCGCGGCGCCTTATAAACACAGTGGGTACTATTCTATGTGGCTCCGGTAATGGATGACAGGTAAAGCCGCCTTGCACCCGGGATTCAACCATAGATTTTGGTAATACGGTAACTCCCAGTCCGTTTTCAACGCATTTAAGCACGCCCTCTAAAGTACCATATTCCATTACCTTCATAGGAGGATAACCGCTGCTCTCTAGCCATTGCTGCCAACGGCCTAAATAGATGCAATGAGCGAATGACGAGAGCAATGGTTCGTGTAAAATTGATTCTACCTGGAATTGCTCCGAGGAGTAGCTTGTAATCAGGACCAGGGATTCGTCCAATACAGGATACTCCATAATTTCCGGATGAAGAATGGGCCCATCTACCAATGCGCCGTCTACCTTGTAGTTGAGAATAGCGTTAACTTGATCTACTGTAGGTGCCATATACATACTCAATTCTACTTGTGGAAAATTCTTATGATATTCGGCAAAAATTTTTGGCAATCTTGTAGAAGCGGTTGACTCTATAGATCCAATGTGTAAAGTTCCCCGCGGAGTAGAGGAAAGCTTTACTGCCTCTATCGCTTCTTCGAAATCGTAGAGTAATTTGTTTACATAGGGCAATAGTTCGCGTCCTGCAGGTGTTAAAGATATCTTCTTATGATATCGATAGAGAAGAGGAACTCCTAATTCTTGTTCAAGACGTTGGATTCGTGCAGTAACATTGGACTGCACATAATTCAATTTCTGTGCCGCTTTTGTGATGCTTTGTTCAATTGCAACGGCTTTAAACACTTCCAAAGATTTAATATCCAAAATAACTCTCCTTTTTGCATCACAAATTGTGATTAACTATACATTATTATTTGATTTTACGTGATCCAATGGAATAAGTAAACTTAATGATATAAGAGGTTGATGCTAATTGTGTCCCTTGGTATTTGATCATGAGGAGGATGGTGAGGTAGGGAATTTTATCTGGAAAAAGATAAACAGACGTTTCCAATGAATAGGAGGGAATCTATTGATTTCTAAGACGAATATCCAAGAGAAATTTTTGCAAATAAATGATTATTGGAATCCTAGAATAAGCGGAGAATTGAACGATTCATACATTAAAATGGTAAAAGTTAAAGGTGAATTCATTTGGCATCACCATGATGACGAGGATGAAATGTTTTTTGTATGTAAAGGGAAGCTGGTCATCCGTTTCAGGGATAAAGAAATAGCTGTTAATGAAGGGGAGTTTATTGTGATTCCTAAAGGAATTGAACATCAGCCAATTGCTGAAGAAGAAGTTCATTTGTTATTAATTGAACCCAAAACGACTCTAAACACGGGGAATGTGGTCAATGAACGAACCGTTTCGATTCCTGAACGATTCGATGAACACTAACTCGTTGCACTTAACAGGTGCGTTAGTTAAAAAAGAGGCAGCAATCGCTGTCTCTTTTTCATTCAGCAATTGCAACAATCAATACGAACAAAGCTTTGATTTTAAAGAGTAAGCGATTCTTTTTTTGTTTAACGATTTTTATACCGAAAGTGTGCATTAATCTGGCCTTCCAGCATTTTTTTCTTAAATTGTCCGCTTTTTAGCGCTTGTTCTTTTTTCTTCATGTCTTTTAAAATTTCAGCTGTCTGCACACCATCTTCTCGTTTATTGGCGATGTCCATTAAACGTTCAACATCTGCAAAAGAATATTTCCGTGTGCCTCTTGTTGAGCGCTGGGGGTAGATGAGTTTACGTTCCTCATAATATCGGATTTGCCTGACGGAAAGCCCTGTTAACTCACTGACAATCCCGATTGAAATGACTTTTTTATCTTTATAAGATACATCTTCCTGCGTCATATACTCACCCCTGCAAGTCTTTTCTTCATATTATATAGAACGAGAAGTAAAAAAACCTATCGTTTGTTAGAAAATATAACACAAAAACGAAAAAAATGAAAAAACTATGGAAGGAAAAATAACAGGTAATGTGCAATACATCTTACGTCGGCATATAATCATGGTGAGTTGACATAGGAGGAGGAGCATATAATGGAGCAAGCACAGATCATTCGTATGGCAAAAGAAATCATCGCATTAGATGTGAAGAGGGATGAATTGCTCGAGCAATTCATGCAGGCTGCGGGTCAGAATGCACATGCGCTTCTAAGGGCCATACAAAATGATTTGTATAAGAGGTCTTCATAAGCACCCGATCCAAATCACTTGATAGGAGGGGATAATCGGTGCGGCGTATATTAAAAGAAGCTTTAGCAAAAGAAAGACATTATTATACGAAGCAGCTATGTTCATTAGGGGTTTACAGCCCTGATGCGGCCAAGAACATGACAATTAGTGACTTAAAAAAAGAGTATCATTTCTTTTTCAACAAAACAGAGCGCTGTTTGTAAAAATCCCTTGAAATGTGCGTATGTCACATAAAGGGTTCTTTTTTTGTTTAATATTATAGCAATATTGAATTTTGTAGAAATTTGGCGAATGAAGTGCAAGAAACCATAGATTCTTTACAGATTATGTTAAAGTGTGTCGCATCTTGATGGTTTGCTGAAAAAGCTTTTTTTCGAGATGATTGTGAAAAATAAGAAGGATTTTAAAAGTTTATATCGAAAACTTATACATAACACGAATGGAGTCACTTATGTGGTTGAAAGGGTTTTCAAAAACGTACTTCTATTTTTTACGAAAGGCTCCAACTGCACCGCAAGACAGCCTTGAAGTTAAAAAAATATTATAAGAGGTAGATATGTGATGAGACTATCGTTTAATGAAGAAGAAGTAGAACGCTCAATGACGCTTTACAAAGTTTTTGCAAGAGCATTTAAAAGCGTTTCAGAACACAGTATTAGAGACAGTAAAGAGCATGGGTTTAATCCAACTGAATTTGCCGTACTTGAATTACTGTACACGAGAGGTGCTCAAAAGCTTCAGCAAATCGGCTCAAGACTCCTGCTTGTCAGCGGGAATGTGACGTACGTAATTGACAAATTAGAACGAAATGGTTTCATTGAAAGAGAACAGGACCCCAAGGATAAACGTTCGGTTTATGCCCATTTAACGGATAAAGGGCGAAGCTATCTTGACAAGATTTATCCGATCCACTCTCTTCGGATTGCGCGTGCATTCTCTGGTCTGACGCGTGAAGAACAAGAGCAATTGATTAGTCTATTGAAAAAAGCAGGTATTCACAGTCAGCATTTATTATTTAGATAAAACGAAAAGGTGCCATGATTGGCACCTTTTTTATGTATCAAGATGAGCCGGATAGGCGATGAATTTTTCGATATCGCTTGCTGGCAGCGGCTTGGCATAATAAAACCCTTGCAGGTCGTCACAGCCCTGGGCAGATAATAGCTGGGCCTGTGCAAATGTTTCAACACCTTCTGCTATCACTTCGAGAGATAATTGGTGTCCCATCGCTATAATAGCCCCTGTAATCTGTTCTGACTTTGAATCACTTAAAATATCCTCAATAAAGGATTTATCAATTTTCAGTCGATGAATAGGTAAATCCTTTAAATAGCTTAAGGAGCTGTGGCCTGTACCGAAATCATCAATACTAATGCGGACGCCAAGTTGTTTTAGCGATGTTAGCACTTGTTTTGATTGCTTGATATTGTCCATTGTCATACTTTCTGTGACTTCAAGCTCCAAGAGGGACGGTTTCAGGTCGTATTTTTTCAGTGTCAGCTTGATCAAATCAATTAAGTCTTCAGAATTGAATTGTTTCGCAGATAAATTCACAGCCACAGGGATCTTTAGCCCATCGTCATACCACCTTTTTGCCTGCTTACCAGCCGTATCAATGACCCATCTGCCAATATCGATGATCAGTCCTGATTCCTCTGCCAGCTCAATAAAAGCCTCAGGTGACTTTAAGGAACCATCTGGTGCCTTCATTCTTAAAAGGGCTTCAACCCCAGTCATCTGTCTTGTTTTGGCACTGACTTGCGGCTGGTAGTGAAGGACAAATTGTTCTCTTTGAATGGCATCCCTCAGCTCTAGCTCCCGGTTTAACCTGTCCTCACTCAATCTTTCCATGGATTCGGTAAAGAACTCATAACGGCTTTGCTTATGTTTTTTGGATAAATACATGGCCATATCGGCTTTTCTCATCAGCTCCATTCCGTCTTTGCCATTTTGCGGAGAGATAGCGATCCCAATGCTGATCGATGTAATGAGTTGGTGGTTCTGGATGAAAAAAGGACGTTCAAATTGATGAATGATATTTTTAGAAAATTGTTCGACTTTATATGTATCATGATCCATGTGAGGAAAGATCATTAAAAATTCATCGCCGCCAAGTCTTGCGATAAAGCCATTGTCCGGTAAACATTGTGTCAGTCTATTTGCGGCAGCTTTCAGCAGTAAGTCTCCGATGTTATGCCCAAGTGCATCATTAATAATTTTAAAACGATTTAAGTCAAGAAACAGAACCGCTGTTGATGTTTTTGACTTTTCTTGAGCGGAGAGAACATCATTTAAATGATTAATGCCGTGGCGGCGGTTAGGAAGCTCTGTTAATGCATCATAATGTGCCATCACATGAATTTCTTTTTCTGCTATCCGCTGCTGCGTTAAATCTTTTAAAACAAGATAAATGCTGTCGAGTGAATTGTTTACATGGACAGGTATGTAAGTGACATGATAATAATAAAAACGATCTGCTGCTTTCAGTTCTGCTTCGCGTGTAATGGCTTTTTTTGACTGAGAAATAAATTCTTCCCACAATTCAGTAGGCATCACATATTGGCTGACATCATCACCAATCTTAGAATTGCACAACTCTAAGATTTGTTTACCTGAGTCATTTGCAGAAAGCACCTTTCGATGGACAGATAACACGATAATACCGTCTATATTATGCTTGATCAGCGATTGAAACCGCTGTTCATTTTCCTTCAGCTGATCTGACTGTGTCATGATCCGGTGATCAATATAGGCACCAAAGATCATCAGCGTTTGGACAATCAGTGTCATCAATCCTATGAAAAGCGACAGGCTGAATGGCGACATTTCAAAAAAACCACCTTCAGCGGTCTGTCCATTTGTATGATAAAACATGGTAGAGGAAGCCATACCAGTATAATGCATACCTGCTATAGCACCGCCCATCAACATTGAACCAAGACCCTTTAAAAGATAATTCTCCCGTTTACTTTTAGTGCGGTCAACACGAAAGAAGAGCTTCAGTGAGAAGTAGGAGGTAATGGCAGCAATGAAAAACGAAAGAAAAAAGAGGACTGGATCATAGCTGATTGAGACATTGGCCATTGATTCCATTCCAAGATAATGCATGCTGCAAATAGCTGAACCCATGGTGATTGAACTAATGAGCAGCCGTCTTCTAGAGAGCTGCTTTTGAATGCATATTGAAAAAGCGATCAAGGATCCGATAAATGAGGCCAAAATCGATAAAATCAGTAAGTATGTATCATATGTGATGCCAACACGCATTTGAAATGCCATCATGCCAATAAAATGCATCGACCATATCCCCATTCCCATGATCATTGCACCAATGAGCAGCCATACCTTTTTCTTTGCACCGCTTGATTGTGCTACCCTGCTGGCTATATGAAGAGCTGAGTAGGAGGCAACAGCGGCGACAGCGATTGACAGAAAGACAAGCCATCCATTGTAGCTTCCTGTTAAATGGGTCATGTAAGAAAACCTCCAGTACTTTAAAACAGACATATACTTAATATATCGGATCGAACGGCTTCTGTGTTCACCTTTCCTTCACTTAAATACAATAATCAACGTTTTTTTCACCCTTCTTTTATAGTAAAATCAAATTTAATGTAAAAAAACGACGAAAAGCGAATCGTTTCTTCGGTTTTATTCGTTTAATATATGGTGTGATTCTAAAAGAGATAGAATCAGTCAAATGATTATGTTTGAAAGGGATTGATAAACATCGAAGATTTTATTATTTCTTTAGCTGATGCCTTTAAGAACTTGTCATACTTTGGCATCTTCCTCGCATTATGCATTGAATTTGTACCTGCTGAAGTGGTTTTGCCTCTTGCGGGTTACTGGGTCTCAGAAGGGGACATGGCTTTTATCGGTGTTGTGGCGGCCGGCTCCATTGGCGGCGTGGCTGGTCCTTTGACCTTGTACTGGTTAGGGCGTTATGGCGGCAGACCCTTTTTAAATAAATATGGAAAGTACTTTTTTATAAAACCTGAGTCGCTTGATAAATCGGATGCTTTCTTTGAAAAGCATGGCGGATTCGTCGCATTCAGCGGCCGGTTCATACCAGGAGTCAGAACACTTATCTCCATCCCGTGCGGTATTGCCAAGATGAATGTGTGGGTCTTTTGCCTGTATACGTTTTTGGCCATTACACCAATTACGTTTGTGTATGTGTATCTTGGATTTATGCTCGGAGAGAACTGGAAAGAGGTTGGCGCCATCTTAGATCCATATCTTTTACCAATTGGGATCGGTGTGGTGTTATTGTTTGTTCTCTACTTATTGCTAAAACGAAGAAAAAGAAAAACAGAAACGCCAACTGCCTAATCAATGGATCGAAGTGAAAGTCACCTGTTGACAATCCAGTGTCTATTGATTAAAATATAAGTAATCTAAATATTCTAAATCCCGCCAAAGGGGAGTAGCGTCCGGTTTTTACCGGAAACAAAGTCGTCATTACATGGACTGATGTTCATCGGCTTTGTTGGCATGATTCTACATATCACATGTCTAGCAAGACCTTTGCCATTACAGGCAAAGGTCTTTTTTGCATTCATAAGCCTTTGTCTGTTGTGGGACAATAGATAAAAACAAGGAGGAATGATGATGGATGCAGCCATTATTTTAGAGTACGGGTGGGTTCTGCTCGTACTGATTGGATTAGAAGGGATTTTAGCAGCTGATAACGCGCTGGTCATGGCCGTGATGGTCAAACACCTTCCTGAAAAACAAAGAAAAAAGGCACTGTTTTACGGACTTGCAGGTGCGTTTGTCATGCGATTTGGTTCTCTGTTTCTTATTTCGTTTTTAGTGGATGTATGGCAAGTTCAAGCCATTGGCGCAATTTATCTTCTTTATATTTCCATTCACCATATTTTAAAATCGCACGTATTTAAGAAAAAGGAAACTGAAACAAATATGAAACAAAGCGGCTTCTGGGCAACAGTCGTGAAAGTAGAGCTTGCCGACATTGCTTTTGCTGTTGATTCCATATTAGCGGCCGTCGCTTTAGCTGTGACACTGCCGAAAACAAGTCTTCCGCAAATCGGTGGACTCGATGGCGGTCAATTTATTGTCATTCTTTTAGGCGGTATTATTGGTCTTGTCATTATGCGATTTGCAGCAACTGTCTTTGTGAAACTGCTCAAAACAAGACCGAGCCTAGAAACAGCAGCATTTGTCATTGTCGGATGGGTGGGTGTGAAGCTCACGCTTTATACACTGTCACATCCAGCCATTGGGGTCGTATCGTCTCATTTTATCCATTCAGCATTATGGAAAATCATTTTCTGGACAGTGCTTCTCGCAATTGCAGCATTTGGCTGGTTTTTATCAAGTCCATCAAGAAAAGGCGGGCAGGAAAACGAGGAGAAACAAGAGGCGCGCCTGGGAGAGTAGGTTTTTTGAAAGAAATATCATTTCATTTTCATAACACGTATATTACAAATAAGGGGGAGATACCCCCTTATTTCTTTGCTTTTAGACGAAACATTGTAAAGTAGATGATGACATACATGTCATAATTGAGTAACAGGAAATGAATTCCTCATTTCTTCCTTTGCGCTTCCCTCATAAATTAGCTATCATAAATGAGTAATATAGGGAGAACTGAGGTGAAACCATTGCTTAGCCTTTTGTTTAAAAAAGGAAAGAAAAAGCAAACATTAGAGCAGTCGGCTATCAGTATTCAACAAGGTGATAGCGAACTGCAAAATGCATTAATAGAGCAATACAAACCATTTGTCGCTAAGACGGTTTCATCCGTTTGTAAACGATATATAGATGAAAAAGATGATGAATTCAGCATAGGCTTAATTGCCTTTAATGAAGCGATAGAAAAATACTCTGCCGAAAAAGGAAACTCACTGCTTGCTTTCGCAGAATTAATTATTAAAAGAAAAGTGATTGACTATATTCGAAAAGAAGCAAGAAATGCGCCAACGGTTCAAATGGACCTGCAAGAAAGTGAGAATGGTGAATACTCTCAAAGCATGATTGAAGCAGAGCTCTCTGCAAATGAATATAGGCGTTTAATTGAACAAGAACATAGAAGAGAAGAGATTGAACATTTTAAAGAACGACTGAAAGTATACGGTCTCACGTTTCAAGAGCTACTTGAGCATTCACCAAAGCATGCAGATGCCAGGCAAAATGCCATTAAAGTAGCCCATACACTCGTTGAACACGATGAGCTGAGAACAATTTTATTTCAGAAAAAACAATTGCCGGTCAAACAGCTGGAAAAGCTAGTGGAAGTCAGCCGCAAAACGATTGAGAGAAATAGAAAATATATCATTGCGATGGCGATCATTATGACAGGTGATTATGTGTATTTGAAAGATTACCTTAAAGGGGTGCTTAATTCATGAGAAGAGGCATTATAGTAGAGAAAAACAAAAAATATGTCACGCTGCTGACCCCTGATGGACAATTTCTGCGGACAAAATATGAAGAGCAAAACTATGAAATCGGCCAAGAAGTGACATTTCCAAATGAATCACGTCTTGAAAGAAAAAGAGCCGGTTTTTTTGACCTGCTTCGTTTACGTCCGTTAAATGCAGGAATCCTATCAATAGCAGCGATTATTGTCGTGATTTTTACTATGATGCCATCTTTCTCAAGTCAAAAAGCATATGCGTATATGACAATTGACATTAACCCAAGCTTTGAACTGAAGCTTGATCACAATTATCAAGTGATCGGTGTCACACCGCTGAATAAAGATGCGAAGCAAGTACTGGCGAGTATGAAGGATTTAGAAAAAAACGACATGACCAAAGTCGTGCAGGAAATTATAGATGACTGTGACAAAAAAGGATATGTGAACGACTCTAAAAGTATTTATATTTCAACCGTTTATGAAAACAAGCAGGACAATACATATAAAACAAACGTAAAAAGCAAAATTAACACCATTTCTGGTGAATATCAAAAACGCAATTATAAGCTGGAAACTGTGGAAAGTGACCTGGAAACAAGGGAAAAAGCTCAAAAGGCAGGCATTTCAACAGGAACATATATTAGAAATCAAGAAATGCAAGACAAAGAACATGAAGATATCAAAAAGGATGAAGACGCAGCAGAGAACGATGCTGTGAAGGAAGAAGATCCTAAGAAACATGATGAAGAACAAGCAGATCAAGACAAACAAGAAGACGTAAAAATAGACGATAGCAAAGAGATGCAGCCAGATCAAGAGGCTCCAGAAGCTGAGGACAAAGAGCAGAAGGAAGCAGAGAGGGAAGAGCAAGGATCTGTTCAAAAGCCTCAAAAACCTGAGGATGAAAGCAAAGACAACAAAATAAAGGAAGAAAAGGTTCCTTCTTTTGATAAAGAGCAAAAAAAAAATCACTCAACTGATCGTGATGAAAGAAGACACTGGAACGGTCCATCACGTGGTGATGCGGAAAAACACGCAAAAAAAAACGGCAGGGATCTCAACAATCCTTCCGCTGAACAAAAAAGAGAACATGCAAAGCAAAAAGGGAAAGGTGCACCGTTTCCTTATCGCGAGAATCGGCATGAGCATACATATGAACAATAAAAAAACGCCAGAATAGCTCCGGCGTATTTCACCATGTCATGATTTAGATTGATTGCCCATTTGTGATTGAGCTTGTTGAACGAGTCTTTTTGTGATTTCACCACCAACAGAACCGTTAGCACGTGAGACTGTATCTGAACCGAGAGTGACGCCAAATTCTTGCGCGATCTCGTATTTAAATTGATCTAAAACTTGTTCTACTCCAGGAACAAGAAGTTGATTTCGATTTGCCATGTCATATTCCTCCTTTCACCTCATGTTTGTTGCGCCTTCTTATTTTGAAAAAAACGGCGTGCAATTATGCTGGCAATTGCTGTACAAAAAAGCCGAGGTGATGGAAGTCACCTCGGTTGTTATTTATCCCTTATTCAGCTGCAGCGTATTATACATCATTTCTTGAGCTGTACTTTGCAAATGAGAAGTAAAGACAGAGAAGACGGTAGAACTGATAATCCCTTTAATCAAATGCCATTGGCTCTTCGTCAATTCTGTAAACTCGTCATGGAGCTTGTCTGTCTGCTCCTCGGTTATTTCTCGTAAATTTGTTTCCTTTAATGGAAATTGTGTATGGTGATAAATAAAATCAAGGACGTGCGCATATGCTTCATAAAAACGGATTGGACTAATAATATCATCTGTTCGATCTGTGATGGTGTTAAATAAGGCAGATAAGATCATACGAATGGTATCGAAGTCAAAAACTGATTTTAAATCCCTGACAATTAATAAAATAACGACCTGATCAATAGAGTATTTTTTGCCAAGCTCTGGATGGCCAATCATATCTTTAATATCACGTTTGATCCAATTTTGAATCGCCGTCGATTTAAGAGAAGTCAGCTCACACAAATTGCCAAGCTCAACAATTTCATTTGTAGAAAGACCATGCTCTGATTTTTGCTTCCGCCGTTCAAGCTTCTCAAAAAAAGACGGGATCTTTAATTCATCATAGTCATGATCCTTGCCATTTTTTACAGATAGTTTCAAAAGCTGAAGCGGAGTCAGATCTCCCTCTCCTTTTAGAGAATACAGAAGTCTTGTCATGTCAATTCTCGTTAATTTAAAAGTAACCATGTTCCACCTCATTTGTACGTCAAAACGTGATTATTGATCTAATTCAACATCATAGTCTCTTTTTGATGAAAATGCAAAATAAACTCAAAATCAAAGCCAGCGCGTCACAATTTGTTCACTTTTATGCTGGGGCAAATGTCGTAAATATTGATGTGACGGGGCTTTAGCCGTTATGATAAACAGAGAAAGTGATTCCTTTTTCCTTGCAATTTGAGACGTTTATTTTTATAATTTTATTAATAAGTTCATTTGAACTTAATATGACAGCGGAGGTTATGTATGGGTAAGAGAATATTTCTGTTTATATTAACGAACATTCTTGTTATCACTACGATTGGTATTGTACTGTCGGTTATTAGTGCAGCAACTGGTGTTGGTTCTTATATAGGAGCAGACGGAAGACTTAATATCCTTTATCTTCTTGTATTCAGTGCAGTTGTTGGTTTTGTTGGCTCGTTTATGTCACTTGCAATGTCTCGCTGGATGGCAAAAATGATGATGGGTGTACGTGTGTTAAATCCAGAAAAGGATTCATTAACTTATGATGAGCAGCAGCTTGTTGACCGCGTGCACAGACTTTCAAGAGCAGCAGGGCTTTCTAAAATGCCTGAGGTTGGTATTTATCAATCATCTGAAGTAAATGCATTTGCAACAGGTCCTTCTAAGAGAAGATCACTTGTTGCGGTATCAACTGGATTGCTTCATGAAATGGATGATGCAGCAGTTGAAGGTGTAATCGCCCACGAAGTTGCTCACGTTGCAAATGGTGACATGGTGACAATGACGCTGCTTCAAGGAATCGTCAACACGTTCGTTGTCTTCCTTTCAAGAATTGCGGCATGGATCGCAAGCCGTTTTGTTTCACGTGAAGAGCTTGTGCCGATTGTTCACTTTATCGCTGTGATTGTTTTCCAAATCATTTTTTCTATCCTAGGAAGTCTTGTCGTGTTTGCATATTCTAGACACCGTGAATTCCATGCAGACCGCGGCGGAGCCGACCTTGCGGGTAAAGATAAAATGATTCATGCGCTTCGTTCACTTGAGGCGTACACGTCAAGAATCAAAGATGATGATCAAACAGCAGTCGCTACGCTAAAAATCAGCGGTAAACGAAAAGCTTCTCTTTTCTCAACACACCCTGATTTAAACGAAAGAATCAGAAGACTGGAAGCAAAATAAGAAGGACGAAAAGACATTCTTTTACAGGATGTCTTTTTCTTTTTGATGAAAAAGAAAATAAAGCATAAAATAGCTTTAAAATCATGTCTCTTTTCATTAAAATGATAAAGGTATTCGAAAAGATAGATAAAAGAAGGAATGACAATGAATCCTATAAAAAAGCTAATTGACCGGCTGTCAGCGTTTCAGTTGATTGCCCTTTATTATTTTCTTGCTGTAACCGTGTCGCTTATTCTTCTCAGCCTTCCAGTGGCTCATCAAGAGGGAGTCAAATGGACATTCATTGATGCCTTGTTTACAGCGGTGAGTGCTGTAAGTGTCACAGGACTGACTGTTGTCGACACCTCAC
Organism: Bacillus sp. ABR; assembly: GCF_056172715.1. Classification (NCBI taxonomy): domain Bacteria; kingdom Bacillati; phylum Bacillota; class Bacilli; order Caryophanales; family Bacillaceae; genus Bacillus; species Bacillus sp. ABR. Next base: position 579,388 of record NZ_JAOYSL010000003.1, on the reverse strand, counting down.
AAACATTTAGTGTGACAGGGATGTGGATCCTTGCGTTTGTTCTGCAAATCGGAGGCATTGGCATTATGACGCTCGGTACCTTCGTATGGCTTGTCATGCGAAAAAGAATTGGGATTAAAGAAAGAAAACTTATCATGGCAGATCAAAACCAGAGCAATTTATCTGGAATTGTAAAACTAATGAAGCAGGTCTTATATTTGATTTTACTGATTGAGTTTGTCGGCGGGCTCATTTTAAGCATGTATTTTCTCAAATATTATGATGTGCAAGGAGCTTTCTTACATGGTTTCTTCTCGAGTATTAGTGCGACAACCAATGGGGGCTTCGATATTACGGGGAGCTCACTTATCCCTTACAAAGATGATTATTTCGTCCAGTTTATTACGATGCTGCTGATCATCTTTGGAGCGATTGGTTTTCCTGTGCTAGTGGAAGTGAAGGATTATTTGTTCAATCAGGACCGAAAGCACGCATCGTTCTCATTGTTTACAAAAATCACAACGCTCACGTTTGGCGGCCTTGTCGTTGTTGGAGCGATTGGGATATATGCACTAGAGGCCGGGTTTAGCTTCGTAGGGAAGAGCTGGCACGAAATCTTGTTTTACTCTTTGTTTCAATCGACTGCAACAAGAAGCGGGGGGCTGACAACGTTAGATATTACGCAGCTGACCGAACCGACGCTTTTATTTTTATGTATGCTCATGTTTATCGGGGCTTCCCCAAGCTCTGTGGGGGGCGGAATTCGGACAACTACGTTTGCCCTTAATTTACTCGCATTGTTTCATTACGCTAGGGGAAATAAGTCCATCAAAATCTTCAAGAGGGAGCTTCATCAAGCGGATATTAATAAATCCCTTATGGTGACCATGATGGCTTTTATTTTGGTTTTTGGCGCTACGTTCCTGTTATCCTTAACAGAGCATAATACACTTCTTGAAAATTTATTTGAAGTTTGCTCTGCTTTCGGAACAACGGGACTGTCGCTTGGGATTACATCAGATCTCACTGTGTTTGGTAAATGTATCATCATGATTGTCATGTTTATTGGACGGATCGGTATTCCAAGCTTTTTATATTTAATCGGCCGAAGAGAAAGCGAAGCGAATTATCATTATCCGAAAGAGCGCGTCATCATTGGCTAAACAGCATTCAATTTGAATGCTGTTTTTTTATTTCCAATATCTAACTGGCTAAATCACATGGGATGTTCGCAATCTATAGGTAAGAGGTGAACGAGACGTGCTGGATGTGTTATGGAAAGCAATTGTCATGCTGCTAGTTGGTACCTTGCTGCTGAGAATAGCAGGGCCTAAATCCATTAGTCAATTAACTGTACAACAAACAGTGATTATGATTTCAATCGGATCAATTATTATCCAACCATTTATTGAGCATAATTTACTTGAAACCATTTATGCAGCTACCATCTTTATTGTGGCACTTGTCATTATGGAAAAGCTGTCGATTCAATCTGATTTCTTTGAAAAGTTGCTTTCAGGCAAATCGGTCGTGATTTTACAGGATGGCGAAATGCTTGATCATAAGCTGAAGAAAATAAGGCTCACAAGGGATCAATTTAAAATGCGTTTAAAGCAGCAAGGCATCACTGACATCAGCTGTCTCAAAAAAGCCACGCTAGAAGCCAATGGACAAATTGGCTTTGAGTTAAAACCTGAGGAAAAGCCAGTGACGGTCAAGCAAATGAAGGAACTCCTTGACCAATTAAGAGAAGAACTAAACCTGACAAAAAAGGACTGATTTCAGATGAAAAGAAAAGCAGCGAAAAATGAAGCATTAACAAATAATATGACGCCGACAGAAAGCATGGCACATGATCAAGGGCAAACCCAATTTGACGAACAATCAAGAGATCGTCAGGCAAACCGTAATTCTCATAAAGGGAAACAAGGGGGAGCATCTCGTGACTAAGAAGCATATGAAGAGCAAAGAGATGAAGGATCATAAAAAGCCGATGGACCCAGATATTTTAGAAGAGGAATTTGGCAGTGAGCTTGGAGATATCAACAGCAGCAAATGGATTGATACGTTGATGAAGCCAAAGAAAGATGCTGCATGTAAGCAGAATAAGAAATAGAAAAAACGATCCAATAAGGATCGTTTTTTATTTGATATAACTCCCCTGCCTGCCGGTGATCGTTCGCATGAAGTTGTTCATTTTGAGCTCAATCACTGGCTGTGCAACGGTTTTAACAAAAGTGCTAGACAGGGTAAAGGTTAACAGAATGGTCAGCAGCAATAAAATGAGAACACTTGCTGCATTTAGCGCCCAGTCATCAAACCAAGTGGTTCTTAGCAGCTTGATCACAAAGCCATGTAATAAATAAACATATAACGTTCTTGTTCCCCATTTTGTAAAGAAGAAACGGCGTGTTGGAACTAATGCAAAGAAGCTGAATGTAGCACCAAATGCAAGCAAATACCATGCCATTCGTTTCATCGCCGCAATCATTCCTTCATCTCCTAGAGAAGCATACGACTTTGAGCCAAATAAGAAGGAATAATCAAATTCATAGAAGTAGCAAAACAGGAAGACAGCCATTAATACAAAAAGTGCTGCCAGTTTTCCTTTGCTTGTACGAATGAATTCAAAATGCTGCTTTTTTAAATAAAATCCAGCTAAAAACATAGGCAAAAAGACAAACGTACGTGATAAGCTGAGTGTATTGCTGATGCTGTCCACATAACCGACAAGTAATGCAATCGATAAACTGACGATCATCGCCCAGTGGAAAGGTAGTTTTGAAAAAGGAATAAGCAGCAAATTCCAAAAGAATAAACTAATTAAAAACCATAAGGACCATTGCGGATCAATTGGATTTAAATTGGTTATGCTTTGATCCTGTAATAGGTAATAGTAAACCGAATAGATCACCTGAAAGATTAAATATGGGATGATCAGCTTAACGGCGACTTTTTTCATAAAGCCCGGTTTTCTAAACCCTTTTGCAAAAAAGCCAGAAACTAAAATAAAGGCGGGCATGTGAAATGTATAAATAAACTTGTATAAATAGAGCATCCAGTCATTATCGTGAATGAATGATCGTAACAAATGACCAAAAACAACTAGAAAAATCAGAAGGAATTTCGCATTATCAAAATAACTATCTCGTGAAGATGCCATAACATCACCTTTCCTGCTCGATTTCAAACATAAATGTTCTAAGTGCACTGTTCCCTTATTTGCCCCATTCTAAAATACATTTTCGCTTAATTCGCTATTTGATGTGAAATTGTAGAACGGTTGTAAAAGAAGCGTAAGAAAAGTGAATTGTTATACAATCCTGTCATCCAAATGAAATAAATGAGACAGTCTTCGTGTAAAAAGTTATCTTTTTTTATGAGTCGAATGAAGGAACAATGAAAATATTGTAGAAATATTGTAGAGGAATGAGGCTGGAAAAGGAGTGTAAGAGAATGACTGAAACGCTCGATGGCAATAGATTAACCCCTGCAGGAGATATCAGAAAATTAGAAAAAGAGAACGAATATTTGCGAACTGAGTTGATGCAGCAAAAAATGCTGTTAAATAAGACGCTAGATGCCATTTTTATATTTGATCAACACCTCAACATCATCCAAGCCAACGAAGCAACATGCAGGCTTGTACAGACACCGAAAGAAGACCTCCTCAATAAATCCGTTCTAGATTTCCTATACGGCATCCCGAAAGATAAAGTTGAATGCTCACTCGATCTATTTTTTCGAAAAGGTACGTTAAAAAGAGAAATCTCCATTCAGCTTGAAAGTGGTGAAACAAAATACATTGAATTTGTTGCAGAGCATGACACCATGAATCAGCAATATATTGTGGTCATGCGAGACATTTCCTCCAAAAAAATATTAGAACGAGAACGCTCCATGAATGAGCAGCTGTTCAAAGATTTGTTTGACCGAGCCATTGACGGGATGGTCATATTTGATCAGGATGGCTGCATGATTGATGCGAATCATTCTTTTTGTCAGAGCTTTGAGCTGCAAAAGACTGATTTAACCGATCGGTATTTGCATGAATTTGTTGAAGGAGATAATCTTCCAGCTTTGCAGCATCTTTTAACGTCACTTAAAGAAACAGGGAAAGCAAAAGGGGAGCTTCCTGTTACCCTTCAATCTGGCCAGCAAAAATTATTCGAACTCACCATTACATCAAATGTGATGAGTGGTTTTTATATGTCCATCATGCGGGATATTACAGAAAAAAGACTGATGGAAGAGAAACTGTTAAAAAGTGAAGAACGCTTTAGAGAAATTTTCGAAAATGCAATGGATGCCATCATCATATGGGCGGATGATGGAGAGATTGTGAGAGCCAATGAATCAGCCTGTCGAATTTTTGAATTACCGATGCACTCGCTGATTGGCAAAAAACTTACCGACTTTCTCGTCAAATCTGATAAGAGATATAGACCAACAAGAAGACGCTATATCCGCAATCATGAAATAAGGGAAGAGCTATTGTTCAAAATGGCAAATGGGCAGTATAAAGAGCTTGAGTTTACATCAAAACATGCGGTATTAGAAGGACAGCACCTAACCATTTTACGTAATGTAAGTGATCGAAAAAGAATGGAGCAGGAGCTGCGCGAAAGTGAGCTCAAATTCCGTAAAGTATTTAATGGGTCAATGGACGGCATTGTTCTTTTTGATAATCAATACCGAATCATTGAAGTCAATCCATCTGCAAGCGAGCTGCTTCAATTGAAGGACGATCATTTAACAGAAATGAATCTTTTCCACATCCTTGCCCCTTATCAAATTGAAAATTTGGCTCAACCAGCCGAGGCGATGTCATTAGATGAAATGGACAATGAGGTTCCGTTTGTACTGAACCATCCAGATCAGCGTATACTGGAGTTCTCTTTTAAACGTAACATTATCCATAATATGAATTTGGCCATCTTTAGAGATGTGACAGAGCGGAAGGAATTAGAAGAGCGGGTGAGAAAATCAGATACCCTTCATGTGGTCGGAGAGCTTGCTGCTGGAATTGCTCATGAAATTAGAAACCCGATGACAGCATTAAAAGGCTTCATTCAGCTATTAAAAGGAAATATTGAAGGGGAGTATTCGCTCTATTTTAATGTCATCACATCAGAGCTGAAAAGAATAGAATCCATCATCACTGAATTTTTGATTTTAGCGAAACCGCAAGCCATTGTATATGAAGAAAAAAATGTGGTGCAAATTGTGAAAGACACGATGGATCTTCTGCACGCACAGGCGAATCTTGGCAATGTTCAAATGCATCTCAATGTGCTGGATGAGATTCCACTCATTTATTGTGAACAAAACCAATTAAAGCAAGTCTTTATTAACATTTTAAAAAATGCAATTGAAGTCATGCCGCGCAAAGGAAATGTCTATGTGAGCATTCAGCGAAAGGGCGAGGAGCATATTGTCATTTCCTTGCGTGATGAAGGCTGCGGAATGGCGGAGGATAAGCTAAAGCGTCTAGGTGAGCCTTTTTATACAACGAAAGAAAGAGGAACTGGACTTGGGTTAATGGTTAGTTATAAAATTATTGAAGAGCATCAAGGAACCATTGAGGTAGAAAGTGAGGAAGGCGTAGGAACCGTCTTCCATCTCACGCTGCCACTAAGGCAGCAGAAACAAGAAGGAGAGCAGTAACGTGTATTATACCGTCTATCACGCACCCATTGGGGCATTATACATACTAGAAAAGGACGATGCCATCATCGAGGTGATGTTTGATGATGAGCCGTTTTTAGCAAAAAAGCAGGCAGTGAATTTAAAGCAAGCAGATACGCCTGTCTTACAAGAAGCGAAAAAGCAGCTGGATGAATATTTCAAGGGAGAGCGTCAAGTATTCGATCTCCCGCTCAAGCAAACAGGTTCTCCGTTCCAAGAGCAGGTGTGGGGAGCATTGTCGGCCATTCCATATGGTGAATCAAAAAGCTATGCAGACATTGCAGAGGCGATAGGCAATCCCAAGGCTGTAAGAGCCATCGGACAAGCTAACAGACGAAATGCATTACCTATTTTTATTCCGTGTCACAGGGTGATTGGAAAAGACCGGTCTCTGACGGGCTATGCAGGATCGAAGACAGACATGAAAGCGGTCCTCCTTGAATTAGAAGGCATCCCATTTGTTCAAAAATAAATCGATTGACCTGTTCCGAATTTTTCCTGAGCAACATATCCTTTTATTAAGCTAAAAAAGTTGGTTGAGGGAAAAAGGAGGGCGCTGGCATGTTTTGGGGCAAAAAAGGTAAAGTGTATGCAGTTACGTCACTATGTGTCAAAATGAACGTTTTGACGGAAGAACAGAAAGAAGAAATCTTAACAAAAACGAATCAAGAAACAAAAAAGCGCGGTGCTCTTAAATGACAAGAACACGGCGCTTTTTTGCGATCATTGGGAGATGCTTTCGGCGAAAAGAGCATCAATCTCTTCTGCATAGTTCGATGTGATAATTCCCTTTTCTGTAATGATGCCTGAAATGAGATGATGAGGAGTGACATCAAAGGCGGGATTGAATACTTGAACATCGGGCGGTGCAATGGGGACACCGTTTAATTCCTTTACTTCCAGCGGGTCGCGCTCTTCAATTGGGATATCTGACCCGTCATGGGTGGATACATCAAAAGTGGAAAGCGGTGCTGCTACAAAAAACGGAATGTGAAAATGCTTGGCTAGAACGGCAAGACCTAACGTTCCAATCTTATTCGCTGTATCTCCATTACGAGCGATACGGTCAGCTCCAACAATGACAGCAGAAATTTGCTTTTCTTTCATCGTATGGGCGACCATGTTATCTGTAATGAGTGTCACATCCACGCCGCCTTGCATGAGCTCCCATGTTGTCAGACGAGCGCCTTGAAGAACAGGGCGTGTTTCACATGCATAAATGTGAAGGTCAAGATTTTTCTTTTTGGCTAAATAAAAGGGAGCAAGGGCTGTTCCGTACCGGCTCGTTGCAATGGAGCCTGCATTACAAATGGTCATGATACGGTCACCTGATTTAAAGAGCTGAAGTGCATTTTGACCGATTTGTCTGCATATTTCTTCATCTTCAATTTGAATTTGAATGGCTTCATGGACAAGATCTGTTTTAGCTGCATTTACTGATGCTGCACGCTGAATGCGCTGCAGCAGCCGGTCTAATGCCCAGGCGAGGTTCACAGCAGTTGGACGAGCACTGTTTAAATATTCTTTGATTCGAATCACTTCTTGTTTAAAAACATCGATTTCTTCTGTCTCAATGGCTTGCGCACTAAGTGCCAGTCCAAATGCTGCTGTAATGCCAATCGCAGGCGCTCCGCGTACTTTTAATGTCACAATTGCATCATACACATCTTCTTTCGTATATAAATGCTCAAAGACGGTTTCGGCCGGTAATTTTTGCTGATTTAAAATGTGAATACGGTTTTCTTCCCATTCGACAGAACGGGGGGCTTCAAATTCTTTTGACAAAACCCGTCACTCCTTTACAGATGGCTGGAATAATGCGACGAGGTCAGACGCTGTTTCCACTGCATGATATTGTTTGATAAAAGTTTTTCCAAGTGTCAGTGCTGCTTTTTTCTGCTGAATCCGTCTAGTTGGTGATGGAATCGCATCAAGATCAGCGGCATGAGCAAGGCCAATTGTTCGGCGGACAAGCTCACAGCCGGCAAAGCCTGTCGCTTCTTTTAAAATCCGATCAAACGTTGTTTCTAAAAAGCTGTCCGATACACTAAATGCTTCAATGCTGTCCTCTTTCCAAGCTTTTGTGAACACTTCTTTGAATGTTGCCCATACATTGACGACATGGTCAAAAAGGTGCTGCTGCTCGTGTTCATTCTCGCGAGATAAAGCATTCAGGAACAAATTGGCGATAAAGTGGCCGATATCGAATCCAAAGGGACCGTAAAACGCGAATTCTGGATCAATGATTTTCGTTTCAGTCTCATTTGCAAAAATACTGCCTGTATGAAGATCTCCATGAACCAATGTTTCAGCTGATGTGAGGAAGATACGCTTCAATTCTGCTGCTTTGGCTTGCAGCTCAAGATCTGCCCAAAGCGCTTCTGCTGATTCTCTTAATTCTTCTTCGAAGTCATTTGTTTCACTATCAAAGAAAGGGTCTGTGAAGACGAGTTTTTCTGTGATATCACACAGGTCAGGGTTCGTAAATTGCTTCACAAATTGTTTTTTGATTTTAGGATTTGTCGCAAAGTCAGATGTGTAAAAAAGTGTTTTTCCTAAAAATTCTCCAACATGATCAGATAAATGCGGATATTGTTTTCCGGCAATTAGCCCTTTTCTGACGATTTCTAAGTGTGAGAGATCCTCCATGGCTGTCACTGCAAGAGCTGTATCTGAATAATAGACTGCTGGTACGAGATGCGGCGCATATTCTGACTGTTTGATCAGGGCAGCACTTTCAATTCTTGCCCGGTCTAATGTAAGAGGCCAGCTCTCACCAACCACCTTTGCATAAGGCAGCGCCTGCTTGATGATCAATCCTTTTTCTTGTTTGTGATCATAAATATGAAAGACGTAATTTAAATTCCCGTCGCCGATTTCAGTACAAGTCAAATGACTGCTTTCTTGGATTAAGCCAAGTCTAATTGCGAGTGCAACTGCCGAGCTTTCTGTTAGTTCTTCATATGATGCCGTAAGTGTAACCAATTGCTTCCCCTCCAAATCATATAAAAAAGCCTCTTTCTCCTGAGAGAAAGAGGCTTGATGGTGTGTATGCTCAAAGCCTCTCTTATCTCTCAGCACATACGTCTGATGGAATTAGCACCGTGCCCTATAAGACAATTGTCTTGGCGCGTTACTTGCTGCGCCCCACTTCACAGTGGTATTAACGGTCGGTTGCTGTTGGGGTCAAAAGGCCAAATCCCTCGCCCAACTCTCGATAAGAGAAATCAATATGTAATTGTTTCGTGTATGTTTGCATTTCTTAATTCAAGATATTATCAGAGCTGCGCTTTACATGTCAATCTTTTTTCAAAATTGCTTTACAATTCATAAAACAATCCATTACAGTGATTGTATTGTTACGTAACTTGAATAGAAGGTGAAGAAATGGAATTCCAGCAATCAGATGTGTTGAAACAATTACCGAAACAATTTTTTGCGTCCCTTGTCCAAAAGGTGCAGAAAAAAGTGCAGGAAGGGGCAGATATCATTAATTTGGGGCAGGGAAATCCTGATCAGCCAACTCCTCCGCACATTGTAAAAGCCATGCAGGAAGCGGTAGCAAAACCTGAAAATCATCAATACTCCTCATTCCGTGGAACAGCGAAATTAAAAAAGGCGGCTGCCGCTTTTTATGAAAGAGAATATGGCGTTACGCTTGATCCGAAGACGGAAATTGCGATTTTATTTGGCGGGAAAGCAGGGCTTGTTGAGCTGCCTCAATGCCTCCTGAATCCGGGTGATACGCTTCTCGTCCCTGACCCCGGTTATCCTGATTATTGGTCAGGTGCTGTACTTGCTGGAGCTCATATGGTGACCATGCCACTTCTTGAAAAAAATGATTTTTTACCTGACTACGATTTGCTGCCTGAGGATGATAAGAAAAAGGCAAAATTAATGTACTTAAATTACCCCAACAATCCGACGGGGGCTACGGCAAGCCGTTCATTTTTTGAAGAAACCGTGACATTTGCGAAAGATCACAAGCTTTGTGTTGTTCATGATTTTGCATATGGCGGCATTGGGTTTGATGGGGAAAAGCCGATCAGCTTTCTGCAAGTAGATGGAGCGAAAGAGACGGGAATAGAAATTTACACATTGTCTAAAACGTACAATATGGCAGGGTGGAGAGTAGGATTTGCAGCAGGGAATCCGTCTGTTATTGAAGCGATTGAGCTTTATCAGGATCATTTGTTTGTCTCGTTGTTTAAAGCCACGCAGGATGCAGCAGCGGAAGCCCTATTAAGCGATCAAACGTGCGTACGGGTGCAAAATGACCGATATGAGAAAAGACGGAATGTGTGGATAGCTGCCTGCAAAGAAATTGGCTGGGAAGTCAGTGCTCCAAAGGGATCATTTTTTGCTTGGTTAAAGGTGCCAGAAGGATATACATCTGAAGCCTTTTCTGATTTATTATTAGAAAAAGCGCATGTTGTTGTAGCGCCAGGTAATGGCTTTGGTGCTCACGGTGAAGGGTACGTGAGAGTAGGGCTTCTAACAAGCGAGGAGCGGTTACAAGAAGCTGCTCAGCGCATCGCTGCCTTGAAGCTGTTTGAAAAAAAGCCATTGACAACATAAAAAAATGGTGCGATAATTCAGGCAATATTTAAGAAAATTGAATATTCTTATCAAGAGTAGGCAGAGGGACTAGCCCAATGAAGCCCGGCAACCGACTTCCATGAAGCACGGTGCTAATTCTTGCAGCAAGCGCTGAGAGATAAGATTCGGATGAATAACACGAAATAACCTCTTTAAGGCGCTCAAGAAGCACTTGAAGAGGTTTTTTTATTGAACATATGCATGATGCAATCGAAAGGGGATTCCTAGTGAGTGAATTACTGGCAACATACGTATTAACACATCGAGAGGATGAACAAATAAATCGAAAAGCGGAGCAGATCGCGCTTGGTTTAACAGTTGGATCATGGACGGATTTGCCTCAGCTCAAAAAGGAGCAGCTTCAAAAGCATAAAGGCCGAGTTGAAAAAGTATTAGAAAAGGCTGCTCCAGCCGAAAATGGCCTTTATCAATCAGAGGTGACCATTGCTTATCCTGAGGCAAACTTTTCAGCAGATTTACCAGCTGTTTTCACGACGATTTTTGGAAAGCTTTCACTAGACGGAAAAGTGAAGCTAGTCGATATCCAATTTTCTGAAGAATTTAAAAAAAGCCTGCCAGGACCGGCATTTGGAATTGATGGCATACGAAATAAGGTAAATGTATTTGATCGTCCATTATTGATGAGTATTTTTAAAGGTGTTATCGGCCGTGATATGCAGGATTTAAAAGAGCAGCTCCGTTTACAGGCATTAGGCGAGGTTGACCTCATCAAAGACGATGAAATTTTATTTGAAAGTCCATTAGCTCCTTTTGAAGAGCGAATCAAAGAAGGAAAAGAGATTTTAAAAGAAACCTATGAAGAGACAGGACACCGCACGCTGTATGCTGTCAATTTAACGGGCAGAACCTTTGACCTGAGGGATCGAGCGAGAAAGGCCGCTGAACTTGGAGCAGATGCGCTCTTATTCAATGTCTTTGCTTACGGTCTTGATGTCATGCAAAGCTTAGCTGAGGATCCAGATATTCCACTGCCTATTATGGCGCATCCCGCAGTGAGTGGTGCATTGACATCCTCTCCTGAATATGGATTCTCGCATTCTCTTCTTTTAGGCAAATTAAACCGATATGCTGGCGCTGATTTGAGCCTCTTTCCCTCACCTTATGGATCGGTTGCACTTCCGAAAAAGGATGCCCTTGGAATCTATGAAGCTTGCGTGAAAGAGGATACGGTTCAAAAAACATTCCCTGTCCCGTCAGCAGGCATTCATCCAGGAATGGTTCCAGTATTGATCAAAGATTTTGGAATTGATCATGTGATTAACGCAGGTGGAGGCATTCACGGACATCCGCGGGGAGCCATCGGCGGAGGGAAGGCATTTCGTTCGATCATTGATGCCGTTATACAGGAAGAGTCTATCCAAGATAAGGCGGCTTCCTGCCAAGACTTAAAAGCGGCACTTGATCTTTGGGGAAGGGTAGCAGAATAATGAAAAAACCAATTGTGTGTTGTGATTTTGATGGAACAATTACAAAAAATGATAATATCATCCGCATCATGAAACAGTTTGCACCGAGTGAATGGACGAAACTGAAGGATGGTGTCCTGTCAAAGGAAATTACCATTCAAGAAGGCGTCGGGCAGATGTTTCAATTACTGACAAGTGATCAGAAGGAAGCCATTCAATCATTTATTTTAGAGGATACAGAGATTCGAGAAGGATTTAAGGAATTTGTGGATGAGGTAAAAAAAGCAGACATTCCTTTCTATGTACTTAGTGGGGGGATGGACTTTTTTGTCTACCCCATCCTCGAAGGCATTGTCGATCGAGACGATATTTATTGCAATCATGCATCATTTGGGGAAGAGCATATTCAGATTGAATGGCCGCATGCCTGCGATACGCAATGTCAAAATGGATGCGGATGCTGCAAGCCCTCAATCATTCGAAACCTGACTCATGAGGATGATTTCATCATCATGATCGGAGATTCAGTGACTGATGTGGAGGCGGCGAAACATGCAGATCTTACGTTTGCGCGCGACTACTTGCTCAATGAATGTCAAGAGCTCGGGCTTGTACATAAGGAGTTTGACACATTTATTGATCTACACGCGCAATTTGTTCAAATAAAGGAAGTGAAGGAATGGCAGACGCAAAGAGCAAACGCTGGCAGGAGCTAGCAGACGTTAAACGTGAACTGGCCCAAAGAGACTGGTTTTTCGGAACAAGCGGTAATTTATCGATCAAGGTGTCGGATGATCCAATCACGTTTTTGGTGACGGCAAGCGGCAAAGATAAACGAAAAGAAACAAACGAAGATTTTGTGCTAGTAAATGCGGCAGGCCAGCCCCATGATCCGAACGAGACGCTTAGGCCATCAGCTGAAACACTGCTTCACACGTACGTGTATGAACGGACGAAAGCAGGCTGCTGTCTCCATGTCCACACCATTGATAATAATGTGATGTCAGAGCTGTATGGGGATAAGGGAGAGATTTGTTTTAAAGGCAACGAAATCATCAAAGCGCTTGGTTATTGGGAAGAGGATGCAGAAGTGTCGATTCCGATTATTGAAAATCCAGCTCATATTCCGCATCTTGCAGAGCAATTTGCCAAACATCTGACACTAGAGGCGTCATCTGGTGCTGTACTCATTCGCAATCACGGCATCACGGTCTGGGGAAAAACAGCCTTTGAAGCAAAACGAGTATTAGAAGCATATGAGTTTTTATTTAGCTATCACTTAAAATTAGCGCTGTATCAACAGCAGCTTGTAAGATAAAAAGGAGGAAAAGCACATGGCGACGATTTTGATTCACAATGAAGAGAACACATTACTTGAGAACGAGCAAGAGGTTGCATCATATTTAGAAAACCAAGGGGTTATTTATGAGCATTGGGATATTGAAAAGCTGCCAAACCGTTTATCAGAAAAGTATGATTTAACCGATGAGGAAAAGGAAGAGATTTTGACTGTTTTCCAAAAGGAAATCCAAAGTATTTCTGAAAAAAGAGGGTACAAAGCGCAGGATGTGATTTCATTATCTGATGCCACGCCAAATCTTGATGAGCTGCTCCAAAACTTTAAACGTGAGCATCACCATACAGATGATGAAGTACGCTTTATTGTGAGCGGGCACGGAATCTTTGCTATTCAAGGCAAGGATGGCGTCTTTTTTGATGTGAGATTGAACCCAGGTGATTTAATTTCTGTTCCGCCAAACATCCGTCATTACTTTACACTTCAAGAGGATCGCAAAGTGGTCGCAGTTCGCATATTTGTCACAACTGAGGGCTGGGTGCCAATTTACGAGGAAGAAACGGTTTAATGATAGAGCTGATCATTCCGCATGAGGCGGAAGATCAGCTTTTTTTTAGGAAATTAGACATAAAATGTGAAAGAAAATAGTTGATTTTGAACTTCTGTATAGGATAAAATTCTGTTTAATCAATGTGACAGTCCTGTCCAAATTTGAAGTTTACCCCCAAATTTGATTGGGTAAAAGGTCTTTAGGCTGTAAAAAATTAAATAAAATAAGCATATTTAATTTAATTTACAAATAAAGTATAATTTTGGTGTCGGATCATTTTGAGCATAGACAGTCGAAATCATTGCGGGAGCTGAGATCATGAATATTTATGTAAGGAAAGAACAATTGCTGATGTCCATTGATGAGAAGAGAAAACAGATGGTAGAAGCTGCTCAAGTGGAAGGGTACACTGGTGAGATGACAATTAAATATAGTCAAGAACTGGACAACCTGATGAATGAGTATCAGCATCTTCTTTTTCATGAGAAACAATCTGCCCCCTCCTTTCATGATCTTGTGTCTCAAATGAGTCTTTTATCTGTGAACCGCCCCTCTTATTGACATGAAAAACCGGTCTTGCATAAGCAAAACCGGCTGACATCTTCAGCTATGCTGAGTGAGCAGAAGGAAGCATGATCATAACAGTCGTTCCTTTATTCACTTCGCTATGAATATCAATTGTTCCGCCATACATCGAAATGATTCGTTTACACACGACAAGCCCAAGACCCGTGCCTTTTTCCTTCGACGTAATAAAGGGGAGGAAGATGTGCTTTAACATCTCTTCTGGTATGCCTTCACCTGTATCCGCTACTTTAATGATGACATGTTCTTTTTCAGCTTCGATCACAATCTTCAAATGACCGCCGTTTGGCATCGCTTCTAAAGAGTTCTTTGCTACATTTAAAACGACTTGTTTAATATGATCCTTCGTGCAATACACGCCCACATCTTGAATCGTATTGATTTGCAAGTCCACTTCGACATTATAAAGGTTTGCCTCAGAGAAAACGATCGGCATGATCTCACTTACAATTTCTTTAACAGAGTTATTCTGCCATTTTTCTGCCGTTGGTTTTCCTAATACAAGAAATTCACTGACGATTTGGTTGATCCGTTTAATTTCTTCCTCGATGACAGAAAAATAGAGCTGATCTTCTTCTGAATGATACTTCTTTTGCAATAGCTGGATAAAGCCGCTGATCCCTGTTAATGGGTTGCGAATTTCGTGTGCTGTACTTGCTGCGAGTGTTCCGATCAATTCAAGCTTTTGCGCTTCATTTTGATGACGCTCCTGCTGAGTTTGCCGCCTTAACACGATATACTGGACTAGTGTGAATAAAATATTTAATAAAATAAACGCACTGGATAAAGGGATGAGCATCACAGACAGCACTTCACTTGTTGAAGCACGCTGCGGAAAGACCTCCAGCTTCCAGCTGTTTTCATCTAAATATGTAGACACGGTGCTGCCGCCCTCAGGTACTGGCTGTGGACCACTTGTAAACACGACATGTCCATTTTGATTCAGCATTTTAAAATGAAGATCAGGATTCAATACATTCATAATATTTCTTAAATAATCAATTTGAATGGCGGCAATCAGCACATTGGTGACCTCTTCATTTTCATCGAGAACAGGCACACAAATGGAGAGAATCCGCTGTTTTGTAATTCGGCTCACATAGTTGTCTGTGATCACGGTCTGCTTGGTCACTTGAATGCGTTTAAAGTAATCTCTGAATGATAGGTTGATTTTTTCCTTTAACGGGGTGGTGCTTGCTGTTACATTTCCTTTTTTGTCTAGGAGATACAGACCTGAAAAACGAGGTTCTTGTTTATAGATTTTCTCTAGGATGTTTTGTACTTTTTTCGTCTCAAGTGGCTGGTCAAATCCCATGGCAAGGGAAGTTAATCTCGCTTCTGTTTCACTTATTAAATAATTCATTTGGTTTTTGTGAATATTTAACATAAGTGTAGCGGTTTGTTTGTTCTTTAAATCGATTTTTTCAGTTTCTTTTTCGTAGATAAAATAACTAATGATTAGGGTTGGAAGCATGACTAAAATAAGGTAAAGCCTGATCTTCTTCCAAAACCCTTTGAGTATACTCATCATTCATCGCTCCAACGTATTACCTAATAGACTTATTATAGCATTGAACCTATCTTTATTACGATGACTTGTGTGATTTTTAAAAAATTAGGTGATTCGTTCTGGTCTCATTTTCGTGCTAAAGATGGATCAAAATGTTGACATTTTACTTATTGTTTATTAATGTCACATTAGTGGGTTGCATTTCATAAAGGATGATAAAAAATGGAAAATCATAATGTTGAAAAATCATTGAAATTATTTATTGTATTATCACGTGCCTATCGCTCAATTAATCATCACATGAACAAACATATTGTGAAGCACGGGCTGAATCCAACTGAATTTGCTGTGCTAGAATTGCTGTATCATAAAGGTGATCAGCCGCTTCAGCAAATCGGTGATAAGATCTTACTTGCAAGCGGCAGCATCACGTATGTGGTCGATAAATTGGAGAAGAAAGAACTCCTCAGCCGGAAGGCATGTGCAGAAGACCGCAGGGTGACATTTGCGCATATTACAAAGCAGGGACGAGCTTTGCTTGATGACATCTTCCCAGATCATGCGAAAGAAATTCATGAGATGATCAGTGTCCTGAGCGAAGAAGAGAAAGATGCCTGCATCGATATGCTCAAACATGTAGGGCTGCGTGCAAAGCATTTATATGATCATCAAGAATAAATAAAAAGGAAGCCGCTGGCTTCCTTTTTTATTTCGCTTTTTTCTCAATCGGTAAAATGAGTACTTCTACACGCCGGTTTTTACTTCTGCCTTCTGCTGTATCGTTTGAGGCAATCGGTTTGAATTCGCCGTATCCTTTTGTACTAAAATTCTCTTGGTCTAGGTTGCTGTTTTCAAGAAGAATATTTAAAAAGTTCACAGCACGAATGGCGCTTAAATACCAGTTTGATTCAAATTCTGAATTTCTGATCGGTACATTATCTGTATGTCCGCTAATGACGATGTCACGAGCGGGATTAATGACGAGCAGCTTTGAGATTTCTTTTGCTAACGGGACATCCTGAGATCGAATAACTGCCCGCCCGGAATCAAAGAAGATACTATCCTCAATCGTAATGAGAAGTCCTTCATCCGTAAGCTTTGTTTCGAGCTTGGAACCAAGTTTTTTATTTGCAATGAATGAATCGACCTGCTGTTTGACCTTTGTGAGAACCGCTTGGTCTCGAGCCTTTGCTTTGGCTTCTTCATCTTTCTCTTCCTCGGCTGCTTTCTTGACTTGGTTGCTATGTTCAGTTTCTTCCGTGCTTTGCATGCTGGATTGATCCATGACACCAGTACCGCCAGTAAAAACAACATTAAAAGACTTAGCCATCTGTTCATATTTTGCCGCATCAATCGAACTAGATGCAAAAAGCACAATGAAGAGGGCGAGAAGAAGTGTCAGAAGATCGGCATAAGGGATAAGCCAAGATTCATCTACATGGTCTTCATGATCATGGTTTTTACGTTTCCTAGCCATTTTGATTTTCTCCTTCTTCAATGACAAGATTTGCACGTTCTTTTGCTGGTAAGTACATAAGAAGTTTTTGTTCAATGACTTTTGGAGATTGACCTTCAAGAACAGAAAGAATGCCTTCGATCATAATTAGACGAAGCTTTACTTCTTCCTTTGATTTACGCTTCAATTTGTTGGCAAATGGGTGCCATAATACATACCCGGTAAAAATCCCAAGCAGTGTGGCGACGAAGGCAGCACTGATTGCATGTCCAAGTGCTTCAATATCTCCCATGTTGGCAAGTGCTGCAATAAGTCCGACAACGGCGCCAAGTACCCCTAGTGTCGGAGCGTATGTACCAGCTTGTGTAAAGATTAATGCGCCTGACTGATGTCGTTCAGACATGGCATCAACTTCTTCTGTTAAAACGTCTCGAATAAATTCAGCACTTTGGCCGTCAACTGCCATGCTTAACCCGTTCTTTAGAAAATCATCATCGACTTCCTCAAGACTTGCTTCTAATGCCAAAAGACCTTCACGACGCGCAATTTGTGCCCAGTTGGAAAATAGAGGGATCATTTCTTGAATCGTTGGAAGCTGGCTGTCTTTGAAAATTTTGCCGAACAATTTTGGTGTTTTCTTAATTTCACTAGAAGGGAATGCGATGACAACAGCTGCAACCGTCCCAACAATGATGATTAATATAGCCGCCGGGTTGAGAAGAGCAGTTAGACTCACACCTTTCAAAACCATACCGACACCTAGTGCAATAAATGCTAAAATAATACCAATTAACGATGTTTTGTCCATTATCTCACCAAATCCTTTAACTATCTTTTTCTATAGTTAATATCGGTGTGTTCCAGAAGGGTTTTAGTCAGAATATAAAATTAAGACAGTTTCTGTGAAGAATTTTTGACGAAAGCGCTTTCTGTATATGTAAAAAGAAGAAACTCCCTCTCATATAAAGGGAGTCTCCATTTAATCATTTTGTGCTGGTTCATCTAAATGAAGCAGCTCTTTTAATTTTTCTTCATACATGATTTTGACAAGATCGTAGCTCCAATTCATCATGTGATCCACCTCTTTTTCTTTTATCGTAAAGGAAAAGAGGCAGGGGAGCGTCAGCGTTCAGATGGAACTTAGCCGCCGCAACATGATGGAGGTGCATATCATCCTGAAGGTGTAGTTATCCTTTTTTTACGACGATTTCGTCATGTTCAACATCCACAGTAAATCCAGAAAGCTGCTCCTCTTCAAGCAGGATCTCTGTCATTTGATCTTCAACATGCTCTTGGATAGTTCTTCGAAGTGGACGAGCACCAAATGCAGGGTGATATCCAAGCTCTGCGATTTTTTCTTTCGCTTCATTTGTGACATGGACTGTTAAATTCTGCTCTTTTAATTGCTCTGACAGCTCATTAAGCAGAAGATCAACAATCTTCACTAAGTCCTCTCTGTCTAGTGAATCAAATTGAATGATGCTATCAAAACGGTTCAAAAATTCTGGTTTGAAGTAGCTGCTGAGCGAATCAATGAGTGATTGTTCCTCAATCGCTTCGTCCTGATCAGACTGGAAGCCGACCTTGACCGTTTTATCTGCGCTGCCTGCGTTACTTGTCATGATGATGACTGTATCTTTAAAGCTGACCGTTCTACCTTGGCTGTCTGTTAAACGGCCATCTTCCATGATTTGAAGGAACATATGCTGTACATCTGGATGTGCTTTTTCGATTTCATCCAGCAAAATGATGCTGTAAGGTTTTCTGCGCACTTTTTCAGTCAGCTGGCCAGCTTCATCGTGTCCAACGTAACCAGGAGGAGAACCGATGAGTTTGGACACAGAGTGTTTTTCCATGTACTCACTCATATCTAAACGAATGATCGCATCTCTTGAGCCGAATAATTCTTCAGCCAGCGTTTTAGACAATTCGGTTTTCCCGACACCTGTTGGTCCTACGAAAAGGAAGGAGCCTGTCGGTCTATGTTTCGATTTTAATCCAGCTCTGCTTCTTTTCACGGCTTTCGCCACTTTATCAACCGCATGCTCCTGCCCAATTACTCGTGCTTTTAGACGGACATCAATTTCTTTCATTTTGGTTTGTTCGTCTGCTTGCAGTTTGCCGACAGGAATGCCTGTTTTTTGTTCCACAATGGCCTGAATGTCCTCTGCTGTGACGATATGCTCTTTGTCAGTTGTTTTGTTTTGAAGTCTTGCTTCTATCGCTTCTTCTTCGTCGCGAAGCTTCGCTGCTTTTTCATATTGTTCTTCTTTTAGCGCAGCCTGTTTTTCTGCGGCAATTTGCGCAAGTCGGTTTGTCAGTTCATCTTCACTTGCTGCATCAATGGAGAGGTTCGCTTTTGAACCAGCTTCATCCATTAGATCAATGGCTTTATCCGGCAAATGACGGTCTTGAATATACCGGGAAGATAATTGAACGCACGCTTTGATGGCTTCATCTGAATAGGTGACACCATGATAGGCCTCGTACTTCTCTTGAATACCTTTTAAGATGTCGATCGCTTCATCTGGTGTTGGCTCATCCACGATAACGGGCTGGAAGCGTCGTTCGAGTGCAGCATCTTTTTCAATTTGGCGATATTCTTTTAATGTCGTCGCACCTACTAGCTGCAGTTCGCCTCTTGCAAGGGCTGGTTTTAAAATGTTTCCAGCATCCATTGATCCTTCTGCAGATCCTGCGCCCACAAGAAGGTGGATTTCATCTACAAATAAGATGATATTTTTACGGCTCTGCAGTTCTTTAATTAACTGCTTCATTCTTTCCTCAAATTGACCGCGTACACCTGTGTTTGCGACAAGTGAAGAAACATCTAATAAATAGATTTGTTTGTTCTTTAATTTATTTGGTACATCGCCGCTCGCAATTTTCAGTGCGAGTCCTTCTGCGATCGCTGTTTTTCCAACACCTGGTTCACCAATAAGAACAGGGTTATTTTTATTTCTTCTATTTAAAATCTCAATGACTCTTGCGACTTCTTCATCACGGCCAATGACTGGATCAATTAAGCCAGCATTTGCTCCATCTGTTAAGTTACGGCCAAGCTCATCGAGTAAGCCTTTTTGTTTTGGCTGCTCCATGTTTGGGGCATGACCTGCCTGCTGAGAGAAGAATGAACTTCCTCCAAAAAGCTGAGGTCCCATTTTCATTTTTGACTGCTCCATCAAAGAGGTATAGCAGTCTTCACATAAAACCATTTGGCTCCGGGACGAATTTACTTGCATATTCAGGCGAATAGTTGCTTCATTTACTTGACAATGTTGACAACGCATTTGCCATGACCTCCTTAAAATAAAGTTTGACTTTATTTGACCAATGAATGTTAAAGAAAATGGTCTGTTGTTTGACCATCTTTGACTATAGTATACTCTGACCTATTTTGACTTTCAACTGTTTTGCTCAAAGACGGATAAAAATCCTTTTTTGCATTTAATCATGGTTTGTCCTTCTTTTCAAGGAACTTGTCTCATAGGATAAAAAAGAGACAATCGAAAGTGATGGGTGCGGAGGGGTCACATGAAACGTTCAAATGAATCCGCTTTTCAGCTTGCCTTTGTATATGTAGGAACAGTGGTTGGAGCTGGGTTTGCGACAGGAAAAGAAATCGTAGAGTTTTTTGTTCGTTTTGGCTGGATTGGACTATTAGGGATTCTGATTAGCGGTGTTATTTTTACTGGCCTTGGTGCAAAAATGATGCTGATTTCGAAACGAATCAAAGCAGAATCTTATCAAGATATGAACCGGTTTTTATTTGGCGCAGCTGCGAGTCGATATATTAATATTGTGATGTTTTTTATTTTACTCGGTGTTACCTCAGTCATGATTTCAGGTGCAGGGGCTATTTTTGAAGAACAGCTTGGCATATCCAAGGAGTATGGGATCTTTTTGACGATCATTCTGAGCGTCATTGTACTCTTTAAAGGTTCAAAAGGACTATTTGGTGTTAACGTCCTTGTCGTTCCAATGCTGATTTTCTTTTCATTGATTGTGTTTCTTGATTCATTTGTTTTTAGCAGCAGTGAAAGTTATGTTCTTGCGCTGCAAATGGGTGAGGGCGAGTGGATACTATCAGCAGTGTCCTATGGTGCCTTTAATTTAGCACTGTCACAGGCAGTGTTAGTACCCGTTGCAAATGAAATGACCTCTGAAGCAGTCATTAAAAAGGGAGCGGTGCTTGGGGGCGTCATGCTGACACTCATTTTGCTTGCTTGCTTTTTATCTCTTTCTTCATTAAATATGCTGGAGGCGTTTGATATTCCAATGGCCCAGGTGGTGTATCAAGTTGCAAACTCCATTCATCTCATTTATTTATTTGTCATCTTCGGTGAAGTTTTTACATCCGTCATAGGCAATTTATACGGGCTGGAGAGACAAGTAAGGGCATATATCCGAATGAACAGCATCTTTACGATATCCCTTATTCTCATATGCTGCTATGTGATTAGTAAAATTGGTTACGGTACACTGATTTCAACAGTTTACCCGGTTTTTGGCTATGTCAGCATCTTTTTTATTCTCTTTCTTTGTCTAAAAAAAGTGCCTGAACCGCTAGGTAAGTAAAGAAAGGATAGCCTGCATGAAAAATATGTGGTACACTATCATCTGTGAAAATTGAACAAAAATCCGTGAAGACGGGAGAGGTTCTAGCAAAACCCTCTATAAAAAACTAAGGACTTGCCGTATCCTTGGATGTGGCATTTTTTATTTTTTATGGCTGGGACACCTCATACACATGTAAAGGTGTCTTTTCTTTTGAGAAAAATAGGGGTTTTCAGGAGCCTTTCAGATGCAGTGTTGTACGGTTGTACGCATCTGCAAAAGGAGGAGAACAGAAAATGAAAAATGAAAAAGCAGTCGTTGTCTTCAGCGGGGGACAGGACAGTACGACATGTTTATTATGGGCACTTCAACAATTTGAAGAGGTAGAAACAGTGACCTTTCATTATAATCAGCGTCATCAAGAAGAAATTGATGTCGCCAAAGGAATTGCTGACAAGTTAGGTGTGAAGAATCATCTATTAGATATGTCTCTTTTGAATCAGCTGGCACCTAATGCTTTAACAAGAGATGACATTGACATTGAGGAAAAAGAAGGAGAGCTTCCTTCCACATTTGTGCCAGGAAGAAACTTAGTGTTCTTATCCTTTGCCTCTATTTTGGCGTATCAAATTGGAGCAAGACATATTATCACAGGTGTTTGTGAGACAGACTTTAGCGGCTATCCAGATTGCCGTGACGAGTTTGTGAAATCTTGCAACGTCACAGTGAACTTAGCAATGGAAAAACCATTTGTGATTCATACACCACTGATGTGGCTGAATAAAGCAGAAACATGGAAGCTGGCAGATGAGCTCAATGCACTGGAATTTGTGAAAAATGAAACGCTCACTTGCTATAACGGCATTATTTCTGATGGCTGCGGGGAATGTCCTGCGTGTAAGCTGCGGAAAAACGGCTATGACACTTATATGGAAATGAAGGAGGCAAAATAAATGCTTTCTCAAATCTATCCACAAACCGATCATCCATTTTCATTTGAATTGAATAAAGACATGCATGTATCGGCTGCCCATTTCATCCCACGAGAAGATGCGGGCGCATGCAGCCGTGTTCATGGTCATACGTACACCATCAACATCACAATTGCGGGCGACGACCTAGATGAATCGGGTTTCCTTGTCAATTTTAGTACATTGAAGAAGCTCATTCATGGGCAGTACGATCACACGCTACTCAATGATCACGAGGAATTCTCATCAAACGATCGATACGCGATGCCAACCACTGAGGTGGTGGCAAAGACCGTATATGACAAAGTCGCAGCGTATTTATCGACTTTAGCGAACAAGCCAACATGTGTTCAAGTCTTTGTCAGAGAAACACCAACAAGCTACTGCATTTACCGTCCGAAACGAGTTGAGATCAATGGCTAAAGCGATTCCTGTATTAGAAATCTTTGGTCCAACCATTCAAGGAGAAGGAATGGTGATTGGACAAAAAACGATGTTTGTCAGAACGGCTGGCTGTGACTACTCTTGCAGCTGGTGTGATTCCTCCTTTACATGGGACGGCTCAGCGAAGCATGATATTCAGTGGCTTGAGGCAGAAGACATTGTCAAAGAATTAAAAAGAATAGGCGGACAGGCTTTTTCTCATGTCACCATTTCAGGAGGAAACCCGGCGCTTTTAAAACAAATGGAATCCCTCATTGATTTACTGCATGAAGAGGGGATTGATACAGCGCTTGAAACTCAAGGGACGATGTATCAGGAATGGTTTTTGAAAATTGATGATTTAACCATTTCCCCTAAGCCGCCAAGCTCGAATATGAAAACAGATTTTACGAAACTAACACGTATCATAGATGAGCTGAAAAACGGAAATAGATTGCAGCATGCAAGCCTGAAGGTCGTGATCTTTGATGATCGTGATCTAGCCTATGCGAAGGATGTTCATGCGAAATACCCTGAGCTTCCTTTTTATTTGCAGGTAGGAAATGACGACACGACGACAGGTGATGATGCGTACTTATTGACGCATTTATTAAAGAAATATGAAGCGCTTGTAGATCAAGTCGCACAAGATCCAGACTTAAACCGCGTAAGAGTGCTGCCGCAGCTGCACACGTTATTGTGGGGAAATAAACGAGGCGTATAGAAAGGAAGAGATGTCATGACGACAAGAAAACCTGAAGAATTAGAAGGTGTCACGTTACTAGGAAACCAAGGAACCAATTATTTGTTTGATTACGCACCACAAGTGCTTGAAACGTTCCCAAATAAACATACAAATAGAGATTACTTTGTGAAATTCAACTGCCCAGAATTTACATCACTATGTCCGCAAACAGGACAACCGGATTTTGCAACAGTTTATATCAGCTATATCCCAAATGAAATCATGGTCGAAAGTAAATCCCTAAAATTATATTTGTTCAGCTTCCGTAACCATGGTGACTTCCATGAGGATTGTATGAACATTATTATGAACGACCTAATTGAATTGATGGATCCAAGGTATATTGAAGTTTGGGGCAAATTTACGCCAAGAGGCGGTATTTCAATTGATCCGTATACGAACTATGGGAAACCTGGGACAAAGTATGAAGAAATGGCATCGTATCGTATGATGAACCATGATATGTATCCAGAAACGATTGATAATCGCTAATAAATAGGAAAAGACATGCCGGATGCATGTCTTTTTTTTATGGGATTGTAGCGATTCAATCATAAAAAAAGAGAAGAGTCATGTCACTCTTCTCATACGAATGGGAATAGAACTTGCTAGGACGGCTGGGGGCTACCAGCTCGTAAATATATTATACATGACAGAACGTATGTTTGTAAAGGTGAATCATGCTTTTTTTGCTTATCTCATTTGATTTAAGATAAAATAGGGGTATTGAATGGTAAATGGAGGCGTTGGATTTGGCAAACAAAGAAGAGCGGGCAGAGCAGCTGCTAATGGAGCTTAGAGAAGAGCTTCAAATGCTTGAACATCAAAACAAAGAACGGTATAAATGGAGTGCCTCCACATTGCTTGGAGTGATTGCCCTCTTGATTGATAAAGGAGTGATTACTCCTGAGGAAGTCGAGATGTACAAGTCGAAGGCGGAAATGCAAACCTTTCATACGCAAAAAGACTGACCCCTCTTTAAGTGGTATCAGTCTTTTTCATATGTGATTGTTCAAATAGAGCAAAGTTGTCAAACGAGCCAAATTTTCTTTATATATACGTATGTACCGAGCGTCTGTTTTGAGGATTGCAAATTAATGTACGGAGTCTTTGATGATTTTATAGTTTTTATGATTAACGACTGTTAGTGAATCCAGTTCTAAATCTCTATAGTTGTCCATAATGGTGACATCCACAATGACAGAGTTTTCATTCACTTTTTCAACTACACCTGTTAAACCATTTCTAAATTCGATCACATTTCCAATTTTTGCAATCTTCAACCGATCCCTCTCCTTTAAAAACAGATTTCATTCCCTATTAAAAAGTATTTTGCAATATTTTCATACCAATGTAAAGGATAAAGACGTTTTTGTTTTGTTTTCGTTGTATGCTCTTCTAACGAATGGTATATTTAATATTTGATCATGGCTGAAAAGGAGCGGTTTTTTTGACTGAAGAACAAATCCTCACAATCATCGAATCTTTACGGAATGGGACGGAAAAACAGGTGACCATCCAAAAAGATGACTTTTTAACGTTTCGTTCTGTATTGGTGAATCAAGATGATTTTAAACATTTTCGCGGAATCGCCAAACATGGTGGAGATGTTATTTTTGAATATCTTACAGAAGCAAGAAGCTAAAGCTTTTTCTCATTGATGAGAGAAAGCTTTTTTATTTTCGTTCTTTTGTCACACTTCAAACCACTTTGATACATATGAAAAGAAAATGTAATAACCCATAAACAGGAGCATAAGGATGATGATAGGTGAAAAAGGGATCTTTTTAAGCGCTAACAATTCCATTTTATGTGCGCAAAACTAGGACATGCCATTTAATGACGGAATTTGGACAGGCATGTAAATCTTTGTGCGTGAAAATAGAATGAGGTCTTGTTAGAGTGGACAAGTATCTTACAGCCTACTTTGATTAAAGGAGGAAAAAGGCGAATGATTAAAATTCATACAGCTCTTTTTGTTATCCTTATGCTGGTTGCAGCAATGAAGATGGACAATATACAAGAGCAGCAAGGCACATTAAGTCACGAACTTTCACAAGCACCTGTTAAACATCAGCTTTCATATATAGATCAAGGTCACGATCAAGTCATCCCAGCATTTTCTGAAGAGAAGCGTCAGCCAAAAGTGAAAATGCTAAGTACGTCAACAGAAGAAAAGTCTTCAAAACCGAAGCAAAAGAAAAAAGTAAAATCTGAAACGACGAATAAGGCAAGCGGTAATCAGTATTCTAATGAAGAAATGGACTTGCTTTCTCGATTGGTTCACGCTGAAGCGAAAGGTGAATCTTACGAAGGGAAAAAAGCGGTGGCAAGCGTTGTTTTAAACAGAGTAGAGCATCGTTCTTTTCCTGACAGCGTAAAAGGTGTGATCTATCAGCGAAATGCTTTCCAGCCAGTATCGAATGGAAGTATTCATGATAAGGCAGATCAAGATTCCATTAAAGCTGTGAAGCAGGTAGTAAAAGAGCATGACAGAACAACAAAGGCTATCTATTTTTATAATCCAAAAACGGCAACAGATCATTGGATTCGTTCCCGCAAAATTGTAGAACGCATCGGACGTCACGTATTTGCCGTATAAAGAAAAAGAGCGATCAATGAGATTGCTCTTTTTTTGTCTTCAATTATTAAAATATTTTTTGGACTTGTCTCATAGAATGTGAAAAGAATTTGCTTTAGACAAGGGGAGGCTACATGAATCGATTTGTAAAAGGGGTCATTCTGCTATCTGTCGCAGCTTTTATTGCGGAGTGTATCGAGTTTTTAGTCAATATGATTTTAGCGAGAGAGCTTGGAGAACATGGAATGGGTTTATATATGAGTATCCTTCCAATCATCATGCTTGTCCTTGTGATCGCCAGCTTAGAGCTGCCAGTCTCCATTTCTAAATTCATTGCAGAATCACATGAGCGTCTCCACAAAAGTATGCTCCGTCATGCCTTTAAAATGACGCTTGTGGTGACAAGTACAACAACAGGTATAGCCGCCATTGTACTGCCTTTCATTCCAGTGTTTCAGTCGTATCATCCGCTTATGAAGGGCCTAGTGCTGTCACTTATCCCGATTATTGCGTTTACCTCCATTGCCCGCGGCTACTTTATGGGAAAGCAGCAAATGGGCAGAATCGCTCTAGCCAATATGATGAAGAAAACAATCCAGCTGATCTGCTTATTTTTGTTTTTTCATTGGTATTCGTTTGATATTGAAACAGCAGTACTCATCGCCATCGGTGTCATTGTTGCGAGTGATCTTGTCGTCTTTATTTATTTATACTCCCAATACGTCATGGCGAAAAATGCTGTGAATGTCAGGTCTGTTGAATTAAGAGGGATTGATGTGCGAAAGCGCCTATTAGCCGTTTCTATACCGACAACGGGCATGCGCATCTTTCATGCGATCGCTAATGCGGTTGAACCATTTTTAATCAAAGGAGCGCTCGTTGCAGCAGGCATCTCTGGAACACTTGCTGTTGATCATTACGGCATGCTGGCTGGTGTCGCGATGTCGATCGGTTTTTTCCCAGCGTTTATCGCTCATTCGATCATGATTGTGATGATTCCGAGTGTCTCTGAAGCCTATGCTTTAGGTCAGTATGATCTTGTGAAAAAACGGGTCAGACAGGCGATTCTCATAACGTTTGGATACGGGGTGCCGGCAGTGATGGTCATGTATTATTTTGCTTACCCGCTCACACAGCTTTTTTTTGATTCACCGCAAGCTGCTGTCTATTTACAGCTGCTTTGGCCATACTTTTTATGCCACCTGTTTGTGATGCCGTTTCAAGCGTGTTTAATCGGTATGGGGCTCATCAAAGATGTGTTCCTACATAATATATGGGTGCATGTTGTCTCTTTTTCTATGGTGTATTTCCTCGGTTCAATGGAAAGCTTGAATATGATGGGGGTTATTTTAGGGATGAACACAGGCATGCTGCTTTTGACTGCCCTGCATTATGCGACGATTTGTAAGGAGCTCGGCGTTTCAATGTTTCTTACATTGAAAAAAGCTTGAATGTCATCGCCATCGAGAGGGCAAGCTATAAGAAAACTGGGAAGGAAGATCCTGATGAATCGTAAACATCTACCCGCCAGTCTTCTAATGATGACCATGCTGCTATTTCTAATGAGCGCAGCAGCGGAAGCAAAAGAGCCTGTGATGGCGCCAAGAATAGAGGCACCGACATTAACTGGTGAAATGCAGATGGTTCCCGCAAAAGGGAAAAAGACCATTTTGCATTTTTGGACAACATGGTGTCCGTCCTGCAAAATGGAGCTGCCCGAATTTGAACAGATTGTGAAAGAAAATCAGAGTGATGTTGACATATTGACCGTGAATTTACTAGGTGCTGAACAAAGTAAACATGCTGTTGCCCAATTTGTGAAAGACAGAAGGTTTACATTTCCGATCATACTAGATGAACACGGAGAAATGATGAAGAAATATCAAATTATCACCATTCCAACGACCTTTTTGATTAATGAAAAAGGAGAAGTGGTGAAAAATCATGTAGGTCCACTGACGAAAAAACAAATCAAAGAGTGGACGAATTCGTAGAACCAATCCTTTCTGTGAAAGAACCAATTCTGTTGGTTCTTTTTTTGTGTTCATTTGCTTTTCATCTGAATACACTGTGCTCAGAAGAAGAAGGAACGGTCTATATCAATAATGATAATTATTATCAAAAAGAAATTATAATAATTATTAATTGAAAATTGTTCAGAACCTGTTATAATGAGTTACAGACCAATAAAAAGCTTGAAATAGCAGAAAATATAGATGGAATAAGAAACGGGCAATGATTGATAATGTGAAAACGATTATCAATTAGAGAGGAGAAAACAATCATGAATGAGAATACAGCACTTTACCAAACGACAAATCAAAAGGAATCGAAATGGTCCTTACATAAATGGGCACAGCACGGAGAATTAATTGCAGCAGGGATATCGGGGATTCTCATTTTAATTGGATGGTTTCTAAAAGATGAGAGCATGTGGAGCATTCCTCTTTTCATCCTGGCATTTGTCATTGGTGGTTTTGCAAAGGCGAAAGAAGGAATTGAAGAAACGATTTCGTCTAAGACCTTGAATGTAGAACTTTTAATGATTTTCGCAGCAATAGGCTCAGCTCTGATCGGCTATTGGGCAGAAGGCGCTATTTTAATTTTTATTTTCTCACTGAGTGGTGCGCTAGAAACGTATACGTCAAATAAAAGCAAGAAAGATTTAACAGCATTAATGAGCATTGCACCAGATGAAGCAACTTTAATTGAAGAAGATGGTACGACCATTCAAATCGCCGCTTCATCATTAACACCTGGTGACCGTATTATGATCAAAGCTGGGGAACGCATTGCAGCAGATGGTGTGATTTTAAGCGGGAGAACAAGTGTGGACGAATCTGCACTTACAGGCGAATCTGTTCCACAGGAAAAGGGGCAGGGGGAAGACGTATTTGCAGGAACAGTGAACTTAAATGGTTCCTTAACAGTGGAAGTCACTAAACATAATGAAGAAACGCTTTTCCATAAAATTATTAAACTTGTCGAATCTGCTCAAGAAAGTGTTTCGCCAAGCCAAGCATTTATCGAAAAATTCGAGGGTGCCTATGTAAAAGGTGTGCTGATTACCGTTGCGATTTTAATGGTTCTGCCTCATTTTGTACTCGGCTGGAGCATGAGTGAAACCTTCTACCGGGCAATGGTGTTTATGGTCGTTGCTTCACCTTGTGCTCTAGTTGCATCCATAATGCCAGCAGCACTCTCATTGATCTCAAATGGCGCGAGAAATGGAATGCTTGTCAAAGGAAGTGTCTTTTTAGAAAAATTAGGCACAAGCAGCATGATTGCTTTTGATAAAACGGGGACGATTACAAACGGGAAGCCAGCCGTAGAGCAAGTCGTCATCGCTAAAGGACAGGATGAATCTGCTTTTTATCAGGCGCTCTATCAAATTGAGAGTCAATCAAATCATCCATTAGCGAAAGCAATTTCTGATATGGCAAAAGAGCACCAAACAGAAAGATCAGTCCATGTTACCATTGAAGAAACCTCTGGATTTGGTGTGAAAGCACAATTAAATGGGGAAACGTGGCGGATTGGGAAGAAAGACTTCGCTGGTAAGGCGTCAATCGACCGCGAGATGGAAGAGACAGGTGATGACCTTTCGGCGCAAGGATACACAGTGGTCTACGTTCAGAAGGGTGAAGAAGTTGTTGGCTGTCTTGGCCTTAAGGATCAAATCAGACCTGAAGCTAAAAAAATGATTCAAGAACTAAATGATTTAGGCATCCAAACCGTCATGCTGACAGGAGATCAGCAAAAAACGGCTGAAGCGATTGCGCAGGAAGCCGGTATCCAAACTGTCGTGGCTGAATGTCTTCCAGATGAAAAGGTACATGAGGTCAATCAATTAAAAAAACAAGGTAATTCAATCATCATGGTAGGAGACGGAATCAATGATGCGCCAGCACTCGCCACAGCAGATGTTGGGGTTGCGATGGGGGGAGGCACAGACGTTGCTTTAGAGACTGCGGATCTCATCTTAATGAAGAACAATTTAAATAACCTAACAAAGATGATCCGTCTTTCAAGAAAAATGAATCGAATCATTAAGCAAAACATTATTTTCTCATTAACGGTGATCTGTCTGTTAATTTGTGCGAATTTCTTACAAGTGCTTGATTTGCCTTTTGGCGTCATCGGGCATGAAGGAAGTACGATTTTGGTCATTTTAAATGGTCTGCGTCTGCTTCGCGCATCTTAATTAATCATCAAGGCGCACTGGATCTATGCCAGTGCGCTTTTGTGCGAAATGCAGCAAAAACTGATACAATAGACCAGTAGCAAAACGTGTGAGGAGGATCATGATGAACCGAATGAAGAGCTTGTCTTCTTGGCTTAAGAAAGAAGACATTCAAGGTGCATTTATACATACAAAGGAAAATGTGTTTTATCTATCTGGATACTTCACAGAGCCGCATGAAAGAGTGATGGGGCTGTTTGTGTTTCAAGATGCAGAACCATTTTTTATTTTGCCTAAAATGGAAGTCGAGCAGGCAAAAAATGCAGGGTGGTCCGGCGATATCATTGGATATGAAGATCATGAGAATCCATTTGATTTCATTCAATCAGCGATAGAAAAACGAGGTGTTCATGCCGCGCGTCTTGCGATTGAAAAAGAATCGATACCGCTTCAAAGAGCAGAGCAGCTCCAAGCTGTCACCGGGGCAGAAATGTTCGTCCGGGCTGAAGATGAGCTCAATCAGCTCAGACTGATTAAAGATGAATCTGAAATTGCTACACTCAAAAAAGCGGCTCAATTGGCAGATGAAGGTGTAAAGATTGGGGTTAACGCCTTAAAAGAAGGAATCACGGAAACAGAAGTTCTAGCTGTCATTGAATATGAATTAAAGAAAAAAGGCATTCAAGGCATGTCCTTTTCAACCATGGTTCTCTTTGGTGAAAAATCAGGCGAGCCTCATGGAAATCCTGGGCAGGCAGCCTTAAAAAAAGGCGATTTTGTGTTATTTGATCTTGGCGTTATTGTCGATGGATATTGCTCAGACATCACAAGAACATTCATCTATCAGGAAGCTTCTGAAAAACAAAAGGACATTTATCAAACCGTCTTAAATGCAGAAATGGCAGCACTTGAAATGAGTAAGCCTGGCGTTAGAATCGGTGATCTTGACTTAAAAGCCCGCGGGCTGATCACAGAAGCGGGATATGGTGAATATTTCCCGCATCGCCTCGGACATGGGTTAGGGGTTTCTGTTCATGAGTTTCCTTCTATGAGTCAGGCAAATGACGACCTTCTGCAAGAAGGTATGGTGTATACGATTGAACCAGGAATTTATGTCCCGGGAGTCGGCGGCGTAAGAATTGAAGATGATGTTCTCATTACGGCAGATGGTCCAGTCACTTTAACCAATTATCCGAAAGAGCTGACAATCATTAAGTAATGAAAAAAATCACGATGAACGTCCAGGTCTTGGAAGCGTCATCGTGATTTTTTATCACTCTTCGCGATCCTTATCAACAAAAAAATCATCAATTGATTGAAACGGTTTGATTTTATGTTCTTTTCCTAAAGGATGTAATGCAAAACGAGCAGAAAACAAAACAGTCATACATAATATAATCCATATGATGAAACCCATCTTGAATTCCCCTTTCCATCCAGTGATTTGTTCAGCTCACATACATCTTAAAGTATGAAACGCTTACCATATCAAGAGAAAGTAGGAGAAAAAATGGCAAACATAAGGGAGATTGCGAAAAGAGCGGGCGTATCTGTGACAACCGTATCACGTGTGTTGAATGAGCATCCTTATGTTAAAGAAGAAAAAAGGGAACGTGTTCTACAAGCGATGGAGGAGCTCAAGTATACGAGAAACATCCAGGCGGTCCATTTAGCGAAGGGCTATTCGAATATGCTTGGCATCGTCCTTCCAAACATTGAACACTCTTATTTCAGCGCACTCGTCACAGGTATTGCAGAAAAAGCACAGGCGCGCGGCATGCATTTTGCTTTATTTCAAACAGGATACGATCCATTAAAAGAAAAAGAAGCGTTAATGAGTTTAAAAGAGCGCCGTGTGGATGGTTTAATATTTTGTTCAAATGCGTTAAGTGATAGGCACATTTTAAAGTGGCAGGAATCAGGACCGATTATATTTTGTCATCCTGCGCCACACGATCAATGCTCAACCGTGTCGATTGCGCATGACCAAGCATTTAAGGAGGGCCTGCATCATTTGGCGGCATGCGGACATCAACGAATTGCGATCGTTCTTGCGAGAACAGAAGGA
Organism: Bacillus sp. ABR; assembly: GCF_056172715.1. Taxonomy (NCBI): domain Bacteria; kingdom Bacillati; phylum Bacillota; class Bacilli; order Caryophanales; family Bacillaceae; genus Bacillus; species Bacillus sp. ABR. Next base: position 546,769 of record NZ_JAOYSL010000003.1, on the reverse strand, counting down.
GCGAATAGCGAGTCGCGCCTTCAAGCTTATCAAGACATGATGCAATCCCTCGGGCAGACCATTGATGAGGAATGGATCATCGAAGGGAAGCTATCCCTGCTTGATGGGAAGCACTTATTTGCAGAATGGCAGAAAATGAAAAATCGTCCTACAGCTTTATTCATTACAAATGACGAAGTCTCTGCAGGCTTTTTATTAGAGGCGCAGCGTCATGACATAAAAGTAGGAGAATCACCAGCCATACTCAGCTTTCAAAATAACCAATTGAGTGAGGCGCTAGGGATTTCCAGCATTCATATTCCCCTCAAACAAATGGGGCAGGAAGCGTTTGACTTGTTTGACCGTGCATTAAAGGGAGAGAAATCAGAGAAAAGAATGCTGCCATTTCGTCTGATTGAGCGAACAACTACCGTTTTGAAAAACAATCGTTGACGCACGTTTCATCTGTTTTGTACGATAAGAGGGATTGAAAAAGAAGGAGGTGGGGATGTTCATGGAATCCTTCACCGTTGATAAAGCGTTAAATAATAATGTCATCATCGCAAGGCACCCTTCTTTGGGCGAAGTAGTTCTGATTGGGAAAGGGATTGGCTTCGGTAAAAAATCGGGGGATGTTCTCGATCAAGACGTGTTTGAAAAAATGTTTGTGTTAAAAAACACGAAAGAACAAACAGAATATAAACAACTGCTTCATCATATTGATGAGAACATGATTGAGCTTGCCAATGACGTCATTTATCATATACGAGAAAAAATGGGACAACGCTTGAATGAGCATATTCATGTTGCACTGACCGACCATATTGCGTTTAGTTTTAAGCGGGTGCAGCAAGGCTATGATATCACGAACCCTTTTATGCTTGAGACGCAATCGCTATACCCGAAAGAATACGAGGTCGCAAAGGAAGTCGTTGAACTGATTAACGAGCGGCCAGATGTTAAAACGAAGCTGCCAGAAGGAGAAATTGGCTTTATAGCGCTTCATATCCATTCAGCTTTGACGAATCGTCCTTTATCTGAGGTGAACCGTCATTCGCAGCTGATTACACAAATGGTCCAAGTTATAGAAGATTCATTTCATATGAAAGTAGACAGAGAAAGTATTCATTATTTACGCTTATTACGCCATATTACGTTTTCAATTGAGCGTATTAAACGGGGAGAATCTTTAGAGGAGCCAGAAAAATTGCTTCATCTATTGAAAAATGAATATCCTTTATGCTACAATACTGCTTGGAAAATGATCAAAATTTTGCAGCATGCATTGAAAAAGCCTGTACAGGATGCTGAGGCTGTCTACCTGACACTTCATCTGTACAGATTGACAAATAAAATTTCATAGTTTCCTTGAAACGTGTAACTGATTCGATCAGGCATGAGTGACTTAAGGTAAATACAGGATAAGATCCTGTTATTTGCGCAACCTTATATCACCATGCCTTTTTTGCATTTGAAAGTGAAATGTAAACGGTTAATTATGAAATGTACGTCAGGGAGCAGCCCAAATGTATGTTGTAAGCGAAAACAAAAGGAGGTTCAACCAGTGTTTAAATCACTTTTTGGTGTGTTGCAAAAAATTGGACGAGCTCTTATGCTTCCAGTTGCGATCCTTCCTGCTGCCGGTATTTTACTAGCACTTGGGAATGCGATGCAAAATCCGCAGCTGATTGATGTAGCTCAATTTTTAAGCAATGATACAATTCAGCTTGTTGCAAGTGTCATGGAGAATGCGGGGAACATCGTCTTCTCGAATCTTCCGCTATTATTTGCTGTAGGGGTTGCCATCGGTCTTGCAAATGGAGACGGAGTGGCAGGGATTGCCGCTATCATCGGTTACCTTGTCATGAACGTAACGATGAGTGCCGTATTAATGGCTAACGGATCTATTCCATCCGATTCAATCAAATTGGCTAAGTTCTTTAAGGAAAGCCATCCAGCATATGTGAATATGCTCGGTATACCGACCTTGTCTACCGGCGTTTTTGGCGGGATTATCGTCGGGGTATTAGCCGCTTATATGTTTAATAAATTTTACAAGATTGAGCTTCCGCAATACCTTGGCTTCTTTGCAGGTAAGCGTTTTGTTCCAATCGTCACTTCTATTTCAGCACTTATTTTAGGGCTTTTGATGCTAGTCATTTGGCCGCCAATCCAAGGTGCATTGAACTCATTTTCAACAGGACTGCTTGCAGCAAATGAGCCGCTGGCTGCCTTTGTATTCGGAGTCATTGAACGCTCATTAATTCCGTTTGGTCTGCACCACATATTCTACGCACCATTCTGGTATGAATTTTTTAGCTATAAGAGCTTATCAGGAGATATTATCCGTGGTGACCAGCGTATTTTCATGGCGCAAATCAAAGATGGTGTTCAGCTGACAGCTGGTACATTCATGACAGGGAAATATCCATTCATGATGTTCGGTCTTCCAGCAGCAGCTCTTGCGATTTACCATGAAGCAAAACCAAAGAATAAAAAGCTTGTAGCAGGAATTATGGGATCAGCAGCCCTTACTTCTTTCCTAACAGGGATCACTGAACCGCTTGAATTCTCATTCTTGTTTGTAGCACCGATATTATTTGCGATTCACTGTGTGTTTGCTGGATTATCCTTTATGATAATGGATATTCTAAACGTGAAAATCGGGATGACCTTCTCAGGAGGGTTAATCGACTTCTTCCTATTTGGTATCCTGCCGAATAGAACCGCTTGGTGGCTTGTCATTCCAGTAGGTCTCGTACTTGCTGTCATTTACTACTTCGGATTTAGATTCGCCATTCGCAAATTTAATCTGAAAACGCCAGGCCGCGAGGATGAAGCAGCAGACGGAGCAAGTGAAGCGAAGTCTGAAAAAGGGAATGACTTGCCTTATGAAATCCTTGAAGCAATGGGTGATCAAGAAAACATTAAGCACCTTGATGCTTGTATCACGCGTTTACGTGTTACTGTCAATGATCAGAAGAAAGTGGACAAAGACCGCTTGAAAAAGCTTGGCGCTTCTGGTGTTCTCGAAGTAGGGAACAACATCCAGGCAATTTTCGGCCCGCGTTCTGATAATTTAAAAACACAAATGCAGGACATCATTGCAGGCCGCACGCCTCGTCCAGCGAAAGACCCTTCTGCAAAAGAAGAAGTCAGCCAGCAGGTCGAAGAAGTCATTGCAAAGCCGCTTCAAAATGAACAAGGGGAAGAAATTTTTGCTTCACCAATTACAGGGGAGCTTCATCCAATTACAGATGTACCAGATCAAGTATTCTCAGGGAAAATGATGGGTGACGGTTTCGCTATCTTGCCAACAGATGGAACGGTTGTTTCACCGGTAAGAGGGAAGATCTTAAATGTGTTTCCGACGAAACACGCCATTGGCCTGCAATCTGACGGTGGACTTGAAATTTTAATCCACTTCGGAATTGATACGGTCGGCCTCAAAGGAGAAGGATTTGAAGCATTTGTACAAGAGGGAGATCAAGTAGAAATCGGTCAAAAACTTTTAGAGGTTGATATTGATAAAATTAAGTCTGAAGTACCATCTTTGATGACACCAATTGTATTTACCAACTTAAGTGAAGGACAATTTATTGACCTTCAAGAATCCGGTGAAATCAAAGCTGGACAAGAAAACATCATGAAAATTTCAAAATAATTTTCATAACTGCCGTTCTTGTTAGATGACAAGCTCGGCAGTATGATATAATATTGTGGATGTATTAATTGTATAAAAAGGAGATTGATAAAAATGGCTCAACAAACATTCAAAGTAACTGCAGATTCTGGAATTCACGCACGTCCTGCAACAGTTCTTGTACAAACTGCAAGTAAATATGATGCTGATATCAACTTAGAATATAATGGTAAAACAGTGAACCTGAAATCTATTATGGGTGTAATGTCTCTAGGAATTGCGAAAGGTGCTACAATCACAATCTCTGCTTCTGGTTCTGATGAAAATGATGCACTTGCTGCGCTTAAAGACACAATGAAAAGTGAAGGCCTAGGCGAGTAATGCAACAACTGAAAGGAATCGGTGCTTCAGCAGGCGTTGCAATTGCAAAAGCATATCGTCTGGAAGAACCAGATTTAACAGTTCACCAAAAAGACATCAACGATCCAGAGACAGAAGTGAAGCGTTTTGAAGAAGCAATTCATGTTTCTAAACAAGAACTTGAAGCAATTAAAGAACATGCGCTAAAAGAACTTGGCCAAGACAAAGCAGATATCTTTTCTGCCCACCTTCTTGTGTTAAGTGATCCTGAACTGCTTAACCCAGTAAAGGATAAAATTAGTGCTGACAAAGTAAATGCTGAATTTGCTTTAAAAGAAACAGCGACGATGTTTGTCACAATGTTCGAAGCAATGGACAACGAATACATGAAGGAACGTGCAGCGGATATTCGCGACGTCACAAAACGTGTTATTGGACATTTGCTAGGCGTTGACATTCCAAATCCAAGCATGATTTCTGAAGAAGTCATCATCATAGCTGAAGATTTAACACCTTCTGATACTGCTCAGCTGAACAGACAATTTGTTAAAGGCTTTGCGACAGATATCGGCGGTCGTACTTCTCACTCAGCGATCATGGCGAGATCTATGGAGATTCCAGCAGTTGTTGGGACAAAAGAAGCAACAAAAACGGTGAAAAACGATGATCTGATCATTGTGGATGGTATTACTGGAGACGTCATCATTCAGCCTTCTGAAGATGAAGTGAAAGCGTATCAAAAAAAGCATGAAGACTACTTAGCTCAAAAAGCGGAATGGGCGAAACTTGTTGACCAGCCAACGGTTACAAAAGACGGCGTTCACGTAGAGCTAGCTGCAAATATCGGAACACCTGAAGATGTAAAAGGTGTACTTGAAAATGGCGGCGAAGCAGTCGGATTGTACCGTACTGAATTTTTATACATGGGCAGAGACCAGCTTCCTACAGAAGAAGAGCAGTTCGATGCGTATAAAACCGTTTTAGAGAAGATGGAAGGGAAAGCAGTGGTTGTTCGCACACTAGATATTGGTGGCGATAAAGAACTTCCTTACTTGCAGCTTCCAAAAGAAATGAACCCGTTCCTTGGCTATAGAGCTATTCGCCTTTGCCTGGAAGAGCAGGAGATTTTCAGAACTCAACTACGCGCCTTACTTCGTGCAAGTACATATGGAAACTTGAAAATCATGTTCCCTATGATCGCGACATTATCAGAATTTAGAGAAGCAAAAGCCATTTTACTTGAAGAAAAAGAAGCATTGGTTGCCGCCGGTACAGACGTTTCTGATTCCATTGAAATCGGAATGATGGTAGAAATTCCATCAACGGCTGTCATCGCAGACCAATTTGCAAAAGAAGTAGATTTCTTCAGTATTGGAACGAATGATTTGATTCAATACACAATGGCTGCTGATCGAATGAACGAACGAGTGTCTTATCTTTACCAGCCTTACAACCCAGCGATTTTACGTCTCATTACGCTTGTGATTGAAGCAGCGCATAAAGAGGGTAAATGGGTCGGCATGTGCGGTGAGATGGCTGGAGATGAAATCGCAATCCCGCTTCTACTTGGATTAGGATTAGATGAATTCTCAATGAGTGCAACATCCATTCTTCCAGCTAGAACACAGCTAAGCAAGCTATCTAAGGAAGAAGCTGCATCATTTAAAGAGCATATTTTATCACTTAGCACAACAGAAGAAGTGGTTGATTTCGTCAAGAAAACATTTCAACAGAACTAAGTGAATGAAAACCAGACAGGTGAAACTGTCTGGTTTTTTTGTCGAATTTTATCATATTGAGTCATATTGGGCAGTGAGAAGGGCATCCTATTATTAAAAAATGGAGGTGACCAGATTGCCTTTCTCAGACTATAAACCAGGTGATCAAGTATATGTCATTTATCGAAATCCACATGCTGCAAACGTAGCACAAATTAAAGAAGCTGAAATTGTTTCACATCCTTACAACGAAGAAGAACTTGCCCTCTTTTTACTTGAAACGTATCATCCACTAGCACCTGATGATGCTGTTTTTCCAACATATGAAGAAGCAGAAGCACTTTATCAAGACTTATTTGAATAAGGGAGATTTTAGAAAGGATAAAAGCCATCCTGTGCGGTTAAAGTAACGGTATAAAAACGTTAAAGGTAAGGATGTGCTTAATATGATCAAACCTTTCGTCCCCCAGCTAGTTTACATTGAACCCCGGGCGTTAGAGTACCCGTTAGGACGAGAGCTGAAGGAAAAGTTCGAGGGTATGGGAATCGAAATAAGAGAAACGACTTCACACAACCAGGTAAGAAATATTCCGGGGAAAAATGACCTGCAAAAGTATCGTAACGCGAAGTCAACGCTTGTCATTGGTGTGAGAAAGACATTGAAGTTTGACTCGTCTAAACCATCTGCAGAGTATGCGATCCCATTTGCAACAGGATGTATGGGACATTGTCATTATTGCTATTTGCAAACAACAATGGGAAGTAAGCCCTACATTCGAACGTACGTCAATGTAGAAGAAATATTAGATCAAGCTGAGCAGTACATGAACGAGCGAGCGCCAGATATCACGAGATTTGAAGCATCATGTACTTCAGACATCGTAGGAATTGACCATTTGACACATACACTCAAACGAGCGATTGAATACTTCGGGCAAACCGACTTAGGAAAGCTTCGATTTGTCACGAAATTCCATCATGTTGATCATCTGTTAGATGCAAAGCATAATGGTCGGACAAGATTCCGTTTTAGTATTAATGCCGATTATGTCATTAAATATTTCGAGCCTGGCACATCACCGCTTGATCAGCGGATTGAAGCGGCTGTTAAGGTCGCAAAGGCAGGCTATCCTCTTGGCTTTATTATTGCTCCCATCTACATCCATGAAGGCTGGCAGGAAGGATATAAAGTTTTATTTGAAAAGCTCGATGCAGCTCTTCCTGATGATGTGAGAGATGATATTACTTTTGAGATGATTCAGCATCGCTTTACAAAACCAGCAAAGCGTGTGATTCAAAAAAACTACCCGAAATCTAAATTAGAATTAGATGAAGAAAAAAGACGATACAAGTGGGGGAGATATGGGATTGGGAAATATATCTACCAAAAAGATGAGGAACAAGAACTAAGAGAGACGTTAGAATCATATATTGATCAGTACTTTCCGTCTGCAAAGATTGAATATTTTACTTAAAGCAAGCCTATAGGGCTTGTTTTTTCTATTTAAATTTTCTTACAACTATTGAATGCTTTACCCATTTTGCCGATATATAAAATAAGGTGTGAAAGTAGATGTAGGGGTGTGAGGAGATGTTTAAGAAACTTCAAGTGAGAATAGCTGTTTTCATCTCAGTTATTTTAATTTTAACCGTCGTGGCTGTTCAAGTGGGTTCTAACTTAGTGTTAAGACCACTTATTGAACGAGATGCAAAAACCACCGCAGCAGCAACGGCAGAAAGCCTGAAAGACATTATTACAGAAAAGCTTGATAATTACGGCAATACCATTAACAAAGTGGCAACAAGTACAATGACTGAAGAATTTGCGCAAAAACAAACAAAACAAACATTAGCTTATGAAACAGATGCACTAAAAAAATTGCAGGAACAGGATAAACTCATTTCGTTTACCTATATTGGAACAATTGATGGCAAAATGCTCGGCTTCCCAGAGTTCGATCTTGGCGAAGGCTATGATCCATCTAAACAAGGCTGGTTTAAACAAGCAGCCGAAAAGCCTGATCAGGTCGTTTGGACAGATCCATATGTAGATGAAGCAACGAAAAAAGTGATTGTCTCAGCCACGAAGGCGATTGTCAAAGATGGAAAGGTCATTGGGGTCGCTGGACTTGATTTGAAGCTGTCCTCGATTCAGTCCTATATCAATGAACAAGAGATTCCTTATAAGGGGACCGCTTTCTTAGTTGATGGCACAGGCACCCTTTTGGCGCATCCAACAGAGCAAGGAAAAAATATATCAAAGGTCGCTTCTGTGAAAAAAGCGATCGACAACTCAGGTATTGATGACAGTAAAGAACTGACGGTCACATCTAAAATCAAAGAAGCCGATTGGACGGTTGGTGTCAGCTTTGAGAAAAAGCAACTGCTTTGGATTACAGAAAAAATGAATCAGACAAGCATCATTATATCCGTCATTGCCATTATTCTTGCGATGATCCTCAGCTTCTTATTGGCAAGAAGCATAACTACGCCAATCAAGCGTCTAATAGAGCACGCTCGTAAGGTGTCAGAAGGCGATTTAACAAGCACGCTTGAAACGAAGTCTCAAGATGAAATTGGTTTCCTTACGAAAAGCTTTAATCAAATGACCGAGGACATCAGGGAGTTAATTGAAAAAGTGAAAGGGGCTTCAGATCAAGTTGTGGAATCAGCGGATGAAGTGACCCAAATTTCAAATGAGACCTTGCTGTCTAGCGAACAGATTGCAACCGCGATTCAAGAGGTGGCAACAGGGGCGACTAAGCAGGCGTCGGATGCAGAAACGATTAATGAGAAATCAGAGCAATTGTATGAGAAAGTGCGCCATATGGGTGAACTCGCCACACAAATGCAAACCAACTCAAAATCATCTGAAGATGCAAGCTATAAAGGGCTTGATGCACTTGGTGTGCTCGTCCAAAAATCAACACAAGCGAGCGATGAATCGAAAAAGGTTGAGCAAATGCTGCTAGATCTTGAGCATAAAACGAAAAATATTGAAAACGTCGTGACTGCTATCTCTGAAATCTCTGATCAAACGAATTTACTTGCACTGAATGCAAGTATTGAAGCGGCGAGAGCAGGAGAAAGTGGACGAGGATTTGCTGTAGTTGCAGAAGAAGTCAGAAAGCTTGCTGAACAATCTGCGCAGTCAACAAAACACATTAGTGAAACCGTCAAACTCATTCAAGATGAATCGAAGAAAGCGGCGGAAGCGATGACAGCAGCAAGTAGAATGAATGAGGAACAAGGTGATGCCATTAATGCAACAGGTGAGGCACTCAGCAGCATCACAATGGAAATGCAGGCACTTGTCGGTTCAATCGACAGCATTCATACACAGATCAATGAAATGACAGAAGAACAGCAGAAGATGAGTGAATCCATTCAAAGTATTGCTGCTATTTCAGAAGAATCTGCTGCCTCAGCTGAGGAAGTGCATGCGTCTACAGATGAACAAGTTCAAGCGTTAGAAAGAACGAAAACCTCAACTGAAATGCTAAACGAATCAAGCCAGGCACTGCGTCAGGCGGTTGACCGATTTAAGGTGTGATTCGCGGAAAGGAACCTTGCGACGTGAGCAAGGTTCTTTTTGTATGATAAAATGAACGAGAGGAGGTGCTTACATGGATGTCAAACTAACTGGAAAAAAAGCATTGGTCGCTGCAAGCAGTCAAGGTATCGGAAAAGCGATTGCCTTTGCTCTAGCAAAAGAGGGAGCGGATGTAATGCTCTCGGGAAGACATGAACAAACGCTGAAAGAAACAGTCAACGAGCTGTCTCCATTTGCCAAAGGACAGCTGACTTATCAAGTATGTGACGTATCTGACGCCAGGCAAATTAAGGCGCTTGTTCAAGCGGCGGCTGGCGATGAGCAACGTCTAGACATTCTTGTGAACAATACAGGCGGACCTAAAACAGGAACGCTTGACACCTTAACAGATGAAGATTGGATCGAATCATTTCAGCTTCATTTACTCAGCTATATTCGGTTATTAAAAGAGGCATTACCTTATTTGAAAAAACGTGGTGCACGTGTGTTAAACATTGCGTCAATGTCAGTGAAAGAACCGATCCCAGGCTTGATGCTGTCGAATACATTTAGACCAGCTATAGCCGGCTGGACAAAAACAGTCGCTCAGGAGCTGGCAAAGGATGGTGTTTTGATCAATACGTTAGCACCCGGAAAAATTGAAACAGACCGCGTCAAACAGCTGGAAAAGCACCGCGCACAAAGAGAGAATCGAACGGTTGAAGAAATCAAAGCACAGGCTGAACAAGCGATCCCGCTTGGCCGCTATGGACAGCCAGAGGAATTTGCAGCATATGCAGCTTTTCTTTTATCTGAAGCCAATACATATATGACAGGTCAAACACTGATCATCGATGGTGGCTTGACAAAGTCTCTTTAAGGAGGAACAAGTGATGGCACAAATCAAAACAGTTGGTTTTATAGGAATCGGTGTAATGGGGCGCAGTATGGCAGGACATTTAATGGATGCAGGCTATGAAGTGATCGTTTATACAAGAACGAAAGCAAAAGCAGACGCATTGATTCAAAAAGGAGCATCATGGAAGCCGGCAGTAAAGGACATTGCAGAAAGTGCAGATGCCGTCATCACAATGGTGGGATATCCATCGGATGTAGAAGAGATCTATTTAGGTGAAGATGGGCTTGTGGCACATGCCGCGCCTGGAACATATCTCATTGATATGACGACCTCGAAGCCTCAGCTTGCAAAAGAAATTGAGTTGAAAGCGAAGGAAAGAGGTGTATTTGCATTAGATGCACCTGTATCAGGGGGAGACATAGGAGCTCAAAATGGCACGCTCGCCATTATGATCGGCGGAGAAAGGTCTGCCTATGAAGCCTGCCTGCCGGTATTTGAGCAAATGGGTGAAAACATTCAATATCAAGGACCGGCAGGAAGCGGTCAGCATACAAAAATGTGTAACCAAATTGCCATCGCAGCGGGGATGGTCGGTGTCGCAGAGGCAATGGCTTATGCCGAAAAATCAGGGCTTGATCCAAAGCAGGTGCTCAAAAGCATCACAACAGGTGCAGCAGGCAGCTGGTCATTGTCAAACCTTGCACCAAGAATGCTGAAAGGCGATTTCGAGCCAGGGTTTTATGTGAAGCATTTTATCAAGGATATGGGCATTGCACTTGAAGAAGCAGAGCTGATGGGAGAAGAAATGCCAGGGCTCTCACTTGCGAAATCACTATATGAAAAGCTGAGTGAACAGGGCGAAGAAAACAGCGGGACACAGAGCATCTATAAATTATGGGTCAAATAAAAAACTGCCCCGCCTATGTGGATTGCAGCGTGTAAACAAGCCCTCGCATTGCTGAAAAAGTAGAAAATTAAAAACCTGTCCCAAATAAGGACAGGTTTTTTTGATATTATTTTCCGATGAATTGCTGCGTCCAGTAGTTTCCAGATTTCACATAACCAACACCGATATGTGTATAGCTTTTGTTTAAGATGTTCGCTCTGTGGCCTTCACTGTTCATCCATGCTGTCACAACTTCTTGAGGAGATCTTTGACCTTGGGCAATGTTTTCACCTGCTGATTTGTAAGTGATACCGAATTGCTTCATTTGATCAAATGGAGATCCATAAGTTGGGCTTGTATGAGAGAAATAGTTTTTATCTTTCATATCTTGAGATTTTGCGCGAGCAGATTTGCTTAATTTAGAATCCACAGAAAGTGCCTTTAAGCCTTGCTTTGCACGCTCTTTATTTGTAAGCTCAACCACTTCTTTTTCAAATGCATTTAAGCTGCTGTCTGCTTTTGATGCATTTGTGTCTTTTTGGTCAGCTTTTGTGTTGCTATTGCTGTTTGTGTTTTCTTTTGCTGGAGTGCTTGGTTTAGAAGCAGTTGGTTTTTTCACTGATTCTTGTTTTTGTTCTTGTTTTGCTTTGTTTACTTCTTTCACTACTTTTGTTCCAGTAACAGGTTGACCGCTCTTGATCAGCTTGTTTAATAGAGCTTCGATCTCTTTTTGATTTGACTTGCTTAGCTTGTTTACATCTGAAGAGATATGTAATTTTGCTGCTAATGTATGAAGATCAATGGCTTGATGCTGTACGTTTATCACTTGTTTCAGGTTAAGCTCCTTCGCATCAGCCGAATGTCCCCCAGTGAATGTGATGAGTGCAGCAGCTGTCAGCGCTGAAAAAAAGAATGATTTCTTCTTCATATTGTAACTCCTCCTAAAATCTTTGTTTTGTTTTCTCACAAAAAATCATACCATGGACTTTTTGTTATAAACGTACCAGCATCCTCCATTGACAATACCAGTTTGTCATTTTTGTTAAAGTCATAGTAAGAGCCGCTTCATATCAAAGGATGGGGCATCCTTCCATTTAAAGAAAACGACATAAACATACCAATATTTTAAAGTGTTAGTATATTTTTTTGCAGATTAGGGATTGACAGCTTTTTTTCACTCGTTTCGCTGTAACAACTATTACAAAAGTGTTACAATAATGAGTGGTAATTGTAAAAGATTGAAAAGGATGAGAGGAGCTACATAAGTGGGAGAGAAACAGCATCAAGGTGCTGCCGAGCAGAAAAAAATGAAGCGCCGGAACGCCTGGAGGATTAATCTCTTTTTCTTCGCTGTATTTAGTTTATTTGCTGGACTTGTGATCAAGCTTGGTGTGCTGCAAATCGTCAATGGTGAAGATTATAAAAAGCAAGCCAACCGAACAGAGGTCAAAACGGCATCATACCCGTCTCCAAGAGGAAAAATGTATGACGCGAGAGGAAGAGTCGTCGTTGATAACGAAAGTGTACCTGCCATCGTTTATACATCAGAAAGCGGTGTGAAAGCGAAGGATAAGATTAAGGTAGCAAGAAAGCTTGCGACTTATATAAAAATGGATACTGATTTTTTGAGAGAGCGTGACATTCGGGATTTTTGGCTGGCGAGCCATCCAAAAGAAGCGGATAAGCTCATTTCAAAAACGGAGAAAAAGGATATCGATGCAAAGGATGTCTATCCGCTTCAAGTAGAGCGTGTCCCAAAGAAAGAAGTCAAAGCGATTGAAAAGGATGCGGAGGAAAAAGCTGTTGCAGCGATCTACCGTAGATTTACAGGTGGATATGCCTTTGAGCCTCAAATCGTGAAGGCAATGGACCCAAACGAAGAGAAAAAAGGTGACGAAAAAGTTGCTTTACTCGATGAAACGAAAGAATCAAAACAGACTTCATCCGTGAGCTTGACATATGAAGAGATTTCACTTGTCTCAGAGCATCTTGATGAACTGCCAGGTGTGAACGTCATCAACGACTGGACAAGAAAATATCCGTATGAAAAGACCCTTTATAATGTACTTGGCGGTGTGACCACACCAGAGCAAGGAATCATTAAAGAGCGCGAAGATTACTATATGGCAAGAGGCTACTCGCGAAATGACCGTGTAGGGAAGAGCTATTTAGAATATCAATACGAGGATTTTCTAAACCCAGAGAAAGCGACCGTTCAATATACACAGGTTGGCGGGAAGCTGCTTGATGAGATCAAGCGGACAGAAGGACGAAGAGGACTTGATCTTGCGCTGACATTTGATATGGAGCTGCAAAAGGAAGTCGACAAAATCGTCGAATCAGAGCTTAGATCGGCCAGTGCGAGAAACTATATGATGGATCGTGCCTTTGTCGTCATGATGGATCCTCACACAGGGGATGTTCTCGCCATGTCGGGCAAGAAAATGGACGGCAGAGACGTCACAGATTATGCGATCGGAACATTTACCACCCAGTACGAAATGGGCTCTGTTGTCAAAGGAGCCACAGTACTTGGCGGTTATCAGGACGGGATGTCACACAATCAGGCCTATATGGATACACCGCTCTTTTTTGCAGGAAGTAATGGAAAGCCGAAACAGTCTTACAAAGTTCTTGGATGGGTTAACGACATTCAGGCACTCCAAAAAAGTTCCAACGTCTACATGTTCCAAGTAGCGATGAGAATGGCGGGCATCACCTATCAAAAGGATGGTCCGTTACCTGCAAGGCCTGAGCACTTACAAAAAATGAGAAACTACTATGCGCAATTCGGTCTTGGCGTAAAAACAGGGATCGACCTGCCGCAGGAATCAAGCGGGATGCAGACGCATCCTAAGACGGTCGGCGGACTTTTGCTTGATGAAGCAATTGGTCAGTATGACACGTATACACCGCTCCAAGTGGCACAATACATGTCGACAATTGCCAATGGAGGCAGCCGTATTCAGCCAAGAGTAGTGAAAAGTGTTCATCTTCCAACGAAGAAGGATGAAGTAGGCCCAGTCGTAAAAAAATATGAGCCGAAGGTGCTGAATACGATTAACAACTCGAAAGCAGATATTGACCGCGTAAAAACGGGACTGAAAATGGTCACATCAACAGGCGGAACTGCCGCTGGCCGATTTGGTCAGCATGATGTCGCGGGAAAAACGGGTACAGCGCAAACCTTCTACTATGGCGCCAACCGCAGCTGGTGGGGAAATGCCACGTACAATTTAACCTTTGGAGGATATTATCCTTCTTCTAATCCAGAGGTAGCGTTTAGTGTCGTGACACCTTATGTCTCAGATAAAGATCCTGTCATTAAAAATATCCCAAGTAAAATTGTGGATAAGTACGTTGAATTACAAAAGAAATATGAAAAACAATAAACCGCAGGGAGCACAGCAGCAGAAAGTGCTCCCTTTTTGCTGAAAATATGGACGTTTCCCTCGATGACAGAAGGAAAATACGGGTTTTCTAGCGAATCTTTTTTATACATCAATCTAAGGACAACCCTAAAAAATGAAAAGGAGGGTCGGACGACGATGGAACAACAAATGAAAGATTCGAATCAATTGTATTCGAACATCGATTTACATGCCGTTCTTTCTTCTAATGGCCGCTTTCTCTACATTTCTTCCAACTGTAAGCAGCTTTTGCTCTATGAACAAAAGGATTTACTAGGGTGTTTTTTGAAAGACTTTGTTCATACCGAAGATCAATTTCTCGTCGAAAGTTATTTTTACAATCAGCACATGCTAGAGGTTTGCCACTTTAGACTGCTAAGAAGTGATCTGACAGCTGTATGGGTCGAAGCAAGCATTGATTTTGTTGCTTGTGATGGGTTAGACAACGAAGTAAGTAGAGAAATGATCCTGAAAATGAGGGTGCTGGATTCTAAGCCCCAAAAAGCAGCATTTCAAGAAGCATCAAAAGTAGCAGAACAGTCGCTAGGCAGTCTGCCGGCTTTCCAAAATGTCGGTGAAGCTGAACAATTGATTGCCATGCTGCCAAATCCGTTATGTATTACGACTTTAGGGAAAATTGTGTATGCGAATGATGCGATGCTGCAATTAATGGGGGTAAGTGCAAGAGATGACATGATCGGCAAGTCCGCGTTTGATTTTATTGCTGAAGAGTACCATGATATTGTCAGAAGCCGCATAACAAGGCTGCAGCAAGGCCTTCCAGTCGGAATGATTGAACAGATATGGAAGCGTCAGGATGGGAGCAGTATTCATATTGAGGTAAAGTCATCACCGACGATTTATCAAAATCAGCGGGCAGAGCTTTTGCTGCTAGTGGACATCTCATCCCGTAAAAAATTCCAAACTGTTCTTCAAAAAAGCCGGGAAAGGTATCAGCTGCTCATTCAAAACTCCATTGACACGATTGCGGTCATCCATGATCACAAATGGGTGTTTATGAATGAATCAGGCATTAAATTATTTGAAGCCGAGCATTACGATAAATTAATAGGAAAGGATATCTTTCATCAAATTCATTCCTGTGATCAGCAGAAGGTCAAAAAGAGTTTATCTCGTATTATTGAAAGAGCATCAGATTCCGAGATTGTCACGATGAGCTGTCATACGTTTAAGCATAAGCTGATTTATACAGAAATGGTATGTATCCCAACTACATTCTTTGGAGAAACAGCGGTTCAAATTATTTTAAGAGATATATCCGAACGTAAGCAGACAGAAGAGCTCATGCTCCGCTCAGAAAAATTATCGATCGCAGGTCAATTGGCGGCTGGCATTGCACATGAAATCAGAAACCCATTAACCGCCATCAAAGGCTTTTTACAGCTCATTAAACCGAAAACAAAAGATCGCGATCAATACTTCGAGATTGTTTTCTCTGAACTGAGCCGAATAGAAATTATTTTGAGTGAGCTGCTAATGCTGGCGAAACCGCAGCAAACATCCTCAATGCAGACGCTTGATTTGAAAAAAATCATCAGCGAAGTTACGGCTTTGTTAGAAACACAAGCGAACTTAAATGGCATTTTAATGAACACAAGTGAGATAGAGGAAGGTCTCCTGATGAACGGGGATCAAAATCAGCTCAAGCAAGTGTTTATCAATTTAATCAAAAATGCCGTAGAATCCATGCCGGACGGAGGAAAGGTAGACATCACGGCCAAAGCAGAAAGTGATGGAATACTTGTCACCATTCGTGATGAAGGGGTCGGCATTCCAGAAGCGGTGATGAAACGGATTGGAGAGCCCTTTTTAACCACAAAGGAAAAAGGAACTGGGCTTGGCCTTATGGTCACATTTAATATTTTAGAAAATCATAATGGGACGATCCGTGTGGATAGTCAGCCTGAAAAGGGCACCGTATTTCACATCATGTTTCCTGCAAAATAAAAACAACGGCAAGAGAGCCGTTGTTTCAATCTAGCGAATGAATGGAACGTTTTTCAAGTACAAATTGTTCTAGCCGGTCAAGTCCTTCTTTCAGCGTTTCAAGTGAATAAGCATAAGACAGGCGCACATACCCTTCGCCGAGTGGAGAGAAAGCAGAGCCTGGAACGACCGCAAGTCTTGTACTTTCTAACAGCTCCATGCAAAAATCAAAGGAACTCATCCCAAACGATTCAATGGATGGAAAAATATAAAAAGCGCCAGAAGGTTTAATCACCGGAAGCCCCATAGAAATGAGCCGATCATATACATAATCGAGTCTTTTCTTATATTGCTCTCTCATGATCAGTGCATCATCCACACCATTTGTCACAGCTTCAAGTGCCGCCTTTTGTGAGACAGCCGAGGCACAAGACACGTTATATTGATGTACTTTTAATACATGTTTAGCAATTGGAGCTGAAGCAAATAAAAAGCCAATTCTCCATCCAGTCATGCTATGAGATTTAGACAGTCCATTGATGACAATGGTCTGTTCTTTTAAGAAAGAGGCAATTGAATGATGCGGCCGGTCAAATGTCAGCTCACTGTAAATTTCATCGGATAAAATAAAGATGTCTTTTCCTTCAAGGAGCTGGGCAATTTCTTTCAATTCTTCTTCTGAAAGCGTGACACCAGTCGGGTTTGAAGGGTAAGGAAGAACCACACACTTTGTCTTTTCCGTTAACGCATCCTCAATCAGCTTGGCATTCAATTTAAAGCCGGCATTCGTTGTGTCGATATGTACGGGCATGGCACCGCACATTCGAATGATCGGTTCATATCCGGGGTATACAGGTCCAGGTAAAATGACCTCGTCGCCTTCTGTTAAAATGGTTCGAAACGCAGCATCAATTGCTTGACTTGCACCTGTTGTCACAATGATTTCTGACTCTGCATCATAATCAAGATTCACTTTCTTCTTGATATAATGCTGGATCGCTTGTCTTAGCTCTAAGAAACCAGCATTGTGAGTGTATGAGGTGAAATTCTCGTCAATGGCTGCTTTGGCAGCTGTTTTGACATGATGCGGCGTATAAAAATCGGGCTGGCCTATCGTCAATGAAACGACATCCTCATATGACGATACGAGATTTGAAAATGTTCGAATGCCTGAAATTTCAATATCCTTTACTCTTGGATTCAGCAAATGCTCCATTTCTCATCACCTTAAAAATTTATGTTTTTATCCTATTTTACCATTCACTGCATAAATGTCACCTGCGAAAGGCACTGGATAGCGTTATATGTAGTCTATTCTCCTATCCATCACCGCATGAGTGATATATTGAAGAAAGAGCAACATTTATTATAGCGTAACCTCAAGAGAAAATACAGGCTGTGATGAGAATGATTAGAAAACGGCAAAACTGCGTAAACTGAAAGAACGTGAGAATCATGGTCATGGGAATGGCTTTCATAGACATACGATCTCCTAAAGGAGGACGATAGATGGAACAATCAGCGAAGACATCGAAAATCGCGTTTCTATCCGTGCTGAGCAACACATTTGTTGTCATCTTAAAAATCATTGTAGGTCTCTTAACCGGATCTGTTGCGGTTTTATCAGAAGCCATTCATTCGTTTCTCGATTTAATGGCGTCGTTTATTGCATTTATTTCTGTTCGTATTTCAAGAAAGCCAGCAGATTCTAAACATCCTTATGGACATGGAAAAGTCGAAAATATTTCTGGAACGATTGAGACCCTGCTGATATTCGTTGCTGGCATTTGGATTATATACGAATGTGTTCACAAATTAATGCATCCAGAGCCAGTTAAGCTACCCGTGCTTGGCATTGTGGTCATGCTGCTAGGCGCGCTCATCAATTTTGTTGTATCGAGGATTGTGAACAAAGAGGCTGAGCGAGTACATTCAGTCGCCATGAAATCAAATGCATTGCACCTTTTAACGGATGTGTATACGTCACTAGGGGTGGCATTCAGTTTATTGCTTGTGGCATTAACCGACTGGTATTTCCTAGATCCGATCATTGGAATGATTCTGGCCCTCTTTATTATGCGTGAAGCGTTTAAACTCATGAAGGAAGCCTTCCCGCCGCTTGTTGATGCTCGTTTAACACCAGAGGAAGAACAATCAATTGAAGCGATCATTCAAGGATTCAGTCAAGAATTCATTGAATATCATGACTTTCGAACAAGGCGGTCTGGTGCAGAGGAATATATTGATTTCCATTTGATTGTAGATGGAAAGACAACCATTGAAGATGTTCACCAATTATGTGATCGAATTGAAGAGAAGATTCAGCTCGAATTTACGCATGCGCAAATCTTTATTCATGTGGAACCTGAAAGTGAAAGAAGCTCACAAACGTAAAAAAGGCGATCAACCTATTCTCAGGTTGTATCGCCTTTTTTTACGCTTCATCTATGAAATGAAATCAATATCCATAAGCAGTATCGTAGTCTTCGTACCAAGAGATATAAGCTGTGTCATCTTTTGACAAACCATGCTTCATATCTAAATAATCAGCTTCGCAAATATCTTCAATTACAGTCATTTCGTTGTTCTTTAATAATACGACAGTTCCCATCATGAACACCTTTCTTTAAAAAATCCTTGACTATTGTACCATTTGAAGAATCATTGTCAACAGAAGAATGGAAACAAGACGAAAATATCACAAAATGTTAAAAAATCAGGAGGTAAAAGAACTAGAAGTGCCATGATTTTCACAAATTTTCAGTATTTATTCACATAAATCATTTAGATCAAACTGATCTAAAATGTATGTAAAAGTGTAAAGCTGCATTGATCTTGCTATATTCATAGGATATAATAACGAATGATTATAAGAAATTTATAGAAAACATACATAATAAAGGAGAAATAGGATGGAAACCAACATAACAGAACCACACATTCAAGAAAAGAAGCATCCTGAGCTAGCAGGCGTAGGCTATCGTTTTCTTGCACATCTTTTGGACGGTATCATTATTAGTGTACCATTTTCATTCATTGTATTTATTCTGGCAACACTCTTTTTTGTCTCAAGCCCTGAGGCGGCATTTTTAATGTATGATGATAGCTATTACTATTCTTCAACGGTGATTACGGATGAAGAATGGGCAGTCATTATGGGCCTTATCTTTTTCTATGGCGTAACGATCTTAGTCGGTATCGCGGTGACTTGGCTGTATTATGCGATCATGGAATCATCAAAGTTGCAAGGAACTCTTGGCAAGATGGCTCTTGGAATTAAAGTGACAAAAGTAACGGGTGAAAAAATAACATTCGGGCGCGCGACAGGCCGATTTTTTGCAAAAGGCTTTTTGTCTCCAATCTTATGTATTGGCTACATCATTGCGTTTTTCACAGAAAAAAAACAAGCACTTCACGATTTGATTGCAAGTACCATTGTTGTAAAGAAATAATGAAAAGAAGCACCTCTGCTATATAGTAAGGGGTGCTTTTTGTATAGATGCTTGTATGGAAGAGGGAAACGTCACATAAAGTAGAATGATAGTGAAAATAAAGCAGAGAAGGGAGTCAATCTATTGAAAAGAGGGAAAATGACTGTTCAGAAAAAAGGGGCAGGCTTCGGGCTGTTTTTGACAGCACCTGTGCTGGCCTGGGCTTTGTATGATTTTGCAAATACGATCTTTTCATCAAATATGATCACCATTTTCTTCCCGTTTTACTTGCAGGAAACGATCGGGGACAGTGCGAGAATGGACCAGATCGCAAGTACCTTTATTTCTTATGCAAACGCATTAGCCAGCTTTTTTCTCGTCATTTTTACACCTTTATACGGAGTGCTGATTGATCGTACAGGAAAAAAGAAACGCTACATTACGGTGTTTACGTTCATATGTATTGCTTGTACGGTGTTGATGGGGATTTTTGCTGGGATTGATTTCTCAAGTGAATGGTTTGGGCTGCCTGTTTCTTTATTGGTCGTGGTTACCTTGTTTGTGATCGCAAAGTTTTTCTATCATTCTAGTCTTGTTTTCTATGACACCATTTTGCCCGATCTTGGGACAAAGGATGAAATCCCGCTTATTTCTGGATTTGGTATCGCCGTTGGCTATTTAGGAACACTTGTGGGTCTCTCTGTTTATTTACTTGTCGGCAATGACCAGTTTCATGAAGCATTTATCCCAACAGCCCTTTTATTCCTTCTCTTTTTCCTACCTTTTCTCTTTTTTGTAAAAGATCCTCATCCGCTGCCTCAGCAAGAGAAAAAGGCATCTTTTTTCAGCGGGTATAAAGAGATTGTTCACACGTTTAAAGAGATGAAAAGGTACAAGCCAGCTTTTATTTTTATGATCGCCTTCTTTTTTATGAATGATGCCTTACAAACAGCAATTGCGATGATGGCTGTTTATGCCAAAATCATTATTGGCTTTACAGCTGGGCAATTTATTTTACTCTATCTTGTGTCGACCATTTCAAGTATCATTGGCTCCTTTCTGTTTGGTTATATCACAAAAGCGATAGGGGCAAAACGCTCGATTACCGTCGTGTATGTCATTTTAATTGTGGCGCTCATTCTAGCTGTGACAGCGACAACCGAATGGGTCTTCTGGGTAGCTGGCAGTTTATTTGGGATTTCACTTGGCGCAAGCTGGGGGGCATCACGAATCTTGATTATTGAACTAACCCCGAAGGAAAAGCGAGGACAGTTTTTTGGCCTCTTTGCCTTCTCAGGAAAGGTGTCTTCCATTATTGGGCCCATTATTTATGGCTCAGTTACCCTGCTGTTTGCAGAGCACGGAAATCTCGCAAGCCGCCTTGCACTAGGGTCTTTGCTCATCCTTGCATCGATAGGACTTGTGATTCATCAATTCGTTCGAGAGAAAGCGTAAAGAAACGTCAACTTTTTACCTATGCTGCCGATATAAAAAGTACAATCTAATATTGAAGAATAGAGGGATTTCCGTGGCTTTAAATAAACAAGAAATTTTACTTGACTCTGGTACCAATGAATTGGAAATTGTGAAGTTTGAAATTGGTGCAAATCAATTCGGCATTAACGTCATGAAAGTAAGAGAAATCATTCAGCCGGTTGAGGTGACGGTTGTACCGCACTCTCACCAAGATGTAGAAGGGATGATTAGTTTACGAGGCGAGATTTTACCAGTCATCAATCTATTTTCCTTTTTTAATGTCGAGTCAGATCAGTCGGAACAAGAGAAATATATTGTGACTGAATTCAACCAACGGAAATTTGTGTTCCACACAGGAACAGTATCACAAATTCACCGCGTCAGCTGGGAAGAGATTGAGAAGCCGACTGCACTGAATCAAGGGATGGACCGTCATTTAACTGGCATCATTAAGCTTGATGAAAAAATGATTTTCCTTCCAGATTACGAAAAAATCATTTATGATATTGAATCCGCTTCAGGTGTTGATACGTATCATATGTTTGACGGTGAGAAAGACGAGAGAAGAACAGGGAAGAAGCTGTATGTCGTTGAAGATTCTCCGCTTCTCATGCGTTTATTAACAAATGAATTAACCGAAGCAGGCTATAAAAACATTGTGACCTTTGAAGATGGCAAACAGGCATATGATCATGTCATGGATCTTGTCAGCAAAGGAATCAGTGTGACAGAAGAAATTGATATGATTATTACGGATATTGAAATGCCTAAAATGGATGGCCACCGGCTAACAAAATTGCTCAAGGACAATCCTTTAACAAATTCCATCCCGATTCTTATCTTCTCTTCATTAATCACTGAAGATTTGCGTCATAAAGGGGAAACGATCGGTGCAGATGATCAAATCAGTAAACCAGAAATTCATCAGCTGATTGAAAAAGTCGATCATTTTATTATCTAAACAAAAAACCACTCGGCATGAGTGGTTTTTTTCTGTTTAAAAATAACTTTCCCCGAGTCGTTTGAAGACGGGCTTTGTGTAATGTGATTTTTGTTTTGTGGCGGCAGGTTTTTCTTTTAAACCGACATACGTTTGAAGTATTTGCTTTGCTCGGTTTAATGACATATTCGCTTTCGGATTGCGATATGATTGATTTAAATTTCCTAAGTGTGGCAAAAATTCGAAGTCTTCTTTCGTTGGTGGCAGGTGAAAATAATAATCTCCAATTTCAATCAGCACGTCGGACTGTTGTTGACTATACTTGGGATTGTTAGAGAAATGTAGGCCCACTTTTCTTCCTTTACCTTCTTGCAATAGTTTTTGCAGCGCGCGTTTTTTCAAAAGATAAAGAAACTTGGGGTTTGGTGCGGTTTTAGCATGGCGGTTAACAGTATAAATGGCTTTTGCGATGTTTTCTGCTGTAGGTTCTATGTCTTTAGTATGAGCATAATCGTCCATTTTTTCTCTCCTTTGTCTTTCGTCTTCCTGTGCTTAGTATAAATTATACGTTTTTATTAGTAA
Source organism: Bacillus sp. ABR (assembly GCF_056172715.1). NCBI lineage: Bacteria > Bacillati > Bacillota > Bacilli > Caryophanales > Bacillaceae > Bacillus > Bacillus sp. ABR. The sequence goes on along the minus strand of NZ_JAOYSL010000003.1, from coordinate 524,006 downwards.
ATTGCAAATAGAGATATTGTAAAAAGAAAACCTTTGGTATAAAGGGATTATGGAGGGTTAAAAATTTTGTGTGTTCGAATCCCCCAATCTCCCCCAAAAAAACTTCAACTGATTCTATTTCTGTTGATTATATAGTATGTATATAAGCTATTAATGAAAGGAGGTAATATCATGACATTCAAAAAAGCATTCAATATAGGTTATCTTGTGTTGCTTTTATCTTTTGTTGTCGTATATTTCTTGCTTCCAGCCGATCAATTATTTACAGCAATTATGATCCTCACCGTACTATTCGGAGTATATCAATTTGTGATTTTTAAGAAACTAAAAGAACAAAAACAGCAATAAAAAACGCCCTTGTCTGCATTAGGCGAGGGCGATTGAAATGTAGCCATTCTCATCGTTTGTATTTACAAAAGCCATTTAAGACGCCTTCTGCATTATTTTTCTTCTATCCATTTTATCTGGAGAGAATCCAGCTGTTTTAATTTTCTATATGCTAAAGGTGTCGTATTTTTTATTCTTTTAAACAAATTGATAAAATAACTTGTGCTGTTAAAGCCTACTTGGTAGGCGATTTCTGTAATATTGAAATCTGTTTCTTGGAGCAGGACGAGGCTTTGCTGAATTCTATATTCATTTACATAATGCATGGGTGATTTCTTTAAAATGTCTTTGAAGGATCTGCAGCATTCTGAGCGACTTAACTGTCCTGCACGAGCAATATCTTCGAGAAGGATCTTTTCATAATAATGCTGGTGAATCCAATTCAGCATAAGTTTCATCCGTTCATTTTTATCGTGTTTACGCGCATCATGTTTCATTTGGAAGCCGTTTTGTAATAAGCATTTCCAAATGGTGATAAGCTGAATATTGAGTTCAAGTTCATAATATACCGGAGTTTCATCAATTAATTGTTGAATGATTTGAATGCATTGATAGATCTGCTTTGGCCAATGATCTTTTCGGTTGAATAAAATATAAGGTGTCTGGCTCGCACGCATATATGGATGGACAAATGTGGTGAATAATTCATTCGCTGTGATGAAATAGGGAGAGACATTTAAACAAACATAAGTACATGCCGTCCCATTCGCATCTTTTGCCATGTGCAGGCAGCCACTATTGATGAAAATGCCATCTCCTTGCTTTAAACATAATGTTTCTTCATTGATATGAAATTCAGCTTCACCCTCTAAAATAAAGACAAATTGAAACTCGTCATGCCAGTGAAGAGGGATATAGCCGCTTCTATGATGACGAATTTTTGTATGATAAATAGCAATAGGCCATGTTGTCGTAGAATGCTCCGTTAATTCTTTCAGGTTGTAGTCAATCAGAAAATGATGGTTGTGCATAATTCTCCTCAATATTCTTTTATTTTTATGTTCAATTGATATATCAATATGTAACAAAGTGAACTACTATCAACTATATTATCATGATTTGTTGAGAATTGAGGAGAATGAAAATGAATAGGAGAAAGGGAATTTTACTTGTACTCATAGGCGCTATCTGCTGGGGAGTAGGAGGAACAATTTCACAAAAATTGTTTCAGCAATATGGGATTGATGTCAATTGGCTTGTGACGGTCCGGCTGCTCATTTCAGGGGGATTGCTTTTATTTGTTCATGTGATGACAAAAGAAAAAACACATCTGTTCGGTGTGTGGCAAAAGAAGAGGACAGCGATGCAAGTCCTTCTATTTGGGCTAATGGGTATGCTGGCTGTTCAATATACTTATATGGCATCCATTCAACATGGAAATGCTGCTGTGGCAACGCTGCTGCAGTATACAGCCCCTGTCATGATTATCGTGTATTTGGTCATTCGCAGGCAATCAACCTTCACTAGAAGAGATTTGATTACAGTGGTATTGGCTTTGGCGGGTATGTTTTTCTTATTGACGAATGGTTCTATTTCAACATTAACCGTTCCATTTGTGGCAGTAATTTGGGGAATACTATCGGCTGTGGCTCTCTCGTTTTATACGTTATATCCGATCAGCCTGTTAAAACAATTCGACTCTCTAGTGGTTGTCGGCTGGGCGATGCTTATAGGAGGAGGCGCCCTTAGCTTGATCCATCCTCCATGGAAGGTCAATCTCACTCATTTACCTTTTGAAGCGTATGTCTATTTATTGTTTGTGGTCATATTTGGAACGATGATCGCTTTTTGGTTTTACATAGAAAGTTTGCAATACTTATCACCAAAAGAGTCGAGCTTAATTGGAAGTGTTGAGCCCCTTGCAGCAGTCGTCACGACTGTTTTCTGGTTAAAAGAGCCATTCGGACTTTTCCAATGGATAGGGACAGCTTGTATTGTCTATATGATTTTATTCTTGGCATTGTATCAGCCGAAAAAATGAGCGGGATGGGTGATGAACAATAGAAGGAATGATAAGAAGAATTGACTGTATGAAATATAAACAAAGTGAACTATTAGTTCATGATAACTACCTATTTATCAAAATGGGTAGTTTCTCAAATGATATCTTTTTTATATATGCAGCCCACCATATGCGCGTATATGTGATGCATATAGGATGAATTATTTTGTATGAATAGAATAAGCGCAATAAAAACAACCATTAAAGTCAGTTTCATTCGTCATTTGTTTGGCTTCATCCATGGCGCTTTCACCATTCATGTGCAGGCCAATCAACGTACGGCTTGCAGCATCGCCTAAAAATGCACAATCTTCTGTATGTACAACAAACTGTCCCTGTTCATTTTTAGTATGAATAAAATAGTAACTTTTTAGCATTTCTTTCACCTCCAACCTGACTATCCTACTATAAAACGTTTAAAGATGTAAAGGAATTTTATTGTGAAAAACAAGAAAAAATGGATCAATAAAGCAAGCCTTCAAGCAGATTCTCTCAACAGAGGAAATGCATGAAGGACGTTTCAGCCATGCAAAAAGGACTTTCCTGAAAAGAAAGTCCTTTTTGCTATTTACTTATTGAACTCCCTGCCCTTTTAGTTCACGCTGTACGTCTAAGTCGTCAGCTTCTCTGCTGAACTTTGGCAGTGTAATGAAGTAAAAAAGGAAGACAAGTAAAATAATAAAGCCCATTCCGTAATAAATATAAGAAACATTTGTGATGAGTTTTGGAAATAATACAGCAATCAGACCTAATGTCATCGATTGAGCAAACATAGTGAGCGGATCAACCCATCCTGACACACGGCCCATCAGTCGAGGATGGACGATTCTAGGCAGCCAGCCGCCAATGACAATGTTGACTGGGCCAATGCATGTACCAATGACAAATGACGTGACGTAAAACAACCATAATGTATGGGTAGAACCAAGGACAAAAATCAAAATACCTGCGACCAAAATTGGAATCGACATGAGATATTGCATCTTTACCTTTTTAGCGAGGACAGAGCCCATTAAGCTTCCAACGAGCAAGCCTGCACCGATCGCAATGGTAAAGAAGGATGTATGCAGTTCAAAATGGTCTGGTGAAAGTCCATATTTCATTGTAAACATCGGAAGAACGGCAAATGCGCCATTGACTAGACCGAAAACAAAAAAGCCAAAAATTAAAGAAGCCAATAATTTATTTTTTAAAATATATAGGATGCCTTCTTTAAAATCTTTCAGAGACGTTTTGATGGTCATGCCTCTCCAGCCAGCTTGTCCATTTGGCTGACGCGCTTCAATTGGAATGTTACATGAACGAATCAGGATGCCTGAAATAATAAAGCTGACCAAATCAATTGTAATGGCACCGTGAAGTCCAATCGTCTTATACATAATGGCACCGAGCCCAACGCCAAATACCATAAATAAACTAAACAGCATTTGATTTAAGCCAGCGGCTTTTGCATATTGATCTTTATTTAAAATCGCCTGAACGAGAGAAGCTTCAGCTGGATAGAAGAACTTCGTAATAGCACTTCGAATAAACAAGATCAAGAAAATAAGTGGCAGTGAATTAAAATAAATAACGATGAATAATACAATCGTCAGCCCAGCTCGTATCCAATCACAATTCTCTGCGACTTTTTTACGATCAAAACGGTCTGCGACCACACCGACCATAAAAAAGACAAAGACGGTAGGAAGAGAATACATAAGTTCAGCCAATGTGGCGTATGCGGGCTGATGACTAAAATGGTCGAGCAAATAAAAGGCAAACGCCATATTGCCTACTGTTGTCCCCATTTGCGAAGCAAGTGCCGCAAAAAAGAGACGAACAAAATTTCTGTTTTTAAAAATATCCATAAATACGCTCCTTAACCTGAAGATCCCACTTTATATCATATAAAATTTTAACCATTCGTACAATTGATTTCATCTACTGGCTAATGGTCACAGGTGTTCCGTTTGGAACGAGTGAAGCAAGCTCGATGACATTCTGATTATACATGCGAATGCATCCTCTAGAAACAGCTTTACCAATTGAAGACGGGTTATTCGTACCGTGAATGCCGTAATGAATTTTTGAGAGGCTCAGCCAATAAGCGCCAAAGGGACCTCCTGGGTTTGGCTGTCTGTTGACAATATAATAAGAACCTGTCGGTGTCATATTTAAAATTTTCCCTGTTGCAATCGGATACGAACGAATAAGTTGTGATCCAGAAAACAAAACGAGGCGTTTCGTTGAAATCGAAACAAAGATGCGGTATGGGATCGTATTAGGATCTGGCAAACCAGGTATGATGATGACCTCATTTTGTTCGGGCTCGCGAGCTTGAAGTGACGGATTTGCAGCCTTTAAGGCATCTGTTGTTGTTCGAAAATCAAGCGCTATAGAAGCAAGAGTTTCTCCTCTTTTCACCGTATATCGCAGCACCAAAGTACACTCCTTTTACTCAAATAAAAGAAGCCATGATGCCGTCACTTGACATACTATATGGACGGAATCAGGCCCAGTAAGGTTTCTCCTAACATTTGTCATGAGAAAGAACTTTGATTATACATATGCAGGAGAGGGCGGTTTGGCTTCTATTTATACACGAGATGTAAAGGTAAAAAAGGTTAACTCTGGCTTGGCTAAAAACCGAAGCGGGAGCCGTGTTGTCCCAAGTCCACGGTTGACATAGATGCGTTGCTGATCGCTTTCGTATAAACCTTCTACATATTTACGGCCGTAAGGTGCTGTGAGAATCGGTCCATAGAAAGGCAGCTGCACTTGACCGCCATGCGTATGCCCGGAAAGCTGCAAGTTAATAGGTGTTGTTTTCAGCTCTAATGCTGCATCAGGCTCATGGACGAGCAGCAACGTAAATAAATCAGATGATACTTCCCGTTTGATCAAATCGTAATCAGGCACGCTCATCATAAGATCATCCAGTGCAGCAATCTGAATATGTGCATGATCTTTTTCTAATAGAAACACATCATTTTTACATAATGTAAATCCACAAGCCTCCATTGTTTTCTCATAAAGCTCCACGCCAAATGGTCCGTAGTCATGATTTCCGTAGATGGCGAGTTTACCGAACGGAGCATGAAGCTTATTCAAATAAGTCTTCGCTTTTTCATGCTCTTGGGTGGATGCTTGAAAATCAACGAGATCACCTGTGAACACAATGAGATCTGGAGATGCAGCATTGATTTTCTGAACGATGGCTTCTAGGTCCTTCGCAGGAAATGTATCACTCAAATGAACGTCACTAAATTGAGCTATTTTAAACTGGTCAAATGAAGCTGGAAGCTGAGCATCTTGAATCGTCAGTGACACGGTATCGATCATGCGCGGCTCAATGTACCTGGCATATCCATATCCACAACTTGTAGCCAAAAACCCGAGAATACTCGCACCAGCTGCTCCTTTTAAAAATTGTCTGCGGGAAAGCTGCTTCATATAAGACTCCTTTATAAATAAAATTAAGTATAGCATCATATTTGGATAATCTCCCATATGGTGCACCGAGGGTCAATCATGATATGATAGACAATAATGAATGAATAGTCATTCAAATCATACAAAGGGGGAGAACAAATGACGAAGCAAACAGTGATTGTGACAGGGGGATCAAGCGGTATGGGGAAGGCAATGGCTGCCCATTTGGCAGCTGAAGGCTGGAATGTTGTGATTACTGGTAGAACGGAAGAGACGCTGGAAAAGACGGCAAAAGAAATGAAGCAGAAGGGCGGAGCAGTCGCTTACTTCCAAATGGATGTGCGAAACCCAGAGGATGCTGACCAAATGGTCAAGTTTGCGGTGGATACATTTGGTGATGTCGATGCCCTCATTAACAACGCAGCAGGAAATTTTTTAGTGCCAGCAGAAAAGCTGTCTCCTAACGGCTGGAAAGCTGTGATTGATATTGTGTTAAATGGTACATTCTTTTGCAGCCATGCAGTGGGCAATTACTGGATTCGGCAAAAGAAAAGGGGAAGTATCCTTAACATGGTGGCTACCTATGCATGGGGTGCTGGTGTAGGCGTGGCGCATTCGGCGGCAGCAAAGGCCGGCGTGTTGTCCCTGACTCGAACGCTTGCTGTTGAATGGGGGAGGCAATATCGAATTCGCGTCAATGCCATCGCACCAGGCCCAATCGAGAGAACAGGCGGAGCAGATAAACTATGGGAATCAGAAGAAGCAGCGCAAAGAACATTAGATAGCGTTCCTCTTGGCAGACTGGGCACACCTGAGGAAATTGCAGCGCTTGCGAGCTTTTTATTATCGGAGCATGCGTCTTATATAAATGGAGATTGTATTACGATGGATGGGGGACAATGGCTCAACCAATCACCATTTTGATTGACGATGTAAGACCTGCTTTTGATGTGGTATAATCACACAAAGAGAGAAGCAGGTGATGAAAATGGTCGATCCATTGGATATTTTAACGAATATTGAAGATGTTTTCCCGCACTATCAAGCAATATTCAGTGCGGAAGAGCAAAAAGTGATAGGCTATGAGATTCTAGGAAGAATGAAGCTTGAGTCAGAAACGGTTAGCCTAGGCTCCTTCTTTACGGATTCATCTATTCCTGACGAATATAAATTGGAAGTAGATCACAAAGTACTGACTCAAGCACTTGATCTCTTCACAACAGCAGATGACGATTTGCTCATTTTTATTAATCATGATGCCAATATCCTCATGCTGGATCACGGGGAAAGCTTTTTAGAACTCTTAAAGGAATATGAAGCAAGGGGCATTCAGCTTAACCGGTTTGTTATTGAGTTTGCAGAGCATACGTTTAGCGGCGACATTGAACAGCTATACCATACGTTAACGTATTATCGTACATATGGGATTAAAATCGCCGTCTCAAATATAGGAAAAGAAAGCAGTAATCTGGACCGGATTGCCTTGCTTTCACCTGATTTATTAAAAATAGATTTACAGGCATTAAAGGCATCGGCTCCATCTCCTTCCTATGAATATGTCTTGTACAGCATTTCATTGCTTGCAAGAAAAATAGGAGCTGCTTTAATTTATGAGGACATTGAAGCAAATTTCCAGCTTCAGTATGCTTGGAGAAATGGCGGGAGATATTTTCAAGGGTTCTATCTTCATGAGCCTGCAGGAGAATTAATCGATCGAAGCCACCGAAAAGATCAGCTTAGAGAAGAATTCCAGCAATTTATTGCCCATGAGAAAAAGAAGCTGCAAGCTGTCTACGAACATTCTGAAACATTTTATAAACGAATTCATCAAGCTGTTACGACTTTAAAGAAATCGTGCAGCACAAATGATGAGCTCATTCAAAAACTGGCACTTGAACTAACAGATTGCAGCTTTCGGATTTATATGTGTAATGAAGAAGGCTTTCAAATCACTGGAAATGTGTTCAAAAAAGAAGAAGAATGGTTGTTTCAGCCGGAGTATATAGAAAAAAACTGGAGCTGGCGTCCTTATTTCCTAGCAAATATTCTTCAAATGAGAATTAGCGGAAAAGGATTTTTCAGCGATATTTATAGTGATTTAGAAACAGGTGAGAGGATACGTACGTTTTCTTATCCTTTAGAGGGAGATATGTATTTGTTTATAGACCTTCCATATGCCTATTTATATGAGCAAGATGGATTAATTTGAAGACGCGGCGTGAAGACTAATCCTCGCATTCTTTGTCAGTCCTGCGTGGCAGTGCTCACGAATGTATAATTCGCTCCGGTACTCGTCCTTCCTAGACTTCAAAGGTTTTCTATCACACTGAAATGTAAACAAAAGGAATTTCAGCTTTTTGTCATCAATCTGAGCAGCCTCGTAGGCTGCTTTTTTTGATAGAAAAAAGAAAATAAAAAATGGTTGACAATGAAACTGATAATCATTATCATTTAGTTATAGAGAGAAGCTACTCTCTGTTCCCCAACCCCTCTATCAGATCAAGATCCAAAAAACTTGGCGCTACCCCCGCCAAGTTTTTTTTGTGCTTCAATCTTTCCCTTCATGCATAGGACAGCCCAAACCCTCCATACATCTTAAGTGATGATAGTTAGACAGTAGGAGGGAAACATCATGATCAAACGTGACACGCGGCTGCTCATTGATTTGCCAAGACCAGATCACCCAGATGCAAATGGTGCCGCTGCTGTGCAAGAATTACTCGGCGGAAAATTCGGTGAAATGTCCACATTAAATAATTACATGTTTCAATCCTTTAACTTTAGAGGGAAACGAAAACTCAAACCGTTTTATGACCTCGTATCCAGTATTACAGCTGAAGAATTCGGTCATGTTGAGCTTGTGACCACAGCCATCAATCTCATGATTACAGGAACTACCCATGGAGGAGATCCAGATACGACGCCGATGAAGGCAGCTGTCGATAAACGAAATACACAGCATTTTATTCAAACAGCCCAAACAGGCTATCCGTTTGATTCAATGGCAAAACCTTGGACAGGAGAGAATGTGTTCTCAAGCGGCAACCTGATTCTTGACCTCCTTCATAATTTCTTCCTTGAATGCGGAGCACGTACGCACAAAATGCGTGTATATGAAATGACGGACCACCCTACAGCAAGAGAGATGATCGGTTATTTACTTGTCAGGGGCGGCGTGCATATTGTGGCATATGCAAAGGCACTAGAAGTCGCTACAGGAGTAGATGTAGGGAAGATGCTGCCAATCCCAAATCTTGATAACAAATACTTTGATTCAGCGAGAAAATTTGAAGATCAGAATGTTCATACAAAGCTGTATACATTTAGTGATACGGACTACAAGGATATCAATAAAATTTGGAAAGGCAGCCACCCGATTGATGGAAAGCCGCTCACAGTCATTGAAGGCACCCCGCAAGGTGCACCTGTGCCAGATTATAGAGAATTACCGGAAGAGTTTGCTCCAGGCATATCAAAAGAGGATTTTGATGAAATTGCGAAACGACTGATAAGATCTGCTGGTTTATAAAAATCATGGTGCATGAGATTAGAAAAAAGACTCAAACTAAAAAAACAGATTCTTTTTCTTTTTTTGAATTCAAGAGGAAAAATATCATCTGAGAACACTTTATGGTATGATGCTTTGTAGGACTTGTGTATAATCAATACGGGTTCATCTTGAGTTGTTTTTTTGAAAGGAGTCTTTTTTTAGAATGTCACAATTAATGGGTATCATTACAAGGCTGCAAAGTCTTCAAGAGACAGCAGAAGCTGCAAACGAGCCGGCACAGCGTTATTTCGAAGTGAACGGTGAGAAAATCTGTAGTGTTAAGTATTTCGAAAAGAATCAAACGTTTGAATTGACTGTTTTTCAACAAGGGGATAAGCCAAACACTTTCCCATTTGACAACATTGATATGATTTCGATTGAGATTTTTGAGCTTCTACAATCCTAAGCTGAATCGTATGAAATGTTTTTTCTGAGGATTCCTTCGTTTATTGCGGCAGCATACATGGATCATCATAGATGATATGTACAAATGGAAGATGATCAATCAGCGCATTTTTCGGATAAGAGACCATTAAAAAGGAGTTCCTTTCTGTGAGTGATTCTTTTTTCTACAATCTTTCTGAAGATCGTTTAGCGTTTTCTGATGTCGTCATGAGAATGAAAGACTTTATTCGAAAAGACCCTAGATCCGCCTATGTGTTATCAATTGGTACGGATTCTCAGGTCAATCAAAATGTCACAACATTTATGACTGCAATTCATCTCCACCGGATTGGCAAAGGAGCTTGGGGCTGCCTCACACAACAAGTGATTGAAAGACCCGTGCAAAGTCTTAGAGAAAAAATTTCATTAGAGACAGCGTTTAGCCAAAAGGTATGTGCAGACATCCTTGAGGGGCCTTTAACAGAACTGATGGATTTGCTTCTTCCGTTTGCTGAGGAAGGGGCAGACCTTCGTTTTGAAGCCCATCTGGATATTGGCAAAAAAGGAAGTACGAAAGAGCTGATCCAGGAAATGACCGGAATGATCACAGCTATGGGAATTGAAGCAAAAATAAAACCCGACTCATATGCAGCATTTTGCTATGCCAATCGATACACAAAATAAATTCCGTCATTTTTCTCCAAACCTTGTCGAAACGTGCGGTTGACGATTCGATTCTAGTTCCTTATTCTAGCTGTATAGAGAGGAAGCAGACATTCAAAAGCCTGCTAATCAATATAAAAGCATATATGAAACAGGGGGCCTGATGTTGAATGAGCGTCATCGAAAATCGTTTTAATGAAGAAGAGAAAAAGCTATTATTAAACGTATTGCTGAATCAGGAATATGCTGTCGAATTACTAAGCAGTGAGATCAATGATATAGAATGTGGAACAAAAAATGTCGACGACAATACGTATAAGCAATTGATCACATTGTATGACAGAGTAAGGTTTGAGAATTAATATTGGTTTAACATTCTATTAGATACTCGGGGGCTGAGTATCTTTTTTATGCAGAAAAAATCTTTCGACAAAATTCGTTTTAGTTTATGCTTAATCGTAATGGGGAATGTATGATTGATGATTGAGAGAAAAGGGGTCGAAGAAACATGATAGAGATAGAGCCGACTCAATTGCTTGAGTCCACAGTAGCCGAGCATATGATTGATGCAGATAAAGTCGCACATGTTCAAATTGGCAATAACCTTGAGCATGCCCTATTGGTCCTAACCAAAACAGGATATACAGCCATTCCGGTATTAGACGCTTCTTATCATTTACACGGGTTAATTGGAACGAATATGATTATGGATAAAATCTTCGGTTTAGAACGAATCGAATTTGAGAAGCTCGACCAGTTGAAGGTCGAAGAGGTTATGCTGAAAGATATTCCGAGACTCAAAACGACAGATCCTGTAATAAAAGGCGTTCACGCTGTGACGAATAATGGATTTGTTTGTGTAGTAAATGAGGAGCAAGTCTTTGAAGGCATTTTTACTCGACGAGTTGTATTAAAGCGCTTAAATGAGGTCATTCATTCCGCGAAAAAATGAGCTGCAGCCCAGCTTATTTTTTTTGCCTTCATAAGTTAAAATTTATATAATGAGCATATGGAATAAGAAAAACTTATAGAGAGAAAGGGGACGCCCATGCAGCTTCAGGAGTTACATATGCTTGTTGTGCTAAGTGAAGAATTGAATATGAGGAAGGCTTCGGAACGGCTCTTTGTCTCTCAGCCTGCATTATCTCAAAGATTGCAGACGATCGAAAAGGAATGGGGAACGAAAATCTTTTTTCGTTCACAAAAGGGGCTGACCGTGACTTCAGCAGGTGAACAGATTATCCAATTTGCAAAAGAAGTAACGGTTGAACAGGATCGAGTGAGAGAACGAATTGATGAACTTGAGGGTGACATTCACGGTACACTCAAGCTTGCGGTGGCGTCGATTATTGGACAGCACTGGCTGCCAAAGGTGTTAAAACGGTATGTCGAAAAATATCCAAATGCCAAGGTGTCACTCGTTACCGGCTGGAGCAGTGAAATGCTCAAAAGCTTGTATGAAGACCATGTGCACATAGGAATCATTCGCGGAAACCCTGATTGGAAGGGGACAAAGGAATACTTGATGACAGATCATTTATACTTAGTCGATTCCGTGATCAAGGACGTAGATGAATTAATCAAGACTGAGCGGCCATTTATCCAATTTAAAAGCGACAGCACGTATTATCAGGAAATCCAGCACTGGTGGCATCAAAAATTTAAAGTATCTCCAAAGCAGACGATTTTAGTAGACCAAATTGAAACATGTAAACAAATGGCCTACCACGGCATCGGTTACGCCATTTTGCCTTCTGTTACTCTATATGACCACGAAAAAAGTGTTTATAAAACACCGCTTGTTGATGTGAACGGAGAGCAAATCGGCCGTGACACATGGCTGCTAGGCTATGAAGCGTCTTTTCAGTTAAAACAGGTACAAGCATTTGTTGGTGTGGTTAAAGAAATGCTTGAAAATGATGCCGTGTAAGTACCTTCTTGGAATAGGGAGGTACTTTTTTTTATGAAATCATTTGACAATGAAAATCATTATCATTTAAAGTGTACATATAATAATTGAAAATGATTATCATTTAGATGAGGTGACCGATAGATGAAAGCACTAATTGCATTTGCGAGTATGTCTGGAAATACGGAAGATATGGCAGCGATCTTAAAGCAAACACTTGAAGGAAAAGGCATAGATACAGAGATGATGGAATTTGATGATATGAACGCAGAGGACCTATCCTCATACGATTACGTATTCATTGGTTCTTATACTTGGGGTGATGGAGATTTGCCATATGAAGCAGAGGATTTTTATGAGGAGGTCTCTACTCTTGAACTTAGTCACATAAAAGCAGCTGTCTTTGGATCGGGTGATTACAGCTATCCAAAGTTTTGCGAGGCTGTCCATACATTCCATGACATGCTGAAATCAACGGGTGCATCTGTTTTTCCTGAAACATTAAAAATGGAGCTTGCACCGGATACAGATGAAGATGTGGCGTGCTGTCAGGAATTTGCTGTGAGCTTTTTAACGTGGGCCGCTTTGTCTGAGAAACGAGTTGAAAATCATGTTTCATAAAGGAGCAACAGCCGTTGCAGCATCTAAAAGTGGTGGATACTTTGTTGCTGTAAAACGTGAAGGTATTTTTCACTATAGTGTGGAGAGCGGATGGCAGCAACTGTTTAAACTCAAGCATAAAATTCATGCGATCAGCTATATTGGCCCTTATTTATTCGGTGTTGGTGAAAATGGCACAGTGATTAGATCAGGAGATGAAGGCAATACATGGGCGTTATCTTCATTTCCAACAAACGCAGTCGTCTGGTCTATTACAGGACGTAAAGATGGGTTTGTATGTGCGCATGGAAAACATAGTATCTATGTGTCAAATGATTTCGGAATTTCCTGGGAAATTATGAAGCCATTTGCTCATGTGAATCATCCGCCGGTCATTCGTTCTTTATGTGCTGCAGGTGACCACCTTTATATTGGAACACAGATTCATGAGGTTCACGGAGGAATATGGGTGTATGACTTGCAGAGTGAACAGATTTTTCTTTTAAACAGAGAGGAGCACCGAATGACAGCTTCTATGCTGCTCTGTCATGAACATCTTCTTGTTTGTGCATTAGGTTCAAAAAAAGGCAAAAAAGGATCTGTTCAAATTTTAGATTTACATACAAATATTCTGCATGATATTCAATCACAGGCCTTTGCTAGAGAAGAATCATTTTTGGATGTATCAGAGGATAACGGCATTGTGTATGTGACCACTTCACAAGACGAACACGGATTTTCTAAAGTGTATCAGCTTGATATTGAGCAAAAAGAGCTCAAATGGTTTGATACGATCAAAGGGCACGGTTTTCGTGTAGCCAATCAAAACGAAAACTTTTTCTGTGCGGGTTTATATGAAAGTAAGTTTGTCAGGCCGTATGAGGAGCCAGCGTTGATTCATTGATAAGGAGGAAGAAAAAGTGACAGAAAAGGTTTTATTGGTGTATGCCACGATGTCTGGAAATACAGAAGCGATGGCAGATTTAATTGAAAAAGGTATAACGGAAGCAGGAGCCAGCGTGGACCGGCATGAAGCGATGGATATTGATGCCGAGCTGCTTAATGATTACTCGCACATTATGTTAGGTGCGTATACATGGGGAGATGGCGATCTTCCGGATGATTTTATTGATTTATATGAAGAAATGGAAGAGCTTGATTTAACGGGAAAAGCATTTGCAGTATTCGGTTCTGGCGATACATCTTACGAACATTTTTGCGGAGCTGTTGACCTAATCGAAGAAAAAGTGAAGGAGCTTGGCGGTGACATTGTCCTCCCATCAGTTAAAATTGAGCTGAATCCAGAAGGAGAGGAAGAAGACGAATTAATTTCTTTTGGTAAACAATTTGTTCAGCTTCACCAGCAAGAAGCGGGATAATCGGTCCCGCTTGTTTTATTTTCCATTGAGGAGATGACTCTTTCACTTGTCATTAAAACACTCCTTTGGTACAGTAATGAAGTATAAATTAAGAGGAGGACATACATACATGAAACAAATGGACGCTAATGAAATTATTTCATTTATTCAAAATAGTACAAAATCAACACCTGTCAAAGTCTATATTAAAGGTGACTTAGAAGGTATTGAGTTTGGTGAACATGCAAAAACATTCATCACAGGAAACACTGGAGTTGTTTTCGGTGAGTGGAGTGAAATTCAAGAAGTGTTAGCATCAAACAAAGACAAAATTGAAGATGTTGTCGTGGAAAATGACCGCCGCAACTCTGCAATTCCGATGTTAGATTTGAAAAACATTAAAGCCCGTATTGAACCAGGGGCAATCATCCGTGACCAAGTTGAAATCGGTGATAATGCAGTCATTATGATGGGTGCTTCTATTAATATCGGTTCTGTGATCGGCGAAGGTACGATGATTGACATGAACGTGGTGCTTGGCGGCCGTGCGACAGTAGGTAAGAACTGTCATATCGGTGCTGGATCTGTTCTTGCAGGTGTTATTGAGCCGCCGTCTGCTAAACCAGTTGTGGTAGAAGATGACGTTGTCATCGGTGCGAACGCTGTTGTTCTAGAAGGCGTGACAATTGGTAAAGGTGCAGTAGTAGCTGCTGGTGCGATCGTTGTGAACGATGTAGAGCCTTACACAGTTGTAGCAGGTACACCTGCTAAGAAAATCAAAGACATCGATGAAAAAACAAAAGGTAAGACTGAAATCAAACAAGAACTGCGTCAGCTTTAATCATATAATTCGCAGCTGAAGACAAAGACGTGGATGAGATATCCACGTCTTATTCGTATAGAAGAAAGGAAGCGAGTTCACTTGTTAAATCGTGAGCAATTAATATCCATTCGAAGAGATTTACACCAAATCCCTGAGCTTGGTTTCCAAGAATTTAAAACACAAGCGTATCTTATTCAGCATTTGGACACCTATTCAAAAGATCGAGTTGAGATTGAAACGTGGCGAACTGGGCTTTTTGTAAAAGTGAAAGGGACAAATCCAACGCGCGTATTTGCTTATCGTGCAGATATGGACGGCCTGTCTATACCCGAGGAAACAGGGTATCCATTTGAATCTGTGCATGAAGGGAAGATGCATGCATGTGGACATGACCTTCATATGACCATTGCACTTGGTATCATCGATCATTTCGTTCATGAACCGATCAAAGAAGACGTATTATTTATCTTCCAGCCGGCAGAAGAAGGTCCAGGCGGTGCCGAACCAATGCTTGCAAGTGATGTTCTCAAAAAATGGACGCCAGACTTTATTACAGCGCTGCATATCGCACCTGAATATCCTGTTGGAACAATTGCTACAAAGCCGGGTTTGTTATTTGCCAATACGAGTGAGCTTGTGATTGAGCTTGAAGGAAAAGGCGGACACGCTGCATATCCTCATTTAGCAAATGATATGGTTGTTGCTGCAAGTGCTCTTGTAGGTCAGCTGCAATCGGTGATTTCGCGTAATGTTGATCCCCTTGATAGTGCGGTCATTACAGTGGGCACGATTACCGGCGGAACGGCTCAAAATATTATTGCGCAGCATGCAAAGCTTGACGGTACCATTCGCACACTTTCGCCAGAGTCTATGGACAAGGTAAGAAAGCGAATTGAAGCATTGGCAAAAGGAATTGAAATTGGCTACGAATGCAAAGCAACTGTTCGTTATCCTTCGTCTTATTACGAAGTGGACAATTCAAAGGATTTGACAGAGGAATTTATGTCATATGTAGCCGAAGAAGGGCTTGCGAATGTGATTGAATGCAGGGAAGCCATGACAGGAGAAGATTTTGGCTACATGCTGAAAAAATATCCCGGCTTCATGTTTTGGTTAGGGGTCGATTCAGAATACGGCCTGCATCATGCAAAGCTCCAGCCGGATGAAAACGCGATTGAAACAGCTGTGAATGTCATGACGGCTTATTTTAAAAAGCAAGCTGGTGAATGAATAATCGAGCTGCCTCCTGTACACCTTATGAACAGGAGGTGTTCTTGATTATGACAAGAATTGGTGTAGAACAATCTTTATCCGATGTAGAAGAACTATTGAAGCAAAAAGGGTATGATGTCGTACGTATTCAAAATGAACAGCAAATGGATCAGTGTGACTGTTATGTCGTCACAGGATTAGATTCAAATGTTCTTGGCATTTCAGACACAACAACAAAGGCATCTGTTATTACAGCATCAGGTATGACGGCTGATGAAATTTGCCAAGAAGTAGAACAGCGTGTTCAATAAAACAAGAAAAAGAACCGGTAGATTATGATCCCGGTTCTTTTTGCTCTTTTTCTATATCGAGTACTTCTTTCATTTTTTTGCGCAAGATTCGTTCTACCCGCCATTGCTCCATTGTTTCGGTTTTCGCTATGATGCGCAGCACAAGAGAGGAAGAACCGAACGCCTCCACGCCGACAACTTGAGGACCTTCGATAATTTGAGGAGTTTCCTCCCGCACCTCATCACAGGCAGCTTGAAGGGCTGTGATCATCTGATCCACATTTTCATCCGGAGACAGCTCAATATCAACGAGTGCCTGCATCGTCCCTCTTGAATGATTGCTCACATTCAGTATGCTGCGATTAGGAATAAAATGAAGGGTGCCGTCAAAGCTTCGAAGCTGTGTGGTTCTTAGTCCAATTTGTTCAACAATCCCATCAAAGCCGGCGACCGTTATATATTCTCCTACATCAAATTGTTTTTCCAATAGTATAAAGAATCCGGTCACAATATCACTCACTAACCCTTGAGCGCCAAAACCGATCGCAAGTCCTACAACGCCTGCACCTGCCAGCAAAGCAGTCGGGTTATAATGAAATAAGTCGAGGATCATCACAACTAGAATAAAAATCAATAAGTAGGCGAAAATATTTAACGTCAGACTTTGAAGCGTCTGTGCTCTTGATAAAGAGACTTCATGCTTTTCAGCGAATGTGGAATAGGCTCGCTTAATCATCTTGTTTCCTATGGCTCTGATGATAAAGTAAATGGCAAAAATGGCGACTAGTTTTAGCAAAATCATACTGCTATTGAGGATAATGGAAACCCAATCTACTTGTTGAAATGCTCTCATGATCTTCAAAACCTTTCTATGTATGCTCTAAAAGAGAAGCTAATCATTTGTTCCCTTATGCAAGTCATGTTAAACTTTTGATAGGTGAAGCAGGAATTGTGACAAATCGTTAATTAAATTTATTATTAATTAATATTGACTAAAAATCGCATAAGTATTATAATTGTAATTGTGAAGTTATTAACTAAATGAGAATTTTAAGTTTTGATTCTCATTTTATATACAGCTAAGAAGACTGTATAAAGATATTATTTTTTGGAGGGATTTACATATGGCAGAGCGTTTTGTAGGAAAACAAGCTCCACGTTTTGAAATGGAAGCAGTACTTGCTAACAAGGAATTTGGTAAAGTAAGTTTAGAGGAAAACATGAAGAATGACAAATGGACAGTTCTTTTCTTCTATCCAATGGATTTCACATTTGTTTGCCCAACTGAAATTACAGCAATGAGCGATCGTTATGACGAGTTCGAAGATTTAGATGCAGAAATCATCGGTGTATCTACTGATACAATCCACACGCATCTTGCTTGGATCAATACAGACCGTAAAGACAATGGTCTAGGTGAATTAAAATACCCGTTAGCTGCTGATACTAACCACACAGTGTCTAGAGAATACGGCGTTTTAATTGAAGAAGAAGGAATTGCTCTTCGCGGTTTATTCATCATTAACCCAGAAGGCGAACTTCAATACCAAACAGTATTCCACAACAATATCGGTCGTGATGTAGATGAGACATTACGTGTTCTTCAAGCATTACAAACTGGTGGACTTTGCCCAGCGAACTGGAAACCTGGTCAAAAAACACTTTAATTGATAACTGAAGAAACAGGAGGGTCTAACTGATGTTAGACCTTTTTGTTTCGACACATACAATGGATGGAGGCGCTTCATAATGAAATTACGTCAACCAATGCCAGAACTAACTGGTGCAAAAGAGTGGTTAAATGGAGAAGTAACAAAAGAAGATTTGATTGGTGACAAACCAACATTGATTCATTTCTGGTCAGTCAGCTGTCATCTTTGTAAAGAGGCAATGCCTCAAGTCAATCAATTCCGTGATGAGTACAAGGATCAACTAAACGTTGTAGCAGTTCATATGCCTCGTTCAGAAGATGACCTAGATCTAGAAAAAATCAAAGAAGTTGCGAAAGAGCATGAAATTACGCAGCCAATCTTTGTGGACAGTGATCATCACCTAACAGAAGCCTTTGAAAACGAATATGTACCTGCATATTATGTATTTGATAAAACAGGTGCTTTGCGTCACTTCCAAGCCGGCGGAAGCGGAATGAAAATGCTTGAAAAACGTGTCAATCGAGTGCTTTCTGAGTCTGAAAAGGCTGCAGAATAGGCTTTCCCCCATAAATGGGGGTTTTTTCATGGGCAAAAACAGGCGGCGTATTGCACTGGACGAGTTTATTATTCCTAAGAAAAGAGAAAATGAGGGAGTTTATTAAAAAATATCCCTGAAACAAAAAGGTATAACGACCTATTTACATTTTTGTTTTGAAATGAAATTGTAAAGATTTTAACTTTTTACTATTCAGAACGTTTTTGCACAAAAGAAATTTCAGTTAGGTAAATAACTATGTAAATCAAGTAGTATAAGCGTTTATTCAATTTTTTTACAATATTTTAAGGTTTGTCAAAAGCCTATAGTGGCAATGAAATGAGTGCCGATTTTTCCTCCTTGGCAAAATTTTAGTTGAAAATACCTATCTGTTAGCAAACTGTAAAATGATAAAAAAATAGTTGATAAAATTAGTTTTCTAATCTAATATTTACTATAGAATATTTTTTATATGATGAGGGGGAAATCCATTGTTTAATGAGAGGGAAGCGTTACGTTTACGATTGGAACAATTAAACGAGGCAGAAGTAAAGGTCATCCGTGAATATCAAATTGAGCGCGATGCGATTTATGCAAAATTAAGAGAATTAGACCGTCAAGGAACAGGTCTAGTGTCAGATACAAAAAAAGAAGTACGTACAGAAAGAAAGACAGATTCACTGCCTGTATTAGCTGAGCTTGCTGCGCAAGAAATGAGAAGCTACCAGCAGCCGGCACAACCACAATCATCATCTTTAGGAACAGGACAGCTAAACGGTGCACCTGTAGGTATTCCTGAAGGATCGACAAGACGCAGAAGAGGCACAGCTCGTCCTGGCTCAAAGGCAGCGAAGCTTCGTGAAGCTGCGATTAAAACGTTAAAACGTCATAATGCAGCGATTAAAAGCTCAGAGCTTCAAAAAGAGATCGAAAAAGAGAGCGGTCTTGAAATCCCAAATATGACAACGTTTATGCAAAGCTTAATTAAAATGTATCCTGAAGTGAAGAAGCCTTATCGCGGACAGTATATTTTAGAAGGCGACATTCAAACAGAAGACGAATAAATAAAAAAACTGCTGGGCGTCAAGCCAGCAGTTTTTTATTTCGAGAATTACTTCTTTTGATCAACTGTATAGACAATTTTGCGTTCCTTAGGCAGGTGATCACGCTGTTTTTTAAAGCCGTCGATTTTGACTGTCATGACTTCTCCATTACGCTGCACAGCATCGACTTGTTCCTGAAGTGTTTGAACTTGTTCGTTGAGTTTCTTCAAAATCGGTTCGATTTCTTCTGTCGTTTGCAGGATGCGGTCTCGTGAGAATGGCTGTGAATTTGTTTGTGCTGACTGGTCAATATCAGCAAAATGAGATGCGATCCATTCCTCGCTTTCTGCTAACTGTTTTTGATAGCTCGTGAGCGTTTCATGAAAAATCGCTTCTTTTGCTTTTTCAATTTGCAGTAATTTCTCCTGCGTTTCATAAAAACGCTCTTGAAGGTGTCTGACGCCTTCCTGTAATACATGGAGCTCTGCGTTTTTATCGCCCAAATTTTGCTGCAGCTTCTCAATCACTGCGGATAAAGTATTTCCTTTTTTCTCCTCTTTTGCAAGTCGTTTATCTTGATCCTCTATCCGTTCATTTAATTGTTGCGAGATTTCCTTATATTTGACAACTTTCAAATGCAGCCTGTGTTTTTCTTCGGTTTCTTTTCTTCTATGATAGGTTTCCTTTTGCAGCATTTCATGGAGAAGGACCATTTTATGTAACAATTCTGTTTTGCTGTAGGAGAGATCCTGTATTTTTGAGGCAGCATCATGTTGGTCATTGGTTATTTCATCCAGTTGTTGTTTTAATTGCGTGTAATCCTTTTTCATCTCATGATATTCTTGAGTTAGCTTCTTATTTTTAGAATACGTATATGAGGACTGTAAATCAGAGATCATTTGTTGATATTTGGCAGTTTCAGCTTTTAAGTATAAATTTTCTTGAGATAGATCATGGAATAGGGGAGAAGCATGGCGCCTGTTCATCGATAGACCCTCCTTATTCATGTTACCAATAAAGTATGCGAAAGGAGTGCGATTAGAACAACCATATCAAAGGAGGATGAGAGGATGCACGTAGTGAATGTGATTTTAGCTGGAGGAGCTTCCAGACGTTTTGGAGAGCCAAAGGCAAGTCATATGTTTCAAGGGAAACCATTATATGAACATGTGAAAGAGCAGCTTTTAGACAGGCAGACTGTCATCATCAGTCATCCATCGCTTCTTCCTTTTTTCAAAGCAAGAGGTGAACAAAGTGTTTGGTTAGATGATGAAGAGGTGCGCGGATGCGGACCGCTTGCCGGCATATATACAGCGATGCAAAAGCAAGAAGCAGAATGGTATTTAGTGACGGCGTGTGACATGCCTTTCATACGGAAGAAAACGGCGGAAGTATTATCGTCCTATTGCAGCGAGCACGCAGATGCCATCATCCCGCTTGTTCAGGGCAGATTACAGCCTTTATTTGCACTTTATCACCGCCGCTCTCTGCCGTTTATTCGCGCGTGTTTAAAAGAGAATCAATTAGCCATTAAAGATTTGCTTCAAAAGCTTCAGGTGCGCATCGTTTCAGAGGAAGAACTGAACGTGACATCAAATGAATTTCGTAATATCAATAAAAGAAGCGATTTACCTGAAAACGGTATGATATGATACATAAAAAAACGGTGAGGAGAGAACAGCATTGAATGACCGATATTCAAGACAAATCTTGTTCCCTCCGGTTGGGGAAAAAGGGCAGCATGCGCTGGCTGAAAGTCATGTGCTGATCGTTGGAGCCGGTGCACTTGGTACCGCTTCTGCGGAAGGGCTTGTCCGGTCTGGCATCGGTACGCTTACGATTGTCGATCGTGATTATGTGGAATTTTCAAATTTACAGCGGCAGCAGCTCTACACGGAACATGATGCAAAGGCACATGTACCAAAAGCAGCTGCGGCACAAAAACGTCTCGAGCAGATCAATCATGAAGTGACCATACACGCTCTGATTGAAGATGCAGGGGCGGAGCTGTTAAGGCCGTTATTCCAGAGAGCAGATATCGTCATTGATGCAACAGATAATTTTGAGACAAGAATGGTGATGAATGACTTATCACTAGAAACGAAGACGCCGTGGATATATGGCGCTTGTGTGAGCAGTCAGGGGATGTATATGACCATATTGCCGGATAAAACGCCATGTTTATCATGTGTGTTCACGGCAATGCCTGTTGGCGGCTTGACGTGTGATACAGCGGGGATTATTTCACCTGCTGTTCAAATGGTTTCTGCTTATCAGCAAACAGAGGCACTAAAATATTTAACAGGGCATGAAGATCAAATCGAGCGGAAATTTGTCACGTTTGATCTTTGGCAGTCCACATCATTTAAAATGGATTTATCTCTAACTAAAGAGAAGAACTGTCCAACTTGCGGCATCGCAAGAACCTATCCTTATTTACATGATCAGCGTAAAAAATCGACGGTCCTTTGCGGACGTGACACCGTTCAAATTGTTTCAAAGGATTTAGCAGAACTCTCATTTCAGCATATGAAAGAGCGGCTCTCATCTATTTGTGAGGTGGAAGTAAACGACTTCTTAATCCATGTACGCTACGAAAATTACCGGATGGTCTGTTTCAAAGGAGGACGTGCATTAATCCATGGAACAAATGATGAAAAAGAAGCCAATTCATTACTAGCAAGACTGCTAGGGATATAGGAGTGAAGTGTGATGGAAAGACGGCAGCCAATACCAGTAGAAGAGGCCATAAAGAAAGTTCACCAATACGAAAAACATGGAGAAATAGAATGGGTCCCTTTAAAGGATAGCCTTGGAAGGTTTATTGCAGAAGATATTTTGGCAGACCATGATGTTCCGGCATTTGATCGTTCTCCGTATGATGGATTTGCGCTTCGGGCAGAAGATACAAAAGAAGCGTCAAGTGCGCATCCAGTTGAATTCGAGGTCATTGATCATATTGGTGCAGGAATGGTCTCAGCAAAAACCATCGGTTCCTTTCAGGCCATCCGTATTATGACAGGGGCAAAAATTCCAAATGGAGCAAATGGCGTCATCATGATCGAGCTGACGAAGACTTTCGAAAAAGACGGCAAATCATTCATGTCACTGAAAAGACCGCTGAAAAAGGGAGACAATATTTCTCGTCAAGGAGAAGAGGTTCTCAAAGGAAACGTGATGGTCAAAAAAGGAACAGCTGTCACTTCTGGCGTCACGGCTCTTTTGGCGACATTTGGATATGCGGTAGTGCCAGTTGTCAAAAAACCGGTGATTGGCATTATCTCAACGGGCACAGAGCTTCTTCAAGTAAGTGATGCCATGGTAGACGGCAAGATTAGAAATAGTAATCTGAGTATGGTCTATGCGCAGATACTTGAGGCCGGAGCTGAGCCGCTAGATTTAGGCGGTGTCTCCGATGATTTTGACAAAAGTTATCATGCAGTAAAAGCAGCCATGAGCAAGGTAGACATTCTGATCACAACAGGCGGCGTGTCAGTGGGTGATTTTGACTTTCTGCCTGCCATTTATGAAAAGCTGGGAGCCAAGGTACTGTTTAATAAAGTAGCCATGAGACCTGGAAGTGTGACGACTGTGGCGGCAATGCCGAATGGTCAATTGCTGTTTGGGCTGTCTGGAAACCCTGCTGCCTGTTTTGTGGGCTTTGAATTATTTGTGAAACCGATCATTTATAAATGGTATATGAAAGAAAATCCGTTTCCCGCTTTTGCTGAGGCGAAACTCACACATGATTTTCCAAAAGCCAATCCGTTTACTCGTTTTGTCAGGGCGGCTCTTCAATTCACTGGGAGTCAGATCAGTGTGACTCCGACAGGTCTTGATAAATCAAGTGCAGTGACCTCTATTGCAGAGGCTGACTGTTTCATCATGCTGCCTGGGGGAACAAGAGGTTTTCAAGCAGGTGATCAAGTTGATGTTCTGCTGTTTCAGCACAAAGGCGGTGGGTCTCCATGCTGGATGACAAATTAAGCATATTACAGGTGGTCGGTTTTCAAAATAGTGGCAAGACCACATTAATCGAAAAGCTCTGTCAGCTGGCCGAACGTGAAGGACTGAAGCTAGGCTGCTTTAAACACCATGGACATGGGGGGACACCAGATCGCCTTGTCAAAGAAAAAGATACTGATCGATATATTCAGGCAGGTGCCTATGCCGCAGGTGTGGAAGGAGAAGGTGAATTTCACTTTTCGATGCAGGACTTCACGTTAGAACAGCTGCTCAACATGTGTCAGCATCTTCCGTTAGACGCTGTTCTCGTAGAGGGATACAAACAGGCGCCTTATCGCAAAATCGTTTGTGTAAAGAATGAAGAGGAGCTTATTGACCTTTCCACTCTTTCCAATATACAAGCAGCTATTTATTTTTCTCAAGAAGATCAATTAACCGAAAATTACCCGTTTCCTGTGTTTTCAGCTTTTGATAAGCGCGGGATGACATTTGCTTTTCACTTATTGAAGGGAGGCGGCACGTTTTGAGCGAACTTTTTAAAATAACAAAAACCCCGATTGAGGTAAACGAATTGATTCAGCATGTGACAAGACGAAAGGCAGGGGCGATTACGACGTTTATCGGGACGGTCAGAGAATGGACAAACGGCAAGAAAACATTGCGTTTAACCTACGAAGCATACATACCAATGGCGGAAAGCATGCTAAGGCAGATTGGACAAGAAATCAAGAATCGATGGCCTGACACTGAAGCAGCGATTGTGCACCGGATTGGAACACTTGAGATAACGGATATTGCTGTTGCGATCGCCGTTTCGTCTCCTCATAGGAAGGCTGCCTACGAAGCAAATGAATATGCCATTGAACGCATCAAGGAAATCGTTCCCATTTGGAAAAAAGAATATTGGGAAGACGGAGAGGCCTGGATAGGTGATCAGCTTGAAACGGTTTCATATCCAGAAGGTAAACCTAGCAATCTTCAACTTGCAGAGAAAGAAGGTGATCAGCATGATTAATGTATTATTGTTCGCCGGCCTTGCTGAGAAGGCCGGTAAACAACAAATCATCATTCAAAAAGATCAAACAACGGTTGATGAGATTAAAATAGAATTACAGGAGGTATATGGTGTTGATGCTGCACAAAACGTAATGGTTGCAGTCAACGAAATATATACGAGGGAAAATGCTGAAGTGCGTAGCGGGGACACTGTTGCACTCATTCCTCCTGTAAGTGGTGGATAATAGATATTAGAGGATTTGGTTATGGCCACCCGGCTGTAACCAATTTTTTATGTGTGAAAAGTTTGTAGAGGTACTTGGGTGTGATCTTCGTAAATAAAACATCCCCTTCTTGCTTTAGAAATGTGAGGATCGAGCTGCTGAATGAGATCATACAATTCGCTGATTCGTCTCACATTGAAATCTGTTTGGGCTTGAAGCTGTTCTTTTAATTCTTTTGTGCTCACAATGCTTCCCTTTTTCTCTTTGATAATATCTACACATCTTGCAGCGTAGTATATTTTGTCATTAGAAGGTCTGCTTTCTTTCATATCAAGTAATTTGAGCTCATGATAAATCGATTCTCTTTCCTTTCGAAAGTATTGCCATGCTTCTTGTTCCTTTTCATACAGTAAAATCAATTGCATTTTCAATTTTTCTCTTAACATTCACTTGACTCCATTTCCACTATCATTTAACCTACCTCTATTTTACATTATATGAAAAAATAACTTTTGATCAAGTAAAATCCCTTTATTTTTAATTTTTTAATATGAAAGTATTGATACTAAAGACTTATTTGTTCTGTAAAAGAAACCAATCATAGTCCTATAAAGCCGGGATTTGTCGAAATTACTAGGATTATTTTAACAAAAAATTGTTGTGTCTATCTAAGACCATGCGAATCCAAAAGAAAAGGATATTTATTCCGAAAGACATATTGTTTACTTAATAAAATGTTTTTAGGTCAGTAAAAGCATGATTCTTGGTATGAATATGGTCGGATCATGAGGTCATTTGAAGGATTTCTTTCGTGAAAATAGAATAATAGATAAAATTTTTTCTCAACGAAAATAAGAAAATCAAATGTTCGATCACTTATTGGCAATCTTTTGATAAAATAGAAAGAAAAAGAGCGTTATTGTGCGTTTGCATACTTGCTTGACAGAGAGAGGATGACATTTGATGAAAGAAAACATGGAAAAACCTACGATCATTGGAGTGAGTACAAGACCATCAGCGCACCTGAAAAGAGTATGGGAAAATCCAGTTGTTTGGTGGCCTTTATCTTGTGTGCTTATTTTAACAGTCGTTGTGACTTATTTGTCTGAGCTCGTAAATAAGGGAATGTGGGCAGATTTAAGTTTGCCGATACCTGTTGTTTATGTGGTGACACTCATTGGTCTCGTATTTGGGATTGTCATCAATGCGGCTATATATAAGCTCATCGTATTTTTAGCGAAAGGTGATGCATCATTTCGGCAGCTTTTTTCAGCGGTCCTGTTCATTACACCCGTTACGATCATTGGGACAATTATTTCTCATTTGGCAGTCATCCTTTTTCATGTTCCAAAAGACATCACGGTTACCTCGTTAAACGCGCTCATTCGAATTTCTGGTCCATGGCAGGCGGTGTTAGCCAATATCGATCTATTTGTGATCTGGAATCTTGTTTTAACTGGCTTTTTATTCATCCAAGTTGGGCGTATATCACCGAGAATTTCTTGGGTGATTATAGGCGTTTTTTATATCTTATCGTTAATTTTTCAATATGTAGGAACAGCAATTAACATATCAGTAAGCTGGGGGTAGAAGGTTTTTATGAGAAAGAAAATCATCATTGGATCTATTTTAATTATTGTGATTGGACTATTTATTGGATTTAATATTGCGAAAAACCAAGCAAAGCCTGCTTCTACAGCAGCGATTAAAACAGTCAAACTCACGCCAAAAGAAATCACCTCTACCGTGATGACACCGGGGACACTTTCATTCTTTGAAGAGCAGTTCATCTATGAAGAAGAGGAAAAGGGGAAATTGAAGGAAATTGCTGTGAAAGAAGGGGAAAAGGTAAAGGCTGGAACGCCGCTTCTTACATATGAAAATAAGGAACTGGAGCTTGAAGAGCAGCAGCAAGCACTAGCCGTTGAATCAAGTACATTAAACCTGGAACAATTGCAAAATCGGCTGAGTGAATTAGAGGAGAAAAAAGCAGGCGCTAATATCAAAAGCGAGCGAGATCAGCTTCAATTAGAACTGAAAGCGGCTGAATTAGAACAAAAGCAAGCAGAGATCAGCCAAGAAAAAGTAAAGGCTCAAATAGAAGATTTAACCGTACATAGTAAAATTGATGGAACAGTGATTTCCATTGAGCAAGAGGCAGGGGCAGGGGGGGCGGAAGAAAGGCAGCCGATCATCCATATTGGTCATGATAAAAAAATGATCGTGCGGGGTTTGATCTCAGAGTATGATGCCATAAAAATCAAAAAGAAACAAAAAGTGAAGGTAACGTCTGATGTCATTCGCGGGAAGAGCTGGCAAGGAGTCGTGAAAAAAGTAGGCACTGTTCCTGTCCAGACAGCAGTCGAAACAACTTCGAGCGACCAAACGGTTCAATATCCTGTTGAGGTAGAAATAAAGGGAAAGAAACCTGAGGCGAAGCCTGGTTTTAAAATGATCATGGAAATTCAAACAGATAAGCGCCAAGCGCAAACAATTCCTGAAACAGCGGTAAAAAAAGAGACTGATGGACAATACGTTTATGTTGTTGAAAAAAATGAATTGAAAAAAGTAAAAGTGGTCATAGGGGAAACGTCAGGTCATGATCTTGAAGTAACAAAAGGTGTCAAGGCAGAGGATCAAATCATTGCTCATCCAACAGATGACATGTATGACGGAATGGAAGTGAATGCTGAATGATTCAGCTTTCCAACGTGACAAAAAGCTATGAGGTCGCACACGAAACATTTGATGTATTAAGTGATATGAATCTTGTCATTGAAAAAGGCGAGTATATGTCCATTATGGGCCCGTCCGGCTCTGGAAAATCAACATTAATGAATATTATTGGCTGTTTAGACCGCCCAACGACAGGACAATATCATTTTCAAGGTACAGAGCTGTCAGCAGCAAAGGACCAGGAGCTTGCGGTCATTCGAAATCAATCCATTGGATTTGTTTTTCAGCAATTTCATCTGCTGCCAAGGTTAAATGCGAGGCGCAATGTGGAACTGCCGATGATTTACGCTGGGATCAGTCAAAAGGAAAGAAAAGAACGTGCGGAATTGGCACTGGAAAAGGTTGGTTTGGCAGATCGAATGAAACATATGCCAAGTGAGTTGTCAGGAGGACAAAAGCAAAGGGTGGCAATTGCACGTGCGATTGTCAATAAGCCTCAGCTGATTTTAGCAGATGAACCGACTGGTGCTCTCGACTCAAAAACAAGCATCTCAATTATGGAACAGTTTACACAGCTGAATGAGGAAGGGACAACGATTGTGCTTGTCACCCATGAAGAAGAAATAGCTGCGTATACAAATCGGACTGTCGTTGTGAGAGATGGACGGCTTGTTGAAGATAGATGGATACAAGGGGACGCTATGAATGAAACTCTTTGAAAATATCAAAATAGCGCTGAATTCGGTTTTAGCTCATAAATTACGTTCTATTTTAACGATGCTTGGGATTATTATT
This sequence comes from Bacillus sp. ABR, assembly GCF_056172715.1. Taxonomy (NCBI): domain Bacteria; kingdom Bacillati; phylum Bacillota; class Bacilli; order Caryophanales; family Bacillaceae; genus Bacillus; species Bacillus sp. ABR. Next base: position 495,527 of record NZ_JAOYSL010000003.1, on the reverse strand, counting down.
GGTGTTGGATCAGTCATTGCAGTCGTGGCGATCGGTCAAGGCGGTGAGCAAATGTTAAAAGGATCGATTTCAGGTCCAAACAATACCATTGATATGACATATACGCCTTCTGACGAAGAATTAAATGCAAATCCAAATGCCTTATTCGAAGCATCATTTACTGAGGAAGACATAAAAAGCATTAGGACAATCAACGGGGTGGAGCAGGTCGCCTCCTCGACTGCACAAGGAATGCAGCTGAGGTTTCAAGATACGACAGTTGATGCGACAGTTAACGGTATAAATGAAGGGTATACAAATGTACATTCATTACAAATCGCAGAAGGACAGGATTTAAGAGATATTGATTTTAGAAGCGGCAGAAGAGCTGCTCTTATCTCAGATGGCTTACAAAAAGAACTATTCAACGGACAAAAGGCATTAGGCGAACTGATTTGGATGAACGGACAGCCAGTTGAAGTCATCGGTGTGTTAGCAAAACAGAAAGGGATGTTTTCATTTGATATGAATGAAATCTATGTCCCATTTGCGATGCTCACCTCCACACTTGGTATGAGTGAATATGATAAGTTGTCTATTCAAGTCGCACATGCTGATCAAATGAAGGAAGTAGGAAAGAGCGCGGCTGCCATATTAAATGAAAATCATCATACAGAAGATGCTTACGAAATGATCAATATGGAAGAAATCGCAGAAGGGATTGGTCAAATAACATCCGTTATGACAACGATCATTGGCTCAATAGCCGGGATCTCTTTACTTGTTGGCGGAATCGGTGTGATGAATATTATGCTCGTTTCTGTGACAGAGAGGACAAGAGAAATCGGTATTCGAAAGGCGATGGGAGCAACAAGGGCTCAAATCCTCGTCCAGTTTTTAATTGAGTCTGTCGTTTTAACACTCATCGGCGGGTTGATGGGGATTGCACTTGGTTTAGGCGGAGCTTCGTTAGTATCACTATTTGCCGGCTGGCCGTCTCTTGTATCTTGGCAAGTAGTATGTGGAGGCGTACTGTTTAGTATGCTCATTGGTATTGTTTTTGGGTTAATTCCTGCGAATAAAGCAGCGAGACTAGACCCTATTGAATCGCTCAGGTATGAATAAATCGAAGAGGAAAGAAGCATACAAACAGTTTACATTCGCCTTCATTACCCATCAAAAGCTTTTATGCAAATCGCATAAAAGCTTTTTTTAGTTCCATTGAATGAAATAAAAAATGATAGAAATGCTAATATCATGACTTTCATCTTATTGTCACATATTTTTCAGTTTACAAATGGTACATATAAAGGTAAGATGACCATGGTGAAAGATTTTGATAGTTATTGAATGTATTTGATTGTTTTGTATTGATAATGTTGAAAAAAGCGATTACAATAAAGGTGCGCGCAAAATGAATACGTTTTCAAAAGGGGTGTTCGCATGTTAACACCGGAAAGACATCAACTCATAATCGACAGCTTGGAAGAAAATGATGTCATTAAAATACAGGACTTAACGATGATGACGGATGCGTCTGAATCTACAATTAGAAGAGATTTATCAGCCCTTGAAGAAAAAGGCTTTCTTAAAAGGGTTCATGGAGGAGCAGCCAAGATTTCGAGTATTCGCCTTGAACCAGATGTATTTGAGAAATCTGCCAAAAACCTTCAAGAAAAGTCATTGGTAGCAGAGGCGGCGGCATCTCTTTTAAAACAGGGCGACTGTATTTATTTAGATGCTGGTACAACCACACAGCAAATGATTGAATATATCGATCCAGATCAAGATATTGTCGTGGTGACAAACGGTGTGATGCACATTGAAGCCCTCATGAGAAAAGGTATTACCTTTTACTTGATAGGCGGATCAGTGAAACATCGAACAGGAGCCATGGTTGGAGCCGCAGCTTTGACAGCGATGGAGAATTATCGTTTTGACAAAAGCTTTGTTGGGACAAATGGCATTCATCCCGAGGCGGGTTTTACAACACCTGATCCAGAGGAAGCACTCATGAAAAAAAGAGCCATGAAACAGGCGAAAAAAACCTATATCTTATCAGATGCCTCAAAGTTTGGCGAAATATCGTTTTCAACCTTTGCTAGTTTACAGGAAGCCACCATTATCACAAACGACGCAAAAGAAGATTCATTCGATAATTACCATGAAAAAACGGTTATAAAGGTAGTGAAAACATGATTTATACAGTTACTTTAAACCCATCAGTTGATTACATCGTACACGTGGAGGATTTTGCAGTCGGCGGTTTAAATCGTTCAACCTATGATCAAAAATATCCAGGTGGTAAAGGAATCAATGTCTCAAGGCTATTAAAACGTCACGGTGTTGAATCGAAAGCACTTGGATTCATTGGTGGATTTACAGGCAAATATATTCAAAATTTTTTACAGAACGAACAATTACAAACAGCCTTTCACGAGGTGTCAGAAGATACAAGGATCAATGTAAAACTAAAAACAGGTGAAGAGACAGAAATCAACGGACTCGGCCCATCTATTACTGAAGCGCAATTTGAGTCGTTTCTATCTCAATTTTCTTCATTGACTGAAGGAGATGTCGTTGTTTTAGCTGGCAGCATTCCTTCATCATTACCTCATAACACATATGAGCGTATTGCTGAAGTTTGCCAGGAGCAAGGTGTAAGAGTTGTTCTTGATATTTCTGGCGAAGCGTTAAAAAAAGCAGCAGACATGAAACCGTTCTTAATGAAGCCAAATCATCATGAACTGGGTGAAATGTTTGAGACGAGTATTTCATCAGCAGCAGAAGCCATTCCTTATGGGAAAAAGCTGTTAGAACAAGGTGCTGAGCATGTCATCGTCTCCATGGCTGGTGATGGCGCCCTCTTATTCAGTAAAGAAGGAATCTATCAGTCCAATGTTCCAAAAGGAACGCTCGTTAATTCAGTTGGAGCAGGGGATTCAGTCGTTGCAGGGTTTTTAGCCGGCGTTTCAAAAGGCCTTTCAATTGAAGAGTCATTTAAGCTTGGTGTCACTTCAGGAAGCGCTACAGCCTTTTCTGAGGAGCTTGGCACAAAAGAGCTTGTCGACACACTATTACCACAAGTAAAAGTCACACGCATTTAAAGGAGGAGTCATCATGAAAATTACAGAACTACTCACGAAGCATACCATTAAGCTTCAATTAGACAGCCAGCAGAAAGAAGCAGTCATTGAAGAGCTTGTCACTGTTTTAGATACAGCAGGCAAGTTAAATGATAAAGAGGGCTATAAAGAAGCTGTGATTAATCGTGAAAAACAGAGCTCTACTGGTATTGGTGAAGGAATTGCCATCCCGCACGCTAAAACAGCAAGTGTAAAAGAGCCTGCCATTGCATTTGGCCGCTCCACTGCTGGTGTAGATTATGAATCACTGGACGCTCAGCCGAGTCATCTTGTCTTTATGATTGCCGCAACTGAAGGCGCAAACAACACGCACTTAGAGGCACTTTCTCGTTTATCTACACTTCTTATGCGTGAAGAAATTCGAAAGCAGCTTCTTGAAGCGGCGACTGAAGATGAAATCATTGAGATCATCAATACACATGATCAAGATGATGAAGAAGAAGAGGAAGTTCAAGAAGAGCCGGCTGCAGAAGGAAAACCTGCTAAAATTTTAGCGGTAACAGCTTGCCCGACCGGCATTGCACATACATTTATGGCAGCAGATGCTTTGAAAGAAAAAGCAAAAGAAATGGGCGTTGACATTAAAGTTGAAACAAACGGCTCTGGCGGTATTAAACATGCCCTTACAGCAAAAGAAATTGAAGAAGCACCAGCCATCATTGTGGCAGCGGACAAGCAAGTTGAAATGGAACGCTTTAAAGGCAAACATGTCATTGAAGTCCCTGTAACAGCTGGTATTCGCCGTCCGCAGGAATTAATTGAAAAAGCCATCAATCAAGATGCGCCGATTTATAAAGGTTCAGGCGGCAGTTCTTCTAAAGACGAAACTGAATCATCTGGCAAAGGAAGAAGCGGATTTTACAAGCACTTAATGAGTGGTGTAAGTAACATGCTTCCATTTGTTGTCGGAGGCGGTATATTAGTTGCGATTTCATTCTTCTGGGGAATTAATTCAGCAGATCCTAAGGACCCTTCATTTAATTCATTTGCAGCTGTCTTAAAAGGAATTGGCGGCGATAATGCGCTTGCCTTAATCGTTGCGGTATTAGCTGGATTTATTGCCATGAGTATTGCAGATCGTCCAGGTTTTGCGCCAGGTATGGTCGGTGGATTTATGGCGTCAGCAGCAGGTGCAGGGTTCTTAGGTGGACTGATTGCTGGTTTCCTAGCAGGTTACATTGTTGTACTGCTCAAAAAAGTATTCACATTCGTACCGCAGACACTCGACGGGATTAAACCGGTTCTGCTGTATCCATTGTTCGGTATTTTCTTTACAGGCATTATCATGCATTATATTGTCAACACACCAGTGAAAATGGTGATGGACGGATTAACACATTGGCTTGAATCATTAGGTACTGGAAACCTTGTTTTAATGGGTATTATTTTAGCTGGTATGATGGCAATTGATATGGGTGGCCCAATTAACAAAGCGGCTTACACATTTGGTCTTGCAATGATTGCTGCTGGCAACTATGCACCGCATGCTGCAATTATGGCAGGCGGAATGGTTCCACCACTAGGTATTGCACTTGCAACAACGATCTTTAGAAATAAGTTCTCAAAACGTGACCGTGAGGCAGGGATTACATGCTACTTCATGGGAGCAGCCTTCATCACTGAAGGGGCGATCCCATTTGCGGCGGCAGATCCTCTTCGTGTGATTCCTTCAGCTGTTATTGGTGCAGCAGTTGCTGGTGGATTAACGGAATTCTTTAGAGTGACGCTTCCTGCACCGCATGGCGGACTATTTGTTTTCTGGGTAACAAATCATCCAGTTCTTTACATCATCAGCATCTTAATCGGTGCCGTTGTGACAGCGATTTTACTGGGTATTTTGAAAAAACCGGTTCAACAAGAAGCGTAATGCAGAAGAGAAGCATCGTGAAAAACGGTGCTTCTTTTTGTTTAATCATCAGTGAATTAGGAAAAAATATCTAATTAGATGGTTGTCTTGTGAATTTTTAAATGACATATGATAAAGTAAAGTTATTCAATTCACGTTTCAAGTCTTTTAGCAGAAAGTCTTAGGAGGAAGCAGTATTTTGAACGAAGAAAACAAACAAAACGAAAATGACATTCAATCTGATGCGAAGCAAGCCAAAACAGAGAAGAAAAGTTCACTGTTTGAATGGATCAAAGCCATTTTAATTGCACTTGCGCTCGTCTTGCTCATCCGTACATTTATATTTGAACCGTATGTGGTGGAAGGAGAGTCAATGGAACCGACACTTCATGACGGGGAAAAGCTGTTTGTCAACAAAACCATTAACTATCTCGGTGGTGTGAAACGCGGTGACATCGTGATTATTAATGGAAAAGATGGACAGAAGATTCATTATGTCAAACGATTGATCGGCCTTCCAGGTGATACGATTGAAATGAAGGATGATACGCTTTACATTAATGGTAAAAAAGTAGATGAGCCTTATTTAAAAGAGAACAAGGCGCATGCGAAAGAGTATGAAGTGCATTTAACTGGAGATTTTGGTCCAGTGAAAGTACCGAAAAACGATTACTTTGTGATGGGGGACAATAGACTCAATTCCATGGACAGCAGAAATGGACTTGGCCTCATTGAAAAGGATCGGGTTGTCGGGACATCAGAATTTGTTTTCTTCCCGTTTGGCGACATTCGACAGACAAAATAAAAGCACCTTCTCAGAGGCAAGAGAAAGGTGCTTGAACGAGCGACCCTTACAGAAGGGTCGTTTTTAATTTGGCGTGAGCACTGTAACAATGATCACAATGGCTAGTACCGAAGCGAATACAGATCCGGTAATGGCTAATACGGATCGAAACAATCCGATTTTTTTGTTTTCTTTTCCCCGCTTTTGTAAAAAGCGTTTGGAAAAGATGTGGACCAGTGTGTAAATGAGGACAAGCCCAATATAAAGGCCAAAGTCCTTCGCATTAAAGCCTGTTGCAGATAAATAAATGCCCATAAAGAAAATCAATAAACAGTATTCCATCAGTGTGAGTAATCTCAAATCGCCCGAACTCCTTCAATCAATCATTCCCGTTTATTATACCATAATGGACAAAAAGCCTTCGTTCTTAGCGAGAGACGTTTCTATCAAACGTTATTCATGTTATACTTCATAATGATGAATGAGTGATGGAGGATTAATAAATGATTGCAGTAAATAATGTTAGTTTGCGCTTTGCTGATCGTAAACTATTTGAAGAAGTAAATATTAAATTCACTCCTGGCAACTGCTACGGATTAATTGGTGCCAATGGAGCTGGTAAATCAACGTTCCTAAAGATTCTTTCTGGAGAAATTGAGGCTCAAACGGGTGATGTTCATATGAGCCCTGGTGAGCGTTTAGCGATTTTAAAACAGAACCACTTTGAATACGAAGAGTTTGAAGTGCTAAAAGTCGTCATCATGGGTCACAAACGTCTATATGACGTGATGCAGGAGAAAGATGCGATCTATATGAAACCTGATTTCTCAGATGAAGACGGGATTCGTGCAGCCGAGCTTGAAGGTGAGTTTGCTGAATTAAACGGATGGGAAGCTGAAAGTGAAGCAGCGATCCTATTAAAGGGTCTTGGCATTCCAGAAAGCCTTCAATCGAAGAAAATGTCTGAGCTTGGCGGTTCTGAAAAGGTAAAAGTACTTTTAGCTCAAGCTTTATTCGGCAAGCCTGACGTTCTTCTTCTCGATGAGCCGACGAACCACTTGGACTTACAAGCAATCCAGTGGCTCGAAGAGTTCCTCATTAACTTTGAAAATACCGTCATCGTCGTTTCGCATGATCGTCATTTCTTAAACAAAGTATGTACACATATTGCGGACCTTGATTTCGGAAAAATCCAAGTATACGTCGGTAACTATGATTTTTGGTATGAGTCCAGTCAGTTAGCGCTGAAACTAAGCCAAGAAGCAAATAAGAAAAAAGAAGAACAAATTAAGCAGCTTCAAGAATTCGTTGCCCGGTTTAGTGCGAACGCTTCTAAATCGAAGCAAGCGACATCAAGAAAGAAATTGCTTGATAAAATCTCTTTAGATGACATTAAGCCGTCTTCACGTAAATATCCGTATGTTCATTTTGCGCCAGAGCGCGAAATCGGAAATGATGTCCTTCAAGTAGAAGGTCTATCAAAAACAATTGACGGTGTGAAAGTACTTGATAATGTCAGCTTTATTATGAACCGTGAAGATAAAATTGCGTTCTTAAGCCGTAATGAGCTTGCTGTGTCCACGTTATTTAAAATCCTTGCTGGTGAAATGGAGCCAGACAGCGGATCATTTAAATGGGGTGTCACAACGTCACAAGCCTTTTTCCCGAAAGACAATAGTGAATATTTTGAAGGAAACGATGTTGATCTCGTTGATTGGCTTCGTCAATATTCTCCGAATGATCAAAGTGAGAGCTTCCTGCGTGGTTTCTTAGGACGTATGCTTTTCTCTGGGGAAGAAGTGAAGAAAAAAGCAAGTGTCTTATCAGGAGGAGAAAAGGTTCGTTGTATGTTATCAAAAATGATGCTGTCTGGAGCGAATATTTTGCTGCTGGATGAGCCAACGAACCACTTAGACCTAGAATCCATTACAGCGCTGAATAACGGCCTCATGAGCTTTAAAGGAGCAATGCTCTTCTCATCTCATGACCATCAGTTTGTTGAAACAGTCGCAAACCGAATTATCGAAGTGACGCCAAATGGCATCGTCGATAAACAAACAACATATGATGAGTTCTTATCAGATCAAGACATCCAAAAAAGACTTGAAGAGCTTTACGCATAACAAAGAAAAGACATCCTATGGATGTCTTTTTTGATTAAATCGCCCAATTTCCATTTCGGAAGATCGGTTCGCGTTTCCCGTCTTTTGTAATCCCGTCAATATTCATTTCCTTTGAACCAATCATGAAATCAACGTGTGTAATACTGCTGTTCACACCCGCTGCATCCAATTCTTCTCGTTTCATTTCTTTTCCGCCTTCGATATTAAACGCATATCCGCTGCCGATCGCAAGGTGATTTGATGCATTTTCATCGTAAAGTGTATTGTAATAAAGAATATTGGAGTTAGAAATTGGTGAATCATCTGGTACGAGGGCAACCTCACCTAGATAATGAGAGCCTTCATCTGTTTCAACGAGAGATTTTAAAATATCTTCGCCTTCTTTTGCTTTCACATCCACAATCCGGCCATTTTCAAAGGTTAATGAAAATTCATCAATGATGTTTCCGGCATAGCTGAGCGGCTTAGTGCTTGAGACGGTCCCATTTACACCGTCTTTTTTCGGTACGGTAAAGACTTCTTCTGTCGGCATGTTGGCCATGAACGAGACGCCGCGTTCACTTACGCTGCCAGCACCTACCCAAATATGCTGCACTGGAAGCTCAATCGTTAGGTCTGTGCCCGGTGCTTCATAATGAAGCTTATGGTAGTGACGTTCATTGAGTATTTTGACCTTTTCATTTAATGACGCATCATGCTTTTTCCAAGCCTCAACAGGATCTGCTTGATCAGCGCGTGCGACTTTAAAGATTTGATCCCACAATAAAGTGACAGCTTCTTCATCTGTATGATCAGGGAAAATCTTTTTCGCCCATTCTTTTGATGCAGCACCTACGACCGTCCAAGCGACTTTGTCAGATTGAACGTATTGACGATATGTATGTAGTGCTGAACCAGCAGCTTTTTGCTGTGCAGCGATTTTTTTCGAATCAATGCCTCGCAGAAGGTCAGGGCTTTCTGACAGGATGGTAATAAAAGCACCGCCGCGTTTTGCGATGGTTTCCATCATCTGTGCTTCCCATTCTGGGAATTGCTCAAAGACATCCTGTGGCGCATGTTCAAATTTTAAACGGGTGAGAACACCATCACTCCAGCGGATATGTACGTTTTTCGCCCCGCGCTCATACGCGTGTTTCGCGACAAGACGAACAAGGTGTGCAGATTCAGTAAATGCGGATACAACCACTTCCTGCCCCTTTTGTACATTCACACCGACTTCAACGATGGTCTTGGCATATTGATCAAGTTGTTTTTCAAATGAACTCATAAAAAACCCTCCTTTAGTCATGTTCATCATATCAGATTTATGACCGAAAAGGAAAATGGGGAGCACGCTTAAAGCCAAAATAAAAAAGCCGCTTTCGTGCGGCTTTTTTAGCGGTTCAGTTGTTTCACAGGCTGTGCATTAGAAGGCGGCATATGTGAAAACGACAGGCTCATTCCTCCTAAAATAATACCCGTTAAAATGACTGTGACAACGACCCGTTTACCTAAATCAAGCAACATGTTCTTCCTCCTTCACGTTTATCCATTTCTCACGATATGATCGAAATGACGAAAAAAGAAGTAGAACATGAAGATTATTTTAATGTTTTTTGCAATTTGTCGATGACTTCTAATGAACGACCTGTTCCAATGGCAACAGACTCAAGTGGATTAGCTGCAATATGAACTGGAACAACAATCTCTTGAGAGAGCCATTCTTGAATTCCATTTAACAGAGCGCCTCCGCCAGTTAAAATGACGCCGCGGTCTACAATATCTCCGCTTAGCTCTGGAGGGCTGTCCTCTAATGTGGCACGAATCGCTTCTAAAATATGAAGAAGTGATTCTCGCATAGCGCCTTGAATTTCATGAGAGACAAGTGTGATGGTTTTTGGCAGACCTGTCACAAGGTCGCGCCCGCGCACTTCTAATGATTCAGGCTCATGCTCAATAAGACCATACCCAATTTCCATTTTCACCTGCTCGGCAGTCCGTTCGCCGATTAATAGGTTATATTTCTTTCTGACAAACGTAATGATATCTTCATCCAGCTGATCGCCGCCAATTCGGATCGAATGACAAGAGACAACACCGCCAAATGAAATAATCGCAACTTCTGTTGTTCCGCCGCCAATATCGACTACGACGTTCGCAACAGGCTCGTCTACCGGAAGATCAGCACCGATTGCAGCTGCAACAGGTTCTTCAATTAAATGCACATGTTTTGCTCCGCAGTTTTTCACAGCATCGCTGATGGCGCGGCGCTCAACAGCGGTTGAACCAGAAGGTGTACATACAACGACAGTTGGCTTTCTAAAGGTAAACCCGATATTTTTTCCTGCTTTTTTCATGATTTGTTTAAGTAAATCTGTTGTCATATCATAATCAGCGATAACACCGTCTTTCATCGGACGGATCGCAACAATTTTCCCAGGTGTTTTCCCGATCATTTCTTTTGCTTCTGATCCGACGGCAAGTACAGTCTTTGTTTCTGTATCGACTGCCACGACGGACGGTTCATTTAAAATAATTCCCTTATTTTTACTATAAACCAATATGTTAGCTGTTCCTAAATCAATTCCAATTTCGGCATTTTGAAACATGTTTTCACCCAATCTCTATTTTTGCTGTTTTAAACAATTTTACATTTAAAAGTTCAGAGGGTTGATGTCATTTGTGGGGGTTTGTGATCACCTTGAAATGAATCTGTAAAATTCAAGTATCATTTTGACAATCACAATAAATTTTCCCTTTGTTTTTTCTTTTATGAAAAAAATTTTTATAGAGGAGAAACCTTTTAAGAATCTCTTACGTCTACGATATATCAATTGGTGAAAAACAGATTGATCTTGAGCTAATGAAAGAAAGAGGGAACGAAATTGAAATCTATCGGAGTCGTAAGAAAAGTAGATGAACTAGGGCGTATTGTGATGCCAATCGAATTGAGAAGAGCACTTGATATCGCTATTAAAGACAGTATGGAATTTTTTATAGATGGAGATAAAATCGTCTTGAAAAAATATCAACCAGAGGGCGTTTGTCTCATGACTGGTGAGATTACATCAGAGAACCATGAATACGGAAATGGTCAAATTACATTAAGCGCTGAAGGCGCAGAACTGCTGTTAAAAGAGCTGCAAGAAGCTCTTCAGCAGTAATCGAAATAGCCTGATCTCTTCCTTTGTGCTGAGAACAGGCTATTTTTCTTTTAAAAAAAGTTCCTTAAAAATGCCCCATCTCCCTCAAAAAATAAGTGGAAAATGGTACAATTGACAAAGAATCTCAGGGCGGCAGGTGGAATCATTTGAACAAAACATATCAAGTGCGGATCGTGTTATCTGTTCTTGCATTTATCTTAATCATAAGCTGGGATTTCTTTTATTATCTAGGCGGCTATCAAATTAATTGGCCGCTCGATTTAGCCTTTACAGTCGTTGTGTTAGCAGGGATCTGGGTTGTCTCAGGGTATGTAGACCGCTTGAATTTATTTGTGTCAGATCTAAATAAGAGAGAAAAAGAAGCACACGAACTGACAGAGCGGCTGAATCGAATTACAGATAACTTGCAGGAAATCGTCTTTGAAACAGATGAAAAAGGGAAAATCATTTTCTTAAATCAAGCATGGAAACAAATGACCGGCTATGACATAGATGAATGTCTAGGTACGATGTACAATCAGTACTTTGATCAAGAAGAAAGAGTTATTCAGCATTTGTCATCTGTCATCAAAGAGCATAAAGATTCAGGACGGATCGAGCTCCAGCTTCTTCATAAAGAGGGGAAGAAAGTATGGGGAGACGTACATTATAAGCTCTACTTTGATGAAGAGCATCAGTTTACTGGAGGAATTGGAACAGTTGCAGATATTACAAAACAAAAGCTGGCAAAGCTTGAGCTTGAAAGGTCAAATCAACAATTGCAAATGCAGGCGCAAAAGCTGGCCGTTGCAGGACAAATCGCCGCTGGAATCGCCCATGAAGTCAGAAATCCGCTGACCTCAGTAAACGGCTTTTTGCAGCTGATGAAAACTCAATATCCTGAAAGAACCGATTATTTTGACATTATCTTTTCCGAAATTAAACGGATTGATTTTGTTTTAAGTGAACTGCTTGTGCTGGCAAAGCCGCAGTCGGTCCATTTTCAAGAAGTTCAGCTTCATGGACTGTTAGAGCAGGTCATTACATTGCTAAAAACCAATGCAGTCCTTTCGAATATTGATCTCAAACAGCCATTTAAAAAGCAGGATGCCGGCGCTATTTTAGCAGACGCTAATCAAATGAAGCAGCTGTTCATTAATTTAATCAAAAATGCCATTGAGGCAATGCCTGAAGGCGGCAGCATATACATATCAACAGAAAAAGTGATGAACGAATGGAAAATTACCATTCAAGATGAAGGAAAAGGGATGTCTGAAGAGGATATTCAGAAAATATATGATCCTTTCTTCTCCACGAAAACAGAAGGGACGGGACTTGGCCTCACCATCTGTGCAACGATTTTAAAAGATCATCACGGTAGGATGGATGTGGTCAGTGAGCTGGGAAAAGGTACAACTTTTCATATCTATTTACCTGTGTGTCAAAAAAGCAGACAGCAGCAAGGCGAGAGGACGTGATTTCATGAAGGCGAAAGCTTTATTTGTATATGGGACGCTTCTGCAGCATGAAGAACACCACGAGACATATATGAAAGAAAGCAGACTATTAGCTAAATCAGCTTGGATCAGCGGCAAAATCTATGATACAGGTCAAGGATACCCTGCGTGCGTTCCAGAAGAAAAAAGCACAGTATATGGAGAATTGTACGAGGTAACCGCAAGCACGCTGAATAAGATAGATTTACTTGAGGAAGGGTATGACAAGCAGGTGGTCGATGTCATGACAGACCGGGGGCTGGTGGCGGCTATTACATACACTTTACCAAAACAGAAGGCATCAGCGCTGAAGGAAATCGAGAGTGGCTGCTGGAAGGAATATAGACTATGGCAGCAGAGGCCGGCATCCTTCTATTATTTTGCCTATGGCTCTTGTATGGATGATGCAAGATTTAAACTGGCAGAAGTCGATCATTATTTTAAACAAATCATCGGCGGTGGTGCTCTGAACGGCTTTACAACTAGATTTACATTGGTGAGGCCTGATGGGTCAAGAGCCGATATGGTAGAAGACGGCGGAGAAACAGAGGGCGTTTTATATGAGGTTCCTTTTGATGCCATTCGATATTTGTACAAACGAGAAGGCGTATATGAGGGCACATATCGTCCAGCTTTTGTGGATGTTAAAATAGGTGACCAAATATATGAGGACTGTTTAACCTTTCTTGTTCTTCAAAAGAGCGAAGAAATTGCTCCACCAGGTCATTACCGCAGTGAAATTGAAAAAGGAGCAGACCTTTACTTAAGTGAAGCGTTCCGTAAAAAAATTCGCTCGCATATGGATTCATTAATCAAACCGTAGTAAAATGCATGGTAAGTGAGATAAAAGGAGTCTGAACATGAAAAAGGAATATGCAGTCATTGGTCTTGGACGCTTTGGCGGAAGTATTTGCAAAGCGCTGAGCGAAGAAGGACTTGAAGTCATGGCCATGGATATGAATGAAGATCGAGTGAACGAATACGCGAAAATTGCTTCACATGCGGTCATTGGCGATTCGACAGACGAATCGGTTTTAAAAAATCTCGGTATTCGTAATTTTGATCATGTCATCGTTGCGATAGGTGAAAACATTCAGGCCAGTATTTTAACGACGATTATGCTGAAAGAGCTTGGCGTCAAAATGGTCACAGTAAAGGCGCAAAACGACTATCACGAAAAGGTACTAAATAAAATTGGGGCTGATCGCATCGTTCATCCAGAGCGAGACATGGGCAGACGAATTGCACATAAAATCATCTCCAACAACGTATTAGATTATCTGGAGCTGTCAGATGAGTACAGCCTCATTGAAATTGTTGCCAACAGCAGGCTTGCAGGGCATTCTCTTTTAGATCTCGATATTAGAGCGAGATATGGCATTAATATTGTGGCGATAAAGCGTGGGAAAGAAGTGATTGTTTCACCACTCGCAGATGAAATGATTCAAAAAGAAGATATTCTCATTGTCATCGGGGCAGTAGCCGATATTGGACGCTTTGAAAAACGAGAAATGCAGAACGATTATTAAACACTCCGGAGCGGGGTGTTTTTTATATTGTTGTGTACACACAGGACGGACAGTGAGGAGAGAAGAAGACACTAAAAAAGGGCTGTTTTGTTCTGCATAAACAGCAAAAGTCAATCATCATATTTTTCGTGCAATTATCACTATTCAGAAATAAAAATCAGCCTTTTTATCTGGATGATTTTCTCTAAATGTCATTGACTGAGCAAACAGATTCGTTTACGATAAGAAACATTATATTGTTTACTTGGAGGAGGCAGTGTCGTTGGATAAGGAGCTTTTCAGACATCAAATTGAAGTAGCTGCAAAGAGAAAAAGAGCAGCCCTAGTGATTAAACATGCGAAGGTTATGGACGTGTTTAACCAGGAATGGATAGACGCTGATGTCGCTGTTGAAAATGGACAAATAGTAGGGATTGGAGAGTACGAGGGAGAACAGGAGCTGGATGCAGCAGGTCAAATGCTTGTACCCGGTTTTATTGATGGCCACGTTCATATCGAGTCCTCTATGGTGACCCCTGCTGAATTCTCCAAAGCTGTCGTCCCTCACGGCGTGACAACTGTCGTAACAGACCCGCATGAAATTGCCAATGTGTCAGGGATCTCAGGCATCCGTTTTATGCTGGAAGAAGCGAGAAAAGCTGCCTTAAATATTTATTTCATGCTGCCATCCTGCGTACCGGCAGTCAGTTTTGAACGATCAGGTGCTGTTTTAAAAGCGAAAGATTTAAAGCCTTTGTATCAAGAGAAAGAGGTTCTTGGTCTTGCTGAGGTGATGGATTACGTCGGTGTAGAGCAGGCAGAAGAAGATATGCTTCAAAAACTGCTTGATGCACAAAACGAACATAAACTGATTGATGGCCATCTAGCAGGCTTAACAGACCGATTAATAAACGTTTACCGCACAGCAAGTGTCCAAACAGATCATGAGGTAACAACAGCCAGCGAAGCCCTTGAACGTGTAAAACGAGGTATGTATGTCATGCTAAGAGAAGGCTCTGTTGCCAAAAACGTGAAAAACGTTTTACCAGCTGTGAATGAAAAGAATGCGAGACGTTTTTTCTTTTGTACCGATGATAAACATTTAGATGATTTAATGTCAGAGGGAAGTATTGACGAACAAGTACGTATGTCTATAAAAGAAGGGTTAGACCCATTTTTAGCGTATCAAATGGGAAGTTTAAACGCAGCAGAGTGTTTTGGCCTCAAAACAAAGGGAGCCATTGCGCCAGGCTTTGATGCTGATTTTATGCTCGTCTCTGATCTTCATCAAGTCGACATCACCAGCGTATTTATTGCAGGAGAATTGGTGGCGCAGCATGGAGAGTACAAGCCAAGTGTCGAAAAAATTGTACCGAGTCCAGCATTATTACAATCTGTTCATACTATAGACGTTCAAGAGCAAGATCTGGCACTACCTATCACAGCTCATCAAAAAATGAATGTGATCCGCATTATTCCGAATCAGCTAGAAACAAAATTAGAACAAGTCTCTCCTTCAGAAACGAACGGACAATTCACTAGTGATACAGAAAGAGATGTATTAAAAATGGTGCTTGTCGAACGCCATCAAGGCTTATCTGAAATGGGGATAGGGGTTGTCAGCGGCTTTGGATTAGAAAAGGGCGCAATTGCAACAACGGTTGCGCATGATTCCCACAATTTAATTGCGGTTGGCACAAATGATGCTGATATCTTAAAAGCCATTGATGTGTTAAAAGAAGCAGGCGGCGGTTTGACTGTTGTCAAAAATGGCGAGTCTCTTCATACGCTGCCATTACCGATATCTGGTTTACTTTCAGATCAGCCGGCACATCTTGTAAATGAAAGCCTTCATGCGCTCCATGAAGCGTTAAAAGAAACAGGCTTTAATTTAGACTTTAATCCATTTTTGACGCTGTCCTTCTTGGCACTCCCAGTCATTCCTGATGTGAAAATGACGACAAAGGGTTTGTTTGATGTCAGAAGCTTTCAGCACCTCCCAATTCAATCATAAAAAAGAGAAACCGCATATGTATATATGCGGTTTTTTCAATGAATGGTGAAAAAAAGAGACACAGCCAAGCGGCTTGTGTCTCTTTTTTGTGATTACACTTCCATAATAATCGGTAAGATCATTGGACGGCGTCTTGTTTTTTCATAAAGGAAAGGTGCAAGAGTGTCAGTAATTTCGTTCTTGATTTCAGACCACTGAGTTGTCTTACGTTCCATTACTTTTTCAAGATGCTTTGAAATTAAATCCTGTGCATCGTTGATAAGGTCTCCAGATTCTCTCATGTAGACAAAACCTCTTGAGATCAAATCAGGTCCAGCAGAGATTTTGAATTCTTTCATGTCCATGCTGACGACTACAATGACAAGACCCTCTTCAGAAAGAATGCGGCGGTCTCTTAAAACGATGTTTCCGATATCGCCAATACCGCTTCCATCGATATACACGTTGCCTGATGGAATTTTGCCAGCGACACTTGCTTCGTCACCTTTCAGTGCAAGAACTTCACCGTTATCCATGATAAAGCAGTTTTCCTCAGGGATGCCGCAGTCATTCGCAAGCTTGATATGCGTTTTTTGCATGCGGTATTCACCGTGAATCGGCATAAAGAATTTTGGTTTAATTAAACGGAGCATCAGTTTTTGTTCTTCTTGTCCGCCGTGACCAGATGTATGAATATTATTAAGCGAGCCATGAATGACCTCAGCGCCTGCACGATAAAGCTGGTTAATGGTGCGGCTTACGCTAATATTGTTACCTGGGATTGGTGAAGATGAGAAGACAACAGTGTCTCCAGGGTTAATCGAAATCTGGCGGTGAGTACCGTTCGCAATACGAGAAAGAGCTGCCATCGGTTCACCCTGGCTACCAGTACAAAGAATGGTTACTTTGTTTGCTGGAAGGCGGTTGATTTCATTATGTTCGATAAACGTGTTTTTTGGACATTTAATATAGCCAAGATCTTGTCCAATATCAATAGCAGACTCCATACTGCGTCCAAATACAGCGACTTTTCTGCCGTTGGCAACAGCAGACTCAATCACTTGCTGAAGTCTGTGAATGTTTGAAGCAAACGTGGCAAAGATGATACGTCCGTCGACTTTTCTAAAGATGTCATCAATGCTTTCACCTACACGTCTTTCAGACATCGTAAATTCTGGGATTTCACTGTTTGTACTATCAGATAAAAGACAAAGTACGCCTTCTTTTCCGATCTCAGCCATTTTGGTTAAATTGGCAGGCTCGCCAACAGGAGTAAAGTCAAACTTGAAATCACCTGTATGTACGATGTTCCCAGGAGGTGTCTTGACGACAATTCCATAAGAATCTGGAATACTGTGTGTCGTTCTAAAGAAAGACACAGCTGTTTTTCTAAATTTAATGGTATCTTCTTCTTCAAAAATGTGAAGTTTTGTTTGTCTCAAGAGACCATGCTCTTCCAATTTATTACGAAGTAGGCCGATTGCGAGTTTGCCGCCGTAAACTGGAATATTCACTTGCTTGAGAAGGTAAGGGATACCGCCGATGTGATCTTCATGTCCGTGAGTGATGAAAAGACCTTTGATTTTATCTTCGTTTTTAACTAAGTACGTATAGTCAGGGATGACGTAGTCAATTCCAAGAAGCTCATCTTCAGGAAACTTAATACCAGCATCAATTAAAATGATTTCATCTTGAAATTGAACGCCATACGTGTTTTTACCGATCTCGCCTAAACCGCCGAGCGCAAAAACTGCCGCCTGATCGTTTTTTACAAATTTCATTCCTCTCATAGCTCCAATACTTTAAAATTTTCACTTTCTCGTTCATAGTCTAAAAAAGCACCGTCTACAGGCTGAATGAATTCAATGTTGTAGTTATGTTTTTTCAACTTATCGCGTACGTCTCTTTCAGAAACCGCTTCAACGTATAGTGAATCTGTGTGTTCTCTTACAGGTACCTCAGTAGTACTTGCCTGAAAAAATACCTTATATATCATCCAAATCTCTCCTTAAATACCGTATGTTACACTCGCTTATTCTATTATATTAAAAAAACGCGCATAAGAAAAGTCTCTGAGAAAAAAGGACCTTCGGCAAATGTGCGAAAGATCCCTTTAAGCAATCGATTTTTTACGAAGCATGTCCTTCCATTGTCTTCGAATTTTCTTGCGCAGACGACGAAGCATCACAGGCCGCCTCCTTTCGGTTTAAAGTAAGCTTAAACAGCGTATTCCGCTCTCTCTATATACTTGTATTATATGATGTTTCCAATGAATGTTACATGGATATATGTGGGAAAATAGGCGTTTTCAAAAGGATTTGGTTTCGAAAGCGGAAATCTTTCTGTATGATGAAAGGGAGTGTATATACATAACAAAGGACAGGAGGGCGAGATATGAATAAAAAAGTCATCTTCTTTGATATCGACGGTACTTTATATGACCATGATAAAAATATACCTGAGTCAACGAAGCGAGCGGTTCATTTATTAAAAGAAAAAGGTCATCATCTCTTTATTGCATCTGGGCGTTCTCCTTTTCTGATTCAGCCCATTTTAGAAGAATTAGGGCTTGACTCATTCATTGCTTATAACGGTCAGTATGTCATGTATGAGGGAGATGTTATTTACGGTAATCCGCTGAAGCAGGAGCTGATGGAGCGGATTTATGAGACAGCGGATCGTCATGATCATCCGCTTGTTTTTATGGGAGAAGAAACGATGAAGGCGTCTGTGCCGAACCATCCGTTTATCCATGAAGGAATCGGTACTTTAAAAACAGAGCATCCTGAGCACGATTTGTCTTTCTTTAAAGAAAACGACATTTTTCAAATGCTGTTATTTTGTAAGGCAGAAGAGGAAGAGCAATATAAGGCATTCTACAATGAGATTGACCTTGTCAGATGGCATGAGCTGTCAACAGATGTTCTGCCAAAAGGCGGATCAAAAGCTGAAGGCATCAAACGAGTCATCGAAAGACTTCCTTACGATCAAAAGGATACCATTGCCTTTGGAGACGGACTGAACGATAGAGAAATGATTTCGTTTGCTGGAACAGGCGTTGCGATGGGAAATGCTGTGAGTGAACTGAAAGCATTGGCTGATTTTGTGACAAAGCCAGTAGATGAGGACGGCATATTCCATGCAGTGACCCATCTTGGCCTTATTGAAGAATAAAAAAGAAGACCCTTAGATGTGGGGTCTTCTTTTTTATGTTATGATCTGCCAATCGCAACAGAGTTTTCTGGCTCAGCGAATGGCTGATCCTTTTGAATATGATCATAAAACATAATGCCATTTAAATGGTCAATTTCATGCTGAAAGACAATAGCAGGGAATCCTTTTAAACGGATATCAATGTCCTCTCCTTCAAGCGTTGTGGCCTTCACCCTGATTTTTTGATATCGAGGAACAAATCCAGGGATGGCTTCATCAACTGATAAACAGCCTTCACCAGTAGCTAAATAAGCTCTTTTGACTGAATGACTGACAATACGCGGGTTGAACAGAGCATAGCTGTATTCTTCTCCGTCTTCATCCTCACAGTGAACTGCGATCATCCGTTTACTAATATTGATCTGCGGAGCAGCTAATCCAACGCCGGGTCTTAGTCCGTATTTTTCAGCAATGTCAGCATCCTGACTGTTTTTGACGAATTCGATCATGTCAGCTAATTGCTGTTTTTCCTCCTCTGTCGGCGGGAGCTCGACCGCTTCAGCTGTTTGTCTTAAGACGGGATGTCCGTCCCTTACGATATCATCCATGGTAATCACAAAACTTCACTCCTATTTCCTTTGTATGTAAAGTATATAAAATGATACACAACATATGCAATGAAATAAAGAAGACCGGTCCTTTGAGACCGGTCAGAGGCTTAAACAGCCTTAGCAGCAGCCACCGCCGCCTAAGAATGCTGCGCCAACGATGATTAATAGGATGAAAAGCACAACGATTAAAGCGAATGTACGTCCGCCGCCGTATCCGCATCCGTATCCACCGCCATAACTTGGGTAACAACAGCCGCCGCCGTATCCATACCCGTAACCGCCGTATCCACCATACATACTTCCATGACTATAATTAGACATACTTTTGACCTCCTTTGGAAATACACTCGGCCTTTCATAAGTGAAGGCGAAGCGTGTAATATAAACTATGTATGAATGCACTATTTGTATAGTCATGAGCCTATTGCTTGAAAAAAATCTTCTCCGTCTCATCAGATTTATCTCTTTCCTTGTCACAAACGCCTATAAAAATTATAGTGGTATGTGGAGATGTAAAGGGGGACCTTGTGATGAGACAGATGAAAAGAAGCATGAAAGCAGGTGCTGCTTTAGCGGGGATATGTACCCTTTTGCTGACAGGATGCGGAGGTCAAAATCCATTCAATGACATGCAGGATGCGATGACGAAAATGAGTGAAAAAGAAGCTTCCTTCGAAAAAGAGCAAGGTACACTGCAAAGCTATGAGAAAAAAGAGCAGAAGCTGTATACAAAAATGATTCAAACAACAAAGGACCATACAAAAACAGTGTCAAGCCTTTCTGATCAGGCATTAGCATCGGCAGCGAAACGAGAAGAACATTTAAAAACAGAAAAAGACAGCATGGATGAATCGAAAAAAGAATTGAATACGGTAAAGGAATCTGCCGCACGATTGCAAGATGCCGAGTTAAAAGAGAAAGCAGATCAAACAGTCAAATCGATCGAGAAACGATATGCATCATATGATCAGCTATACAAGGAGTATCAAAAGGCGCTGAAACAAGATCAGCATTTGTATCAATCTTTAAAGAAAAAGGATCTAGGATATGAAGAGCTGAAGTCTAAGCTGAAGACCGTCAATCGTTCATATAGCAAAGTCAGAAAAGAAAGTAAGAAGTTCAATCGATATACAGATCAATTGAATGATCATAAAAAGGCTTTGTATAAAGCAGCAGAACAAGAGTCAAAAAAGAGCTGAAAAACAGCTCTTTTTTTATTTTTCGACAAAAACAAACATTTTCTATTGTAGTACAGTAGTACACTCTATACTAGTACAGATTAGGTTGTTTGTTAAACAGATTGATACAGTTCACCATAAAAAGTAAAGCGAATACATTTATTTAAATAAAGCCGTTAAATCAATTGACGGACTATTTTTCTTGTTGTAAACTATTCCTTGTTAACAGAAGTTGTATTAGTTTTTTGTGAACTATCGTTAATACAGTTAGAAGGACTCAAAAAAGAGTGGTCAACCTATGTTTCGACAACGATCTTAGTGGCTATTATATACAGGAGTCATATGAGTATTTTGGGTTATCCTATATCTGTATGTATAAATGGATTCACGACAAATGGACTGTTAAAAGAAAGGAAGAGGTGACTTTAGAATGGCTGCAAAAACAAAAAAAGCAATTGTTGATAGCAAAAAGCAATTTGATGCCATCAAAAAGCAGTTTGAAACGTTTCAAATTTTAAACGAAAAAGGCGAAGTCGTAAACGAAGCGGCAATGCCGGATCTTTCAGATGACCAATTAAAAGAATTAATGCGCCGTATGGTGTTTACACGTGTATTAGATCAACGTTCAATTTCATTGAACCGTCAAGGACGTCTTGGCTTCTATGCGCCAACAGCTGGACAAGAGGCTTCTCAGCTTGCAACTCACTTTGCACTTGAGAAAGAAGATTTCATTCTTCCAGGATATCGTGATGTACCACAATTAATCTGGCATGGTCTTCCGCTAACAAAAGCATTCTTGTTCTCTCGCGGACACTTTGTTGGTAACCAAATGCCTGATGATGTGAATGCACTTTCACCGCAAATCATTATCGGTGCACAAATCATTCAAGCTGCTGGTGTAGCTCTTGGTTTGAAAAAGCGCGGTAAAAAAGCTGTTGCAATCACTTACACTGGTGACGGTGGAGCTTCACAAGGTGATTTCTACGAAGGTATTAACTTTGCAGGGGCTTACAAAGCGCCAGCGATTTTTGTTGTCCAAAACAACAGATATGCGATCTCTACACCTGTTGAAAAGCAGTCTGCTGCACAAACAATTGCACAAAAAGCAGCTGCAGCTGGTATCGTAGGCGTACAAGTTGACGGTATGGATGCATTAGCTGTTTATGCAGCAACTGCTGAAGCTCGTGAGCGCGCTGTAAATGGTGAAGGTCCAACATTAATCGAAACTCTTACATTCCGTTACGGCCCACATACAATGGCTGGTGACGATCCAACAAGATATCGTACAAAAGAAGATGAAAACGAGTGGGAGCAAAAAGATCCATTGGTACGCTACCGCAAATTCTTGGAAAACAAAGGCCTATGGTCTGAAGAAGAAGAGAATAAAGTGATCGAAGATGCAAAAGAACAAATCAAACAAGCGATCAAAGAAGCTGACGAACAGCCTAAGCAAAAAGTCACTGACTTGATTGAAAACATGTACGATGTGAAACCATTCAACTTAGTTGAACAGCTTGAAATTTACAAACAGAAGGAGTCGAAGTAAGCCATGGCGCAAATGACAATGATTCAAGCGATCACTGATGCGTTACGCACAGAACTGAAAAATGACGAAAACGTTCTCGTTTTCGGAGAAGACGTTGGTAAAAACGGCGGCGTATTCCGTGCGACTGAAGGATTGCAAAAAGAGTTTGGTGAGGATCGTGTATTCGATACTCCACTTGCTGAATCTGGTATTGGCGGTCTTGCAATTGGCCTTGGACTACAAGAATTCCGCCCAGTAATGGAAATTCAATTCTTCGGATTCGTTTACGAAGTATTAGATTCTGTTTCTGGACAAATGGCTCGTATGCGTTACCGTTCTGGCGGACGCTGGCATTCTCCAGTGACAATCCGTTCTCCATTCGGTGGAGGAGTTCACACACCTGAGCTTCACGCTGACAGCTTAGAAGGTCTTATCGCACAACAGCCTGGTATCAAGGTTGTCATTCCTTCAACACCTTATGATGCAAAAGGACTTTTAATTTCTGCAATTCGTGACAACGATCCTGTAGTGTTCCTTGAGCATATGAAACTTTATCGTTCTTTCCGTCAGGAAGTTCCTGAAGAAGAGTACACAATTGAAATCGGTAAAGCTGACGTGAAACGTGAAGGTACTGACCTTTCAATCATCACTTACGGTGCAATGGTTCACGAATCACTAAAAGCTGCTGAAGAGCTAGAAAAAGAAGGCGTTTCTGCTGAAGTTATCGACCTTCGCACAGTAAGCCCGCTTGATATTGAAACAATCATCGCTTCTGTTGAAAAAACAGGCCGTGCGATCGTTGTTCAAGAAGCACAAAAACAAGCTGGTATTGCTGCAAACGTAGTAGCTGAAATCAATGACAGAGCGATCCTTAGCCTGGAAGCACCAGTACTTCGTGTAGCTGCACCTGATACTGTATTTGCTTTCTCTCAAGCTGAGAGCGTATGGCTTCCAAACCATAAAGATGTACTTGAAACAGCGAAAAAAGTTCTTGAATTTTAATTAAATGACAGAGGGGAAAAGAATTTATTTCTCTTCCCCTTTATCAATTACATGACCGTGTAAACATACACAACAAGGGTTCAACAAAATCTAGGAGGCGAAAAACAGTGGCATTTGAATTTAAACTTCCGGACATCGGAGAAGGTATCCACGAAGGTGAGATCGTTAAGTGGTTTGTTAAACCAAACGACGAAATCAATGAAGATGACGTTTTAGCAGAGGTACAAAATGATAAAGCAGTTGTAGAAATTCCTTCACCTGTTAAAGGAAAAGTATTAGAATTAAAAGTTGAAGAGGGAACAGTTGCAACTGTAGGACAAACAATCATTACGTTTGATGCACCTGGTTACGAAAATCTTCAATTTAAAGGCAGCGAAGAAGAAGGCGAAGCAAAAACTGAAGCTCAAGTACAAGGTACTGCTGAAGCTGGTAACGAGCCAGAGAAGAAAGAAGTAGCACAAGAAGAAGCGGCAGCAGCAACTGGTGCAGGCGCACAAGAGCAAGTAGATGCTGATCCAAACAAACGCGTGATCGCTATGCCATCTGTACGTAAATATGCTCGTGAAAAAGGCGTTGAAATTTACAAAGTTGCAGGTTCTGGTAAAAACGGACGTGTGTTAAAAGAAGATATCGACAGCTTCGTTAATGGTGGTTCTGCAGCTCCAGCAGCAGCACCTCAAGCAGCTGAAAGTGCGAAAGAAGAAGCAGCTCCTAAAGCGGCAGCAGCTCCAGTTCTTGAAGGAGAATTCCCAGAAACTCGCGAGAAAATGAGCGGAATCCGCAAAGCAATCGCGAAAGCAATGGTGAACTCTAAGCATACAGCTCCTCACGTAACATTAATGGATGAAGTTGATGTAACAAACCTTGTTGCACATCGTAAACAATTCAAACAAGTTGCAGCTGATCAAGGAATCAAGTTAACTTACTTGCCTTACGTTGTAAAAGCTCTAACTTCTGCTTTGAAAAAGTACCCAGTACTTAACACTTCTATCGATGATAAAACGGATGAAGTTGTTCAAAAGCATTACTACAACATCGGAATTGCAGCTGATACTGAAAAAGGCTTGCTCGTTCCAGTTGTGAAAAATGCAGATCGCAAAGCAATTTTCGAAGTGTCTAACGAAATCAACGAGCTTGCAACAAAAGCACGTGATGGTAAATTGGCTCCAGCTGAAATGAAAGGTGCATCTTGCACAATCACAAACATCGGTTCTGCTGGTGGACAATGGTTTACTCCAGTCATCAACCACCCAGAAGTAGCGATCCTTGGTATTGGCCGTATCGCTGAGAAAGCGGTTGTTCGTGATGGCGAAATCGTTGCAGCTCCAGTCTTAGCTCTTTCCCTAAGCTTTGACCACCGTATGATTGACGGAGCTACTGCGCAAAATGCCCTTAACCACATCAAGCGTTTATTGAATGATCCACAATTAATTTTAATGGAGGCGTAATGTCATGGTAGTAGGAGATTTCCCAATCGAAACAGATACTCTTGTCATCGGTGCAGGTCCTGGTGGATATGTAGCTGCTATTCGTGCTGCACAGCTTGGACAAAAAGTAACAATCGTTGAAAAAGGAACACTTGGCGGTGTATGTCTAAACGTTGGTTGTATTCCTTCAAAAGCATTAATCAATGCTGGCCATCGTTTCGAAAATGCTAAGCATTCTGAAGACATGGGTATCAAAGCTGAAAACGTAACAGTTGATTTCACAAAAGTTCAAGAGTGGAAAGCTTCTGTTGTAAACAAATTAACAGGTGGAGTTCAAGGTCTTCTTAAAGGAAATAAAGTAGACATCGTTAAAGGTGAAGCTTATTTCGTAGACAGCAACTCTGTACGTGTAATGGATGAAAATTCAGCACAGACTTACACTTTCAAAAATGCAATTCTTGCTACTGGATCTCGTCCAATCGAATTGCCTACTTTTAAATACACAGACCGCGTGATCAACTCAACTGGTGCTTTAGCGCTTAAAGAAGTACCTAAAAAGTTAGTTGTTATCGGTGGTGGATACATCGGTACTGAGCTTGGTACTGCTTATGCAAACTTTGGAACAGAAGTTGTGATCCTTGAAGGTGGAGACGAAATCCTTCCAGGTTTCGAAAAGCAAATGAGCTCATTGGTTAAACGTAACCTGAAGAAAAAAGGAAACGTTGAAATCCATACAAACGCTCTTGCAAAAGGCGTTGAAGAAAAATCTGATGGTGTCACTGTTACATTCGAAGTAAAAGGTGAAGAAAAAACAGTTGATGCTGATTACGTACTTGTGACTGTTGGTCGTCGTCCAAACACTGATGAGCTTGGTCTTGAGCAAGTTGGTGTTGAATTGACTGACCGCGGAGTTGTCAAAACAGACAAACAATGCCGTACAAGCGTATCTAACATCTATGCAATTGGTGACATCGTTGATGGACCACCACTTGCACACAAAGCTTCTTACGAAGGTAAAATTGCAGCTGAAGCAATCGCTGGAGAGCCAGCTGAAATTGATTACCTTGGTATTCCTGCTGTTGTATTCTCTGAGCCAGAACTTGCAACTGTTGGATACACTGAAGCAGAAGCAAAAGCAGAAGGAATCGAAATCGTTGCAGCGAAATTCCCATTCGCAGCGAACGGACGTGCACTTTCTCTTGATGCAACTGATGGCTTCATGAAAATGATCACTCGTAAAGAGGATGGTCTAGTTATCGGTGCTCAAATCGCAGGTGTTGGCGCTTCTGATATGATTTCAGAGCTTAGCCTTGCAATCGAAGCTGGAGTGACTGCTGAAGACATCGCTATGACAATTCATGCTCACCCAACATTAGGTGAAATTACAATGGAAACGGCTGAAGTAGCAATTGGAAGCCCAATCCACATCGTAAAATAATGAACCTATGAAACCCTCTCCTTGATGGAGAGGGTTTTTTTGCGCCCTGAACACCATATGAAAAACCCCTCATGAGGTGAGGGGTTTTTTCATATGGTTATATATAAGTGCAAGGAAAATATCATTAGTTTGTATTGACGCGGTCTAAAGCATGGCATAAGGGCGATAAGATCTCCTGTTTACTGCGAACATTTCCTTCAACCTTCACGATGACTTTTTCATCATTGACAAGTAAAATAGCCGGCAGTTCATCAACTTCATTTTTCCAGCCTTTACGATCTTCTTTCACAATCATTTTTGACATTTCCTTAGGGTATTCATTCTTTAAATCGAGGACTGCATCATAATAAGGGCTTTCTTTATCAAGGTTTTCTGCATCAGTAAAAAAGAGAATTCTCGGTTTTTGAATATGACTGACTTGGTCGGTCTGAGTCGGTATGATATACGCAAATGAGCATGAACTAAGTACAAAGAGCATGGGGAATATAATGAGAAGTGTCCTCATAAAATTCAATCTATTCACCTCAAAATCATTTGGGGTTGTCCCAACATTTTTAGGAGCTTGTTCCCTGTTAGTCACTCTAGTGTATCATGTCCCTTTTGACAATTTTCGATTGTTACTCAATTGTTACAGAATTGATATGAAGCAAAATACAATTGAAACGTTCCCTCAATATGATGAGAAAAAAGCACATATTTATAAAAAATGATTAAATGTGTCATACAATTAACCGTTGACAACTTAAATGTGACATCATATTATAGAGATATGAAATAGATCAAACGCTTTCAAACTATGAATGAAGAAAAGGGGAATGTACGTGGGTACAATTATTTGTCAAGATTGCAATGAAACCATTGATCAATTTGAAAATGAAAAAGTGACAACGCTATACGGAACGTGCGGTCACTGTCATTGCTGTGATGAAGCCTCTGAATAAATAAAAAAAGCATGCAGCTCCATTTGGGGCTGCATGTTTCTTTTTTATAAAATTGGTTTTTGTTCCTTAATCACACGGATCATTTCAAGCGTTGAATCTTCAGGTCCTTGGACAGGGAGGCCAATTTCAATATTTTTAAAGATATACGATATATTTTCTTCTGTGATAATTTCACCTGGTATAAAAATTGGAATACCTGGCGGATACACCATCACAAACTCTGCGGTGATGCGGCCGACTGCTTCCTTAAAAGGAACGACTTCTGTTGTGGCATAAAAGGCGTCACGCGGCGTCATAGCAAGCGATGGGATATCAGGCAGCAGTACCTCTGTTACCGCTTGTTTGCCGCCATCACGAGTAGAGACTGCGGCAATTTCCTGCATCGCCGTCACGAGCGTATCAATTGTCTCATCTGAATCGCCAGGGGTTACGATACATAAAATATTATAAAGGTCAGAGAGTTCTACTTCAATTCGATAGCTTTCTCTCAGCCATTTTTCGACATCATGTCCGTTTAACCCAAGGTCTTTAATGGAGATAATTAATTTCGTTGGGTCATAATCGTAAGTAGAAGCTGATCCAAGTATTTCCTTGCCAATGCAGCTAATACCGTCAATTTGATTCAAGCGGTCTCTCGCTGATTCAGCCAAACGAATGGCTTCATCAGCTAGTGCCTTTCCTTCAGTGGCTAATCGTTTTCGAGCGACATCCAGTGACGCTAAGAGCAAATAAGAAGTGGATGTTGTCGTCAGCATACTCAAAATCGATTGCACGCGGTCTTTTGAAACAAGCCCTTCCTTCATATTTAAAATAGAGCTTTGCGTAAGAGAGCCGCCGAGTTTATGGACACTTGTTGCTGCCATGTCGGCACCTGCCTGCATCGCAGAGAGGGGAAGCTCATCATGAAAATGAATATGCACACCGTGTGCTTCATCGACAAGGACAGGCACATCAAATGAATGGGCAATGTCTACGATTGATTTTAAGTCTGCTGAAATACCAAAATACGTTGGATTAATGACAAGTAAACCTTTCGCATCTGGATGCTCAGTGAGCGCCTTTTTGGCTGATTCAGGTGTAATACCGTGAGAGATGCCAAGCTCTTTGTCTATTTCTGGGTGAATAAAAACAGGAATGGCGCCAGAAAATACAATCGCGGACATAATTGATTTATGAACGTTACGAGGAACGATAATTTTATCTCCAGGTCCGCATACCGTCATCACCATTGTCATGATGGCGCCGCTTGTTCCTTGAATAGAGAAAAACGTATGATCAGCACCGAAGGCTTCAGCAGCAAGCTCCTGTGCTTCTTTTATCATCCCTCGAGGTGAATGTAAATCATCGAGAGGTTCTATATTAATGAGGTCAATGCTTAATGCATTGTCGCCAATGAATGCTCTAAATTCAGGATCCATTCCGGCTCCTTTTTTATGGCCTGGAATGTGAAATTGGACTGGATTGGTTGCTGCGTGTTTTTTTAGTCCAGTGTATAAGGGTGTATCATGTTGTGACAATTGCTTTCCCACCTTCATCGAAATACCTGCTATTATTGTGCCAATTACAGCAGATTTCATTGCATAAAACAAAAGAATTATATTATGAACTGATCGGAATGTAAAGCATAAAATCAATCGGTTTCTGATCAAACAGATGCTATAATAAAAGTTCAAATCAGAAATGAGTATTAAAGTGAGGGACAAGTAAATGGAATATCAATATCCAATGGATGTCGACTGGACGACAGAGGAAAAGATTGCGGTCATTTCATTTTTTCAGGCTGTTGAAAAAGCCTACGAAAAAGGAATTGCGAAGCAGGAGTTATTAGACGCTTATAAACGATTTAAAGAGGTTGTGCCATCAAAAGCAGAGGAAAAAACGCATTGTGCGGCGTTTGAAAAGGGAAGCGGGTATTCCCCTTATCATGCAGTAAAAACCGCAAGAGAGGCAGAAGTGACTGCTATTATACGCATGTAAAAAACGAGCCTAAAAGGGCTCGTTTTTTCATACAGATTCTTTCTGTGTAAAACGGTATAGATACGTCAATGTGCGGAAGGCATTTTCGATTTTCGAGAGGAATTCTTCATTATTCATTTGCACGACTTCTTCTCTCGGTAGCTGAATGCCGCAAAGAAGCTCGGCTTTCTTGACTGTTTGAACACGTTCAAACAGCGTTTTCAGCTGTTCGGAATCTAGTTCGCTGTGACGCATGACATCTGGTTTCATATGATCTTTAGACCAAACAAAATCTTGCGGTATTTTCTGCTGGATGGTGTCTAGCTCCTTTTCAAATAGCTGGCCGTACTCACCTTTTACTGGAGATTCATAAATGAGTGCAAACCAGACAAAGACATGTGTTTTCCAAAGCCCGATTTGAAAATGAGGGAGTTTTTTGTATCCGCGCTTACTGTTTGCAAAAGCAACCCACGTATCATTTGGCGGGTTAACAGATCTTCTAGCATGCTTTGCAACGTGTACAAACATTTCGTCTCCTGTAATAGAAGAAAGAAGTGGTGCAAAATGTTCGCCAAGTGCCTCAAGCTTTGGACGGACTCTTTCTTTTAATACAGTCATTCGTTCATCTAAACCATCAACTGTGAATGTTTCAAAATCTTCATCTCTAAAACGCATTTCACTCATGTTATGCCTCCTGTATCTTTTCGCTGATCATATTTTATCATAGCTTGGGTCAAGCTCAAAAAAAGATGCACCGTTAGATCAAAGTTTATGAAGGTCGTGGCGCAGCGTTTAAAATCATCAATTTTGTGGTACATAATAAATAGGTAAAGACACAATTTTCAGAATGTCGTTGCGGTTATGCGATCGCTTCATACGATATAAGCAAGAACCATTTCTCTTATCGATTGAATTTTTTATCAATGAAAACTGACAAGGAATGAATCATTCTCTGGAAGGGGCGTTGACCAATGAAGCAAATCGTGAAGCAGGGGTATAGGCAGGAGAAGAAGAATCGCATCGCTGTGTGGAGATTAGAGGTTGATTATGAGCTTTCTACGCTTCATGAAGCCATCGAGCATAAAGATGACATCCAAATCGAACGCAGCAAACGAAAGCTTGAGCGCCTAAGAAAAGAATGGGAGCAGCTTCAAGGGTAAAACAGCGTGAGGTAAAAACGAACCAATTCATCGGTTCGTTTTTGTATGAAGCTGCTTTTTTCTTGCTTTTACGTACATAATATCAGTATGCTATTACAAATAGGTCCTACATAGAAAAGAGGTTTACAATCTGATGACAAACTGGGTGGAAATTGACCGTCTTGCAAAGCTCTGGGTAAAAGAAGCAGGGAGCCGTATTAAAGCGTCCATGCAGGAAGGTCTATCAATTGAAACAAAATCAAATCCAAATGATCTTGTCACGAATATCGATAAAGAAACAGAGCGTTTTTTTATTGGAAAAATACAGTCGACATTTTCAGACCATCACATTTTAGGAGAAGAGGGACAAGGGGAAGAGGTGACCTCACTCGATGGGATTGTGTGGATTATTGATCCGATCGATGGCACAATGAACTTTGTCCATCAAAAACGCAACTTTGCCATTTCAATCGGGATATTTGAAAATGGTGTTGGGAAAATCGGTCTTATTTATGACGTTATTCATGACGAGCTCTACCATGCCATCAAAGGAGAAGGAGCTTATATGAACGATACCCTGCTCCCTCGATTAAAAGATGTGGAAATTGAAAAAGCCATTGTGGGGATTAATCCGACATGGGCGATCGAAAGCCCTTATTTTGACGCCAAACCATTTGCCCGTCTTGTGCGTGATGTGAGAGGGACACGAACGATTGGATCCGCTGCCCTTGAGCTTGCTTATATTGCAAGCGGCAGAAGTGACGCATATGTCACGTTAAGGCTTGCGCCATGGGATTATGCAGCGGGCTGCGTACTGCTTGATGAAGTAGGGGCTGTTTACTCAAATATTCACGGAGAACGTCTTACGTTCCTAGATAAAAACAGCATAGTCGCCGGAAATCGATCCATTTGTGAAAAAATCTTGCATGATTACATAAAAGGAAGCGGAAATAAAAAATAAACGGAATCACTTCATGAGAATGAAGTGATTTTTTGTTTTTCCTGAAACTTTTTGGTAAGGCGAATGTCTATACGAATGAGGCCTTAATTTTATGTAAAGGATTGTGTATCAATGTTTGATTTGTTTAGTGATTTATCGCTCCATTTTGAAAGGTATTTTATTTTAAATGAGTATAGTATCCG
Source organism: Bacillus sp. ABR (assembly GCF_056172715.1). Classification (NCBI taxonomy): domain Bacteria; kingdom Bacillati; phylum Bacillota; class Bacilli; order Caryophanales; family Bacillaceae; genus Bacillus; species Bacillus sp. ABR. Next base: position 464,017 of record NZ_JAOYSL010000003.1, on the reverse strand, counting down.
CATCATTCAATGGTGTGTACTTGGACTATTTGTTCTTTTCATGACACTTCCGCTATGGAAAGAAAAGAAGAGTGGTTATGTATTTTATGCTGGAATCGTATTAAGAGTTGTTCTGCTTGGCGGAATAACAGTTGAAATGATCCACCAAGTCCTAGCTAGACAGTATACGATCGAAACATTTGAAGTGCTGACAGATTTCATGCAATTTCTCATTTATGGGTATGTTTTGCTTGCATCACTGTACTATGTGATTACTCTTCCTTATTTAAAAAATAAAGGCATGTTTTTTGCTTTTGATTTATCTGTATTACTTCTGCCTTTATGTCAAACCGTGTTTATTGTGTTTGCTGAAAGCAAAAAGTTCTTTCTTAGCGGTGATATGGGGCTAGTATGGAGAGATCTGATCACCATTTTGGTTATGGCTGGCTTTGCCGCTTTAGTACTGCATCTTTTCTTTCGCTTGTTTTGGCACTGGAAGTGGAAGGGATTGCTGTTGTTCTATGGCCTAATTTTTGCAGCCCTGCTTTATATTTTTTATCCTTCTATTTCGAAGTATGAACTTCAATCTACATTTAAATCGATTGTCATTTTAGCGGCAGCAGCAGGAAGCTTTATGACGATTTATTTGTTATCTGCTTTACTGCGGGACAAAGTGAGATTAAGGCAGTGGGGCGCTGGTTGTATAGCTGTCTTATTTCTGCTATTACTCAATCCGATTATTAATATCCCTCATACCATGTTCCAATTCACCAAAACGGAATTGGTAGATACTTTCTCGGAAGAATATCGCCCTTTATCAGCAGCAAGTGCAAAAGCATTCGCTTCAAAGTTTGTACCGGAGAATCAATCGCTGTATTTAAATGCTAGTCATCAGCCTATCCCTTATCATTACGTGTTTGCAGATGATCAGTATGAAGTGAATATTTCTCCGTTTACAGGTGAATTAAGCGAATATTCTTATCGAGGTCGTGTAGAGGGAAAGGAACTGACCGATAAAGAATATAGGCAAAAGACCATTGAATTTTTCGAAAGAAGCGGAAGGTCAATAGATCTCAATCGCATTCAATTGACTGTACAAAAAGAGGATGGAGAGACGAACGTTCTTCTTCTGCCAAAAATGTCTCAGAATGAAGAGGACAGTTTAGCGTCTGCCACCTGGGAAAAAGGGACGCTTCGACAAGCGCAATACGTAAACGCCATCTTTCAATTAAAGGATATTGACGGAATCCATTTAACAGAAACGGAGATAAAAAACAGGATCAACAGTATTTATAAACATTTAAACCTCAAGCCGCCAGCTTATCAAATCACAGGCATTGATGAATTTTATTTTGATTGGCAGCATGAAGTGAGGGTCACAACAAAAGATCAATCGGAGTTTCTGTTTAATGGCTCATCAAATGAAGTCATCAGCTTCAAGCTGTCAAAAGCGTTTCTTCAACAGAAAAAAGGGAACGTCAGCGATGAAGATTTGTTAAAGATTATAGGGAAAACACCAAAAGACGTAAGGAAAGAAATAGGCACTAGTGAAAGTAAACAATATACATTTAAACGCTCCTCTCATGTCGTCAATCTGTTTAAAGGGGATGATGGAATTGAGTTGAGAGTGCAAGTTGCTTCTTCTATCCCGCACGCAGTATCTAATCAAGATCGTGAGGACGTCTATCAGCAAGTACTTAAAAGGTATAAACCATATACGATCTATAAAAAGCAAATAAAAACTGTGAGAATGATCGACAAAGAAGGGAACATCGACATTTCATGGCTTGTCATCATACAAACCTTCGGATCAAATGAGCATAAAATCTATGAAGTGAATGGACGAACAAAAGAGGTGCATCGTTTTGACAGATAAAGAAAAACAAGCCATCTTTCAAGACTTATACGAACTGTATCAAGAAGGGGATCTGGGAGACGAGGCAGCTAGCTGGATGAAGGCACATGAACAGCAATTTCAGCATGCGGTCACGGGTGAAAAGCAGCCCTCAGCGCCGATGGAAGGTCAGAAGGACTATGACGAGTTAAAACGCATGAAAGGGTTTATTTACTCGTTATACTTCTTTTTTATCGTTTTATCGATTTGGATGACTGTGTGGTTTTATTTTTGATGTCCAGACCAGCAGAGCAAATTGAAAAAATCTATCAAGAATATTTTCAGGAAATCACTAAATATTTATATCGCCGGACGGGAAATATGGAAACAGCCAAGGACCTTGCACAGGACGTATTTATGAAGGCACTGCATGGGTTGTCCTCCTTTAAGGGACATTCAAGTATGAAAACATGGCTTTATACCATTGCGTATCACACATTTGTGAATGATTATCGCCGAAAAGTAAAATGGACTTTTACGAACGTAGAGGAAATGGATTTCTTAGAGCAGCAGTCGTTCACGACACCAGAAGATCACATTGAAAAACAAGCTGATATAGAAAGGCTGTGGCATCATATTTATCAGCTAAAGGATTCCTACCGGGAGGTCCTCATTTTAAGAGATATTCAAGAATTGTCATATGAAGAAGTAGCTGAAATTTTGAATTGGACTTTATCTAAAGTCAAAACAACCCTTCATCGAGCCAGATTAGAGCTGAAGCGAATGCTACATTGTGAGGAGTTCAATAAATGAGCTGTTATTTGATTGAAGAATTGTTACCACTTTATATAGAGGGGGACACAAGTGCAGAAACAAATAAAATTGTTGCAGAGCACTTACAATCCTGCGAGAGATGCCAACATCTTTATCACGAAATGAAAGAGCCAATAACCCTTATACAAACTCCTGATCTCATGCCATATATAGATGAAAAGGAAGAAAGAAGAAAATTTGAAAAGCGCTACTATGGCAAGCTGTTATATCGAGCAAGTATCGCATTTGGTATAGGATACGCCATGATGATTATTCTTTATTGGCTGAAATAAAAAACCCCCATCTGGATAAACCAGATGGGGGTTTTTCTAGCTTAGCTTAATTTTTCTTTCGCAATTTGAATTGCATCATAAAACGTTTTTAATTGCTCTTGAGGAATTTTCTTAAGCATTTGGTTGAAAACAAGTAATTCAGTAGAGCTGAATCCAAGACCTTTTGCGATTTTTGAATCAATCACAACGTTTCCTTTTTTGTCTAGAACAAGCGCATCACCAGCAAGATCAGCAATTCTGATCACTGATTTGAAAAGCTTTTCGAATTTAGCCGCTTCTTCTTTTGTAAGACCAAGTTCAACAGCTTTTGCTGCATCAAAAACCAATTTCCCTTTTTCGTTTTTAGTGATGCTTTCACTGAAAACGATTGTAAGAACAGCTGCGCGATCTAAGAATTTCTCAGCAGTCGCCGCTTCTTCTTCAGTTAGTCCGAGCTCAACAGCTTTTTTCACATCAAATGTGTAGTTGTTGTCTTCCTCAACAAATGAATTGATGAGAATGTTGATGACACGCTCGTTTTTCTCCAATAATTCTTTAATGATTTGCTGCTGTTCAAAAGGAATGCCTTTGAAAGTTGCAGCGCTTGCTTGCCCAGGAGCTACTGTTGTGAAAGTAAGAATGATAGCTAAAGCGAAAAATACAACAGAGCTGAGCGATTTGCTCAAAAACTTCTTCATGCTTCTTTTCTCTCCCTTTTCTGTTAAATTTTGTTGCAAGAAAAGCATACCATGAGAAACTTTGTGGAAGAATAGGAAGATTGTAACTTTCTGTTTGATTTTGGAGAACTATAAAAGTTCTTGTCGAAAAATGGAGGGGTTCAGATTACTTATTTTTGTCAATCCTTCAAGATACGTTTCGTCTGATGAATGGAGCTTTCATAGGTGAATTGTCTTGTTTTTACTCGAAATAAAAAGCCTTCTACATATAGAATGTAAAAGGCTTTTACCTAATTTTATGATTGCACGTTTAATTTTCTTTTTAATGTAAATCCTGTACCCATGAAAATCATGGCGAATACAATGCTTAGACATATACCCAGTATGTTTTTTTCTGCAAGAGTTACCCCAATAAACGCCATACTGACAACTGCAAGTAATGCACATAATAATAGAAGCCATTTGATTTGTTTCATAATGTCCCCATCCCTTTTTTTAGAGTTAATATAAGTTTACAGAAAAACGATCGGCATTTAAAGGGGATTGTGATATAATATGAAAGTTATCTAATTATTTTAGGAGATGAAAATGTGAAACTTCGAAAAGACCTTCGCAACATCGCAATTATTGCCCACGTTGACCATGGTAAAACGACGCTTGTTGACCAATTGCTCCATCAAGCTGGTACTTTCCGTGCGAATGAAAATATCGCTGAGAGAGCCATGGATTCAAATGATTTAGAGCGAGAGCGCGGTATTACGATTTTAGCTAAAAATACTGCGATAAATTATAAAGATACACGCATTAATATTTTAGATACACCAGGACACGCCGATTTCGGTGGTGAAGTTGAGCGTATCATGAAAATGGTAGATGGTGTACTCCTTGTTGTGGATGCTTATGAAGGCTGTATGCCTCAAACACGCTTTGTGCTGAAAAAAGCACTTGAGCAAAACTTAACACCAATCGTTGTCGTCAATAAAATTGACCGCGACTTTGCTCGTCCGGCTGAAGTAGTCGATGAAGTGATTGACTTGTTCATTGAATTGGATGCAACAGAAGAACAGCTTGAGTTCCCAGTTGTCTATGCATCAGCAATCAATGGTACAGCAAGTAACGATGCGAGCAAGCAAGATGAAAACATGGAATCTTTGTTTGAAGCTATTGTGAACCATATTCCTTGCCCGGTTGATAACCATGAAGAGCCGCTTCAATTCCAAGTGGCGCTACTTGATTACAATGATTATGTTGGCAGAATTGGAATTGGCCGTGTATTCAGAGGAACAATGCAAGTAGGACAGCAGGTAGCCTTGATGAAAGTCGACGGCACTGTGAAACAATTCCGTGTAACAAAGATCTTTGGTTTCCAAGGGTTAAAACGAGTGGAAATCAACGAAGCGAAAGCGGGAGATCTTGTCGCTGTATCTGGAATGGAAGACATCAACGTAGGTGAAACGGTTTGTCCGGTAGAACACCAAGAGGCACTTCCAATCCTTCGTATTGATGAGCCGACACTTCAAATGACGTTTGTTGTAAACAACAGCCCATTTGCAGGACGTGAAGGAAAATACGTGACATCACGTAAAATCGAAGAGCGTTTAGAGCAGCAGCTTCAAACAGACGTCAGTCTTCGTGTGGATCCAACTGATTCACCTGATGCTTGGGTTGTTTCTGGACGCGGAGAGCTTCACTTATCCATTCTCATTGAGAATATGAGACGTGAAGGATTTGAATTACAAGTATCGAAGCCAGAAGTTATTGTAAAAGAAGTTGATGGTGTTCGATGTGAGCCTGTTGAGCGCGTTCAAATTGATGTACCAGAAGAGCATACTGGCTCTGTTATGGAATCAATGGGTGCAAGAAAAGGTGAAATGATTGACATGATCAACAATGGTAACGGTCAAGTTCGCCTGATCTTTACAGTGCCATCACGTGGTTTAATTGGATATACAACTGAATTTCTTTCATTAACTCGTGGTTTTGGTATTTTGAACCATACGTTTGACAGCTACCAGCCAATGCAGTCTGGTCAAGTCGGCGGACGCCGTCAAGGTGTACTTGTTTCAATGGAAACAGGTAAAGCGACTGCTTACGGAATCCAAGGTGTTGAAGAGCGCGGTGTGATCTTCGTTGAGCCAGGTACTGAAGTATACCAAGGCATGATTGTTGGGGAGCATAACCGTGAGAACGACCTTGTTGTAAACGTAAGCCGTATGAAACAACAAACAAACGTACGTTCAGCGACGAAAGATCAAACGGTTAGCATGAAAAAACCTCGTATTATGTCACTTGAGGAATCTCTTGAGTACTTGAATGAAGACGAATACTGTGAGGTTACACCTGAATCCATTCGTCTTAGAAAGAAAATTTTAGACAAAAACGAACGTGAGAAAGCAGCGAAGAAGAAAAAGCTAGCAGGATTATCTTAATTCCATGAAGAATTAAAAAGATAGAACCCTGAAAGATAAGGGGAGGGAATCTTTTTGAATGATCAGGAAGTAAGTGAAAATCTATCCTTTTTCGCGATGCTGTTTCGTGTCGATGAAAATCCGCAAACAGGGATGTGGCTCCTATATGGCACCATCCTTGTTTTAGCGATTATTGTTTTTAAGCTCGGCTTTGCAAGACGTTTACCGATTTTAAAAGCGCTCGTGATTTATTTGTTTTTGATTTTTGGCTGCACGTTTCTCACATTTCTAGGAATCTTCCTGCCAGTAGCGGAAGGCCTTGTTGTGGCAGCTGCCATTTTGATTATTTATAAAATACGGCTGCATCGTGCGAAAAAAGAAGGAACAGTCAATACGTAAAAAAAGACCTGAACATGTGTCAGGTCTTTTTTTATGTCTTTTGTTCTTTCTTTCCTTTTTTCTTCTTTTTCTCTTTTGTCGCAGGATCCTGATAAAGAGAGAATCTGCCGGTTTTGATGCGAGCTTCTGTCTTTATTTTAATGCGTTCTTGGCAGTCATCGCACATATATGTATGAATTGGCCGGTTTCTTAACCGTTTCGCAACGAGTGTATCATCATCAATGGTTTCAAGCTTTTCACATAATGAGCACTTCACTCTCATCATTTTCACCTCACTTTAATGCATTTATTATAGCATGTTTTCCAGCCACTTAAAATCAGCGTAGAAAAAGGCTTATATCACAGGAGATATAAGCCGTTCTCATTATTTCTTCTGATTCATATGATGATTTGATTGGTCGTTTTGATTTTTTTCTAACTGTTTTTGATCTTGTTCTTTGAGCTGATTATTCGGATCATTTGTCGGATCCTTTTCGTTACGGTCGATCTCATTTTTCGGCATCTCTGGCATCACGCGGCCGACAATAGCAGCTAGTTCATCCATAATACCGCTTACAGGACGGCCTGCTTGAATTTCTTTGCCCATTTCTTTTAAACGGCTGACTGTATCCGGATCAGCAACCACAACAGCATTTGCACCTTCCGGGTCATTTCTCAGCGCTTTTGCAACTGAATATTTAATGGTTTCTACTTTGCTTCTATCTAAATCATCTTTTACATCAATACCAACAACAGCATAGCGGCCGATGACGATTGCTGTTGCATCATTGACATCTGCTACGTGCTCTGTCACATTGACAAGATGCTGCGCAACATCTGTGGATGGGCGGGCTTGATTTGTCTTTTTCTTCGATGAGTCTGATACCCGTACTAAGTGTTGGCGTCCATCTTGCTTGTTCAGCGCCTCTGGCTTTTCCTGCTGCTGGCAAGCGCCTAACAGAATGATCGTTTGAATCATGAATAATGTTAAAAATAGTCGCATCTAAATTCCCTCCTTCACAAACTGCATGATTTATTTTATTGTTGAATTAACCTTCTAACTTTATTCATGAAAACATATATTTTAACAATCGTTTTGGGAAAGACAAGGATGAATGAAACCCCGATCAGGAGGCGAAGGACCTGAGTAAAATTTATGTATTAGACACAAATGTGTTATTACAGGATCCGAATTCAATCTTTTCATTTGAAGACAACGAGGTCGTCATTCCGGCCGTTGTGTTAGAAGAAGTAGACTCGAAAAAGAGATACATGGACGAGGTTGGGCAAAACGCTCGGCGCGTCTCACGTTTAATCGACGGTTTGAGATCGAAAGGGAAACTGCATGAAAAAATTACGCTAGAGTCAAAAGGAACGCTGCGCATCGAGCTGAATCATCGCTCTTTCCATGAACTTCAAGAAATTTTTATTGAAAAAACGAACGATAATCGGATTTTGGCTGTCGCGAAAAATTTGAGCTTAGAGGAAGAAACAAAGCCTCACGGCCGGCCAGTTATTTTGGTCAGTAAAGATGTTTTAGTCCGGGTAAAGGCAGATGCTATAGGCCTCCAAGCTGAAGACTTCTTAAGTGACCGTGTGCTGCAAAACGAAGACATTGATAACGGCTATCATGAGCTCTATATTCCGACGGAGCAATTAAATACATTTTATAAACAAAGCCAATTACCGATAAAAGAAGTCACGAGTGTACCATTAAACCCTCATCAGTTTGTCATTATGAAAGGGAATGAAGGCGGCTCTGCTTTAGGAATGCTTGATCAAAAAGCAGAGAATGTGAAACGGCTCATTTATGATCAAGAGCATGTTTGGGGAATTCGTCCGAAAAATGTTCAGCAGACGATGGCACTAGAGCTGCTATTGCGCCGTGATATTCCCCTCGTGACATTGATCGGAAAAGCGGGAACTGGTAAAACACTCCTTGCACTGGCTGCCGGATTAATGCAGACAGAGGATCTTGGCATGTTTAAAAAACTGATCGTCGCCCGTTCAATTGTTCCTGTCGGCAAGGACTTAGGCTACTTGCCAGGTGAAAAGGAAGAGAAACTCAGACCATGGATGCAGCCGATCTATGACAATCTAGAATTTTTATTTAATACAAAAAAACCTGGTGAACTTGATGCGATTTTGGCAGGAATTGGTTCGATTCAAGTGGAAGCTTTAACGTATATCCGCGGAAGAAGTATCCCTGATCAATTTATTATCATTGATGAGGCGCAGAATTTAACGAAACACGAGGTGAAAACATTATTAACGCGAGTCGGAGAGGGAAGTAAAATTGTGCTGATGGGGGACCCAGAGCAGATCGATCATCCTTATTTAGACAGCTTAAATAATGGGCTTACGTATGTCATTGAGCGGTTCAAAGGACAGCAAATATCTGGACATGTCAAGCTTGTCAAAGGAGAAAGGTCTGGGCTTGCACAGCTTGCAGCTGATTTGCTGTAGTCCAGACCCTCTGTCTTATGTAATGATGAGCTCTTTGACACCTTTTATCGGCTGAGTGAGGTTGGACTGATCCGCGAAATAAACGTGGATTGGTCCTTCTTCAGTCATAGGCTTCCCGTTTTGGCTGAAGTGTGCAATGCTTTCCATTGCCTGAGAAAGCGGAACAGCAATTGTCCCTGTTTCTGTGACAAATTCGCATGTATCTGCATGTTCAAGCGGTTCTGCATTTTTCAGCATATCACCCAGCTTCATTCCGAAGCTGCCTGTGACGAGTCTTTCCTTTTCGTACTTCTTCTCTGTTTTTAAAGTGGGTGGAAGTGTTTGTCCTTCTCTGATCACCCGCTCTTGGTCAAGCTCCTGATCCAGCTGACTTTCTTCATTTGCTGCACTTTTTTCAAAAAATGAATCCATTAAAAATTTGCGGTCATCAAAAATCCATACACTTGGATCAATGGTGATCTTGTACTTTACGTTCCCCTTAATTTGAATGATGCTCATGTTCAAGACAACCCCTTTCCACCATAAATTATAGAAGTTTTCGCCTGCTTTGTCACTTTCATAAACATGCATCTCCTTGTACACACTAATCTTACATGAAAGATAGGGAGGATATTGGGCATGGCATGTCGCGACAATGAAGAGCTTCAGCGATTTGTAGAAGAAGCAAAAAAAGTGGCCAAAGATGGCAAAGTAGCATCCTATATTCCCGCTCTCGCCAAAGCGGATCAGACAGATTTATCTGTGGCTGTGTATCATGTGAGTAATACTTGCCACTCGGCAGGAGATGTAGATAAACGCTTTACTCTGCAAAGTATTTCAAAAGTATTAGCCCTTGCGCTCGTACTCTCAGAAGAAGGGCCAAAAAAAGTTTTTCAATTTGTTGGACAAGAGCCTACAGGTGACCCGTTTAATTCAATGATTAAGCTGGAAACAGCAAGTCCGAATAAGCCGCTGAATCCAATGATTAATGCAGGAGCGCTTGCAGTCACAAGCTTAATAAGAGGCGCGACGCCGCAAGATCAGCTAAACCGCCTGCTTGGCTTTATTAGAGAGCTTGCAAATGATAAAAGCATTACATATTGCAAAGAAACAGCCGCATCCGAATTTGAGACATCAATGATTAACCGGGCTATGTGCTATTATATGAAGCAATATCATATTATTAGAGGGAACGTAGAAGAGGTTATGGACGTGTATACGAAACAATGTGCCATCATGATGAACAGCTTAGATTTGGCGAAAATTGCTTGTGTTTTTTCATTAGATGGCAGACATCCAGAGACGGGGCAGCAAATTCTTTCAAAAGATGTCGCTAGAATTTGTAAAACCTTTATGGTGACGTGCGGCATGTACAATGCAAGCGGTGAATTCGCCATTAATATCGGCATACCCGCTAAAAGCGGTGTTTCAGGCGGGATTATGGGAGCGGCTCCATATGATTTTGGGATCGGAATTTTTGGTCCTGCACTGGATGAAAAAGGGAATAGCATTGCTGGGATTAAGCTGCTTGAGCTCATGAGTGAAAAATATGAGATGAGTATCTTTTAATGATGAATGTCTTCTTTTTATTTTTACAAAGCGAACTGTACAAATCTGCTTGCAATTTTGGGCGTTTCGCTTTATGATAAATAGAAGAATTAGGTACTCGCCTGGGGAACGGAGGGATACTTTTGGCGTCAGAAATTTTAGTCGATCATCGGCAAAAAGCACTGGCTTTATTAAAATTGGATGCAGATAAAATTTTAAAATTGATCCAAGTGCAAATGGACAACTTAACGATGCCGCAATGTCCTCTTTATGAAGAGGTTTTAGATACTCAAATGTTCGGATTATCGAGAGAAATTGATTTCGCTGTCCGGCTTGGATTAGTTGATCAACATGAAGGTAAGAAACTACTCGATAAACTTGAGAGAGAGCTTTCCGCACTTCATGATGCGTTCACAAAAAAATAATGATTGAAAACTCAAACTTCCACAACTAAGTTTGAGTTTTTTTGTCCTCTATTTTCTTTTGATGGATTAACGGCAAACGGACTTGATTCTTTCATGAATGACGAACAATATAAAAGAGGTAAAACGGGATCAAACGGAGAAAATGTAGTAGAATAAGAACAGCTAAGAAGATATCAAGCAGTAGAAACAGACGTTAGGAAGAGGATTATATGTTAAAGAGAATGCTAAAATCGTATGACTACTCATTATTGTTCGCCATTATCTTAATCAGCGCATTCGGTTTGGTTATGGTGTATAGCTCAAGTATGATTACATCTGTTATCAGATACGATGCCGCGCCAGATAACTTTTTTAAGAAACAGCTCTTATTTATGATTGTTGGAGCAGCCATCTTGATCTTTACAGCATTAGTTCCATATCAGCTGTTTTCAAATAAGAAATTCCAGATTGGTATGCTGCTGCTTTCAGTTTTTTCCCTCATCTATGTGTATTTTGGCGGTCATATTGCAGGGAACGCAAGAAGCTGGATCAAATTAGGACCTTTTAGTCTTCAGCCAGCTGAATTTGTGAAGATTGTCGTCATCATCTATCTTGCTGCGGTGTATGCCAAAAAGCAGCATTATATTGATCATATTTTAAGAGGTGTTACGCCTCCGATCGTGATTGTCTCTATCCTGTGCGGATTTATCATTTTGCAGCCAGACTATGGGACAGCCTTTATCATTGGCATGATTGCCCTTGCGATGATTTTATGCTCAGGTTTTAGCGGCAAAACGCTAGCGAAGCTGCTCGCGCTATTTAGTGCAGTAATGGTCGTCGTGACCCCATTTATTATTCTTTTTTGGGATAAAATTTTCACGCAAAATCGTCTCGGACGTTTTGAGAGTTTCCAAGATCCATTTAAAGATGCAGGGGCTACTGGGCATCAATTGATTAATTCATATTATGCCATTGGATCAGGCGGCTTTTTTGGACTCGGTCTAGGAGAAAGCGTTCAAAAGTACGGATATCTGCCAGAACCGCACACAGACTTTATCATGGCAATTATCTCAGAAGAGCTTGGTTTTTTCGGCGTGTTTTTCGTTATCGCTCTTCTTGGTTTCATCGTCGTGAAAGGTTTTTATATTGCGAGAAAGTGTGAAGATCCGTTTGGAAGTTTGCTTGCAATAGGAATTTCCTCCATGATTGCGATCCAAACTTGTATCAATTTAGGCGGTGTTTCAGGTCTTATTCCAATCACTGGGGTGACACTTCCGTTTATCAGCTACGGGGGATCGTCCATCATTTTACTTAGCATCTGTATGGGCATGCTGCTGAATATCAGCATGTTTACTGAATATAAAGAGCGTTACAAAAAGAAAAAATCAATGAGCAAACCATCGGTTGAAAAAAATGGATTGCAGAAAACTTTGAATCTTTAGAAAACAAAAGTGTACAGTTTTCATTTCTTCCTTTATTATAGAGTACATATAAAATTTTAAGGGATATGGAGGAGTGAGAATGTCACAGAGAACAATTCAAAAGGTTCTAGTTGCAAACAGAGGGGAAATCGCTATCAGAGTCTTCAGGGCCTGTACGGAGCTCAACTTACGTACAGTGGCCATTTATTCCAAAGAAGACTCTGGCTCTTATCATCGCTATAAAGCAGATGAAGCATATCTAGTTGGAGAAGGAAAGAAACCGATTGATGCCTACCTTGATATCGAGGGGATCATCGAAATTGCAAAACGAAATGACGTGGATGCGATTCATCCAGGCTACGGATTTTTATCCGAAAACATTCATTTTGCAAGACGATGCGAAGAGGAAGGCATTCAATTTATCGGTCCAACTTCTCAGCATTTAGATATGTTTGGAGATAAAGTAAAGGCGAGAGAAGAAGCGAAAAAAGCTGGTATTCCAGTCATTCCAGGAAGTGACGGACCAGTTGATTCGGTCGAAGAAGTCGAAAAATTCGGTGAAGAATACGGTTACCCGTTTATTATTAAAGCTTCACTAGGCGGCGGCGGCCGGGGTATGCGGATTGTCAGATCAAAAGAAGAGCTGAAGGAAGCCTATGACCGTGCGAAGTCAGAGGCAAAAGCTGCTTTTGGAAATGATGAAGTATACGTTGAAAAGCTGATTGAGAATCCAAAACATATTGAAGTGCAGGTGATTGGTGACAATCACGGCAATATCATTCATTTATATGAGCGTGACTGCTCTGTTCAAAGGCGGCATCAAAAGGTCATTGAAGTGGCGCCAAGTGTGTCTCTAACAGATCAATTGCGTGAAGATATTTGCGAAGCAGCTGTCAAGCTGGCCCAGAATGTATCGTACATTAATGCTGGGACTGTAGAATTCCTTGTTGCAAATGGAGAGTTTTACTTTATTGAAGTTAATCCAAGGGTGCAGGTAGAACACACGATCACAGAAATGATCACAGGTGTCGATATCGTCCAAACCCAAATTCTTGTTGCAAAGGGGCATAACCTTCACAGCAAAGAAGTTGGTATTCCAAAGCAGGAAGATATCTTTACACACGGCTTTGCCATTCAATCAAGGGTCACAACAGAAGATCCGCTCAATGACTTTATGCCAGACACAGGAAAAATTATGGCCTACCGTTCAGGTGGGGGATTTGGTGTACGTCTTGATACAGGGAACAGTTTCCAAGGTGCGGTCATTACACCTTATTACGATTCACTATTGGTCAAGCTGTCCACATGGGCGCTCACATTTGATCAAGCGGCTGCTAAAATGGTCCGAAATTTACAAGAATTCAGGATTCGCGGGATTAAAACAAACATCCCATTTCTTGAAAACGTAGCTAAGCATGAGAAATTCTTAAAAGGAGAATACGATACATCGTTTATCGACTCAACGCCAGAGCTATTTAATTTCCCTAAGCAAAAAGACCGCGGAACGAAGATGTTAACTTATATTGGTAACGTTACCATTAATGGGTTCCCTGGTATTGCGGAGAAAAAGAAGCCTCATTTTGACAAGCCAGACGTACCGAAGCTTCCTCTCAATCAAGAGATCCCGTCTGGGACAAAACAATTGTTAGATACGCATGGACCTGAAGGACTTGCCAACTGGGTGAAAGAACAAAATAACGTCCTTTTAACTGATACAACCTTTAGAGATGCGCATCAGTCTTTGCTTGCGACACGCTTTAGAACTCATGATTTAAAGAAAGTTGCCCAGCCAACAGCAGGTTTATGGCCGGAGCTGTTTAGTATGGAAATGTGGGGCGGTGCTACATTTGATGTCGCGTACCGTTTCTTAAAAGAAGATCCGTGGGAACGATTGAAAGAGCTTCGTCAAGAAGTGCCAAACACACTGTTCCAAATGCTATTAAGATCATCAAACGCTGTCGGATATACAAACTATCCGGATAATGTGATCAAAGCATTTGTAAAAGAATCTGCCGAGGCAGGCATTGACGTGTTCCGTATTTTCGATAGCTTGAACTGGGTCAAAGGCATGACGCTTGCTATTGATTCTGTTAGGGAATCAGGCAAAGTGGCAGAGGCGGCCATTTGTTATACGGGGGACATCCTTGATCCGTCTCGTCCAAAATATGATCTTGGGTACTATGTATCTCTTGCGAAGGAGCTTGAATCTGCCGGAGCACATATTTTAGGTATTAAAGATATGGCGGGGTTATTAAAACCGCAGGCAGCCTATGAGCTAGTCTCTGCTTTAAAAGATGAGCTTACAATCCCTATCCATCTTCATACGCATGACACGAGTGGAAATGGACTGTTCACCTATGCAAGAGCGATTGATGCAGGTGTTGATATTGTGGATGTTGCCGTCAGCTCTATGGCAGGACTCACATCGCAGCCAAGTGCAAGCTCACTTTATTATGCTTTAGATGGACATGAAAGAAAGCCAGACATGAACGTCCAATCTGTCGAACGCCTTTCTCAATACTGGGATTCCGTCAGAAAATACTATCATGAATTCGAAAGCGGCATGAATTCGCCTCATACAGAAATTTATGAGCATGAAATGCCTGGCGGTCAATATAGTAACTTGCAGCAGCAGGCGAAAGGTGTCGGGCTTGGCGAACGCTGGAATGAAGTAAAGGAAATGTATAGACGTGTGAATGACATGTTTGGTGATATTGTAAAGGTAACACCATCCTCTAAAGTAGTTGGAGATATGGCACTTTATATGGTGCAAAATGATCTAACAGAAGAAGATGTCTATGAAAAAGGAGCAACACTAGACTTCCCGGATTCTGTTGTGGAATTATTTAAAGGCTATTTAGGCCAGCCGCATGGCGGATTCCCAGAAAAACTGCAAAAGCTGATTTTAAAAGGGGAAGAGCCTCTTACTGTCAGACCTGGTGAGAAGCTGAAGCCAGTGGACTTTGAAGACATTAAGAAGCAGTTCAAAGAATCTCATGACCTGACATTAACAGAGAAAGACGCAATTGCGTATGCCTTATATCCGAAAGTCTTTTCTGAATTTGTCCAAACAGCAGAAAGCTATGGTGACATCTCTGTTCTTGATACACCAACGTTCTTCTACGGGATGAGACTTGGAGAAGAGATTGAGGTAGAAATTGAAAAAGGAAAAACCCTTATTGTCAAACTCGTATCAATTGGCGAACCGAATCCAGATGCCACAAGAGTTCTTTACTTTGAGTTAAATGGCCAGCCGCGTGAAGTGGTGATTAAAGATGAAAGCATCAAATCCTCCGTTCAAGAAAAAATGAAGGCGGACCGCTCGAATCCAAATCACATCGCCGCGTCGATGCCAGGCACTGTCATTAAAGTACTCGTGGAAAAAGGGCAAAAAATTTCACAAGGCGAGCATTTGATGATCAATGAAGCCATGAAAATGGAAACGACTGTACAAGCCCCATTTTCTGCGGTCGTAGATGAAATACATGTGACGAATGGAGAACCGATTCAAACAGGTGATCTGCTCATTGTATTAAAGCCTGAATAAGAAGTGAGACACATCCACCGTGATGTGTCTTTTTCTTGAGCGCATTAAAATGTGCAGCAGCAAGTGAGAGTGATTACACTATAGAGTGAGGTGAAGAAGGTTGGACAAAATTGTTGTGATATGGTTTCGCCGGGATATGCGATTAGATGATCATATCGCCTTATCAAAAGCGATCACATATGCAAAAAAACACGAGTACAAATTATTTGCTCTTTATCATCTAGATCCATTCTTTACTGAAATGGACCTCGATTTAAACAACGAACATTTTTTCCAAAACGTGGCGCATTTCGTCAAGGAAGCAAGAGAATCTCAAATGTATGTTCACCTTCTCTATGGAGATGTCTTGCGTGCCTTTCAGCAAGTGATCGATCTGTATGACATCAAAGCTGTTTTTTTTAATGAAGATCAAGTGGGAATCGGACAAAGGCGTGACCATCACGTAACCGATTTTTTAGAAAAGAAGGGCATTCATGTGTCAAAATGGCAAGATACACACCTTCACGGGGCGCAAGATATTTTAAAAGCGGATGGCACTCATTATCAAGTGTTTACTCCATACTATCAATCATGGCGAAAGCAAGAGAAGCAGCCTGTGATAAAAGTTGACAAATCATTTCTCAGCAGCGCTCATACGATTTGTGATGAGTCACTTTCGCATGAAGGGAATGACAAACTACGCAGCATGATCAAGAAATGCTCAAGGAAATTTGATCAAATCGGCTCACACAAAGCGATGAACACGCTGCATGACTTTATCCAAAAAAGATTAACACGTTACCATGAAAAACGAGATATTCCATCTGTTTTTGGAACGAGCAAGCTGTCACGTTTCTTAAAAACAGGGACAATCTCAATCCGAACGATCTTCCATGCGGTTCAGGAGGAAGCGCTGTTTGAAGACGAGGGCAGAGAAACCTTTATCAAAGAGCTAGCATGGCGAGATTTTTACCATATGATTTATGCTCATTATCCAGAGATGAAAGAAAAAGAAATTAATTCGGCGTTTCAAGGGATGAAATGGAATGAAGATGAGACGCTGTTTAACGCATGGTGTAAAGGTGAAACAGGCTTTCCCCTCGTCGATGCAGGGATGCGGCAGTTAAATGAGGAAGGCTGGATGCATAACCGTTTAAGAATGGTCACCGCCTCATTTTTAACAAAGGACTATTTGATTGATTGGAGAAAGGGAGAAGCGTATTTTGCAAAAAAGCTTGTGGATTATGATGAGGCTTCGAATATCGGAGGATTTCAGTGGGCAGCTTCTGTTGGGACAGATGCCGTTCCATACTTCCGTATTTTTAACCCAACGACTCAGTCAAAGCGATTTGATCCGAGCGGGGAATATATTAGAAGATATGTACCAGAGCTTAAGCATGTCGATGAAAAATGGATTCATGAACCAAGTAAAATGCCGATCGATGAACAACTGAAATCGAGCTGTGTACTAGGGGATACATACCCGCTGCCAACAGTTGATCACGGGGAAAGACGCAAAAAAGCCATCTCGCTATTCGAAGAAGCAAAACAACAATAAAAAAATCCCCCTTTCGGCATGAAAGGGGGATGTAAATCTTATTTAAATGGCTCTTTGCTTTCATATTTAAACCGGGCAATAAGTAAGCAGAAGTAGCATAGTACCCCAAACAAACAAGAAATAAAGAATGAATGAGCCAACGCGTAACCAAGTGCAAGCTGAGAATAAACAGACATCACACCTGAAATGGCTTGAAGTGTAATCAGAATGGCTGAGATGATCCATCCATAATACAGCTGCTTCTGTTCTTTATAATGTTTCATGGCATGGAACATAGCGACAAATATCCAGACGAATAAAAGAAGTGCTGCTGCTCGGTGAGACATTTGAACCCACTGATTAAAATAAGTTGGAAGCGCACCGTCTTTTGAACAAAACGGGAAGACAGAGCAAGCAAGGCTTGACTTTGTATGTCTCACATAAGCACCCGTATAGACAACGATATACGTATATGTGATCAACCCATAAATATGGAACTGCATCTTTTTGCCGATATGAAGCGGCTTCACAAGCTTTGTTTCAGATCTGGTTGCTTCAAAGACAAGAAGGGCAAGCAGTAATACTGAAGCAAATGAAATGAGTGAAATACCGAAGTGCAGTGCCATCACAAGTGCGTTAGAACCAAATACGACGGCAAGAGCTCCTAAAAGCGCTTGAAGCACTAAGAATATAATGGACATGATGACCAAAAATTTGGTTTCACGGAATACTGGACTAATTTTTTTCCAGCATAAGACCGCTAGTGCCAGAACAAGAATGGTGGAAACCCCTGTTGACATGCGGTGACTCCATTCGATGATGGAAGCGGGGTTCATTTCAGGAAAGAAACGACCGTGGCAAAGGGGCCACTGTCTACCGCAGCCAAGACCCGAACCGGTTTTCGTAACAAGCGCACCGCCAATCAGTACGATCAGCATCACAAACGTTGTGATCACGCTCAATAGCCTTAAAGCAAATTTCATCAAATTATTTCACCTTCTCTAAAAAACTTCTGATGTAAATGAAAACCTCACATGCTCTCAAGTTTAAGCCAAATGCGTGTTCTGTTGCAATTCATAATGACCAAAGTTCACAAAAAAATGATATGTTAGTTCACAAAGTTTACAGATTTAGAGTGCTTGATCTTTCTTTGACAGTCTGATAGAAATAGAGGAGAGAATATTTCATTTTGCACCGCCTTCTGAAACACACATATATCCTAATAAATTCACGAAAAGTTCACAAATAACTTCAAGTTTGTCGTTTATTATTTAATAGGATGTTTTTTTACAGCTGTTTATCTTGTATGATAGAGTTGTAATGATTTTACGTGTCATTCGTTCGTTTGAAGGTTTGGGCAAGGGAGGTTATACACATTGGCAAATTCCAAAACAGCCGCGGAAGCAGCTATTCATGGACAAATAGAAGAAACAACAGCGTGGAAAGATTTTCTTGCTCTGATTAAAATGGGCATCGTCAATTCCAATTTCATTACGACATTTACTGGAATGTGGCTTGCTTTTTATTTTACAGGTATGAGTTTCCTTGGAAATCTTGATATTGTGCTGTTAACAATGATTGGTTCTTCTCTTATTATTGCCGGTTCATGCGCGATTAATAATGCGTTTGACCGTGATATTGATATATTAATGGAAAGAACAAAAACAAGGCCGACGGTTACAGGTAAAATTCAGCCGGGGCAAGCGTATGCATTTGGCATTCTGCTTGTTGTATTAGGACTCATTATGCTTCTGATGACAACCATTACATCAGCAGTGATTGGATTTATTGGAGTCTTTACTTATGCGGTTCTTTACACCATGTGGTCTAAACGCCATTACACCATCAATACAGTCATCGGAAGTGTATCTGGCGCGGTTCCGCCATTAATTGGCTGGACAGCTGTCACAGGTACAATCGACACAACGGCTTGGGTTTTGTTTATGATTATGTTCATTTGGCAAATCCCGCACTTCCTATCACTTGCGATTAAGAAAACAGAAGATTACCGTAAGGCGGGCATTCCAATGCTGCCAGTTGTTTACGGCTTTGAAGTCACAAAACGCCAAATCATCATTTGGACAGCATGTCTTCTTCCACTTCCATTTTTCTTAGGTGGATTAGGATGGCCGATTGTCGCACTTGGTACACTGCTTAATATTGGATGGCTTGTTATTGGCCTTATGGGCTTTAAAATGAAAGACGTCATGAAGTGGTCAACGCTCATGTTCGTTTATTCATTAAACTACTTAACCATCTTTTTCGTAGCGATGATTATTATTACACTATTCTAGAGTGAAATACACTTTGATCACATCAAAACAATGGCTATATCTTATAACACAACATTTTCTAACAACTATGAAAGCCGCCTGATATTCAGTTCTATTTAGGCGGCTTTCTGTTTATACATAGATGGTATTTTGAGTAAAAACATCATTTTTTTATGAAAAGAGGAAATGTAAGTGCTTTTATAAGAGGCGGGGGTTATAGATGGGTGAGAAGTGATTTTATAAATAAGAGGTAAAAAGCGAAAGGCAAAGGAGATCAAGCAAAAGGGGTTGGGACAAATTATGATAAGAAAATGGCGTGTTTATTCACTGTTTCTCTTACTGACGCTCGTTTTGGCGGGCTGTGGTGAACCATACTTATCAACACTCAAGCCAGTTGGGGAAGTAGCAGATAAACAGTTTTTCCTAACGGTACTGAGTACACTTATTATGGTTCTTGTCGTCATTGTTGTATCGATCATTTTCTTTTACGTCATCATTAAATTCAAACGTTCTAAAGTGGGAGAAGATACGATTCCAAAGCAAGTGGAAGGAAACCGCAACTTGGAAATCACGTGGACAGCGATTCCGATTCTTCTACTCATTATTCTCGTTGTACCTGTTGTGGCATACACGCTTGAACTAGGGGATACAAGCGCTATGGATAAGAAAAAACGAGATCCTGAAAAGACACTTGTTGTGAATGTAAGGGCCAGCTTATATTGGTGGGAATTTGAATACCCTGATTATGGGATTGTCACAAGTCAGGAATTGATCGTACCAACAGATCAAAAGGTGTACTTTAAGCTAAAAGCATCCGATGTCAAACACTCATTCTGGGTTCCATCGGCTGGCGGTAAAATTGATACAAACACAGATAATGAGAACAAATTTTATTTAATCTTTGACTCGAAACGAACGAAAGATGCAGGGGAATATTTCTACGGGAAATGTGCGGAGCTTTGCGGACCGTCACATGCTTTAATGGACTTTAAAGTTAAAACGCTTTCTCAAGATGAGTTCTTAGGATGGACGAAAAAAATGGCTGATTACAAGAAGCCTGAATCCACAAAAGATCTCGCTTTAGAGGGTGAAAAGCTATTTAAAGAGAAAAACTGTTTAAGCTGTCACGCAGTAGAGCCTGGTGACGAACGGCCGGAAGCAGCAAGGACAGCACCAAACCTTGCGACCTTCGGAGAACGGACGAAAGTAGCTGGAATCAAAGACATGAACAAAGAAAATGTGAAAGCATGGCTGAAAGATCCAGAAAGCTTTAAACCAGGTAATAAGATGACAGGAACGTACCCTAAATTAAATGACTCAGAAGCAGATGCACTTTACGAGTATTTAAAAGGTCTTAAAGTCGAGTAACAACTAGAAGCAGATATGCAAGAGGGTATGTGATCGATGTGAAGTTTTTGTTAAGAGCTCCCGAATATGTCTCTACAACCGAGAAGTCGTCATCTGTCAGACATAGTCTGTTTAAAGGATCGTGAAGAAAGACATCTATATGAAAAGGGGCAAATGGGAGATAAGAGGGGGATTTCATGGTGAGTACAATAGCTAAAAAGCGGGGGTTTGGCGCTGTCTTATGGGATTACTTGACAACGGTTGACCACAAAAAAATTGCCATATTATATTTAGTGGCAGGGGGATTTTTCTTTTTGGTTGGCGGAATCGAAGCGATGTTTATCCGTATTCAGCTAGCCATCCCTGAAAGTGATTTTGTCAGTGCAGGGGTTTACAATGAAATCATGACGATGCATGGAACGACAATGATTTTCCTTGCAGCTATGCCGCTTTTATTTGCATTAATGAATGCGGTTGTACCAATTCAAATTGGTGCACGTGACGTAGCATTTCCGTTTGTGAATTCACTTGGTTTTTGGTTATTCTTTTTCGGAGGAATTTTCTTAAACCTTGGATGGTTTATGGGCGGAGCACCTGATGCAGGCTGGACTGCATACGCTTCGCTCACGTTGAATTCTGAAGGGCATGGAATGGATTTCTATATTTTAGGTTTGCAGATAGCGGGTATTGGTACGCTGATTGCCGGGATTAACTTTCTTGCAACGATTATTAATATGAGAGCGCCTGGTATGACGTATATGAGAATGCCGCTCTTTACTTGGACGACATTTGTCGCCTCCGCACTTATTTTATTCGCATTCCCGCCGCTGACAGCAGGGCTTGCGATGCTGATGCTTGATAGAATGTTTGACACGAGCTTTTTCAATCCAGAGCTTGGAGGAAATACAATCATCTGGGAGCATTTGTTCTGGATTTTCGGACACCCAGAAGTATATATCTTGATCCTGCCTGCATTCGGAATCTTCTCTGAGATCATTCCTGTGTTTGCAAGAAAAAGACTGTTTGGCTACTCGTCCATGGTGTTCGCTACTGTATTGATTGGTTTCCTTGGATTCATGGTGTGGGCGCATCACATGTTCACAACAGGGCTTGGACCTATCGCTAATGCGATCTTTGCCGTAGCGACCATGGCAATTGCGGTGCCAACAGGAATTAAAGTATTCAACTGGTTGCTCACGATATGGGGCGGTAATGTGAAGTTTACAACGCCGATGCTTTATTCTGTTGCCTTTATTCCGTCGTTCTTACTTGGCGGGGTAACCGGAGTCATGCTTGCGGCAGCTGCAGCGGATTATCAGTTCCATGATACGTATTTTGTTGTGGCGCATTTCCATTACGTCATTATCGGCGGGGTTGTATTCGGTATTTTAGCAGGTGTGCATTACTGGTGGCCGAAGATGTTTGGAAAGATACTGAATGAGAAACTTGGAAAAATTGGCTTTGTGCTGTTTTTCATCGGTTTCCACTTAACTTTCTTTATCCAGCATTTTCTCGGTCTATGGGGCATGCCGCGCCGAGTCTTTACGTTCCTGCCAGGTCAGGGTCTCGAGCTTGGGAACTTGATCAGTACGATTGGGGCACTGTTTATGTTTGTAGCTGTTGTGATCATGCTGATTAATATCATCTGGACAACAGCAAAAGGGGAGCGTGTATCGAGCGATCCTTGGGGAGATGGAAGAACACTTGAATGGGCAGTGTCTTCGCCTCCGCCAGAATACAACTTTAAACAGCTTCCGCTTGTGAGAGGACTAGATCCATTATGGATTGAAAAAATGGATGGTAAAAAAGGAATGACAGCATCTGAACCGCTCGATGATATTCACATGCCGAATAATTCCATTTTGCCTGTCATTATCTCATTCGGTCTATTTGTGTCAGCGTTTGGTTTCATGTATCGTCAAGAGCACGACTGGGGGCTTCCAGTGATCTTCATTGGTCTTGGTATTACGTTTGCGACCATGCTCGTTAGGTCTCTGAAAGATGATCATGGATACCATATTCACAAAGAAGATTTGACCGACGACGATGATAAAGGGGTGAAAGCATAATGGAACCACAAAAAATGACGGCGGAAACCTTTCCGGCTTCTCCTGAGAAAGCCACGTTAGAAGGGAAGAATAAGTTTGTCGGGTTCTGGCTGTTTCTTGGAGGAGAAACCGTTCTGTTTGCATCGCTTTTCGCCACGTATTTGGCGCTGAAAAACTCAAATGCAGGCGGAGCAAAAACAACTGATATGTTTGACCTCACACTTGTCTTTATTGCCACAATGCTTCTATTAACGAGCAGTTTAACGAGTGTGTATGCCATGTATCATATGAAAAACTTTGCCTTTAAAAAGATGCAGCTTTGGCTTGGTATCACGGTCCTTTTAGGTGCTGGATTTTTAGGGGTTGAGATTTATGAGTTTTATCACTACGTGCATGCGTATGAATTTACGATTACCAGCTCAGCTCTTGGTTCTTCCTTCTATACACTTGTAGGAACTCACGGAGCTCACGTCGCCTTCGGACTTTGCTGGATTACCGCTCTCATGATTCGAAATATGAGACGCGGACTCGATTTATACAATGCACCGAAATATTATGTGGCAAGTCTCTATTGGCACTTCATTGATGTTGTGTGGGTCTTCATCTTTACCGTTGTATATTTAATGGGAATGGTGGGATAAGAATGGGAAATAAAAACACAAATCAGTCCAAAGTCGACCTTGTATATCGTAAAAAGAAAAATGCCGAAGAAATGAAACATCAGCTCATTTCTTTCGGCTTGATGATTGGATTAACATTTGTTGCGTTTTTAACGATCGCCTCAGAAGACGTTGGAAATTGGTTCGCTGTACCATTTATTTTACTGCTTGCAGGCATTCAGGTGGCTTTTCAGCTTTATTATTTTATGCACATGAACCAAAAAGGGCATGAAACACCCGCCTTGTTTCTATACTCAGGTGTGTTTGTTGCGTTTATTACCGTATTAGCCTTTTTGACCATTATATGGTGGTAAACCCGCTTTGCCCTTGAAGGAGGCGCAGCAATGGAGAACTTAGAAATATTCGGATTTCGGGCATTATGGAGCCCTTATTATTTGACTTGTATTGTGATAGCAGCTGCTCTTTATCTGCTTCTTGTGACAAAGGGGAAGCACCGTGCGACGGTGAAAGAGAAAACGTTATTTCTGACGGGGCTTGTTCTGTTATATGCTGTGAAAGGGAGCCCAATTGATTTAATGGGGCATATTATGTTTAGTGCACATATGGCGCAAATGGCAGTGCTCTATTTAGTCATCCCGCCTCTCCTTATTACAGGATTGCCTGCAGCCATCTGGGAGCGGATCATTCAAACACCAGGTATTCAAGCTGTTTTCCGTTTGTTTTCCAAGCCTTTAATTGCACTGCTTGGGTTTAACGGCTTGTTTTCGCTGTATCACATTCCACTTGTGTTTGATTTTGTGAAAACAGATCCGTTTTACCATGCATTGATGACGGTTGTTATTTTTATCGCTGCCTTTTTCATGTGGTGGCCGCTTGTCCATAAAGTCCAAAGTCTGCCACAGATCACAGGCATTTTGAAGCTTGGATATATCATGGCAGACGGGATATTGATGACTCCGGCCTGTGCACTCATCATGTTTAGTGAGGCACCGATCTATGCAACCTATTCTGATGCGGGTGCATGGATACAAGCACTGCATTTATGTGTGCCAAGTGATATGCTTGCAGGCCTTGCTCTCACTGGTCCTGAAATGTTCCACACCTTGCCACTGCTAGAGGATCAGCAGCTAGGTGCCATTTTGATGAAAATTATTCAGGAGATTGTGTACGGCTCTATTCTTGCTGTTGTCTTCTTTGACTGGGCAAGAAAAGAAAGAGCAAAAGATGCCGTACCAGATGCGCTTATTCCGAAATATGAATAAAAAAGCACAGCCGACTGGCTGTGCTTTCATCTTAGAAAAAGGGCTAAAAGATCATTTTAGCCTTGTTTTATGCTTCAGCCGTCATGGCTTCTAGTTTTTCCTTCAGCTGTGCGAGTGTTTTTTTGCTTGATTGGATGAGAGACTTAGGGAATTCTTCGCCTTCGCCATATTCAACGCCATGTGGATAATAATGTTTTCCAAGTAATGGTGTTAGAAGCTGGATGTGTGCCTTTTTGGAACCGACATCTCCTTCAGTGGCGTAGCCGGAAATTCGTAAATAAAAGGTTCCCTCTACCATGCTGTACTTTCTGTCGTACGTCACACGCTCATAATCCCATTGATCGGCTCGTACAAATCCTTCACTTTCCATAATGAAATCTAATTTATTTAAGTCAGCTGATACCTCTTCAATCCCCGTACCTTCAAACTTCACCCAAAACCCCTCCTTATAAAATTTCCCTTTACTGACAATCATAGTATGAAAGCGTTAAACTTTCAACTGTGAAAGGTATGTTCTTTTATAAGCTGGTTACAGTAATAAAGAAAATAACGGATGGAGGAATCAACGTGAAAACGAAAAAAATCAAAGATATTATGACAAAAAAAGTAGTGACATGTCAGCAAGATGACAATACGTATGAAGCAGCAGTCAAAATGAGAGATGCTGACATCGGTGCCATTCCAGTAGTTGACGGAGAACAGCTCGTTGGAATAGTGACAGACCGTGACCTTGTGCTTAGAGGCATTGCAGAAAAAAAGCCAAATTCACAGGAAGTGGGCTCGCTGATGACAAAGGAAGTACTAACTGCTGAAGAAGATGCAACGCTTGAAGAAATTGTCCGGCTCATGTCAGAGCATCAGCTCCGCCGCATTCCCGTTGTGAAAAACGGTGCATTAACAGGGATTGTCGCTCTTGGAGATTTATCAGTCGAAGATTTATCAAATGATCGCGCGGGAGATGCACTGACAGAAATCTCTCAACAGGATCAAGATCATGGACAAGGATTTCTTCATTAAGAGGGGCATATTTTAAATTCGTGTTAAATAGGCTGTATTGTCGTTGATAAATGGAGCAAGTTTTGTTTAAATGACAGTAGAAGGTACTTTTTGTACCTTGCCAATTTAACGGAGGTGTTTATTTGAAAACTGTGCTCAAAACACTCCTCATCCTCCTGATTATATCTGGAACGTACGTTCTGTTTATTCAATATGGATCTTCACCAGAAAAAGAAAACAGCAATGAACCGAAGGTGTCTAATGAAGAAACATCTAGCGATAAGCCGATCAATATCCCAAAGAAGGGGCTCATGTCCTTTATGGGGAAATCTTCAAACGAAGTGCTTAAACAGCTGGGAGAACCAGATCGCATTGATCCTTCCGCATATGATTATGACTGGTGGATTTACAACCAATCGAAGAAGCACTATATTCAAGTAGGGGTAAAGGATAGTAAAGTGGTGACCTTGTTTGCAACAGGAGACGGACTGAATGTAGAACCATTTAAAATCGGTCAAGCCACAAGTGAAGTATTTAAGAAAACACAAATTGCACCTTACATTCATGTAGAGGATGAACAAAATTCATACCGCTTTGAATTCTCAGAAGATGATATGAATACAAGACCCACTGTGAAAGTGGGAGATGATGTGTATGTTCAGCTTTACATGGATAAGTTTGAAAGCACCCTTTCAAGTATCAGGGCCTTCAACGCAGATACATTTGTGAAACAAAAGCCGTATGAGGTCGTCTACCGAGGTCAATTGGTAGAACCTGAGCCAATATCGGGCGAAAAGTGGAAAGATATCGAAACATCCAGTCAAAAACAAATTTTTGATATGACCAATATTATCCGCCATAAGTACAACCTGCCGATCTTAAAGTGGGATGATGAAACCTCTGAAGTGGCCTTTATGCATAGTGAGGACATGAAAGAGAATCATTATTTCTCCCATGAATCTAAAAAATACGGTACGCTGAAAGACCGGTTAGAAAGAGGCGAGGTGGGCTTTCAGCTCGCAGGTGAAAACATTGCCTATAACTATGTCGATGGACCTGCAGCGGTAGAGGGCTGGCTCAATAGTGAAGGTCACAGGAAGGCGTTATTAAATAAAGATTACACGCATCTTGGCGTAGGAGTGAAAGAAAAATATTACACCCAGAATTTCATCAAGAAATCATCTTAAACGAAAGCAGCTGCATAAGTCGCAGCTGTTTTTTGATGTTTAAAAAGAGGCTCACCAAAATAGATGCTGGTGTATATAGTATAGTAGGCATTTGTATGGGGGGTGAGGATATGACAAACAAGCAAAAACAAACATCCATTGATGAATTTAAACAATTCGTCAGACGCCATCCGAAGTTAATTCAAGAAGTGCAAACGCAAGAAAAAAGCTGGCAAAGTGTCTACGAGAATTGGGTCATGTTTGGTGAGGAAGATGAGATGTGGTCACCTTACCGGCAATCGAAATCTGAAGACACTAAAGAAGAAAAAGCCTCTAAGCCAAGTGAAGCAGGAAAAGCAGATTTTATGTCTAAAATGGTTTCTGCTGTGAAAAAAATGGACGCTGATCAAATGAATGAACAGATTAACAAAATGAGCCAGTCTATTTCCTCTTTACAAAGCTTACTCGGCCAATTTTCATCCAATGGTTCAAAGAAAGGTTCATCTGGAGGCAGTCAGCACCCATTCTCCTTCAGGAAAGATTAAGTGAAAGGGGATGCTTCTGGTGCGAAAAGAAGTACAGGAATTTGTCATGGCCGAAGAGGATCGAATCAAATTCATAAGGCAGCGTCCTCTCTGGTACAGACAGCTGACGCGACATCCTGAAAATCTCTCGTCCTTTGAATTAGATAAAATGAACTTTTACGAAAAAACCATTCCTCATCGTGTAAGTCAGTTGAGCAATAGCGTCCAAATGGCTGAAATGATGATTCAAATGTTCCAAGCAATGCGCAATCAAAATGGAGCCGGTTGAGGCTTTTTTGAGTTGATTAAGATGTCTATTTCCTGAGCATCCTATAAAAGTAGATGAAAGGAGAATCAGATGATGAAATGGATGCTGTCAATAGGCGCATTGCTTTTTCTTGTTACCGGGTGTCAAAGTCAACATGGAGAAGAGCAAGTGATCAAGCAAGACCCAGCAGTACCAGTCATGCAGCAAACCAAAAGCGAAATGCAGCAGCAAGGCTTTTTGAAATACAAAGTGCAAGGATCGTCGGTCTATATAGAAAGTACACTTCAAGATTTTCATCTTCAGCCAGAGCGTCTAAAAAAGAACGAGAAGGCGGGATATTTCACAGTGTATGTAGACGGGAAACGTGCAGGGAATGAGTATACTGCGGCATTTGTGGTCAAGCACCTTTCAAAAGGAAAGCATAAAATGACCGTTGTGCTGAATTCTCGTCATCCAGAATATAAACAGAAAAGAGAAACATGGGATGTATTTGTCACGTAAAAGCATTTTCTGATCCATAGGTTTCGTGGTAAACTATGAATTGGAGGTGCAACATTTATGTATGCGACAATCGAATCTGTGGAGCTCCAAGAGGAAGCAAATCAATTGGCTGCCATGATTCTTCAGTCGGAGGAGGCTGAACATTACCGCAACTGCTTTAAGCGTCTCCAGCAAGACGAAGAAGCCCAACAAATTATTGCCCATTTTACAAAAGTAAAAGAGCAATATGAGGATGTGCAGCGGTTCGGCAAATACCATCCGGACTATAGAACGATCTCAAAGGAAATGCGTGAGGTCAAAAGAAAGCTAGATCTTCACGATACAGTGGTTGATTTCAAAAAAGCAGAAACAGCGATTCAATCCATCTTAGATGAGATTAGTATTGAAATCGGTCAAGCTGTATCAGCATATATTAAAGTTCCAACAGGGAACCCATATTTTGATGGTCTATCATCATGCGGCGGTGGCTGTGGATCAGGTGGCAGCTGCGGCTGTAAAGTATCTTGACGAGACTTGAATGTCTCGTCTTTTACATAATGAATGAAAAGAATTGAAAAGCGGCAGGTGAAAAGATGGAAACCAAACGTCAAGGGATGGTCGTCTGGCTGCATTCGTTAAAGCAGTCAAAAGCGCTAAGAAAATTCGGGAATGTTCACTATATTTCAAGGAAAATGAAATATGCGGTGATCTATTGTGATATGAATGATCTTGAGCGCCATATGGCTAAGCTCAGCTCGTTACCATTTGTGAAACGTGTTGAGCCTTCATATAAACCTTTTATTAAATTAGAGTACGAATCCAAATTGGACAAAGCAAAAGAGTATGATTATAAGGTGGGCTTTTAAAGACACAAAAAAATCCCCGCGGCATCACCCGCGGGGTCCTTCTATTCTTAATGATTCATTAAGGAGAAGGCAAAGGGAGAGGAGAAACCGGAGGAAGAACTTATGGGGAAACGTAAGTCTTCTCCGCGGTTGGCAACAGCACCACATCAGATGCTGTTATAAGTAGTATGACCCCGGATTTCTTGATCTATACATAGAAAATGAATGAAAATCCGCGCATTGTTCCTTGAGGAGTGATGTGGTAAGATAATGTTGAATTTTTTGTCATCAACAATGACCAATAGAAGCAAGCAGAAAAAGTGGTGGAAAAATGAGAGTCATCTCTGGAACGAGAAAAGGCCGCACACTTAAAGCGGTACCAGGTCAATCAACAAGACCGACGACAGATAAAGTAAAAGAATCGATATTTAATATGATCGGCCCGTATTTCGATGGTGGATGGGCTCTTGATTTATTTGCAGGAAGCGGTGGTTTAGGAATTGAAGCGCTTTCTAGAGGATTCGATCATTGCATATTTGTTGATCGAGATATGAAGGCGATTCAGACGATTAAAGGCAACCTGAATCAATTGTCGCTAATGGATCAAAGTGAAGTGTTTCGAAATGAAGCAAAGCGTGCACTCGCAGCTGTTGTGAAACGAGAGGAATCCTTTCAAGCCATCTTCCTTGATCCGCCCTATAAAGATCAACAGCTAAAAGCACTTCTTGAAATGATTGACGAGCACGCCTTGTTAACAGATGACGGCGTGATCGTGTGTGAGCACGATAAAGATGTGAAGCTGCCAGAAGAAGCAGGACAACTTCACATCACAAGACAGGAACTGTACGGATTGACTGGTATTACGATCTATAGAAAGCGGGGAAATTAATATGGGGAACATAGCCGTTTGTCCGGGCAGCTTCGATCCAGTCACATTGGGGCATTTGGATATCATCAAAAGAGGTGCAAAGATTTTTGATGAAGTGTATGTATGTGTATTAAATAATTCATCTAAAAAACCGTTATTTACTGTTGAAGAACGGTGTGAGCTTATTCGCCAAGCGACGAAGGAGCTGCCAAATATCAAAGTTGAATCCTTTCACGGCCTTCTCGTTGATTATGCGAAGCAAAAAGAAGCCAAAGTCATTTTACGCGGACTAAGGGCTGTGACGGACTTTGAGTATGAGATGCAAGGCACCTCAATGAACAAAGTGTTAGACGATGAAATTGAAACGTTTTTTATGATGACCAACAATCAATATTCCTTCTTAAGCTCCAGCATTGTCAAAGAAGTAGCGAAATATCATGGGGCAGTCAAAGATCTTGTACCAAAAGAGGTAGAGGCAGCGCTGAAGGAAAAATTTAATGGATGAGTGCACCCAGCACTCATCCATTTTTTAATTTCCGATAGTAGAGCGCGATATACACAATCAAGCTGCAAAGTGTGATCAAAGGACCAGCTGTCACAAGCTGATTCCAAAGCACGCTGCTGAACATGACGACCTGCTGGCCTGCATCAAAGGCACCCGCCGGGAGAGCGATGTCTGATCGAGAGACATAAAGAGGCTTGAATAATAAAAAGGCAAAAACAGCTGCATAAATCCCGTGAAGCAAACGGGCGAAGAAAAATGGTTTAAAGCGGATATCGGTTGCCGCTAGAATGCCCGCGACTTGGGCTTGAACAGAAAACCCGCTGAATCCTAAAATAAAGCTGACCACAATGGTTTTAGCGAGAAGGGTGACTTCCTGTGCCCCCGTCATCTGGCTTCCTAATGTGATTTCAAATAAACCGGCAATCATGGCAAGGTCTAATTCTGGCGGAAGATGCATCGTTTGCAGCATATATCCGAGCCCTATGGATAAAAGGTCTGTCACATGGACAACTGACAGCATTTTGCTAAACACAGAAAATAAGATAATAAAGCCGCCAATCATAAAGAGTGTTTGGACTGATGACATGACTGCATCACTTAAAATTTGGCCGAGCGGTCTTTTCTCTGCGAGTCTTGCTGTATGAAGAGCATTGAATGCCTCTTTAAACGGCGGGAATAAAAATTTCTTACGGCTTCTTAGATGCGCATCATGCCTCGCTTTATATCCCCGCATCGTCACACCAACAGCAAGGTTCCCTAAATAATGTGCGCTTGCCAATACAATGCCTAGAGCAGGGTGATGAAAAAAACCAACAGCCACCGCACCGAAAATAAACAATGGATTCGATGAATTTGTAAAGGAAACGAGACGCTCTGCTTCGATCCGCGTCAGCTGCCTTTCCTGCCTCAATCTTGTCGTTAATTTCGCACCGGAAGGAAACCCTGAAGCCATTCCCATTGCTAGGACAAATCCGCCTACACCTGGCACCCGGAAGATGGGGCGCATAAATGGCTCTAATAATACTCCGACAAATCTGACAATCCCAAAACTAATTAATAGCTCGGACAAAATAAAAAAAGGAAGCAATGATGGAAACACAACCTCCCACCACATTGCAAGTCCATTTTTCGACGCTTGCAAAGAGGCTTGTGGGTGTGTAATCACAGTGGCTGTTAAAAAAATAAAAAAAGCAGCGATGAACAGAGTGTTCCATTTTTTCATGGAGATTTCGCCCCTTGCCGTTATGATCTATTGGCGAGCTCGTGATAAGAAATTTGCCGAGCCTGTCTTCTATTACTATACGAGCAGTAGGGGCATGTTTAGACCTATAGATTCGTATATATGCATAGAAAGAGGAGGGTGGATTTTCATGAAGCGACCGATCATCGGGCTTGCACTAGGCTCCGGGGGTGCGAGGGGAATGGCGCATATCGGGGTTTTGTCTAGTCTTGAGAAGCAAGGGATACAGGTAGATATGATCGCAGGAAGCAGTATTGGCGCACTTGTTGGGAGCTTTTATGCGGCAGGACAAGACGTAGAAAAAATGAAAAAACTTGCACTTGTCTTCAGAAGAAAGTATTATGCTGACTATACACTGCCAAAAATCGGTCTTTTAAAAGGAAATCGAATTTTGCAGCTGATTCACACGTTTACATATGGGAAAACATTCGAAGAATTAAGAATGCCCCTTGCGGTGGTCGCCTGTGACCTCGAAACAGGGGAAAAGGTTGTGTTTAAAGAAGGATCTGTCTCACAAGCAGTTAGAGCAAGCATCAGCATTCCAGGCGTGTTTGTTCCTCACGAAATGGGCGGCAGACAGCTAGTGGATGGAGCGGTTGTTGATCGCATTCCTGTGTCTGTGTTAAAAGAAATGGGCGCAGACCTTATCATCGCCTCTGATGTATCAAGGGTGAAAAAAACAGAAAAGGCGACGAGATTATCGGATGTGATTATGCAAAGTTTGGACATCCTTCAAAATGAATTGGTCCGTCATCAAACCATTCATGCAGATCTCATGATTCGGCCGAGGCTTGAAACATTTAGCTCTAGTTCGTTCACACAGGTTCAGGAGATGATTGAAGCTGGGGAGCTCGCCGCAGACCAATTAACAGGTAAACTGAAAGATGTCATTGATAAATGGGAGTGTTAATCGAATGAAAAAATTGAATATTCGCTGGCTCAGCTTTTTTGTCGTTGTTCTTGTCTTATTTGGCTTAACTTTTGTCAAACTGCCGTATTACGTGACAAAGCCGGGTGATGCAACAGAGATTGCCCCTCACATTCAAGTGGACGGTGGATACGGTGAGAAGGGCAGCTTCTCTCTTATGACAATTAAAGTAGGTCCAGCCAATCCGTATACGTATTTGCTTGCGAAAATGAATAAATATGACGAAATCGTCCCAGAAGAAAATATTAAAGCGGACGGAGAGTCGGATGAAGATTATATGAAAAGACAGCTTCAGCTAATGAAAAGCTCTCAAGAAAATGCCATGATTGCAGCGTATACAAAAGCAGGTAAAAAAGTAGATTATACGTTTAATGGGGTATATGCGAGCTACGTCATGAAAGGCATGCCTGCTTACGGCAAAATTGAAGTGGGTGACCGGATTAAAAGCGTTGATGGCAAGACGTATGACTCAGCTGATAAAATGGTGTCGTATATCAGTCGTCAAAAAGCAGGTACATCTGTCCGTTTTGTCCTTGAACGAAACGGCAAGGATATCACGCAGCAAGTGAAGTTAAAACCTTTTAAAGAAGAGCCGAATCGAGTCGGGATTGGCGTATCATTATTTACAGATCGAAATGTGAAAGTCTCGCCTTCCATTAAGGTCGATATTGAAAATATCGGCGGCCCGTCGGCAGGTTTAATGATGTCACTTGAAATTTATAACCAGCTAACAAAGGAAGACGAAACTCATGGCTATGCGATTGCAGGGACCGGAACGATTGACGCAGATGGCACGGTCGGGCCAATTGGCGGCATTGATCAAAAGGTCGTTGCAGCAGATAAAGCAGGAAAAGATATCTTCTTTGCACCAAACGATAAAGGTGATCCAAACTCAGACTACAAAAATGCAGTGAAAACAGCGAAAGATATTAAAAGTGATATGAAAATCGTTCCTGTGGACACAATGCAGGACGCACTGAACTATTTAAACAAGTTAAAAGAGAAAGCATCTTAACTAAAAAAAGAGCAGCCTTCATCAAAGGCTGCTCTTTTTATCAAGATTGGAAGAGACCAGTCTCTTCATCATAGCGGATCGGTGAGGTTTTAAATTCTGCTTCTGTTAACTTTGTTTGCATTGGTTCGCTGATGGGAAGGCTGAAGACGCGGGAAGCACGAATGTCAAGATCAAGGGCAGGGTGTGAAAAGGAAGACAGCTTGCTGATGAGCGGTACGTCCAATTCTTTTTTGACAAGTGATAAGTATTGCTGTCCTTTCTTTGACATACCAAGTAAACGAATGTATGGCGTGTGTTTCTCGTTTAGCAGCTCATGCATCACAGTTTTCTTTACCCTCATTAAAAGGTGCGTATTCATCCGCTGCAGCCTTGTCCACGTATATCGTTTTGTTTTCAAAAGTGATAGATATTCCTCGTAGGAGGACGCATGCGTGATCGCCTTTTGCATGCGGTGTTCGATGCCTTCTTCAATTTCATAGATGCCTTCTAATTCTGCTGTATCCATTGTGTGAAACACATGTTTTAAGAAGCTGAAATAGTCTTCTTGTGTATGTAAAAGATCATAAGAAGAATAATAGTCATGTAATTGCTTAAGCGAAGCTTCCGGAAGATAAGAGGCGACAGTTTCAAATGACCCATTCTCTTTTAACGCTTTTCGGATGCTTGTTGCGCTTGCGATTTTCTGATGTTTAGGAAGCTCTTGATCATGATAACCTGATGCAATTCTTTGAGAGGTAAAGGGCTCTATGTGAGGAGATCTCTCTAAGATCGCTTTGACATAATGGAAGCCTAAAATGTTATTGGGCTTAGACAGATCCAGTAAGTGTTTAGGATCAATGATCTCTTGAAACGCAGCGGCAGAGGCAGCTGGATAACTAAGCCCTTCTTTGACCTTTGCTTTTGTGAAAAGATCAATTTCTTCTTTTTTCTCATGCCAAGCGTGAGCTGTTCGCTCAAATGCTTTGATATCTCCGTCCTCGCTTCCGAAAAAAAGGGAGCGGCATTTTAAAGCGTCTAAAATGGACACAGCGCCGTTTGCAAAGGTTTCTGCCTTTTGCACTGCATATATGTATGGAAGCTCACATACGATGTCTACACCGTTTTGTAATGCCATTTTAGTACGTGCCCATTTGGAGACGATGGCAGGCTCCCCGCGCTGGAGGAAGGAACCGCTCATGACGGCAATGGCTACATCTGAGGAGGTATGTGTTTTCGCCTGATGAACATGATAGGCATGTCCATAATGAAATGGATTGTACTCGACAACAACTCCTGTTGCTTTCAATAGATGTTCCGCCTTTCTTGCTATGGTTAAATGGTCTATGCTACAGTAGCATAAGGGAAAAATGAAACCCATTTTTTTCAGTGTAGGCATTCGGTGAACTGATGTCAAACAACGCTCTGACATCACAAAGGACTGTAAAGAAAAAATATTGACAAATAGCATGATGAAAGCTATAATCATGTTTGTTGCTCTTAGAGGTGATACAATTGAAATGGACAGTTTATCAGTTACATCAAAAAGCTAAAAACAGCTTCGATTTTCATGAGACGGTTGACTTAAATGAACTTACTAGCCTTCATTCAGATATACGTCGCATTTCACCAGTAGAGGTGAAAGGGACTGGAGTGATCGAATCAAAGCAAGTCGCATTTGATTTAACCATCACAGGTGAAATGACATTGCCTTGTTCAAGAACGCTTGTTGATGTAAATTATCCATTTGCGATTTCAACGAAAGAACTATTTGTACTTCATAAGACAGACGATATAGAAGATGAAGACGTATCTGTTGTAGAAGACGATATCATCGACTTAACGCCTATAGTCAAGGAAGAAATTCTTCTTGAAGTGCCGATGCAAATCTTTTGCGACCAAACAGACGTAAAAGGTGCTGCACCACAGGAAGGGAATGACTGGGCGGTCATTTCGGAAGATGCACATCAAAACCGAATTGATCCGCGTCTGGAAGGCTTGAAGAAGCTCTTAGAAGAAAATAATGAATCTTAACTCTTTAAGGAGGTGGGAATAATGGCTGTACCTTTTAGAAGAACTTCTAAAATGAAAAAAAGATTGCGTCGTACGCATTTCAAACTACAAGTACCTGGTATGGTAGCTTGCCCAGAATGCGGTGAAATGAAAATTTCTCATCGTGTCTGCAAATCTTGCGGAACATACAAAGGCAAAGACGTAAAAAGCAACTAATGCTTGATAAAAAAGCGTAAGGGAATCTTCCCTTGCGTTTTTTTATTTGTCTATTTTTTAGGTTTCTCTCCTGCAAATAGTCTATCTACTCTAGTAAGCGCATATGATGTGGTATTCAGATTCAGGGGGGATGATCAATTGACGATTACAAGGCAGGATGCATGGACACAAGATGAAGATTTACTTTTAGCAGAAGTCGTCTTAAGGCACATTCGAGATGGAGGAACGCAGCTTTCCGCATTTGAGGAAGTCGGGAAAGCATTGTCAAGAACAGCTGCAGCATGTGGATTCAGATGGAACTCATACGTCAGAAAACAATATCAGGCAGGCATTGAGCTGGCGAAAAAACAACGAAAAGAACTGCGTAAAAAGATTGGGATCCATTCCTCAGGTTTACCGCAAAATACGTTAACGATAGAAGAGAAGACATCTTCAGATCAGACTGAATTAACCTTGCGAGAAGTGATTCAGTTTTTAGAGCAGCTTGAAAAAGAACCTGCTGGCTCTGCTTATTTACGCGAAGAACTAGCGGATGCACAGCATCAACTGAAGTCGCTCACGGAAGAAAATGAACATTTGAAGCGGCAATTAAAAATGACAGAAGAAGATTACCGGGCACTCATTGGGATTGTTGAAAGAGTCAAACAGAATATCAACTTAAAAGAATATGCTAAATAAGAAAACGCCCCTCACAGAGAAAGGAGGGGCGTTTTGCCATCAGTATTAAGCGGATTCACCTGTATTCTTTTGAATATGGGCGGGCTCCCAGATGAGTGGATTTTCACCTTTGTCGCGTTCCATATCATATTTCACCGCTTCAAAGCCCATTTTATCCCAAAAACCGGCAGATTTGACGCGTGGATTGGTTCGGATAGGCAACCCGAAAGATTTGGCGAAATCAACAAGTGCCTCGCCGTACCCTTTACGCTGATACCCAGGAAGCACTTCCAGCTTCCATAGCTCTAAATAATCATGATTGTGGTCAAAATACGTTGTCGTCGAGCCGTCCACTTGATAAAGGCTCATACGTGCAACCAGCTTATCTCCAAAATAAATCCCGTAAAATGGAGAGTTGCTGTCATTTTCTATCATATTACTTTCAAGGTCTTCAAGCATGGATAGTTCTTGTATGCCATATTCCTTAAATTGTTTAAATTCCTCTAAAGTTTTGTAATTGATTAGAAGTCGCTTTACTTGTGTCATATGATCTTCCCCCTTACACACATAATGTTGACAGTGATGTCGTTGAAGGCGTTTTCATCCCATCCGCCTCAAAAAGTTTTTACACTTATTATTATAGTTTTTAAATTAAAAAAATTCAATCGCGGCGCGCCATCTGCTTTTTGCATCGCGGCATGAAACTGTTAAAATGGTTGATATGATGAAGTAAACAGAAAAAGGGAAGTGCGGCAGTTGAACATTGGAATCATTGGCGGCGGTGCGATTGGTCTGCTTTGTGCTAGTTATTTATCACAGCATCATGACATCACTGTTTTGACAAGAAGAAAAGAACAGGCAGAGGAGATTCGAACATCAGGAATTAAGCGAACGGTAAAAGGAGAGACATTCTGGTCGTCTGCT
The DNA here is from genome assembly GCF_056172715.1 of Bacillus sp. ABR. Classification (NCBI taxonomy): domain Bacteria; kingdom Bacillati; phylum Bacillota; class Bacilli; order Caryophanales; family Bacillaceae; genus Bacillus; species Bacillus sp. ABR. The sequence continues at coordinate 426,604 of NZ_JAOYSL010000003.1, read as the reverse complement.
GAGGCACGGGCAGGGATTACAGGAGGATTTGATCTGCTGATTGTGACGGTGAAATATCATCATTTGCAAGAGGTGCTTGATGACCTATCGACATTACCTCGTCAGCGAATCTTATTTTTACAAAATGGCATGGCCCACTTATTAGATTTAGAAAACTGGAAAACGGCGCATACAATATATATAGGTGTCGTAGAGCACGGGGCGATGAAGGTATCAGATCATGCGGTAAACCATACAGGGATTGGTGTCATCAAGTGGGGGGCTTTTCATCCTGAGGATGCAGCTGATGTGAGAAATGCTTTTAATGAAACGCCGGCTCATTTTCAAATGATTTATACGGATGAATGGAAAAAAGTGCTGGAGGAAAAACTGCTAGTCAATGTATGCATTAACCCGCTCACGGCTTTATTGCATGTGAAAAATGGGGAATTGATCGCAAATCCTTCATATGAATACATGATGAAATGTGCATTTGAAGAAGCATTGTCCATTTTAGGTCTGGATGAAAAAGAGCAGCTCTGGTCACACGTCGTTTCAATTTGTAAGAAAACGGCCGCCAATCAATCGTCGATGCTTCAAGATATCGTCAAAGGCCGTGAAACCGAAAGAAAAGCCATCGTTGGCTATCTTTTAAAAAAGGCTCAAGCTCAAGAGATTCTGGCGCCACATCTTACTTTCTTCAATCGAAGCTTGGAAGTATTGGAAAAAAAGCAAACAAAATCTTTTGAGTGAGCTCATTTACATGCTATACTTTTTTCGGGAAACTAACTATTTATTGAAGAAAGGAAGTTCTAAACATGCAATTGACTGAACTTTCCATCCGAAGTCAGAATTTATTCATACGTGATTATATAGAAGAAAAAAAAGAGATGACTGCTTTTTTTGATTATGATATACATTCTGAGCACACATGGAAAAAGAGATACGACGATCTCATGGAAATGAGCTTCCCGCGCGAGGCTTTAGCAGATTATATGAGCGCATACCATGCAAAGTTTGAATCGGCAGCGATGCGTCAGAACATTGAAAAGATCCGTGACAAGCGGAGTGTCATGGTGGTTGGAGGGCAGCAGGCAGGCCTACTTTCAGGACCGCTTTATACCATACATAAAATCATATCCATTATTCAGTTCGCAAAAGAAAAAGAATCAGCGCTTGGCGTTCCTGTGATTCCAGTCTTTTGGGTAGCAGGTGAGGATCATGACGTAGATGAAATTAATTTTGTCTACACATCTGGCGACAAAGGTCCAGTCAAGCAAAAGCTGCCATTACATAACGTTAAAAAAACTGCTGCAAAAAGAACACCGCTACATCAAGAAAAAACAGAGAAATGGCTACGTGACGTGTTTTCAACGTATGAGGAATCTGCATATACAAATGACTTGCTTGATCAGCTTCTTCGATGTTTACGCAAATCACAAACGTTTACTGATTTCTTTGAATGGATTGTATGCGACCTTTTTGAAGAAGATGGACTTCTTCTATTTAATTCAGGAGACTTAGGCGTTAAACCACTTGAGCGTACGTTGTTCAAGCACATTGTCGAGACAAATGATGCGGTCACAGCTCGTTTGAATGAAACGCAGGCTGCCATGAAACGAGCGGGATATCAGCCGATCATTGAAGCTGGTGACAATCAGGCGAACCTGTTTTACGAATATGATGAGGAGCGTTTCCTTATTGAAAAAGAAAACGGCCAGTTTTCTATATCAGAAGTGGGGCTTACATGGACGAAAGAAGAGATTTTGCAGGAAATTGAGGAGCACCCAGAACGGTTCAGCAACAATGTGGTGACGCGCCCCTTAATGCAGGAAACCCTTCTTCCGACACTTGCTTTTATGGCAGGACACGGTGAAGTCAACTATTGGGGGGAGCTGAAAGGAATCTTTGAGCATTTTAAATTGAAGATGGCACCTGTTCTTCCAAGACTGCACGTGACCATTCTTGAAAGGCACATCGATAAGAAGCTGCCGGCTAGAGAACTTTCTGTAGAAGAAGTGCTCACAATCGGAGTAAAAGAAAAGAAAGAGGCTCACTTTGAGCAAAGCCTTCCAGACAGCTTTGTTCAAGCCGTTGATCATGCGAAACGTGAATTAGCGAAAGTTCACGGTGTATTGAGGCAAGAAGCACTGGAGGTTGAACCAAACTTCGAGCAGCTGCTAGATAAAAATGCCAAATTTATCGAAGACCAGCTTCAATTTGTTTATCAAAAGGTGGCGCAGCGTGTGGAAGAGAAGGAAGGATATATCCTTCGGGATTTTGAACGGATTGAAAACAGCTTAAAACCACTAGATGCCCCGCAAGAAAGAATTTGGAATATCATGTACTTTTTAAACAAATATGGTCCAGAATTCTTCAAAACGTTCAAAAATCTGCCATTTTCATTTCAAAACAAGCAGCAAATTGTCAAACTTTGAAATAAAGTTTTAATGAACCCTGACTAGTTCAGGGTTTTTTTTTATGTAGAAACAGTGTAAAATAAGTTTTGTGGAGAGAAGTGGTGGATAGTGGAGAGTAAGGGTGAGAAAGTGGGGCTCTGATTATCATGTTCATGGGTGAATACCAACATACGATTGATACAAAAGGGCGCATGATCATCCCTGCTAAATTTAGAGACGGTCTCGGAGAACAGTTTGTGCTGACGAGAGGGCTTGATCAATGTTTATTTGGCTACCCTATGAGTGAGTGGAAACTAATTGAAGAGAAACTCAAAGCACTGCCGCTAACGAAAAAAGATGCACGTGCGTTTACCCGGTTCTTCTTCTCCGGCGCAGTTGAATGCGATCTGGACAAGCAGGGGCGCATTAACATCGCATCAAACCTACTCCAATATGCAAAACTCGAAAAAGAATGTGTGGTCATCGGCGTTTCAAATCGAATTGAGTTGTGGAGTAAGTCGATCTGGGAACAATATACAGAAGAGCAAGAAGATTCTTTTGCTGAAATTGCTGAAAACATGATTGGGTTTGATATATAATAATCCCTTGTGCAGCAAGCTTTCTACACATTCATTTCTATTTGAAAAAGGTGGGACCATAACATCATGTTTCAACATGAGACAGTATTATTAAAAGAAACAGTTGACGGTTTAAACGTCAAAGAAGACGGTACATATGTAGACTGCACGCTGGGCGGAGCAGGTCATAGCTCATATTTACTATCTCAACTATCAGAAAAAGGTACATTGATTGGATTTGACCAAGACGATGCTGCACTGGATCATGCACGAGAGAAGCTCGCGGATTCTAAAGCGAACATTCTTTTCATAAAAAGCAACTTCCGATATTTAAAAGAACGTCTGAATGAACAAGGCATTACAAGCGTAGACGGTGTGATTTTTGATCTTGGGGTTTCATCTCCTCAGCTCGACACACCAGAGAGAGGCTTTAGTTATCACCATGATGCACCTCTTGACATGCGAATGGATCAAACAGCCGCATTGTCGGCAAAACAAGTGGTGAATGAATGGCCATTTGAAGATCTAGTTCGGATTTTCTACAAATATGGGGAAGAAAAATTCAGCAAGCAAATCGCACGCAAAATTGAAGAAGCTAGAAAAAAAGCGCCAATTGAAACAACAGGTGAGCTTGTCGACATTATCAAAGAAGGAATTCCCGCACCTGCAAGACGAACTGGCGGACATCCAGCAAAAAGAGTGTTTCAAGCGATCCGAATTGCCGTAAATGATGAATTGAAAGTTTTTGAAGAAGCACTAGAACAAGCAATAGAGTTACTCAATCCGAAGGGGAGAATTTCTGTCATTACATTCCATTCACTTGAAGACCGGATTTGTAAAAGTACATTTAAAGAAATGTCTTCTCTTCCAGAACTTCCGCACGGACTACCAGTGATTCCAGAAGGACTTGAACCAAAGCTGAAGCTGATCACGAGAAAACCAATCGTTGCATCAGAACAAGAGCTGGAACATAACAACCGTGCCCGTTCAGCGAAGCTCCGAATTGCAGAAAAAAAGTAAAACGACACCATAGATGATGATAAAAAGGAGGTTTCTTATGAGTAATTTGGCTTACCAAAGAGAAGTAAAACAATATCAAACACAGCAGCAAGGCCAATCGGTTGTTATTAAAAGAAGAGGTTCTATCACACTTGGTGAAAAAATCTTACTTGTCATGTTTGTCATGGCTCTTATGTGCAGCTCTATTCTCATCATTTCTAAAGCCTTTGCTGTCTATCACGCCAATATCGAGGTGCAGAAATTAGAGCAGCAAGTATCTTTAGAATCGAAGAAGATTACTGAGCTTCAAAAGGAAAAAGACTTGCTGAGTGAACCAGAAAGAATCATTGAAGCTGCGAAAAAAGCAGGCTTAAGCATTTCGAAAGATGTTAAGAAGGTTGATTAAGATGGCGATGCCTAAAAAGAATAAAATGATGAACAGAGGCGCGGCAATTGCGAGTATTTGCTTCGCCCTGTTTTTCTTTATCATCCTTGCACGTTTTATTTATATTCAGATTACAGGAACGGTCGATGGTCAAGTGTTAGCCGCAAAGGCAAATGAACAATATCAATCGAAGAAAACACTTGAAGCCAAAAGAGGGTCTATTTTAGACAGAAATGGGAATGTGATTGCCGAGGATACATCTGTCTATAAGCTCATTGCGATCATGAGCAAGAAAATGACGGTCGATCCAAAGCACCCAATGCATGTCGTTGACAAAGAAAAGACAGCAAAAGAGCTGTCAAAAGTAATTGATATGAGCGAAAGCGAAATTTTAAAGCGTCTGAATACAAAAGATGCGTTCCAAGTTGAGTTTGGTAAAGCTGGGAAAGACATCAGTTTTTCAACAAAGGAAAAAATTGAAAAGCTGAAGCTTCCAGGGATCGCATTTGAAAAAGACACGAAGCGATATTATCCAAACGGCATGTTTGCTTCAAATCTGATCGGTTATGCAAGATTAGATGAGGCGACAAAGGACATGTCAGGCGCGATGGGACTTGAGAAGGCGCTGAACAAATTTTTAAAAGAAAAAGACGGCTATGTGACATATAACAGTGACAGAAGTGGATGGGCTCTTCCAAATAGTAAAGAAGACATTGTCGCTCCGAAGGATGGGAAAAACGTCACGCTGACCATTGATCAAAAAATCCAAGCGTTCCTTGAAGAAAGTATGACGCAGGTTGCTAAAAAATATAAACCGAAGAAAATCATTGCTACAGTCGTTGACCCAAAAACGGGAAAGGTGCTCGCGATGGGACAGCGGCCAAGCTTTAATTTAAATGAATTAGACATTACGAATTATAACAATGATGTCATTTCATATGCGTTTGAACCAGGTTCAACGATGAAAATCTTTACACTTGCTGCGGCAATCCAAGAAGGGGTCTACCAAGGCAATGATAAATATCAATCTGGTACTTATAAAGTAGGCGGCGGCCTTGTAAGAGACCATAACAACGGAAATGGCTGGGGGAAAATTGACTTTCATGAAGGTGTTCTCCGTTCGTCAAACGTAGCCTTTGCAAAGCTGGCAAAAGAAAAGTTAGGCTTCACGCGCTACGAACAATATTTGCAGAAGTTCCATTTCTACGACAAAACAGGTATTGACTTGCCGAACGAAGCGTCTAGTAAAATCAATTACAGATACGAATATGACAAAGCATCGACAGCTTACGGTCAAGCGTCTGCCATTACACCGATTCAACAAATTGAAGCAGCGACAGCGATAGCAAACGGTGGAACGATGATGAAGCCATATGTCATTGATCATATTACAGACCCGAACACAAACAAAACGATTTTACAGCACGAACCAACAGTAGCTGGAAAGCCAATTTCCTCAGATACAGCAAAGCAAGTACGTGACATTTTAGGTGAGGTTGTTTCCTCGAAGATTGGAACAGGTCAGCCTTACCAAATCAAAGGCTTTGACGTTGCTGGAAAAACAGGAACAGGACAAATCGGCGGTGCCGGCGGTTATCTCCAAGGAAGAAACGATTACGTCTTTTCATTTATGGGAATGGCGCCAAAAGATGATCCAAAGCTGCTTGTTTATGTAGCTGTACAGCAGCCGCAGCTGTCTGACACAGAAACTGGCTCTGCCCCAGTTGCACAAATCTTTAACCCAGTGATGAAAAATAGTCTGCTATATTTAAATATTGCACCAACAAAAACAGACGATAAAAAATCAGGCGAACAAAAAGTGAAGCAAGAAACAATGCCTTCATTCTTAGATTTAGAAGTGAAACAGGCGGAAACAGAAGCTAAAAACAAAAACTTAACGCCTGTTGTCATCGGCGACGGCCTCTCCATTAAACGACAGTGGCCAAGTGCAGGCTCTGAATTCTCTGAAAGCCAGAAAGTTTTCTTGAAAACAGCAGGAAAAACCATCAAAATGCCTGATATGACAGGCTGGTCGAGAAGAGAAGTCCTTCAATATGCATCCATTTCTGGTGTGCATATCGAAACAAAGGGACAAGGATATGCTGTCAAACAAAGTGTGAAAAGTGGAGCGGAGATTTCAGATAAAGTTGTCACTGTGACATTTAGAAGCCCGAATTAATTGCAAAACCTAGCAAACGACTTGCTAGGTTTTTTCTTTTGCCGAGCGGGATAGACGAGACGTTCTATATAAGGACGGGCCTGCATATGATGGAAACAAGCCATATGTATGTAAGGAGTGAACCGGGCGTGCGAGTATCAAGTGTAACAGTGAGAAAACGATTGCTTTTCGTGCTGCTGATTGGGGTGATCATTTTTTTCATCATAGATACTAGATTAGGATATGTACAGTTTATTATGGGTGAGAAGCTCACAAGCTTAGCAAAAGATTCATGGAGCCGGAACCTCCCGTTCGAACCAGAAAGGGGAGATATTTTGGACCGAAATGGGGTAGAGCTTGCGACGAACAAAAGTGCCCCATCTATATTGGTCGTTCCGCGTCAAATTAAAGATCCCGCAGAAACAAGCAAGAAACTGGCGGCAGTACTGAATATGTCAGAGGAAAAAGCGTACAAGCACGTCACAAAGAAAACATCGATCGAACGAATTTCTCCAGAGGGAAGAAAAGTATCTCATGAAAAAGCAAAAGAAGTCAGAGAGCTTGATTTAGATGGCGTTTATGTCGCGGAAGACAGCATCAGACACTATCCCTTCGGCAGTTTTCTTTCTCATGTGCTTGGCTTCGCTGGAATTGATAATCAAGGGTTACTTGGACTTGAAGCCTATTATGATGATGACCTGAAAGGTGAAAAAGGCTCTGTAAAGTTCTATTCCGATGCAAAAGGGCAGAAAATGCCAGATGAAGCAGATGATTATACACCGCCTAAAGATGGGCTTGATATGAAGTTAACTGTCGATGCGAAAGTACAAACCATCATAGAGCGGGAATTAGACAACGCGCAGGCAAAATATAACCCAGACGGCATGATTGCAATTGCGATGAATCCGAAGAACGGTGAAGTGCTTGGAATGTCGAGCAGACCGGATTTTGATCCAGCGGATTATCAATCAGTTGACTCGAAAGTGTTTAACCGAAATCTACCGGTGTGGAGCACATATGAGCCAGGTTCGACGTTTAAAATAATTACACTTGCAGCAGCACTAGAAGAGAAAAAAGTCAATTTAAAACGCGATCATTTTTTTGACAGCGGATCTGTAACAGTAGATGGTGCAAGGCTTAGGTGCTGGAAAAAAGGCGGGCACGGATCACAGTCATTTTTAGAAGTGGTGCAAAACTCCTGTAACCCCGGCTTTGTTGAACTAGGCGACCGTCTAGGAAAGGATAAATTATTTTCCTATATTAAAAATTTCGGGTTTGGCCAAAAAACAGGAATTGATCTTCAAGGGGAAGGGCGAGGCATTTTGTTCCCGCTGGACCGGGTTGGCCCTGTAGAGCAGGCGACAACTGCCTTTGGTCAAGGTGTATCTGTTACGCCGATACAGCAAGTAGCTGCCGTAGCCGCAGCGGTAAATGGCGGAACACTTTACACGCCGTACATTGCAAAAGAATGGATAGATCCAATTACAAAAGAGGTTGTGAAAAAGCAATCGCCGATTGCCAAAAAGAAAGTGATTTCAGCAGAAACATCAAAAGAAATCAGATATGCGCTTGAAAGTGTAGTCGCTCAAGGGACTGGCCGAAATGCATTTGTTGAAGGATATCGAGTTGGCGGAAAAACAGGGACAGCACAGAAGGTAAAAGACGGCAAGTACATGGAAAATAACCACATTGTGTCGTTTATCGGGTTTGCGCCTGCTGATGATCCAAGTATCGTTGTATATGTCGCTGTAGATAACCCGAAAGGCACCATTCAATTTGGCGGGACAGTTGCTGCACCAATTGTGGGTCATATTATGCGGGACAGCCTGCCTGAGATGGGTGTGAAAAAAAGAAAAGGACAAATTGAAAAGAAGTATCAGTGGCTGGACACAAAAACGATTGAAGTACCGAATCTTGTAGGGGGATCTGTTTCAGACCTTGAATCCCTCCTGATTAATCTTAAGATCGATGCTTCTGGAACTGGCAGTAAAGTGGTGAAGCAATCACCTGCTGCTGGGACGAAGGTCAAAGAAGGCTCCACCATCAGATTATACTTAAACGATGAATAATAAAGAATGAACAGAGGGTAGCCGCACTCATTCGGCTGCCTCTTTTTGTTGAAAGAGAAGGTCTGTTTGAAAAAAAGAACCTAAAGTGTGTTTTTTCCAAGAGAAACTTAAGGAATACGCTGGATGTATCCTTTTTTTTACGATAAAATATAGACTGTGTGTTTTTTTCGCAAGACATGCACGTGAACGAATTTGAGAGGTTTGATATGAAATGAAATTACAAGAACTCCTTACATACTTTAAAAGTGAAAACAACGAATTAATAAACGAAAATCCTGATATCACTTCCATCGAAATGGATTCTAGAGAGGTGAAAAAAGGAAGCCTTTTTGTCTGTATAAAAGGCTATACAGTAGATGGACACGATTATGCTGAAAAAGCGGTGAAAAGCGGGGCTGCAGCGATTGTAGCAGAACACCCTCTTAACATAACAGATGTACCAGTCATTATTGTGAAACACTCTCAAAGAGCTCTTGCAAGAATAGCTGATGCGTTTTACGAACAGCCAACTCATAAGCTGAATCTCATCGGGATCACAGGCACAAACGGAAAAACTTCCACAACACACATGATTGAACAAATGATGAGAAAAGCCGAAAAGAAAACAGGCTTAATCGGTACGATGTATATGAAGGTGAATGATGACATTCTCGATGTGAAAAACACGACACCTGAAAGTGTCACACTTCAGAAGACCTTTAAACAGATGCTTGATCAAGATGTAGACACAGCCATTATGGAAGTATCATCACACGCACTGCATCTTGGCAGGGTACATGGATGTGATTATGATATTGCCGTTTTCACAAACCTTTCGCAGGACCATCTTGACTACCACAACACAATGGAAGAATATAAACATGCGAAAAGCTTGCTGTTTTCACAGCTGGGCAGTGCCTTTCATCACGATAAGCCAAAGCATGCGATTTTAAATGCGGATGATGATGCTTCGAGTTACTATGAAAAAGTGACAGCTGCTGAAGTCATGACATATGGCTTAGAGCAAAAAGCAGATGTCATGGCAAAGAATATTCAAATCAAGCCCAAGGGAACTCAATTTGATTTAATCACTCCAATTGGCACCAAAAATGTGACAGTTGCCCTCATCGGTAAGTTTAATGTGTACAACATCCTAGCAGCTGTATCAGTAGGGATCGTATCTGGCTTAACATTTGAAACGATTGTAAGTGCTATTGAAGAGCTGGAGGGAGTCAAAGGCCGATTTGAACTTGTGAACTGTGATCAAGATTTCCCTGTGATCGTCGATTACGCCCATACACCTGACAGCTTAGAAAATGTCCTGACAACGTGTAGAGAATTAACAGCCGGCAAAATTTTCTGTGTGATAGGCTGCGGCGGCGACCGTGATAAAACAAAGCGTCCTCAAATGGCCCAAATCGCTGTGAAGTATGCAGATGAGCCTGTATTTACATCAGACAACCCAAGAAGCGAAGATCCTTCAGCTATCTTAAAGGATATGGAAAATGGTGTGCCAGACGCATATTATCATAGCTTTGTGAATCGCAAACAAGCCATCTTTTTTGCAATTGCCAATGCGAAAAAAGGCGATACAGTCTTAATAGCGGGTAAAGGCCATGAGACATATCAAATCGTTGGCGATCAAGTGTACGATTTTGATGATGCAAAGGTTGCAATGGACGCTATTTTAGATCTAAACAAATCTTAAAATGATGAAAAGAGTGTAATGAAATGAAGCATTTTGTACAAAAACAACATACGAAGAACGCGAATGAATACCTTAATAATGAATGCAATTTTCTGATGGAAAACGGCTTTGGAAATTCGGAAGGAGTAAAGAACGATGCTTGAACAGGTGATATTGTTTACAATCATAATGGGATTTTTAATCAGTGTTCTTTTATCCCCGATTTTTATTCCGTTTTTAAGAAGACTTAAATTTGGTCAAAGTATTAGAGAAGAAGGACCACAGTCTCACCAAAAGAAATCAGGTACTCCGACAATGGGCGGAATTATGATTATCTTTTCTATCACAATTACGACGATTGTGATGATCAACAAATTTTCTGAGATTAGTCCAGAAATGTTTTTATTGTTATTTGTCACGCTTGGCTACGGTCTATTAGGATTTTTAGATGATTATATTAAAGTAGCGATGAAACGAAACCTAGGTTTAACATCGAAACAGAAATTAATCGGTCAAATTGTGATCGCAGTGATTTTTTATGCAGTCTTCCATTATTATCAGTTTGCAACGACGATTCGCATTCCAGGAACAGATGTCAGCTTCGATTTAGGATGGGCTTACTTTATCCTTGTCGTTTTCATGCTTGTCGGGGGTTCAAATGCTGTGAACTTAACGGATGGACTGGATGGTCTATTATCTGGTACCGCTGCTATTGCCTTTGGAGCCTTTGCTATACTGGCTTGGAATCAATCACAGTACGATGTAGCGATCTTTTCAGTAGCTGTTGCTGGAGCCGTTCTTGGGTTTCTTGTGTTTAACGCGCATCCTGCAAAAGTATTTATGGGCGATACAGGGTCGCTTGCTTTAGGCGGAGCGATTGTAGCGATTGCCATTTTAACAAAGCTTGAAATTTTACTTGTCATTATTGGAGGAGTATTTGTTGTCGAAACGTTATCCGTTATTCTTCAAGTGATCTCCTTTAAAACAACTGGAAAAAGAATCTTTAAGATGAGTCCGCTTCACCACCACTATGAATTAGTTGGCTGGTCTGAGTGGAGAGTAGTTGTCACCTTCTGGACAGCTGGTTTATTACTTGCTGTTTTAGGAATTTACATCGAGGTGTGGTTATAATTGAATAAGATGCAAATGTTAAAAAACGAACATGTACTAGTATTAGGTCTTGCAAAAAGCGGATATGCGGCAGCTTCAATTCTTCATGAGCATGGAGTAAATGTCATAGTAAATGACCAAAAGCCGTTTGAAGAAAATGAACCTGCTCAGCTTCTTTCTGAAAAGGGGATTGATGTCATTTGTGGCAGCCATCCTCTTCGTATGTTCGATGATAATGAAATAACGATTTTAATTAAAAATCCAGGAATTCCATATGAAAATGTGATGGTTCAAGAGGCGATTCGCCGCCAAATTCCAGTTTGGACGGAAATTGAATTAGCTTATCATTTAACCTCAGCTCCTTTTATTGGGATTACTGGATCAAATGGAAAAACCACTACCACGACTTTGATTTATGAAATGCTGAAAAGCGATAGTCAAAAAACTTTAGTGGCAGGTAATATTGGCACAGTTGCCAGCGAAGTCGCTGCAAAGGCAGCTGGCGATGAGTGGATTGTAACTGAGCTGTCTTCTTTTCAGTTAATGGGAACAGTTGATTTTAGACCTAAAATCAGCTTAATATTAAATATTTTTGATGCACATTTAGACTATCACCACACTCGTGATGAATATGAAAAAGCAAAGCAGAAAGTATACGCACATCAACTTGAAGATGACATAGCTGTCATTAACCTTGATGATCCATCAGTTGTAAAACTAGCCGAAGCTTCAAAAGCAAAAAAAGTATTTTTCTCGGTAAAAGAGCAAGTAGAACATGGTGCGTATATTAAAAATGGTGCAATTTACTACATGAATGAACATATCATCGATTTAAAGGATGTTGTTCTTCCTGGTGAGCATAACCAAGAAAATATTTTGGCAGCTATATGTGTCGTGAAAAATACAGGCTGTTCAAATGAAGCAATCGCACACGTTCTCACGACTTTTAGTGGAGTGAAGCATCGTCTCCAGTTTGTAGATACAATTCAAAGCAGAAAATTCTATAACGATAGTAAAGCCACCAATATACTGGCAACAAGTAAAGCATTGTCAGCTTTTAAGCAGCCGACCATTTTACTAGCCGGCGGGCTTGATCGCGGTAATGAATTTGATGAATTGAAGCCTTTTATGAAAAATGTAAAAGGAATCATCACATTTGGTGAGACGGCACCTAAGTTTGTGAAGCTTGGTGAAGAACTGGGAATACATCACGTAAAACATGTCGATAATGTTGAACAAGCAGTACCTGCGGCGTTTAACATTTCTGAAGAAGAAGACGTGATTTTATTATCCCCGGCTTGTGCAAGCTGGGATCAACATAAAACATTTGAAGAACGTGGAGACATGTTTGTAAACGCCGTGCATATGCTTAAATAAGGGCTTGTCTCTCATAATGACTGACAGCCCAAATGAATTATGCTTGGGGTGTCGGTCTCTTGACGAATAAGAAAACTTCTCCGGACTTTTTGCTTGTTGTCATTACGTTACTTTTATTGACGATTGGTTTAATTATGGTGTACAGCGCTAGTGCTGTGTGGGCATCGTATAAATTTGATGATTCGTTTTATTTTGCAAAAAGACAGCTTTTGTTTGCCGGAATCGGAGTTATCGCGATGTTTTTCATTATGCGAGTCGATTATTGGACGTGGCGGACTTGGTCAAAGATATTGATTGCTGTTTGTTTTCTCCTTTTACTGCTTGTACTTATTCCAGGTATCGGTATGGAGAGAAATGGATCAAGAAGCTGGATCGGTGTCGGTGCGTTTAGTATTCAGCCCTCTGAATTTATGAAGCTTGCGATGATTGCGTTTCTTGCAAAATTCTTATCTGAAAAACAAAAAAATATCACATCCTTTCGTAAAGGTTTCGCACCAGCATTAGGCATTGTCTTTTCTGCATTTGCCATCATAATGCTGCAGCCAGATTTGGGAACAGGGACGGTAATGGTTGGAACCTGTATTATTATGATATTTGTTTCAGGTGCGAGAATTGCTCACTTTATATTTCTCGGTCTTTTAGGGCTCAGCGGATTTGCTGCACTCGTCTTATCAGCGCCCTACCGCATAAAACGAATTACATCGTACTTAAATCCTTGGGAAGATCCACTAGGCAGTGGGTTTCAAATTATTCAATCCTTATACGCTGTTGGTCCAGGCGGTCTGTTCGGAATGGGTCTCGGTCAAAGTAGACAGAAATTCTTTTATTTACCTGAGCCTCAAACAGACTTCATCTTTGCGATATTGTCTGAAGAGCTTGGCTTTATAGGAGGATCACTCATTTTGCTGCTCTTTAGTGTTCTATTATGGAGAGGCATACGAATAGCACTTGGAGCCCCAGACTTATACGGAAGTTTCCTAGCAGTTGGCATTATTTCAATGGTTGCCATTCAAGTGATGATTAATATCGCAGTTGTTACTGGACTCATCCCTGTGACAGGGATCACGCTCCCATTCCTAAGTTATGGCGGCTCATCACTGACATTAATGCTGATGGCAATTGGCGTACTTCTGAATGTAAGCAGGTACGCTAGATATTAATGTGCTGCTAGTTAATGAAACCATGATGACATTTATTTTGCAAAAGTACAAAAAAATGATTTGAAGAGTGAAAAAGACAGCTTTCGTATTGAAAACATGTTTTTTTGACTCTTCTTTACAGGTTTTAACGGAGCCCTGTTGTTTAAAACAGGGTTTATACTTTGTTCAGAGCAGAAAAAAATTGAGGGGAAATGGTATAATGCGTATAGTAATCAGTGGAGGCGGAACAGGCGGACATATTTATCCGGCCTTAGCTTTTATTAAAGAAGTGAAAAGACTGCATCCTAATGTAGAATTTTTATATATTGGTACTGAAAATGGACTTGAAAAGAAAATTGTAGAAAGAGAAAATATCCCTTTCAAGTCCATAGAAATTTCAGGTTTTAAAAGAAAGCTTTCCTTTGATAACGTAAAAACGGTGATGAGATTTCTAAAGGGCGTTCAAAAAAGTAAATCTTACTTAAAAGAATTCAAGCCAGATGCGGTCATTGGAACAGGTGGTTATGTGTGCGGCCCTGTTGTTTATGCAGCTTCTAAGCTGAAAATCCCGACTATTATTCACGAACAGAACAGTCTGCCTGGAATCACAAATAAGTTTCTGGCGAGATATGTTGATAAGGTAGCCATCTGCTTTGAAGAAGCAAAGGAACATTTTCCTTCTGAAAAGGTTGTATTTACGGGAAACCCTAGAGCCTCTGAAGTCGTCTCTATAAAAGAGGGGAAATCTCTTAAAGATTTTGGGCTGGATGAAAAGAAAAAAACAGTTCTTATTTTTGGCGGGAGCCGGGGGGCTGCACCGATTAATAGAGCAGTCATTGACATGCAAAATGAATTAAAGGCTAAGAACTATCAGCTTTTATATATCACAGGTGAGGTTCATTATGAAAAAGTGCTGAACGAACTAAAGGAAAAAGATGCAGCACCTAATATGATCACAAAGCCTTTCTTGCACCAAATGCCGGAGTACTTGAAATCAATTGATGTGATTGTTGCAAGAGCGGGTGCCACAACGATTGCTGAAGTGACAGCCCTTGGAATCCCAACTATTTTTATTCCAAGCCCATACGTCACAGCAAATCACCAGGAAATTAATGCAAGATCACTAGAAAAGCATGACGCTGCAATCGTTTTAAGAGAATCAGAGCTTTCTGGAGAGAGTCTTCTTCATGCCATTGATGAAATTGCTGGTAATGAAGAAAAGTTAAACGAAATGAGCCGCTTAACAAAAGAACTTGGAGTACCAGATGCGGCTGGACGTTTATATAATGTATTAAAAGAAATTACGACTACATGATGGAATGATATTAGGTAAGGCGGAGGGTAATATGGAGAACTTGAAGAATGAATTATTAGAAGCGCAAGTCGGTAAAGTGCTTGAAAATGAGCCGCTTGCAAATCATACGACAATGAAAATAGGCGGGCCGGCAGATCTATTGATCGTTCCTAAAGATATCGATGCAGTTAAAACGATCATGGATCAGATAAAAAAACACCACGCGGACTGGACGGTTATTGGGAGAGGGTCGAATTTACTCGTACTTGATAAAGGAATACGTGGCGTTGTCCTGAAGTTAGGCGCTGGACTTGATCATTTAACTGTAAATGATGAAGAAATTACAGTTGGCGGCGGCTATTCTGTTGTAAGGCTTGCAACGTCTCTTAGTAAGCAGGGTCTTTCAGGGCTGGAGTTTGCAGCTGGTATCCCGGGATCTATTGGCGGTGCTGTTTATATGAACGCAGGTGCGCACGGATCTGATATTAGTAAGATCCTTGTGAAAGCGAGAATCTTATTTGAAGATGGAAGCATCGAGTGGCTAACAAATGAGCAGATGAACTTTAGCTATAGAACATCTGTCCTTCAAAAGGAACGACCAGGCATTGTTCTCGAGGCCGTGTTTAAGCTCAAACAGGATGATCGCGAGAAAATCACAAAGAAAATGCAGCAAAATAAAGACTATCGTAAGGAAACACAGCCTTATAATCGACCATGTGCCGGAAGTATTTTTCGAAATCCGCTGCCTGAATATGCAGGACAGCTTGTAGAAAAAGCGAATTTAAAAGGGTACCAAATTGGCGGAGCAAGAATCTCTGATATGCATGGCAACTTTATTGTGAACGCTGGTGGTGCTACTGCTCAAGACGTGCTGGACTTAATTCAGTACATCCAAAAGAAAATTAAAGATGACTACAATGTAGATATGCATACAGAAGTAGAAATTATCGGTGAAGCAAATTAAAAGCTAGTTTTTATGAATGATGGCATCACAGGAAAACAAACGGCATGAAAGAATGCCGTTTGTTTTCTCATCAAAATGATGACCCAAAGGTGTGGACAAGCAGCTTTGAATGGGGTGAAGAATATTCATGCGACCTGATCATGAAAATGAAAAGATCGTCAATATAGAAGAACGAATTCCTAAAATTAAAGAACAAAGGAAGCAGAAAGCGAACCGGAGACTAATCTCTTTTATTCTACTGTTTTTTATCATGGTTTTAATCATTATTTATTTGCAGACACCAATCAGTAAAATTTCTTCTTTAACTATTACGGGTAACGAGCATGTCCCTACAAAACAGCTTGTGAAACTTTCTCAAATCAAAGAAGGCGAAACAGAGTTTTGGAATTTAAATAAAGATTTAACAGCAGATCATATTAAACAAAACAAACTGATTAAAAGTGTCAGTATCAAAAAACATTTTCCAAATAAGGTCAGTATTGCTGTCAAAGAATATGCCAATATTGCGTATCTTCAAAAGGGAAATCTATACTATGAGCTTCTTGAAAATGGGACAGCATTACCAGAAGAAGTCACACCAAGTCATGCAGGACCTATTTTTGTGGATTGGGACAATAAAGAGAAGCTGAAGCAAACTGTAAGATCTTTAAATCAGCTGCCAGCCTCTATTCAGGAACTCATCTCGGAAATATATTATGTGCCGACAAGCTCAAACCAATGGCTCGTTAAATTTTATATGAATGATGGGAACACTGTGATTGCATCAATTAAAACATTCGCTGATAAAATGGAAACCTATCCTGCCATTGTAAAAGAACTTTCACCTTCTGAAAAAGGCACAATCCATATGGAAGTCGCGACGTATTTTGAAGCGTTTAAATCTAAGAAAAAGGAAGATGAACGTTGAGAGGCAAAACAGTTATATTCTCAATTGTAATGCTTGTTCTTGGTTTTCTGATTTCTTTTTCATACCAATATACTAAGCAGCATCAGGCAGAGGTCATTCGCACAGAGCAATGGAAAAAAGAATACTCCTTGAAAAGTCAGCTGACAAAGCAAGAAAAGGCGAATCAGAAACTTGAAAAAGAATTATACAGCCTTCAATCACAGGTTCAAGCCACTGAGTCCAATTTGAAAAATGAAAAAGAGCAGTATTTTAATGTATTGGAAGATGTTGAGAAATACAGGATGTTTACAGGAGAGATCGGCGTAAAAGGAAAAGGGGTAAAAGTATCCCTTGAAGATGCATCTTATATCCCGAGTGGACAAAATGTCAATAATTACATTGTTCATGAGAGCCACATTTTTCATGTGATAAACGAACTATTTATATCAGGAGCCTCTGCCGTATCTATTAATGGACAGAGAATTACACACCAATCATACATACATTGTAACGGCCCAGTTGTCACAGTTGACGGTGTACAGCATCCAGCGCCGTTTGTCATTTCTGCTATCGGTGATCCGGCTGTGTTAATACCTGCATTAAATATTGCAGGAGGAGTGGTCGATCAGCTGACAAGTGATCATATTTCGATGACGATTGAAAAAAAGGATATTCGTATGAATCCTCTTTTAAAACACAAAGATTAAAAGTGAAAAGGTGAGTGGTGTTGAGGAAAAAGAAGCCTTTACTTAGTTTGACAGTCTTAATGGTGATATTCGGCATCATGGTCTCCATCCAATTTAACTCATTGCAAAAGCCCAAAGTTCGTGATACTCGCGATGTGTGGGAGCTAAGAGAGGATTTATCTGCATCTAAAAGTAAAGAATTGGATTTACTGAAAGAAATTGATAAATATGATGAAATGCTGAAAAAGTATGGTCATCAAGGTGATCAATCAAAAGAAGCTCAACTAACAAAAACATTAAAAGATTTAAAAGAAAAGGCTGGTTTTACAGAAGTGACAGGAGAGGGAATTGAAGTTGATATCTCTCAGCTCTTCTCAAAGGATCTGACTGGAGAAGAAGTGAAAAATATCCCGCCTGATCTTCTGAAAAAGCTAATCAACGAAGCCAATATGTATGGGGCAAAGCATATTTCCATTAATGACCACCGTGTGATTAATACTAGTGTGATTCGAGATATTAATGGCACGACAAAAATGGATGGCTACAGCTTAGATGGTGATGAAGTGACCATCAAGATGATCAGCGACCAGGCCGACAAATTATACAGCCGTTTAAATGTATCAGATATTGCTGATTTGTTTGCTCAGGAAAATTTCGGCTTGAGTATTAGCCAGCCAAAGCAACAAATACAATTAAAAGCATATGACGGTGCAATTCAGGTAAACGAGTTGAAGCCTCTTGACGATGTAAAGGAGGGGAAATCTTAATGTGGCTTCCTGTACTTGGCTTAATCATAGGAGTTGCGATCGGTTTCTTAACAAATTTTACGATACCGAATGAGTATTCTAATTATCTTTCCCTCGCTGTACTTGCTGCACTTGATACATTGATTGGTGGAATCAGGGCACATCTGCAAGGGGCATACGATGAACTAGTGTTTGTATCAGGCTTCTTTTTTAATATTATACTTGCAATAAGTTTAGCTTTTCTGGGCGTCCATCTTGGTGTAGACTTGTATTTAGTCGGAATGTTTGCTTTCGGCGTTAGATTGTTTCAAAATATAGCAGTTATTCGAAGAATTCTACTAACTAAATGGACAATTTCTAGAGAAAAAAAGAAAAAAAGTGAGTCATAAAAAAGGATATACATATGATGTAACGAATATTTTCAGTAATCCTAATAAAAAATGTTGATTTTTTAAGTTTTGTTACACACTTGTAAAAACACATTCATTGTATTGTTGTTCAGCAAATAATAGAATAGAAAGTATTGATATGTGAGGAGGTGCCATAGAATGAACAACAATGAAATTTACGTCAGCCTTGACATCGGTACATCCAATATTAAAGTCATCGTCGGAGAAATGGCGGATGATTCGCTTAACATTATAGGTGTTGGAAATGTCCCTTCAGAAGGGTTAAAAAAAGGATCGATTGTTGATATAGATGAGACAGTTCATTCTATTAGACAAGCATTTGAACAGGCTGAAAGAATGGTAGGTTTTCCTTTACAAAAGGCGATTGTCGGAATTAACGGAAACCACATTCATATTCAGAATACGAGCGGCGTGGTCGCAGTATCTAGTGAAAACAAAGAAATACATGCTGAAGATGTGAGACGTGTCTTAGATGCTGCACAGGTAGTATCTATTCCTCAAGAACATCTCGTCGTAGACGTCATCCCGAGGCAATTTATCGTCGACGGAAGAGATGAGATCACTGATCCGAAAAAAATGCTTGGTGTTCGGCTAGAGGTGGATGGATCGTTAATTACAGGTTCTAAAACGATTCTACATAACTGGCTCCGATGTGTAGAGAGAGCTGGAATTGAAATTATGGATATTTGCTTGCAGCCGCTCGCATCGGGCTCAGCAGCATTATCGAAAGATGAAAAAAATCTAGGGGTAGCTCTCGTCGATATTGGCGGCGGATCTACAACGATTTCCGTATTTGAAAACGGGCATCTCTATTCTACTCACAGTATCCCTTTGGGCGGAGAGAACATTACAAAAGATTTGTCTATAGGACTTAGAACTTCTACTGAAGAAGCTGAACGAATCAAAAAACAATTTGGACATGCGTTTTATGATGAGGCATCGTCTGAGGAAACATTTGAAGTTTCTGTCATCGGTACCGATCAGAAACAGACGTATACACAGCTTGAAGCGGCCAATATCATCGAAGCTCGGCTGGAAGAAATCTTGCTCTTTGTGGCAGAGGAATTAAGAAATATGGGTGTCCATGATTTGCCTGGCGGATTCGTTCTAACAGGTGGACAGGCAGCTATACCAGGTATCCTTTCTCTTGCACAAACGGTCTTGCAAAACAATGTTAGAATTGCAAGTCCGAATTATATTGGGGTGAGAGAACCTCAGTATATGACAGGAGTGGGTCTGATCCACTTTGCTTATCGCAATGCAAAGATTCAGGGCAGACAGGTTGGATTCCAAATGCCGGATGAGGCGTTTCATGAAGTAGGCGCATCCATGGAGCCGGTTTCTTCTGCACCACAAGTAAAAGAAGCGCAGCCAAGACCGAAAGTAAAACAAAAAGCACAAGAAGAGACAAATAAAAAACCGGGCAAAATGAAAAAACTATTTAATATGTTCTGGGAATAGAATTAGATTTTCGACGGATTAGGAGGATTCAGCATGTTGGAGTTTGAAACAAATATAGACGGCCTAGCATCAATTAAAGTAATCGGAGTAGGTGGAGGCGGAAATAACGCTGTCAACCGAATGATCGAAAATGACGTACAAGGTGTCGATTTCATTGCAGTTAATACAGATGCACAGGCGTTAAATCTATCAAAAGCAGAAACGAAAATGCAAATCGGTGCTAAGCTGACAAGAGGGCTTGGAGCAGGTGCGAATCCTGAAGTCGGTAAAAAAGCTGCTGAGGAAAGCAAAGAACAGATTGAAGAAGTATTAAAAGGCGCAGACATGGTCTTTGTTACTGCTGGTATGGGCGGTGGAACTGGTACGGGTGCTGCACCTGTCATTGCAAAAATCGCAAAAGATTCTGGTGCATTGACAGTTGGAGTCGTGACTCGTCCTTTCACATTTGAAGGAAGAAAACGTCAGCTTCAAGCAGTAGAAGGAATTGCTTCTATGAAAGAAGCAGTTGACACATTAATTGTGATTCCAAACGATCGCTTGCTTGAAATTGTTGATAAAAACACGCCAATGCTTGAAGCATTCCGTGCAGCAGATAACGTACTACGACAAGGTGTTCAAGGGATCTCAGATCTTATTGCTACACCAGGTTTAATCAACCTTGACTTTGCTGACGTGAAAACGATCATGTCTAATAAAGGTTCTGCTCTTATGGGTATTGGTGTCGCAACAGGTGAAAATCGTGCTGCTGAAGCTGCGAAGAAAGCTATTTCTTCACCGCTTCTGGAAACGGCAATCGATGGTGCACAAGGTGTCATCATGAATATTACTGGTGGTACGAACCTAAGCCTTTATGAGGTACAAGAAGCAGCGGACATTGTTGCTTCTGCATCTGACGAAGATGTAAACATGATTTTCGGGTCTGTCATTAATGATAACTTGAAGGATGAAATTGTGGTAACCGTGATCGCAACTGGATTTATTGAGCAAGAGCCAGAGGTGACAAAACCACAAAGAAATCCATTAGGACAAGGATTAAAGCAAAATCAATCCATTCCTCAAAAGCGTGAAGTGAAACGTGAGGAGCATCAGCAGCCATCATCTCAGCCGAGACAAAATACACAATCAAGCGATGATACGCTGGATATCCCAACGTTCTTGCGCAATCGTAATAAACGCTAATCAAGTATTACTCATCCCCTTCCATTGGAAGGGGATTTTTTTCATGTCTCATATATAAAGAAACCCGTATGACTACTAATCAAAAAGTCTTAAATCTGTCTGGGTCACTTCATTCAAAATGTGTATTTTGGCTTAGAGTGATTAAGTAAAAAGAATCATTTTTAAATCCTATTACAAAAAGCGACAAAATGATGATCTTTATTTGACTACATTAAATAGAACACCATGAATCTTGTCATGAACAAAGGAAAGGGAGGAGTGAGACCCGCACTCTGTTTGACCATTTGAGGAGGAGGGATTTGATTGAAAGTGAAGTTTCACAAAACCGCCGGCTATCGTTTGATGAGTCTTTTGGTGATTGGTACTTTAACGATGACAAGCTTTGGGATGGTTCAAGCAAAATCGACTTCTACCTCATATCAAGAGGAAGCTGTTTCCTCCAAGAAAACAAAAGCCAAGATCTCATCTAGGTTAATGAAACAGTTTCAACAAGAAGACAAGGTGACCTTTTTAGTCAAAATGAAGGAACAAACAAATGTCAAAAAAGTGGCGAAGGATGCTGTGTCAAAAGCAAAAAAACAGAAGTTAACAGCTGCTAAAACGCAGTACACAAAAAGATCAGCTGTTGTATCAGAACTAAGAGCAACATCTGAAGAGACGCAGGAAGCGCTGCTTGCTTATTTACAAAAGGCACAAAAGAAAAAGCAAGTGAAGGATATTCATTCGTACTATATTGTGAATGGTCTCGCTGTGACGGGAACGAAAGAAGTCATGGAAAAGGTTGCTTCCTTCCCAGAAGTAGATCAAGTGCTCCCAAATGAAATCCGTCAAATTCATCGTCCTGTTGATTTGAAGACTTCAAAGCCGAACAAACAAATCAAAGCAGCAGATGGAATCGAGTGGAATATTTCTCAAGTTCATGCCCCAGAAGCATGGGCTTTAGGCTATGACGGTACTGGTACCGTTGTGGCAAGTATTGATACAGGTGTGGAATGGGATCATCCTGCATTAAAAGAAAAGTACCGCGGATTTGATCCTGCACGTCCGAATGAACCTTCACATGAATTCAATTGGTACGATGCAACGACAGGTTCTGAAACGCCATACGATGATTTAGAGCATGGTACACATGTGACGGGAACGATGGTTGGCTCTGAGCCAAATGGAGAGAATCAAATTGGCGTCGCACCAGGTGCAAAATGGATTGCGGTGAAAGCTTTCTCAGAAGATGGTGGATCAGATGCTGATCTGCTTGACGCAGGTGAATGGATTTTAGCCCCAAAAGATGAAAACGGAAACCCTCATCCAGAAAAGGCACCAGATGTAGTCAATAATTCTTGGGGCGGCGGGCCTGGTCTAGATGATTGGTATAAAGATGTGGTCAATGCTTGGAGAGCGGCAGATATCTTCCCAGAGTTTTCAGCTGGTAATACGGATTTATTTAACCCTGGCGGTGAGGGATCTATTGCAAATCCTGCGAACTATCCAGAAGCCTTTGCGACGGGTGCAACAGATCAAAACAACAAATTGGGTTCTTTCTCTTTGCAAGGTCCCTCTCCATATGGCGTCATGAAACCAGATATTGCGGCCCCAGGGGTAAACATTCGTTCTTCTATACCTGGAAAAGGGTATGAGGATGGCTGGAATGGAACCTCGATGGCAGGTCCGCATGTTTCAGCTGTTGTGGCTCTTCTTCGCCAAGTACAGTCAGATCTGTCTGTGGAAGAGATCGAAGAAATTCTCATTGATACTGCAAAGCCGCTGACAGATCAGCAATTCCCGGAATCCCCTAACAATGGCTATGGGGCAGGATTAGTTGATGCAAGAGAGGCGATCACAGCATTAACAGATGGAATTGGCAAGATTGAAGGACAGGTAACAAAAGAAGGAGAAGATACAGAACCACCTGTTTTTTCTCATAAAGGACCGAATGAAATTTTTGCCTCTACGCCAACTCCTCTAAGCATCACAGCAGAAGATGAAGTAGCTGTGACAAATGTCTCCTTGAGCTATCAAGTGGATCAAGGGAAAAGGGAGACGCTGCAAGCAAAACGTACGGATGGAAATCATTTAAAGGGGACATATGTTGTCCAGCTGCCAGAACTTGAGGGAGAAAACGTCACGTATCGATGGATTGTGAAAGATTTTGGAGAAAATGAAGCCGCATCAGAACCGTATACGCTTCCGATTAAAACATCCATCACGACTGGCTACTCGCAAGATTTTGAAGCATGGCCTAGTGGATGGTTCAGTGGTGGAACAAAAGATCCTTGGCAGTGGGGAAAGCCGACCACAGGTCCGAAACAAGCCTTTACTGGAGATCATGTTTACGCCACAAACCTAGACAGTCCTTATGAAAATTCAACAGATGCTCATTTATCTATGCCGATGATTGCTGTACCTGAGTCAGGCTCTTCCTTTTTACAATATCAATACTGGCATGACCTTGAAGCAAATTATGACTATGTGCATATTCATGTGCAGCCTGAGGGGGAAGATGCTGTCCAGGTGGCAGCCTATACAGGTAAAACAAGTGCATGGACAAAAGGAGAAGTTGATTTATCTGCCTACAAAGGTCAAAACGTGAGGGTTATTTTTCAGCTTAGAACGGATGGCAGTGTGACAAAAGACGGTTTTTATTTAGATGATGTGAAAATAACAGATGAAGCCTTGCCTCAAAAGGCAAAGAAACAACTTGGCATCATCAAAAAAGAAAAGCCAGCACAGGAGCAGAAGAAACCCGTTGACCCTAAAAGGTTAAAGCCTGCTAAAATAAAAGAAAAACATGTCCAGATGAAAAAGGAAAAAAGCTTAGATGCTCCGTCTATCAAAGCTCTTCCGATGAAGGCAGAAATCAGTGTTCTTGAAAGCGGCAAGTCCACGTACACAGATGAAGCGACAGGGAGATATCAGCTTTCTCATGGTGCAGGGGAGTTTACAGTGAAAGCTGAAGCATATGGATTTGAATCACGCACCCAAAAAGTCAATATTTCCTCAAATGACACGGCAGAGGCGAATTTCTCTTTGCAGCCACTTGAGAAACGAACGATCTCCGGCACAATTGTAAACGAAACAACGGGTGAAAAAGTCAAGGATGCCACGGTTTATCTTGTAGAAGATGCGAAAATTGAGCCGGTCAAAACAGATGAATCTGGCGAGTTTTCTCTAGAGGCATTGAGCGGTGTGTATACAGTCAAAGTATTTGCGAAAGGGTTTAAAGGATATTCGTTTACAGCGGATGTGACAGAAAAGCCGCTTGAAAAAGCAATTAAACTTGAACCATTCATCGGTTTTGCTGGCGAAATTGGCTACGATGACGGAACAGCTGAAAATGCGCGGGCGTTCTATGATCCTGGCAATGGCTGGGCGGTGAAATTTTCATTAGAAAAGGGGAAGAAACAAGCGCAAGTCACAGGTGGGCTTTTCCGTTTCTGGACAACAGAGTGGCCAGCCCCTGGCGGGAATGAATTTGCGGTTGAAGTGTATGATGCATCCGGGAAGGACGGCGCTCCAGGTGAGAAAGTCGCTGGACCTTTCAAAGCGAATGCGCTGCGCAATGGTGAATGGACAAAAGTAGATTTAGAAGATCAAGCCATTACGGTGGAGGGAGATTTCTACCTTGTCTATATTCAAACGAAAAAGAATACGGAATCTCCAGGCCTTGCAACAGATGAAGATGGACCAAATGCTGAAAGAAGTTGGCAGCTGACAAGCGGTGCCTTTTCTCCTTCTCCAAAAGAAGAGGGAAATTATATGATTCGTGCGCTTGTCCAATATGAAGCAGATGTACCAGAAATAACGTCTCCAAAAGCAGGAACGGTCACGAACAAAGATGAACTGGAGATTGAAGGAAAAGCCTCTCCAGGGCTTGATGTAGCGATCTATCAAAATGATGAAGAGATTGCCAAAGTAAAAGCAGACCAGTCAGGTGTTTTCAAAGAGAAGGTCACAGTGTCAAGCGGAGAGCATGTATTCACGGCTGCTACTGTTACGGATAAAGGCGCAACGAAAAAATCCAAATCAGTAAAGGTGATCATTGATCAAACAGCCCCAGCGTTAACGATAGATACACCGAAAAAAGGGGAAAAGTCTAACAAAGAATCTCTCACTGTAGAAGGAAAGGTAACGGATGATCATCTTGATCAAGTCACTGTGGATGGAAAAAAGGCAGCAATAAAAGATGGGAAATATACTGCAAGAATACTGCTTGAAAACGGGAAAAATACGATCAAAGTAACAGCGAAAGATGCAGCAGGAAACAAAACGACTAAAAAAGTCGATATCGATGTTCAATACGAAGCACCTGAAATTTCGAAGCTGACCCCAGCAGAGAATGTCAATCTATCATCAGGTGAGTCTGTTAAAATTTCATTTCACAGCAGAGAAAAGTTAGACGCAACGTTTGTCATTCATATGCCGCTGACAAATGCTAGATCAAAGCTGCAAAATACAACAGAGCTGCCGCTTCGCGAGGTAGCTAACGGAACATATGAAGGCTACTGGACAGCTACCTCTACTGCCAAAGCAAAAGGTGCAGTCATTGAAGTGATTGTGCGGGATGATTATGGAAATGTCACACGACAAAAGGCTCCAGGCACATTAAATATCAATGAAAAATAATCCTTGAAAAAAGGCACGACTCCTAGGAGTGTGTCTTTTTCATTTCGAACAATTGTTTGAAGGCTTGTCCAGGAGCACACTCCCTTGCTTTACGCTCTCATTCCTCGACAAAAACAATAACAATCCACCAAAAGTTCTCTATCATCCCCAACAAGAATTGACAGACTTCCATCTCATGGCTGTTTTATACTGGTACAAACAAGTGCAAGTACTGCTTTTGATTCTTTGTTTCAGATGAAAGGAGCAGAAGGTGGTCATTTATTTAGATGTGATTTGGCTGTTAAACTTTTGTTTTGATCTATTGCTTCTCTTACTCACTGCATTTATTCTCAAACGACAAGTAAAAAAAAGGCGATATATGTTAGGAGCTCTGATTGGATCGAGCATTGTTCTCTTGCTCTTTACACCATTTGCAATGTTTGTGTCACACCCTCTAGGCAAACTGCTTTTTTCTGTCTTGATCGTGCTTGCAACTTTTGGATTTCAAAGATTTCGTTCCTTTTTTCAAAACCTGTTTGCTTTTTACTTTGTCACATTTTTGATGGGAGGAGGCATGATCGGGGTTCATTCGTTTTTACAAACCAATACTGTTATTCAAAACGGGCTGCTGATTTCACAAAATGATGGATTTGGTGATCCCATTAGCTGGCTTTTCGTTTTAACTGGCTTTCCTGCGATTTGGCTCTTTTCAAAGAAAAGATTAGGAGAGGTCGGTGCGAAAAAAAGACAGTTTGATGAACAAGTACTTGTGGAGATACACATTCACGGAGAGACCATCCGGCTAAAGGGACTCGTCGATTCTGGCAATCAGCTGTATGATCCTATGACGAAAACACCTGTGATGATCGTTCAGGCCGATCAGCTTATGTCCATTTGTGGGGAGCCTTTTATAGAGCTTATGAAGCAGTCTCATCCTGTTGAAGTGATGCAAAAGCTCGATGATCAATTTCCGCTTCTTGATCGTTTAAGACTTGTTCCATATCGGGCGGTCGGTCATGATCACGGGTTTCTTCTATGCTTAAAACCAGATACGGTCATCATTTATTCAAAAACACATATGATCCAGCCAGCCAAGTGTTTTGTAGGCATGAGTCTAAGCGGTTTATCAGCAGATCAGGAATTTCAATCCATCATTCATCCAGATATGTTAGACGGAAAAATCATCCAAGGGGTGTCTTAAGTTTTGGTGATGTCTTTTATCTTACGAGGTCAACTTGACATTTAGAAGGGAGAAGAAGATGAAAAAATTAAAATTTAAACTTACTTACTACTGGTATAAACTCCTCATGAAGCTAGGTCTAAAGAGTGATGAGATTTATTATATTGGTGGTAGTGAGGCGCTGCCGCCGCCATTATCAAAGGATGAAGAGCAGGAACTGCTTGTCAAATTACCAAAAGGTGATCAAACAGCAAGAGCCATCCTGATCGAAAGAAATTTGCGGTTGGTGGTCTACATCGCAAGAAAATTTGAAAACACAGGGATTAATATTGAGGATTTAATTAGTATTGGAACCATTGGCCTGATTAAGGCGGTCAATACATTTAACCCAGAAAAAAAGATCAAGCTCGCGACATATGCTTCGAGATGTATTGAAAATGAGATTTTGATGTATTTGCGCCGGAATAATAAAATTCGTTCAGAAGTGTCGTTTGATGAGCCGCTCAACATTGATTGGGACGGAAATGAACTGCTTTTATCAGACGTCCTTGGAACAGATGATGATATTATCACGCGGGATATTGAAGCAAATGTAGATAAAAAACTTTTGAAAAAAGCGCTGGAGCAATTAAATGACCGCGAAAAGCAGATCATGGAGCTCAGGTTCGGTTTGGTCGGCGGTGAAGAAAAAACCCAAAAAGATGTCGCTGACATGCTAGGAATTTCTCAATCGTATATTTCGAGGCTTGAAAAAAGAATTATTAAACGATTACAAAAAGAATTTAACAAAATGGTCTAAAAAAATTTTTTTGAAAGCTCTGTCCCTTTGCTGTCAAAGGAATCAACTTCTTTTCTCATGATTCTCATCATCACTCGTGCATATTTTTCCATCCCAAGGAGATACTGAACTTTGTACAACAGCTCCTGTAGGGAGGGAAAAAAGTGTCCAGAAATAAAGTGGAAATCTGCGGAGTCGACACCTCCAAACTGCCTGTTCTGAAAAACGAAGAGATGAGAAAATTGTTCAGACAGCTGCAAGATGAAGGTGACGATACAGCAAGAGAAAAGCTAGTCAATGGCAATTTGCGGTTGGTTTTAAGTGTGATTCAGCGTTTTAACAACAGAGGCGAGTATGTGGATGATCTCTTCCAAGTAGGCTGTATCGGATTAATGAAATCAATTGATAATTTTGATTTAAGCCACAATGTCAGATTTTCAACTTATGCGGTCCCTATGATCATAGGAGAAATCCGTCGATACTTGCGTGATAACAACCCGATTCGGGTGTCTCGTTCACTAAGAGATATTGCCTATAAAGCGCTTCAGGTCCGTGAGAGGCTGATTAGTGAGACAAGCAAGGAGCCAACGGCAGAAGACATTGCCAAAGTGCTGGAAGTGCCTCATGAGGAAATTGTCTTTGCCCTAGATGCGATTCAAGATCCTGTTTCTTTGTTTGAACCGATTTATAATGACGGAGGAGATCCGATTTATGTGATGGATCAAATTAGTGATGATCGGAACAAAGACACACAATGGGTAGAGGAATTAGCCTTAAAAGAGGGAATGCGCCGATTGAATGATCGAGAAAAAATGATTCTCCGCAAACGTTTCTTCCAGGGAAAAACGCAAATGGAAGTCGCTGAAGAGATCGGGATTTCTCAAGCACAAGTCTCAAGACTTGAAAAAGCAGCCATCAAACAAATGAATAAAAATATCTTTTAAAGCCGCCGCTTCATGTGCGGCTTTTTTCATTCTTGTGAGAGAGCACGTCTCTAGTATTGACTCTGTTATTTTTTTCATTTAATCTGTTTTTAACAAATGTTATTTTAGATATCATTTGTTAGGGAACACTTAAGCGGAAAGAAGGGTTATTATGACATTCCATGATGAAAGAAGGCTGCTCATAAAGGTTGCGCATATGTATTATGAAGAAGGCGCCACTCAATCTAAAATAGCAGAAGCTGTTGGGGTTAGCCGTTCGCTCATATCGAAATATTTGGCAAAAGCACGTGAAGCAGGAATCGTGGAAATCATTATTCATGATGAAGTGAATCAACAATATGGATCATTAGAAAGAAAAATAGAGCGGAAATATGGGCTGCGAGAAGTCGTCTGTGTGGAAACGCTCAGCCAAGAAACAACCAAAAGCCGAATCGGCGCTGCAGCGGCAGGCTTTTTGTTAAAAGTAATAAAGGATGGACAAGTTATCGGTTTTTCCTCAGGAACCACTTTGCATGAAATGGCGAAAGCGCTTACGTCAGTTCAGCACTTTCCATCCGTGACATTTGTTCCGCTTGTCGGGGGTGTGGGAAACGAAGATGTTGATATCCACGCCAACTATATTATTGCAAGGTGCACAGAAGCACTCAAATCTAAATGTGAGTTTTTACATGTGCCTGTTATGCTTGATACGAAAGAAGCGAAGGACGTACTAATCCGGCAGCCATCAATCAAAAAAGTGATTAAACTAGGAGAATCATCAAATATTGCGGTTGTCGGAATTGGCGGGGTTCCGCAGCATTCAACGATGGTGAAATCTTATATGACAAGCGGTGAGGAGGATATTCTTCAAGCGAAGGATGTGGCGGGTGACATTTGCTATAACTTTATTGATCATCAAGGGGAAGTGTATCCCCACCCGTGGAACGACCGGGTAATGGGCATAAGCCCGCAAAAGCTGAAGGAAATCCCGCTAGTCATTGGTGTCGCTGGAGGAGAAGAGAAAATTGAAGCGATCAGGGCAGCATTAGAAGGTGGATTAATTCATGTATTAATTACAGATGAACGAACAGGAGATGCCTTGTTAAAGTAACTACCTAATATGATTAGGTAGTTTTTTTGAGTCTTTAGACTCAAAAAGATTGAAAATTTTATCGATTTTAGCTTGACACAAAGTTGACACATCATATAAACTAAGTTCATAACAAATGATAAATAAAATAACAAATGTTACAAGAAACAGATTTTTGTTAATTTTTATAACATTTGTTAAAAGTTTCAGATTATTTTTCTAGCAATCTACCAGAGAAGCAAGAAAACCTGAAAGGATGATTTTTATGTCAATCTATCAACAATTGTTAGCTCGAGAACGCAGTGGAGATCCAATCAAAGTAGGAATTATTGGGGCAGGCCAAATGGGCTTTGGACTCATTTCACAAATTTCTAAAATTCCAGGCATGATTGTAGCAGGTGTTTGTGATATTCACCTTAGTGCAGCAGAGAAGGCAGCGAATTTTTACAAGCAGCATGCGAAGCCACATCAAATGGTCGTCACAAATGATTATAGAGAAGTGATTCAATCAGATTTTGTGGAAGTAGTTGTAGATGCAACAGGAGTTCCAGAGGTCGGAGCAAACATTTCTTTGGAAGCGCTTAATTCAAAAAAACATCTCGTTCTTTTAAATGTAGAAGTTGATATTACCATCGGTTTGGTGATGCATAAATTATTCACAAATGCAGGACTTGTTTACTCTGGATCAGCTGGTGACGAACCGGCAGCAACACTAGAATTATATGAATTTGCGAAAACAATGGGACTTGAGGTGCTCGTTGCTGGGAAAGGCAAGAACAACCCATTCTTCCCAGAAGCAAATCCAGATACGTGTAAAGCTGAAGCAGATAGTAAACATATGAGTGCACATATGCTCGCTGCCTTCCAAGACGGGACAAAAACAATGGCAGAAATGAACTTATTAAGTAACGCGACAGGGCTTTTGCCAGATAAAGTCGGTATGCACGGAGTCGAAGCAAATTTAGAGAATGTGGCAGATAAATTGAATCAAAAACAACAAGGCGGCGTGCTCGATAACTTCGGAGTCGTTGAATATGTAAATGGGCTAGCACCAGGCGTATTCGTTATCGTTAAGAGTGATCTTGAGCCAGTAGATGAAGAGCTTCGTTACTTAAAAGTTGGAAAAGGTCCTCACTACACGCTTTACCGTCCTTTCCACTTAGCGAGTCTTGAAACACCTGTTACCATCGCAAAAGCGGTCTTACAGCATGACTCATCGATCCACCCGATTGGTGTACCAGTGTCAGAAACAGTCGCTGTTGCGAAAAGAGATATTCAAGCAGGAGAATCACTTGACGGAATTGGCGGATACTCCGTAAGAGGTGTACTTGAAACGCATCAAGACATGAAATCGAACGGTCATATTCCAATTGGCTTAATCAG
Source organism: Bacillus sp. ABR (assembly GCF_056172715.1). Taxonomy (NCBI): domain Bacteria; kingdom Bacillati; phylum Bacillota; class Bacilli; order Caryophanales; family Bacillaceae; genus Bacillus; species Bacillus sp. ABR. The sequence goes on along the minus strand of NZ_JAOYSL010000003.1, from coordinate 395,166 downwards.
CGGAAAAGTCGTAGCGAAAAAAGACATCAAATTAGGACAGTTCCTCACTCATGATGATGTAGAGCTTGATTCAAACACAACGGTTTGGAAGCTGCGTTCATTACAAGATCACTTATTTCAATCATAAGGACGTGAAGCTATGGAAAAATTAGCAATCGTACTTTGTATCATTCTCATCGTGCAGTATGGATTATCTTTTATTCAAATCAAGTATTACCGCAAAAGCATGGACTCACTAATTGATGACTACAGAGGGAAACAGGGCTATCACTTATTTTCAGGAATGGAACGGCGCAAAGTTGGCCCTGGGGCTATTGCGCTCATCATTGTGGATGAATCGTATATCATTCAAAAATGTCATGTGCTTGGCGGCGTGTCGATCTTATCTAAATTTAAAGAAGTTCCTTCATATGAAGGAAAGCATGTAGGGGCTGTGCTGGACGAGCACCACATGATGAAGAAAACATTGAAAAAACGTAAAAAGACGCCAGCTGTCATGCAAGCACTATCCATGGCGGCTGAGCAGGCACTTGTCTCGATTTCGAAAAAAAATATAACAAATGTGAACTAAAGAAAGGGGAGATGAAACATGGAATGGATTCAATGGTTTGGAGAGCACTTTATCGGAATGTTTGAAGCCGGCGGAAAGCAATTCATGGGTCTTGTTACAGGTATCGTTCCAACGCTTGTTGTGTTACTTACTTTCACTTATGCTGTCATGAAATTTATTGGAGAAGAGCGAGTGAATAGAGCCATTCAGTTTGCAGCGAAGTATACCATTTTGCGCTACACGTTAATGCCGATCTTATCCGTTCTTATTTTGACAAACCCAATGGCTTATACGTTTGGCCGCTTCTTACCTGAAAAACAAAAACCAGCATTCTATGATTCAGCTGTTTCATTTGTTCATCCGGTGACATCACTGTTCCCGTATGCCAACGCAGGAGAACTATTTGTCTACTTGGGAATTGCGAACGGGATTAAAGAAGCTGGATATTCAATGTCAGAGCTTGCTGTTCGTTACTTCTTAGTCGGGATCGTCGTCATTTTACTACGCGGAATCATTACTGAATGGATTACAAAATATTTAGCAGGAAAAATGAAAGCGAATTCACAATAGGGGAGGGTTAAACATGACAAACCACAAAGTATTTGTTGCAAAAGGTGCTGGCGGATGGGGAGAAGGCTTAGAGCTTGAACCAACTGGTAAAAGAAGAAAGGTTGTTTCCATTACAGGTGGAGGCATTCACCCAGTTGCACGTAAAATTGCAGAAATGACAGGGACAGAAGCATGTGACGGCTTTAAAAACTCCATACCAGAAGATGAAATGATGTGTGTTGTCATTGACTGCGGAGGAACAGCGCGAATCGGACTTTATCCAATGAAACGCATTCCTACTGTAGACGTTTTGGCATCCTCTCCTTCTGGACCGCTTGCTAAACATATTACAGAAGATATCTTCGTATCAGGCGTAACAGAAAAAGATATTTCCTATGCAGAAGCATCTGATGGTGAGGCAAAAGCAGAAGGTCAGGAAAACAGTGAGTCGATTGACAAAGAGAATTTCAAAGAGACGTATGCAAAGCTGAAAGAGGAAAATATCGAGCGGCAGGAAAAAGGCAATTTTCTGATGAGATTCTCGCGTGGAATTGGGAAAGTCACCGGTACGTTCTACCAGGCTGGCCGTGATTCTGTTGATATGCTTTTGAAAAACATTATTCCATTCATGGCATTTGTCAGTATGTTAATTGGAATTATCAATTATACAAAAATTGGTGACCTGATTGCCCATTTTCTATCACCTTTGGCAGGATCTCTTTGGGGGCTCTTACTGCTCGTAGTGGTCTGTACATTGCCGTTCCTATCACCAGTCTTAGGACCTGGAGCAGTCATTGCCCAAGTTATCGGCGTTCTGATTGGTAGTCAAATCGCACTAGGAAACATTCCGCCTCAATTTGCACTTCCTGCACTATTTGCCATCAACGGTCAAGTAGGGTGTGATTTTATTCCAGTGGGGCTGTCACTTGGTGAAGCGAAGCCGGAAACGGTACAATATGGGGTACCAGCTGTTTTGTATAGCCGTCTCATTACAGGGGTTCTATCTGTTGTGATCGCATACGTTGCTAGCTTCGGTATGTATTAAACGTATTAAAGGAGGAATCGAGATACATGGTAACACAATCTGTCGTAAAAGAAATTGGGATCTTAGTCCCGCAATTTAAAGAAGATAAGCTGATTGTATTATTTGGACCCGCAGCGCCGCAGGAATTAAGAGATATGTCTGTCATTCATGAGTTCGAACATCTAGAGGAAGAGCCGCTGAAGCTGGGCGGAACCATTCAAGTGGGCGATCAAACGTACACGATCACAGCCCTCGGCAATAAAGCAAATGACAACTTTAAAGAGCTCGGCCATATTTCGATCTACTTCCAAGAGCCGTTTGATGATGTATTACCAGGAGCTGTATTTGCATCCCCGCACACGTTTCCTGATATAAAAGAAGGCGTACGAATTGAAATTTCGTAACCATAAAAAAAGCTGTTCCTAAAAAGGAGCAGCTTTTTTACATGAGGTTTACCAGAAAGAGCATTTGCGATATGCTGTAAACATTCATTATTTGTATATTCAGAATTTTTACTCAGGAGGAAGTTATCGTGTCACTTGAATTGAAGAATGTTTCATTAAAACGAAATGGGAAATGGCTGCTTGAGTCTATTGACTGGCAGGTGAACAAGCAGGAACACTGGGTACTTTACGGTTTAAATGGTGCGGGGAAAACCGCATTATTAAATATGCTCTGCTCTTATTATTTCCCCACGTCAGGCGAGATGACAGTGCTGGGACATGTCTTTGGCAAGGAGGCTCTTGGTGAAAAGCTCAGGAGGAAAATTGGACTCATCTCAGCAGGACTTGAAAAGAAATTGCACAGAGACGACAATGCTTTTGAAATTGTGCTGAGCGGCGCATTTGCTTCTATCGGGCTTTATGAAACCCCGACAGATGAAATGAGAGAGAAAGCCATTGATCTATTAAAAGCATTTGGTTCATTCAAATATGCCAACAGAACTTATGAAACACTCTCACAGGGAGAGAAGCAAAAAGTCTTGATTGCGAGAGCTTTAATGAATGATCCGCAGCTCTTGATTTTAGATGAACCTGTGACGGGTCTTGATTTTCTAGCAAGAGAGCAAGTGCTGGAGACCATCTCAATGATTGCAGCAAAGCCTGATGCGCCTACTTTGCTCTATACGACCCATCATGCAGAGGAGATTCTGCCTGTTTTTCAGCATACCTTATTATTAAAAAATGGATCTGTTTTTGATCAAGGAGAAACAAAAGAGATGATGACAAGCGGCCTGCTTTCTTCTTTTTTTGAATGTCCGGTAGATATCATGTGGAGAAATGGCCGTCCGCATTTAAGTAAATTGTAGATAAAAGAAACTATTGGTCTGCGTCCCTGCTTTTCCATCATACATATTATAGTAGAAAACGAAAGGCGGGGAAGGACAGATGATCAGCATTTCTGAATTCCAAATCAAGGATGTCGTCGATGTATCCAGCGGGAAAAAACTAGGTACCATTGGGGACATTGATATTAATGTCACAAGCGGCAAAATCCAAGCGATTATTATTGGCGGCACAGGTAAAATGATGGGATTTTTCGGAAAAGAAGAGGAAATGATTGTCCCATGGCGAAATATAGTAAAAATTGGCGAAGATGTGATACTTGTCCGCTTGTCTTCTTAATTCGTATAACTCCTCAATGAATCATTCAATTTTTCCTTAAAATAAACTCTTCATTCTTAGCAAACAATGTCTTTTTCGGGTAAAAAGATTACGTTTTCATATCAATTTGAAAAAAAACCTGCAGAAAGGGCACATTTGAGTGTAATATTTAATGAATCCCACTAACTGTCTATGTATGTCTTGTGGTAAAATAGGAGCGAAATAAAGAGAGATGAATGAAAGGTGGGAGGCAGCTTTGACACACAAATATGACCCCTTTCAGCAGAAATCACCATATGCAATGACCATTCATGATTGGACGAACATGACATGTTCTGGTAAAGAGGTATTGGCCGGATTTACAACAAAAAATGGCGGCTTCAGCCTTACTCCATATCAATCATTGAACACTGGACTCCATGTAGGAGACGATGCTTCTAGTGTTCAAATGAATCGTCAAGTCATAGCAGATGCTGCTGCTGTGCCGCTCTCTGATTGGGTGTTTGCAGACCAAACACACGAGGATCGCATCCTGAAAGTCACCAAGGAGCAAAGAGGAAGAGGAAGTCTTCATTATGATGAGGCACTGCCAGGTACAGACGGTTTATATACGTCTGAGACGAACATGATGCTCGCTCTTTGTTTCGCTGATTGTGTTCCGCTTTATTTTCTAGCTCCGCAAAACGGATTAATTGGAACGGCTCATGCCGGCTGGAAAGGAACCGTCAAGCAAATTGGTGCAAAGATGGTTGATGTATGGGTCAGCCAAGAAGGTGCCAAGGTCGATCAGATTCAAGTCGTCATTGGACCATCCATTGGCAGATGCTGCTACATAGTCGATGACGTCGTCATGGATCAAGTGAAACAGCTTCCTTTTTCAACAGAGGATGTGTATTCCGAGATTTCACAAGGACAATATAAAATTGATTTGAAAACACTAAACAAAAACGTATTGCTTCATGCAGGAATAAAAGAAGAAAACATACATGTCAGTTCGATGTGCACAAGCTGCAATGATCAGCTTTTCTTCTCACACCGGCGTGATCAAGGGAAAACAGGACGTATGATGTCTTTTGTCGGGTTTAAGGAGGCATAAGTGCAATTGAATGTACGAGAGAATCTCAGACAAATAAATGAACAAATAAACGAAGCATGTAAAAGAGCCGGTAGACAACCAGCAGATGTATCAGTCGTCGCTGTGACAAAATATGTCTCGATTGAACGAGCACTAGAAGCCAAGGAAGCAGGGATTGTGCACTTTGGTGAAAATCGAGACCAAGGGTTACTTGAAAAGCAGGCGGCCATAACCGATGAAAACATTAACTGGCACTTTATCGGCAGTTTACAAACACGAAAAGTGAAATCAGTCATTCAGACAATTGACTACTTACATTCGCTCGACAGAATGTCTCTTGCGAATGAAATTGAAAAAAGAGCGGATCACACAGTTCGCTGTTTTGTACAAGTGAACACATCACTTGAGGAGTCAAAACACGGCTTGAAAAGTGAAGACGTCATTCCATTTGTGAAACAGCTCGCTGATTTCAAACAGATTGAAATTGCAGGACTGATGACGATGGCTCCATTTACAGAGGATCACACTGTGATTCGCAACTGTTTTAAAGCATTAAAAAACCTTCAAGAAGAAGTAAAACATCTTAACCAAGTAAATGCACCTTGTCAGCATTTATCGATGGGCATGTCAAATGATTTTGAAATCGCAATTGAAGAAGGTGCGACATTCGTTCGGATTGGCTCTTCACTTGTTGGAAATGAAACAGGAGGTGCGTGACATGAGCATAAAAAATAAGTTTAAAAGCTTTTTCACTCTCGACGATGAAGAGTATGAGTACGAATATATTGATGAAGAAAGAGAACCCGTTCAAGAAGAAAAAGGAACGAAGGACAAAGCAGCATTTCAAGAGCGCCCGCAGACAGGAAAACAAAATGTTGTCAGCTTGCAAAGCGTGCAGAAATCCTCTAAAGTGGTGTTAAGTGAGCCGCGTGTTTATGCAGAAGCGCAGGAGATTGCAGACCATATTAAAAACAGACGTGCAGTCGTCGTGAATTTGCAGCGCATACAGCATGATCAAGCAAAGCGAATCATTGACTTCTTAAGCGGAACCGTTTATGCAATTGGTGGAGACATCCAGCGTATTGGCTCGAATATATTCCTCTGCACACCTGATAATGTAGATGTATCTGGCACAATATCAGAGCTATTGACAGAGGAAGAACCTCAGAGGTGGTAAATCATAGTGATTCTAAATTTCATTTTTAATATTTTAGGAACGGTATTAACGATTTACTCATTCGCGATTATTATTTACATCTTTATGTCATGGGTGCCATCTGCAAGAGAAACTGTGTTTGGCCGTTTTCTGACAAATATTTGCGAACCGTATTTAGAACCATTTCGTAAAATTATTCCGCCAATCGGTATGATTGACATCTCGCCGATTGTGGCATTGCTTGTGATTCGCTTTGCTTCAGAATATGGATTGAGAGGTCTTTATCAAATGATTGCAGGAATCATGTAAACAGGCTGCCGGGCTTGGCACTGCCAGGCTCTTTTACATAAGAGGGGAACAAAATGAGCGATATCTATCAGCATTTTAGAAAAGACGAACAGCCATTTGTCGACCAAGTGTTAGGCTGGAAAAAAATCGCACTCGACCAATATCGAATGAAATTAACAGACTTCCTTGATCCGCGTGAGCAATTTATTACCGAGTCCGTCATCCAGCATGCTGAAGAACTTGGGATCATGTTTTTTGGCGGGTATGAGGGAGCGGAGCGCAAAAGAGCTCTCATTTATCCTGATTATTTAGAACCTTCTATTGAAGATGTTGAGCTGTCATATTTTCAGGTGAACTATGCGAAAAAGTTTATTTCCTTAGAACACCCGAAGCTTCTCGGCTCATTGATTGGGACAGGCTTGAAGCGTCAAAAATTCGGAGATCTATTATTTTCAGAGGAAGATGTGCAGTTTATTTGTACAAGTGATGTCGCTGATTTTGTGCGGGCGCAGCTGACACATGTCGGCAGAGCATCCGTTTCATTAGAGGAAATCACGCAGGCAGAAATAAAGCCAGTGATGACGAAGACTGATATCAAAGAAGATACCATTTCTTCACTTCGGCTTGATGCTGTATGTGCTGCTGTCAGCCGTCAGTCTCGGCAAAAAGCACAGCTTTTAGTCAAAAATGGACTTGTCAAAGTCAATTGGAAAGTCACTGAGGACCCTTCCTTTACAATCGGTGAAGGCGATCAGCTCTCTGTAAGGGGATTTGGCCGCTTTAGCCTCAAAACGATTGATGGGAAGACCAAAAAAGATAAATTCAAAGTAACATTTGAGCTTATGACATAACGAACTCGAATCTGGAGGTGGCGAGGTTGCCATTAACACCTAATGATATTCATAATAAAACGTTCACAAAAAGCTTTCGCGGCTATGACGAAGACGAAGTAAACGAGTTTTTAAGCCAAGTACGTAAAGACTACGAGATCGTACTCCGTAAAAAGAACGAGCTTGAAGACAAAGTAAACGAGCTTGACGAAAGACTAGGTCATTTTGCAACAATTGAAGAAACATTAAACAAATCGATTCTTGTGGCGCAGGAAGCAGCAGAAGACGTTAAGCGTCATTCTGATAAAGAAGCAAAATTGATTATTCGTGAAGCAGAGAAAAATGCAGACCGTATTATCAACGAAGCGCTGTCAAAATCAAGAAAGATTGCAATGGAAATCGAAGAACTGAAGAAACAATCGAAGGTCTTTAGAACTCGTTTCCAAATGCTCATCGAAGCTCAGCTTGATCTTCTGAAAAATGACGATTGGGATCATTTACTGGAATATGAAGTGGACGCTGTCTTTGACGAAAAAGAATAAGCGCATCATCTTGACATGACGTGCTCATGTTGCATATAATACCATCATAAATTAACAAGAGATAAACGTTTGAAAGGGACACTCGCAGCTGTTACATGCGTAATTAAGCGAATCAGGGATGGTGGAAGCCTGACATTACGAGACGCTGCAATGAGATCACCCCTATAGTTCCTTTTCTGAAAAAAACAGTAAGAAAAGGCGTCTGATCACGTTACGATTTTAGAGTGGATAAGCGGCTGCTTAAATAGCGCTTGTCTAAAAGGGTGGTACCGCGAGACAAGCCTTCTCGTCCCTTATGGGATGAGAGGGCTTTTTTTATTGTTTTTTAATCAGAATTTGCATGTGGAGGAATGGGTATGAACTACAAAGACACCTTATTAATGCCGAAAACAGAATTCCCAATGAGAGGGAACTTGCCAAACAAAGAGCCTGAAATCCAAGAGGAGTGGGCAGAGAAAGACATCTATCAAATGGTTTTAGAGCGGACAAAAGGACGCCCAACGTTTATTTTGCATGATGGGCCTCCATATGCGAATGGTGACATTCATATGGGGCATGCACTCAATAAAATCCTAAAAGATTTTATCGTCCGTTTTAAATCAATGAACGGGTACCATGCTCCGTACGTACCAGGCTGGGATACACACGGGCTGCCAATTGAAACAGCTCTTACTAAAAATAAAAAAGTAAAACGCAAAGAAATGTCTACAGCAGAATTCCGCAAACTATGCGAGGAGTATGCTTGGAAGCAAATTGAAGGTCAGCGCAGCCAGTTTAAACGCTTAGGCGTCAGAGCAGACTGGGACAATCCATATGTCACATTAAAGCCTGAATATGAAGCGCAGCAAATTCTTGTCTTTGGTGAAATGGCGAAGAGAGGCTATATCTATAAAGGATTAAAGCCAGTTAACTGGTCTCCTTCAAGTGAATCAGCTCTTGCTGAAGCGGAAATTGAATATAAAGACAAACGTTCACCATCGATTTACGTTTCGTTTAAAGTAAAAGATGGCAAAGGCGTTCTTGAAAACGGCGAACAATTCATTATCTGGACAACAACACCTTGGACGCTTCCGGCAAACCTTGGCATTTGTGTTCATCCAAACTTAGAGTACAGTGTTCTTCAAGTGGGTGCTGAGCGATATGTCGTAGCATCTGAACTGGTTGAACAAGTGGCAAAAACACTCGGCTTTGAAGAGTATGAAGTCGTGAAAACGCTAAAAGGAAAAGAATTAGACAACATCGTTGCAGAGCATCCAATCTATGGTAGAGATTCTCTTGTGATGCTTGGTGATCACGTGACAACGGATGCGGGAACAGGCTGTGTTCACACTGCACCAGGCCACGGGGAAGATGACTTTATTGTCGGTACGAAATACGGTCTTGATGTGCTCTGTCCAGTAGATGAAAAAGGTGTGATGACAGATGAGGCACCTGGTTTTGAAGGACTATTCTACGAGGATGCCAATAAAGCCATCACAGAACAGCTTGAAGCAAAAGGCGCGCTGAAGAAGCTCGACTTTATCACGCACTCCTATCCGCATGACTGGAGAACGAAAAAACCAACGATTTATCGTGCGACAGCTCAGTGGTTTGCATCCATTAAAGATTTTAGAGAAGCGTTATTAGACAATATTAAAGAAACGAAATGGGTTCCAGCATGGGGTGAAACACGCCTGTTCAATATGGTGCGTGACAGAGGTGACTGGTGCATTTCAAGACAGCGTGTATGGGGCGTTCCAATTCCGGTGTTTTATGCAGAAAATGGTGAGCCGATCATCACAGACGAAACCATCCAGCATGTATCTCAATTATTTAGAGAGCATGGCTCGAATATTTGGTTTGAAAAAGAAGCGAATGAGCTATTGCCAGAAGGCTTTACACATCCAGGCAGCCCGAATGGTGAATTCACTAAAGAGCAGGACATCATGGATGTATGGTTTGATTCCGGTTCTTCTCACCAAGCCGTTTTAGAAGAAAGAGATGACCTAGTCCGTCCGGCAGATCTTTACCTTGAAGGCTCTGACCAATATCGCGGCTGGTTTAACTCCTCTTTATCAACAGCTGTTGCTGTCACTGGAAAAGCACCGTATAAAGGTGTCCTAAGCCACGGCTTTACGCTTGATAAAGAAGGACGTAAGATGAGTAAATCATTAGGCAACACGATTGACCCAACGAAGGTTGCGAAGCAGCTCGGTGCAGAAATTCTTAGACTTTGGGTATCTTCTGTCAACTATCAAGCCGATCATCCAGTGTCTGATGATATTTTGAAACAAGTAGCAGAAGTCTATCGTAAAATCCGTAACACCTTCCGCTTCCTGCATGGAAACCTATTTGACTTTGATCCAGCAGTAAATGCCGTGCCGGTAGAAGAGCTTCGCGAAGTGGATCAATACATCTTGATCAAATTAAACAAATTGATTGATAAAGTGAAAAAAGCTTATGATGATTACGAATTTGCGGTCGTCTATCATGCGATTCACAATTTCTGTACAATTGAGCTCAGCTCTTTCTATCTCGATTTTGCAAAGGATGTCGTCTACATTGAGCATGCAGATCATCCAGACCGCCGCAGCATGCAGACTGTCTTCTACGAAACATTAATGGCATTAGTGAAGCTGACTGCACCAATTCTTCCGCATACAGCAGATGAATTATGGAGCCACTTAAGCTTTGTTGAAGAGCCAAGTGTTCAGTTAACAGATATGCCAGAAGGTGTGGCAGTTCCTCAAGCTGAAGCGACAGAAGCGAAGTTTGACCGCTTTATGGAGGTACGTGACGATGTGCTAAAAGCGCTGGAGATTGCGCGTAATGAGAAAGTCATCGGTCGTTCACTTGAAGCAAGTGTGACGCTTTATGCGACAGACGAAGTGAAAAACCTTCTTGCATCCATTAAAGAAGATGTGAAGCAGCTCTTTATCATCTCTGAATTAACGGTCGAGGATAAGCAGCATGCAGATACATCGGCGCCTGAATATACATCAGGAAGAATTGTGGTTCAAAAAGCAGAAGGAGAACTGTGCGAACGTTCCCGCATTATTTCAAAAGATGTTGGTGCAAATCCGAAATACCCAACATTGTCGCTGAAAAATGCTGAAATCGTGGAGAAATATTACCAAAATTAACAGTGCGATATCACAAGCTGGCGCCCCGTCATATGCGGGGCGTTTTCTTTTTTGAGAAAATGACAGCGTTTAGAACGAAAGGAAAAATCTTATGGCTTTAAAGTAACCAGGCAGGGCAACAATATGATTATCACGACAGGGCAGGAGTTGAAATAGCGACATGAATGGCGATCTAGAGACGATTTACACGGAACTCCTTCAAATCAAAGAAGAGCTGCAATCTAAACTGTTTGAATACGCATCATTTCGTTCACCCGCTGAGCATGTCTCGTTGAATGACGTTAAAACGACCACACTTCTTTATCACATCAAAGAAGAGCTGCAAGATGTGTCTCTCGCTATTGCAAAGATCGAACAAGGGACCTATGGCATATGTGAGGCGACAGGTAATATGATTCCGCTTGAACAAATGAGCATTCTTCCTACCGCCCGCACGGCTGACGACTTTTTATATCATAAGCAATACGAGAAAAAAGCATTCACTCCTTATCCTTCCGAATCAAATGATTCTCATTTTGAAGCCTTCCACATGTAGGGAGGTTTTTGTCTGTCAACTAAAGTTTCTTTACTCCTTCCTGTTTTCTTGATAAAATGCTTAAAGATCAAAGTATGAAGATGGAGGAACGTGTGTGTTCTATTACATAATCGCATTCGTTATCATTTGTTTAGACCAATTAACAAAATGGCTCATTGTCAAAAATATGATGCTCGGTGATTCTGTTCCAGTAATTGATGGATTCTTTTATATCACGTCTCACCGAAATTCAGGAGCCGCATGGGGAATTCTCCAAGGGCAAATGTGGTTTTTCTATGTGATCACACTCGTTGTTATTGCGGGAATTGTTTATTACTTACAAAAACATGGACAAAAGGACAAGCTGCTTGGAGTAGCGCTGGCCTTAATGCTTGGCGGAGCGATCGGAAACTTTATCGACCGTATTTTCCGTCAGGAAGTGGTTGATTTTGCTCATTTCGTATTTGGGGATTATCACTACCCAATCTTTAATATTGCAGATTCTTCTCTCTGTGTAGGGGTTATTCTGCTCTTCATTCAAATGCTGTTAGATGGAAAGAAAAATAAGGAGTCAACTACATGAATCAAGTAAAAATTGCCGTTTCAGAAGAACAAACGAGTGAACGGCTAGATAAATTTCTAAGCACAACAGAACCAGAATGGTCAAGAACCCAAGTCCAGCAATGGGTAAAAGATGGGCTGATCGAAGTAAACGGGAAACAAGTAAAGGCCAATTACAAAGTACAAGCTGGGGATCAAATCAAAGTGGAGATTCCAGATCCAGAAGCGCTAGATGTAGAAGCAGAACCAATGGATCTTGATATTTATTATGAGGATGCAGATGTGTTAGTCGTAAATAAGCCTCGAGGAATGGTCGTTCATCCAGCTCCAGGTCATGTGTCAGGTACACTTGTAAATGGTCTGATGGCACATTGTACGGATTTATCAGGGATTAACGGTGTGATGCGTCCTGGAATTGTCCACCGAATCGATAAAGATACGTCTGGGCTGTTAATGGTTGCAAAAAACGATATCGCACATGAGTCACTCGTCAATCAGCTGGTGGCTAAAACTGTCACAAGAAAGTATACGGCTGTTGTCCACGGTATTATCCAGCATGATACAGGCACAATTGATGCACCAATTGGCAGAGACAAAAAAGACCGCCAAAGCATGACGGTCACAAAAGAAAATGCAAAACAGGCTGTCACTCACTTTGATGTGATTGAACGCTTTAAAGACTTCACAGTTGTCGAGTGCCGTCTTGAAACAGGAAGAACACACCAAATTCGTGTTCATATGAAATATATCGGTTACCCTCTTGCAGGAGATCCGAAATATGGACCGAGAAAAACAGTAGATTTTAATGGACAGCTTCTGCATGCAGGTGTTTTAGGATTTGATCATCCTAGAACAGGAGAATATATCGAGTTCACAGCACCAATTCCAGCTGATATGCGGGGCTTTATCGATTCATTAAGAAATAACGATTGACAGGCCGTTCTTTTTCTGAAATAATAAACGAAGAAATTGAGATTCTTTAAAACAGTCCAGAGAGGCTGAGAAGGATAACGGATCAATTTGTGCACGAGTATGCACAAATGAACGCCCCTCTCTGCTCTTTGCAGAAGGGGCTTTTTATTTGTCAAAAAGAGGTGTAAAAGATGGAACAAAAAGCAGTCATTCTTGATGAACAAGCGATCAGACGAGCGCTTACCCGAATTGCACATGAAATGATTGAGCGCAACAAAGGGATGAAGGATGTCATCCTTGCTGGGATCAAGACAAGAGGCATACATCTTGCAAAGCGCCTTGCAGAGCGCATCGAGCAAATTGAAGGAAATCCAGTCACTGTGGGTGAACTTGATATTACGCTATACCGTGATGACCTGACAAAAAAGACAGACAACCAAGACCCGCTTGTAAAGGGTGCAGACATTCCAGCTGACATTAATGACAAAACACTCATTGTCGTTGACGATGTTCTGTTTACAGGCAGAACCGTCAGAGCAGCTATGGATGCCCTTGTGGATGTAGGAAGACCATCTTCCATTCAGCTGGCTGTGCTCGTCGACCGGGGACACCGGGAGCTGCCAATTCGAGCGGATTATATCGGGAAAAACATTCCGACATCAAAAGCAGAGACCGTTATGGTTCAACTGAATGAAGTAGATCAAAACGACCTTGTCGCTATATACGAAAAATAACCTTTTTAAATGCATTCCAGAGAGTTTGCAAAGAGGGCAATAACAGAGACACCGAGCACACGGCTAACATGACGTGTCTGGTTTTTCTAGGCCTCTTTGCGCATACTCGCAAAGAGGCTTTTTTAATGAAAAAGGACACATCTAGGAGGAAAATCATGAGTCAGCAAAAAGCCAATTTAGGCATTCGAGATATCCCAAAACCATTCACATGGCTATCACTTAGCCTGCAGCATTTGTTTGCGATGTTTGGTGCAACCATTCTTGTACCAAAAATCATTGATATGAGTCCAGCCGTCGCGCTCATCTCAAGCGGTGTGGGAACGATTGTTTACTTAATCATCACAAGAGGACAAATTCCGGCGTATCTTGGATCGTCCTTTGCCTTCATCGCCCCCATACTGAATGTGAAAGCAACGGGCGGCCCCGGAGCCGCAATGGTTGGCGCCTTCATGGCGGGTGTCGCTTATGCGCTCATTGCCCTGTTCATTAAATGGCTCGGCACAGGCTGGCTGATGAAGCTTCTGCCGCCGGTCGTCGTAGGACCAGTCATTATGGTCATTGGACTTGGACTCGCTGGAACAGCAGTCAACATGGCGATGTATGTTGATCCGAATGCAACCGAGCTTGTTTACAGCCTCAAGCACTTAATGGTCGCTGGCTTCACACTGGCTGTCACGATTATCAGTATGATTTTCCTAAGAGGATTCCTTAGCTTAATCCCAGTTTTAATCGGCATTATCAGCGGCTATCTCTTTGCCTTAACACAAGGCATTGTGAACTTCCAGCCGGTCATTGACGCAAAATGGTTTGCTGTCCCAGACTTCGTCGTGCCATTTGTCGACTATACACCTGCTGTGACTTTAAGCATTCTCACAGTGATGGTGCCGGTTGCCTTTGTCACAATGTCTGAGCATATTGGCCACCAGGTGGTGTTAAGTAAGGTCGTAGGACAAGATTTTATTAAAAAACCTGGTCTTCACCGCTCCATTTTAGGAGACAGTGCGGCGACCATCTTCGCTTCACTTATTGGTGGACCACCAACAACAACTTATGGAGAGAACATTGGCGTACTTGCCATCACAAGAGTGTTCAGTATCTTCGTCATCGGCGGAGCAGCCGTGTTTGCGATCTGCTTCGGTTTTGTAGGGAAAATTTCAGCATTAATCAGTACAGTGCCGTCCGCGGTGATGGGAGGCGTTTCGTTCCTGCTCTTTGGAATCATTGCCTCAAGCGGCCTGAGAATCCTGATTGATCATAAAGTGAATTTTGAAGAAAAGCGTAATCTCATTATCGCATCAGTCATCCTAGTCATCGGAATTGGCGGGGCATTTATTGAGGTGAAACAAATCAATCTCACGCTATCTGGAATGGCACTTGCTGCGATTACGGGTGTCCTGTTAAACCTGATCCTGCCGCATCAAAAAGCGGAAGATGACGAGTCAAATGAATCAAATACAGAAAACCTTTTAAAAGAAGTCCAGTGAGGCTGACAAGGGTTCTAAATGGAGCAGAATGCACGAAAGTGCCGCTGCTTCTTTTGGAGAACCCTAAGCTGCCGAGGCTTAGGGTTTTTTTGAACCTGAAAGTGATGAAAAACTAGAGGGGGAAGAAAAAATGAATGATTTATCGACAATGAGCAGCTTGTCTAAAGAAGAGATTTTACAGCTGATTGAAGAAGCAGCTGCACTCAAAAAGGGGAAACAAGAACATGGATTAGCCGGAGAATTTGTGGCAAACCTCTTCTTTGAACCAAGCACAAGAACACGTTTTAGCTTCGAAGTAGCAGAGAAGAAATTAGGGATGAATGTCCTGAGCTTAGATGCAGCAAGCACCTCCGTTCAAAAGGGCGAAACACTTTACGATACGGTAAAAACACTGGAATCGATCGGAGTAAAGGCATGTGTGATCAGAGACAGCACCGATGAATATTATAACGAGCTGATCGGGAAGGTGGGGATTCCCATCATCAATGCTGGGGATGGCTGCGGGCAGCATCCAACCCAATCACTGCTTGACCTCATGACCATCTTTGAAGAGTTTGGCGGCTTTGAAGGCTTAACGATTTCGATTCATGGAGACATCAAACATAGCAGGGTAGCAAGGTCAAATGCTGAGGTTCTCTCAAGGCTGGGAGCGACAGTCCTCTTTTCAGGACCTGCTTCCTTCCAGGATGAACAAAACCCTCATGGAACGTACGTCCAAGTAGATGAAGCCATCGCACAATCTGATGTAGTGATGCTGCTCAGAATCCAGCATGAACGGCACGCTGAAAAAATGGGCAGTGAAGATTACTTATCAACTTATGGATTAACAGTAGATAGAGCAAACAAAATGAAAGAACGCGCGATTATTATGCATCCAGCACCAGTAAACAGAGGTGTTGAAATAGATGATTCATTAGTAGAGTCCAAGCAGTCAAGGATTTTCAAGCAAATGGAAAATGGTGTTTATATCCGAATGGCCGTATTAAAAAGAGCTTTTCAAAATAGCACACTACATCAAAAAGGGAGAGATTCTGTCTATGTCATATCTCATTAAAAACGGTTTTATCTTAACAAGCACAGGTGAAAGAGTGCAGCAGGATATTAGGGTAAAAGGAAAAGTGATTCAAGCGATTGGTCACCTAGAAAGAGAAGACGGAGAAGAGGTTATTGATGCAGCAGGGCTATTTGTATCACCAGGCTTGATCGATCTGCATGTGCATTTAAGAGAGCCAGGCGGAGAGAAAAAGGAAACGATTGAAACAGGCTCTAAAGCAGCCGCAAGAGGTGGATATACGACGATTGCAGCGATGCCAAATACAAGACCAGTTCCAGATACAAAAGAGCAAATGGAATGGCTCATGAATCGAATCGAAGAGACCTCATCTGTGAGAGTGCTGCCATACGCCTCCATCACAACGAGACAAATTGGGGAAGAGATGACGGATTTTGCAGCACTAAAAGAAGCAGGCGCCTTTGCTTTTACAGATGACGGTGTTGGCATCCAAACAGCAGGCATGATGTACGAAGCGATGAAACAGGCAGCAAGTCTTGATCAAGCGATTGTGGCGCACTGTGAAGATAACTCGCTCATTTACGGCGGGTGCGTTCATGAAGGAGAATTTTCAAAAGCAAATGGGTTAAACGGTATACCGTCCATTTGTGAATCGGTGCATATTGCAAGAGATGTTCTTTTAGCAGAAGCAGCGAACTGTCATTATCATGTATGTCATATCAGTACGAAAGAATCTGTACGGGTCGTACGCGATGCAAAAAAAGCAGGCATCCGTGTGACGGCTGAGGTGTCACCGCATCACCTGCTGTTGTGTGATACGGACATTCCAGGTCTTGATACAAACTATAAAATGAACCCGCCGCTCAGAGGGAAAGAGGATCGCGAGGCATTGATCGAGGGACTGTTAGATGGAACGATTGATTTCATCGCCACAGACCATGCGCCGCATACAGAAGAAGAAAAGAACGAAACCATGCAGCGTGCCCCGTTTGGAATTGTGGGACTTGAAACAGCGTTCCCGCTTCTGTATACACGATTTGTCAAAACAGGCGAATGGACATTAAAAGAACTCGTTGATTATATGACAATCAAACCAGCAGAAGCCTTTTCCCTTCCATACGGAAAGCTTGAAGAAGGACACATAGCTGATATTACACTCATTGATTTAAACAAAGAAATGGCAATCGATAAAACAAGCTTCTTATCAAAAGGACAAAATACACCGTTTGACAAATTGACTGTATCAGGATGGCCGGTCATGACACTTGCATCTGGGAAAGTCGTTTATGAAGAGGGGAGACTAGTAAAATGAAGAGACGCTTAGTGCTAGAAAACGGAACAGTATTCGAAGGAACAGGCTTTGGCAGCTTAGAACCATCAGTCGGAGAAGTCGTCTTTAATACAGGGATGACGGGCTATCAAGAAATTTTATCTGATCCATCATACTGCGGACAAATTGTCACACTCACTTACCCGCTTATCGGCAACTACGGCATTAACCGTGATGATTTTGAATCGATCACACCGTTTGTGAAAGGGCTGATTGTGAAAGAGCTTTGTGAAAAGCCCTCAAACTGGCGCTCTTCATACTCACTCGATGAATATTTAAAAATGAAAAACATTCCGGGGCTGAGCGGAATCGATACACGGAAGCTGACTAGAATGATTCGAAGTGCAGGGACTTTAAGAGGGGCGTTTGCAGGACCTGAAGAACAAGTGGAAGACGTTGTCCGCCGCCTTCAAACATTGCAGCTGCCAACTGATCAGGTGAGTCAAGTATCTGTGAAAAATGCGTACCCAAGCCCAGGCAGAGGGAAAAGAATTGTTCTTGTCGATTTCGGCATGAAGCACGGCATTTTGCGCGAGCTCAATAAACGTGATTGCGACGTTATTGTGGTGCCATACAACATCACTGCAGATGAAGTGCTGCAGCTAAAGCCTGATGGCATAATGCTTTCAAACGGACCTGGAGATCCTGTGGATGTACCAGAAGCCGTTGAGATGATTCAACAATTGATTGGAAAGGTGCCGCTCTTTGGCATTTGCCTCGGACATCAGTTATTTGCTCTAGCGTGCGGTGCAAGCACAGAAAAAATGAAATTTGGTCACAGAGGGTCGAACCATCCAGTAAAAGAACTAGCAACTGGCAAGGTGACACTCACGTCTCAAAACCATGGCTACACGGTTAGCAAGATTAACGAAGACGTGCTCGAAGTCACACATATTGCCTTAAACGACAATACGATTGAAGGATTAAAACATAAAGAAGCACCAGCATTCACTGTTCAGTACCACCCAGAAGCATCACCGGGTCCAGAAGATGCAAACTACTTATTTGACCAGTTCATGGAAATGATTCATACGACTGAGAAAGAAGGGGAAGAAGTATGCCAAAACGCGTAGACATCAAAAAGATTTTAGTAATCGGATCAGGTCCTATCATCATCGGTCAGGCAGCGGAGTTTGACTATGCAGGCACACAGGCTTGCTTAGCACTAAAAGAAGAGGGCTATGAAGTCGTTCTTGTGAACTCTAACCCTGCTACCATCATGACAGATACAGAAATGGCCGACAAGGTATACATCGAACCACTGACACCAGAATTTTTAACACGAATCATTCGAAAAGAACGCCCTGATGCGATCTTGCCAACACTTGGCGGGCAAACTGGATTAAACCTTGCTGTTGAATTGTCAGACCTTGGTGTATTAGCTGAATGCGGCGTTGAAGTACTCGGTACAAAGCTGTCAGCCATCCAAAAAGCAGAGGATAGAGATTTATTCCGTAATTTGATGAATGAACTAAATGAGCCTGTACCAGAAAGTGAAATCATTCATAACCTGGAAGAAGCAATGGCGTTTACGGATCAAATCGGTTTCCCTGTCATCGTCAGACCAGCCTATACATTAGGTGGAACGGGCGGCGGAATTTGTACAAACGAGCAAGAACTGAAGGAAATCGTTGAAAACGGCCTGAAGCTAAGCCCAGTTACACAATGCTTACTTGAAAAAAGCATTGCAGGCTTTAAAGAAATTGAATATGAAGTCATGCGAGACAGCGGTGACCATGCAATCGTTGTTTGTAACATGGAAAACTTTGACCCTGTCGGTATCCATACAGGTGACAGTATTGTTGTAGCGCCAAGCCAAACGTTAAGTGATCGTGAATATCAGCTGCTTCGCAATGTGTCGCTTAAGCTGATCCGCGCACTTGGCATAGAAGGCGGCTGTAACGTTCAGCTGGCACTTGATCCAAACAGTTTTCAATACTATATCATCGAAGTAAACCCGCGTGTGAGCCGTTCCTCTGCACTTGCGTCAAAAGCGACAGGCTATCCAATTGCCAAATTGGCAGCGAAAATTGCAGTCGGCTTAACGCTTGATGAAATGATGAACCCAGTCACAGGTAAAACCTATGCAGCCTTCGAGCCTGCACTTGACTATATCGTTTCAAAAATACCGCGCTGGCCGTTCGATAAATTTGAATCTGCCAACAGACGTCTTGGTACGCAAATGAAGGCAACTGGTGAAGTCATGGCGATCGGCCGCACATTAGAAGAGTCTCTTCTAAAGGCTGTACGTTCACTTGAAGCCGATGTGCATCACATTGAATTAAAAGATGAAGCAGACATCACAAATGAAGTGCTTGAAAAACGGATTATTAAAGCGGGAGACGAACGATTATTTTATATCGCTGAGGCGCTTAGAAGAGGCTATACAGTCGAACAAATACACGAATTCTCAAAAATTGATTACTTCTTCCTTCATAAACTGGAAGGCATCATCGCCTTTGAGAAGACATTAAAAGAAAACAAAGGCAATACAGACGTATTAAAAGAAGCGAAAGAAAAAGGCTTCTCAGATATCTACATTAGCCGCGAGTGGAATATGAACGAATCGGAT
Organism: Bacillus sp. ABR; assembly: GCF_056172715.1. Lineage (NCBI taxonomy): Bacteria > Bacillati > Bacillota > Bacilli > Caryophanales > Bacillaceae > Bacillus > Bacillus sp. ABR. The sequence continues at coordinate 375,307 of NZ_JAOYSL010000003.1, read as the reverse complement.
GTCTACAAGCTAAGACAAGAAGCAGGCATTGTACCTGTATACAAAATGGTAGATACATGTGCGGCAGAATTTGAATCAGAGACACCTTATTTCTACAGCACGTATGAAGATGAAAATGAATCAGAACGTACAGACAAGAAAAGCGTTATCGTATTAGGTTCAGGTCCTATCCGAATTGGACAAGGGGTTGAATTTGATTATGCGACCGTTCACTCTGTGTGGGCAATTAAACAAGCAGGCTATGAAGCGATCATTATTAACAACAACCCTGAAACGGTCTCAACAGACTTTAGTATTTCAGATAAGCTCTACTTTGAACCACTCACTGTAGAAGACGTGATGCATATCATCGACCTTGAACAGCCTGAAGGAGTTGTCGTTCAGTTCGGCGGGCAAACAGCGATCAACTTAGCAGATGAATTATCAAATAGAGGGGTTAAAATTCTTGGAACTTCTCTAGAAGACCTAGACCGCGCAGAAAACCGGGACAAGTTTGAACAAACGTTAGAAACACTCGGCGTGCCCCAGCCTAAAGGGAAAACAGCAACGTCTGTGCCTGAAGCAGTAGCGATTGCCAATCAAATTGGCTACCCAGTCCTTGTCCGTCCTTCCTATGTATTAGGCGGCCGCGCGATGGAAATTGTGTATCAAGAAGCTGAGCTTCTTCACTACATGGAGAATGCGGTGAAGGTCAATCCGCAGCATCCAGTGTTAATTGACAAGTATTTGACAGGAAAAGAAATTGAAGTAGATGCCGTGTCTGATGGCGAAACTGTCGTGATCCCAGGTATTATGGAACACATTGAAAGAGCCGGAGTTCACTCTGGTGACTCGATTGCGGTCTATCCGCCGCAAACATTGTCTGAGGACATCAAAGCGAAGATCGCAGAATACACGATCAAGCTTGCAAAAGGACTCAACATTATTGGACTTTTGAACATCCAGTTTGTCCTATCAAAAGGTGAAGTGTATGTACTTGAAGTGAACCCGCGATCAAGCCGGACGGTTCCTTTCTTAAGTAAAATCACAGGCATCCCGATGGCCAACCTTGCGACAAAAGTCATCTTAGGAGACAAGCTCAAAAATTATGGCTACGAAGAAGGGCTTCACACAGAGCAAGAAGGAGTGTACGTTAAAGTCCCAGTCTTCTCTTTTGCTAAATTAAGAAGAGTCGATATTACACTCGGACCTGAAATGAAATCAACAGGTGAAGTCATGGGGAAAGATGTCACGATCGAAAAAGCCCTATATAAAGGATTGATTGCCTCAGGTATTCAAATTCCTAATGACGGAACAGTACTTCTGACAGTGGCTGATAAGGATAAAGAAGAAGGACTTGAGATCGCAAGAAGATTCCATTCAATCGGCTATCATATTTTAGCGACAGAAGGAACGGCGAATTATTTAAAACAAGCCTACATTCCATCAAGTGTCGTCGGCAAAATCGGAGAGGAAGGCAAAAATCTTCTCGATGTCATTCGAAACGGGGAAGCGCAATTTGTCATCAACACCTTAACAAAAGGAAAACAGCCGGCAAGAGACGGCTTTAGAATTAGACGTGAATCTGTTGAAAACGGAGTGGCCTGCTTAACGTCCTTAGATACAGCAGAAGCCATTTTAAGAGTGCTTGAGAGCATGACATTTAGAGCAGATGAAATGCCAGAAGTGAAAACGAATGCTGAGGTGACAGTAACGATATGAAAAAAGCATACTTGACGGTCGTCTCGAACCGAGAGATCGCTGATCATATTTACGAAATGACATTAAAAGGTGACCTTGTGGACTCCTTTCAAACGGCTGGACAATTTCTTCATCTAAAGGTCAGTGAATCCATGACACCGCTGCTGAGAAGACCGATCAGTATTGCCAACATTCATGCCGAGCAAAAAGAAGCAACCATCATTTACCGCGCAGAGGGAGAGGGCACAAAGCTCCTCTCCCAAAAGCGGGAGGGAGAATCAGTCGATGTATTAGGGCCGCTTGGAAACGGGTATGATCCTTCAGTCGTCCAGCCCGGAGAGACGGCATTACTAGTCGGCGGCGGAATTGGCGTACCGCCTCTATATGAACTGTCCAAGCGTTTAACGAAAAAAGGCGTCATCGTGAAGCATGTCCTCGGCTTTCAATCGAAAAAGGATGTATTTTACGAGGAGAAATTTCAAGCACTCGGTGATACGTTTATTGCAACGGTTGATGGCACATACGGTACTAAAGGCTTTGTAACAGGTGTGATAAAAGAGCAAAACCTGAGCTTTGATGTGCTGCTTTCCTGCGGTCCAACACCTATGCTAAAAGCGCTGAAAGACACGTATCCTGATAAGCCCGTTTATATTTCGATGGAAGAACGAATGGGCTGCGGAATTGGTGCGTGCTTTGCATGTGTCTGTCATACCGATCAGCTCGACAAACCTTACGTCAAAGTCTGTCTTGATGGACCTGTTTTTAAAGCAGAGGAGGTGGCGTTGTCATGCTAAACGTTGAGTTACCGGGATTATCTTTAAAAAATCCAATCATCCCTGCATCAGGCTGCTTCGGGTTCGGGAGAGAATTTGCATCCTTATATGACCTATCATTGCTAGGCGGTATCATGATCAAAGCCACAACCCTTGAACCGAGATTTGGCAATCCCACGCCAAGGGTAGCCGAGACAGGAGCTGGTATGCTTAATGCAATCGGCCTTCAAAATCCGGGTCTAAAAGGCGTGTTTGAAAATGAGCTGCCTTGGCTTGAACAATTTGATACACCTATTATTGCGAATGTTGCTGGCTCACAGGTTGATGATTATGTGGAAGTAGCCAAGCAAATCAGCCAAGCAAAAAATGTTCATGCCCTTGAACTGAATATTTCTTGCCCAAATGTGAAAACAGGCGGGATTGCCTTTGGTACAGATCCAAATATGGCGGCGACATTGACAAAAGCGGTCAAGGAAGTCTCTTCTGTACCTGTCTATGTCAAGCTGTCACCTAACGTAGCCAATATTGTGGAGATTGCTCAAGCGATTGAAGCTGCTGGAGCAGATGGACTCACCATGATTAACACATTAATCGGTATGCGTTTAGATTTAAAAACAGGGAAACCTATCCTTGCCAATAAAACAGGCGGATTATCAGGACCAGCTGTCAAACCGGTCGCTGTGCGCATGGTACACGAGGTGAGTCAAGCGGTTTCTATTCCGATTATCGGGATGGGCGGGGTGCAAAGTGCTGAAGATGTACTTGAATTTTTACTAGCAGGTGCAAGTGCAGTAGCTGTCGGCACAGCCAATTTTGTGAATCCATTTATTTGCCCGGAAATTATTGAAGAGCTGCCAAAAGTGTTAGCAGCATATGGTTATTCATCTGTAGAGGAATGTATCGGAAGGAGCTGGAAACATGAAGCACTTGCCCATCATCGCGCTTGATTTTCCATCAGGCAAGGACGCGCTTGCCTTTTTAGACCCTTTTGAAGGGACACCATTATTTGTGAAGGTAGGCATGGAGCTGTTTTACCAAGAAGGTCCTGCCATCATTGACGCACTAAAAGAAAAAAATTGCCGTATTTTCCTTGATCTGAAGCTTCATGATATTCCAACAACGGTGCAAAAAGCGATGAACCGGCTTGCTGCACTTGGTGTTGATTTGGTCAATGTGCATGCTGCTGGCGGGAAACGAATGATGCAGGCTGCGTTAGAGGGACTTGAAAGCGGAACCCCTGCTGGGCAAAATCGCCCGGGCATCATTGCAGTGACCCAGCTGACTAGTACGTCAGAAGACATGATGAGAAATGAATTACTCATTGACCGTCCGCTGCAAGAGACTGTTATCCGGTACGGACAATTAGCATATGAAAGTGGGCTGGACGGGGTTGTTTGCTCTGTTCATGAATCTAAAGCACTTCATGAACATATTTCACCATCCTTTCTCACTGTAACGCCAGGAATTCGCTTACCGAATGATCAAACCGATGACCAACAGCGCGTGGCGACACCGGCCTATGCAAAAGAGCAAGGTGTTTCACAAATCGTTGTTGGAAGATCAATCACAAAAGCTGATAAACCAATAGAAGCCTATCATCAAATTTTGAAAGAGTGGGAGTGACTGCCAGATGAAATCAAAAATCGCGAAACATCTATTACAAATCAAAGCGGTCTCATTAAAACCAGACGAACCGTTTACATGGGCGAGCGGTATAAAATCACCGATCTATTGTGATAACCGCCTGACATTGTCATATCCAGAAGTGAGACACGACATTGCTGAAGGTCTAAAAGATTTGATTCTCACTCATTTCAAGGGAGCAGAGGTTGTCGCGGGTACTGCAACAGCAGGCATTCCTCATGCGGCATTAGCAGCAGACCGCTTGAACATCCCGATGTGTTATGTCAGAAGTAAGCCGAAAGCACATGGAAAAGGAAATCAAATTGAAGGGGCCGTATCAAAAGGCCAAAAGGTTGTCGTTGTAGAAGACCTTATTTCCACAGGAGGCAGTGTACTTGAAGTGGTCGCTGCTCTTCAAGATGAGGGCTGCGAGGTACTAGGAGTTGCCGCGATCTTCACATACGGACTGCCAAAAGCAGCGGCAGCCTTTCAAGAAAAAAATATTCCATATGTCACTCTAACAGACTATGACACATTGACAGACGTGGCACTTGAACTGAAAGCGATTGAGCCTGCTGCGATGAACAAACTAAAACGCTGGAGACAAGATCCTTCCTCTGAATCTTGGATGGAAGAAACGGTCTGAAAAGTGAAAGCCCATCGTTAACAAAAACTGTGCCTGCCCGCACAGTTTTTTGTTTAGGTAAAAATAGTAAAATAGACTCAAATTTTAATAAAAACTAATCCTATCAATAAAGTCGGGTTGACTTTTGTTTGAATTGTGTTAATATTTAAGACAAATTGAAACTCTTATCCAGAGAGGTGGAGGGACTGGCCCGATGAAACCCGGCAACCTGCGATTCGCAAGGTGCTACTTCCTGCAAAATGATTCTATTTTGAAAGATAAGGAAATCGTGAGCTTCCTCATCTTTCTTTCGGACTGAAAGAAAGTTTTTTTATTTTAACGGTGAGGAGGAAGAGGAGATGGAAGTGAAACAAAATCAGGATGAGGACTTAGTAAAGCATATGCAAGAACTGATTGGGGATATGAAATTCGGTTCAATTACGTTAATTGTTCAGGACGGTCAAGTGATTCAAGTGGAAAAGAACGAAAAAATTAGATTGAAGTAGTGCGGAAAAAAGCAATATGAGCTGTACTCCGGAAGGGGAGAAATCATGTTAACTTATGAAAATTGGCAAGAGCCGTCCATTACATTTCAAGAAGATGATTTGTATAAAGGAGCCCTGTCTGTACTGAAATGGGCGTACGGTCATTATGGTGACCAGCTCGTATATGCGTGCAGCTTTGGGATTGAGGGCATCGTTCTGATTGATCTGATTGCAAAAGTAAAAAAAGATGCGAAAATTGTCTTTTTAGATACAGGTCTGCATTTTAAAGAAACATACGACACAATTGATGCAGTAAAGGAAAGATACCCGGGTTTAGACATTGAATTGAAAACGCCTGAGCTGACGGTTGAACAGCAAAATGAGCAGCACGGTGAACAATTATGGAAAACAAATCCTCAAAGCTGCTGCCATATGCGTAAGGTCATTCCTTTGCAAGAAGCCCTATCTGGTTATCCAGCTTGGCTTTCCGGTTTAAGAAGAGAGCAGTCACCAAAACGAGCAGGGACGAATTTCTTAAATAAGGATGAAAAATTCAAATCAGTGAAAGTATGTCCGCTTATCCATTGGACGTGGAAGGACATATGGAGATATGCATCTAGAGAAGAACTTACTTATAATCCGCTGCATGACCAGGGATATCCAAGTATCGGCTGTGCACCGTGTACACAGCCAGCATTTACTGCAGATGATCTGCGTTCTGGCAGATGGTCAGGCACAGCAAAGACAGAGTGCGGATTACATGAGTAAGGGAGCATAATGTATGGAAATCGCCGCAATTTTATTTAGTCTATTCTTTGCTTTAAACATAGGCGCAAGCGGAGCAGCTGCTTCTATGGGCATTGCGTACGGGTCAGGCGCGATTCAAAAGCCCATTTATGCGCTCAGCGTTTGTGCAATTGGGATTTTAGCAGGTTCAGTGATTGGCGGCGGTGAGGTCGTCAAAACGATCAGCTCTGGTATTATGCCAGAATCAGTCATTACACTTGAGATCGTTTGTATTATCATTGGTTCTGCTGCACTATCACTTTTCATAGCGAATCTGATGGCGATTCCTTTATCAACAAGTGAGGTCACAGTAGGGGCTGTGGTTGGTGTTGCCGTCGCGTATAAAGTATTGTTTGTGAAATCCATTTTAGTGATTGTGGCATTTTGGGTGATCATCCCGATTTTCGCCTTTCTTTTTACCTTTGCTGTCGTCAAAATCATCAGAATGTTCCCTAAACGGAAGCTGTCTAAAAAAGGCACAGCTATTTTATCTGTCGTGTTAATCCTCAGCGGATTTCTAGAGGCGTTTTCAGCTGGTATGAACAATGTCGCAAATGCGGTCGGTCCGCTTGTCGCGTCAGGCGTTTTGTCAGTCGGGCAAGGAACTCTTTACGGCGGGATCTTTGTTGCACTTGGTGCGCTTTTGCTTGGGAGAAGGGTACTAGAAACAAACGGAAAGAAAATCACCCGTTATCAAACGGGCGAAGGGATTTTACTTTCGAGTACCGGTGCCGGGCTTGTCATCGTCAGCTCTATTTTTGGGCTGCCTGTTCCGCTTACACAAATCACCTCCTCGTCTATTATCGGGCTTGGAATGGCAAAAGGCGGGCCAAACATTTTTCACAAACATGTTGTGAAAAAAATGCTGAAAGTGTGGGTGGTGTCACCCTTCTTATCACTCAGCCTATCGTATTTGCTGGTGAGCCTTTTCTTAAAAGGAGACTATTACTCTATCTTTATCATGATGAGTGTACTGCTTGCCTCACTTGGTGCGCTGAGTCTGATGAAGGCAGTCAAAAATGAGAGCAGCTCTATTCATGAACAGGGCGGCGGGATTTAATCACAAATCCGACTATTAACATCTAATAAATATGAACATTGAGAGGAAGATGAACAAATGAGTTTAACACCACATGGTGGCGTATTAATTAATCGAGTAAATGAAGAATATGATCTCAGCACAGCTGCAAAGGAAATTGAACTAGATGCGATCTCCTTTGCAGACCTTGAACTCATTGCAATTGGCGGATATAGTCCAATTGAAGGGTTTTTAACAAAAGCTGATTATGAAGCAGTTGTGAGCAGTATGCGGCTAGCAAGTGGTGTCGTTTGGTCTCTTCCTATTACACTGCCAGTGACAAAAGAAAAGGCGGCGGAAATCCATCAAGGCGATATCGTGCGCTTATCTTATAATGGAACTGTATATGGGGTCATTGAAGTAGAGGATCAATACACACCAGATAAGGAAAAAGAAGCGGTAAATATCTATAAAACTGATGACCGCAATCATCCAGGCGTGAAAAAATTATTTGAACGCGGTGATACTTACATTGGCGGGAAAATTACACTGACGAAACGCAGTGAAAAACCATTCCCTCAATTTACGTATGAGCCAGAAGAAACAAGACGTCATTTTAAAGAAAATGGCTGGAAAACCATTGTTGGTTTCCAAACAAGAAACCCGGTTCATCGTGCGCATGAATATATTCAAAAAACAGCATTAGAAACGGTCGATGGTTTATTCTTAAATCCTCTTGTCGGTGAAACAAAATCTGACGATATCCCGGCAGATGTGAGAATGAAAAGCTATCAAGTGTTATTGAATGGTTATTATCCAAAAGACCGCGTCTTTTTAGGTGTTTTTCCTGCTGCAATGCGTTATGCTGGACCAAAGGAAGCGATATTTCACGCGCTTGTTCGTAAAAATTATGGCTGCACCCATTTTATTGTCGGAAGAGATCATGCAGGTGTTGGTGACTATTACGGCACATACGAGGCGCAGGAACTATTTGATCAATTTACAAGCGAAGAAATCGGCATTACTCCATTAAAATTTGAACACAGCTTCTACTGTAATACATGTGAAGCGATGGCCACACCAAAAACGTGTCCTCACGACAAAAGCGAGCATGTCATTCTTTCAGGTACAAAGGTTCGAACGATGCTGAGAAACGGTGAATTACCACCAAGCACGTTCAGCCGAAAAGAAGTCATTGAAACATTAATCGAAGGATTAAAAACGACGGTATCTTAAAGGGAGGGTATGACATGAGCAACGAACATATCGTGTGGCATGATGCATCTATTACAAAAAAAGAATATCAACAGAAAAACAATCATACGAGCGGCATTATCTGGCTTACAGGTTTAAGCGGATCAGGTAAATCAACGATCGCAAATGCAGCTGCAAGAGAGCTGTTTGAACAAGGCTATCAAGTCACCGTTCTTGACGGCGATAACGTGCGGCACGGACTCAATAAAGATCTAGGGTTTTCAGATGACGACAGAAAAGAAAACATCCGCCGAATCGGAGAAGTGGCGAAATTATTTGTGGAGCAAGGTACGATTGTCATCACTGCTTTTATTTCTCCATTTCAAGAAGACCGCCACATTGTCAGACAGTTAGTCGAAGATGGGGAATTTCACGAAGTGTTTGTCAAATGTGATCTGAACGTGTGTGAAGAGCGTGATCCAAAAGGGTTATATAAAAAAGCGAGAAACGGCGAAATTCCATTTTTCACTGGAATCGATTCACCATATGAAGAGCCAGCTGCGCCTGAGCTCGTCTTAGATACAGGGGAATTATCCCGTGAGGAATCCAAACAGCGTCTTGTTGATTATGTAAAAGCAACAACGAAATAATCGCCTGATGGCAGGGGGAGAAAAGCAAGATGGGGAAAGTATACATTGTGGGTGCTGGACCCGGAGACCCAGATTTAATTACATTAAAGGCCCATAAGGCGATACAGCAGGCAGATGTCATCTTATATGATCGTCTTGTCAATCAAGACATTCTCGCCCACGCCAAACCAGAGGCGGAATTGATTTATTGCGGAAAGCTGCCAAATCATCATACAATGAGACAGGAAGCCATCAATGAAGCGCTTGTGGCTCATGCAAAGGAAGGGAACGTTGTCGTTCGGCTGAAAGGCGGCGATCCCTTTGTCTTTGGACGCGGCGGTGAAGAAATCGAATGCTTAGCTGAACACGGAATTCCGTATGAGGTCGTCCCAGGAATTACTTCTGGTATTGCAGCGGCAGCTTATGCGGGCATCCCTGTGACACACCGTGAATTCAGCTCAAATGTTGCTTTTGTCACGGGTCACTATCAAAAGGATGAACATTTTGAAGAAAAATGGGAGGCGCTGGCTACAGGGATTGATACTCTTGTCATTTACATGGGTGTCAAAAACGTGGAAAGAGTGCAGCGCCTGCTTTTAAAAAATGGACGGGACCCAGAAACACCCGCTGCATTTATACACTGGGGAACCACGACGAGGCAAAAGACAACTTGCTGCACTGTGGCGACACTGTCTGAAACCGTTGAAAAAGAAGGGATCGAGCATCCAAGTTTAATTGTTGTTGGAGATGTCGTTCATTTTCATCAAAAGCTGAACTGGTTTGAACCCGCATTAATCGAGAAATGAGAATGATAGAGAAAAGACACGTACATACATCGTGTCTTTTCGTCTGATGAAAACAAGTGAGAGGGAGGAGCCGCATGAAACAAGCTGTCCTTTATGTTGGGCATGGAAGCCGAGTAAAAGAGGCGCAAGATAAGGCCATTTCTTTTATGAAAAGCTGTATGCCGTTAGTGAAAGCAGATATACAAGAAATTTGTTTTTTAGAGCTGACGGACCCTTCTATAGAAGAAGGATTTGAGGCCTGTGTGAAAAAAGGAGCGACACACATTGCCATCGTCCCGCTCCTCCTTTTAACTGCCATGCATGCCAAATCGGATATACCGGTCGAAATTGAGAAAGTGCGTGCGCGATTTCCGCAAGTGAAGGTCACATATGGAAAGCCAATCGGGGTGAATCAAGAAGTAACAAAAGCGGTTGCCGCGAGAATTGAAGAAGCAGGATATCAAGGCGAGCGGGCGCGGATTCTTTTAATTGGCCGCGGGAGCTCTGATCCGGATGTGAAGCGAGATGTGTTTGGCATTGCAGACGATGTCAGAAGTCTGCTTCCACATGCAGAGGTTTTTCCGTGTTTTATCACAGCATGTGAGCCCAATTATCGAGATGTTCTCGCGCAGTTATCAGCAGATGATGATGGGCCTGTCTATATCGTTCCTTACTTGCTGTTTACCGGAATTTTAATGAAAGAAATTGAAAGTGAAGCCGCTCAGGCGAGAAAGCGGCTGAAAGATGTCCGGGTATGCCGGTATATTGGCTTTCATCCGCATGTTAAAGCAGCTTATATTGAACGCGTGCAAGAAACCATGTTAAACAAAGACGATGCGTTTCGTTTCCGAGGAGAAAGCCATGCTTCCAGTCCATCTTGATTTAACCAATAAACAAGTGGTCATTGCCGGCGGCGGATCTGTGGCGTTAAGAAGAGCAAAGGCGCTGTGCACGGAGCCTTGCCATATAACCGTTGTCAGTCCTAATCTTTCTGAAGAGATGGCACACTTCATTGATACATACCAATTGAATTGGAAGGAAAAGAAGGTAGACGCTGAAGATTTGAAGGATGCATTTTTCATTGTAGCTGCGACAAATGACCCTTCGGTAAATGAATGGATTGCACAAACAGCACAGCCTCACCAGCTTGTGAATTGTGTGAGCCAATCAGAGCTAGGCAATGTGATGGTGCCGAAGGTTGTCAAAGCAGGAAAAGTGACGATTTCAGTCTCTACAAGCGGTGCAAGCCCCGCCCGGACAAAACAGCTGGCGGCGGCAATTGAATCCTTGCTTGAACAAGAGGATATTGACGCACTTGATGCCCTTTACATCGAAAGAAAAAAACGACAAAGAAAAAGCCGATAAATCCTCATGTCAGGATTTTATCGGCTTTTCTTATTTATTTTCTCAGCTTGAGCACAAGATCTTGGTCAGGCGTGACAAATAATGTTTGCTGCTGATCATACGTAACAAAGCCAGGCTTTGCTCCGTTCGGTTTTTTCACATGCCGGATTTTTGTATAGTCGACAGGAACGGAGCTGGACTCTTTTGCTTTCGAAAAGTAGGCGGCAATTTGAGCCGCTTCAAGCAGCGTTTGTTCATCAGGTGCTTGGTGACGAATGACGACGTGTGATCCAGGAATATCCTTTGTATGCAGCCAAATATCATCACGAGCAGCTGCCTTTGTAGTCAAATGCTCGTTTTGTTTGTTATTTTTTCCAACTAAAATCGGAATACCTTGGGACGATTCATACGTTTCGAGCTGAATGGCCGCCGTTTTTTTCTTTTTGGCGTGACGCTTTTGTTTGGCGCGCAAATATTTTCCTTCAACAAGCTCTTCTCTCATTTCCTCTAAATCCTTCGGAGAAGCAGAGGACAGCTGCTGAATCAGCTCTTCAAAATAAGCAATTTCTTCATGAGTTCGCTCAATTTGTTCATTTACAGCTTCTACAGCATTTTTTGCCTTTTGATATTTTGTAAAATATGCTTGTGCATTTTCAGAAGGGGTTTTGTTTGTTTTAAGCGGGATTGTAATTTCTCCGCCGTCTTCATCGTAATAATTGATGACAGTCGCTTCTTTATCCCCTTTTTTGATCGCATATAAATTGGCTGTTAACAATTCGCCATAGAGCTGATACTTGTGTGCATCCTGAGATTCTTCAAGGGTTCTTTTTAGCTTTTTTAGCTTGTTTTCATTTTTCTTTTTTTCATTGACGACAAACCGTTCAAGGTCAGCCGCCTGCTGTTTGACTCTGTCTCTCTCAGCTTTTCCAAAATAAAAGCGGTCAAGCAGCTGGCTGAGTGAGTTGAATGTCTTCATCTCGCCTTGGACATGCTGAAGCTCTAATAAATAGAAATACTCTTTCCCGTCTTTTCTTGTAAGCTGCGGCGTAAAAGAATGCATGCGAATGAGCTGGAACATGTCGAGCAGTGTATTTGGGATCGTTTCTTGATTGGCAAGACCGGCCCGGTGTACTGCTTCCTTTGCAAAAAGCGGGGAAACCCCAGAGAAGGTATCGACAATTTGATTGGCGATCTTTCCTTCTTGAAAGCGTAAATGCTTCAAAATATCATCCTTTGTCACGTCAAAAGGATTCAATTTTTGCTGAGCAGGTGGCAGTAGGTATTCATAACCAGGGAGCACCGTTCGATAGCTGTTTACAGATGGAGAAAGGTGTTTCAGACCATCAATGATCTGCTGCGTTCCATCCTCTACAAGAATGAAGTTGCTATGACGTCCCATGATTTCAATGTAAAGCTTACGCGTCTGCTCATCGCCGATTTCGTTTCGGCTTCGCACGTGAAGCACAATGACCCTGTCAAATCCAATCTGTTCAAAACGTTCAATGAAGCCGCCCTCAAGATGCTTTCTGAGTAGCATACAAAACATTGGCGGCTCACTTGGATTATCGTATTGATGCTCGGTGAGCTGCACTCTTGCATAGCTCGGATGAGCCGATAAAAGGAGCTTATGATTTTTCCCGTTTGCTCGAATATGAAAAATCAGCTCGTGCTTATATGGCTGATGGATTTTTGAAATCCTTCCGCCAGTTAATGCCTTTTGCAATTCATTAGTCATACCATATGTAAAAATGCCGTCAAATGACATGTTGGATACACCCTCTTCTTTCACACAAATCTACTGAAAGAACCTTCCGTTTTCTCGTTCTTTAGGCAGTCTTATTATTATAGCATGATTTAGGACGAGTCTGAATAAACTGGCTTATAGAACACTGCATATGAGAGAGAACAAAAGAGGAGTGGACGAGGTCAAATGAATTGGCATGAACTGAACCAAACCGATTTATTAAAAACAATGAATACATCGATAGGTGACGGACTGTCAGAAAAAGATGTACAAAAGCGGCTTGAAAAACACGGGCCAAATGAATTGCAGGAAGGAAAAAAGGCGTCGGCTCTGATCATTTTTTTAGCACAGTTTAAAGATTTCATGGTGTTAATCTTGCTTGCTGCAACAATCATTTCTGCCTTTTTAGGAGAATACATTGATGCTGTTGCGATTGTGGCCATTGTTTTGATTAATGGTGTACTCGGCTTTTATCAAGAACGCCGGGCGGAAAAATCCCTTCAAGCGTTAAAGGAATTATCAACTCCGCACGTGTATGCAAGGAGAAATAATGAATGGGTCAAGATCCCGTCTAAACATCTCGTGCCAGGGGATATTGTGAAATTTTCAAGCGGAGACCGGATTGGGGCAGATATTAGATTACTAGATACAAAGAGCTTAGAAATTGAGGAGTCCGCCCTCACTGGTGAGTCTATCCCAGCAGTCAAACACGCAAGTCCACTTTCAAGCGGCCATGTTTCGCTCGGGGATTTGACGAACATGGCCTTTATGGGGACGCTTGTTACTAGAGGCAGCGGCGTAGGGGTTGTCATTGGTACAGGAATGAATACAGCGATGGGACAAATTGCTGGCATGCTGGATGCAGCAGGTAATATGGAAACGCCGCTGCAAAGGCGTCTCGAGCAGCTTGGAAAAATTCTGATTGTGGCTGCTTTATTTTTAACGGTGCTCGTTGTTGTTCTTGGTGTAGTGCAAGGACATGAATTGTATCATATGTTCCTAGCGGGTGTATCTCTTGCTGTGGCGGCGATTCCAGAAGGACTGCCGGCGATCGTCACTGTCGCCCTTTCCCTAGGGGTACAGCGGATGATCAAACAAAAATCGATTGTCAGAAAGCTCCCGGCAGTGGAAACACTCGGCTGCGCGTCAATCATTTGCTCTGATAAAACAGGAACCATGACGCAAAATAAAATGACTGTGACCCATGTGTGGGCAGAGGGAAAAACGTGGAATATTTCTGGCACAGGCTACGAGCCATCCGGTGACTTTACCTTAAACGGGGAAATCGTCCATGCCGACAAGCATCCAAGCCTGCAAAAGGTGTTATTATACGGGGCGCTTTGTAATACATCGACTATCGTTGAAAAAGACGGGGAGATGAGGCTGGATGGGGATCCGACAGAGGGAGCGCTCCTTACCGCAGCACGTAAAGCGGGTTTTACAGAGCAATTCATTGAAGCTGGATTTCATGTTATTGAGGAGTTTCCTTTTGACTCAGAAAGAAAGATGATGTCAGTCGTCGTTGAAACAAATCAAAAAGAGCGGTATGTCATTGCAAAAGGTGCGCCGGATGTACTAATGAACCGTTCAAGTCATATCATGCAAGGCGGACGCACAGCTTCTTTTTCAGCCACTCACAGGCAAGAAACAGAAGCTGCGATTCAAGGTTTAGCAAGACAGGCGCTTAGAACCATTGCCATTGCGTATAAAAAAGTCGGTCTGACAGAAAAAATCACCTCTGTACAGCAGGCTGAAGCTGATTTAACATTTATCGGATTAGAGGGCATGATCGATCCACCGCGTCCTGAAGTCAGACGAGCGATTAAAGAGTGCCGGGATGCTGGCATTAAAACGGTCATGATTACAGGGGATCACGTGGAAACGGCCAAAGCGATCGCAAAAGATTTAAGCCTTTTACCGAAGCAAGGACAGGTGCTCGACGGAAAAGCACTTGATCAAATGAGCGACAAAGAGCTTGAGCAAACGGCTGAAAATGTATATGTCTTTGCCCGGGTTTCTCCTGAGCATAAGCTGAGAATTGTCAAAGCCTATCAAAAAAATGGTCATGTTGTAGCGATGACAGGTGACGGGGTCAATGATGCGCCTGCCATTAAACAAGCAGATATCGGCATCTCCATGGGCATCACTGGTACAGACGTAGCCAAGGAAGCGTCTTCTCTTATTTTACTTGACGACAACTTTGCGACCATTAAATCCGCCATTAAAGAAGGCCGAAATATTTATGAAAACATTCGTAAGTTTGTCCGCTATTTGCTGGCATCAAATGTCGGAGAAATTTTGGTCATGCTGTTTGCGATGCTCCTCGCGCTTCCGCTTCCGCTCGTTCCTATACAAATCTTATGGGTAAACCTTGTCACAGATGGTCTACCGGCTATGGCACTTGGCATGGATAAGCCAGAAGGCGATGTCATGAAGAGAAAACCGCGGAATGTGAAAGAGGGCATTTTTGCAAGGGGGCTTGGCTGGAAGGTCATCTCAAGAGGATTCCTCATCGGGCTTGCGACCCTTTTGGCATTTATATTTGTGTATCACCGCGATACAAACAACCTGCAATATGCACAGACTGTCGCATTTAGTACGCTTGTTTTGGCGCAGCTCATTCATGTATTTGACTGCCGCAGTGAACGTTCCATTTTTGAACGTAATCCATTTGGGAACCTTTATTTGATCGGTGCGGTTTTGTCATCACTTTTACTCATGCTTGTGGTCATTTATTACCCGCCGCTTCAGCCAATTTTCAAAACGGTCGCGATTGCACCAATTGATTGGCTGCTGATCATCGGGATGTCTGCACTGCCAACTTTTTTACTGGCAGGATCACTTTTGACAAGAAAAAAATAATTCATTATGGTATAATTTTGAGGTAATAGTGTCTGCTATTACCTTTTTCATTTTATTAATATGAAAGAATTGGGTGTTTTAACATGATACGCAGTATGACGGGATTCGGCCAAGCGAGTAAAACGGATGGAGAACTGACAGTGTCAGTTGAGCTAAAATCGGTCAATCACCGTTTTAAAGAGGTTCATGCCCGTTTGCCGAGGCCGCTTTTATATTTCGAAGATACATTAAAAAAGATCATTCTTCGTCACGTGCAGCGCGGTAGAATTGAGCTGTTTGTCACGATTGAAGGCGGTAAACTAGCAAGCCGGTCCTTACAGATCGACTGGCCGCTGCTTGATGAATACATGAAAGCCGCAAAAGACCTCGAGGAACGCTATCACATTTCAGGCATTCAGCATGCACATGACTTATTGGGGCTTGAGCTTGCCGTTCAGGTGGAAGAGTCAGCCAGCCGAAATGAACAGCTAGAGCAGCTGCTGATGGAAGCTTGCGAGGATGCTGTCAAGGAGCTTTGCTTCATGAGAGAGCAAGAGGGAGCATCACTTCAAAAAGACTGTGAACTAAGGCTTTCTGAACTAGAGGCCTATACAGAAGAAATCAAAGTCTTTGCACCAGAGGTTGTGAGTCAGTACAAAGAACGATTGAATCAGCGATTGCAAGAATGGATCGGTGAGGCGCTTGACGAGAGCAGACTGACAACAGAGGCTGCCATCTTTGCTGACCGCTGCGACATTACAGAAGAGATTACGAGATTAAAAAGTCACTTTCAGCAATTTCAGCAAATCTTGCTGCAAGGCGGTGCTGCCGGCCGAAAACTTGACTTCCTTGTACAGGAGCTCAACCGTGAAGTGAACACCATTGGATCAAAAGCGAACCATCACCATTTAACAAAGCTGGTGGTTGAAATGAAAAGTGCTATTGAAAAAATAAAAGAACAAGTGCAAAATATAGAATAGTCATTGTGTATGCTGTTTACAGTGCGTCTCTTTCGGCGAGACTAGAGACGTTTATATTACAGGGGGACGAAAGAAGATGACCATAAAGTTGATCAATATCGGATTTGGAAACATCATTTCAGCGAATCGGATGATTTCGATCGTCAGTCCGGAATCAGCACCGATTAAACGAATGATACAAGACGCAAGAGATCGAGGCATGCTCATAGATGCTACATACGGAAGAAGAACCCGTGCTGTTGTCATTATGGACAGTGACCATGTCATCTTATCTGCCGTTCAGCCTGAGACTGTCGCGCAAAGACTTTCTGTAAAAGAAGAAATCATAGATGAAGGGCAGGGGTAATACGCCATTATGAAAGAAAGAGGACTATTAATCGTTCTCTCTGGACCTTCGGGAGTTGGAAAAGGAACGGTCAGACAAGCCATTTTCTCCCAGGAAGATACGAAATTTGAATACTCTATTTCTGTGACGACACGCAAACCGCGTGAAGGTGAAAGAAATGGTGTCGATTATTTCTTTAAAACCAGGGAAGAATTTGAACATATGATTGAAAACAAAAAGCTGTTAGAATGGGCAGAGTACGTCGGGAATTACTACGGCACGCCTGTTGACTATGTTGAACAGACATTAAGCGAAGGAAAAGATGTTTTCCTTGAAATTGAAGTGCAAGGTGCACTTCAAGTAAGAGAAGCATTCCCGGAAGGTCTATTTATTTTCCTTGCACCGCCTAGTCTTTCAGAACTTCAAAACCGCATCATTACACGCGGTACAGAATCTGAAGAGCTCATTCGAAACCGAATGGCCGCTGCGAAAGAAGAAATTGAAATGATGGATGCTTACGACTATGTCGTTGAAAACGATGATGTCGAGCTTGCTTGTGAAAGAATCAAAGCGATCGTCCTTGCAGAACACCTGCGCAGAGACAGAGTCGCACCAAGATATAAAAAAATGCTGGGGGTAGAATAAACCATGTTAGATCCTTCAATTGACTCATTGATGAACAAACTTGACTCAAAATATACACTTGTAACAGTGTCTGCACGCCGTGCACGTGAAATGCAGATCCACCAAGATCAGCAGATTGAAAACACAAAGTCTTACAAATTCGTAGGCAAAGCACTAGAAGAAATCGACGCTGGTCTTTTGACATTTGAAAAAGAGGATCAAGAATAACACATCGCTTCTGCTATGCAGATACGATACGTTCAAAAAAGTCAAAACTATGATTGGTTTTGACTTTTTTGAATTGTAGACGAATTTGTGAAAAAGGCCGTTAAGGGGGACAATCAAATGTTACAGTCAAAAAATATTTTGCTCGGTGTCAGCGGAGGAATCGCCGTATATAAAGCAGCAGCACTTACTAGTAAACTCGTACAAGCAGGCGCAAATGTCAGAGTGATTATGACGGAATCTGCTCGTGAGTTTGTGTCTCCGCTAACCTTCCAAGCTCTGTCTAGGCATGAGGTATATGTGGATACATTCAAAGAAAACAATCCAAGAGTCATTGCGCATATTGACGTAGCTGACTGGGCCGATCTCATTCTTGTTGCCCCTGCAACAGCACATACAATCGGTAAAATGGCCGCTGGACTTGCAGATGATATGCTGACGACGACTTTGCTTGCTTCAACAGCGCCTGTATGGATCGCTCCAGCGATGAATGTGCATATGTACGATCACCCGGCTGTGAAACGGAACATTCGCATATTATATGAAGACGGGTACCGGTTTATTGAGCCAAGTGAAGGTTATTTAGCCTGCGGATACATTGGAAAAGGGCGATTAGAAGAGCCTGAAAAAATTGTTGAACACATCCGTGCTTTTTTTGATGAGCCAAAAAGCTTACCGCTCTCAGGAAAAAAAGTCGTGGTGACAGCAGGTCCTACACGTGAAGTCATCGATCCTGTCCGATTCTTTACAAATCGTTCTAGTGGAAAAATGGGCTATGCGATCGCAGAGGCTGCTCAGCAAATGGGGGCAGATGTTACGCTGATTTCTGGACCTGTTTCTTTAACTGAACCTGACCATGTGCATGTAGTGCACGTTGAATCAGCTGAGGAGATGTATCAAGCTGCGCTAGATGTATACGGAGAAGCTGATCTTGTCATTAAATCAGCAGCTGTCGCCGATTACACCCCTGTCACGACATATGCTCATAAAATGAAAAAACAGGACGGCGCTCTGGACATTGAATTCACCCGGACAAAAGATATTTTAAAAGAGCTGGGGAAAAGAAAAGAGCATCAAGTGCTGGTCGGTTTTGCAGCTGAAACGCAGGATGTAGAATATTATGCGAAAAAGAAAATTGAATCCAAGCATCTAGATATGATTATCGCCAATAACGTTACAAAAGAGGGTGCAGGCTTTGGCACAGATACCAATGTGGCAGCGATGATCAAAGCAGATGGAACGAAAAAAGAGCTGCCGATGATGAGCAAAAAAGACCTTGCTTTTGAAATTTTAAAGGAGGCAATACAGCTGCTTCCAGAAGAGCGTGATCGAGCATGATTGCTGAAGTCATCGTAGATGTCACAACGAAAGCCATTGACCGGCCATTTGATTACCGTGTACCAGATCGATTCAAAGATCTCGTCAAAGCGGGAATGAGGGTGGTCGTTCCCTTTGGCCCGAGGAAGATTCAAGGGTTTGTGACAAAAGTCAAAGATGAAACAGACATCAAGACAGGAAACATCAAAGAGATTGTCGATTTATTTGATTTATCACCTGTTCTGACAGATGAGCTATTGGAGCTTTCCCACTGGCTGACGGAAAAAACATTGTCCTATCATATCACGGCACTTCAATCGATGCTGCCCGCAGCCATGAAGGCAAAGTATGAAAAAGAAATTCAAGTGCTTTCAGAGGAAGAACTTCCGCAGTCATTGAAAGAGCTTTTCGGTCAGCGAGAAAGCATTCTTTATGCTGACATCCCGGCTGAACAATTAAAACAAATTCAAAAGCATGTCCAAAAAGGTCATCTAGAGGTGAGATACCATGTCTCGCAAAAATCTGGAAAGAAAAAGGTCCGCATGCTCCAGGTGGCTGTATCGAAAGAAAAACTTGCAGAAAAACAGCAACAGCTAAAGAAAAATGCGGTAAAACAAAAAGCACTGATCTCCTATCTGCTTGAAGCGGGAGAGACAACCTTTTTAGCGAAAGACTTGCAGCAGCAAACAGGCGCAAGTTCTCAAACGCTTAAAACCTTTATTCAAGAAGGGCTGTTAACAGAAAGCTATGAAGAGATCTATCGAGATCCTTATCGTGACCGGGAGTTTACACCATCTGCTCCACTAGATCTCACGCCAGAGCAAAGAGAGGCGGCCAAGCATATTCATCAAGCAGTGAGTGATGATCAGCACGAAACTTTTCTTTTGCACGGAGTGACAGGAAGCGGCAAAACGGAGATTTACTTGCAGACAATCGATCATGTTCTTCAAAAAGGAAAAGAAGCGATCGTTTTAGTTCCTGAAATCTCGTTAACCCCTCAAATGGTGCAGCGATTTAAAGAACGATTTGGCTCAAATGTGGCCGTTCTTCACAGCGGCTTATCGACAGGAGAAAAATATGATGAATGGCGGAAAATCCATCGCAAGGAAGTCAAGCTTGTCGTTGGCGCAAGATCTGCTGTTTTCGCTCCATTTGAAAATCTAGGCATGATTATTATAGATGAAGAGCACGAATCCTCTTATAAACAAGAAGAAATGCCTCGTTACCATGCCAAGGATGTCGCCATTGAACGAGCAGGGCGGCATCAATGTCCAGTCGTATTAGGCAGTGCAACACCTTCACTTGAAACCTATGCACGTGCGAAAAAAGGCGTCTATACATTGCTGTCGCTCAAACATCGCGTCAACCAGCAGCAGCTGCCGCACGTTTCGTTAATTGATATGAGAGAAGAACTAAGAAATGGCAACCGCTCCATGTTTTCAGAGGAATTAATGCTCAGGTTAAAGGAAGTGCTTGAAAGAAAAGAGCAAGCCGTTTTATTTCTGAACAAAAGAGGCTATTCATCCTTTGTCATGTGCCGTGATTGTGGATATGTAGAGCAATGTCCTCATTGCGAAATTTCTCTCACCTATCACCGCTATCAAAAACGGCTGAAGTGCCATTATTGTGGTCACGAAGCACCAGTACCTGCTGAATGTCCAGAATGCCACAGTGAGCATATTCGCTATTTTGGTACGGGGACGCAGCGTGTAGAAGAAGAGCTGACAAAAGTACTGCCAGAGGCAAGAGTCATCCGAATGGATGTGGATACAACGTCTCGTAAAGGTGCTCATGAAAAGCTTCTTACCTCTTTTGGCAATAAAGAAGCGGACATTTTGCTCGGGACGCAAATGATTGCAAAGGGACTGGATTTCCCAGATGTCACACTTGTTGGTGTTCTCAGTGCGGATACATCCCTTCACATCCCTGATTTCCGTTCAAGTGAAAAAACATTTCAGCTTCTCACGCAGGTCAGCGGCAGGGCAGGGCGACATGAAAAAGCGGGCTCGGTCATTATTCAATCGTATACGCCTTCTCACTATAGTATTGAATTAACGAAGCAGCATGACTACGAAGCCTTTTATGAACAGGAGATGCTGCATCGCCGCCACCAGTCCTATCCGCCGTATTACTTTTTGGCGATGGTGACAGTGTCACACGAAGAAGTGACGAAGGCAGCACATGTGACTGATCAAATTGTCCAGTTCCTAAAAATGTATTGTGCACCGAATACTCGAATCCTTGGTCCGGCTGCATCACCAATCGCTAAGATCAAAGATAGATATCGCTATCAATGCGTGATAAAATACAAAAGGGAAAATGAACTGGCAAGTTTACTACGGAAAATACAAGACCATTATCAAAAGGAAATGGAACAAAAACAATTGATGATTTCAATAGATATGAATCCATATATGATGATGTAAAACGGAGGGCTATAAGTGGCAGTAAAACCAATAGTCATACATCCGGCAGAAGTGCTTGAACAAAAGACAGAGCGTGTCGATACGTTCGATAAAAAGCTTAAAAAACTGCTGGATGATATGTATGATACAATGCTTGAGCTGGATGGAGTTGGACTAGCAGCACCACAAATCGGTGTTTCAAAAAGAATCGCTGTTGTAGATATTGGAGAAGAATCTGGCAGAATTGATTTAGTGAACCCCGAGGTGCTTGAAGTTGAAGGAAGCCAAACAGATATTGAAGGCTGCCTGAGCTTTCCATCCTTATACGGTACTGTAGAGAGACCGAACTATGTGAAGGTAAAAGCCTTTGATAAGAAAGGCAAACCATTTACAATAGAAGCAGATGGATTTTTAGCAAGAGCTTTATTGCACGAAATTGATCATTTAGACGGCATTTTATTTACGTCAAAAATCATTGAAACCTATACAGAAAAAGAACTTGCGGAAATGGAAGGGTGAAGAAAATGGCACGTATCGTATTTATGGGAACCCCTGATTTCTCAGTACCTGTGCTGCAAACACTGATAACAGAAGGATACGAAGTGGTAGGGGTCGTCACGCAGCCAGACCGCCCGAAAGGAAGAAAGCGAGTGCTCACACCGCCTCCTGTGAAAGTGGAAGCCTTAAAACACGGCATTCCTGTGTTGCAGCCTGAAAAGGTACGCCTAGATGAAGAAATTGATAAAGTGCTTGCATTAGAGCCGGATTTAATCGTCACAGCGGCATTTGGACAAATTCTACCTAAACGGTTACTCGATGAACCTAAGTTTGGCTGTATCAATGTTCATGCCTCGCTCCTGCCAGAACTAAGAGGCGGCGCGCCGATTCATTATGCGATCCTTCAAGGCAAAAAGAAAACAGGCGTTACGATCATGTACATGGTGGAAAGGCTCGATGCAGGTGACATGATCAGTAAAGTAGAAGTGGAAATCGATGAATTAGACAATGTTGGAACACTGCATGACAAATTAAGTACAGCTGGTGCCGCACTTCTAAAAGATACGGTGCCAAATGTTCTGAGCGGGTCTATTTCTCCGATTCCGCAAAATGAAGAAGCGGCCACATACGCGCCAAATATTAAGCGGGAGCAAGAAAGATTAGACTGGACAAAAACCGGTGAAGAGCTTTACAACCAAGTTCGCGGGCTAAATCCATGGCCAGTTGCCTATACTGAATGGAACGGTGCTCATCTAAAAGTATGGGAAGCGAAAAAGGTTCCGCTGCAAGCGCAAGAAGAACCTGGGAAAGTGATTGAGCTTCAAAAAGAAGGTCCGGTCATTGGAACGGGGAATAAGCAAGGCCTCTTATTAACAGGTGTGCAGCCAGCGGGTAAGAAAAAAATGAGCGGCGAAGACTTCTTAAGAGGCGCAAATATCGAAATTGGGCAGAAATTAGGGTTAATGAATGAAGAAAAGTAATGTGAGAGAAGTAGCGCTGGACGCTTTAATCAAACTCGAACAAAACCAAGCTTACAGTAATTTGCTTTTGCAGTCAGTCATGAAAGATAAAGACTTAGCTGACCAGGACAAACCGCTGTTAACAGAGCTTGTGTATGGTACACTGCAAAATAAGCTGGCATTAGATTATATGCTTGCGCCCTTTGTGAAAAAACCGCAAAAGGTGGCTCCGTGGGTGATGCAGCTTTTACGGATGTCACTTTATCAAATGGTGTACCTTGAAAAAATCCCAGATCGTGCAGCCATTCATGAAGCTGTCGAGCTAACGAAAAAGCGCGGGCACAAAGGCATTTCTTCACTTGTGAACGGTGTTCTTCGTTCCGTACAAAGAGAAGGCGTTCCGTCATTTGATGCGATCAAAGATCCAGTAAAGCGGCTGTCCATTGAGACAAGCCACCCATTATGGCTTGTGCAGGAATGGGTTCAGGCGTACGGATTTGAAGCGGCAGAAAACATGTGCCGCATTCATTTAGTCCCGCCAAAGCAAACCCTTCGCGTCAATCGAATGAAAACTGACCGGACGGCACTGCAGCAAAAACTAATGGATGCAGGCATCGAAACGGAGCTTGGCGACTTATCTGAAGATGCACTTAAGCTCATGAAAGGGTCCATCGTCTCAACCCCTTCTTTTCAAGAAGGCTATGTTACGATACAAGATGAAAGCTCGATGCTTGTTGCAAGAGCGCTTGACCCTCAGCCGGGAGAAACGGTGCTTGACGCCTGTGCGGCTCCTGGCGGAAAATCAACACATATTGCAGAACGTATGAATGATGAGGGGAAAATTGTTTCACTCGACTTACATGAACATAAAGTGAAACTCATCAAACAAGCAGCGAAACGTCTGAACCTTACTCACATTGAGGCAAAAGCACTTGATGCAAGGAAAGCGGCAGACTATTACAGCGAAGCTTCGTTTGACCGCATTCTCATTGATGCGCCGTGTTCCGGTTTTGGCGTCATTAGACGAAAACCAGATATGAAATATACAAAGTCACAAGAAGACTCAGCAAGGCTTGCAGCTATCCAGCAGGCCATTTTAAAGGAAGCGGCCCCGCTTTTAAAACCGGGCGGAACCCTTGTATACAGTACATGTACAATGGATCCAACAGAAAATCAACAAGTGATTCATGCGTTTTTACAAGAACACCAAGACTTCGAACCCGATCTATCTCTTAATGAACGGCTGCCTGAGCAGGTTGCTCCGTTTGTTCAAAACGGAAGTGTACAAATTCTTCCTCATTATTTCGGAACAGATGGTTTCTTTATTTGCAGCATGAGAAAGAAGGGATAAAAAATGACAGAACAAAAAGTAAGAAAAGAACTGAAGACAGAAATGCCGTCGATCTACTCATTTGAGCTTCACGAAATGAAAGAATGGTTAAAAGAACAAGGCGAAAAGCCTTTCCGCGCAGCTCAAATTTTCGAGTGGCTTTATGAGAAACGTGTGACATCTTTTGATGATATGTCTAACCTTTCAAAGGATTTAAGAGAAAAATTAAAAAATCAATTTGCGATCACCACATTAAAAACCGTGATCAAACAAACGTCTCAAGACGGAACGATCAAGTTTTTATTTGAATTACATGATGGCTATACCATTGAAACAGTGTTGATGCGCCACGAATACGGAAACTCTGTCTGTGTCACAACTCAGGTTGGCTGCCGAATTGGCTGTACATTCTGTGCATCTACACTTGGCGGGTTAAAACGAAACCTTGAAGCAGGAGAAATCGTTGCTCAAGTATTGAAAGTGCAGCAGGCACTTGACGAAACAGATGAGAGAGTCAGCTCGGTTGTCATCATGGGAATTGGTGAACCGTTTGATAACTTTGACGAAATGCTCGCTTTCCTTAAAATCATCAACCATGACAACGGCTTAAATATTGGCGCGCGTCATATTACAGTGTCGACAAGCGGAATCATTCCAAAGATCTATCAATTCGCTGATGAGCAAATGCAAATCAATTTTGCTGTCTCCCTGCATGCACCAAACACAGAGATCAGAAGCCGTCTTATGCCGATCAATAAGGCATATAAGCTGCCGAAATTAATGGAAGCCATTGAATATTACATTCAAAAAACAGGCAGACGTGTCAGCTTTGAATACGGCCTGTTTGGAGGAGTAAATGATCAAGTTCATCATGCAGAAGAGCTTGCAGACTTATTAAAAGGAATCAAGTGCCACGTGAACCTCATTCCGGTGAACTATGTACCGGAAAGGGATTATGTTAGAACACCGAGAGAACAAATCTTCCTATTTGAAAAAACGCTGAAAGAACGCGGCGTAAACGTAACGATTAGACGAGAGCAAGGCCATGATATTGATGCTGCTTGCGGTCAGCTTAGAGCGAAGGAGCGTCAGGAAGAGACGAGGTGACGAATGTTGATAAGGGCAGCCTTTCAAACCGATACAGGAAAAGTCCGTCAGCATAATGAAGATGATGCAGGTATTTTTGAAGCAAAAGAAGACACTCTTCTAGCTGTTGTAGCAGATGGAATGGGAGGTCATCTTGCTGGTGATGTCGCCAGCAGGATGGCCGTCTCTTCTTTAAAAGAATACTGGGAAGAAACATCTTCAATCCCAGCAAAACCAGCAGAGCAAGAAAGCTGGTTAATCTCAAAAATTAGTGACATTAATGATCAAGTATATGAACATGCGAAAAACAATGAGGAGTGCCAAGGAATGGGGACGACCATTGTTTGTGCGCTCGTTCATTTGCAAACGGTCACAATTGCCCATATTGGAGACAGCCGCTGCTACTTGCTAAGAGAAGGAGCACTGACCCAGCTAACGGATGACCATTCACTTGTAAATGAGCTTGTGAAAACAGGTGAAATTTCTAAAGAGGATGCAGAATATCATCCAAGAAAAAATGTGCTTACAAAAGCATTAGGAACAGATAAACACGTTCAAATCGATGCACATACTTTTGAAGTGGACCCAGGAGATCAAATCCTGCTTTGCTCAGATGGTTTATCAAATAAAGTAGAAGAAGAGAATTTGATTCATATTTTAAACCAAACGACCGCACCAGATGAAAAAGTAACAGCATTAATCCAAACAGCGAATGACAACGGCGGTGAAGATAACATTACAGCAGTATTGTTAGAAATCTCCTCCCAGCCAGAGGAGGGTGACAGCAAGTGTTGATCGGAAAACGGATCAGCGGCCGTTATCAGATTCTTCGCGTCATAGGCGGAGGCGGAATGGCAAACGTTTATTTGGCGGAGGATATGATTTTAGATCGCGAAGTCGCGATTAAAATTTTGCGCTTTGATTTTGCAAGCGATGATGATTTTATTAGACGTTTCCGGCGCGAGGCGCAATCAGCCGCAAGCTTAGATCATTCAAATATTGTCAGCATCTACGATGTAGGGGAAGAAGATGACATTTATTATATTGTCATGGAATATGTCGAGGGGATGACGCTAAAAGAATACATACACGCCAATGGCCCGCTTCATCCGAAAGAAGCCGTTCGCATTATGGAGCAAGTCGTTGCCGCAATGGAAGAAGCCCATGCGAAACAGCTCGTCCACCGGGACATTAAGCCTCACAATATATTAATAGACAACATGGGGAATATTAAAGTCACTGATTTCGGGATTGCCATAGCACTGAGCTCAGCGACCATCACCCACACAAATTCGGTCCTAGGATCCGTGCACTATTTGTCTCCAGAACAAGCACGCGGAGGTCTTGCGACGAAAAAATCAGACATCTATTCACTTGGCATTGTGCTCTATGAACTCATTTCTGGACGCATGCCATTTGAAGGGGAATCAGCTGTCAGTGTTGCGCTGAAGCATTTGCAATCAGAGCCGCCATCTGTGAGAAGGTGGAATCCTTCTGTTCCACAAAGCGTGGAAAACATCATTTTAAAGGCGATGGCCAAAGATCCTTTTTATCGATATGAAGATGCATCTGAAATGCAAAAAGATTTACAAACTGCTTTCGACCCTTCAAGACTAAAAGAAAAACGCTTTGTGATCGAAGAAGATCATGAAGCAACGAAAGCGATCCCAATCATTCAAGATCATCAAGTTGATCAAGACAATGAAAAAACAGCTGTCCATCCAGTGCAAAAACTGAAGAAAAAAGAGAAACAAAAGCCGAAAAAGAAACGGAAAAAATGGCCTTGGATTGTGGCATCCATCCTATTTATTCTGACTGCTGCGACCATTTTAGCCATCACTGTGTTTCCGGGACTGCTTTTTCCAAAAGATGTGGAAGTCACTGATGTATCTGGCATGACGATTGATAAAGCCGAGGATACCTTGAAAAACGCTGGCTTTACCGTCGCCTCTGATCCAATTGAGATCGCTGATGAAAAAATTGAAAAAGGGCTTATCGTCAAAACAGACCCGAAAATCGGCACAAAGGTTAAAGAAGGAACCGAAATTCAGCTTTATCAAAGTACGGGCAAGGAAAAGACCGAATTACCTGATGTAACAGGTGAAAAGGTCGATAAAGCAAAAGAATTATTAGAGAAAAAAGGGTTTAAGCAAGTTGTTGTGGAGGAAGTAAATGATAATGACACCGAATCTGGGATTGTCATGGAACAGAAACCTTCAGCAAGTACTGAGCTTGTGGCAGCAGATGAAGAAGTGACGTTGACGGTCAGCATAGGTCCTGCCGATATTACTTTGCGGGATTTAACGACATATAGTAAACAGGCTGCATCGAATTATTTAGAGGATAATGGATTAAAGCTTGATGAAAAAGAAGCGTATTCTGATGATGTGCCAAAAGGTGAAGTGATGAAACAGGAGCCAGGAGCTGGTACTGCTGTGAAACCAGGTGATACGGTTAAGATCACCTTCTCACTCGGGCCGAAGAAAAAACCGGCTAAAACGGTGACTGAGAAGATTGCCATCCCGTATGAACCAGTAACAGAAGGGCAAGAGATGACCGTTCAGATTTCCATTGACGATGCTGAGCATAGCATTTCTGATTCATATGAAACCTTTAACATCACTGCACCAACTGAACGGACCATTAAATTTAAGATTGAACCAGGTCAAAAAGGATACTATCAAGTGACGGTTGATGATAAAGTCGTAAGCTCTAAAACGATCGAATACCCTGAAGATGAATAAAGGAGGGACTTTATGCCTGAGGGCAAAATTATTAAAGCATTAAGCGGATTTTATTATGTGCTCGATGAGTCTTTAGAAACTGGAAAAGTGATTCAGTGCAGAGCGAGAGGTATTTTTCGAAAAAACAAAATCACACCTCTTGTTGGAGATTATGTTGTGTATCAAGCAGACAACGATAAAGAAGGCTACTTATTAGAAGTAAAAGAGCGGACAAATGAACTTGTTCGTCCGCCTATTAGTAACGTCGATCAAGCGGTGCTCGTTTTCTCTGCGACAGAACCAACCTTCAGCACATCGCTTTTAGACAGATTTCTAGTGCTTGTAGAAGCAAATGATATTGAGCCGATTATCTGTATCACAAAAGTGGATTTATTGAAAACAGATGAAGAGCGTGAAAGTATTCAAGGCTATGCAGAGGACTATCGGCAAATTGGATATGATGTTCATTTAACATCCACGATCGAGGGAGACGGAATTGAAAAGCTGACCCCGCATTTTCACAATAAGATCACTGTATTTGCTGGTCAGTCTGGTGTAGGCAAGTCCTCCCTTTTAAATGCGATGAGTCCTGATCTGGCGCTGAAAACCAATGATATTTCCTCCCATCTTGGAAGAGGGAAGCATACGACTAGACATGTCGAACTCATTCGTACAGCAGAAGGGCTTATTGCAGATACACCTGGCTTTAGCTCACTTGAATTTACCGGCATCGAAGCGGAAGATTTAGGTCTTTACTTTTTAGAAATCAAAGAGCGGAGTGCAGATTGTAAGTTTAGAGGCTGCCTGCACGTGAAAGAGCCAGGCTGTGCGGTAAAAGATGCGGTCGAACAAGAGCAAATCAAAGAGTATCGCTATCAGCATTATTTAGAGTTTTTAACTGAAATCAAAGACAGAAAGCCGAGGTACTAAATCATGGTTTATATTGCCCCTTCCATTTTATCAGCAGATTTCGCCAATTTGGAGAAAGATATCCGTGATGTGGAACAAGGCGGAGCGGATTACATTCATATCGATGTGATGGACGGCCATTTTGTACCGAATATCACATTTGGGCCGAATGTTGTGGAAGCAATCAGACCGCATACAAAGCTGCCGCTTGATGTTCACTTAATGATTGAGCAGCCAGACCGGTATATTCCTGCATTCGCCAAAGCAGGTGCTGACATTATTTCTGTCCATGTTGAGGCTTGTCCGCACTTGCACCGAACGATACAGCACATAAAAGAACAAGGTGTAAAAGCAGGTGTCGTCTTGAACCCGCACACACCTGTTTCTCAGATTGAGCATGTATTAGAGGATGTAGACCTTGTCTTATTCATGACGGTGAATCCTGGTTTTGGCGGACAGGCGTTTATTCCTTCTGTCCTCACGAAGGTAAAAGAAGTGAAGTCCCTTAGTAAACAAAAGGGCTTATCAGACTTACTCATAGAAATAGACGGCGGTGTCAATGTAGAGACTGCAAAGAGCTGTAAAGAGGCGGGCGCTAATTTACTTGTGGCCGGCTCAGCGGTATACGGTAAAGACAACCGTGCAGCTGCTATTCAGGCCATTCGAGAAGCGTAAAAAAAGGAACCAAAGTCACTCTGATCTTTGGTTCTTTTTACATGGAGAGGAGCGTATATCATGCACATACATATCGTAGCCGGCGGTCCTTTTGAATACATTCCGCCCCTTGAACATGAAGCATCACAGGATGATATTCTCTGGGTTGGTGTAGACCGGGGAACGCTCTTTTTACTAGAGCATGGCATCATGCCTACCAAGGCTTTTGGTGATTTTGACAGTGTGACAGAAGAAGAGCTTTGTGAGCTGAAAAAGAAATTGCCTGCCTTGAATGTATTTCAGGCTGAAAAGGATGAAACCGATTTAGAGCTTGCGCTGAACTGGGCCATGCGCCAGCATCCAGCGCATATTTACATCTACGGTATTACAGGAGGAAGGGCTGATCATTTTCTAGGAAATATTCACCTTCTATATCAAGGCATTCAGCACAAGCAGAACATGACTCTTGTAGATAAACAAAATATCATTCAAATGTTTGGGCCTGGTACATACGAAATCAAAGAAGACCCTGATAAAAAATATGTGTCGTTTCTGCCCTTTGGTACATCGGTTGAAAAGCTGACATTAAAAGGTTTCAAATATCCTCTGAAAAATTGTCATATTGAGCCTGGTTCCACACTATGTATTAGTAACGAACTCATCCACTCAAATGGTACTTTTTCTTTTCATGAAGGCATATTAATAATGGTAAGAAGCAAAGATTGACCAACCTATCAATGTGGATGGCTGATTAAGCTCAATTGTGCTGCAAGCGGTACTTTTAGGAGGGGGACAAAATGAAATTTTATACAATCAAACTGCCTAGATTTCTTGGCGGCATTGTCCGTGCGATGCTTGGTTCATTTAAAAAAGATTAATGAGTAATCTCCTTTATTTCCACATAAAAACGCCTGCTACAGTTTATTGTAGCAGGCGTTTACTCTTGCTTATACACGCTCAACTTTACCAGATTTCAAAGCTCGAGCTGATACATATACTCTTTTAGGCTTACCGTCCACTAGAATACGAACTTTTTGAAGGTTCGCGCCCCATGTACGTTTTGTAGAGTTCATTGCGTGAGAACGGTTGTTCCCAGCTTTTGTTTTTCTGCCTGTAATAACGCATTTACGTGTCATTTGTTTCCCTCCTAACTGCGAAAACATCATCATATTCTTCATATACGTACTTAGAGATGCCTCAAGATACTTTAATAATTTACCACAGCTTCAAGGGGTTTGCAAGGATTGTTTACTCCTCTTTCAAGAAAAATACCTTGACATCTTGATAAAAAATCAAGGCTATAGTATAAGTAGGATTGGGTCGGATTGAATGATTTCTTTTAAAAAGAAGGGTCTTATAGTAAAATAGTGATAACTCAGGGCAATTTCTCAAAAAGGGGGAACCAATGTGTCCATTGAACTTAGAACGAAATACGGACAAATTGATATATCAAATGAAGTCATTGCAATGGTGGCAGGAGGCGCTGCGATCGATTGCTATGGTATTGTTGGCATGGCGTCCAAAAATCAAATCAAGGACGGTTTGACGGATATTCTCCGCAAAGAGAACTTCAGCCGGGGTGTTCTTGTGCGTCAAAAAGAAGACCGCATTCATATTGATATGTACATCATCGTCAGCTACGGTACAAAAATATCAGAAGTCGCACATAATGTTCAAACGAAAGTCAAATACACGATTCATCACACAATTGGACTTTCTGTTGACTCGGTCAACATTTATGTACAAGGAGTAAAAGTTACGAACCCGTAGTAAGGAGGAAATATATTGTCTATTAGAAATCTTGATGGCCGCTCATTTGCAAAAATGATTCTTGCAGGTGCTCACCATCTTTCTCAAAACGCACAAATTGTGGATGCGTTAAATGTTTTTCCAGTGCCAGACGGAGACACGGGGACAAATATGAATTTGTCGATGACTTCAGGGGCAAAAGCAGTTGAAGAAACAAATACCGATCATATTGGGAAGGTCGGCGTGGCTCTCTCGAAAGGGTTATTGATGGGCGCAAGAGGAAACTCAGGCGTGATCCTGTCACAGCTCTTTAGAGGTTTCAGTAAACATATTGAACAAAAAGAAACGATTGATGCAAAAGAATTTGCTCTTGCCTTACAGGCGGGTGTTGATACAGCATATAAAGCCGTGATGAAACCGATTGAAGGAACCATCTTAACGGTTGCAAAGGATGCAGCAAAGAAAGCGGTTGCTGTTTCAGCAGCAGAGGATCAAATTGACCGCGTTCTAGAGTTAACGATTGAGGAAGCAAGAGCATCACTTGATCGAACGCCAGATCTGCTTCCTGTCTTAAAAGAAGTGGGTGTTGTCGATAGTGGAGGTAAAGGACTTCTATGCGTATATGAAGGTTTCCTTGCTTCATTAAGAGGAGAAGAGCTTCCTCCTAGAGCTGCTTCTTTACCGACGCTAAAAGAACTTGTCAGTGCAGAGCATCATAAAAGTGCGCAAAGCCATATGAACACAGAAGATATCGAATTTGGCTACTGTACTGAATTTATGGTGAAATTTGAAGAAGACAAACAGTCCTTTGATGAGAATGCCTTCAGAGAAGATTTAAGTGAATTCGGAGATTCACTTCTTGTGGTGTCTGACGATACACTTGCGAAAGTTCATATTCATGCAGAGCAGCCGGGAGATGTTTTATCATATGCACAGCGCTACGGCAGCTTGATTAATATGAAAATTGAAAACATGAGAGAGCAGCATAGCTCAATCGTAAACGAAGAAAGAGAACATGCACCTGCTGCACCAAAAGCACCTGCTGCTGAAAAACAGCGCTTTGGTGTCGTCAGTGTCGCAATGGGAGAAGGAATTGCTGACTTGTTCAAAAGCATCGGAGCTTCCGTCGTCATTGAAGGCGGGCAGACGATGAATCCGAGCACAGAAGACATTGTCACAGCAATAGAAAGCGTACATGCCGAAACCGTCTTTATCTTACCTAATAATTCTAATATTGTCATGGCAGCTAAACAGGCGGCAACTGTCTCAAACCGTGAGGTCGTTGTCATTCCGACGAAGACCGTTCCTCAAGGAATGTCGGCACTTCTTTCTCTCAATGAAGCAGCTTCAAATGAAGATAACGAAAGAGCGATGCTAGAAGCGATTGACCATGTGAAAAGCGGGCAAATTACCTTTGCAGTGAGAGATACCCAAATTGATGGAATCGACATTGCGAAAGGTGACTATATGGGTCTGTTCAACGGGAAAATCACCTTAACAGCGAAAAATCAATTAGATGCAGCAAAAGAACTTCTCGCCAAAATGGTGACAGAAGATGATGAGATTGTCACCATCATTAAAGGGGAAGATGCATCATCTGATGAAATGGATGCGTTACAAGCCTTTATTGAAGAAACATTTGAAGATGTAGAAGTTGAAGTCCACGATGGAAAACAGCCGCTTTATTCATATATTTTGGCGGTTGAATAACGAAAGAAGGGCAAATAAAGCCCTTCTTCTTCTTTTGCAATTTTTTACTAGCCATTCCACGGTGAAATGAGTTGCGGGAAACGAATGAATCCATTAGTCTAAAGAAAGAACCAAACCATACGTGAGTGGTGATGAGAGGGGAAGACCTATGAAATTTAGAAGTGTGTTTGATATTATTGGACCTGTCATGATTGGGCCATCAAGTTCGCACACAGCGGGTGCGGCTCGTATCGGGAGAGTAGCTCGCAGCTTATTTGGAAGAGAGCCGAAACGAATTGTCGTTTCATTTTATGGTTCCTTTAAAGATACGTATAAAGGGCATGGTACAGATGTCGCCATTATCGGCGGTGTTCTTGACTTTGATACATTTGATGAACGAATCAAAACAGCGATCGATATTGCTAAAAGCAAAGAGATCGATATTGAATTTAAAGAAGAAGAGGCAGTGCCGGCGCATCCAAATACAGCAAAAGTAGAGATTTCAGATGCGAACGGAAGCCTTGAATTAATCGGCATTTCCATCGGCGGAGGTAAAATTGAAATCACAGAATTAAATGGCTTTGAGCTCAGGCTTTCAGGGAATCATCCTGCCATTCTTGTGGTTCATAACGATCGCTACGGGACGATTGCGGCAGTTGCCAATGTATTAGCGAAATTCGCCATTAACATCGGTCATATGGAAGTGGCGCGTAAAGATGTCGGGCAAGAGGCACTGATGACAATTGAAGTGGATCAAAATATTGACCCAGCTGTCCTATCAGAGCTTGAAACGCTGCCAAACATTATTCAAGTCACACAAATTGCAGAGTAACAACAAGGAGGTTATGAATGATGTTTAAAAACGTCAAAGAACTCGTGCAGCTAACAGAAGAACGGAATACCTCCATTTCAGAAATTATGATTGTGCAAGAAATGGAAGTGACAGGGAAGTCACGTGAAGAAATTTTCTCCCAGATGTACCGCAACCTAGAAGTGATGGAGCAGGCTGTTGAAAACGGGCTGAAGGGTGTGAAATCATTATCAGGGTTAACAGGCGGAGATGCAGTCAAACTTCAAGCCTATATCGCATCAGGCAAAACGCTGTCTGGTCATACAATATTAGATGCTGTTAGTAAGGCTGTTGCAACAAATGAAGTCAATGCCGCAATGGGAACCATTTGTGCAACGCCTACAGCAGGCTCAGCAGGTGTTGTACCAGGTACGTTATTTGCAGTAAAAGAAACATTAAAGCCAACAAAGGAACAAATGGTCAGATTCCTGTTTACTTCTGGTGCATTTGGTTTTGTTGTGGCGAATAACGCCAGCATTTCTGGTGCAGCAGGCGGCTGTCAGGCAGAGGTAGGTTCTGCATCAGGTATGGCAGCAGCAGCAATTGTCGAAATGGCAGGCGGTACACCGCAGCAATCTGCAGAAGCGATGGCGATTACACTCAAAAATATGCTTGGACTTGTTTGCGATCCAGTAGCAGGACTTGTCGAAGTGCCGTGCGTGAAACGAAATGCAATGGGTGCATCTAACGCTATGATCGCAGCAGACATGGCACTTGCCGGCATCACTAGCCGCATTCCTTGTGATGAAGTCATTGATGCGATGTACAAGATCGGTCAAACGATGCCAACAGCTCTTCGTGAAACAGCACAAGGCGGACTCGCTGCGACACCGACAGCAAGAGAGCTTGAAAAGAAGATTTTCGGAGGTGTGACCTCATCTCGTGATACAGAAACTGCAAGATAATGTCTCTGTCCTGAAGGGGATTGGAGAGGAAACCGAAAAAACACTCAATGAACTTGGAATCTACACAGTAGCCGATTTACTCGGCTACTTTCCTTATCGATATGACGACTATGAGCTTCGTAACTTAGAAGAAGTAAGGCATGACGAACGAGTCACAGTTGAAGGGAAAGTACATAGTGAGCCCGTTCTCACCTATTATGGAAAAAAACGAAGCAGGCTGACATTCAGGCTGCTTGTCGGGCGTTTTCTCATTACAGCGATTTGTTTCAATCGTCCATATTTAAAACGAAACCTTGTGTTAGGTGATACAGTTTCTGTCACAGGAAAATGGGATAAAAACCGCCAATCTATCATGGTCCAGGAATTTAAAAAAGGAACGCACGAGCAAGATGGCAGTATAGAGCCCGTTTATTCAGTAAAAGAAAATGTGACCGTGAAAATGATGAGACGCTTTGTGAAACAAGCCTTGTCACTTTATGTAGACAAAGCTGAAGATCCATTGCCAAAGCAGCTTGTCTCTGCTTATAAGCTCATGTCCTATCAGGAAGCGTTAAAAACCATTCATCTCCCAGAGACAAGAGACTCGCTCAAACAAGCAAGACGACGTTTTGTGTACGAAGAATTTCTCATCTTTCAGCTGAAGATGCAGGCGATTAGAAAGAAAGAACGAGAGAGAACATCAGGCATCCAGCATCCGTTTTCCAAAGAGGCTGTTTTTGAGTTTGTTCACAGCCTGCCATTTCCACTGACGAAGGCACAATCAAGAGTGCTTGATGAAATCATGTCAGACATGGCGTCTCCATATCGAATGAACCGTCTGCTTCAAGGAGATGTAGGTTCAGGGAAAACAGCTGTTGCAGCCATTGCGCTTTATGCCGCTCATTTATCAGGTTTTCAAGGTGCATTAATGGTCCCAACAGAAATTTTAGCAGAACAGCATGCGGATTCGCTTTACCAGCTGTTTGAAAAATGGGGACTGAATATCGCCCTTTTGACAAGCTCTGTGAAAGGAAAGCGCCGCAGAGAATTGCTTGAACGTCTAAAAGAAGGCGAGATTGACATTTTAGTCGGTACCCACGCACTCATCCAAGACGAAGTCGAATTTCAGCAGCTCGGTCTAGTCATCACAGATGAGCAGCACCGGTTTGGCGTAGAGCAGCGGAAAAAACTGCGAAGTAAAGGGCAGGATCCGGATGTCTTGTTTATGACTGCCACACCTATTCCGCGAACACTTGCCATCACTGTTTTTGGAGAAATGGACGTCTCCGTCATTGATGAATTGCCAGCTGGCAGAAAACAAATCGAAACGTATTGGGTGAAGCATGACATGCTTGAGAGAATTCTTGCTTTTGTGGATAAAGAGCTGAGAAAAGGCAGACAGGCATATATTATTTGTCCGCTCATTGAAGAATCAGACAAGCTGGATGTCCAAAATGCGCTTGATGTTCATAGCATGCTGACTGAAGCATACCGCGGAAAGTGGTCAATCGGCTTAATGCATGGGAAACTGGCAAGTGATGAAAAAGATCAGGTCATGAGAGCCTTTACCGCAAATGAAGTACAAATTCTCGTTTCAACCACAGTCGTTGAAGTCGGGGTCAACGTGCCGAATGCAACCATCATGGTTATTTATGATGCAGACCGCTTCGGGTTGTCTCAGCTTCATCAGCTAAGAGGCCGGGTCGGCCGAGGAGAGCATCAATCATTTTGTATTTTAATGGCTGATCCAAAGTCAGAAACGGGGAAAGAGCGGATGCGGATCATGTCCGAAACAACCGATGGCTTTGAGCTGTCTGAAAAGGACTTAGAACTAAGAGGACCCGGCGACTTCTTCGGTAAAAAACAAAGCGGGATGCCCGAATTTAAGGTAGCAGATATGGTTCACGATTATAGAGCGCTGGAAACGGCTAGAAAAGATGCGGCAGACCTTGTCCAATCGGACGTCTTTTGGACTGATCCCGAATACAAAGAACTCCGGCAAACGCTGATAGACAGCGGTGTGCTGGGAGGAGATAAATTAAGCTGATTAAACGCTGGAGGAATTTTCTTGTCTTTTTGAAACAAGGATTGATTTATCATCTATGAGATTATATACTACTATTAGTACCTAGTCATAAATGTACGGATGGTGTCTGCATATGAAACTAAATAAAAAAGAACGTCAAAAGCTCCTCCAGCAAACGATCAGCTCGACTCCATTCATTACTGATGAAGAATTGGCAAGTAAATTCGGTGTCAGCATACAAACGGTTCGTCTTGATCGTTTAGAGCTG
The DNA here is from genome assembly GCF_056172715.1 of Bacillus sp. ABR. Lineage (NCBI taxonomy): Bacteria > Bacillati > Bacillota > Bacilli > Caryophanales > Bacillaceae > Bacillus > Bacillus sp. ABR. The sequence continues at coordinate 338,279 of NZ_JAOYSL010000003.1, read as the reverse complement.
TCGATCCCTGAATTACGCGAAAGAATTAAGCATGTGGCCGAAAAGACATTAGAGGATGAAGTAAAATCACTTCCACTGGATGAAGTGATTGGAGAAATGATTGATGTAGAACTTGATGACCAAGCCATTTCCATTTTAGAAGTGAGAAAAGAGCATGTATTCAGCCGAAACCAAATTGCCAGGGGACATCATCTCTTCGCCCAGGCAAATTCGCTGGCAGTTGCCGTCATCGACGATGAACTGGCTTTGACAGCAAAAGCGAATATCAGGTTTACAAGGCAGGTGAAACAAGGCGAAAGAGTCGTCTCTAAAGCCAAAGTAGCCTCACATGATAAAGAAAAAGGAAGAACCGTAGTTGAAGTAAACAGCTATGTTGGTGAGGAAGTTGTCTTCTCAGGTGACTTCGTCATGTATCGCTCAAAACAAAAGTAAAAGGTGGCACGTAATATGAGAATTGCAGTCGATGCAATGGGGGGAGATCATGCCCCTAAAGCCATTATTGACGGTGTGCAAAAAAGCTTAACAGCATTTTCAGATATCGAGATTACACTTGTCGGCGATGAAAACAAAATCAAACCATACATAACAAACAACGATCGCATCACGATTTTAGATGCAAAAGAAGTCATTGAACCGACGGATGAACCAGTGCGTGCAGTCAGACGTAAAAAGGATTCATCTATGGTAAAAATGGCGCAGGAAGTTTCCGAGGGACGAGCAGATGCCTGCATCTCAGCAGGAAATACCGGTGCCCTCATGACAGCTGGGCTGTTTATCGTAGGCAGAATTGACGGTATTGACAGACCAGCCCTTGCCCCAACTTTGCCAACACTGGATGGCAGCGGCTTCTTATTACTAGATGTTGGTGCCAACGTTGATGCAAAACCAGAACATCTCGTGCAATATGCCATGATGGGATCCATCTACGCAGAGCGTGTCTTCCCAAAGAGCAATCCGCGTGTTGGACTGTTAAATGTAGGAACAGAAGATAAAAAAGGCAACGATTTAACGAAAAAAACCTTTGAATTATTAAAAGCATCAGACTTGAATTTCGTAGGAAATGTAGAGTCCCGTGACTTATTAGAAGGTGTTGCTGACGTTGTTGTCACAGATGGTTTCACAGGAAATATTGCGCTTAAAACAATTGAAGGCACAGCCCTTTCTGTTTTTAAAATGCTGAAAGAAACATTAACATCCAGTTTCACAGCAAAAATAGCAGCAGGCATGATGAAGCCGAAATTGATGCAGATGAAATCTAAAATGGATTACTCTGAATATGGCGGTGCCGCTTTATTTGGTTTAAAGGCACCTGTTATTAAAGCGCACGGCTCCTCTGATGAAAATGCCATTTTCCATGCAATTCGTCAGGCACGTGATATCGTAGAAAAAGACGTTTCAGCTATCATTCATCAAGAAGTCCAAAAAGAAACGACGAATGAGTCTTAATGGAGGTAAAGCAGCATGACTAAAATTGCATTTTTATTCCCTGGCCAAGGCTCTCAAAAAATTGGCATGGGAAAAGATTTATTTGACCAAGAAGCATTATCTAAAGCTGTATTTGAAGAAGCGGACAATACCCTCGGGTTTGATTTATCTTCTATGATTTTTGAAGGGGATGCAGAAGAACTGACGCTCACTTATAACGCGCAGCCAGCTCTTTTAACGACAAGTATCGCCATCTTAAAGAAATTTGAAGAGAGCGGAATCAAAGCCGATTATGCAGCAGGACACAGTCTTGGCGAATACACTGCCCTCGTTGCAGCAGGCGCACTTTCGTTTAAAGATGCTGTTTATGCAGTTAGAAAGCGCGGAGAATTAATGAATGAAGCTGTTCCAGCAGGAGAAGGCGCCATGGCAGCGATTCTCGGCTTAGACAAAGCGGCACTTGTCGAAGTGACAAAAGAAGTGACAGAAAGCGGTCACCTTGTAGAGCTCGCTAACTTAAACTGTCCTGGTCAAATCGTCATCTCTGGTACAGCAAAAGGGGTAGAACTTGCTTCAGAGAGAGCGAAAGAAAAAGGCGCAAAACGTGCAATTGCTCTTGAAGTGAGCGGACCTTTCCATTCTGCATTAATGAAACCAGCTGCTGAAAAATTTACAGATGTTTTGTCAAAGCTGGATATTGCGGATGCCAAAACTCCGGTCATCTCAAATGTAACAGCAGACATCGTGACATCTCGTGATGACATTGAGACAAAGCTCATTGAACAACTGTATTCTCCAGTTCGTTTTGAAGAAAGTGTGGAACGCCTCATTGATCTAGGCGTCACAACATTTATTGAAATTGGTCCTGGCAAAGTGCTTTCAGGTCTTGTGAAAAAAGTGAATCGCCGCCTGACGACGATTTCCGTTTCAGATCAAGAAACAATTGAAGCAGCCATTCAAACACTCAAGGGGGATTCTTGATGCTTACAAATAAAACAGCCGTTGTAACAGGAGCATCACGCGGTATTGGCCGTTCGATCGCGATCGATCTAGCGAAAAGTGGTGCAAATGTTGTCGTGAACTATTCTGGAAACGAAGCAAAAGCAAATGAAGTCGTAGATGAAATCAAAGCACTCGGCCAGCAGGCATTTGCAGTTAAAGCTGATGTCTCAAATGCTGAAGAAGTACAAGCTATGATGAAACAAGCGATTGATACCTTTGGTTCAATTGACATTCTTGTGAATAATGCAGGCATCACAAAGGACAACCTGCTCATGAGAATGAAAGAGAATGAATGGGATGATGTTATTAACATAAACTTAAAAGGTGTCTTTAACTGTACAAAAGCCGTGACACGTCAAATGATGAAGCAAAGAAGTGGAAGAATCATCAATTTGGCTTCAGTTGTTGGTGTGTGTGGTAACCCTGGACAAGCAAACTATGTTGCAGCAAAAGCTGGCGTCATTGGATTAACGAAAACAACAGCAAAAGAGCTGGCAACCCGTCATATTACAGTTAATGCAGTAGCGCCAGGCTTTATTTCAACAGATATGACAGACAAGCTTGATGAAAATGTACAGACGGAAATGCTCAAGCAAATTCCGCTCGCACGCTTTGGTGCACCTGAAGATATTAGCAACGTCGTTGTCTTTTTAGCTTCAGAAGGAGCAGGTTATATTACAGGCCAAACCATCCAAGTAGATGGCGGAATGGTCATGTCCTAAGAAATATCAAAATTTCATTAGGTTTTCTCTAGTTTTTTAAAAACAATTCAACTATAATACTTTGAGGGGAGGTGAAAGGCAATGGCAGACGTATTAGAGCGTGTATCAAAAATTATTGTAGACCGCCTTGGCGTTGATGAGGCTGACGTGAAAATGGAAGCTTCATTTAAAGAAGATTTAGGCGCTGATTCCCTTGATGTAGTTGAGCTAGTTATGGAACTTGAAGATGAGTTCGATATGGAAATTTCTGACGAAGATGCTGAAAAAATTGCAACAGTCGGTGACGCTGTGAACTACATAAATAACCAGCAATAAGCGTAACAAAGTCCCGTCTACTTTCGACGGGACTTTGAAAATTTATGTTAGTTTCAACACATTCAGCTGATCAATTGTCAGCCTTTTTCAGATGCTGGGAGCAATGTTTCCCTGCATGTAGAAAGAGAGACTCCATATAATCAGTATCCTTAAAGGCGATTACGCCTACCTGGAGGTTGCTATGCCAAAACAATATAAAGACAAACAGAAACAGAGCAAAAAACTAGAGCAATTTAGAGAATTCCAGCAGCGCATTTCTGTACACTTTAAAAATGAAAAGCTTCTATATCAAGCTTTTACCCATTCCTCTTATGTGAATGAACACCGGAAAAAGCCATACGAGGACAATGAAAGACTTGAATTTTTAGGAGATGCTGTTTTAGAATTGACCATCTCTCAATTCTTATTTGCAAAATATCCAGCGATGAGCGAGGGAGATTTAACGAAACTAAGGGCGGCGATCGTATGTGAACCGTCACTTGTATCACTAGCGCATGAGCTGTCCTTCGGTGACCTTGTTCTCTTAGGAAAAGGCGAAGAAATGACAGGCGGCAGAAAACGCCCAGCACTCTTAGCGGACGTATTCGAGGCGTTTATCGGTGCACTTTATTTAGATCAGGGGCTGGAACCAGTTGAACGGTTCCTAGAAGCGTACGTTTATCCGAAAATTAATGATGGAGCGTTCTCGCACGTCATGGACTTTAAAAGCCAACTGCAAGAATTTGTGCAGCGCGATGGAAAAGGTGTGCTTGAATACCGCATCCTGCATGAAAAAGGGCCTGCACATAACCGGGAATTTGAAGCAAATGTATCCCTTCGAGGTGAAGTGCTCGGAATCGGAAATGGACGCTCTAAAAAAGAAGCAGAACAGCACGCTGCACAGGAAGCACTTGCTAAATTGCAGAAACATCATATGAACCAATAAAATCCCCCTCGTTATTCAGGGGGATTTCACTCTGTTTTCCATCATCTTTTTACACTTCATATGGTAAGATGATAGTACTTTAAATACATAAGGAGGATCACTCTCATGTTCCTCAAACGTTTAGACGTGATAGGATTCAAATCATTTGCACAGCGAGTGACCGTGGACTTTGTCAAAGGGGTCACAGCTGTTGTTGGACCAAACGGAAGCGGCAAAAGCAATATTACCGATGCCATCCGCTGGGTACTTGGAGAACAATCAGCGAAAAGCCTCCGCGGAGGAAAAATGGAAGATATCATTTTTGCAGGAAGTGACTCAAGGAAAAGAGTCAATCTAGCAGAGGTGACTTTAACATTAGATAACGAAGACCACTTTTTACCGATCGATTTTCACGAAGTCAGTGTGACCAGAAGGGTTTATCGTTCAGGAGAAAGTGAATTTCTCATAAACAATCAATCTGTCCGCTTAAAGGATATTATTGATCTTTTCATGGATTCAGGTCTTGGAAAAGAAGCTTTTTCAATCATCAGCCAAGGAAAAGTAGAAGAAATTCTATCAAGTAAGGCAGAAGAGAGAAGAAGCATCTTTGAAGAAGCGGCTGGTGTTTTGAAATATAAAACAAGAAAGAAAAAAGCCGAGAATAAACTGTTTGAAACGCAGGACAACTTAAACCGAGTAGAAGATATTCTGCATGAACTAGAAGATCAAGTAGAACCATTAAGAATGCAAGCCTCTATTGCAAAAGACTATTTGCAAAAAAAAGAAGAGCTTGAAAATGTCGAAATCGCCCTCACTGTCCATGACATCGAAGCACTTCATGAAAAATGGACAACACTTGGTGAAGCAGTCGAGCGCTTCAAACAAGATGAAATGAAGCAGTCTACAGATATCCAAGCAAAAGAAGCCAAAATTGAAGAATCGAGAGACCGCATTCAAGCGCTTGATGAATCAATTAATGACCTGCAAGAAGTTCTTCTTTTCACAAGTGAAGAATTAGAAAAGCTTGAAGGAAAAAAAGAAGTGCTAAAAGAACGGAAAAAAAATGCTGCCGCAAACCAGGGGCAGCTAGAAGAAACGCTCGTTCGCTTAACTGAAAAGCAGGCACTGTTAACCGAAAAGATTGAACAGCAGAAAATTACGCGGGACAGCTTGCAAAAAGAAGTGCAGCAGCTAAAAGATGAAGTGAACACAAAGCAGCATCAACTATCGCTTCATAGCGAAGATGTGGAAGGTCAAATTGAACAGCTGAAAAGCGATTATTTTGATCTGCTCAATGAACAGGCTTCCATCCGTAATGAACGTAAATTACTAGAAGAACAGCAGCGCCAAGCGGCGATGCAGCTAGAGCGACTGACGCAAAATAACCAAAAACATATCGAAGAACGAGTGTCTGTCAAAGAAAAGAAAACAGAGGCTGAGCAGCAGCTTTCAGCACTGGAAGATGACATTCTGGCTCAAGTCAAACGTTTTAGAGAAGCAGAACAAAAGCTTGAGCAAATGAAACGTCAATACGAGAAAAAAGAAACGGCTCTTTACCAAGCCTATCAATACGTACAGCAGGCAAAATCCAAAAAAGAGATGCTTGAATCCATGCAGGAAGACTTCTCAGGCTTTTTCCAAGGAGTGAAAGAGGTCTTAAAGGCAAAAGAACGGTTAGTCGGTATTCACGGTGCTATTGCAGAGCTGATTCAAACGGATCAGCAGTATGAAACAGCGATTGAAATTGCGCTAGGTGCAGCAACGCAGCACGTAGTCACGGAAAACGAAGCAGCTGCGAGACAAGCAATTGGCTACTTAAAGCAGCATTCCTTTGGACGCGCGACTTTCCTGCCAATGAATGTGATCAAAGAAAGATCCATTCAGCTTAGAGATGTCCAAACAGCAGAGCAGCATGCTGCTTTTATCGGTGTAGCGAGTCACCTCGTTTCCTTTGACGAAAAGTATCAAAAGGTGATTCAGAATTTACTTGGAACTGTGCTGATCGTTAGAGACTTAAAAGGCGCCAATGAATTGGCAAAAATGCTTGGACATCGTTACCGTATCGTGACCCTTGATGGAGATGTCGTGAACCCCGGCGGTTCAATGACCGGTGGCGGCGTAAAGAAAAAGAACAACTCTCTTCTTTCAAGAAACCGGGAGATCGAAACGTTAACAAAGCAGCTCTTTGAAATGGAAGAGAAAACAACGATCCTTGAAAAAGAAACAAAAGAAACGAAGCAATTGATCGGAGCAAACGAAAGCCAATTAAACGAACTGCGCCAGCGCGGCGAAACGCTTCGCGAAAAGCAGCAAGAACTCAAAGGGAAATTATACGAACTGCAAGTCGCAGAAAAAAATATCAATGCTCATCTTGAACTCTATGATCAAGAAAAAGAAGAATTGCAGCAGCGTTCTACTGAACTTGCGGATAAGGACAAAAAGCAGGTTACTCTTGAAGCCTCTATAGGTGAAAAATTGACGGCTCTTGATCAAGAGATCAATACATTAACAAAGCGTAAGCAGACGCAAAGCTCAACGAAAGAAACCATTTCTGCCGAATTAACAGAGCTGAAAATTTCGCTTGCCAAAAAAGATCAGTCCTTAGCCAATGAACAAGAAAAGCTTTCGAGTTTAATGGCTGAATTAGAAGAGGCTGAACAGACGCTGATGGAAACAAAAGAAGATCTGTCACTCTTAACAAGTGAAATGTCATCTAGTTCAAGCGGAGCCGAACAACTGGAAGAAGCGGCGAAAGAGAAGCTGGAAAACAAAAACAAAACAACCGCACTCATTTCAGAGCGGCGTAAGCAGCGTCTTGCTCTTTCTGAAACATTAGAATTCGCTGAACGTGAACTTAAAGAACAAAAGCGTTTATACAAGCAGCTCACTACAAGCTTAAAAGATGAAGAGATTAAGCTAGGCCGTATGGAAGTCGAGCTCGATAACCTGATTGCTTATTTGAACGATGAATATGCTCTTTCGTTTGAAGGAGCAAAAGAGATGTATCAGTTGACGTTATCGCCAGATGAAGCAAGAAAACGAGTGAAGCTGATCAAACTAGCGATTGAAGAGCTTGGAACAGTAAATCTAGGCAGCATTGACGAGTATGAACGTGTCAATGAACGCTATCTCTTCTTAACAGAGCAGCGAAATGATCTGACAGAAGCGAAAAATACATTATTCCAAGTCATCGAAGAAATGGATCAAGAGATGACAAAGCGCTTCTCTGAGACATTCTCTCAAATTCGCGGGCACTTTGAATCTGTATTCCAAGCATTATTTGGCGGCGGAAGAGCTGATCTTAAGCTGACAGATCCAAATGATTTGCTCAACTCTGGCGTTGATATTGTCGCGCAGCCGCCAGGGAAAAAACTGCAAAACTTAAGCCTGCTTTCAGGCGGAGAGAGAGCCTTAACAGCGATCGCTTTACTATTCTCTATTTTAAAAGTGAGACCTGTTCCATTCTGCGTATTAGATGAGGTAGAAGCGGCGCTTGATGAAGCAAATGTTTTCCGTTTTGCGCAATATTTAAAGAAATACAGCGAGGAAACACAGTTCATTGTCATTACGCACCGCAAGGGAACAATGGAAGAAGCAGATGTGCTCTACGGCGTAACCATGCAGGAATCAGGTGTTTCTAAGCTTGTATCTGTCAAACTAGAAGAAACAAAAGAGCTTGTCCAGTAATTAAAGGAGGTTTTTGAACCAATGAGCTTTTTTAAGAAATTAAAAGAAAAATTTACGCAGCAAACCGATTCAGTATCTGAAAAGTTTAAAGATGGACTCGAAAAAACGAGAAACTCCTTCCAAGGAAAAGTAAATGAACTGATTTCTCGCTACCGCAAAGTCGATGAAGACTTTTTTGAAGAGCTGGAAGAGGTTCTAATCGGTGCTGATGTCGGTTTCACAACTGTGATGGAACTGATTGATGAGCTGAAAAAAGAAGTGAAATTAAGAAACATTCAAGACCCAAGTGAAGTACAAGCGGTGATTTCTGAAAAACTGGTTGACATCTACAATAGCGGAGAGGAACAAATTTCTGCGCTGAACATTGAAGACGGGCGTTTGAATATCATTTTGTTTGTAGGCGTCAACGGTGTTGGGAAAACAACGACTATCGGTAAGCTTGCAAACAAGCTGAAAAATGAAGGGAAATCCGTTATTTTAGCAGCAGGTGATACGTTCCGTGCCGGTGCGATCGAGCAGCTTGAAGTTTGGGGAGAGCGTTCAGGTGTTCCTGTCGTCAAACAAACAGCAGGCTCTGATCCAGCAGCGGTGATCTATGATGCCGTCCAATCAGCAAAAGCGAAAAATGCAGATGTCCTCATCTGCGATACAGCAGGAAGACTTCAAAACAAAGTCAACTTGATGAAAGAGCTGGAGAAAGTCAAGAGAGTCATTGAACGCGAGGTTCCAGATGCACCTCATGAAGTATTGCTCGCTCTTGATGCGACAACAGGTCAAAACGCCATGGCACAAGCCAAGGAATTTTCTAAAGCGACAAATGTGACAGGGATTGCTTTAACAAAGCTTGACGGTACTGCAAAAGGCGGAATTGTTCTTGCGATTCGAAATGAGCTGAACATTCCAGTAAAGCTTGTCGGTTTAGGTGAAAAGGTGGACGATTTGCAAGAGTTTGATGCAGAATCGTATGTGTATGGATTATTCTCAGACGTAATTGATCAACAAGACTAACAAAAAAATGCCGGCAAAACTGCTGGCATTTTTATTTATACGTAGCTTCATGAAGTGACAAGATAAAAACTTGACACACAGCAGAGAACCGTGTAAACTTAGTTGATGTAAAGGGAATGAACTTAACAAAGGGGAGAGAGCCCATGACGCTTGAAAAAACAACGAGAATGAATTACTTGTTTGACTTCTATCAATCGTTGTTGACCGCAAAGCAAAAGAGCTACATGTCGCTTTACTACCTAGACGATTTTTCCCTCGGTGAAATTGCGGATGAATATGAAGTATCAAGACAGGCTGTTTATGATAATATTAAACGGACTGAAGCGATGCTTGAACAATATGAAGAAAAGCTGCTCTTGTTTAAGAAATTTAAAGAGCGTAAAGAACTTCTCAAAAAAATGAGAGAGCTTGTAGCTGATTCTGCGCAAACGGAAGAAGCAGAAGCTTTAATTGAATCGCTTGAGAAATTAGATTAGGAGGCGGCACAGTATGGCATTTGAAGGATTAGCCGACCGACTGCAGCAGACGATTTCAAAAATCCGCGGCAAAGGAAAAGTGTCAGAGCAAGATGTAAAAGAAATGATGCGCGAGGTACGCCTTGCCCTTCTTGAAGCTGACGTCAATTTTAAAGTAGTCAAAGACTTTGTGAAAAAAGTAAGTGAGCGGGCAGTTGGACAAGAGGTCATGAAAAGCCTTACCCCTGGACAACAGGTCATTAAAGTTGTAAAAGAAGAACTCACTGAATTAATGGGCGGAGAAGAGAGTAAGATCGCTGTAGCGAAAAAATCTCCAACAGTCATTATGATGGTTGGTCTTCAAGGGGCAGGTAAAACAACCACAACTGGGAAGCTTGCCAATTTACTTCGCAAAAAACATAATCGCAAGCCGATGATGGTGGCTGCTGATATTTATAGACCAGCAGCGATCCAGCAGCTTCAAACGCTTGGGAAACAGCTTGATATGCCGGTGTTTTCATTAGGTGATCAAGTCAGCCCTGTCGAAATTGCCAAACAGGCAATTGAAAAAGCGAAAGAAGAACACCATGATTATGTCATTTTAGATACAGCAGGACGTCTTCATATCGATGAAGAATTAATGGATGAACTTCAAAAAGTAAAAGAAGTAGCGAATCCAGAAGAAATTTTCCTAGTTGTTGACTCTATGACTGGTCAAGATGCTGTCAATGTCGCAAAAAGCTTTAATGAACAGCTTGGTTTAACAGGTGTTGTTCTCACAAAACTAGACGGTGATACAAGAGGCGGTGCAGCCCTTTCTATTCGAGCTGTCACCAATACGCCGATTAAATTCGCTGCACTAGGAGAAAAGCTTGATGCAATTGAACCATTCCATCCGGAGCGGATGGCATCAAGAATTCTTGGCATGGGAGATGTGCTGACCCTTATCGAAAAAGCACAGGCAAACGTCGACCAAGATAAAGCGAAAGAGCTTGAGCAAAAAATGCGGACAATGAGCTTCACGCTCGATGATTTCCTCGAGCAGCTTGGCCAAGTTCGAAATATGGGTCCTCTTGATGAACTGATCCAAATGATGCCGGGAGCCGGTAAAATGAAAGGGCTCAAAAACGTCCAAGTGGACGAAAAGCAGCTCAATCACATCGAAGCGATCATTAAATCAATGACGACTCAGGAAAAAGAACAGCCAGAGGTCATCAATGCAAGCCGAAGAAAACGGATTGCAAAAGGAAGCGGAACATCTGTACAGGAAGTCAATCGCCTTTTAAAGCAATTTGATGAAATGAAAAAGATGATGAAGCAAATGACCAACATGTCCAAAGGAAAGAAAAAGGGCTTTAAATTACCATTTATGTAATTGGTTATACATGATAAAACCGTTGTTAAGAAAAAACACTTTACAAACCCTTTTATCATTGTTAATATACTATCTTGTTGAAATATTTTCGGAGGTGCTAGTAAAATGGCAGTAAAAATTCGTTTAAAACGTATGGGAGCAAAAAAATCTCCTTTCTATCGTATTGTTGTAGCAGATTCTCGTTCACCACGTGACGGTCGTTTCATCGAAACAGTTGGAACTTACAACCCAGTGGTATCACCAGCTGAGGTGAAAATCAACGAAGAATTAGCGCTTAAATGGCTTCAAAATGGTGCGAAACCATCTGATACAGTTCGCAACCTTTTCTCAAGCCAAGGAATTCTTGAAAAATTTCATAATGCGAAAAACAGCAAATAATGAATGAGCTGTCCTTGGAAGAATTGATTGTGTCCATCGTCGAGCCACTTGTTGATTTCCCTGAAGATATTCACGTATCTTCATTAGAAAAAGATGAGCAGGTGATTTACACACTGTCTGTCAATGCTGAAGATACCGGAAAAGTGATCGGAAAGCAGGGACGTACAGCAAAAGCGATACGAACAGTCATTTTTGCAGCAAGTGCAGAGTCTTCTAAGAAAGTTCAACTTGAGATTGCTGACTAAAAAGGGAGAGGGCTTAGGACCTCCCCTTTTTTTACACGTTTAAATCTATTTTTCGTTATACTGTAGAGGACAAATGCCTTCGGATAGGGGGACAAAAAGGAAGATGCAGATCATTCAACATGTCACCGTGATGCAAGTATTAACTGAAAGCAGTAAGGACAAACTGTTAACGACTTTTTTGGAGAAAAAAGAAAGACTAGAACGTGAATGCAATCAATTATATTTTCAACTAAAAAAACATGAAAAAGAACCACATCAGCAAGAAGCCATCCCTCAATTTCAAAAAGCGATCGATAAAAGGCAAGAGAAGATCAGGCAGATTGATTTTCAAGTAGAGCAGCTTCATATTTTGCCGCTTGGAAGTGAAATGAAAGAAACAGAAGTGGATGCACTGGTTGAAGTAAAAATAGGTGATAAATGGGATGACAAAATGCAAGATAATGTCATCGTCGTGAAAGACGGCACCATTGTGGAAATACGTCAGGGGTGATTGAGAACATGGAGCTAGAATGGTTGAATGTTGGAAAGATCGTCAATACACACGGAGTGCGCGGAGAAGTACGCGTCGTGTCAAAGACGGATTTCCCAGAAGAGCGTTACAAAAAGGGAAGCGTGCTCTATATTTTTAAACAGGGTCAAAAAGAGCCGCTGAAAGTGACTGTCGCATCACACCGCCAGCACAAACAGTTTGATTTGCTCACATTTGAAGAAATCAACTCATTAAATGAAGCAGAGCTTCTGAAAGAGTCAATCTTAAAGGTAGAAAAAGAACATCTTGGGTCATTAGACGAAGGAGAATTTTATTTTCACCAAATCATTGGCTGTGAAGTATACGATGAAGAGGACAAGCTGATCGGCCAAATCAAAGAAATCCTTACGCCAGGGGCAAATGATGTGTGGGTGGTTGGAAGAAAAGGCAAAAAAGATGCCCTCATTCCATATATTCCATCTGTCGTCAAAAACATCGATATCTCATCCAAAACCGTACACATAGAAGTGATGGAAGGACTCATTGACGAATGAAAATTGATTTCTTAACTCTTTTTCCTGAAATGTTCGAAGGTGTGCTTCACTCATCCATCTTAAAAAAAGCACAGGAGAAAGATGCCGTCTCATTTCAAGTCGTCAATTTTAGAGAGTATTCAGATCATAAGCATAAAACAGTGGATGACTATCCGTATGGCGGCGGTGCTGGTATGGTACTGAAAGCACAGCCCGTATTTGATGCGGTAGAAGATTTAACGAAGAAAGCAAGCACGAAGCCCCGAGTTATTCTTGTCTGTCCTCAAGGGGAAAGATATACACAAAAAAAGGCAGAAGAACTTGCAAAAGAAGAGCATCTTATGTTCATTTGCGGCCACTATGAAGGCTACGATGAGCGCATCAGGGAGCATCTTGTCACAGATGAGATCTCAATCGGAGATTTCGTCCTCACAGGCGGAGAGCTGCCAGCGATGATGATTGCAGACAGTGTGGTCAGGCTTTTGCCTCATGTGCTTGGAAAAGAAGCATCTCACATCGAAGATTCATTCAGTACAGGTCTGCTTGAGCACCCGCACTATACAAGGCCAGCGGATTATAAAGGACTAAAAGTGCCGGATGTGCTCCTCTCTGGAAATCATGCCAAAATAGAAGAGTGGCGGCGCAAAGAATCCTTGAAGCGAACCTATACAAGACGGCCAGATTTGATCGATTCTTGCAAAACATTAACGGATGATGAAAAAAGATGGCTTTGGCAGCTTCATAATGACTAGATTGTATTGCACACGGCATAGAGGTATGGTATGATACTACTTGTGACTTGGACGGCTTGCTGATCCAAGTTTGAAAACGATGTTCCGCTGCAATGAAGAAAGAGGACATGAGCATCTGTTGGAAGGAGTTGAAAACGATGCAACATTTGATTGAAGAAATCACAAAAGAACAATTACGCACTGATCTTCCTGCGTTCCGTCCTGGTGACACTTTACGTGTACACGTTAAAGTTGTCGAGGGTACTCGTGAGCGTATCCAGATCTTTGAAGGTGTTGTAATTAAGCGTCGTGGTGGTGGAATCAGCGAAACTTTCACAGTTCGTAAGATCTCTTACGGTGTAGGCGTTGAGCGTACATTCCCTGTACACACACCAAAAATCGCTAAGATCGAAGTTGTACGTCACGGTAAGGTACGTCGTGCGAAACTTTACTACCTACGTGAACTTCGCGGTAAAGCGGCTCGTATCAAAGAAATCAGACGATAATGATATCAAAGGAAAGAGCTTGTTACCTGTAACAGGCTCTTTTTTTGTACAATGTATAAAGATAACAGGTAGAAGAGAGAAGGTGCACATATGACGATTCAATGGTTTCCAGGCCATATGGCAAAAGCAAGACGTGAAGTCACAGAAAAATTAAAGCTCATCGACATCGTATTTGAATTAACCGATGCAAGAATTCCGATGTCCTCTAGAAACCCAATGATCGAAGAAATCCTTCAAAATAAACCCAAAATCATGCTATTAAACAAAGCTGATAAAGCAGATCCTCGTATGACAAAGGAGTGGCAGGCGCATTTTGAGCAGCAAGGCGTTCGGTCACTAGCTATTAACTCTGTCGATGGACAAGGGTTAAATCAGATCATCACAACTTCAAAAGAAATTTTAAAAGAAAAGTTCGACCGCATGAAAGCGAAAGGCGTCAAACCACGTGCCATTCGAGCACTGATTATCGGGATTCCCAACGTCGGAAAATCGACCTTAATCAATCGTTTAGCGAAAAAGAACATTGCCAAAACAGGAGACCGTCCTGGTATTACGACATCACAGCAATGGGTAAAGGTAGGGAAAGAACTAGAGCTGCTCGATACCCCTGGAATCCTCTGGCCGAAGTTTGAAGATGAGCAAGTAGGACTCAGACTTGCGGTGACTGGAGCGATCAAAGATTCGATCATCAACTTACAGGATGTCGCTGTGTATGCACTTCGTTTTCTAGAAGAGAACTACCCAGAGCGATTAAAAAAACGCTATGACCTAGCGGAGATACCTGAAGATACGGTTGAGCTGTTTGATGCAATTGGGACTAAGCGCGGCTGTCTAATGAGCGGGGGATTCATAAACTATGACAAAACCACCGAAATCATTATTCGGGATATTCGAACAGAAAAATTTGGTCCCCTCACTTTTGAGAAGCCTGAAAGCTAAAAGACACGCAGCTCATGCGGGTCTTTATTTTTTGTGAAAAACTGCCGATATAAAGAAGGAGGCTGCGAAAAAGCCTATGTACACGGTGAAACAAATAAAAGAACTAATAGAAAAGCATGCAGGCGATGAGTCATACATTCGTGAGCTTGTAAAAGGTGATACGAGAAAAAGTGTCCAAAAACTCATAGAAAAGTGGCACAAAGAGAGAGAAAAGCAGCAAGCACTTCGCGTGGCATGGGATGACATGCTGCAATTTGAAAACAAAGCAAAGGCGCAGGGATACACATGTATTGCGGGAATAGATGAAGCAGGAAGAGGACCGCTCGCCGGCCCAGTTGTGGCAGCAGCCGTCATATTAAAGGAAGATACAGTCCTGCTCGGTTTAAACGACTCAAAGCAATTATCTGAGAAAAAAAGATTGGCTTATTATGATTTAATTCAAAAAGAAGCACTTGATATCGGAATCGGCATTGTTGATGCGGCTACGATTGACGAAATCAATATTTACGAAGCATCAAGACTGGCGATGGTGAGAGCTGTGGAACAGTTAACTCATACACCAGATTATCTACTCATAGATGCCATGACACTCCCGCTTTCAACTCACCAAGAGAATATCATCAAAGGAGATGCAAAAAGTGCATCCATTGCAGCAGGTGCATGTATTGCGAAGGTGACAAGGGATCAGATGATGGAAGAGTATGGGCGTAAGTATCCTGAGTATCAATTTGAAAAACATAAAGGGTACGGAACGAAAGAGCACTTGGCTGCGATTCAAACATATGGTGCGGCCCCAATCCACCGATTATCGTTTGCGCCAGTAAAATCTGTTATATCATAAATTTTAATCTAAGGAGGCTGCCTGTGATGACAAGAGTTGAGGACATACATACAGCACTGAATAGCCGGCTGAATACGGCTGAATCTGTTCCATTGAACACCGAAGGGAAGGAAAATGTTCATCGGCTGATTCTCGGTAAAGTACTAAAAATGCTTGGAGATGATACCGCCCTTGTTCAAATAGGCTCAACGAAAATAAAAGCGCAGCTGGCGGCCCAGCTTAAAGCAGACGCATTTTATTGGTTCCAATTTGAACAAGAGGGCGGAGGCAGCCTCAATAAACTAAGACCCGTTCAGCAATTTGATCAAGATCCTAAGACGTTAAAGGATGCAGCAGCCAAACTATTAGAAGGACTTTCACTGAAAAATGGGCTTGAAAACATGCTGACAGCTACAGCTTTTTTAAAGGAAAAGTCCGTCATTAACGAAGGGGAGTTAAAAACGGCAGTGAAATGGATCGAACAGCTTCAAGGAGCTGATGTGAAGAAAGGGCTCCAAGCACTCCTCTTTGCTTTAAAGAAAGATTTACCGATCCAGCAAGGGGTACTTCAATCTATTTTAGCCGTGAAATCATCCTCTGCTCTTCATCAGGATATAACAGCGCTGCTAAATCAATTAACACAGCTTCCGAAGCACACAGATGCTACACAGACCCTTACACAGGCCGTTCGGTCAGTTGTAGATGCAGAGACAGCCGTCCATGCAGAAAAGCTCTTATCAGTCCTTGTAGCAGCGAGAGAAGGCGAGGCGAAGCAAGGCGGTAGTTTACCAGTAACGACTCAGCTCAATCCGTCTCAGCAAAAAGAAAATAGCCATGCCCCAATCGTTCAAGAGCGTCAGCCGTCCCAAGTTCTTCAGCCAAACGTGCAGCAGCAGTCAATAAGTCCAAAAGAGCTGCAAATCCCGCTTCAGCAAATTGAGCGGATACTGGCCAGCTTGATGAAACAAGGTGCAGATGGGCAGCAAGAACCCAACTTAAAACAGCTCACAGCATTGCTGCACGGACTCCAGCAGGCAGGCTCCCAGCCTGACGCAAAAGCAGCTGTACTGCAAAAAGAGTTCCCATTCCTTTCGAAACCGGAGGCGAAAGCATTGGCTCAGGCGGTGCAGCAGACTGAACCAACATTAAGCAATAAAACTGATGTGCTCGATTTACTAATGACGATGAAAAAGGCAATCGGTGTGCGTGATGAAATTGGTATGCTGAAACTGCTTGAAAAAGGCAGCCAGGATGTCAAAAGTCAGGAGCTGCACCAATTAAAGCTTACCTTAAATGATGTGAGACAGGCTGATTTACCAGAGCACGTTAAAAAAGAAGTGGATCAATTATTTCATAGATTGAATGGACAGTTATTTGTGCAGCAGGAGAACCAAACCGTCAGTCAAATGATGGTTTCCTATCCTCTTTTCTCAAAACATAGTGTTCAAGATTTAACCTTTATACTGAAGGGACATAAGAAAAAAGATGGCTCTATTGATATTTCTCAGTGCCGCCTGATGTTTTATTTAAACATGGAAAACCTTGAAGAAACCTTAATAGACTGTACGATTCAGCAAAAGGTCATGTCCATTACTGTCGAGACAGCTCATGAACTGCAAGGAACCATTAATCCGATGATTCCGGCTGTACGGGAGAATTTAAATGCTCTAGGATACAGTTTAACGGGAATTACAGCAAAAAAGAGACAAGAGCCAGTAGATCCGTCTCAATTTCTAGATGAACACTTTCATAAAATCAGCGAGAAAGGGCTGGACTTACGAGTATGAAGGATTCAAAACCGCTTAGAAGAGCGGTAGCTCTGCATTACGATGAAGAAAAACAAAAGGCGCCAAAAGTCGTTGCAACAGGCAGCGGCTATGTGGCAGATCATATTATTGAAGAAGCAAAAAAGTCGGGAGTCCCTATCCAGGAAGACCGTAATTTAGTCGAACTCATGCGCCACTTAACGTTAGATGAGGAGATCCCTGAAGCGTTATACGATACTGTAGCAGAAATTTTTTCGTTTATCTACAGGTTAGATCAAAAAATGAAAAAATAAGGTAAAATAAGTGATTTGACTGAAAAATTTATATTTTTAATAAAATAAAAGTTTGAATGTTTAGAAGGATTTTACGATTTTACATAGAACCCTAGACATTCTCTTTTTTATTCTTTAAAATGAAAGCGCAGTCTATTTTATAATTTTTGTTTCTACATATGTTGGGAGGATGGGAAATGAATATCCATGAGTACCAAGGAAAAGAAATCCTAAGAAAATATGGGGTTTCAGTTCCAAATGGTAAAGTAGCATTTACACCTGATGAAGCAGTGAAAGCATCAGAAGAGCTAGGGAGCTCTGTATATGTCGTAAAAGCACAGATTCATGCAGGCGGCCGTGGTAAAGCAGGCGGGGTAAAAATTGCAAAAACGAAAGATGAAGTGAAAGGGTTTGCAGAGGAATTGCTCGGCAAGACACTTGTCACACATCAAACAGGGCCTGAAGGGCGGGAAATAAAACGCTTACTTATTGAAGAAGGCTGCGATATTCAAAAGGAATACTATGTTGGACTAGTTTTGGACAGAGCGACATCAAGAATTGTATTGATGGCATCTGAAGAAGGCGGTACTGAAATTGAAGAAGTAGCAGAAAAAACGCCAGAAAAAATCGTGAAAGTTGTTATCGATCCAGCGATTGGCCTGCAAGGCTATCAGGCGAGAGAAGTAGCATTTAAAATTAATATTCCAACAAAATTAGTTGGCCAAGCTGTTAAGTTTATGACAAGCCTTTACAATGCGTTTGTTGAAAAAGATTGTTCAATTGCTGAGATTAATCCACTGGTTGTAACAGGCGATGGAAAAGTCATGGCACTTGATGCAAAATTAAACTTTGATAGCAATGCCTTATATAGACAAAAAGATATATTAGAATACCGTGACCTTGATGAAGAGGATCCAAAAGAAATTGAAGCATCTAAGTATGACTTAAGCTACATTTCTCTAGATGGAAACATTGGCTGTATGGTCAATGGAGCAGGTCTTGCGATGTCTACAATGGATATCATCAAGCATTACGGCGGGGACCCTGCAAACTTCCTAGATGTTGGCGGCGGTGCAACAGCTGAAAAAGTAACGGAAGCATTTAAAATCATCTTATCTGATCAAAATGTAAAAGGGATTTTCGTGAACATTTTTGGCGGCATCATGAAATGTGATGTCATTGCAGAAGGTGTTGTTGAAGCGACGAAACAAGTCGGCTTAACATTACCACTTGTTGTACGTCTGGAAGGAACAAACGTTGAATTAGGGAAGAAAATCCTGAGTGATTCAGGCTTAAATATCACTTCTGCTGAGTCTATGGCTGACGGGGCAGAAAAGATTGTATCTTTAGTCAAGTAGAGCAGAAAGGCAGGGAACCTAAATGAGTGTATTTATTAATAAAAATACGAGAGTAATTGTTCAGGGGATTACCGGTTCAACCGCATTGTTCCATACAAAACAAATGATTGAGTACGGAACAAATATTGTTGGCGGTGTCACACCTGGAAAAGGTGGAACTGAAGTAGAAGGAGTTCCTGTATTTAATACTGTATCTGAAGCAGTTCAGACAACTGGAGCGAACGCTTCTGTTATCTATGTACCAGCACCATTTGCGGCAGATGCCATTTTAGAGGCTGTTGACGCAGAAGTCGATCTCGTCATTTGTATCACAGAACATATTCCAGTTCTGGACATGGTCAAAGTGAAGCGTTACATGGAAGGTAAGAAAACAAGACTTGTTGGACCAAACTGCCCAGGTGTCATCACACCTGAAGAATGTAAAATTGGTATCATGCCTGGCTACATTCATAAAAAAGGTCATGTGGGTGTTGTTTCTCGTTCTGGAACGCTTACATATGAAGCGGTACATCAGCTTTCAGAAGCTGGCGTTGGTCAATCGACAGCTGTAGGCATCGGGGGGGACCCGGTAAATGGGACAAACTTTATTGATGTGTTAAAAGCATTCAATGAAGATCCTGAAACGCATGCTGTGATTATGATCGGTGAAATCGGTGGTACGGCTGAAGAAGAAGCAGCTGAATGGGTAAAAGCAAATATGACTAAACCAGTCGTAGGCTTTATTGGCGGTAAAACGGCGCCTCCAGGAAAACGTATGGGACATGCTGGTGCCATTATTTCTGGTGGTAAAGGAACAGCTGATGAAAAGGTAAAAACAATGCGTGAATGTGGTATTGAAGTGGCAGAAACACCATCTGTCATGGGAGAAACGTTGATTAAAGTATTAAAAGAGAAGAATCTCTTCGAAGCTTGTAAAACGCATTAATGACACAAGAAGACTTGTTCTTTGACAAGTCTTCTTCTTTCTATCTTAAACTGGAGGAATGGTATGTACAACGTGTCCGAAAGAATGATTTTTCACCGCTTAAAAGGCCTCATCTCACCCTCATTACTTACAAAATGGTGGAAAGTCGATCCTGAGCTATATATAAATGAAGAAACACATCATTTTAAACAGGATCGAGCATTACAAACGATCGACTTTACCCGCTTAAAACAAGCTGAAGAAAATGAATTCCCCATTTTTCAACACATCGTTCAAGCCTATTTAAAGCAAAACATTCACATGATTCCCATCACATCACCCTTATATCCAAGCACACTAAAAAATATTTATGATCCTCCCCCTGTGTTATTCCTAAAAGGAAACGTATCATATTTAAATGAAGAGAAAAGTTTAGGTGTAGTCGGCACGCGACTTCCATCATCTTATGGAGAAGCATGTGTGAAAAAAATTGTTGGTGAGCTTGTCAAAGAAGAGTGGATGATTGTTAGTGGGCTAGCTAAAGGAATAGATGGACTGGCACATAAAGAGTGCATCAGGAAAAAAGGGAAAACGATTGGCATTATAGCCGGCGGCTTTCAGCATTTATACCCAAAAGAGCATGCGCAAATGGCTCAATACATGGGCGAGCATCATTTGCTTTTGTCAGAGCATCCACCTTATGTCAAACCAGAAAAGTGGCATTTTCCAATGAGAAATCGTTTAATTAGTGCGTTGACGAGAGGAACCATTGTGATTCAGTGCAAAGAAAAGAGCGGTTCTCTTATTACAGCCTATCAAGCACTTGAGCAAGGAAAAGAAGTATTTGCGGTTGCCGGGTCCATCTTTGATCCTAATTCCACAGGGCCGGCAAGACTCATTCAGCAGGGGGCAAAGCTTGTTCATTCCACAAAGGATATTTTAGAGGAATTCTCCTTCCGCAGCGTTCAATATACTGAACTCTCATAAAAATATCGTTTGACAAAAGACATCGGAATATTTAATAATAGTGAGGATTTAAGTTTACACTTTGTTTTTCGTGTTTATAATGATGTTCATCATAAAGAATTTTTAACGATTGCCTGTTAGATAGGTGCAATTAACATAAATATGAATTGTGAAATGTATAAAGAGAGAACACCTCTTAAGGGGGATTTTGAGTATGGCTGATTATTTAGTCATCGTTGAGTCGCCAGCAAAGGCGAAAACGATTGAGCGTTATTTAGGAAAAAAGTATAAAGTAAAGGCTTCAATGGGGCACGTAAGGGATTTACCGAAAAGTCAGCTCGGTGTTGACACTGAGCATGACTTCGAACCGAGATATATTACGATTCGCGGGAAAGGCCCAGTTTTAAAGGAATTAAAAACAGCGGCGAAAAAAGCAAAGAAAGTCTTTCTCGCGGCTGACCCCGATAGAGAGGGAGAAGCGATTGCTTGGCATTTAGCACATAGCCTTGACCTTGACCTCTCTTCTGACTGCCGTGTTGTTTTTAACGAGATTACAAAAGATGCGATTAAAGATTCCTTTAAGCATCCTCGTATGATCGATATGGATTTAGTTGATGCACAGCAGGCAAGACGAATTTTAGATCGTCTCGTTGGATACAAAATCAGTCCGATTTTATGGAAGAAAGTGAAAAAGGGCTTAAGTGCTGGCCGTGTTCAATCAGTTGCACTCCGACTCATTATTGATCGCGAGAATGAAATTAATGAATTTAAACCAGAAGAATACTGGACAATTGACGGTACATTCCTCAAAGGAAAAGAAAGCTTCGAAGCAAGTTTCTTTGGCCTCAATGGCAAAAAACATCCATTGAAAACAAAAGAAGATGTAAAAGAAATCCTTTCGAAATTAAAAGGAAACAAATTCTCTGTAGAGAAAGTAACGAAAAAAGAACGTAAACGTAATCCAGCTGTTCCGTTTACGACTTCTACTTTACAGCAAGAGGCTGCAAGAAAATTAAACTTCCGTGCAAAAAAGACGATGATGATTGCACAGCAATTATATGAAGGAATTGATCTTGGTAAAGAAGGTACAGTCGGTCTCATCACTTATATGAGAACGGACTCAACACGTATTTCAAATACGGCGATTGAAGAAGTATCTGCTTTCATTGATCAGACGTACGGCAAGAATTTCTTAAATACAACAAAACGAACGGCTAAAAAGAATGAAAACGCACAAGATGCTCACGAAGCCATCCGTCCGACTTCTACGTTAAGAAAACCGGCTGATGTCAAGCATGTGCTAAGCCGTGATCAGCTTCGCCTGTACAAATTGATTTGGGAACGATTCGTGGCAAGCCAAATGGCGCCGGCTGTTCTTGATACAATGAGTGTGGATCTTGATCATAATGGTCTTACTTTCCGTGCGAATGGAAGTAAAGTGAAATTCCCTGGGTTTATGAAGGTTTATGTAGAAGGAAAGGACGACCAGCTCGAGGAAAAGGACAAAATGCTTCCTGATTTGAAAGAAGGGGATACAGTTCTTTCAAAAGATATCGAACCTGAACAGCACTTCACACAGCCGCCTCCGCGCTACACTGAGGCAAGACTGGTCAAAACACTTGAAGAGCTCGGTATAGGCCGTCCATCTACGTATGCACCAACATTAGATACGATTCAAAAGCGCGGTTATGTCGCGCTTGATAATAAACGATTTACTCCGACAGAGCTTGGAGAGATTGTACTCAACTTAATCATCGAATTCTTTCCTGAAATCATTAACGTTGAATTTACAGCGAAAATGGAAAAGGAACTTGATAGTGTTGAAGAAGGTACGATCGAATGGGTTCGTATTATCGACAGCTTCTATCAAGACTTTGCAAAACGGGTAGAAAAAGCTGAAGCAGAGATGCAAGAAGTTGAGATTGAGCCGGAATACGCAGGTGTTGATTGTGAAGAGTGCGGACATCCGATGGTGTACAAAATGGGTAGATACGGCAAGTTCATGGCGTGCTCTAACTTTCCTGACTGCCGTAACACAAAACCAATTGTCAAAGATATCGGTGTCAAATGCCCGTCATGTCATGAAGGAAACATCGTTGAACGAAAATCGAAGAAACGCCGCATTTTTTACGGCTGTGATCGTTTTCCAGAGTGTGAATTCGTTTCTTGGGACAAACCAATTGAAAGAAAGTGTCCAAAATGCGAAAATATGCTTGTAGAGAAAAAGCTGAAAAAAGGCGTTCAAGTTCAATGTGTGAACTGTGATTATAAAGAGGAACAACAAAAATAGCGGTGAGCAACCTTGTTCACCTGCTTTTTTATGTCATCAAACAGAACTTACGAAATAGGAGAGTTGTCCAATGAGTCAATTTGTAAATGTGATCGGAGCCGGTTTAGCTGGAAGTGAAGCTGCATGGCAAATCGCTAAACGAGGAATTAAAGTCAATTTATACGAAATGAGACCTGTGAAACAAACGCCGGCTCACCACACAGATAAATTTGCGGAGCTTGTATGCAGCAACTCACTGCGTGCGAACGCTTTGACGAATGCAGTAGGTGTATTAAAGGAAGAAATGCGTCATTTAGATTCAGCCATTATCGCAGCAGCAGATGAAAGCTCAGTTCCTGCAGGCGGCGCGCTTGCAGTAGACCGTCATGAATTTGCAGCAAACGTGACAGATCGCGTGAAAAATCATCCGAATGTTACGGTCTTTCAAGAAGAAGTGCAAAGCATTCCAGAAGGTCCGACAATTATCGCGACTGGCCCGCTGACATCAGAAGCACTTTCAAAAGAATTAAAATCGTTAACAGGAGAAGAATATCTCTATTTCTACGATGCAGCGGCACCTATTCTAGAGAAAGATAGCATTGATATGGATAAGGTGTATTTGAAATCACGCTATGACAAAGGGGAAGCCGCATATTTAAACTGTCCAATGACAGAAGAAGAATTCGATCGTTTTTATGAGGCGCTCATTTCTGCTGAAACTGTGCCATTAAAAGAATTTGAAAAAGAAATCTTCTTTGAAGGCTGTATGCCAATTGAAGTCATGGCGAAAAGAGGAAAGAAAACGATGCTGTTTGGCCCGATGAAGCCAGTAGGACTGGAAGATCCGAAAACAGGAAAAAGACCTTACGCTGTTGTTCAATTAAGACAGGATGATGCAGCAGGTACTTTATATAACATCGTTGGCTTCCAGACACATCTAAAGTGGGGCGATCAAAAGGAAGTATTCCGTTTGATTCCAGGCCTTGAAGAAGCAGAGATTGTTCGTTACGGGGTAATGCACCGTAATACATTTATTAACTCGCCAAGCCTTTTAAGACCGACTTATCAGTTTAAAAATAGAGATGATCTATTCTTTGCCGGACAAATGACAGGCGTTGAAGGGTATGTCGAGTCTGCAGCTTCCGGACTTGTGGCTGGCATTAACGCCGCTCGTTTTGTTAAAGGGGAAGAGCTTGTGACACTTCCTGAGGAAACGGCGATTGGCAGTATGGCTTATTACATCACGTCGACAAACAAGAAAAGCTTCCAGCCGATGAATGCGAATTTTGGTTTGCTGAAAGATCTAGGTGTTCGAATTAAAAACAAACAAGAACGTTATGCAGAGTACGCTAAGCGCGCAATCGAAACTATTCAAACTATTTCGAAATCTCTGTAGTAAAACATTGCACGGAAAGCAAGATATGTGATACCATTTAAAAGCCTTAAAGAGGTGTAAAAATGACGAATAAACAGCGTCTTGTCCACTTATTCATTGAATATCTGCAAATTGAAAAAAACTATTCAGCTTTAACGATCTCAGGATATACAGAAGCCATTGAAGAGTTTGTCAGATTTATGAACATTCAAGGAATAGACGGTTTTGAAGAGGTATCCTATCAAGATACGAGAATTTATTTAACAGAAGCTTATGAAAAAGGCCTGACAAGAAGAACGATTAGTAAGAAAGTCTCTGCGCTTCGCAGCTTTTATAAATTTTTATTAAGAGAACAGCTTGTGAAAGAAAATCCTTTTTTACTCGTTAGCTTACCAAAACAGGATAAGCGGATTCCTTCATTTTTGTATGAGGAGGAACTAAAAGAGCTTTTTACAGTTTCTGATGTCAGCACACCGCTTGGGCAAAGAAATCAAGCCATTTTAGAACTTCTTTATGCAACAGGTATGAGGGTCAGTGAGTTATGTTCATTAAAAGAATCTGATCTTGATTTATCGATGGATACAGTGCTTGTTCATGGGAAAGGCAGCAAGCAGCGGTATGTTCCTTTCGGGTCATATGCTCATGAAGCGCTCATTACTTATTTAGAGGATGGAAGGCAGAAGCTGAAATCTAAGGGGAAAGACCGCGCTGATGCACATGTGTTTTTGAATCAGCGCGGGGCGCCTCTTACAGACCGAGGTGTTCGATTCATTCTCACTGAATTAATGAAAAAGGCGTCAGGTACATTACATATCCATCCTCACATGTTAAGGCACACCTTTGCCACGCATCTCTTAAACGAGGGGGCGGATTTGAGAAGTGTTCAAGAGCTTCTCGGTCATTCAAATTTATCATCTACACAGGTGTACACGCATGTATCAAAAGATTCTTTAAGAAACACGTACATGTCTCATCACCCAAGGGCTTTTAAACGATCCTAAAAGGAGGTTTTTTCATGTCATCATTTCATGCAACAACCATCTTTGCCGTTCAACATAAAGGAAAAAGTGCAATGGCTGGCGACGGTCAAGTTACTTTCGGGCAGGCTGTCGTGATGAAACACACAGCAAAAAAAGTGCGTCGTCTTTTCGGAGGCAAGGTGCTTGCAGGTTTTGCAGGTTCAGTAGCAGATGCGTTTACACTCTTTGAAAAGTTTGAAACAAAGCTTGAAGAATATGGTGGCAACTTAAAGCGGGCAGCCGTAGAACTAGCGAAGGAATGGCGAAGTGACAAGATGCTAAGGCAGCTTGAGGCCATGCTCATCGTCATGAACAAAGAAAGCATCCTGCTCGTCTCTGGAACTGGAGAGGTCATTGAACCAGATGATGGGATTTTGGCCATTGGCTCAGGCGGCAACTATGCCCTTAGCGCAGGGAGAGCACTCAAAACCCATGCAGGTGATCATCTCTCAGCGAGAGAAATTGCAAAGGCCGCTCTTGAAACGGCCGGAGAAATCTGTGTCTACACGAACGATCAAATCACTTTAGAAGAGCTTGAATAGAAAGGACATGAGACGTATGGAGAAAAAGCCGTTCACCCCAAGAGAGATAGTTGAAAAGCTTGATCAATACATCATTGGTCAGCTTGATGCGAAAAAAGCAGTGGCGGTGGCTTTAAGAAACCGTTACAGAAGAAGTCTTTTACATGATAAGCTAAAGGATGAAGTCGTTCCTAAAAATATTTTAATGATCGGCCCTACAGGTGTGGGGAAAACAGAAATTGCCCGAAGAATTGCTCGAATTTCTGGTGCGCCTTTTATTAAAGTGGAAGCGACGAAATTTACTGAAGTGGGTTATGTTGGCCGTGACGTAGAGTCAATGGTGAGAGATTTAGTTGAAACAGCGATTAGACTCGTCAAAGAAGAAAAAATGAAAGATGTTCAAGAAGAAGCAGAAAAACAAGCAAATAAACGTCTTGTTCATTTACTTGTTCCTGGTAAGAAAAAAAGCCAGTCTGTAAAAAATCCTTTTGAGATGCTGTTTGGCGGTTCAGATGAAGATGACCGTGATCGAGATCATTCAAATGAAGAAGTGGAACTCGAATCGACAAGAAAGCGAATTGCTCATCAGCTGGCGATGGGAGAACTTGAAGATCATTACGTCACGATCGAAGTAGAAGAACAGCAGCCTTCCATGTTTGATATGCTTCAAGGCTCGGGTATGGAGCAAATGGGTATGAACATGCAGGATGCACTCGGCAATCTCATGCCTAAAAAGAAAAAACGCAGAAAGCTGACTGTCAGAGAAGCAAGAAAGGCGTTAACGGCTGAGGAAGCTTCAAAACTGATTGATATGGATGAAGTCAGTCAGGAAGCAGTCTACAAAGCAGAGCAGCAAGGAATTATTTTTATCGATGAAATCGACAAAATCGCCAAAAGCGGCGGTGCATCATCTGCAGATGTTTCTCGTGAAGGGGTTCAGCGTGATATTTTACCGATTGTAGAAGGTTCAACTGTGATGACGAAATATGGTGCCGTTAAAACTGATCATGTGCTTTTTGTTGCAGCAGGTGCATTTCATATGGCAAAGCCATCAGATTTGATTCCCGAGCTTCAGGGGCGCTTCCCAATTCGTGTAGAATTAGATAAATTAAGTATAGAAGACTTTGTGAAAATCTTAACGGAACCAGATAATGCATTATTAAAGCAATATAAAGCTTTACTTGAAACAGAAGGTATATCTCTTGAATTTTCTGACGATGCTATTCATAAGATTGCCGAAGTGGCTTATCATGTCAATCAGGAGACAGATAACATCGGTGCAAGAAGGCTTCATACCATACTTGAGAAGCTGCTTGAAGAGCTTTCATTTGAGGCGCCTGATATTACGATGGAGAAAGTGACCATTACCCCTCAGTATGTCGAAGAGAAGCTAGGAAAGATTGCAAATAACAAAGATTTAAGTCAATTTATACTTTAACAAATGAATAAAGTAATCTAGGAGGATCATTATTATGGCGTTACTACAAAAAACAAGGATTATTAACTCAATGCTGCAAGATGCAGCGGGGAAACCAGTTAATTTCAAAGAAATGGCAGAAACACTGAGAGATGTCATTGATTCAAACATTTTCGTATTAAGCAGAAGGGGAAAGCTTCTTGGTTACTCCATTAATCAACAGATCGAAAATGCACGTATGAAAAAAATGCTTGAAGATCGCCAGTTCCCTGAAGAATATACAAAGAGTCTATTCAATGTCCCAGAAACGTCTTCAAACCTTGATATTAACAGTGAATATACAGCTTTCCCGATTGAGAACCGTGACTTATTCCAATCAGGTTTAACAACAATTGTTCCAATTATCGGCGGAGGAGATCGTTTAGGTACGTTAATCCTGTCCCGCTTACAAGATACATTCACAGATGATGATTTAATTCTTGCTGAATACGGGGCAACAGTTGTTGGAATGGAGATTCTTCGCGAGAAAGCAGAGGAAATCGAAGAAGAAGCAAGAAGTAAAGCGGTTGTCCAAATGGCGATTAGCTCTCTTTCATACAGTGAGCTTGAAGCGATTGAACACATTTTTGATGAGCTTGATGGAAACGAAGGTCTTCTTGTCGCAAGTAAAATTGCAGACCGTGTAGGGATCACTCGTTCAGTGATCGTAAACGCCTTACGTAAGTTAGAAAGTGCAGGTGTAATCGAATCTCGTTCTCTTGGAATGAAGGGAACGTACATCAAAGTGTTAAATAACAAATTTTTAATTGAACTCGAAAATTTAAAATCTCATTAATCAAAAACCCTTTTTAGCCGAAATAAATGCTGAAAAGGGTTTTTTTATGTGAAAAAATGAGGATTTGTCCGAAAAATGTCACTCTTTTTTCCAAGAAACCCCTTACAAATCTGTAGTGCTTTGAATCTAGGCCTTTATACCTATTCGTAAAATAGATATATATTACGAGTTTTTTTTACATATACATCATAGACTTTAATCCTATTATTTCTTACAATGAACATATGGTTTTACAAATCTCGACATGATTAAATGGAATGAAATACATATGATTGGAGGTATATGGTTTTGGATATATTTTCTGGAACGATAAGCAACCTTGAGAATGCCTTGGGTAGAGCGAATGTTAAGCAAAAAGTCATAAGCAATAATATCGCGAATATAGACACACCGAACTACAAGTCGAAAAACGTCGCATTCCATGACATGCTAAATGACGCATCGAACAAATTAGATGCTAAAAAAACATACCAAGGTCACATTGATTTTTCGAAAACAGGGTCTAATTATTCAGTTGTTTCTAGCAACCGTACTTCATATCAAGAAAACGGAAATAATGTCGATATTGATCAAGAGATGAGTGAACTCGCTAAAAACCAAATTCAGTATAATGCTTTGGTGGAAAGAATGAGCGGGAAATTTAATTCTCTTAAAACAGTTTTGACAGGAGGTAAGTGATGTCGATTTTTTCAGGAGTGAACGCTTCGGCCTCAGCATTAACGGCACAGAGGCTCAGAATGGACGTTGTATCCTCAAACCTTGCAAATATGGATACAACAAGAGCTAAACAGGTTGATGGCAACTGGGAGCCTTATAGACGTAAACTTGTCACATTACAGCCGTCAGGTGAATCATTTTCATCTATATTGAACTCAAGTATGAATTCGAGCGGCAAATTAGGAAACGGCGTCAAAGTAACAAAGATTACAGAAGACGAAACTCCATTCAACCTTCAATATGATCCTACAAATCCCGATGCCAATGAAAATGGATATGTTCAAACACCAAATGTCGATCCATTAAAAGAAATGGTCGACCTCATCAGCAGCTCAAGATCATATGAAGCGAACGTGACTGCTCTAAATGCGAACAAAAGCATGCTGATGAAAGCTTTAGAAATAGGAAAGTAAGGTGAAAAGAATTGGTTAATGCAATATCTCCTTTCCAGCTTCAAACCGCTCAGCAAGCAAGTGAATTGACGAATGCATCGTCCTTGCAGGCGGCTGCACCTAAAAGTCAAACGAATTTCTCTGATGTGCTGAAGAATTCCATTGAGGCATTAAATCAATCACAGCTGAAATCAGACCAGTATACAAATGCGCTTGCACAAGGAAAAGATGTCAATCTCGATGAAGTCATGATTGCCTCGCAGAAAGCGAGTGTCACACTCACAGCTGCGACAGAGTTTCGAAATAAAGCAGTCGAAGCGTACCAAGAGATTATGAGAATGCAGATGTAGGAGGTGCTGGTGGACAAAAAAAGACTGAATGGAATGACCGGGGGTTAAGATGAATCGTACTTTAATGCAATTAAGAACAAAAACAGTTGAGTTTTGGCGAAATCGATCAAAATTACAAAAAATACTCATGATTGGCGGCGTTGCTGCCCTAGCAATTATTATTACGGTTGTTAGCATCTTTGCTTCTTCTGAAAAAATGGTTCCGCTCTTTAGAGACTTGTCTGAGGCAGAAGCTGGACAAATCAAACAGGAACTAGATGGCAAAAACGTTAAATCGGAACTTGCAAACAATGGAACAACGATTCTCGTTCCAGAAAAGCAAGCAGACTCTTTAAAAGTAACACTCGCATCTGAAGGGCTTCCTAAGACAGGCAACATTGATTATTCCTTCTTTGCAAACAATTCAGGCTTCGGTTTAACAGATAATGAATTTGATGTTCTGAAAGTAGACGCAACTCAGACAGAACTATCCAATCTGATCAACACAATTGATGGGATTAAAGATTCAAAAGTGATGATTAACCTGCCAAAAGATTCCGTTTTTGTTGGAGAAGAGCAAAGTAATGCATCAGCATCCATTGTGCTGCAAGTTGAGCCTGGCTACACGCTTACGCCGCAGCAAGTAAAAGGCCTTTATCATCTTATTTCAAAAAGTGTGCCGAATTTAAAAACAGAAAACATTGTCATTATGGACCAAGATTCCAACTACTACGACTTAAACACCAGTTCCGATTCTTATGCAAGTGGAATGGATGCACAGCAGCAGAAAAAAGAGGAAATCGAAAAGAATCTTCAAAGAAAAATTCAGCAGCTGCTCGGAACAATGATGGGTCAAGATAAAGTGGCTGTATCGGTCACAACAGACATTGATTTTACTGAAGAAAAAAGAAAAGAAGACCTTGTAGAACCTGTTGATAAAGAAAACATGCAGGGGATTGCTGTCAGCGCTGAAAAGATTGCTGAAACATATTCAGGCAATGGAGCAGCAGCTGGAGGCACCGCTGGAACAGGTGACGATGATGTTACAAATTATCAAGGTGCCGATGGAGCGAATGGAAGCGGAGATTACGAGAAGAGTGAAGATCGTATCAATTATGAAGTCAACCGCATTCATAAAGATATCAAAGAAAGCCCTTATAAAATTAGAGATGTTGGCATTCAAGCGTTGGTCGAACCACCAACTGCAAACGATGCAAACTCTTTAACAGCTGAAAGACAAGATGATATCAAAAAGATTCTTTCAACGATCATTAGCACATCGATTGATAAAGAATACACAAATGGTCAAGCGCTCACTCAAGCAGACTTAGATAACAAAATCGTTTTATCAGTATCAAAATTAGACGGTAAACAGCAAACTGCGGCAGATAACCCTTCAAATAATATTCCAATCTGGGTTTATATTGTAGGCGGTGTGCTCCTACTTGCAATTATCGCTCTTATCATTCTTCTTGTACGTAAGCGTAGAAGAGATGAGGAAGAAGAGTTTGAGTTTGATGAACGTACACCAATCGATGTTCCTGATATCGACACTGAACCAGAAACAGAAGAAATGGTGAGAAAAAATCAGCTTGAAAAAATGGCAAAAGAAAAACCAGAAGACTTTGCTAAATTGCTACGCAGCTGGCTGTCCGAGGATTAGGAGGAATACACATGTCGAGAAAAGATCCAAATCGACTAACAGGCAGACAAAAAGCAGCAATCCTAATGATTTCCTTAGGGCTAGACGTGTCAGCATCTGTATACAAACATCTGTCTGAAGACGAAATAGAAAAATTAACATTAGAAATTTCCAATGTACGAAGTGTAGATACTGCTAAAAAAGATGAAATCATCGAAGAGTTTCACAGCATTGCCATCGCGCAGGACTACATATCGCAGGGCGGTCTTATGTACGCAAGACAAGTGCTTGAAAAAGCGCTTGGTGAGGACAAAGCGGACAGCATCTTAAACCGGTTAACATCCTCTCTTCAAGTAAAACCATTTGATTTTGCTCGAAAGGCTGAACCAGAACAAATTTTAAACTTTATCCAGCATGAGCATCCACAAACGATTGCGCTCATCCTTTCCTACCTGGATCCAGTGCAGGCTGGGCAAATTTTATCTGAATTAGGCGAGGAAGTACAAACTGAGGTTGCAAGACGTATTGCCTTAATGGACCGCACATCTCCAGAGATCATCAATGAGGTGGAACGCATTCTTGAACAAAAGCTGTCTTCAACCTTTACGCAGGACTACACGCAAACAGGCGGAGTCGAAGCGGTTGTGGAAGTGCTAAATGGTGTAGACCGTGCTACGGAGAAGACCATTTTAGACACACTTGAAATTCAAGATCCTGAACTTGCTGATGAAATTAAGAAACGTATGTTTGTCTTTGAAGATATTGTCACTCTTGACAGCAGAGCGATTCAGCGTGTCATCAGAGATGTTGAAAATGATGACTTATTGCTCGCACTCAAAGTGGCAAGCGAAGAGGTCAAAGAAATTGTCTTCCGCAACATGTCACAGCGGATGGTCGAAACATTCAAGGAAGAAATGGAGTTTATGGGGCCTGTCCGGCTTAGAGATGTCGAGGAAGCACAAACCCGTATTGTCAGCATCGTAAGACGACTTGAGGAAGCTGGAGAAATCGTCATAGCTCGAGGCGGAGGAGACGATATCATTGTCTAGGATTATCAAACATGAAACATCTGTTATTCCTGAACAAGGACGGCAAACGATTCCTTTACAGCAAGTGGAGTTTAAAAGAGAACATCACGAAGAAGAGCTTGTCAATGAAACCGAGGCATCACAGCTTGTACTTAGTGATGCAGAAGATCAGGCGAGCCGCATATTAGAACAAGCAAACAGTGAGCTGGAAAAAACAATGGCTGAAATCAATCAGCGCAGAACTGATTTTGAAGAAGAAAGAATACAGCTCATTGAAGAAGCGAAACAAGCAGGTTATCAAGACGGCTTTCAAAAGGGCGAAGCAGATGCGAATTTGCAGTACCAAGCTATTCTTGATCAAGCAAATGACATCGCCGGTCTTGCAAGGCAGGACTACGAAGAAAAAATTGAAAGCTCTGCTGAGCAAATTGTGGAACTTGCTTTTGAACTCGCCAAACGCGTTTGGAATGCAGCAGAGGAGACGAAAGATCAATTTTTGGCTCTTGTGAAGCAGGTCATTTCAGAAGTGAAAGAATATGACGATATTTCCATCTATGTTGACCCTGAACATTACGAGCATGTGATGGAATATAAAGACGAATTGATTAGAATCCTTCAAAAGGATACACATCTTGCCATTTACTCGGATGAAAAAGCGCCAAAAGGAACTTGTTACGTAGAAACAAGTTTTGGAAAAGTGGAAGCGAGTGTTGATACCCAATTGAATCAGCTGAAAGAAAAATTATTAGAAGTCATTGATTCAGGTGATCACAAATGAAAATGGATGTGTTAAAAGAAACGATTGAAACCGCTGATCCTTATAAACGATTTGGAAAAGTCAACCGAGTGGTTGGGCTGATGATTGAATCTAAGGGGCCGGAGAGTTCGATCGGTGACGTGTGCATCATTCATAAAAAAGGGAGCAAGCACCATCCGATAAAAGCAGAGGTCGTAGGGTTTAGAGATGAAAACATTCTGCTCATGCCTTATGTAGAAGCATCCAATATTTCACCAGGAAGTCTTGTGGAAGCGACGGGTGAGTCGCTGAAGGTCAAAGTAGGGACTGGATTAATTGGTGAAGTCGTTGATGCCTTCGGTGATCCGCTTGATGGCAGTATGCTTCCAAAGGGACTTGCACCTGTTTCGACAGATCAGTCACCCCCAAATCCGATGGACAGACCGCCTATTCGAGAAAAGATGGGTGTCGGCGTTAGAGTCATTGATAGTTTGCTCACAGTTGGCACTGGTCAAAGGATCGGGATTTTTGCCGGAAGTGGTGTTGGAAAAAGTACCTTAATGGGGATGATTGCAAAGCAGACAGAAGCAGACCTCAATGTGATTGCCCTTGTTGGAGAGCGTGGCCGTGAAGTTCGTGAATTTATTGAAAAGGATTTAGGTGCTGAAGGACTGAAGCGATCAATTGTTGTTGTCGCAACTTCTGACCAGCCTGCACTGACGAGATTGAAAGCTGCCTATACTGCAACAGCCATTGCGGAATATTTCAGAGACAGAGGCAAAAATGTCATGTTCATGATGGATTCTGTTACGAGGGTTGCCATGGCGCAAAGGGAAATAGGCCTTGCAACTGGCGAGCCGCCAACAACAAAAGGATATACACCATCAGTGTTCGCTATACTGCCAAAATTGCTCGAACGAACTGGGACAAATCAGCTTGGTTCGATCACAGCGTTTTACACAGTTCTTGTTGATGGGGACGATATGAATGAACCGATCGCTGATACAGTGAGGGGGATCCTGGATGGCCACATTGTCCTTGATCGTGCTTTAGCCAACAAAGGACAATTTCCCGCTGTTAATATTTTGAAAAGTATCAGCCGTGTCATGAGCAATATCGCAAGTCATGATCACAAGGAAGCGGCTAACCGGTTCCGCCAGCTTTTATCCACTTATCAAAACGCTGAAGACCTCATTAATATTGGAGCGTATAAAAAAGGCTCCTCCAAAGATATTGATGAGGCCATGCAGGCTTACCCTCATCTGATTTCATTTTTGAAGCAGGATGTAGAAGAGGCTGTATCTATTGAAGACAGTGTGAGTTTATTGCTCAGTTTGATGAATAGAGAGGATTGACAAAAACAGTGAGATATCAATACAAATTTCAAAAGCTCTTAGAACTGAAAGAAAGTGAAAAAGACAAGTCACTTGCAGCGTACCAACAATCCGTTTCGGCATTTGAGCAAGTCGCTGAAAAACTCTATGAAAATATGAGTAAAAAAGAGCTAATGGAAAAAAGCAAAGAAGAAAAGCTGAGAAGTGGAATGAGTGTTCAAGAAATGCGTCATTACCAGCAATTTGTGACCAACTTAGATAACACCATTCAGCATTATCAGCAGCTTGTGATCATGAAACGTCATCAAATGAATGAAAAACAATCTGATTTAACTGAAAAAAACATTGAGTTTAAAAAGTTTGAAAAAATGAAAGAAAAGCAATTTGAAAAGTTTTCCCTTGAACATAAGGCAATTGAAATGAAAGAAATGGATGATATCTCTATCAGCCAATTCATGTTTCAAGGACATTAGGAGTCGAGATGAATGCCTAAGAAGGAAAAAACGAAGGAATCAGGCGGCGGGAAATTTCAATGGATCTTGTTTATTGTCATCATCCCATTGATTGTGCTTGTGATTGTCACTGGCACGATCCTTTATATGGCAGGTTTTGATCTAAAGAAACCGCTCCAAAACATTCCGGTGATCAGCAGCTTAGTTGGTTCAGATGACACCTCAAAAACGTCATCTTCACCTAATGATCAAAACGATGCAGAGTTGAAAGAACTGAAAAAGACCATTAAAGAGCAAAAAAATGAGCTCGAAATTGCACAAAAAGATTTGAAAACAAGTGATGAAGAGATTAAAAGACTGAATCAAAAAATCAACTCACTTGAAAAAACATCTGAAAATGATGCAAAGAATACGTCAGCCAATGACAGTTCATCGAATAACAGCTCATCAAATAATACGTCAGGTAATAACTCGGCAGCGGAGTCCTCTGATGCAGCGGCATCCTCTAATCAGCAGACAAAAGGAAAGATCGCCAGCATTTATGAAAGCATGGACCCAGGGAAATCCGCCAAAATTTTATCAGAACTAAGTGATAAAGAGGCATTAAAAATCCTTGAAGAGCTGAGCAAAAATAAACTGACAGACATTTTAGCAAAATTGACACCTCAGAAGGCAGCAACGTTTACAAAAGAGCTTGCCAAAAAAGAAGAACGTGAAAATGGGGGTGGACAATAAGTGAAGCTATTGGATATTGCAGCCTTACAGCAATCTTCTCAAGGTCTCTCGGGACTAAAGGGAGGCGGCGCGGCAACTGCCAGCGGTTTGTTTAAACAATTACTTAGCGGAGCAGGCGCCCAAAGCGGTCCTGTTCATGCTGAGACAGCCGCTGTTGCCTCTCTTTCTATCAATGATGCGATGCAGATCATTGAAAAATGGATGCAATCACCTGAAGAGGGAATGAGCGCAGACCTACTAAGTGCGCTTCAAACACTACAAGGTCAAACACTTGAAACAACTGATCTCAAGTCACTTGAAGAATTATTTCAAAAAATGGAATCTTCCATTTACGGTGATCAAGCTGAAAAGCCAGGTTCTGAACATAGTGAACAGCTCATACAAGTCCACTTTTTCATCTATCAATTGCTCAATCAACAGCCGCTCAGCTTTGATGCGAAACTTGTGCAGGATATTGAAGGAAAAGGTCAAGACTTCATCGACTTTCTTTCGAAAAACGGGGTAGATGAGAAACTCGTTCAGCAAGTAAAAGAGCAGTTCTTTTCGCAGGGTTCAGCACCAAAGCTGAATTCGATGACTCAAAGTGAGCTAAAGCACTTTAATCAGTTAATCGATCATATGATGGCGAGTGCGAAAGGATCAGACAAAGAGTGGAAAATTTCACTAGGAGAGTTGAAGGAACTGGTCTCTCCAAAACAAGAATCTACTCTCGCTTCTCCAGCAAAAGGGAATGCATCTCTTGAGTGGCTCATCAAAAAAGAAGTCGTTAAAGGACAAAGCACTGCTGTGCCAGCTTCTGAAAAAATAATGACCCACTCGCTTCTGCCAGGTCATAAGCAGTTTTTCCAACTGCAGTCAGCGGCTCCTGTTCAGCAGACACAAACGACTGATGAAAAGCCAGGAACAGTTGATCAGCAAATTCTAAACACGTGGAAGCAAATGAAATTCACGCCGTTTGGCAATTCAAGCGGACGGTTTACCGTTCGATTAAATCCTGAAAATCTTGGATTTATTACCATTCAGCTAACGAAACAAAACGGTATGTATGCGAGTAAAATTACAGCCTCGACGCAAGCAGCAAAAGAGCTGTTAGAGCATCACCTTCCGCAGCTCAAGCAGGCGCTTCCGAATATGTCGGTTCAAGTGGACCGTTTCCATATACCGCTTCAATCAAATGAGCAGCCGTTATTTGGACAGTTCAGTGAAGAAAACAAGCAGCAGCAGCCAAAAGGACAGAATT
The DNA here is from genome assembly GCF_056172715.1 of Bacillus sp. ABR. Classification (NCBI taxonomy): domain Bacteria; kingdom Bacillati; phylum Bacillota; class Bacilli; order Caryophanales; family Bacillaceae; genus Bacillus; species Bacillus sp. ABR. Next base: position 301,458 of record NZ_JAOYSL010000003.1, on the reverse strand, counting down.
TCCAGCAGGCTGATGAACAGGAAGCAGAATTCCAAGATGTTCTGGATGCTCTTGTTGGGTCAGATGAAGAAGAGGAGGAGATCTAATGGCAACAGTTGATGCTACGAATAGAACAGCCGCACAAACAGACACTTCTTCAAAAGCAGAAAAGAAAACAGATACGCTCGGCAAAGATCAATTCTTGAAAATTTTGCTCACACAGCTTCAAAACCAAGATCCGACAAACCCACTTGATGACCGTGAGTTTGTCACGCAGCTTGCCACTTTTTCATCTTTAGAACAGCAAACCAATATGAACGATTCGATCACCAAGCTGAATCAGCTCATGTCTACATTTGTTGCACACCAAGATCCGTTTACGACGTATGTAGGCTGGATTGGTAAAGAAGTATCGGGCAAGCTGGATGATAAAGAGATATCGGGCACTGTGAAGTCTGTTAAAAACATAGACAATGAATACTTGCTTATTTTGGAAGATGGAACGAAAATCAGCCCTTGGGATGTTACAGCAGTTGGAGAAAAAACGAAGTAATTCGAGGAGGAAAATAAATGTTACGCTCACTTTACTCAGGAATTAGCGGAATGAAAAACTTCCAATCAAAATTAGATGTGGTAGCCAACAACGTAGCCAACGTCAATACACACGGATACAAAAAAAGCCGTATCACGTTTAAAGATATGGTCAGCCAAACCATTGGAAGTTCAGGTGGACCAACGAACAACTCTGGTTCAATCAACTCAAAACAAATTGGTTTAGGATCATCTTTATCTTCTATTGATAAAATCATGTCAGCGGGATCTTCTCAAAATACAAATGAACCTTACGACTTCTATATCAATGGAGATGGGTTTTTCCGTATTGAAAGTCAAGGAGAAATTCTTTATACAAGAACAGGGAATTTCGACACTGATTCAGAGGGAAGCTTAGTCACCCCTGATGGAAATTATCTGCTTGGAATGAATGGACAAAAGATAACGATTCCAGATGGCGTTTCAAGTGTAAGTGTTGGTCCAGATGGAACGGTTTCGGTTGTTGAAAACAACGTATCTAGAACTGTTGGACAGATTTCACTCGTATCTTTCCGTAACGCAGGAGGATTAGACAAAGTTGGTGACAACCTTTACCGCCAAACGTTAAGCTCAGGTGCACCAAGTAATCCTATCGTACCTGGTGAAGAAGGAACTGGCGTGATCCAAACAGGGAAACTTGAAATGTCAAACGTTGATTTAACAGATGAGTTTACTGAAATGATTATCGCGCAGCGCGGATTCCAATCGAATGCAAAGACGATCACAACTTCTGATGAAATTCTGCAAGAGCTTGTGAATCTGAAACGATAGGAGGTAGGGGGAGCGGATGATCGCTTCTCTGCTTAATATGATTGAAGTGACAAGATTAAATGGCAAAGGATTTATGCTGAACGCTCTCCATATCGAGCAAATCGAAAGTTTTCCAGACACGACCATTACTTTGGCCAATGGAAAGAAATTCGTTGTGAAAGAAGATGAAGAGCAGCTTCAAGAGAAAATCATTTCTTTCTACAGAAAAATCCAAGTCATTTCATTGAATCAAGGAATAGAGGAGTTTGAATGAAGAAGAAATTAGTCGTAGTAATGCTAATCATGATTATTGCCATCGTCGGAATTGGAGCAGGCATCTTTTTTCTGCTGAATGGGTCAGACGAAGCAAAAGCTGAAAAAGAGCCAACAGCAGATGAAGTCGTAAAAGCTTCTGTTGAAATTCCTGAGATTATCACCAATTTAAAATCTGAAGGAAATGCTGTCAAACTTGTCCTGAATATTGAAACGGACTCTGAAAAGGCAAAATCAGAGCTTGAGAAAAGAAGTTTCCAAGTAAAAGATGCTGTAATCGACATTTTATCAGACACGAATGCAGATGAACTTGATGGCAAAAAAGGCAGAGAACATTTTAAAACACAAGTCAAAAACAAAGTGAATAACTATTTGCAAGATGGCAAGGTGAAAGAAGTATATATAACCTCCTTTAATCTGCAATAGAGGCGATTAATTAACGCGACGGAGGTGAAGAAATGTCAGGAGAAGTGCTTTCCCAGAATGAGATCGACGCATTATTATCCGCCATCTCAACAGGCGAAATGGATGCAGAAGAGCTGAAAAAAGAAGAAACGACGAAAAAAGTGAAAGTGTATGACTTTAAACGTGCACTGCGCTTTTCAAAAGACCAGATTCGAAGTTTAACAAGGATTCATGATAACTTCGCTAGACTGCTCACCACTCACTTTTCAGCGCAGCTAAGATCATATATTCAAATTACTGTCAGCTCGGTTGACCAAGTACCATACGAAGAATTTATTCGTTCGATTCCTAATATGACATTATTAAACTTATTTTATGTCAGCCCGCTTGAAGGAAGAATCATGCTTGAAGTAAACCCAACAATCGGCTATGCGATGATGGACAGGCTGATGGGCGGGATTGGCATTAGTCATAATAAGACAGAATCACTTACAGAAATTGAAACAAAGATTATCTCAAACATGTTTGAGGGAGCTTTGGAAAATTACAGAGAAGCGTGGCAGTCCATAACCGACATCGAGCCTGAAATGGCAGATTTCGAGGTAAATCCCCAGTTTGTTCAAATGGTGTCACCAAACGAAACAGTTGTCGTCATTTCTCTTAATACACAGATTGGCGAGGTAAGCGGGGTTATTAACCTATGTATTCCTCACGTTGTATTAGAGCCTATTATTCCGAAGCTGTCTGTACACTACTGGATGCAGTCTGAACGAAATGAACCAAAACAGCAAGAGACAAAGGCCATTGAAAAACGGATTATGAAGGCAAAAATACCGGTAGTCGCAGAGCTGGGACAATCGGAAATGACGGTGGAAGAGTTTTTGAATTTGGAAATTGGTGATTGTATTGCCTTGGACAAACCAGTAAATGCGCCTCTTACTGTTATGGTCGGAAATAAACCGAAATTCTTGGGACAGGCCGGCCGCGTGAATCGGAAACAGGCGATTCAAATTCTAGATCACGACATAAGAGGTGAAGAAGATGGAGAATAACGGAAGTAAATTATCACAAGACGAAATCGATGCGCTCCTTAAAGGAGGCAGCAATGACGATATAGAGCCTGATACAATCCTTTCTGCAATGGAGCAAGATGCCATTGGAGAAATCGGTAATATTTCATTTGGCAGCTCTGCAACAGCACTTTCAACCCTATTAAATCAAAAAGTGGAGATTACAACTCCAACGGTTACAGTAATTCAAAAAAGTAAGCTGAATGAGGAATTTCCTCATCCGTATGTCGCTATTGAAGTGAATTATACAGAGGGCTTCAGCGCAAGTAACCTGCTTGTTATCCAGCAAACAGATGCAGCAGTCATTGCGGACTTAATGATGGGCGGAGACGGCACAAATGCTGACCCTTCTTTAAGCGAAATTCATTTAAGTGCAGTGCAAGAAGCGATGAACCAAATGATGGGTTCTGCTGCGACGTCTATGTCGACAGTCTTTAATAAAAAGATTGATATTTCTCCGCCGCGCGTCGAATTACTTGATGTGAAAGAAGGAGAAGGGACAGACCGCATTCCAGCTGAAGAAATGCTTGTCAAAGTATCCTTCAGATTAACAATAGGTGAACTGATCGATTCAAATATTATGCAGCTTTATCCTATTACATTTGCGAAGGATTTAATCGCAGAATTAACAGTCCCTGCGCAAGAAGAAGAGCCTGTTCAAGAAGCTCAAGTGAGCACACCTGAACCTCAGCCGGCAGCAACGCAAACGCAGTCTGCCCCAGCGCAGCAAGCGGCACCGCCGAAAAGACAGGCGAAGCCGGCAGCACCTGTAAATGTGGCGCCAGTCGAATTTGAAGCGTTCAGTGAGCCTCAGCATACAACAAGCCAGCTTGGAAATCTTGATATGCTGATGGACATTCCGCTTTCCATTACGGTGGAACTTGGAAGAACTCAGCGCAGTGTGAAAGAAGTTCTTGAGCTTTCAGCTGGAAGTATCATTGAACTGGACAAACTTGCTGGTGAGCCAGTAGACATTCTAGTTAACAAACGAATCGTCGCCAAAGGGGAAGTCGTTGTCATTGATGAGAACTTTGGTGTTCGTGTGACTGACATTTTAAGCCAGTCAGAAAGACTTTCTAATTTAAAATAAACAAACATACAGGGAGAGAATAAGTAAATGGCTACTAAGGTATTAATCGTAGATGATGCAGCATTCATGAGAATGATGATCAAGGATATTCTTGTAAAAAACGGATTTGATGTAGTAGGAGAAGCAGAAAACGGCGCACAAGCAGTTGAAAAATACAAAGAAACATCTCCTGATCTTGTCACAATGGATATCACAATGCCAGAAATGGACGGAATCACTGCACTAAAAGAAATTAAACAAATCGATGCTTCTGCAAAAATCATCATGTGTTCTGCAATGGGACAGCAGTCAATGGTTATTGACGCGATCCAAGCAGGCGCAAAAGACTTTATCGTGAAGCCATTCCAGGCAGACCGTGTACTTGAAGCAATTAATAAAACGTTAGGCTAAAAAAGGGTGTAAGATTTGTTGAAAAAACGTTTGATATGTATAGCAATGATCAGTTTTATGCTTTTCTTGACGATGCAGCCTGCCTCACTGTTTGCTGAAACGAAAGATCCTGAGAATGGCACAGTGAATGACTGGCTCAAAGATGAGAAAGAAAGCAAAAAGGATACAGAGAAGAAAACCACTGACAATCAAACGAATCCGGCAGAAGAAGTTCCCTCTTCTTCTGTCTCCATTATGGATTTTGTCAAAATGATTGGTGCCTTACTATTTGTCATCCTGCTTATTTATGGATTGGTGAGATTTGTTGGTAAGCAAAACCGCTTACTCAAACCATTTCGCTATGTTGAAAATATTGGCGGAACGACAGTCGGACAAAACCGTTCAGTCCAGCTGATCAAGGTGGGCAAACGAGTATTAGTTGTCGGCGTAGCAGATTCAATCCAGCTGCTAAAAGAAATTGATGATGAACAAGAATGTGAAGCAATCGTAAAACAATATGAAGAAGCGATGGAGAGTAAGACCGATTTACCAAAAATGGTTCAAAAATTCACCTCGCAGGTAAAGAAACATGATCAGCCGACCACTTCTTCTTTTTCAGCCAATTTAAAGGCGCAGCTAGCCGAATTGAAAAAGACCCAATCAGAAGTCAGAAAGAAAGGCCCGAAACAAAATGAATGAGTTTATCGATTTATTTAATTCCAGCGGTGCAGGAAATATTAGCACATCTGTCCGTCTTCTATTACTTTTAACTGTATTTTCGGTTGCACCGGGCATTCTCATTTTAATGACGTGTTTTACACGGATTGTGATTGTTCTTTCATTTGTCAGAACATCACTTGCAACCAACTCAATGCCGCCAAACCAAGTGCTTGTTGGACTTGCTTTGTTTCTCACATTTTTTATCATGGCACCCACGTTCTCACAGATTAATAAAGAGGCGCTCACGCCGCTTTTAAATGATGACATCACGTTAAATCAGGCATATGAAAAAGCCGAAGTGCCTATTAAAGAGTTTATGAGTAAACATACAAGACAGAAAGATTTGGCTTTATTTCTTAGCTACGCAAAAATGGATACACCTGAATCGATTAAAGATATTCCATTAACGGCGATGGTTCCCGCTTTTGCCATCTCAGAATTAAAGACGGCATTTCAAATTGGTTTTATGATCTTTATTCCATTTTTAATTATTGACATGGTGGTCGCAAGTGTTCTGATGTCAATGGGGATGATGATGCTTCCGCCGGTTATGATATCACTCCCTTTCAAAATATTGTTATTTGTTTTAGTCGATGGATGGTATTTGATAGTTAAATCTTTGCTGCAAAGCTTTTAGAGTAGGTGCTTAAAACATGAGTTCAGAATTTGTCATTACGATGGCTGAAAGATCAGTGTATGTAGTATTGCTTGTGAGTGGGCCGCTTCTAGCGCTCGCACTCATTGTGGGACTGATTGTCAGTGTGTTTCAGGCGACAACCCAAATTCAAGAACAGACGCTTGCGTTTATTCCTAAGATTGTTGCAGTACTCATTGGACTCGTTGTGTTTGGTCCATGGATGCTTTCAACAATTGTGTCTTTTACGACAGAACTGTTCTCGAATTTAGATCGATTTGCAGGTTAAGCAGAGATGTCAATCATAGAATTATTCCCTGCTTTTCTTTTAGTTTTTATTCGGATCACCGCTTTTTTTGTGACAGTACCGCTTTTAGCGCATAGAACGATCCCAGCTGTACACAGAGTTGGATTCTCACTGTTTTTAGCTGTCATTAGTTTTAGCACCATAAAAGAACCGCCAGCACTTGACATCGACGGTCTTTATATGATGCTTGCGGTGAAAGAAGCAATGGTCGGTCTGCTGCTTGGGCTGATTGCATACATCATGGTGTCCGCTGTTCAAATTGCCGGCTCATTCATTGATTTTCAAATGGGTTTTGCGATTGCCAATATTATCGATCCGCAAACAGGGGCGCAGACGCCGCTGATGGGACAGTTTTTTTATACGGTCACACTGCTGTTGATGCTGGCAACAAACGCACATCACCTGCTGCTTGATGGAATCTATTACAGCTTTCAATACATTGCAGTTGATCAATACGCGCTGAATTTCGGCAGTGAATCCTTTGCTTACTTTATCGCAAAGAGCTTCAACCAAATGTTTATCATTGCCTTTCAAATCTCGGCACCTGTAGTGGCAAGTCTGTTTTTAGTCGATTTGGCACTGGGAATTGTGGCACGTACAGTTCCACAAATGAACGTATTTGTGGTTGGACTTCCTATTAAAATGGGTGTGAGTTTTATTATGATCATCATCTGTATGGGCGTCATCTTCGGTGTTGTCCAAAATACATTTGAAACGATTGTACTCACCATGAGGAATTTCTTAGCATTGGTCGGTGGTTCGTCATGATGACAAGACTTAGACTAGACTTGCAATTTTTCGCAGGTGAAAAAACAGAAAAAGCAACGCCGAAAAAAAGACGGGATTCACGTAAAAAAGGACAGGTTGCCAAAAGTACCGACGTCAATACAGCCATCTCATTTCTATTAATCTTTTTATCATTCTTTTTTATTGGGCCTTTTATGAAAGAGCGGATTATCGCGCTCATTGAACGTTTTTATTCAACAACTATGCTAATGAAGGTTAGCACATCTAATATTCATCAATTATTCTTGGAATTGCTTCAGGAAACAGGGATCCTCCTTATGCCAATCCTTGGTGTTGGTATGCTGGCAGGCGTTCTCAGTAACTATTTACAAGTCGGCTTTCTCTTTTCGACAGAAGTGATTCAACCGAAATTAGAAAAGCTTGACCCAATCAAAGGATTTAAACGAATATACAGTATTCGAGCCCTCGTAGAGCTATTAAAATCCATTTTGAAAATTGGCTTTGTTGGCTTTGCGACATTTATTGCTCTTTGGATGCACTTTGATGAAATTCTGCGGCTTCCTTTATTAACAGCAGAGGAAACCCTTCATTTCGTCGCAAATATGACCTTGATTATGGGGCTGTATGCTGCTGGTGCTCTTCTGATCTTGGCAGGGCTTGATTATATGTATCAGAAATTTGATTATGAAAAAAACTTGCGGATGTCCAAACAAGACATCAAAGATGAGTATAAAAAATCAGAGGGTGACCCGCTCATCAAATCAAAGATTAAACAGCGTCAGCGGGAAATGGCCATGAGACGGATGATGCAGGAAGTCCCAAAAGCGGACGTCATCATTACAAACCCAACCCACTATGCCATTGCTTTAAAGTATGACGAAGAAAAAATGGACGCGCCCTATGTTGTAGCAAAGGGAACGGATATTTTGGCTTTGAAAATTAGAACGATTGCGAAAGAACATGATGTCATGACTGTAGAGAACAGGCCGCTTGCCCGCGCGCTCTATGATCAGGTCGACATCGACCAAGCGGTGCCAGAAGAATACTTTAAGGCTATCGCAGAAATTTTAGCTTACGTCTATAAAACGAAACAAAAGATTTTATGAATTTTTGGTTTTAAAAGGAGAGAACAGGCATGTCAGCAAGAGATTTATCTGTTTTATTCAGTGTTATTTTAATTGTGGCGATGCTGGTCATACCGTTTCCGCCCGTTTTATTAAGTATTTTAATCATTATTAATATTTCTCTTGCGCTTATCGTGCTTCTCACCACAATGAACATGCAAGAACCACTGCAATTTTCAATTTTTCCATCATTGCTTTTGCTCTTAACGCTGTTTCGTTTAGGGCTTAACATCTCTACAACACGTTCTATTCTTTCAACAGGAGATGCTGGGAAAGTTGTCGAAACGTTCGGTTCATTTGTTGTTGGAGGAAATATCCTCGTTGGTCTTGTTGTTTTCCTTATCCTGATCATCATTCAGTTTATTGTTATCACAAAAGGGGCAGAGCGTGTATCAGAGGTTGCGGCAAGATTTACACTCGATGCGATGCCAGGTAAACAAATGAGTATTGACGCAGATTTAAATGCAGGAATGCTGACAGAAAGTGAAGCAAGAAATCGCCGTGAAAAAGTAGCGAGAGAAGCAGACTTTTATGGAGCGATGGATGGTGCCAGTAAGTTCGTAAAAGGGGACGCCATCGCAGGTATTATCATCGTCATCATCAATATTATATTTGGAATCATTATCGGGATGCTTCAGCAAGGCATGTCGATTCAAGAATCAGCTTCACACTTTACCCTATTAACGGTAGGAGACGGAATCGTTTCGCAAATTCCGGCACTCCTCATTTCAACGGCGACAGGGATTGTTGTGACTAGAGCAGCTTCTAATGGAAACCTTGGGTCAGACATTACAGGTCAGCTCTTCGCATTCCCAGCCATGCTTTATGTGACAGCGGGCACGATCTTCCTTCTTGGGCTGTTTACGCCAATCGGCATACTTTTGACAGGGCCGATCGCAGGTTTACTTGCACTTGGCGCATACATGATGTCGAAAAACAAACAAGACCAAGAAGAAATTGAAGAGGTACTGGAGGAACAGGCAGAGGTAGAAGAGATGAAAAGTCCAGAAAGCGTTATTCATCTCCTGCAAATGGATGCCATTGAATTTGAATTTGGCTACGGCCTCATCCCGCTCGCTGATGCAAACCAGGGCGGTGACCTGTTAGACCGAATTGTGATGATCCGAAGGCAGCTTGCCCTCGAACTGGGTCTTGTCATTCCAGTCGTCCGGATCCGGGACAATATTGCACTGAACCCAAATGAATACCGATTGAAAATTAAAGGGAACGAAGTAGCAAAAGGGGAGCTGCTGCTTGATCACTACTTAGCGATGTCCCCAACGCCTGATGATGATCCAATTGAAGGGATTGAAACAATCGAACCATCCTTTGGACTGCCGGCTAAATGGATATCCGAAGCAGAAAAAGATCAGGCTGAGATGCTAGGCTATACGGTTGTGGACCCAGCATCTGTCGTGTCTACTCACATCACAGAGAAGATTAGACAAAACACACACGAACTGCTCGGACGCCAAGAAACGAAGCAATTAATCGATCATCTGAAAGAAAGTTATCCTGTCTTAGTGGATGAGGTAACGCCAAATCCGCTGGCAGTCGGTGATATTCAAAAAGTACTGGCGAAGCTGCTGAAAGAAAAGGTCTCTATCCGAAACCTTGTCACCATTTTTGAGACGCTTGCAGACTACGGAAAATTAACGACTGATACAGATTTATTAACAGAGTATGTCAGACAGGCCCTGGCAAGACAGATTACCGCACAGTATGCAAGAGAAGATGAATCACTCAAAGTCGTGACATGCTCAGGCCGAGTAGAAAAGGTGATTGCAGACAGCGTTCAGCAAACAGAGCATGGCAACTACTTATCGTTAGATCCAGAATCCTCTGAAAGTGTGATTCAATCAGTGGCGAGAGAAATTGAACAGCTTTCGCTTCGTCAGGAAACGCCGGTTCTATTATGCTCACCTCCTATAAGAATGTACGTGAAGCAGTTGTTAGAAAGATATTTCCCAGATTTACCGGTACTATCTTATAACGAACTAGAAGCGAATGTGGAAGTACAGAGCATCGGAGTGGTGGATATCTAATGAAAATGAAAAAAATCACAGCAAATTCTATGCAGGAGGCAACGATTCAAATCAGGCAGCAGCTTGGGAAAGATGCCGTTATTTTAAATTCCAAAACCGTTGTCAAACGCAAACTGTTTGGTTTAAAGAAACAGCAAATGGTCGAAGTGATTGCAGTGCTGGATCAAGATTTCGAAGAAAGAGCTGGTAAAGGGTTAAACCCTGTGCCGCCTCTTCCAGTGTTACCAAAAAAGGAACAAGTTCAAAAGCAGCCCGAAGAGCCATCCTTTGCTCCCAAAGCGGCGAAACCAGCGCATACTCATACTCAGCCTTTAGAATATGTGAGGAATGAACGGCATGCTGGTATTCTGCCTGAACCTCTCGTAGCAATCGATCAAAAGCTAAAGGATCAAGGTCTTGATGATGCTATTCGAGACGAATGCCTGAAAGGTCTTTTAACAAAGGGCGCGGTTAAAGAAGATCACATAGAAAAAGAACTTGAACAACTGCTGACAGATATGCTACCAGCTAAAACCTCTGATGAGCCGATGATTTCTTCAAAATACATTGTACTGTTCGGTTCAACTGGAGCTGGTAAAACGACAACGATTGCAAAGCTGGCTGCTAAAACAGCCATTCAGCAGCAAAAAAAGATCGCTTTTATTACAACTGATACGTACCGGATTGCAGCGATCGAACAGCTGAAAACATATGCTGAACTGCTGAATGCACCGCTTGAGGTTTGTTATTCGAGAGAGGATTTTGTAAAAGCTCAAGAGACCTTTAAAGAGTATGATCATATTTTCATCGATACAGCAGGCCGTAACTTTAAAGAAGAAGCGTATATCAAAGAGCTGACCGACATTATTCCATTTGATGAGAGCATTCAAAGTTTTCTCGTGATGAGTGCTACATCAAAATATCAAGACATGAAAGCCATGGTCAAGCGCTTTGAACACGTTCCAATCGATCAATTCATTTTTACAAAAGTAGATGAAACGGACACGATGGGAACCATTTTTCAAATCATTGCTGACTCTCAAATCAAACTTGGTTTTTTAACAAATGGCCAAAATGTGCCTGAGGATATTCTTGAAGGTTCTCCTCGTGAACTTACAAGGATGGTTTTACAATCATGAAGCCCGACCAAGCAGAAGGGTTAAGAAAACTAGTTCAGCAGAGTCAAATGATCACACCGGCTCCTCATAACGTCAACGGACAGGCAAAAACCATTGCCGTTATGAGCGGCAAAGGCGGGGTAGGTAAATCGAATTTGACACTGAATATGGCACTGTCTATCGCAAGCACAGGCAAAAGAGTGTTAGTAATCGATCTTGATTTTGGGATGGGGAATATTGATATTTTACTAGGGAAAACATCGACTAGCTCTATATTAGATGTTCTCGTTAGAAAAAAATCCTTCCAAGCAGCTATGACAAAAGGAACGGATAACCTATATTACATTTCTGGCGGAAGCGGCCTTGAACAGCTGTTTTCTTTAGATAAAGATCAATGGTCGTTCTTTTTGGAAGAGATGGAAAAAATGATGCAGGGCTTCGATTGTATATTCTTTGATATGGGTGCCGGGCTGTCAAAAGATCAGCTGCCATTTGTCTTATCAGCAGGAGAAGTAGTCGTTGTGACTACGCCAGAGCCAACATCCATCATGGATGCCTACAGCGCAATTAAACACTTAGCCATTCATCAGTTTGAACGGTCTGTGCAAATCATTGTCAACCGGTGTAAAACCCCGTCAGAAGGGTCTGAAACCTACCGGAAATTAGCAGGAGTGGTCACAAGTTTTCTTCACAGAAAACTTGTATTCGCTGGCGCTGTGCCTGATGATCCTGCGGTTCCTAAAGCAGTATCAGAACAAATTCCATTTTATATGAAGCAGCCTCATTCAAGGCTGAGTAAAACCATTAAGATGCTGGCAGAAACACTATATCATCAGCAGATAAGAGAGGCACGGAGAGAACAGCATACGTTTATAGATAAGTTGTCCTCTTTTTTTAAAAGGAGGAAGGTGGACTCATGATTAGAGTGCTAGTAGTAGATGACTCGGCCTTTATGAGAAAACTCATTAGTGATTTTCTAAGTGCTGAGCAAGAAATTGAAGTCGTCGGAACGGCGCGAAATGGGGAAGATGCCTTAAAACGGATCAAGGAACTGAATCCAGATGTTGTCACATTAGATGTGGAAATGCCTGTTTTAAATGGAACAGAAGCATTAAAACAAATTCTGGCTGAACACGACCTTGCCGTAATTATGGTGTCAAGCCAGACAAAGCAAGGAAAAGATTTAACCATCCATTGCTTAGAACTCGGTGCTTTCGACTTTGTGACAAAACCTTCGGGAAGTATTTCGCTCGATTTGCACAAAGTGAGAGGGCAAATTGTAGAGCGGGTACTTGCGGCAGGACTGTCAAGGAAACGCACTGAAGAGAAGGTGTCTCCTAAGCCGGTGATAAAGCCGCCAAGTCCAGTGGCTGCACCCCGTCTGCAAACAGTAAAAGGCGCCTCACTCCGAAAGATTATTTCTATCGGAACATCTACAGGAGGGCCAAGGGCACTTCAACGAGTCGTAACGAAGCTGCCTAAGGACATAGAGGCACCTATATTGATTGTGCAGCATATGCCGGCAGGATTTACGGCATCACTTGCTGCTAGGTTAGACCATTTATCACAAATTACGATTAAAGAAGCGCAAGATGGAGACATCGCGAAAAATGGAGTGGCTTACATAGCTCCTGGTGGAATGAATATGTCACTTCATGACCAAGGGGGATCACTTGTTATCAGGCTGTCCCCTGAAGACACGGAAAGCCGGCACAAACCATCTGTTAACTATTTATTTGAATCCATCAGCAATATAAAGGGTTACGAGAAAATCGCTGTCATTATGACAGGCATGGGCAGTGACGGTACGGAAGGTGTCAAAAAAATGGTCGCAAGCGGTCATACGAAAGTCATTGCAGAAAAAGAAGAATCATGTGTTGTTTTCGGAATGCCTAAATCAGTCATTAAAGCAGGCCTTGCACATGAAACAAGGCATGTGGATGACATCGCACATGCAATTATAAGCTCCATGAAAAAAGAGAGGGCGTGAACACGTTGGATGTAAACCAATACTTAGATATCTTTTTAGATGAAAGCAGAGAACACTTACAAACTTGTAATGAAAAACTTCTTGATTTAGAAAAGAACCCAACCGACTTGCAGCTAGTGAATGATATATTCAGAGCAGCTCATACATTGAAAGGCATGAGTGCAACGATGGGCTTTGATGATATGGCTCACTTAACGCATCATTTAGAAAACATGTTTGATGCTATCCGTAATGAACAAATGATTGTCACTCCTGAGTCAATGGATACGATGTTCGAAGCACTCGATCATCTTGAAGCAATGGTTCAATCGATTGCAGAAGGAGGAGACGGGAAACGTGATGTCACTGAGATTAGTAAAAAGCTAGATGTGACAGGAAGCCATGCTGAGGCAGCTTCTAGCGTTGAAACAGCAGATGCATCAGCAGCTGCTAATGACTTAGATTATAACGAATTTGAACGAACGGTTCTTGATGAAGCGAGAGAGCAAGGCTTTAAATGCTATGAACTCAACGTGACATTAAGCGAAGCGTGCTTACTAAAAGCCGTTCGTGTCTATATGATTTTTGAAAGACTAAATGAAGCAGGCGAGGTTGTCAAAACCGTTCCGAATGCAGAGCTGTTAGAATCAGAAGATTTCGAATCAGAATTCAGCATTTCTTATCTTTCTAAACTGCCGATGGACGAAGTGCAGAAAATCGTCACGGCGATCTCAGAGGTTGAGAAGGTTGAGATCTCTGAAGTCTCCGCATTTGATGAAGTAGCTCCGGCTGAAAAACAAGAGGCGCAGCCTGAACAGAAAAAAGAAGAAGTCTCCGTTCCTGCTGCGAAAGCGCCAGCAAATGATGCACCAAAAGCAAATGGCAATAACGGTGCAGCTGCTGGCGGAACAAAAACAATTCGTGTCAACATCGACCGTCTAGATTCTCTAATGAATCTATTTGAAGAACTTGTGATTGATAGAGGCCGATTAGAACAGATTGCCAAAGAACTAGAAAATAACGAACTCACAGACACAGTCGAAAGAATGACACGTATTTCTGGAGACCTGCAATCAATCATCCTGAACATGAGAATGGTACCTGTGGAAACTGTCTTTAACAGATTCCCGCGTATGATTCGTCAATTGACGAAAGAGCTTAATAAGAAAATCGAACTTATTATTGAGGGTGCTGAGACAGAGCTTGATCGAACAGTCATCGACGAGATTGGAGATCCGCTCTTGCACTTACTTAGAAACAGTCTAGATCACGGGATTGAATCACCAGAAGAACGTGTGAAAAAAGGCAAGCCGGAAAAAGGTACGGTTCTATTAAAAGCGTATCATAGCGGAAACCATGTCTTCATTGAAGTAGAAGATGATGGAGGCGGGATTAACCGTAAAAAGGTGCTTGAAAAAGCATTAGAGCGCGGAGTTATTACAGAAAGAGAAGCAGAAACGCTTGAAGATCATCAAATTGATTCATTGATCTTTGCAGCAGGCTTCTCTACAGCTGACACGATTTCTGACATCTCAGGCCGCGGTGTAGGTCTTGACGTTGTGAAAAACAAGCTGGAATCACTTGGCGGATCTGTGAGTATTAACTCAACAGAGGGACAGGGCTCCCTATTCTCGATCCAGCTTCCGCTGACACTATCGATTATTTCCGTTCTTCTTGTAAAACTGGAAGAGGAAACATTTGCGATTCCGATTTCTTCTATTATTGAAACGGCTGTCATTAAGAAAAGTGACATCCTGCAAACGCATGATCGTGAAGTGATTGATTTCCGCGGATTTATCGTACCGGTCGTGTACTTGAAGAAACAATTCCACGTACCAAATGCGAATGAATTAGAGGAAGAGCTGCACATCATTGTTGTTCGTAAAGGAGACAAGCTGACAGCATTTGTGGTCGATTCATTTATTGGTCAGCAAGAGGTTGTATTGAAATCACTAGGAGATTATCTGCCAAACGTATTTGCGATATCCGGCGCAACGATCCTAGGTGACGGTCAAGTTGCACTCATCGTTGACTGTAATGCACTGATCAAGTAAAAAACAATAGAGGAGCGGTCTGAAATGAGTACAGATATCAAAACTGGCGAAAAGATGATTGTGTTTATCGTAAACAAAAAAGAATACGCCATTTCAGTATCAGAAGTAAAGTCCATTGAAAAATGGCAGCAGCCGACAAGAGTTCCTGGCGTTGCCCCTTATATATGCGGTGTTATTAATTTACGCGGTGTCGTGACACCTGTCATTGACCTGAGAGTCAGACTTGGTTCTACTGACAACGAGATTACAGATGAAACAAGAATGATCATTGTACAAGTTGGTGATATTGAAGTCGGCTGGATTGTTGATGAAGCAAATGATGTCATAACCGTCCATCAGGAAGAAGTAGAATCTTCTCCTGAATCTGCTGAAAAAGAAGGACAGTCATGGGTGACAGGTATTATTAAGCATGATCAGCGTCTTTTCAATATCATTCATGCTGGTGCTGTCCTCGACAAGAGCGTTCAAGGTGCACCTGTTCATTAAGGGGGATGTGAAATGAGCATTTTCAACGAAATTAAAGATGAACAGCTAGATATTTTAGGAGAGGTTGGGAATATCGGGGCAGGCCACGCAGCGTCTGCTCTTGCCAACCTATTGGATCGCAAAATTGATATGGCTGTTCCTTTTGTCAAGGTTCTCTCGTTTGAAGATTTAATGGATTTCTTTGGCGGTGCAGACCTTCCCGTTGCAAGCATTTTCCTGCGAATGGAAGGAGATTTAACCGGGTCAATCTTTTTCATTATGCCGTTTGAGCAAGCGGAGCAATTTGTAAGAGAGCTTGTCCAGGATCCGACATTTGATATTGATACGATTCATGAACATGAGATGGGGACGTCAGCACTTCATGAACTGGGAAATATTTTAGCAGGCTCTTATTTATCAGCCCTTGCCGATTTAACAAAATTGCAGCTTTACCCAAGTGTTCCAGATGTCACGCTCGATATGTTCGGAGCTGTCATTAGTGAAGGGTTAATGCAATTCAGTCCTCTTGGCGATCAGGCGATTGTGATTGATACATCTATTTTTGATGATCAAAATAAGCAAGAGCTGAAAGGAAATATGTTTCTATTACCAGACTTTGAATCGTTTGAAAAACTATTCAAAGCATTAGGTAACCTATAATGAACGTGCAAATTCCGGCAGTTGTAAAGGTTGGTATTGCGGATGTTCAGCTTGTCAAAACACCGGACCGCATTCGGACATCCGGTCTTGGTTCTTGCGTAGGGCTTGTCTTGTTTGATCAAGAGAAAAAGCTGGCAGGCCTTGTTCATGTTATGCTGCCAGACTCCTCTCTTTCAAAAGGGACGGTGGAGAACTTGGCTAAATATGCAGATACAGGTGTCAAGCATACAATTGATCTGCTCCTAAAAGCAGGCGCACGCAAACATGCGCTAAAGGCAAAACTTGCCGGCGGGGCGGAAATGTTTAAGTTTAAGTCAACCAATGATCTTATGAGAATTGGACCTAGAAACGTTTCAGCTGTGAAAGAACATCTGTCTCTTCATCATATCCCGATTATTAGTGAGGATACAGGCGGAAACAGTGGCCGTACGATTGAATTCGATCCGCTTACGGCAGAGCTTGAGATCCGTACTGTGAAGCAAGGCATTATGAAGATATAACTAAGGAAGTATAGGGGGATAAAGATGCAATCCTTAAATTACGAAGATCAGGCGCTATGGGCTAGATGGAAAGAGTGGAAAGACCCTGCTGCTGGAGATGATCTTATGCGCCGCTATATGCCGCTCGTCACATATCATGTTGGAAGAATTTCCATCGGTCTCCCGAAGTCAGTGCATAAAGAAGACTTGATCAGTCTAGGGATGCTCGGTTTATATGATGCCCTTGAAAAATTTGATCCCGGAAGAGATCTGAAGTTTGATACATATGCATCCTTCAGAATCCGCGGGGCCATCATCGACGGTCTTCGTAAAGAGGACTGGCTGCCTCGTACATCAAGAGAAAAAACAAAAAAAGTAGAAGCGGCTATTGAAAAGCTTGAACAGCGTTATTTGCGTAATGTGACACCGACAGAGGTGGCTGAGGAACTCGGCATGAGTGAACAAGATGTTGTCACAACGATGAATGAAGGATTCTTTGCAAATCTGCTCTCAATCGATGAGAAGCTGCATGATCAAGAAGACGGAGAAAATGTCCAAGTCATGATTCGCGACGAGAAGTCTGTGACTCCAGAAGAGAAAATGCTGAAAGATGAATTAATTGAACAGCTTTCTGAAAAAATCACTGAGCTTTCTGAAAAAGAAAAGCTCGTGATCAGTCTTTTCTATAAAGAAGAATTGACATTAACGGAAATCGGTCAAGTGCTCAATTTATCTACCTCGCGCATTTCGCAAATTCATTCAAAGGCCTTGTTCAAGCTTAAGCATCTGCTTGATAAAGCCATTCAATCTTAAAGAGTTAGTGAGTGAAAAAATATGTTATGGCTGATTAGCTTCATGCTTCATGCTGCACTTATTTATTTTGTGATTATTTTATATACAAGAATGAATTCGCTGAAGGCAACAGAACAAAAACAGCGAGAACTTCTAGAAGAAACGGAAAATACCCTGGCTGCATTTTTGATGGAAGTCAAAGAAGAGAATGACAAACTAACAAAAGTGGCAGCCGCTTCCCCTGATTTTTCTGCTGAAGAGCTGAAATCGGATCTTCAGACACCAAAGCAGCCACAACCACCAATTGAATCCCAGCAATCGGTCGAAAGTGAAGATCCCGTACCAGAGCACCTGTCGGCTCTCCTTAGCGAAGTTGAGGTGCAGGAAGAGAAGGTAAACGAACCCGTTCCACAACTTGAAACAGAGGCTTCTCTGCCTTCTGAAAGTGAAATAGAAGAAACATTCGAGAACCAAGTGAAGACCCTATATGATGAAGGGCGATCACTAGAAGAAATAGCGAAAGAAATGAAAACTGGTAAGACAGAAATCGAGCTTTTATTAAAATTTAGCGGAAAGCTGTAAAGGATTCTTGATTGTCAGTCCATCATGTGTTATATTATTTCTTGGTGTTAAATACACACGCTTAATGATTCGTATGAAGGTGCTGCCGTGGCGCAGTTTTATGTGAACATGACTTAAGCGGAGGAAAAAAAACCATTATATTAGGAGGCAACAAAATGTCAGTTATTTCTATGAAACAATTGCTAGAAGCTGGTGTTCACTTCGGTCACCAAACTCGCCGTTGGAACCCAAAAATGAAGCGTTACATCTTTACAGAGCGTAACGGTATCTACATCATCGACCTTCAAAAAACGGTGAAAAAAGTAGAGGAAGCTTACAACTTCACGAAAAACCTTGCTGCTGACGGAGGAAAAATTCTTTTCGTTGGTACGAAAAAGCAAGCACAAGATTCAGTGAAAGAAGAAGCAATCCGTTCTGGTATGTTCTATGTGAACCAACGCTGGCTTGGTGGAACTTTAACAAACTTTGAAACAATCCAAAAACGTATTAAACGTTTGAAAGATATTGAAAAAATGCAAGAAAATGGTACATTCGAAGTTCTTCCTAAGAAAGAAGTCGTTCAACTGAAAAAAGAATTAGAGCGTCTTGAAAAATTCCTAGGCGGAATCAAAGACATGAAGAGTCTTCCGGATGCACTTTTCATTATCGACCCTCGTAAAGAGCGTATTGCAGTTGCAGAAGCTCGTAAATTGAATATCCCAATCATCGGTATCGTTGACACAAACTGTGATCCAGACGAAATTGATGTTGTGATCCCTGCAAACGATGATGCAATCCGTGCTGTAAAACTTCTAACTGCTAAAATGGCAGATGCGATTCTTGAGTCTAAACAAGGCGAAGAAGAAGCTGTTGTAGAAGAAACGACAGAAACTGAAACAACAACTGCGTAACCTATTCAAAAGGTGATAAGAGGGAAATGCCTTTTATCACCTTTTTTTCACCTAGTAATCCGTGTTTTAACATAGAAGGAGGAAATGTAAAATGGCAATTACTGCTCAATTAGTTAAAGAACTGCGTCAAAAAACTGGTGCAGGTATGATGGACTGTAAAAAAGCGTTAACAGAAACTGATGGTGACATCGAGAAAGCAATCGACCTTCTAAGAGAAAAAGGAATCGCAAAAGCTGCGAAAAAAGCAGACCGTATTGCGGCAGAAGGATTAACTCTTATCAAAACTGATGGCAACACAGGCGTCATCCTAGAAGTGAACTCTGAGACTGATTTCGTTGCGAAAAACGAAGGATTCCAAGCACTTCTTAATGAACTTGCTGATCATTTGCTTGCTGCTAAACCTGCAACAATTGAAGAAGCTCATGCTTCTAAAATGGAAAACGGTTCAACAGTTGAAGAGCATATCACTTCTGCAATTGCGAAAATCGGAGAGAAAATCACTCTACGTCGTTTCTCTGTCATCACAAAAGAAGATAATGCTGCATTCGGTTCTTACCTGCACATGGGCGGACGTATCGGTGTGTTAGCTGTTCTTAACGGAACAACTGACGAAGAGCTTGCAAGAGACATCGCAATGCACGTTGCAGCTGTAAACCCTAAATACATTTCTCGTGACCAAGTGTCAGAAGAAGAAGCAAACCGTGAGCGTGAAGTATTAACTCAGCAAGCGCTTCAAGAAGGAAAGCCTGAAAACATCGTAGCTAAAATGGTAGAAGGCCGTCTAAACAAATTCTTCGAAGAAATTTGCTTACTTGACCAAGCGTTCGTTAAAAACCCAGATGAAAAAGTGAAACAAGTTGTAGCTGCGAAAAATGCAACTGTTCAAACTTATGTTCGCTATGAAGTGGGCGAAGGTATCGAAAAACGTCAAGACAACTTTGCTGAAGAAGTTATGAGCCAAGTGAAAAAATAATGTTTGAAAAGCTCTCTGGGGCTTTTTTAGGGAGCACAAGCACTGTGTTCCCTATTTTTTAGAGGATATTGATTTACAAAAGGCAGTTTCTTACGCATAATAAGAGACGGTATAGTATACACTTGGAGGTTATCATGAGCAAACCGAAATATAATCGCATTGTACTGAAGCTAAGTGGCGAAGCACTAGCGGGTGATGCTGGAAATGGAATTAACCCAACTGTCATTCAATCCATTGCAAAGCAAGTAAAAGAAATTGCAGAGCTTGATGTTGAAGTTGCAGTCGTTGTAGGCGGAGGAAACCTTTGGCGTGGAAAGACAGGCAGTGATCTAGGAATGGATCGTGCAACAGCAGACTACATGGGTATGCTGGCAACAGTGATGAACTCACTGGCGTTACAGGACAGCCTAGAAACGCTTGGCATTCAGTCTAGAGTGCAAACCTCTATCGAAATGAGACAGGTTGCAGAACCATACATAAGAAGAAAAGCGATCCGTCATCTTGAGAAGAAACGTGTCGTCATTTTTGCTGCTGGAACAGGTAACCCTTATTTCTCTACAGATACTACGGCAGCACTTCGAGCAGCAGAAATTGAAGCAGATGTCATTTTAATGGCGAAAAATAATGTAGATGGTGTCTACAGTGCTGATCCTCGTACAGATGCGGATGCAGTAAAATATGATAAGCTTTCATATCTTGATGTACTTAAAGAAGGGCTTGCTGTAATGGATTCTACTGCGTCCTCATTATGTATGGACAATGACATTCCATTAATTGTCTTCTCCATTATGGAAGAAGGAAATATTAAACGTGCCGTAAATGGCGAATCAATCGGAACGATCGTGAGGGGGAAATAACGTGTCAAAAGAAGTGTTGAACCAAACGAAAGAAAAAATGGAAAAAGCTGTACAAGCATACGGACGTGAGCTTGCAACTGTTCGTGCAGGCCGTGCAAATGCTTCACTGCTTGATAAAGTGACAGTTGATTATTACGGTGCACAAACACCTCTTAACCAAATTGCGTCAATCACAGTGCCAGAAGCACGTATGCTGATTATCACACCTTACGATAAAACAGCAATCGGTGATATCGAAAAAGCGATCCAAAAGTCTGATCTTGGCATCACGCCAACAAGTGACGGAAATGTGATCCGCATTGCGATTCCTGCGCTGACAGAAGAAAGACGTAAAGAGCTTGTGAAAGTAGTGAAAAAATACTCAGAAGAAGCAAAAGTAGCTGTTCGTAACGTTCGTCGTGATGCAAACGATGATTTGAAAAAGCTTGAGAAAAATGGGGAGATCACTGAAGATGAATTAAGATCATCAACAGAGGATGTCCAAAAATTGACAGATGAATATGTCGCTAAAATTGATGACGTGACGAAAGATAAAGAAAAAGAAATCATGGAAGTTTAAGAAAAAACTATGTACAATAGATAATAGTGAAAAGACCCTCTTCATGTTTACAGGGGGTTTTTTTGTTAATACTGTTGATGACTATATTATTAGCGGGAACGCAACCTTTTTGGGTGATGGAGGAATCTCATGCTCAATATACTCAAAAATTGGAAGAATCAGCAAACAGCAGCTTCCAACTTAGAAAGCCTGACAAAAGAAGACATATTAAATGGAGAAATTCCTGAACATATCGCCATTATCATGGATGGGAACGGAAGATGGGCGAAAAAACGTGCTCTTCCACGGGTAGCAGGTCATCATGAAGGAATGAAAGTCGTCAAGCGCATGACAAAGCTTGCAAATGAGCTGAATGTCAAAGTGCTGACTTTGTATGCTTTCTCTACGGAAAATTGGAAACGTCCAAAACTAGAAGTAGACTTTTTAATGAAACTTCCTGAAGAATTTTTAAACATCTACCTGCCTGAACTCATCGAGGAAAATGTCCGTGTGCGTTTAACAGGTGATCCAGACGGCCTCCCGCAGCATACGAAAAAAGCGGTAGAGAATGCAGTAAAGAGTACGGCAAATAACGACGGACTCGTTTTGAACTTTGCGCTCAACTATGGGGGGCGCACAGAAATCGTCTCCGCATGCAGACAAATTTCTGAAATGGTCAAAGAAGGTAAGCTTCAAGCAGAAGACATCACAGAAGAGATGTTTTCAGCTTATTTAATGACAGAATCTCTTCAAGATCCGGATTTGCTCATTCGCACGAGTGGAGAAATTAGATTAAGCAACTTTATGCTTTGGCAAATTGCTTACAGCGAGTTTGTCTTTACGGATGTGCTTTGGCCTGACTTTTCTGATGAGCACCTTATAGGCGCTATTGGAGAGTACCAGCGCCGCGGCCGGAGGTTCGGTGGAATTTAGAGGGTGGTGCAGATGAAACAAAGAATTTTGACGGGTGTTTTGGCAGCTGCAGTCTTTTTACTTGCTGTGATATATGGACAGATGCCATTTACCCTGCTGATTTATTTAATGGGAAGTGTCGCTCTCTTTGAGCTTTTAAGAATGAAAAAAATCTCGATTTTCAGCTTTCCTGGTATTGTCAGCTTAATATTGCTTTGGCTTTTAATGGGCGGAGACAACAGTTTCTTCCCAAACGTGGACGCATCAAAAATGCAGATTGCTTTATTCGCAGTCTTAATACTTTTAACTTATACAGTTTTGAGCAAAAACTCTTTCACATTCGATGAGGTTGCTTTTGTTGTATTAGCCACATTATATATTGGCGTTAGTTTCTATTATTTTATCCAAATTAGAGGCTTATATGGCATGAGTGCGATCTTCTTCGCAGCAGTGATTATTTGGTCTACTGACTCAGGAGCCTACTTTATTGGGAAATCTATGGGGAAACGAAAGCTTTGGCCAGAAATCAGCCCAAACAAAACAGTAGAAGGATTTATCGGCGGAATCGTCACAGCGGTCGTGTTGTCACTTGTGTTTCAGGCGGTTACAGGATTTTTGCCATCATATCTGCTTGTGATGTTTATTACTCTTTTACTCAGTATCTTTGGACAGCTTGGCGACCTAGTGGAATCTGCTTTAAAGCGTCATTATCACGTGAAGGATTCAGGGACAATTCTCCCTGGCCATGGCGGAATTTTGGACAGGTTTGACAGCTTTTTATTCGTTCTGCCGTTTTTATACTTACTGCTCGCAACGTTTGCCAGCTAACCTCATAGAAACTTATTGAACGAGAGAAGGAGTGGCAATTTGAAATATATTTCGCTATTAGGCGCAACAGGATCAATTGGAGAACAAACGTTAGATGTGATCAGGCAGCACCCGGACAAATTTAAGCTGAAAGCCATGACCTTTGGCAGAAATATAGCAAAAGCGATTCCGATCATTGAGCGCTTTCAGCCTGAATTCGTTGGCTGTGTAGACGAAGAAACCTATCACATGCTAAAAAATCATTCATTTGCATACGGTGTGAAGCTGGCTGCTGGTGATGAAGCCAACATCGAGGCAGCGACCTATGATGCAGTGGACGTAGTGGTTAATGCACTTGTAGGAAGTGTTGGACTTGTTCCAACATTAAAGGCCATTGAACAAAAAAAGACGATTGCACTCGCAAATAAGGAAACACTTGTAACAGCTGGTCATATAGTAAAAGAGTACGCTAAAACATATGATGTACCTTTACTTCCTGTCGATAGTGAGCATTCGGCTATTTTTCAATGCCTGCAAGGTGAACAAGCTAAAAATATTGAACGCTTAATCGTGACAGCTTCAGGTGGTAGTTTCCGAGATAAAAAACGAACTGAACTTGAAGGTGTTACGGTTGAAGAAGCGCTGAACCACCCGAACTGGTCGATGGGAGCGAAAATCACCATTGATTCAGCGACGATGATGAATAAAGGGCTCGAGGTGATCGAGGCACATTGGTTGTTTGATATCCCTTATGAACAAATTGATGTGCTGCTACATAAAGAGAGCATTATCCATTCGATGGTGGAATTTCACGACAAAAGCGTCATGGCTCAGTTAGGAACACCTGACATGAGAGTGCCTATTCAATATGCACTCACATACCCTGACAGGGCGCCGTTACAAGAAGCGAAATCATTGAACCTTTGGGAGATTGGACAATTGAATTTCCAAAAAGCGGATTTTGACAGGTATCGCTGCTTACATTTTGCTTATGAATCAGGTAAAATAGGAGGGACAATGCCTGCTGTACTTAATGCAGCAAATGAAATAGCAGTCGATGCATTTCTGAAAGGCAAAGTAACGTTCCTGCAAATTGAAGAATTGATTGAAAAGGCACTAATTAGACATCATGTGATTTCAACGCCTAGTTTGCAAGATATCCATGAAGTGGACAAAGATACACGAGACTTTGTTCAATCAATCCTCACATAAGGTGGTATGTTCGTGAATACAGTGATTGCGTTTATTATTATTTTTGGAACGCTCGTTTTTTTCCACGAGCTTGGCCATTTAATTATGGCGCAGCGCGCGGGGATTTTATGCCGCGAGTTCGCAATTGGTTTTGGGCCGAAGATTTTCTCCTTTAAACGAAAGGAAACCGTTTATACCATTAGACTCCTCCCTATTGGCGGATTTGTGAAAATGGCTGGAGAAGACCCTGAAGTCATCGAAATTAAACCAGGTCATACAGTGGGGCTCTTATTCAATGAGCAAAATGAAGTAGAAAAGATCATTTTAAATGATAAAGAAAAATATCCTGATGCACTTGTCATCGAAGTTGAGCAGATTGATTTAGATCATGCCATGAGAATCTCGGGATATGAAGCTGGAAATGAAGATATTCTGACTGGCTACAATGTCAGTCAAACAAGCTTCTATATTGCAGATGGTGAAGAGATTCAAATTGCACCATACAATCGTCAATTTGGTTCAAAAACGGTTTGGCAGCGAATTAAAGCTATCGCAGCTGGACCGATCATGAACTTTATACTGGCGTATGTGATTTTGGTTGCTTTAGGCTTTATCCAAGGGGTAACCGTTGATGACCCTGTACTCGGTAAGCTGACAAAAGACGGCCGAGCGGCGGAAGCTGGACTGATGCAGGGAGATCACATCGTGTCCATTAACGGCGAGAAAATGAATTCTTGGACAGACGTCGTTCAAACAGTTCAAAAGAACCCTGAGAAAAAAATGAATGTCGTCATTGACCGAGACGGCAAAGAAAGCACTGTGCAGGTTGTACCAGAAGCTGTGAAAGCTGACGGAAAAAGCATTGGCCGTTTCGGATCATATCCGCCAACGGAAAATGGATTTTTGAAAGTCATTTCATCTTCAGGAACAACTGTCATTTCAACGGCAGGTCTGATCTTAACGAACTTGCAAAAGATTGTCACAGGACAATTTTCACTAGATATGTTAGCAGGTCCTGTTGGAATTTATGACATGACAGGAGAAGTAGCCAAACAAGGTGTGTTAACATTAATGCAGTTTGCGGCGTTCCTCAGTATCAACCTAGGCATCGTGAATTTGTTACCGATTCCTGCATTAGACGGAGGACGTTTACTATTCTTATTTGTTGAAGCCATTCGCGGTAAACCAATTAATCGTGAGAAAGAAGCACTTGTTGTCTTTATTGGTGTTGCTTTCCTCATGCTGTTAATGTTAGTGGTAACGTGGAATGACATCCAGCGGTTATTTTTATAAAAACCATTCTCTCTTGTTTCTCATTCCGGGAAACAAGAGTTTTTGTGAGAAGTCCTATTTCATAAATGAGGTGTAACGACATGAGACAATCCCTGACTTTCATTCCAACTCTTCGAGAGGTGCCGGCAGATGCTGAGGCAAAAAGCCATCAACTCTTAGTAAGAGCTGGATTTATTAGACAAAATACAAGTGGAATCTATCATTATCTGCCGCTTGCGCATAAAGTCATTCAGCATATTCAATCCATCGTCCGCAAGGAAATGGAAAAGGCAGGCGCAGCTGAGCTGTTAATGCCAGTGCTTCAGCAGGCAGAAATGTGGCAAGAGTCAGGAAGATGGTATACATACGGTCCAGAACTGATGCGTATGAAGGATCGCCATGGCCGCGAATTTGCGCTTGGTCCAACCCACGAAGAAGTGATTACATCATTAGTACGCAGTGAAGTGAAATCGTATAAGAAGCTACCTTTAACTCTATATCAAATTCAATCAAAATTCCGTGATGAACAGAGACCACGCTTTGGACTGCTGCGCGGACGTGAATTTATTATGAAGGATGCATACTCATTCCATTCTTCACCAGAAAGCCTTGACGAGACATACAACAAAATGTTTACAGCTTACTCTAATGTGTTCTCAAAAGTGGGTCTCAACTTTAGACCAGTCATTGCAGATTCTGGGGCAATGGGCGGAAAAGATACACATGAGTTCATGGCACTCTCAGAGGTCGGAGAGGATACCATCGCTTATTCTGATACTTCCTCATATGCTGCAAACATTGAAATGGCTGAGGCTGTATATCACGGAGAAGAAGCAAATCCTGCGGACTTCAAAGAGCTTGAAAAAGTCCACACGCCGCAAGCGAAAACAATTCAAGATGTGGCTGGATTATTAGAAGTTGATCCTTCTGCATGCATGAAATCTGTTTTGTTTAAAGCAGACGATGCGTATGTTCTCATCCTTACTAGAGGCGATCATGAAGTAAATGATGTGAAAGTGAAAAACTTAGTAGGAGCACAGCTTGTCGAACTAGCATCACGCGAAGAAGTGCTAGAAGTCATTGGAACTGAGCCTGGATTTGTTGGACCTGTTAAACTGGAAGCAGAAGTCGATATTTATGCGGACCTTGCTGTGAAGGGAATGACAAATGCAGTCGCTGGTGCAAATGAAGCGGATTATCACTATGTCAATGTCAACCCTGCACGTGATGTGTCAGTGAAAGAATTCACAGATCTTCGCTTGATTCAAGAAGGAGATGTTTCTCCAGACGGGGAAGGCACCATCCAGTTTGCAAAAGGGATTGAAGTAGGACAAGTCTTTAAACTTGGCACTCGTTATTCTGAGTCAATGGATGCAACGTACCTTGATGAGAATGGACGTGCGCAGCCAATGATTATGGGCTGCTATGGCATCGGCATCTCTAGAACTCTTTCAGCGATTGTTGAACAGCATCATGATGAGAAAGGAATCATTTGGCCGGAAACAGTGGCACCATATGACCTTCACCTCCTTGCATTAAATATGAAAAACGATGCGCAAAAAGAACTGGCTGAAACGTTGTACGATCGCTTAGAAGATGAAGGCTTTGACGTACTTTTCGATGACCGCCAGGAGCGTGCAGGAGTGAAATTTGCAGACAGTGATTTAATTGGACTGCCAATTCGCATTAGCTGCGGTAAACGTTCAGAAGAAGGTATTGTTGAAGTGAAGTTTAGAAAATCAGGTGAATCACATGAAGTATCTGTTGATGATCTGATTTCATTTATACGCCAAGCATAAAACGAACAAAAAAATGAAGGTACCTCCTGTAGAAAAGAGGTACCTTTCTGATTGACAAAAGGAGGGTCCTGTCTTGGATGAACAATTACCGATCACACGGCGGCAATTTCATATATTACTCAATCAGATTCAAATGACAGATGATGACCTCAGTCGTTACTTTGAAGAAGGAGAAATCGTCAAATTGACGGTGCACAAAGCGACGAAAACATGGCATTTCCTTTTTAAATTTAAGGCTCTTTTGCCTTACAAAGTATACGCCATGTTTCTCAGCAGACTGACAAATGCATTTTCTCATATTGCACAAATTACTTGTACGATTGAAGTAAGTGATCCGCACATCTCTGAAGAACTCGTGCAATCGTACTGGTCACATTGTGTGGAAGAACTTCAAGGAATTTCTCCCCCAATCATCAGTTTGCTTCAGCAGCAAAAGCCATCGCTGTCTGGTCATAAAATCATCATTAAAACGAAAAGCGAAACAGAGGCACTCGCTATTAAGAAGAAGTACAGCCCGATGCTCCAGGCCGCATTTAAACAAGTAGGTTTTCCAGAGCTGCAATTCGATACAGAAATTTTTGTATCAGATCAAGAGATTCAGAAGTTCAGAGAACAAAAGCTTGCTGAAGATCAAGAAAGAGCCATGCAAGCCCTCACTGAGATGGAGAAGAAAGAAAGTGAGGAGCAGGATGAAGCTCCGTCAGGCCCTCTGATGATTGGCTATCAAATCAAAGACAATGAAGAAATTCGTACGCTTGACAGTATCATGGACGAGGAAAGAAGAATCACCGTTCAAGGCTACGTATTCGATGCAGAAACGCGTGAGCTGAAAAGCGGGAGAACGCTTTGTATCTTTAAGATCACTGATTATACAAATAGTATATTGATCAAAATGTTTGCAAGAGAAAAAGAAGATGCTCAACTGATGAAATCATTGAAAAAAGGCATGTGGGTGAAAGCAAGAGGAAGCATTCAAAATGATACGTTTGTCAGAGATCTTGTCATGATCGCTAATGATGTCAATGAAATGAAACCGCAGCTGAAAGAAGATACAGCACCTGAGGGTGAAAAGCGTGTGGAGCTTCATTTACATTCACCTATGAGCCAAATGGATGCTGTCACTGGCATCGGCAGGCTTGTTGAACAAGCAAAAAAATGGGGACATGAAGCCATTGCTCTGACAGATCATGCCGTTGTACAATCCTTCCCGGATGCGTATGCAGCAAGTAAAAAGCATGGCATCAAAATGATGTACGGTGTGGAAATCAATTTAGTGGACGACGGGGTACCGATTGCGTATAACCCAGAGCACCGCTTGTTAGAGGATGCGACATATGTCGTATTTGACGTAGAGACAACTGGACTTTCAGCCGTTTATGACACGATCATTGAGCTGGCAGCAGTGAAAATCAAAGGCGGGGAAATCATTGACCGCTTTGAGGCGTTTGCAAATCCCCATCACCCGTTATCAGCGACAACCATCGAATTAACAGGTATCACCGATGATATGGTGAGAGATGCACCAGATGTCGTCGACGTCGTACGGGATTTCAAAGAATGGATTGGACAAGATATTCTTGTTGCGCACAATGCGAGCTTTGATATGGGCTTTTTAAATGCAGCGTATAAACGCCTCTTAAAAACAGATAAAGCGTCAAACCCTGTCATTGATACACTTGAACTTGGCCGTTTCCTTTACCCAGAATTTAAAAATCACCGGCTGAACACCCTCTGTAAAAAGTTTGATATTGAACTAACGCAGCATCACCGAGCGATTTATGATGCAGAGGCGACAGGCTATCTCATGCTGAAGATGCTAAAAGATGCGGCTGAAAAAGAGATTGCCTATCACGATCAATTGAATGAAAACATGGGGCAGTCGAATGCTTACCAGCGCTCACGTCCTTACCATGCAACTTTGATTGCTCAAAATGAGACAGGTCTTAAGAATTTATTTAAGCTTGTTTCACTTTCTCATATTCATTATTTCTACCGGGTTCCGCGTATTCCACGCTCCCAGCTTGAGAAATATCGAGAAGGTTTAATTGTTGGGTCTGCTTGTGATAAGGGTGAGGTATTTGAAGGAATGATGCAAAAGTCACCTGACGAGGTGGAAGACATTGCAGCATTTTATGACTATTTAGAGGTACATCCGCCAGAAGTGTATCAGCACCTGTTGCAGCTTGAGCTAGTTCGAGATGAACGTGCGTTAAAAGAAATCATCACAAACATTGTCAAACTTGGCGAAAAGCTGAATAAACCAGTTGTGGCGACTGGAAATGTACATTACCTGCATCCAGAAGACAAAATTTATCGTAAAATCTTAATTTCATCACAAGGTGGAGCGAATCCGCTGAACAGACATGAACTGCCAAAAGTTCATTTTAGAACGACAGATGAAATGCTCGAAGCATTCTCCTTCCTAGGAGACGAAAAAGCGAAAGAGATTGTCGTAACAAATACGCAAAAAGTATCTGAGATGGTCGAAAGCATTAAACCTATCAAAGATGATCTTTACACACCAAAAATTGAAGGTGCAGATGAAGAAATACGGGAAATGAGCTATCAAATGGCGCGTAGTATCTACGGAGATGACCTGCCGAAAATCGTAGAAGACCGCATTGAGAAAGAATTAAAAAGTATTATCGGTCATGGTTTCGCCGTTATTTACTTAATCTCTCATAAGCTCGTAAAAAAATCACTTGATGATGGATATCTTGTTGGTTCAAGGGGATCTGTCGGATCATCTCTTGTTGCGACATTAACAGAGATTACTGAAGTAAATCCACTTGCACCTCATTATGTATGCCCAAGCTGTAAGCACTCTGAGTTCTTTAATGACGGATCTGTTGGTTCAGGCTTTGACCTTCCTGATAAAGACTGTCCTGAATGTGGAACGCCGTATAAAAAAGATGGACATGATATTCCGTTTGAAACGTTCTTAGGTTTTAAAGGAGACAAAGTCCCTGATATTGACTTGAACTTCTCAGGTGAATATCAGCCGATAGCGCATAACTATACGAAAGAGTTGTTCGGAGAAGAGTATGTATACCGAGCAGGTACGATTGGTACCGTTGCAGAAAAAACAGCATACGGTTACGTGAAAGGCTATGCAGGGGATCATAACCTTCATATGAGAGGTGCTGAAATCGACCGGCTTGTACAAGGCTGTACAGGGGTAAAACGGACAACGGGCCAGCATCCAGGCGGGATTATCGTTGTGCCGGATTATATGGATATTTACGATTTCTCACCTATTCAATACCCAGCAGATGCGACAGGTTCTGATTGGAAGACGACACATTTTGATTTTCATTCGATTCATGATAACTTGCTCAAGCTGGATATTCTTGGGCACGATGATCCAACGGTCATTCGTATGCTTCAAGATTTAAGCGGAATCGATCCAAAAACGATTCCAACAGATGACCCTGAAGTCATGAAGATTTTCCAAGGGACAGAGCCGCTAGGTGTAACAGAAGAGCAAATAGGCTGTAAAACAGGTACACTCGGTATCCCGGAATTTGGAACAAGATTTGTTCGGCAAATGCTAGAGGATACAAAACCAACGACCTTCTCAGAGCTTGTTCAGATTTCTGGACTCTCACACGGTACGGATGTATGGCTCGGAAACGCACAAGAGCTCATTCACAATAAAACGTGTGAACTAAGTGAAGTCATTGGGTGCCGTGATGATATTATGGTCTATCTCATCTATCAAGGCTTAGAGCCGTCACTTGCCTTTAAAATCATGGAATCTGTTCGTAAAGGAAAGGGGCTTCCTCCTGAATGGGAAGAAGAAATGAAGAATAATAATGTACCAAACTGGTATATTGATTCTTGTAAAAAGATCAAATACATGTTCCCTAAAGCCCACGCGGCTGCATATGTATTGATGGCTGTTCGTATTGCTTATTTCAAGGTGCATCATGCACTCCTGTACTATGCGGCTTACTTTACTGTTCGTGCGGATGACTTTGATATTGAAACGATGACAAAAGGATCGAATGCGATTCGAGCCGTTATGGATGATATTAATTCAAAAGGTTTAGATGCATCACCGAAAGAAAAGAACCTATTAACTGTGCTAGAGCTTGCACTTGAAATGTGTGAAAGAGGCTACCACTTCAAAAAGGTGGACCTGTACCGCTCAAGTGCAACAGAGTTTATCATTGATGGAGACGGATTAATTCCGCCATTCAACTCGATCCCTGGACTCGGCACAAACGTTGCATTAAATATTGTCCGCGCGCGGCAAGATGGGGAATTCCTTTCAAAAGAAGATTTACAAAAGCGTGGAAAAGTCTCAAAGACTATCCTTGAGTATTTAGATCGTCAAGGCTGTTTAGAAGCACTTCCTGATCAAAATCAGCTTTCTTTATTCTAATGTGATGAATAAGAGCGCCCTTAAAAGGGCGTTCTTTTCTATATATACAATAATATTATTATGTTAACTAATAAAGATTTTTCACCAACTGGAATTATTTTCATATCCATTCATATATCTTGATTTAGCGTGATGTTTTAAGAGAAGAGATTGTATGTCATTCTTTCTACCCAAATAGAGCTCAAAAGAGAATTTCGCCGTCTGAAATGTTCTTAAGCGACATATGATCATTCTGGGTACAGTCAGAAGGAGAATCAAGAGAAAACTTCGATGAGCGTAAAGCTGATTGCTGTTTACTATGCTTATTTTTGAAACATATTTGATTCTTTTCAAAACTGTACAGATCACGAAACGAAGTATCAAAAGGAGGCGGTGCGTCTATTGATCAATGTTTCACTAAAAAGAAGGGGTGAGCAATAGAGAAATGGCATCTTACAACTATGTAGAGGTTTTACAAAAATCCATGCTTTTTTATGAAGCGCAGCGGTCAGGCCGGCTTCCGGAAAACAATCGTCTTAACTGGCGGGGAGATTCTGGGCTAGAGGACGGGAAGGATGTTGGGCATGATTTAACTGGCGGCTGGTATGATGCAGGAGATCATGTGAAATTTGGACTTCCGATGGCTTATTCAGCAGCCGTGCTTGCATGGACAGTATATGAATACCGGGAAGCTTATGAAGAGGCGGAGCTGCTTGATGAGATATTAGATCAAATCAAGTGGGCAACGGATTATTTCTTGAAAGCACATACGGGCCCGAATGAATTTTGGGCGCAAGTAGGTGATGGAAATGCTGATCATGCTTGGTGGGGACCAGCAGAAGTGATGCCGATGAACCGGCCAGCTTTTAAAATTGATGAACATTGTCCTGGAACAGAAGTAGCTGCACAAACTGCGGCGGCTTTAGCAGCAGGTTCTATCATTTTTAAAGAAACAGATGCGTCTTATGCGGCAAAGCTTTTGACGCACGCCAAACAGCTATATGCATTTGCTGACAAGTATCGCGGCAAATATTCAGATTGTGTCACCAATGCGCAGCCATTTTACAACTCCTGGAGCGGCTATGTTGACGAACTGATTTGGGGCGGAATCTGGCTGTACTTGGCGACAAATGAAGAAACTTATTTAAACCAAGCATTAAAAGCGGTAGAGGAATGGCCGAAGGATTGGGATTATACGTTTACCATGTCATGGGACAATACTTTTTTTGCTTCACAAATTTTACTTGCAAGAATCACGAAAGAGAACAGATTTATAGAATCCACTGAGCGCAATCTTGATTACTGGACCACAGGTCTTGTTCAAAATGGAAAAGTAGAAAGAATCACCTATACGCCTGGTGGTTTGGCATGGCTAGATCAATGGGGTTCACTTCGTTATGCCGCAAATGCAGCATTTTTAGCCTTTGTTTATGCTGATTGGGTATCTGATCAAGAAAAGAAGAATCGATATCAATCGTTTGCAATCAAGCAAACTCACTATATGTTAGGTGATAATCCGCTGAATAGAAGCTACGTCGTTGGGTTTGGCCAGAATCCGCCGAAGCACCCGCACCATCGTACTGCACATGGCTCATGGTCTAACCAGCTGACAAACCCTCCAAATCACCGGCACACACTTTATGGAGCGCTTGTTGGAGGTCCTAATGCACAGGATCAATATGACGATGACATCTCTGATTATATATCTAACGAAGTGGCGACTGATTATAATGCCGCCTTTACTGGAAATATCGCCAAAATGGTGCAGCTCTTTGGTCAAGGCCAATCAAAGCTGCCAAATTTCCCGCCTAAAGAACAGGTGGAGGATGAGTTCTTTGTAGAGGCAGCTGTGATGCATAACGATACAACATCTACTCAAGTGAAAGCAGTGCTGTACAACAGGTCCGGCTGGCCGGCAAGAACCAGTCAAACACTCTCCTTCAGATATTACGTTAATCTGAGCGAGGTCTTTGCAAAGGGATTGACTGAAAAGGATATTCAGGTGACAGCAGCCTACAATGAAGGCGCTTCCTTATCGCCTTTAAAGGTATATGACGCATCAGCTCGCGTCTATTTTGCAGAAATTGATTTTACCGGCGTAGCTATTTCTCCTAGAGGAGAATCTGAGCATAAGAAGGAAATACAATTTCGAATATCTGCTCCAAATGGATCGAATATATGGGATGCCTCAAATGATTATTCCTATCAAGGATTAACATCCACTATGCAAAAAACAACGAAGATTCCTGTCTTTGACGATGGTGCTTTAGTATTTGGCACACTTCCAGACAAATAAAAATCAACGATTTTATTGAAAGGGTGAAGGACTTGTCAAATAAAGAACGGTTTTTAACGCTTTATCATCAAATCAAAAGCGATGCGAATGGATATTTTTCACCAGAAGGAATTCCGTACCATTCAATCGAGACGCTCATTTGTGAAGCGCCTGATTACGGACATATGACAACTTCGGAAGCGTATAGCTATTGGCTATGGCTTGAGGTGCTGTACGGACATTACACAGGGGATTGGAGCAAATTAGAGGCAGCTTGGGACAATATGGAGAAGTACATCATCCCAGTCAATGAAGATGGGCATGATGAGCAGCCGCATATGAATGCTTATAATCCGTCCAGTCCAGCCACATATGCAGCAGAGAAACCATTTCCGGATCAATACCCAAGCCAATTAACCGGTGCCCGTCCTGCTGGTCAAGATCCAATTGATGGTGAATTAAAATCAACCTATGGATCGAATGAAACGTATTTAATGCACTGGCTCCTTGACGTAGATAACTGGTATGGCTATGGGAACTTGCTCAACCCATCACATACAGCCGCATATGTGAACACATTCCAGCGTGGTCCACAGGAATCTGTATGGGAGTCCATCCCTCATCCATCACAAGACGATAAATCTTTTGGTAAGCCGAATGAAGGCTTTATGAGCTTGTTCACAAAAGAAAATCAAGCTCCAGCTGCTCAGTGGCGTTATACGAATGCAACAGATGCTGATGCACGTGCGATACAAGCGATGTATTGGGCGAAGGAGCTCGGCTATAATCAGACAGCTTATCTTGATAAAGCGAAAAAAATGGGGGATTTCCTCCGTTACGGTATGTACGATAAATATTTTCAAACGATTGGAAGCGGGAAGCAGGGGAATCCGTATCCTGGAAACGGAAAGGGTGCCTGTCATTACTTAATGGCTTGGTATACCTCTTGGGGTGGAGGACTCGGGGAGTATGCAAACTGGTCATGGCGTATCGGAGCGAGCCATTGTCATCAGGGATATCAAAATCCTGTCGCTGCTTATGCTTTATCCTCAGATAAAGGAGGCCTAAAGCCATCTTCTGCTACTGGGGCAAGCGATTGGGAAAAAACATTAAAGAGGCAGCTTGAATTTTACGTATGGCTTCAATCGAAAGAGGGAGCCATAGCAGGAGGCGCAACCAATAGCTGGAATGGAGACTATAGTGCTTATCCGGCGGGAAGAAGTACTTTTTACGATATGGCATATGAAGATGCGCCTGTTTACCTTGATCCGCCATCAAATAACTGGTTTGGAATGCAGGCGTGGCCAATGGAGCGCGTAGCAGAGCTTTATTATATTTTTGTCAAAGATGGCGACAAAACATCTGAAAATGTCCAAATGGCCAAATCTGCCATAACAAAATGGGTCAACTATGCATTAGATTATATTTTTATCGGCAGCCGTCCTGTGTCGGATGAAGAGGGTTATTTCTTAGATGAGCAAGGACAGAGAATTCTAGGAGGAACAAATGTTTCGGTTGCTACAACAAGTGCGCCTGGAGAGTTTTGGCTACCTGGAAATATTGCTTGGAGCGGACAGCCTGATACTTGGAATGGATTCCAGTCTGCAACAGGAAATCCAAATTTAACAGCTGTCACAAAAGATCCAACTCAGGATACAGGCGTATTAGGGAGTCTTGCCAAAGCTTTGATTTTCTTTGCTGCAGCCACAAAGCTGGAAACAGGTGATTATACAGCGCTTGGTGCAAGAGCGAAAGATGCAGCCGCGCAGCTTCTAGAGGTTGCATGGAATTACAATGATGGCGTCGGCATAGTGACCGAGGAAGATAGAGAAGACTATGACCGTTTCTTTAGAAAAGAAGTGTATTTTCCAAATGGATGGAACGGGACATTTGGTCAAGGAAATCAGATTCCTGGAGCCAGCACCGTTCCTTCTGACCCGCAGCGAGGAGGGAATGGGGTCTATACGAGTTTTGCTGACCTTCGTCCGAAGATTAAACAAGATCCAGCGTGGTCTTCACTCGAAAGTAAATATCAGTCTTCATTTAATGAAGCTACAGGCAAATGGGAGAATGGCGCACCAGTTTTCACTTATCACCGCTTCTGGTCTCAAGTGGATATGGCCACTGCCTATGCTGAATATCATCGTCTGATCAACTAAGAGATCAAAGGTCAAATTCAAGCTGTCGGCTTCTAGCCGGCAGTTTGAATAGAAAATATCAAGAATCCAATGAAGATAAGGGTGAGTTTATATGGTCAAAGAAAGAAGTTTTCTTCATCATTCATTCAATAGGGGCGAAAATGGACAGGACAGTCTGATGTGGAAAAAAGAGGCGGATGATCGAATCTCAGAGCATAGACAAAGAGATCTTGTGATCAACGTAACAAACGGTGAAAAAAAGCCAATAGCAGGTATAGAGGTTGAAATAAAGCAAATCAGACATGAATTCGCCTTTGGTTCAGCGATGAATGATCAAGTGTTATTTAATCAACAATATGCTGATTTTTTCGTGAAACATTTTAATTGGGCTGTTTTTGAAAATGAGGCAAAATGGTATGCGAATGAGCCACAAAGAGGGAGAATCACCTACGAAAAAGCAGATGCGATGCTGAATTTTGCAGATCGACATCAGCTTCCAGTGAGAGGGCACGCTTTGTTTTGGGAGGTAGAGGATGCGAATCCAAGCTGGCTAAGGTCACTGCCAAATCACGAAGTATATGAAGCCATGAAAAACCGGCTTGAGCATGCGGGCAATCACTTTAAGGGAAGGTTCCGTCATTGGGATGTAAACAATGAAATGATGCATGGTTCATTTTTTAAAGATCGCTTTGGGAAAAATATTTGGAAGTGGATGTATGAAGAAACGAAAAAAATTGATCCTCAAGCACTATTGTTTGTGAATGATTATAATGTGATCTCATATGGTGAACACCATGCCTATAAAGCGCATATCAATGAACTGCGTCAGTTAGGCGCACCTATTGAGGCGATTGGGGTTCAAGGCCATTTTGAAGAACGGGTCGATCCAGTCATTGTCAAAGAGAGACTCGATGTGCTTGCTGAGCTAGGTCTTCCAATATGGGTCACAGAGTACGATTCGGTTCACCCTGACCCTAATCGAAGAGCGGATAACCTGGAAGCTTTATATCGCGTCGCATTTAGTCATCCAGCCGTAAAAGGAGTGCTAATGTGGGGATTTTGGGCAGGTGCCCATTGGAGAGGGGAAAATGCAG
Organism: Bacillus sp. ABR; assembly: GCF_056172715.1. NCBI lineage: Bacteria > Bacillati > Bacillota > Bacilli > Caryophanales > Bacillaceae > Bacillus > Bacillus sp. ABR. Next base: position 264,144 of record NZ_JAOYSL010000003.1, on the reverse strand, counting down.
CCATCGTGAATTATGATTGGTCTTTAAATGAAGCAGGAAGACGTTATGAAAAGCTTCTAAATGAGTGGACGACCCAAAGAGTTGAAAAAACAGATGCTAATGGCCATGTGAGATGTCCAGCATTTCACGGAACATATGAGGTTAGAATCGGTAAAGAAAGTAAAATGTTGAAACAGCAGACGATTGAACTTGATTCAAATGAACAAACACCGTTTCAACTAGACGTGATCCTGCCTCAAGAAGGATAGAGATAGATTGTGAGGAGAATGTAAATGAAAAAGTGGGCTCAAAGAGTATCTTGCTTCATACTTGTGGCCGCTATATGGTCCGGCTGGTTTTCGCTTACGATTAAAGCGGCCGCTTATGTGCAGACGTCTGGTACACAATTTACGCTGAACAATCAACCATTTTACTTCGCCGGCACAAATAATTACTATTTCCATTACAAATCTAAAAAAATGGTAGATGCTGTGTTCGATGATATGAAAGCAATGAATTTAAAGGTCATACGGATTTGGGGCTTTCACGACGGGGCCCCTCAAGAAAACTCAGTCTTACAATCTAGTCCAGGGGTCTATGAAGAATCGGGATTTCAAAAACTAGATTATGCCATTTATAAAGCAGGAAAGGAAGGAATAAAGCTTGTCATCCCACTAGTGAACAATTGGGATGACTTCGGCGGTATGAATCAATATGTGAAGTGGTTCGGGGCAGGATCGCATGATGCCTTTTATACAGATCCTCGTATTCAAAAGGCTTACAAAAATTATGTCCGCTATGTATTAGAAAGAACCAATACGTATACAGGTGTTCAATATAAAGACGATCCAGCTATTATGACTTGGGAGTTAGCCAACGAGCCGCGGATGCAGTCAGATCCAACGGGAAATGTACTAGTCAAATGGGCAGATGAAATGAGTACATGGATCAAATCGATTGATCGTCACCATCTTGTTGCAGTAGGAGATGAAGGATTCTTTCGTATACCAGGACATGAAGATTGGTTTTACGGAGGAGGGGAAGGCGTCGATTGGGACCGTCTAACATCTCTTCCTCATATCGATTATGGAACCTATCATTTGTACCCAGATCACTGGAACAAGTCTGCTGTCTGGGGAGTGAAATGGATCGAAGACCATATCACCCGCGGAAATTCAATCGGAAAACCAGTTGTGCTAGAAGAGTTTGGCTACCAAAATCAATCAGCTCGTCCAGGCGTATATCAAAGCTGGCTGTCAGCGGTAGAGCGGCTTGGAGGTGCTGGCAGTCAATTTTGGATTTTAACAAGCATTCAGGACGATGACTCGCTCTATCCGGATTATGACGGATTCCGCATCATAAAAGGGAGCAGGGAGGCAGCACTTATCAGTGAACATGCGAAAAGAATGAATGAAAAAAACCGATGATGAATGCCTGCTGAATAAGGAACTTCATTTGCATAAAAAAATTGGATATGGTATAGTTTTTATGGAAATGCTAACGATTACCGAGACAAGAGTGGGGAAACCCGCTCTTTTGTATTGAACAGGCAATTTTTGTCTCGACATTATTCATCCGTTTTCTGCTCCCCCTGCTCACATAAAGCAGGGTTTTTATGCAGAATGATTGATAAGAGCGTTTATCGAAAGCACAAGGAGGAAGAGAATGAGCAAAAAAGTAGTGGATGTCGTAAGCGAAATGGTGCAGCCAATTTTAGATGGCTTACAGCTTGAACTCGTTGATGTTGAATTTGTCAAAGAGGGTCAAAACTGGTTCCTTCGCGTGTTTATTGACTCTGATAAAGGTGTCGATATCGAAGAGTGTGCCAAAGTGAGCGAAGCCTTGAGCGAAAAGCTTGATGAGGCAGATCCGATTAGCCAAAACTACTTTCTTGAAGTGTCCTCTCCTGGAGCGGAGCGCCCATTAAAGAAAAAAGCTGATTTTGAAAAAGCACTTGGAAAAAATGTTTTCATGAAAACATATGAACCAATTGATGGTGAAAAAGCATTTGAAGGTGAGCTTACAAGCTTTGATGGTGAGATTGCAACAGTGACAGTGAAGATCAAGACAAGAAAGAAAGAGATCAATATTCCATACGAAAAAATAGCTAACGCAAGATTAGCAGTTTCGTTCAATTAACCTTTTCATTGATATAAGGGGGAACCATAAAAATGAGTAGTGAGTTGTTAGATGCCCTGACTGTTCTTGAGAAAGAGAAGGGTATTAGTAAAGAAATTATAATTGAAGCGATAGAAGCTGCACTCATTTCTGCATATAAGCGTAATTTTAATCAAGCACAAAATGTTCGTGTTGATTTAAACCGCGAAACGGGAACGATTCGTGTGTTCGCAAGAAAAGATGTTGTAGATGAAGTGTATGATTCTCGCCTTGAAATCTCTGTAGATGATGCAGCCAATATTAACCCGAATTACATGGTGGGTGACGTCGTTGAGATTGAAGTCACACCAAAAGACTTCGGACGCATTGCAGCTCAGACAGCGAAACAAGTTGTGACGCAGCGAGTGAGAGAAGCAGAGCGTGGTGTGATCTACACTGAGTTTATCGACCGCGAGGAAGACATTATGACGGGAATCGTTCAGCGAATTGACAGTAAATTCATTTACGTGTCACTTGGCAAAATCGAAGCCCTTCTTCCTGTCAATGAACAAATGCCAAATGAAGAATACAAACCTCATGACCGCATTAAAGTGTTCATTACAAAAGTAGAAAAAACAACAAAAGGGCCACAAATTTATGTGTCTAGAACACATCCAGGTCTTTTAAAGCGTTTATTTGAAATTGAAGTACCAGAAATTTATGATGGTACTGTAGAGCTTAAATCGGTTGCTAGAGAAGCTGGAGACCGTTCTAAAATATCTGTTCGTACAGATGATCCTGATGTTGATCCAGTTGGCTCCTGTGTTGGACCAAAAGGTCAGCGTGTACAAGCAATTGTCAATGAGCTAAAAGGCGAAAAAATTGACATTGTCCATTGGTCTAATGACCCGGTTGAATTTGTTGCCAATGCGCTGAGTCCATCAAAAGTACTTGATGTCATTGTGAATGAAGAAGACAAGGCGACAACAGTCATTGTCCCTGATTATCAGCTGTCATTAGCGATTGGTAAAAGAGGTCAAAATGCTCGTCTTGCAGCGAAGCTGACCAGCTGGAAAATTGACATTAAAAGCGAAACAGATGCAAGGGAACTCGGTATTTTCCCAAGAACTGAAGACTCTGAATCTCTTTTCTTAGAGGCTGAACCAGTTGCTGAGGAATCTGACGAATAAGAGGTGATATAAAAGGTGAAAAGCCGAAAAAAAATCCCGCTTAGAAAATGCGTCGTGACGGGAGAAATGAAACCAAAGAAAGAACTGATCCGTGTTGTTCGTTCGAAAGAAGGAGAAGTGTCTGTTGACGCTACCGGAAAAATGAACGGACGCGGGGCTTACCTTTCTCTCGATAAAGAAACCATTCTTGCGGCAAAGAACAAACGCAGTTTACAGCAGCAATTTCAGACACAGATTGACGAACACATATTTGAAGAATTACTAGAACTAGCTGAAAAGGTGAAAAAACCTAATGAATGAATCTGAATGGTATCCTTTGCTTGGTCTAGCAAATCGAGCTCGTAAAGTCGTGTCAGGAGAAGATCTGGTGATCAAAGAAATTAGACATGCGCGTGCTAAGCTGGTTCTTCTTGCAGCAGATGCCTCACCTAACACAGAAAAAAAGGTATCTGACAAATGCAAATTTTATAATGTTCCGGTTAGAAAAGTTGAAGACCGTTCCGTTCTCGGACGTTCTATTGGGAAAGAAGCTCGCGTAGTTGTCGCTGTCACTGACCAAGGCTTCGCTAAGAAGCTCATAAGCTTGCTCGATTAATTTATTTGGGGGTGAACGAATGGCTAAAGTGAGAGTATATGAATACGCAAAAGCCATAGATGTTTCAAGTAAAGATATTATAGCAGCGCTTAAGGATATGAACGTGGAAGTGAACAACCACATGGCGACGCTTGAAGACGACACTGTGAAAAAGCTAGACGCTATCTATAAAAAAGCCAAAGCAAAAGAGACAACTAACGAGAAACCCGCAGAACAAAAAAAACAATCATCTAACAAAAACAATGATAGAAAGAAGAATGACGTGCAGAATAATCAATTTAATAAAAACAAAAAAAACAACAACCAAAATAAAAACAAAAATAAACGTGGTGGAAATAACAAACCGCAGCATCAGCAAGCTAGACCTGTGAAGCCTAAAAAAGAGCTTCCTGAAAAAATTGAATTTACAAATTCAATGACTGTCGGCCAGCTGGCTGATGAGCTTGGAAAAGAAACAGCTGAAATCATCAAAAAGCTGATGATGCTTGGTGTTATGGCAACGATCAACCAAGAACTTGACAAAGATACAGTTGAATTAATCGCTTCTGAATATGGTGTTCCAGTAGAGGAAGTCATTATTTTAGAAGAAACTGAACTTGAAAAGTATGAAGTTGAAGATAAAGAAGAAGATATGCAAGTACGCCCTCCAGTTGTAACGATCATGGGACACGTTGACCACGGGAAAACAACTCTTCTTGACAGCATTCGTAAGACAAAAGTCGTCGAAGGCGAAGCAGGTGGAATCACGCAGCATATCGGTGCATACCAAATCGAAGAAAATGGCAAAAAAATTACGTTCCTTGATACACCTGGACACGCAGCATTCACAACGATGCGTGCACGTGGTGCCGAAGTAACGGATACGACAATTCTGGTTGTTGCAGCAGATGATGGTGTTATGCCTCAGACAATTGAAGCGATTAACCATGCGAAAGCGGCAGAAGTGCCAATCATTGTCGCTGTCAATAAAATTGACAAACCAACAGCAAACCCTGACCGCGTGATGCAGGAATTAACTGAGCATGGTCTTGTACCAGAAGCTTGGGGCGGGGAAACGATCTTCGTGCCACTATCTGCAAAAACAGGTGAAGGCATTGACGAATTGATCGAAATGATCCTTCTTGTCAGCGAAGTAGCAGAATTGAAAGCCAACCCAAATCGTGCGGCAAAAGGGACTGTTATCGAGGCTGAGCTTGATAAAGGAAGAGGTTCTGTTGCAACCCTTCTGGTTCAAACAGGTACACTTCATGTAGGTGACCCAATCGTCGTCGGAAATACATTTGGCCGTGTACGTGCAATGGTCAATGATATCGGCCGCCGCGTGAAAACAGCAGGACCATCTACACCTGTTGAAATCACTGGTTTAAACGATGTACCAAATGCAGGGGATCAGTTCCTCGTATTCAAAGATGAAAAAACAGCTCGTCAAGTTGGTGAGGCGCGTGCTTCTAAGCAGCTGGACGAACAGCGTTCAGACAAAGCAAAATTATCTCTAGACGACCTATTTGAGCAAATCAAACAAGGTGACGTAAAAGATATCAACTTGATCGTGAAAGCAGACGTACAAGGCTCTGCTGAAGCATTAACGGCAGCTCTTCAAAAAATTGAAGTCGAAGGCGTAAAAGTGAAAATCATCCATACGGGTGTTGGAGCGATTACGGAATCAGATATCATTTTAGCAAGTGCTTCTAATGCCATCGTGATTGGCTTTAACGTACGTCCTGATGGAAATGCGAAGAGCACAGCTGAGACTGAAAACGTTGATATCCGCTTGCACCGCATTATCTATAAAGTCATCGATGAAATTGAAGCTGCGATGAAAGGAATGCTTGACCCTGAATATGAAGAAAAAGTCATCGGTCAAGTTGAAGTTCGTCAAACGTTCAAAGTATCTAAAATCGGTACAATTGCTGGCGGCTATGTAACTGAAGGAACGATTACAAGAGATAGCGGAATCCGCTTAATCCGTGACGGCGTCGTTATTTTCGAAGGCGAAGTTGACGTGTTAAAACGATTTAAAGATGATGTGAAAGAAGTTTCACAAGGCTATGAATGTGGTATTACCATTAAGAAATACAATGATATCCGTGAAGGTGATGTTATGGAATCATTCGTTATGCAAGAAATCGAAAGAAAATGATCGGTTATACCGAATGTGAGTGTATGATCTATGATGCATCCTCACTGAAGGAAAAACGTGCGGTTCTTCAGCGTATATTGACTAGAACGCGTCATAAATTCAATGTAACCATTGCTGAAATGGATTACCAGGATACATGGCAGCGTACATCAATTGGAATCGCCGTGATTTCCTCATCTCGGGTTCAAGTGGAAAAGGAGCTTCAGCGTGTATTAAGCTTTATCGATTCTTTTCCTGAAATTGAACGAACGATCACGAAAACTGAGTGGTTTTAATTAGAGGTGATAAGATCATGAGTATGAGAGCAACCCGTGTGGGTGAGCAAATGAAAAAAGAATTGGGCGACATCCTAGGCAGAAAGCTAAAAGATCCAAGAATCGGCTTTTTGACTGTAACTGATGTCGAAGTATCCGGTGATTTGCAAATTGCCAAAGTCTACATTTCTGTTCTTGGCGACGAGAAGAAAAGAGAGGAAACCTTAAAAGGCCTTGCAAAGGCTAAAGGGTACATCCGCTCTGAAATTGGCAATCGAATCAGACTTCGCAAAACACCAGAACTTCATTTTGAATTCGACGAATCCGTAGATTACGGAAACCGAATTGAAAGCCTGATTGCTGAATTAAACACAAAAGATCACGAATAAGACGTTGAAATAAGGATAGGCGATGATCGTCTGTCCTTTTTCATCGTTTATGAAAGGAGAGAACGCAGATGATAAATGGTGTTCTTTTATTACATAAAGAAAGAGGCATGACCTCCCACGACTGTGTGTTTAAGGTAAGAAAAATTTTGCACACAAAAAAAGTCGGACATACAGGCACCCTCGACCCAGAGGTTTCAGGTGTTCTGCCTATTTGTATCGGAAGAGCAACGAAGATTGTAGAATACTTAACAGATAAATCGAAAACGTATGATGCAGAAATCACGATTGGCTTTTCTACGACAACAGAAGACCAAACAGGTGAGATCGTAGAAGAAAAAAAAGTGGAAAAACCGATCTCAGAAAGAGACATTGATGCGGCGCTGAAGCAGTTTGAAGGAACCATTGAACAAATTCCTCCCATGTTTTCTGCTGTGAAAATTGGCGGGAAAAAGCTCTATGAATATGCTAGAGAAGGCATTGAAATTGAGCGGCCGGCCCGTAAAATTACTATTCACCGTATCGAGCGGACTACACCTGTCACATATGAGGATGGCAGCGTGTCATTTAGATTCACCGTACTATGCTCAAAGGGAACATATGTGAGAACATTAGCGGTTGATATAGGCAAGAAACTAGGATTTCCAGCCCACATGTCACACCTCATTCGCACAGGGTCTGGTGATTTTACACTTGATGAATGTATCACGCTGGATGAGCTGAGAGAGATAAGCGAGGAAGGAACTGTAGATGAGCACCTTGTCCCGATCGAGCGTGCGCTCAATCATTTGCCGAAATGGGAGATAAATGATACATTAGCAAGTAAAGTGGAAAACGGTGCAGTCCTGCCAATGCCTGATGAATTTGCTCATTTCGCAGAGGAGGATCGTGTCGCTGTTTTTGCTCCTTCAGGTCGTTGTCTGGCGATATATATGAAGCACCCGACCAAACCGAACCTGATGAAGCCGGCGAAGATCTTATCTCAGGACAAGCAATCTTAAAGAAAAGGTGACATCTCGTGAAGACTATACATATTTCACACCCACAAACATTGAATCAAAAGGATCAAGTCCCGTCTGTCATGGCTTTAGGGTACTTTGACGGTGTTCACCTCGGGCATCAAAAAGTCATTGACGAAGCGAAAAGCATTGCGAAAAAAGAAGGATTGGCCTTAGCGGTCATGACCTTTCATCCGCATCCTTCACATGTTTTGCAAAAGGCACGGGAACCAAAAGACTTAATTACACCGCTTGAGGATAAAATTGATTTCATCGAACAGCTGGGCGCTGACTATTTATACATCGTACAATTCAGCGAGAGCTTTGCAGCTCTATCTCCTCAAGAGTTTGTGGATCAATATTTGGATGAATTGAATGTGAAGCACGCAGTAGCGGGATTTGATTTTACGTTTGGCCGTTTTGGTGCAGGCACAATGGAAACGTTTGATGAATATGGAAAAGGCCGTATCACGGCAACCATCGTCCCTAAGCTGTCCAATCAAGACCGAAAAGTCAGCTCCACTCTCATCCGTTCCGCATTAAAAAATGGGGATGTTGAATATGTGAGCGAGCTTCTAGGAAAACCTTATCAGCTTCGCGGCATTGTCATCCATGGAGACAAACGCGGACGGACGATCGGTTTTCCGACAGCTAATGTCGGCTTATCTGCTGAATACATTATTCCGCCAACAGGGGTATATGCAGTAAGAGCAGAAGTGAAAGGCAAAGAATATGACGGCGTTTGTAACGTTGGCTATAAACCAACATTCTATGAAAAGCGTCCTGATCAGCCTGCCATTGAAGTAAACCTTTTTGATTTTAACGAAGAAATCTATGGCCAGCCGATTAAATTACAATGGTTCAAGCGCATTCGCAGTGAACGTAAATTTAACGGAATCCAGGAGCTGACGGCTCAAATCAGTCAAGATAAAGAAGAAGCGATTCAGTTTTTTCAAGATCAGCTCAAACAAACAAAAAAATCATAGAAAAACTGCTCTACCATTTGCAAATTCAGCATATTTTTAGTATGATTATTCCTGTAGCTTTAAAACCACTTACTTGGCAAACCGACTTCACCGACGGTTGCGAGGTAGATGGGGCTAACATGATTTGGAGGTGAAACAGGATGGCAATTACTCAAGAGCGTAAAACGCAATTAATTAATGAGTTCAAAACACACGAATCTGATACTGGATCTCCAGAAGTTCAGATCGCTGTCCTAACAGAATCAATTAACAACTTGAACGAGCATTTACGTACTCATAAGAAAGATCACCACTCACGTCGCGGTCTTTTGAAAATGGTAGGTAGACGTCGTAATCTTCTTACGTATCTACGTAATAAAGACGTAACTCGTTACCGTGAGTTAATTAACAAACTAGGCTTACGTCGATAATCGTAAAAAGCGGGAGGATTCCCGCTTTTTTATCGTATAATCACTAATATTTTATGGTTAAAATGTTGAAAGAATGGCAAAAACCCTTCTACATACAGCTTTCACATTGATATGTGAAAATCATTTTGTTCATAATAAGAACTAACTAAAACTTTACGATAAGAGAGGAGTTTATCTCAGAATGGGACAAGAGAAACATGTCTTCACCATAGACTGGGCTGGACGTCAACTGACAGTTGAAACTGGCCAGCTTGCAAAGCAAGCAAACGGAGCGGTCCTCGTACGCTACGGAGATACGGCTGTGCTTAGCTCAGCAACAGCTTCTAAAGAACCAAAACCACTTGATTTCTTCCCGCTCACTGTGAACTACGAAGAAAGACTATACGCAGTAGGTAAAATTCCTGGCGGCTTCATTAAAAGAGAAGGTCGTCCAAGTGAAAAGGCTATCCTTGCAAGCCGCTTAATTGACAGACCAATTCGTCCGCTGTTTGCAGATGGATTTAGAAACGAAGTACAAGTTATTAGCATCGTCATGAGTGTGGATCAAGATTGCTCATCTGAAATGGCTGCAATGTTTGGCTCATCTTTAGCTTTATGTGTGTCTGACATTCCATTTGAGGGACCAATCGCCGGCGTTACAGTAGGACGAGTGGATGGAAAGCTCATCATTAACCCAAATGTGGAGCAGCTTGAACAAAGTGACATCAATCTTGTGGTTGCTGGAACAAAAGATGCGATCAACATGGTAGAAGCTGGTGCTGATGAAGTACCGGAAGAAACAATGCTTGAAGCGATCATGTACGGTCACCAAGAAATCAAACGCTTAATCGAATTCCAAGAAGAAATTGTGAAGGCAGTCGGTAAAGAAAAAATCGATATTCCTTTATATGAAGTAGATCAAACGTTAGCAGACGAAGTAAAAGCCCTTGCTGAAGCAGACCTGCTGAAAGCGATTCAAGTACATGAGAAGCATGCGCGTGAGGATGCAATCAGTGCTGTGAAAAAAGCTGTAGTCGAGAAGTTTGAAGCAGAAGAACGTGACGAAGCAACGATTAAACAAGCGAAAGATGTATTAAATAAGCTTGTCAAAAACGAAGTTCGCCGTCTGATCACTGAAGAGAAAGTACGTCCAGATGGACGCGGTGTAGATCAAATCCGTCCACTTTCTTCAGAAGTAGGACTCCTGCCAAGAACGCACGGTTCAGGCTTATTTACAAGAGGACAAACACAGGCGCTCAGTATTTGTACATTAGGTGCACTTGGCGATGTGCAAATTCTTGATGGTCTAGGTGTTGAAGAATCAAAACGATTCATGCACCATTACAACTTCCCGCAGTTCAGTGTTGGTGAGACAGGCCCAATGCGTGGTCCAGGTCGCCGTGAGATCGGACATGGCGCACTAGGTGAACGTGCACTAGAACCAGTGATTCCATCCGAAAAAGATTTCCCTTATACGGTTCGCCTTGTTTCAGAGGTATTAGAATCAAACGGATCTACTTCACAAGCAAGTATTTGCGCAAGCACACTTGCGATGATGGATGCGGGTGTTCCAATTAAAGCACCAGTTGCAGGGATTGCAATGGGACTTGTGAAATCAGGGGAATACTACACAGTGCTGACAGACATTCAAGGAATGGAAGATGCACTTGGAGATATGGACTTTAAAGTTGCAGGTACATCAAAAGGTGTCACAGCACTTCAAATGGACATCAAAATCGATGGTCTATCAAAAGACATCTTAGAAGAGGCTCTTCAACAAGCGAAAAAAGGAAGAATGGAAATCCTAGACAGCATGTTGTCAACGATTCCTGCTTCTAGAGGAGAATTGTCTCGTTATGCACCAAAAATCTTAACGATGACAATCAATCCGGATAAAATTCGCGATGTCATTGGACCAAGCGGTAAACAAATCAATAAAATCATTGAAGATACCGGTGTAAAAATCGATATTGAACAAGATGGTACAATCTTTATTTCTTCTACAGAAGAAGATATGAACCAAAAAGCGAAGAAAATCATTGAAGATCTTGTGAGAGAAGTTGAAGTAGGACAGCTTTACCTAGGTAAAGTCAAACGCATTGAAAAATTCGGTGCCTTCCTTGAAATCTTCAGCGGAAAAGATGGACTTGTTCATATTTCTGAGCTTGCGCTTGAGCGTGTGGGCAAAGTAGAAGATGTTGTGAAACTTGGCGATGAATTACTTGTCAAAGTCACTGAAATCGATAAACAAGGCCGTGTGAACCTTTCTCGGAAAGCTGTTTTACGTGAAGAAAAGGAAAAAGAAGAAAAGCAGTCTTAATGAGATCAAATAAAATGTGTTAGAAGCCAGGTATCCGTGCCAGGCTTCTTTCTTTTCATGCGCTAACAATAGTTCTAGCTTGTTTCTCCCCATCATAATTTGTGGTAAAGGGGAGGGACAACCATTGAAAAAAACGTTACCATTCATGGTGTTTGTATTTTTACTGCTCGTGTCATATCAAACGATGAAGCAGCCGGCTGCTGTTACATATATTGAATCAATGAAAGAGCATGCCGAGGTAGCATCTGTCTCAAAAGATATTTTATATCAGGAGATCGAATCGAAGTCTTCTGACTATGAAGTAAAGGCGCAAAATGCTAAGATTGATAAAGTGTGGAAAAAGATACCCGGCTTAAATGGACAGACAGTTGATATCGATGCCTCTTATGAAAAAATGAAGAAACAGGGGTCATTCGATGAAAAGCTGCTTGTTTTCAATGAAACAAAACCATCTATTCATTTACATGAACTTGGTGCAGAGCCCATTTATAAAGGCCATCCAGATAAAAAAATGAATGCATTCCTCATCAACGTAGCTTGGGGTGACGAGCATTTAATCAACATGTTAAAGACGCTGGAAAAGCACCAAGTCAAGGCGACCTTTTTCTTAGAAGGCAAATGGGTGAAAAAAAGCACAGAACTTGCTAAAAAAATCGTGGCAGATGGTCATGAAATTGGAAATCATTCATACAATCACCCAGATATGCGCACACTGACAAGAGAACGAGCATTAGAGCAGATAATGAAAACAAATCGCCAAATTGAAGAATCCCTTGGGAAGAAACCAAAATGGTTTGCGCCTCCAAGCGGCAGCTTTAAAGAAGAAACAGTTAAGCTTGCCAAACAAGAAGGCATGGAAACCATTATGTGGACAGTAGACACCATCGACTGGCAAAAGCCATCACCGGCTATTTTACAAAAGCGGGTGCTTGGGAAAATTCACAATGGGGCGATGATATTAATGCATCCAACAGATGCAACGGCGAAAAGTCTTGACGCACTTATCACTCAAATCAAGGAAAGAGGATATGAATTAGGGACGGTTTCTGACCTCCTAAGTGAAAAAAGACATCCGTGATGCGATCTGTTTGTTGAATAGGAGGAGCAAAACTTGGTCAAAACGTATACTTGCCAAAACGGAGTAAGAATTGTACTCGAAAACAATCCCACTGTAAGGTCTGTCGCAATTGGCGTCTGGATTGGAACAGGCTCTAGACATGAGACACCTGAAATTAATGGAATCTCACACTTTTTAGAGCATATGTTCTTTAAAGGGACAAAGACAAGATCTGCACGTGATATCGCAGAATCCTTTGACCGCATTGGTGGTCAAGTGAATGCCTTTACATCAAAAGAATACACTTGCTACTATGCAAAGGTGCTTGATTCACATGCTGGCTACGCCCTCGATGTATTAAGCGACATGTTCTTTCACTCTGCTTTTGATGAAGAAGAGCTGAAAAAAGAAAAAAATGTGGTGTACGAAGAAATTAAAATGTATGAGGATACACCTGATGACATCGTTCATGATTTATTAAGCAAAGCCATTTATGGTGAACATTCATTAGGATATCCGATTTTAGGAACAGAGGAAACACTTTCTACCTTTAACGGAGACTCACTTAGAAAATATATGGATGAATTCTACACGCCAGACCGCGTTGTGATCTCTGTTGCAGGGAACGTAGATGAGACCTTTATTCGTGAGGTTGAAAAGCTATTCGGCTCTTATGAAGGAAAAGGGAAAAAGCAGCCTGTCGAAGCTCCAGCATTTCATTATGACAAGCTCACACGCAAAAAGGAAACGGAACAAGCGCACCTATGCCTGGGCTTTAATGGCCTTCCAGCGGGAGATAAAGGCATCTATGACTTAATCGTCTTAAATAATGTTCTTGGCGGAAGCATGAGCAGCCGATTATTCCAAGATGTAAGAGAGGACAAAGGACTTGCTTATTCCGTCTTCAGCTATCACAGTTCGTTTGCAGATAATGGAATGCTCACGATTTATGGCGGAACTGGAGCGAAGCAGCTAAACCTGCTCTCTGAGACCATCTTACAAACATTAGACGTCTTAAAGCGTGAGGGAATCACGCAGAAAGAACTAGAGAACTCTAAAGAGCAAATGAAAGGCAACCTTATGCTGAGCCTTGAAAGCACAAACAGCAAAATGAGCCGAAACGGTAAAAACGAACTGCTCCTTGGCAAACATCGGACACTCGATGAAATTATTGACGAAATCAACAGCGTCACATTAGACGGCGTGAATAACTTATCTAAACGCATCTTTACAGAAGATTACGCGCTCTCGCTTATTAGTCCGACGGGTGATGTACCTTCTGCTTAAACAAAAAAGGCATGTCTTTTAAAGAGATGCCTTTTTTTCATGCAAAAAAGATTAATCAGCTAACTTATTTTGCAGCTGATGAACAATTTTATTGATTGTCGAAAAGTGCTCTGTCAGTAATTCCTCATCTGCAAATTGAATATCAAAAACCTCTTCTAATTCCAATATGAGTGAAACTGCTTTAATCGAATCGAGACCGTGATTTGTTAATTCTTCATCTGCACCAATAGAAATCTTACTGCTATCATCCAAAGAACGCAGAACCAAATCTTTTACTTGACTTGAAAGTGAAAGGACATCCGTCGGTTCATTCATCTGCAACGCTCCTTTTTACAAATTTTCTATCATTTACATAAATTAACTATATTAGAATGAAAAAACATTGTAAAGCAGTTTCGACATAAATAGGAATTGTTAATCATTCTATTCAAATGAAATATTTGGTAGAGTGAGAAGAAAAGAGACTGGAAGGATGAATGAATCCATGAATAAAACAGACCTTATGCAGCACATTCCCTTATTAAAAGAAGCAGTCAGCATAGACCAGATTGATAAAGGATATTCTCGGGATGAAAAATGGGTCATGACTACCGTATCAGGTGAAAAATATGTCCTTCGATTCACAGAACAAGACCAGTATGACAAAATAAAGACGCAGTTTGAACTGCTATCCGAATTAAGACGTCACGGTGTTCAGTGTGCTGATCCAGTGGACATCGGTGTTCTAGAAGCAAAACAGCAAGTGTACTATATTTTATCGTTTATAGAAGGCCAGGAAGCAAAAGAAATCATGGGTCAGTTAACTGAAGAAAAGCAGTATGCTCTCGGGGTAAGTGCAGGTCGGGATTTACGAAATATGCATAAATATCCGGCACCTTCACACATCGAACCTTGGGAAGATCGTGTCATTAAAAAGCATCATCGATATTTAACTGCTTACCGGGAAAGCGGCATCTCCCTTGAAGGGGATGAAAAAGTGGCTCAGTTTATAGCCAAGCACATAGATATTGTGAAAGGCAGACCTAATCAATTTCAGCACGATGATTTTCATTTAGGGAACATTATAGTAAACGATAATAAATATGCAGGTGTCATTGATTTTAACAATTTTGATTGGGGAGATCCCATTCACGATTTTTATAAAGTAGCTCTTTTCAGCAGAGAAACAAGTGAAGCCTTTTCGGCAGGTCAAATTAATGGATATTTTGATGGGAACATTCCGGATGACTTTTGGCTGCTTTACTCTGTTTATGTCGCAATGAGTATCTTCTCATCGATTATGTGGGTCATTAAATTCGATCCGGGTCAAATGGATGAGATGATTGAAAGACTAGAAAATGTGCTAAAAGATCATCATTATTTTGATCAAATAGAGCCTCAGTGGTATGCGCGTATCACTAGATAACAGTGAAATATAGGACGATTAGGCAGTGATGGAAGTCACTGTCTTTTTTGTTATAATGATACAAATTACACATTGTCATGACTAAAAACATTTTATATAATCCAAACAAGGATCGAAAAAGATGTAAAAAAATTCCGTTTTTTGTTGAAAAAGAGCAAAAGGCTGGTGGTGGATTGAAACAAATCGACAAGGGTTCAAAGCAGTTATGGCGTGTATATTTATGGACACTTTCATTCTTAAAGCCTTATACAGGTAAAGTGATTCTAGTTATTATGAGTGGTTTCGTTATTACCTTGAGCGAGCTCATAATACCTAAATTTATTCAATATTTTATTGAGACCATTTTGCCAGCAAAAGACTTTTCAAAAATGAATGGTTTATTGTTAGGACTGACTGGCTTAATTGTACTTGGTATTATACTGACCGCCGCACGAAATTTATGGCAAAGAAAATTAATTGAACAAGCCTCAAGAGATTCACAATTTGCTGCCTTCCAGCAAATCCGTCAACTTGGTTTCTCATACTACGAACAACATTCTGTTAGTGAAACACTCTCCTTTGTTAACACACAGACACGAGCTGTACAAGAAATTTACAGACGATACTTCCCACAATTTATCAATCAGATATTATTTATCGCCATCTCACTTTTCTTTATGATAAACATTTCTATTTTTCTCACACTCATCATCATCCCAAGTTTTATTCTCTACTATGTCTTTGGACCATGGCTTGAAAAAAAGGCAACAATCTACGGGAGACAAAGTGCAGAAGGTTTTCGCACGCTGCAAACAAAATTATACGAAAGTCTTGCTTCGATGGAAGAGCTTAGAATTTTAGGCTATATGAAATGGGATATGGAGCGAATTCAACGACTGCATGAAAAAGTGCGCCAAGATCATGAAAAAAATGTGTTTTTCGCCTATTTACGAGGAAGCAACCGCAGGCTGACTTATTATATTGGTGCTCTTGCCACTTTTGGTATTGGTATCCACCTTGTAAAGACTGGACAGCTGACGACAGGTGGTTTTGTGGCATATATCCTATATTATTTTTCAGCGATGCATATGCTTACTTCCATTGTCACACTTTTAACAGAACAACGGATATTAACCTTTCAAATTGAGCCTTTATATCATTTTATGAAAAAAACACCTGATATTAGAGAGCCTCAGCAGCCGGTGCACCTTGATCATGTAGAAGGCGATATCGAGTTTCATGACGTCAGTTTTCATTATCCAAATCATCCTCCTTTATTAAAAGGGATGAATCTACATATTCGGAAGGGTGAAAAAGTAGCGCTTGTCGGTACGAGCGGCGGAGGGAAAACATCACTTCTTAAGCTAATTGGACGCTTTTATGATCCCTCAGCCGGGATGATTACACTGAATGGAGTAGATTTTCGCCATTTACCTACTAGTCAAATAAGAGGTGCGATGGGATTTGTTTTTCAAGAAACGTTCTTATTCAATATGAGTGTAAAGGACAATATTCGTTTTGGAGATACAAGTCTTTCATATCAACAGATCATTGAAGCCGCAAAAAAAGCAGACTGTGATTCATTTATAAGAGAATTAGAAAATGGATACGACACCATACTCGGGGAAAGGGGATTAAAACTTTCCGGCGGGCAAAAACAAAAAATAGCGATTGCCAGACTATTTGCCAAAAATCCAAGTATTGTATTACTCGACGAAGCCACAGCATCTCTTGACAATGTCAGTGAGCAAAAAGTCCAGCAGGCATTACACCAAACATTTAAGGATTCTACTGTCATTGCAGTTGCACACCGTTTATCAACGGTCAGACATTTTGACAGAATTATTTTTATAAAAGATGGTCGTGTGTTAGAGACTGGATCTTTTTATGAATTGATGAGGAAAAAGGGGCATTTTTACCAATTAGCGTCTGACCGCTCAGAAAAGGAGGCAGGTGTAACATGAGAAAAAATTGGCTGTTTCTTTTAATCACAAGGCAAAAATGGATGCTCCTCCTTGCTCTTTTACTCGTTTTGATTGAAGCAGCAGCTAATTTAGCCATGATAGGACTGCAAAAGTGGCTCATTGATGATGTTCTTTTGCATAGTGGTATCAGTCCACATTTTTCCCAGATCTTGATGCTGTTTGCCATTATATTTCTTGTGTATGTTGTGATGTTTGTGGCGAGTCCGTATGTGATGCATAAAAACTATCTGACCATCCACCATTCATTGCAGAAAATGATGCTAGATCAGCTTCAGCAAGTATCCATGAGATCATATAAAACTCACCCAGTTAGTTTTTATTTACACAAGCTTAATCAAGATGTAAAGACAGTTGCTGTCACGGCTGCTTTACATATACCGAAAATTGTCCAAACGATTTTTATGGCCGTTGTTTTATCTATCGTTTTACTATCTGTGAGTTATGTCTTATTTTTCTTGCTTCTCTTTGCAAGCACTTGTTATTTCATTATCGGTAAAAAAATGGCGAAAACGGCAACAAACATAGCAAAAGATGTGCAGGAGAGAAAATCAGACCTATTCGTGCATGTAGAAGAAGGAATTTCCTCTACAAGGGAAGTTGTCGCATTTGATCGGCGTAAGTGGGAAATTGGTTTGTATGAAAAGCTGTTTAACAAAATGATGGATCGTGTCATGAAGGAAGGTAAGTTTCAAAATAAGCTTCTTTTTTTAACAGAACCATTGAAATGGTTTGGGATACTATCAGTTCTAGTGTTTGGCACATATCAAGTAGCAGCAGGAAACATGTCCATCGGTTTATTTGTCGTCATTTACCAATATGCATCTCAATTAATGAAGAGTTATCAAGAGTTATTCCAGTATGTATTTGAATTTTTCCAACAGCGTGCATCTGTTCATCGAATCGCAGAAGTGCTGCAAATGGAAAACGAAGAAAAAGGAACAAAACAAATAGATGCTGTAGAAGACGTGGTGTTTGAAGATGTTTGCTTTTCTTATGAACAAACCTCTAAAGGCGCTTTAGACGGCTTGAAGCTTCATATTCCAAAGGGAAAGAAAGTGGCGATTGTTGGAGCGAGCGGAAGCGGGAAATCGACAATCTCAAAGCTCACACTTGGACTTTACCAGCCAGATAGCGGGGGAATTTTAGTGAATGGGATTGATCTATCAGAGATAAATCCATCTCATTTATTAAGGCGAATAGCCGTTGTTCCGCAAGAACCTTATTTTTTCCCAGATACTATACGCCTGAATTTAATCATGGGCTTAAATGATGTGACTGAAGAACAACTTGAACAGGCGTGTGAAGTTGCACAAATTCTTTCCTTCATCAAAGGGCTTGAAAAAGGTTTTGACACAGTCATTGGAGAGAGGGGAATTTCTCTATCAGGAGGACAAAGACAGCGTTTAGCAATCGCCAGAGCGCTTTTAAAACAGGCTGATTTACTTATATTAGATGAGGCGACCTCCGCGCTTGATCGGCAGACTGAAAGGAAAGTTCAAAAAGGGATAGATGATGCCAAAGGGGGCGGCACCTTGCTTGTGATAGCGCACAGATTATCAACCATACAAAATGCAGATATGATCTATGTACTTGAAGGTGGTGCTGTTCAAAGCTGCGGTACTCATGAGGAGCTGATGGAAGCCTCCTCGCATTACCGCTCTTTATTTATGGCCCAGGTGATTACAGCGTCTTAGTCAGTTTGTTTTTAACCAAAGTAAAGAGTCGATCTAAGGTGCGGAAGTGGTCGGGATGTAATTCTTCATCTTCAAAAGCAATATGAAAGGTGTCCTCTAATGAAATAACAAAAGAGACGATTTGGACAGAATTTAATCCTAAAGCTTTTAAACTATCATCCCGGCTTGGCTGCTCATTGAGAGACAACTTATTCATGATAAGCTGGACAATTTTTTCTTCAACTTCAGTTAGTTTCAGTTCATTCATGTCGCGGCTCCTTTCTAACAGATTGATATATGTTACATTTTGGTTGATGAAGGAAAAAAATGCAATTGTTTTTATAAATCTATCATAAGGGGTGGCATTCATTGTCATATGTAAGCTATCAAAAAAATGATGTTCGTGTCGTATTAGGTGCAGATGAATCAATTCAGAATTTAGTCATAAGTAAAGTACATCCCTATATTGATTGCAGCAAATTAACAGA
The DNA here is from genome assembly GCF_056172715.1 of Bacillus sp. ABR. Taxonomy (NCBI): domain Bacteria; kingdom Bacillati; phylum Bacillota; class Bacilli; order Caryophanales; family Bacillaceae; genus Bacillus; species Bacillus sp. ABR. The sequence continues at coordinate 244,936 of NZ_JAOYSL010000003.1, read as the reverse complement.
AAGACATGAAGGAGACGTTTGGACAATTTTAACCAGTGAATATGCACAAGAAATTCAAAAAGAAATACCGCTTGAAGAAGTCTTTTACGAAACGAAGATGGAACCCCGCTGCCGCTACCTGTATCACGGAGAGAAAAAAGTCATTGTGATAGATGAACCAAAAGATGTCAGATGGGCAGCCCAGCATGCTCTACGGTTAATTAGAGTTTTGCTCCGCCTTTTGTGTTATCAGGATGGACTCATCTATTTGCATGGGGGCATGATGGAGATGAACCAAAAGGGAATTGCCCTAGTAGGCGGATCAAGGGCAGGGAAAACGTCCACCATCTTATCCTTATTATCATTAACCGATGCCCGGTATATCACAAACGATGATATAGGTGTTTCATATACGAACACCGAGTACACGGGAACTGGCTGGCCTAGATCTATGAGCATTCGGAAAGATTCGTTTGAAGCCATTGAAAAGCTTGGTACCCCATACAGACTCCAAACATCAAGTCACCCTTTTAACGAGGATGATAAAAGCTATCATTTTGTATATCCAGAGGAGCTAGAAAAATGGTTTGCACGTGAAGTCAAAACAATGGGAAAAATCGATGTGATTGTGTTTCCTGAATTTTTACCTCACGGGCAAACTGGTGCAGAACTATCGAAAATGACATCGCATGAAGCAGCGGAACGTCTGAACGAGCATGCAGTCATTAATCCTGGAAGACATAATGAATTCTTATTACCGTTTTTCACATTGCCGACACCCGAAGAGCTAGAACCATTTCTTAACGCACTAGTGGAAAAGGTGCCTTGTTATTCATTAAAGCAGGCATTTACTTCTTTAGAGAAAGGTACTGTCCTCATTCAAGAGCTTCTTGAACAATCCGACATTGTCGTGTAAGACTTTTTGGAGGTGAGTCATGGTTGAGCAGGAATATAAATATTTGTTGTCACAAACAGATTTTCAGCACATATACGACATGTTCATTCAAAGTTATAGCCCTACTTATATACTTAATTTCAATTACTATTACGACACCCCAGATTTTCTATTAAAACGATTTGGTTATACCGTACGTATCCGTCAAATCAGCGGGAAACTAACACTTGAAATCAAACGCCCCAGTCAAACATCTGGCTATAAAAGAGTAAGAGAAGAAACGTCATTACCTATTGAGGAGTTACCGCAAAAACTAGATCTACAGAACTTCATGACGTCTTTACCGATTACAGGTACTCAACAGCCAGAAATGTTAGGGCTATTGGTCACTGAGCGAACAACCTTTCACATTGAGGAAGGCATCAAAGTGGATTTGGATCAAAGCAGCTATCTTGGCATTACAGATTATGAACTGGAAATTGAATATGACAGTGAAAAAGCATATGAGGCAGATCAATTGTTTCATACACTAACTGATGATTTGGACATGCCAGTCAATCGAAAAGGAAAGCGCTCTCGATTTATCACTAGATTTCAATCGTTTTACGGGAAGGAGTAGTCAAACATGCGAGCTGTTTTGGATCAATCCACTCTCTCAAATGAGCAGAGACTGTTATTACTTAGCTCACGTATTCAATTAAATGAACAAGAAGAAGAGTCTATTAGAGCTCTATTGAAAGATGGCATTGATATGCCTAAATTAATTGGACTGGCATCAAGACATAAGGTGCTTCAGCTGATGACACCTCATTTAATTCGCCTTGATGATGAAAAGAGCATTACGACAACATACAAATTTTTGCTTCATTATCACTATATAGGGAATCGTCAAAAAAATGTGGAGAGATTCAAAGAATTCAAGCGTCTGTTACAAACATTCCGAAATGCAAAGCTGAAAGCGGTCCCCCTTAAAGGCGCCATTTTAACCCCGCTTGTGTACAAAGATTATGGACTGCGAATGATGTCAGACCTTGATTTCTTAATTCATCCAGATGACCGGAAAAGTGCCTCATCATTGCTCAAGAAAGAAGGGTTTATCATCGGGAAATATGACTGGGCTGCCGACCAGGAAATACCGATTGAAAGAGAAGAAGAAATGATGTGGAGAATGAATGCCGGGAATCTTTATTCACATATTAAACGGAGCGGAGAAGATTTTTTGAAGGTACACCGAGTCGATTTCTCTTATGATGTTGAACTGAAAAAAAACTACGAAGCAACAAATGCTTTGCTGGATGCTGTTGAAGAAAAGCACTTTTTTCAAACAGATGTCCATTTGCTCCAGCCATTAGATTTTCTTATCCATCTTGCTTTCCATCTATATAAGGAGGCAACAAATGTACAGTATGTCTACTTACATGCAGATCTTAATTTGATCAAGTTTTGTGATGTAAGAGAGTACGTCATGTTTGTTGAAGAGCAAAATCAGCTTGATTGGCATGCTTTGCAAGTAAGAGCGAAGGAATTAGGGGCCGAGAAAGCACTTTTTTACACGTTTACGTTTTTAGATTTATTGTATCAAACGAACTATATCGATCAATTGAAGCAGCTAGACATGAGTGACCAATCCTTCTTAGAAGCTTATGGAGAGAATGATTTCGGTTCTTTGAAAATATGGAAAAAATCTTTTATTGAGCGTTTTTTCAGCTTAGATAATCGCGATGAACTTGAAGAGGAACCAGCCATACAGCTATTTCCTGAAAGGCAATAGCAAATTGAAGAGGAGGATTCTATATGGATATAAAAGCGCTTTTTGAAAAGCCTAAGAACGATTTTCCTTTTGAAAAGTCATTTGTGTTTGCAGGTATTCATTTTCATATTCTATCAATGGAATTGCAGGCGATTGAAGATATTGAACATTATATCCCAAAAGAATTGGATCGCCGCGAGGGGGATATCCCTTCACAGATTGAAATAAGGTTTATTATTGATCCGGAGCTTGAACAGTCTGTTCGCAGTGCTTGCTTTCAAAAGGGCGAAACCATTATTGCAAAAAGGAAGTTTACTTACAAACGATTAAAATTAGATGACCAAGTATTATTTGCCTCACATGAAGGTGACGAGCCGCACAGTGTGGCGGTCAATAAGGGGCGTTATGCTGTGATTGGAAAAAACAATAATGAGTCTGCGATACGCTGTCCACTGCGAATCGTCCGAGAAATTGCCCTTAGAACACTAGAAAACCAAGGTGGATGCTTTACACATGCAGCAGCTGTTTCTTTTGAAGATGGCCAAAAAGGAGCGCTCATTATCGGTGATAAAGGTGCCGGGAAGTCAACCACTATGTGGCAGTTTTTGCATCATGGAGGAGCAGATTTTATCACAAACGATCGTTCTATTTCAGTGCTTGAAGATCAGGAACTGACTGTGTATGGATGGCCGATGTGCTTGGCGCTTGGAGTAGGAACCGTCCAAGCCACAACAAATATACAGGAACTGAAAAACAAAAAATTCAGCCGGTCTCAAGATAAAAGAATATGGGATGAAACCATATCAACAGAAGAAGAGGCAAAAGAAAAATGGGCGAGCGGCTGTAAGTTTGAAATTACACCAAAAGAAGCTGCTGACATGACAGGAACAACGATTCGGAGCTCTACGAAAGTAAATATGGTGATTTTTCCTTCACTCAAAATAGGTTCAGGTGAGATCAGGCTTGTACCAGTAAAAAACGATGATCAGAGAGCAAAAGAAATCATGACAGCAAATATAAGAGAACCAGAAGATCCCGACTATTTAAAAGGCTGGCTCGGACTTCGACATGTGTCAGATACCTTTCTGAGGCAAAAGGCATCTGAGCTTATCCATCACTTGTTTAACATGCCATGCTTTTATTTAGAGGGTGATCCGCGTTACCTGCAAGATGCAATTCCAGATCTGTTAAACAAAAAAGTCAGTTCGATTTAAAGAGACGATTGTCTAAACATTCGTTTGAGCCGGTCTTCACGTTTTTTCATTTGCTCGTGATCTGCTGGCAGCAAAATTTGAAAGAGCATTTCGGCAATTGGCCGTGCGAGCCTTTCGTCAGAGTTCATGAGAATGCAAACTCCTAATTTTTTCTTTGGAATGAATCCAATATAGGAGGTGAACCCTTTAATTTCTCCGCTATGTTCAGCTAAGGTGATACCGTTAAAAGGTCTCAAAAACCATGAAAGACCAGCACCTCTGCTGAAATCTTCTTCAACCATAACGGGGCTTTGCATTTCTTTTAGCGAATGCTGATGAAGCAGGCTGTTTTCACCGTATTGAGCTTGAATGAATTGAATCAGATCATCTGCTGTGGAGAGTAGTCCGCTTGAACCATCCTCCCAAGAAGGTGTTTCAGCACTTGGATAGGATACGTCAGACAGGCCAGGGAAAGAAACTGTATACCCTTTGGCTGTGGATGCTGTTTCAATAAATCCAGTTTGCTTCAAATCGAGCGGTTTTAGTATGTGGGTATGCACTAATTCTCTATAGGGCATATGACTCGCCTTTTCTAGCACTTTACTTAATATAGAGTAGCCAAGACTGGAATAATTGATGATAGACCAAGGCGGTGTGAAAATAGTGAGTATTTCAATACATTGAGCTAGAGTCATCTCTCGTAAATGAACGGCTTTGTCGAGTGCTTTGGGCAGGCCTGAGATATGAGAGGCAATCATTCGGAAAGTGAGTGGAATTGGTTCAGGCAAGTGACTTTTTATGGAAGAAAGCAATGGTTCGTAAGTATGAATGGGTTCATCGAGTTGAATGAATCCTTCCTCTCGCAATTTCATCATCACCATTGCAGTAAAAGGCTTAGTCACAGAACCAATTCGAAAGGTTGTGTCTTTTGTAACAGGGGTGCCGCTTTCAATATCAGCTAGGCCCTCATACCACGACCAAATGTGCTCATCTTCATGAGAAATACAAATGGAACAGCCGGGTATTTGATGTTGCTCCAATAATTTCTTAATGTCGGTGGTTTTATTTTGCAGACGCTGCAGGATCGATTCATTGATCAAAATAGACACCTCTTTCATACAGAATATATATATATTACCAAATGTTTCATGTTGTTTTAAGATGAACGATCAATATTTTTATATTTTAAAAGAGAGCGGGCGATAGATAATGAAAACAATTCAAAAAACCATTCTTGATATTTTAAAAGGTGATGGCCAAGATATAGAACAAATTCCATATGAGCTTGTGGAACGTAAAGGTGTAGGACATCCAGATACAATGTGTGACGCCATAGCAGAAAGAGCTTCTCAATACTATTCTCAATATTGCATGGAGCATTTCGGCAGGGTGGCACACCACTGGTTTGACAAAGTCATGCTTCTTGGCGGAGATGCGGATGTCACGTATGGGAAAGGGACAATGGTCAAACCGTATCAAGTTGTGTTTGCTGGAAAAGGGGCATACGCATACGGGGATGAGCCCATTCCTCTTAAAAAGATTCTTTTCGATGCGGCAAAGGATGTGTTATCAGAGGTGACAACAGGATTTGACCCTGAAGAACATCTCGTCATTGACTGCCGAATCGTCGATCATCAGGGGGCAGGCCGCAAAAATTCACGATATCGTCCGATGGTTGAAACGGACATGATTGAAATCGGTGATCCAAAGCTTGTGTCAAACGACTGTAACTTACTGCATGCTCATGCTCCGTTAAGCCGTCTTGAGAAGCTGGTCCTTTATACAGAGCGTTATGTGAATGGACCAGAATTTAAAAAGGTCAATCCAGATACCGGCTGGGATGTAAAAATATTTGGAAGCAGACGTCATGAAGATTTCAAACTCATTGTAAACATGCCATTTCTAGCTAAAGATATTCATAGTCTTGAGGAGTATTTTGCTCGCAAAAAGGAATGCCAAGATCAAATCGCTCGCTATATTCATGAAACGTTAGGCCTCACGCCTGATCTCATGCTTAACGCAACAGATCGCAATGGCCGTCCGTACTTAACAGCGCTAGGTTCTGTAGCAGATACCGGCGATGTAGGAGTTGTTGGAAGAGGAAATAGATTAAATGGACTGATCACCCCAATGCGGTCTATGAGTATTGAAGCGCCAGCTGGGAAAAACCCGCTTGATCATACAGGGAAATTATATGGGGTGCTCGCACAACGGTTGGCAGATCAAATTTTTGAGGCTATTCAAAAGCCAACAGAAGTGCATATCTTTACTTCAAAAGAGGCACCGCTCCACAACCCTGATGAAATTGCCGTCCGTATTCAGCAGTGGGATGGAAATGAAGTTGATAGAAAAAGAATTGAAGACCTCGTCATGAATGCGGTTCATTCAATGGGCGATGTGACAACAGATTTAATTTTTAAAGGCGTGACAATGTGGTAAAAAGGATGAAAAAAAGAGTCATTGAAGCCGTTCAAGCATGTATTCATACAAAAGAACCTATGGCAGTGACCATTCATCCATATGAAATTGAAAAACAACAACAATTGAATCAACATCATCTTCTGTTGATGCTAAAGCCTGAATTAACAAGTATCAATAAAGGTGTACAGCTTGATCTAATACTAGATGAACTTCTCCAACGATTAGATGATCGTGAGGTAGAAATAGGAGCCGTGCGCGTTATTTCATCCTTATATTTGAAGGAAAAGAAAATCATTGAAAATCAATACGGGATGCTAAATAAAATTTCTAAAAACGGTCTGAGTGAAGTGTCAGATGCAGCAAAAAAGATGCTCGCCATGAAATACCCAGAGTTTAAAAAGAAGGAACATTTCATATATGGAGGCCATCAATTTTTACAAAAGTACAAAGAGCTTACGCCATATGGTTTAGAGCTGTTAACCCGAAACGTTAAGGTAGACAAGCTGGGTGCGGGCACATATGCCATAGAGGCCGAGGTGGATGGAGAAAAGATGCTTCTGCTTAATTCATTCCACCCTTGTCAAATAGAGTGGTTCACTGCACCTGCAAAGTCTATTATCGTCCTTGAATGTTTTTCAAAGCAGCCTATGAAGAAGTTAAGAGAAGATTTTATCGGTGCAACGGATCCTAAAGAGGCAAAAGCGGGTTCTTTTAAACACATGCTGCTGTCGGAGCAAAAACGGTTTGGTTTATCTAACGTGTGTACCCGGTTTAATGGCATTCACCTGTCACCGGGTCCTGTAGAAGCAATGGCGGGAATGATTCACTATTTTAGTACACCTGAAACAAGATTGACTCCCGCACATACACTTTTTGGCCAGCTGTTAAAGGAAAATGGCTTTTCGCCGGAAGCATTAGATCAATTATGTAAAGATGTGTCCATTCATTCAAGCGAAACACCTGTATTTGAATTAACAGAAAACCTGAATTGGGATGAAGCACTTGATCTGCTAGTAAAAGTGAGAAACGACATTCAAAAGCATGAACGTGTTCTGTAACGGAGGGAACAACTTGAACAATAAAGGAGCTAGCCAGCGAATTTGGATTGTCGGTCCACCTGGATCTGGAAAAACAACCCTTGCACATCAATTGAAGCAGGAGTTAACGTTACCTCACTATGAACTCGATGCCCTATTCTGGCAAGCGAATTGGAAAAAAACAGATAAGACGGTATTTATCGATAGCGTCCATGAAATTGTCAAAGAAAAGAAATGGGTCGTTGATGGTCAATATTCATCTGTTCACCACATATTGGCTGAATATGCTGATACGATCATTTGGCTTGATGTCAAGAGAAGACAGACATTCCCCCGCCTTATGAAAAGGACATTCAAACGGCTCATCACAAGAGAGAAACTTTGGAATGGAAATAAGGAGCGAATGGGTAATGCGCTTCAATTTTTCTCATATGCCTTTCAAGTCTATCCAGAGGTGATTCATCAAAACGAAACGCTTTTTCACAAATTAAAAGAAGAATCTCATGTGAAATGCCTGCGCATAGACAAGCGGGACGAGGCAGACCAGGTGCTTATGAAAATCCAAAACCTTGAGAAAAAGGGGTGAGGACATGACGACATTAGATGATGCTTATAATGTCCTGAAATATTGGTTTTCTGAAAAGCCGATTCGTTTAACACCTTTAAACGGAAGAAGCCCTAATGAAGGGTGGCTTGTAGAAACGATCCAAAACCGCTTTGTCTTGAAAAAATGTGCAAGAAATCATGATGCGGAGTGGCTTCAGTATTTAGAGGATTTAACAGATGCTCTGCTTGATCATCATTTCCCGATCCAGCCTATGATGGAGGCAGAAGACCATCGTAAGACCATTTTATTCAAAGAACATTTTTGGCAGCTGCGGCCCTATTTTGAAGGAAGACCATATGAAATGGGAAATCGTTCAGATGAACAAGAAGCCATTCGGGTATTAAAACAGCTCCATTCATTAAAGAACTTACCGAAAGGGCCTGTGAATCCAAACTGCGAATTGAAGAACTGGATTGCTTCTCCGGACGAAACGCTCGGCAAGACGGCTTACGCACTAAAAAAGGTTGTTTCTTCTAAAAAGGCTGCTGCTTTGCTCAAAGTGTATGATCGAGAACTAATGAATATCATCACGCTGTTAAACCCTAGTATATACGAAGCATTACCTCATGCTGTGACACATGGTGACTTTCATTCTGGCAACCTGTTAATTCGTAACAAAAAGCTTGCCATGGTTCTTGACTTTGATACAGCAGGCTTTAGACCACGAATATATGATGCAGCCATATCTGCATTTTTATTAACGAGAATCAAGAGAGGAACGTTTCAACTAGATATTGTGAAAACGATTCAATTTTTAAAGGCATATGCAGATGACTTATCCGAATATGAATGGCGTTCTATATCTGCGTTTATCAGACTTTTATATATTCCAACAGAGCGGTATTTAACACTGCTGCATACCTATACACCTCACCTATTAAACTGGTATATTGATTGGTCTTTCGAAGCACTAGAATCTGCATCGAACCAGCTGAAGGAAGATTGGTATCTCCAAAAGGAGATGAGAATATGAAGGTCGCTGTTGTCACTGGTGGAAATAGGGGCATAGGTAAAGAAGTGTGCAGACAGCTTGCGCAGTGTGGAATGCTTGTTATTTTAACTGCACGGCAGTTTGAAAGTGCTAAAATAGCTGCGTCTGAAATGGCTGAGCATGTTGTGCCATTTCAGCTGGATGTAACAAATGAAGAATCAGTTGAACGTTTCTCGCAATTTATGAAAGATTCGTTCGGCAGAGTGGATGTGCTCATTAATAATGCCGGTGTCTTTCATGACAACATAAAGGATCACACATTTCCATCTTTTCTAGATCTTCCGGTATCGACTCTTCAAGAAACGATGAATGTGAATGTGTATGGTGCAGTCAGAATGACCAAGGCCGTTTTCCCTTATATGAAACAGGGAGGATATGGACGGATCGTCAATGTATCTAGCGGTATGGGAAGGCTTTCGGCGATCTACGCTTCAGACGATGTCAGGCGTGACGGAAAAAGCGGTCCGTACTACCGGATGTCAAAAGCGGCACTGCATGTTCTCACAAAAGTCACCGCTTTAGAAGGGGCACCCTATTCTATTCTTGCGAATGCAGTGTGTCCTGGCTGGGTACAAACGGACATGGGGACATCAGAGGCTGTTAAAACCACACAGGAAGGTGCATCAGGAATCGTGTGGGCGGCACAGCTGCCCCGGGATGGACCAACAGGAGAATTGTTGAGAGACGGGCAAAGACTTCAGTGGTAAGAGGAGGCAGCTACATGCGAGGTATGAAAGGAAAGACGGTTATTGTGACAGGCGGGGCTCAAGGGATTGGATATGCGGTCGCAGAACGAGCCGCACGAGAAGGCGCACAAGTCGCCATTGCTGATCACCATGTAAATTACGGAATGTCAGCAGAAGAACAGCTCAAAGCAAATGGATATGATGTTTTGTTTATAGAGGCTGATATTGCTGATGAAGCATCAATTGTTTCAATGATCGAAAAAACAGCCAATCATTTCGGAAAAATAGACATGCTGGTGAATTGTGCAGCCGTTTTTATCATGCGGGGTCTTGAAGCAACCGTTGAAGAATGGCGGCGCATCATGGATTTGAATATTATGGGACAAGCACTTTGTGTGAAACACACTGCGCCATACATGGAGAAAATAGGAAAAGGATCGGTTGTAAATATTGCCTCCATTTCAGGTCACATTGCCCAGCCGAAATATTTAACATATAACGCGACAAAAGCAGCAGTTGTCAACATGACGCGGTGCATGGCAATGGATTTGGCGGATGCAGGTATTCGTGTAAATGCAGTGAATCCAGGTACGGTATGGAACAAAAATAACGAGCGGTTCCATTTGGAAGAGCTTGGATTAACAAGAGAGCAAGCAAATCAGCATCCTGATATTGGCGGGATGCACATGTTAAAACGAACCGCTGATCCAGAAGAGATCGCATCTGCTGTCATCTTCCTTCTTTCAGATGAAGCGAGTTTTATTACAGGAGAAAATTTGATGGTTGACGGCGGCTATACTGCCATGTAGAGGAGTAAAAATTGCATGAAATTTGATCTGCACACACATCATCAACGCTGTGGTCATGCGGAGGGGAACATCAGAGAATATGTCGATGAGGCTGTGAAATTAGGTCTGGACTTTATCGGGATTTCGGATCACTCTCCCTTCTTTGGTGAAGAGGCTGACCACTTTAAACCATGGGTAGCGATGGCTAAAAGTGAATTTCAATCATATATAGAGGAAGTCCTGCAGTTGAAAAGGGAATATGACGGAAAAATTCACGTGCTGTTAGGTGTTGAATCTGACTATTTTCCAGAACACGAGGCCCTTTACCGAGACGTGTATCGACATTATCCATTTGATTATATCATTGGCTCGGTTCATGTCAGTAATGGATACGACCTATTTAACCGGAAACGGTGGGAACGAATCACAGAGCAGCAAGCCATCATTGAAAAAGAAACATATTACCAGTTGATTAAAATGTCTGCTGAGAGTCAAATGTTCGACGTTTTAGGCCATATTGACGCCTTAAAAGGTTTTTATCCAGAGATTGCTCATCTCAAAACAGAAGCTGTCGATGATGCACTAAAAGCAATTGCGGAGAGTGGTTCTGTCATTGAAGTGAATACCTCTGGCAAAACAAAAGACTGCGGCGGTTGGTATCCATCAATGGATCTATTAGAGCGAGCCAAATTTTATGGTGTGGATGTCACGTTTGGCTCAGATGCCCATCAGCCAGCCCGCGTAGCAGATGATTGGCTGAAAGTAAAACAGGTGCTGAAGGAATTAGGTTATCGGGAATGGTATATCTTTCAATCTCGTCAAAAGCGAAAATTGGCTCTATAAATTCTAAAAAAAGGGGTTATGAAAATGACAAAAGTTCGCGTAGCAATTGCAGGAGTAGGATCATGCGCTTCAAGTATCGTTCAATTTGTAGAATTGGCAAAGGAAAAGATGGATACGCTCTCCGGTGTTATGCATGATGTCATTGGAGGTTATCACTTGTCTGATGTAGAATTTGTTGCAGCTTTTGAAGTAGATCAAAATAAAGTAGGAAAAGACTTGTCAGAGGCCATTTTTACTAAACCAACGGCTGCAGTAAAACATATAGATGTCCCGTTTTTCCAAGTACCCGTTGAAGCAGGTCCTTTGTGTGATGGTCTTGAAGGAGATTTGTCCAACTGCATTCAGCCGCATGAACATTCATTAAAAATGAACACACATGATGTGACGCAAAGATTAAAGGACGTTCAGGCAGATGTACTAGTCTGCTTCTTACCGACGGGTTCATTTGAAGCTGTTCGAGTATACGCAGAGGCGTGTGCACACGCGCAAACTGCCTTTATTAATGCGACACCTGAACCGGTGGCAAATGATCCTGAATTTGTCAAAATGTTTGAAGAGTCGGATACCCCGCTCCTTGGAGATGACTTAAGAAGTCATTTAGGTGCCACAACACTGCATACAGCGTTAATTGAGCTATTAAAATCCCGAGGGATTGACATTACCAATACGTACCAATTGAATGTGGGAGGCAATACAGACTTTTTAAACCTTGCCAACCCAATGAGATCAACGAGTAAACAAAAATCGAAGAGAAAAGCATTATTTGCCTCTGGTATTGATGCCAGCGAAGTGGCAGCAGGTCCAAATGGCTATGTCAGCTACTTAGGAGATCATAAAGTCTGCTTCCTGCGATTGGAAGGAAATTCCGTTTTGGATTCAGACATTTCGCTTGAAATTCGTTTACAAGTAGAAGATTCTCCGAATTCAGCTGGTGTTATCGCTAACGCAATGCGTGTAGCAAAAGCAGCTAAAGACATGAATCACAGCGGTGTCATACATGACGTTTGCCCATTCTTATTCAAAAGCCCTCCAATTGGACAAGTAGATTCAGAATCATTGCGTCTATTCAATGAATATGTAGCAAATGCTCAGCTGAAAAAGGTGTGATCAGTGGAAGCAGAACTAAATCTTTGCGAGATAAAATTTGCCGCTTTTGACTTGGATGGAACATTAATTGATGACAGAGGCAGGCTTATTGGTGATGTCCATGGCGCAGTGAACATGCTGCGCCAAAGAGGCATTATTTCAATGATTGTCACAGGCAGAACGTATGATTCTTTCTTCTCTCTGAACTTAGATCCATCTTTACTCGATTTATTTCATCATGATGTGTTGTTGAATGATGGAAATGTGATTTGCCACCATCAAAAGAAAACATTTGACGTTATACAATATCTAGATGCTGCTATATGCCGGCAGGTCATCTCATCACTTGATGGTCAAGCTGAATTTGTCATGGAATCACACGGGAAGCATGTGGCATCCAGTAAAAGCGCTAAGTTGAAATATTGCATGCTTTACACATTTCCACGAGAAAAAATAGAGGTTGGTCATCAGAAAGAGTTCAGATTTGACCGTGTGACAAAGCTATTTATTTTACCCAAACAAAAAATAGATATCGCTCATCTATTAAGAGATTGTCATTGTGATGTTGCGGATGCACAGTTTTTAAATGCACAAGTGATTTCCCCGAAAGGAATTTGTAAGGCAGATATGCTTGAACGTCATTTATTAGATTGTTTTGGAGAAAGTGATTTACATCGTGTGATTGCTTTTGGCAATGGTCACAATGACAGACTGCTGCTGAAGAAGGCGAGGTGGGGGCTTGCAGTTCAAGATAGCCATCCATCGGCGATTGAGTTATGTGATGTACATCTGGGGGAGTCTATTTATGAATATCTTGATAAAGTTTTACAATCATTAGAAGCACCAAAAGTGATCAATGAAAAGGGAGGTATTTAGTTGAAAACCCTTCAGCTGCCTTTACCAGATGCACTAGAAGATACAATGATACCGGATTTTGTGGAAAGAGTTTCTTTTCTATCTGCTCACATTTTGCACGTTGATCTTCTTGAAGAGGAATCTGTTATAGAAGTAACAGTAGATCAAACGGGAGATGCAGAGGCAATATCAGCTGCGTTTTTAAAGTTATCGTCAAATGTAGCTCAACTGCGGAGGTTTCGTGAAAAGGAAATGAAATCAAATATTCATTTGTCCAATGAGCCTGTTCATTCGAAACTAAGCGAGGATAATCAAAAGAGAACCTTCTATGATGAAATTGAAATGGAACTCTCACATTATTTTGATCAATTATTCTTAAATATGGGAGCTTCACTTGGAGCCAAAATAAGAAGATACCCTTCTACGATGAGTAAAGAATTAATGGAAAAATGTAAATACCATACGAATTTTCCGCAAAATATTTATTCTGTTTTTGAAATACCTCATGATTACCAAATTATTGATGACATTCGAGAAAAGCATCATGGTTTTCTGCCTGAACACTTCCAGCAAGCAGGCCGTTTTTTACAGCCGTGTATTTGTTATCACTGTTATGAGGAATGGGAAGGAAAGACCTATCTAGACAATCAAATGATGACAGCAGCGGGGCAGTGTTTTAGACATGAAATTTCTTGGAAAGTCGATCCTCTTCGGAAACTAGAATTTAGTATGCGTGAAATTGTCTTTATCGGTGATAACGAATACATCAACGAAACAAGAAAAACACTTCTTGAACACACATGGCAATGTTTTCATCAGCTTGGCCTTAGCGGAAAGGTCACGACCGCAAATGACCCCTTTTTCTTTTATGATGATATGGATAAAGCGAATTATCAATTAATGGCGAATAGCAAATATGAGTTAGTAGCTGTGACAGAAAAGAAAGACGTTTCGATCGCTTCTTTTAACGACTGTGGAGAGATGCTTTGTGAAAGGTTCCAGATCAAGGGAGAAGATGGTATGCCGCTTTATTCAGGTTGTGCTGCATTTGGTATCGATCGATGGGTGCAAGTCTTTTTACAAACGTACGGTCGAAATCGAAAGAATTGGCCAAATGAGATGCTTCATATAAAGGAGGGTCACTATGCTGCAAAGTAATCTGACTCAAGAAGAGCACACAGCCCTCATTTTATCTGATCCTTTTTTAGAAGACAGCCAGATAAAAGAGATGCAGGAGCTTCTGTATCAGCAGCAAGACTGGAATGTCATTCTCGGAATGCTGCATGTTCACCGGACAGCCGGTATTGCATGGAAAAATATTAAACGTTATGCCATTCATTTAAGAAAAGATTTTAAAGCAACTTATTTTTTAAAGTCATTAGAAATTATGTATAAAGGGCAATTAGAAACGGCACGAGACAATATTACGTTAAATGATCAGTTATTCAAAGCACTTGATCAAAAAGGAATTGAGTATGCCATTGTAAAAGGAAGTGTGCTTGGCCAGTGGGCATACGGCGATGTAGGGCTTCGCTTATTTGGAGACAACGATCTCTTTATCTCACAAGATCAGCTGCAAGAAACCGGACATGTATTAAAAGAATTAGGCTATATTCAAGGTTCTTGGAACTATGAAACGGAGACAGTCACACCTGCGAAACGAAAAGACATTCTTTACCTCATCATGAACTCACATCAAACCTACACCTATATGAAACCTACACCAGAATGCCGCTTTATTGATTGTCATAAAATTGATGTTCAGTTTTCAGTTGACCTCATGACAGGAAACCGGACAGATTCAATTGTCCAAGAAATGCTGTCTAGACGAATTCAAACGTCTGTTGATGAGCATCTTGTATGGTCATTAAAAGAAGAGGATATGCTGATTTTCTTATGTATTCATTTTTACAAAGAGGCGATTTATTTAAATGAAGTGGAGTCAATGAAAGACTTGCTGCTTTATAAGTTGCTTGATATATATGGCATGTTTATGAAAGAAGACCTATTGGATGTGGAGTTGTTTGTCCGTCGAACGAAAGCGTATGGCTTTGAAAAGATGGTCTATTTTGCTTTGCATTATGTGAATGAAGTCTTTCCTCATACGATTTCTGATCTTGTCATGGATGCACTTCAGCCTGAATCACTTGCTTATTTATCTGAAGTGCTGGATGCAAATGATGTCGTTCATACCTGGAATCAGCCTATTCGCAAACGATTTTTTCACATTAACCGGTCTTTAGAAATACAAAAGCATTCTGTTCATAAGGAGTAGTGTGATGAAAGATCCGGCAGCGCTATTTGATTTTAAGGGAAGAAACGACGTCATATGGTTTGGGAATATGAATCAAGAACAAAGCTGGGATCAAACAAAGGCTTTACCTGTTATGACAGACCATGTTCAAAATGAACTAGTTCTCCAACAAGAACAACAACTGCTTTTGATTGCTTCTAAGGATCATCATGTCATTATGCATCACCAGCCAGAACCTGCTTTTTTAGCCTATTTGGAAAAGCAAGGTGTCAAGCTTCCGCATATGGTTCAAAAAGAAGATGCCTTGAAATTAAAGGGACTCATTGTACCCTATCTTTTAGATGAATCGGTTGAACAAGCATCATCGCTTGAAAAAAGAAAGATTTATGGTTCAAATCCAACACTTGTAAAACGATTCAATCATAAGGTTTCGACTAGAAAATGGGCAGAAAAACATCAGTTTACTGTCACGTGTGGTGCTGTTTGTCAAAATGCTGACGAGTTAAAACAGACGTATGAAGAATTAAGAGCGAATCATTTCTCAAAAACGGTTCTGAAAATACCTTATGGATCATCTGGTAAGGGACTTCGTATTTTAAAAAACGAGAGAGAATTTAAGCAGCTAGTGACCTTTATTGAAAGAAGAAAAATCCAAACAGACCTTCTCTTAGAGGGGTGGCATCCGATTAAGCGATCTTTAAATGCCCAATTGCTCATTCAAGAGGAAGGATCACACTTACTTTCAATTACAGAACAGAAAATCAATGAGGACGGCATCTACTTAGGGACCGATTTTGCGCCTATTTATGAACAGGACAAAAAACGTGAATATGAAGTAAGCATGCATCGAATCATAGATCTACTATATGAAGAAGGGTATCGAGGTGTGGTTGGCGTTGATTCGATCATTGATATAAATGAACAGCTTATACCGATCATTGAAATAAATGCCCGGTTCACGCAAGTTACTTATTTACTCCCAATCATTTGTCGTTTTTTTTCAACCTACGAATATATTGAAAGCCGCTTTAAAAGATTCTCATGCAGTGCCGACCTGCCGTTTGAAGATGTGTTAACGGAGGTGACCGAAGCACTCGATCCGGGAGAAGATGGTGGGTTTTTTATTTATACTTTCGGTAAAACGAGAGCGGATGATATGTGGCATTATCGCCTGTTTATATTGTTTTACCATATGAAGAAGGATAAGCAGATTCATATGCTGACAAAGTTTGATGATATGGAATTTTCAGCAGAAAGGGGGAGAGAATTTGCCGAAAAATGACTCTACGCTCTTAGAGAAAGCGAATGGTTATGGGACGCCGATGTATGTATACGATGGAGATGCGTTGAAAGATCACTATGATCACATTACAGGATGGCTCCATCAATCAGCAGAGGTGTTCTTTTCATTTAAGTCCAATGGAAATGTCTCGATTGCGTCATTGTTACGGTCTTTTGGAGCTGGTATAGAAGTGGCTTCTGCAGGAGAGCTCCTTATGGCTGTAAATGCAGGTTATTCGCCGGAGCATATCATTTTTTCTGGTCCTGGTAAACAGAAGCAAGAGATCGATATTGCGATTCAGCACGAGATCTATTGTATTATTGCCGAATCGAAAGAAGAGCTCATCTATATCGCTGAGTCTGCAAAGCATCAAAACAAACGAGCATCCGTCGGCATTCGGATTAATCCTGAATCCATTGAGTCACGAGCAAAAATCAAAATGGGCGGAGTTCCAAGTCCATTTGGGATAGATGAATCCAAACTGAAAGACGTATTTGACCTATTTCAGAAGTATGATCATTCGCTTGTTTTTAAAGGGATTCATATGTATTTGGGAACCCAAGTTCTTGATGAAACATCGCTTTTATCATCGTTTGAATACACGCTTAATACAGCTGTTCGAATCAAGAAAGAATATGGACTAACATGCCAGATGGTTGATTTAGGCGGCGGGTTTGGAATTCCGTATTTTCAGCATGAGACACCTCTTCATGCTGAACGGTTATTTCAAAACGTAGCGGAATTGATTCGAGCGTACGAAGCTGAGCTGGAATTTCCGAGGTTTATTATTGAGATGGGGAGATTTCTTTTAGCGGAATGTGGTGTTTATTTAACCACTATACAATATGTAAAAGAATCAAAAGAGCAGACGTTTTTAGTTGCAGATGGAGGAATGCATCATCATCAAGCGATGACGTTTAGAGGCAGGCTGCTCCGCAATAATTATCCGATGCGGCTCATTAAACATTCCAGTAAACCTTCGGCTGTAGTGAAACAATCGATTGTGGGTCCACTTTGTACTCCGGAAGACTTAATTGGTCGGCAGGTGGAGCTTCCGCAAGGCGATGTAGGTGATCTTCTTTGTATTGAGAAATCTGGGGCATATGGACTTTGCTACAGCCCTACCTTATTTTTAGGTCATTCTTCTCCGCTAGAGCTGCTTTTGTTTGAAGGAAACGATTATGTCATTCGAGAGAGAGGGACTCCGGATGACCTTTTATTGAAACAAAATAGATTATTCTTTAGACAAAGGAGGGATGAATATGACACTGACGGAGCTTCGTCAAGAAACGATTGATCGTCTTGTTTTGCAATTTTCGGAAAGGGCGGGTCAGCTTGATGACGAATTTCAGTTCCCGCATCAGAATCTAGACGAGCTGATTGATTGTGGATTACATGTCGCCAATATGCCGAAACAAGACGGGGGTCTTGGGTATGGATTTGAAGAAACGGTGACTCTTTTGTCACACATATCTAAAGGGTGCGCGTCGACAGGACTCATTATGGCGATGCATTACTATTCGCTCGGCGCATTTTCTGAAGTGCTTACAAGTGAGCAGCAGGCGGTAGTTTTTGACGATATTCTGCATTCAGGAGAACTAATCGCTTCTGTTAGCGATCCGAATGTGATTTTTATTTATCAGCGTAAGCAAATGGACGGAATTCCGACCATTACTGCAGAAAAAACAGATGGCGGGTATCTTGTGAGTGGAACTAAATTTACAGTGACTGGTGCACCGCGCATTAAATATTTACCGATTTATTGTCAGTATGCGCCGTCGTCATGCACATCTCAATATGGAATGACGGCGCTCTTAATGACATTACCGAGTGAAGGTGCTGCGATTGAGGAATCGTGGAATTATTCGGGCATGAGGGCATCGATGAGTCATCACATTCATTTTGACCAAGTATTTATACCCGATCATCAGCTCATCGGGAGAGAAGGCTACGCAATAGAAGATACTGAAAATTTAATCTACTGGTTTCGTCTAGCTGTTACAGCTGTTTATTATGGCATTGCAAAAGCAGCATATGAACATGCCCTCGGTGTGATATATAAAAGAAATGATCGAATTTCCAAGAAAAAATCAGCCTTTTTACCAGGACAGCAATTTCGTATTGCAGATATGAAAATGAAGTTAGATGTTGCACATTCTCAGCTTATGGCTTGCGCTCAGCAGGCAGATCAAGAAAAGAAACAAAATCATTACTCGAGTGATTTGTATACGAAGACGCTGATTACAAAACATTTTGTGACGCAAGCAGCAGAAGAAATCGTACAGCTAGCTTCTCAGGTCGAGGGTTTTTCTTCGTTACAGCAAGGCTCTTTGCTCGAGCGTTTAAGCCGAGATGTGAAAGCGGCAAAATTTCATCCGCCTTCTGAAGATTTATTAAAAGAAGTGATTGCGAAAAAAGAGCTGGGCATTATCCCGTTAAAAAATCGCTGGATATGATGGCAAGAAAAAGGAGGAGACATATGTGGCTACTGCAGCACCTATTTACCGGAACAATTATTTAAACTGTTCTCAATTAACGATTGCAGCCATGCTTCTTAGAAAAGGGATTGAAATTGATAGGGTTTGGAGGCAGGCAGGCCTTGTTTATAGACCTCAAGATCAAGGGTTTGTTTTGATCGGTTCCTTTAAACATTTTCGCGAGGATATTCTCCATCATAATGGCATTCATTTAGAAGAAATTTTTTACACGGAAGAGGAATTAGACCTCTATATCAACCGTGTGTTTAAACAGCATCCAAGCGGAGGGACTGTTTCTGTTTCCTTAGATATATTTGAATTACCGTACTGTCCATTTTACGAAAGAGAGCATGGGTATCACACATTGGAAGTACTTGAGGTGAATGATGATCATGCAGTGGTCAGTGACCATGCTTACTCCTATCACGGCACTTTGAGTAAAGACCACTTGCTGAAAGCTGCCCGCTCTGTATATGAACATACACCTCGAACTGAAAATCGTTATAAGTGGATCAAACATGTGGAACTTCAGAAAGAACCAGATGTGCTGGTGATATTAAAGGAGCATGCTGCCATCTTAGAAGGAGCACCGCCGCATTTTGATTTGCCTGGAGCTGTCACAGGGCTAGGCGCTATTTCAGTCATTCAAAGGGATTATATTGATAGTATCAAAGACAATGAAAATGGAAATTTATTAGACAATGTTTACTTTGAAGGATTAAAGGATGTGGCTAACTCCAGAAAACATATGGTGACATTCTTATCTTCGTATGAAAATGAGTTTTTACATCCCCTTATTCAAGCTTTTGAAGATGCTTATCAAAGCTGGACAGTGCTCGCCAATTTTACGGCTAGAGTAGGCCTCAGTAAAAATCCTCGCAGTATGATAGAAAGGACGGCAAATCGGTTTCAAAAAACATTAGAAGTGGAGACCAGCCTGCTCACAGAACTAAAAGAGGTGATTCAAAATGAAGACCTATCAAACTCTCTCTCTTCATGATTATGTCAATAACAGAGGCATCACATATCAAAATGAATATGAAAAAGGCCAATTAACAATTGGCGGAGCTTCTTTGCCGGCTGAGTTAATCATGAACGTGCAAGAACCTTTTGTCGAAGGAATTCCTTTTCGGTTCATATATCAAGATCAAGGAGACAATATTGAATTAGAGGGACAGTCTCTTCATTTTCCGCCACTTGAAGCAGAAGCGCTTCACGTCATTGGCTGTTCTTCAAATGGCAATCTTTACGAAGAGATTTCATTATTAAGAGAGGGGAACGTTGTCTGTGAGTCTCGGCTTTCATTAACGGATGTGATTGAACGTGAACCTGCCTTTCATGATCGAGCGGCATATGCATTTGATTATATTCATACGGTATCCGGCATTAATCATCATATGACATCAAACCTATGGCTTGATTCGCTCACCTTTTCGCAAAAAGTCGTTTTTGATGAAATTCGCTTTCAAGATAATCCATTTATGCATATTTTCGCAATGACGATTCAGCAGTCAGATCATTAATGGAAGGGAGCCATGTCTATGTGCGGCATTGCAGGCTATTGTCATTTTAACCAAGCACCACTTGATCCTCACATCTTACTGGAGATGAAAAACGCACTTGCTGTGCGTGGACCTGATGATAGTGGTATATATCAAGATGACTCAGTTGGTTTGGTTCATACACGGCTTTCCATTATCGATATTCAATCTGGGCCTCAGCCAATAACAAATGAAGATGATTCTATCTGTGTGATTCTAAATGGAGAGATTTATAATTTCAAAGAATTAAGAGAAGACTTATGGAATAAAGGCCACTTGTTTCGTACAGAGACAGATACAGAAGTACTGGTTCATGGCTATGAAGAATACGGAATTTCCTTTGTTGAGCAATTAAACGGAATGTTTGCAGCTGCGATATGGGATAAAAAGAAGAAAGCACTTTATTTGTTTAGAGACCGGTCTGGGATTAAACCGCTGTATGTTTCAGAATGCCGGGGAGGGCTTATTTTCGGGTCGGAAATGAAGGCTCTTTTTCAGCATCCAGACATACAAACTGCGATTGAGCCGGAGGCTGTTATTAGTTATTTATCCTTCCGTTATGCGATCGGCGAGCAAACTTTTTTTAAAGGAATTCAAAAATTACCACCAGGTGTCATCTTGAAAATAGATCAAACAGGCATAACAAAAGAGACCTACTGGCAATATCCGCTCCCAGCTGATGGGATCGATCGGGGAGAACGTTATTATCAAAAGGAATTGTTTGAATTAATTCAAGATAGTGTGCAAAAACAGATGATGTCTGATGTGCCTGTGGGAGCTTTTTTGAGCGGTGGAGTGGATTCGACTTCGATTGTCGCTTTCATGTCCAAATACAAAAACGAGAATATTCATTGTTTTTCGACCAGCTTTGAAGAGGAAGGCTTTTCTGAAGAGAGCTATGCCAAGCTGGCGGCAGATCAATACAATGTCAAGCTTCACTCACATCGAATGAGTGAAGAAGAGTACTTTCAATTACTGCCTGAAGTTGTGAAGCGAAGGGATCATCCTCTTTCTATTCCTCATGAAGTCGCTTTTTACCATATGTCACGGGAAGCAAAAAAGCATGTGACGGTGGTTTTATGTGGTGAAGGAGCGGATGAATTGTTTGCAGGTTATGGACGTGTCTTTAGGAGTCCAGCAGATTGGCGGAAAATTTTATGGCTTCAAAAAAACCGAAAACTGTCTCCCATCCTTTCAAAGGTATTATTTGAACCATCTTTTCAGCACGAGGTACATCAAATGATCCATCTTGATGGTGAGATGGATCATTACAAAAGAAGGTATGCGTGGTTTACTGCTGGCGAAAAAGAGCAGCTTTTAAGTCGTCACGCTGATTCAATTGATCCCCCTGACTCACACATGAACCAGTTTATCGCTCATTGTTTTCAAAAGATGGAGGGAGCGTCGTATGAAAATAAACTGCTTTATTTATTTCAGCAGATTCATTTACCCAATCTGTTAGACCGGCTGGATATGATGACGATGTCACATGGACTAGAAGCACGTGTTCCATTTCTTGATCATCGCATCATCCAATTTGTCAATGACATGCCCTTCAAGTATAAGCTTCCTTATAAGGGACTGCCTAGCAGGCTGCAAGCATTTTTTCAGTCGAGTCTCAAAACAAGTGAAGTACAAGACATTCCGAAATATATGTTAAAAAAGACAATGGAGCAAACAGTGGATAAGCGTATATTATATAGAAGAAAAATGGGTTTTCCGGTTCCAGTGTATCATTGGATGAGCAAACGAATGAAAGAAATCGAAGAGAAGCTTCTTGATCAGCAAAGCTTTGCAACAGAACTGTTTCAAAGAAAACCACTAGAGCAATTTTTACGAAATGATCCGAATCAGAAAAACAAAAATGGCGCGGATCAAAAAGTTTGGATGCTTTACAACTTGGAATTGTGGCATGATCACTATATGAAAGGGACGCAGCTTTCTCTCCAAACGAGTCATTAAAGAGATCCGGTCTATTCCTCTTGCCTGCTGCATATATGATACGGAAGGGAAGTGATGCGATTTTGAGGCTGAGTGAACTGTCAGGAAAAGAGATCGTCGATATTAAAAGAGCGGAGCGGCTTGGCGTGCTTGGACAAACTGATCTTGAAATCAATGAACAGGACGGTCAAATTACAGCACTCATTATACCTTCCGTGAAGTGGTTTGGCTTTCGAAAACAAGGAAATGACATCCGCGTCCCGTGGAATCACATTCAAAAAATAGGATCAGATATGATCATTCTCGATGTGCCTGAAGAACTTCAGCCGCACGGAGAAAAAGAGCACCCACAATAACGGGTGCTCTCAGCGTGTAGACAAACCCTCGCATTCTTTGTCAGGTCTGCGCTCCGGTGCTCACGAATGCTAAATTCGCTCCGCTCCGGTGCTCGTCCTTCCTAGACTTCAAAGGTTTTCTATCACGCTGAATAGAAGACAAAGGGCCAAAAGAAAACCCTTTTAGCCCTTTGTCAACAATCTAAGAGCACCCACATGGGTGCTCTTTTTCTTTTCTCTCTCTGATTCGTTCACAGGCTGAATCCTCTCCTCATATGCTGAAAGGGAGATTCAGAAAATATTACAGACTTTTTTAAATAAAGAAGGTGAACGGTCAGTATGTTGAGCGGTTTAACGGTTGCGGTGATCGGGGGAGATGCAAGGCAGCTTGAAATTATTCGCAAGTTGTCACAGCAGCATGCCAAAGTGTTTTTGGTCGGATTTGATCAGCTGGATCATGGATTTATCGGTGCTGAAAAGCTGAAAATGTCTGAACTTCCATTCGAACAAGTAGACAGTATGATCCTGCCAGTATCAGGAGCAACGGATGAAGGCGCTGTTGCTACAGTTTTTTCAAACGAGCAGGTCTTGCTGGAAGCCAAATATTTAGAAAGAACCCCTGCCCATTGTACCTTGTACTCAGGTATTTCAAATACGTACTTAGACAATCTGGCAAAGCAGGTGAACCGGAAGCTTGTGAAGCTGTTTGAGCGAGATGATATTGCCATATATAACTCTATTCCAACAGTTGAAGGGATTATCATGATGGCCATTCAGCAAACGGACTATACGATTCACGGGTCACATGTCGCTGTTCTCGGACTTGGAAGAACAGGACTCACGATTGCCCGCACATTTCGGGCACTAGGGGCAGACGTAAAAGTAGGGGCGGCAGACACGGCACATTTAGCGAGGGCCTTTGAGATGGGGCTTGATCCATTTTCAATGGACCGGTTAAAAGAAGAAGTAACGGACGTTGATATTATCATCAATACCATTCCAAGTCTTGTATTAGATTCATCTGTCATCGTCAGTATGACACCAAAGACACTCATTTTGGATATCGCCTCCCGCCCGGGCGGAACAGACTTTGACTTTGCACAAAAGCACGGAGTAAAGGCACTTCTTGCACCAGGACTCCCGGGGATTGTTGCACCTAAGACAGCAGGACAAATCATTGCAAAAGTGCTTTCCGGGCTTTTATGTGAACTTGCGGAGGAAAAAAGGGGGATGGAATCATGACAACATTAAAAGGGAAAAGAATCGGCTTTGGTTTAACAGGTTCCCACTGTACGTATGAAGCCGTTTTTCCGCAAATCGAAGCGCTTGTAAAAGAAGGGGCAGAGGTGCGTCCAGTAGTGTCGTACACGGTGCAGAGCACGAATACGAGATTTGGAGAGGGAGCCGAGTGGATCGAGCGGATTGAGAAGCTGACTGGATTTCAAGCGATTGACTCAATCGTGAAAGCAGAGCCGCTTGGACCTAAGCTGCCGCTTGATTGTATGGTCATTGCGCCTTTAACTGGAAACTCGATGGCGAAATTTGCAAATGCTATGACAGACAGTCCTGTTTTAATGGCTGCTAAAGCGACCATTCGAAATCATCGACCTGTCGTTTTAGGTATCTCAACAAATGATGCGTTAGGCTTAAATGGTACAAATCTGATGAGGCTGATGTCGACAAAGAATATTTTCTTTATTCCGTTTGGCCAGGATGATCCATTCAAAAAACCGACCTCTATGGTCGCAAACATGGATCTGCTATCTCAAACAGTAGAAGAGGCACTCCAGCATAGACAAATTCAGCCGATTTTAATTGGATCAAACGAATAATAGATTCACTAGAAAATCATGAAAGATTCAAAAAAGATGCTTCAAGCCTTGCTTTTCTATGGTAAAATAAAATGTAAAAAGTCATAGGATGGCCATCCGAAAGAAAAGAATCATGGATGGGTCGGAAGGAGTTTTACTGATGGGAAGAGGATTGCATGTAGCTGTAGTTGGAGCGACTGGAGCTGTCGGTCAACAAATGTTAAAAACACTAGCTGACAGAGATTTTGAAATGGATACACTTACTCTACTATCCTCAAAACGTTCTGCTGGAACAAAAGTGACATTCAGAGGTCAAGAGTACACTGTTCAGGAAGCAACACCTGAAAGCTTTGAAGGAGTAAACATTGCATTATTCAGTGCTGGAGGAAATGTTTCTAAAGCGCTGGCTCCTGAAGCAGTCAAACGAGGTGCGATTGTTGTTGACAACACTAGTGCTTTTCGTATGGACGAAAACATCCCTCTTGTCGTACCAGAGGTAAACGAAAAAGATTTGCATGATCATCAAGGGATCATTGCGAACCCTAACTGTTCAACGATTCAAATGGTAGCGGCATTAGAACCGCTTCGTCAGGCGTATGGAATGAAAAAAGTCATTGTCTCTACGTATCAAGCAGTATCAGGTGCGGGACATGAGGCCATTGACGAACTATACAGCCAATCACAAGCCATTTTAAATAAAGAAGATGTAACACCTGAAGTTATGCCTTATCAAATTGCATTTAATGCGATTCCGCAAATTGATAAATTCCAAGACAATGGCTATACATTCGAAGAAATGAAAATGATTAACGAAACGAAAAAAATCATGCATATGCCAGAGCTGGAAGTAGCGGCAACATGCGTGAGACTTCCAATTGAAACGGGACATTCAGAATCTGTCTACGTCGAACTAGAATCAAATGATGCAACAGTGGAAGACCTCAAATCAATTCTAAAAGATGCACCAGGAATTACGCTGCAAGATGATCCGTCTCAGCAAATTTATCCAATGCCTGCAGATGCTGTTGGGAAAAACGACGTATTTGTCGGCCGCATTCGGAAAGATTTGGACCGTCCAAACGGGTTCCATATGTGGATTGTATCTGATAACCTGCTTAAAGGTGCTGCATGGAACTCAGTTCAAATTGCAGAAAGCTTAAAAGCATTAAAATTAGTTTAACATTTAATGGATGTTGAGGACGAACAGAAGAGAGTTAGGCATCTTTCGCCTGCTCTCTTCTGTTACGTCAGAATGAACTTGGAGTGAAAACAGTGAAAATAATTGTCCAAAAATTTGGCGGTACATCTGTCAAAGATGATCAAGGTAGAAAAAGGGCACTTGCACATATCTTATCTGCAAAAGAGAAAGGCTATAAGTCGGTTGTCGTCGTTTCTGCAATGGGACGAAAAGGCGATCCCTATGCGACAGATACGCTGCTTGGTCTGCTTTACGGCAGCGCGCAGCATATGACAAATCGAGAAAAGGATTTGCTTGTTTCCTGCGGAGAGAATATCTCAGCTGTTGTGTTTTCAAGTATGCTGAATGAAAACGGTCTAAAGGCTGTAGCGATGACTGGAGCTCAGGCGGGCTTTGTAACAGATAAGGAGCATACAAGTGCGAAAATTATTGACATGAAGTGCGAACGTCTGGAGGCAGCACTTTCTGAACATGATGTTGTTGTTGTTGCTGGATTCCAGGGAGCCGCGAAAAATGGAGACGTGACAACAATCGGACGAGGTGGCAGTGATACGTCCGCCGCTGCTTTAGGCGCTGCATTGCAGGCAGACTTTATTGATATTTTTACAGATGTAGAAGGCGTTATGACAGCAGATCCCCGTATTGTTGAAAATGCAAAACCGCTGAGAGTCGTGACATATACGGAAATTTGCAACCTCGCATATCAAGGGGCAAAAGTCATTCACCCGAGAGCTGTCGAAATTGCGATGCAAGCAAAAGTACCAATGAGGGTCCGTTCAACATACTCTGATGATGAGGGCACACTCGTTACATCACACTACTCAGATAAAATGAGCCATGATGTGTACGACCGCCTCATTACGGGTATTGCACATGTCAATGATGTGACGCAAATCAAAGTTCCAGCAAAAGAAGGTCAGTACAGCGTACAAACAGAGGTCTTCAAAGCAATGGCAAACGCACAAATCAGTGTCGACTTCTTCAACATCACACCGAGTGAAATTGTGTATACAGTAACAGGTGCAATGACTGAAAAGGCAACGTCGATCCTAAAAGATCTTGGCTATACGCCAATTGTGACAACAAATTGTGCGAAAGTATCAGCTGTTGGCGCAGGTATTATGGGTGTACCAGGTGTCACATCTAAAATTGTATCGGCTCTATCCGAGCAAAACATTCCGATTTTACAATCAGCTGACAGTCATACGACCATTTGGGTGTTAGTGAACGAAGAAAACATGAGAGCGGCCGTCAATGCCCTGCATGAAGTGTTTGAACTTTCAAGATAAATGTGATTGAATCATGATGAGGTGAAAAAAATGAATTTCGGAAATATCGCAACAGCTATGATTACACCTTTTGATAAAAAGGGCAACATTGATTTCCAAAAGCTATCAATTCTCATTGATTATTTATTAAAAAACGGCAGTGACTCCTTAGTCGTTGCAGGGACAACAGGCGAATCGCCAACTTTATCGAATGAAGAAAAAGTCGCTCTTTTTCAGCAATCGGTCAAATTAGCAAATGGTCGTTGTAAAATCATTGCAGGAACAGGCAGTAATAATACAAATGCGTCTATCAAACTAACGAAAAAAGCAGAAGAAGCGGGCGTTGATGCAGTGATGCTTGTCGTACCTTATTACAACAAGCCATCACAGGAAGGCATGTATGCACACTTTAAAGCCATTGCCGAGTCTACATCTCTTCCTGTCATGCTTTACAATGTACCAGGAAGAACGGTCGCTTCATTAGCACCAGAAACAACGATTAAGCTTGCGCAAATACCTAACATTGTTGCCATCAAAGAAGCAAGCGGCGATCTTGATGCCATGACAAAAATCATTGCTGAGACGCCAGAAGATTTCGATGTATATTCAGGGGACGACAGCTTAACACTTCCGGCTGTATCTGTTGGTGCAAAAGGAGTTGTCTCTGTTGCGTCTCATATCGTAGGGCTTGATATGCAGCAAATGCTGAAAAGCTATGCTTCAGGCCAAACAGCGAATGCAGCATTGATCCATCAAAAGCTGCTTCCAATCATGAAACAGCTTTTCTCAGCGCCAAATCCAACGCCTGTCAAAACAGCTCTTCAGCTGAAAGGACTAGACGTCGGATCTGTTCGTCTTCCGCTTTTGCCTTTGTCAGAAGAAGAGAGACTGGATTTAAGCAGCGTTTTAAACAGCTGATCAAAACAAAAGATTTCGTAAGCGGTCATTCTCAGATGTCCCTGAGTATGACCGTTTTTTATACATAAACACTTTCTTAAAATGTGACTTCATCTTGTTTTCTAAAATTAGATTCAGTTATAATAGCATTAAGCGATGATGGACGGGCTTGAGACTAGGAGGATAAGAATTTTGAAAAAGAAAAATACAGAGAACGTAAGAATTATTGCACTCGGAGGCGTTGGAGAAATCGGAAAAAACCTATATGTCATTGAGATTGACTCTGACATATATGTAGTAGATGCAGGTTTAATGCATCCAGAAAATGAAATGCTGGGCATTGACGTTGTCATTCCTGATATCTCTTACTTAACAGAACGTGCTGATCGGGTGAAAGCAATTTTTCTTACCCACGGACATGATGAAGCAATCGGAGGCGTATTCCATTGCTTGAGCAAATTGTCTGTACCAGTCTACGGAACGAAGCTGACCCTTGCGTTACTTCGAGAAAAATTAAAGCAGTATGGCTTCAATCAAAAAGCTGATTTGCGTGAGGTACATGCAAAATCAGTCATTACTTTTGAAACAACAAAAGTATCATTCTTTAGAACGAATCACAGCATCCCTGATTCAGTTGGGATCAGCTTCAAAACCTCTCTTGGTTCAATCGTATGCACAGGTGATTTTAAATTTGATCAAACCCCAGCGCTTAACCAAGCCTGTGACATCGGAGAGATTGCGAAAATTGGAAACAATGGCGTTTTAGCACTACTTTCAGACAGTGCAAATGCTGAAAAACCAGGTTATACACCTTCTGAGGCGCTCGTCCAAGACGAAATCTCAAATGCGATGTACAATGCTGAAAATCGTGTGATTGTTGCTGTGTCTTCATCTAATATTAACCGCGTGCAGCAGATCATTAATGCAACCAATCAAAATGGCCGTAAGCTTGCCGTTGCAGGGAAGAATATGATGACAACCCTTCAGCTGGCGATCAAGCTTGGTTATGTGACAGCAGATGAAGAATTATTTGTACCCGTTCAAGAAGTGAAGAAAATGGCGAAAAACGATGTGGTCATCCTGACTGCTGGAAGCCACGGAGAGCCGCTTGCTGCTTTAACAAAAATGGCAAAGCAAAATCACAAACAGCTTCATATTGAAAAAGATGACACTGTTGTGATTGCATCTACACCACTTCCTGGACAAGAACTCACATACTCTAAAACAGTGGATTTCCTCACAAGAAGCGGAGCACAAGTCATTTTTGCGCAAAAACGTGTGCATGTATCTGGACATGGCTGCCAAGAAGAGTTAAAGCTGATGTTGAACTTACTAAAACCGAAGTATTTAATTCCGGTGAATGGCGAATATCGTATGCAAAAAGCACATTCTCGTATTGCCGAAGAAGTAGGTATGAAACGCAGCGACATTTTCTTGATTGATAAAGGAGATGTGGTTGAGTTTAGAGGACAGAACGTCAAAATCGGTGAAAAAGTTCACCAAGGGAACATTTTAATCGATGGTCTTGGCGTTGGTGATATCGGAAACATCGTGCTACGCGATAGACGCCTGTTGTCTCAAGACGGCATCTTGATCGTTGTCATTACGCTAGATAAACAAAAGAAACAATTAATTTCTGGACCTGAAATCATCACAAGAGGATTTGTCTATGTAAGAGAATCCGAAGAGCTGATTGTGAAAGCAACAGAAATGGTCAAAGGGATTGTCAAAGAGCAAACGGAAAACTCAATTGTTGAATGGTCCACATTGAAACAATCCATGCGCGATGTACTCAATCAATTCCTATATGAAAAAACAAAACGTAAGCCGATGATCATTCCAATTATTATGGAAGTGTGATGAGAAAAGCCCAAAGAGTATAAGCTCTTTGGGCTTTAGATTATTGACAAAGTGCTAAAATGAACTTTATTTTAGCACTTTGTCTTCTTTTTAGCGTGATAGAAAACCTTTGCAGTCTAGAAAGGACGAGCACCGGAGCGGAGCGAATTTGACATTCGTGAGCACCGAAGCGCAGGACTGCGGGCGAATGCGAGGGTTTGTCTACACGCTAAGCCCAAGGAGCATAAGCTCTTTGGGCTTTTTTGATGTAGCGTGAGGAATGCGGATGGAATATGGGCTATTTGTTCATAATAGGAGAAGAGTTTGAGGAAAGGATGGAGACAAATGGACGAAAAGAATGAACAGCAGCCTGAGCGAAAGCCAGAAGAAAAAGACAGCATTATGAGCAAAATACAGCAGCTTGGTGAAACAGCCGTTCCGCAGCTGCCGCAAGATACAAATATCCATTGCCTCACCATTATTGGACAAATTGAAGGCCATATGCAGCTTCCACCGCAAAATAAAACAACCAAATACGAACATGTCATTCCACAAATCGTAGCCGTTGAACAAAACCCGAAAATAGAGGGCCTTTTGATCATTTTAAATACAGTAGGGGGAGATGTTGAAGCGGGACTCGCAATTGCAGAAATGCTTGCTTCTTTATCAAAACCAACTGTCTCGATTGTGCTTGGCGGCGGCCACTCTATAGGTGTCCCGATCGCTGTATCGTGTGACTATTCGTATATTGCCGAAACAGCTACGATGACCATTCATCCTGTGCGTTTAACAGGTCTTGTCATTGGTGTTCCGCAAACCTTTGAATACTTAGATAAAATGCAGGAAAGAGTTATTAACTTTGTCACAAGCCACTCCAACATTACAGAAGAGAAGTTTAAAGAGCTCATGTTCTCCAAAGGCAATTTGACAAGAGACATCGGAACAAATGTCGTTGGTCATGAGGCAGCGGAATACGGACTCATGAATGAAGTCGGCGGTGTAGGACAAGCGATTAAAAAGTTGAATGAACTTATCGGAGACAGGGCATCTCAAAACGAGGGGCTGATCCAATGATTTTATATACGCCTATGCCATATGAAGCCATTTACGCTGAGGAACAGGGAGAACGTAAACTCCAGCAGGTAAACATTCAAGGTGTGCCAGTGATGGTTGAAATGAAAGAAGATGAAGCAGAAATCGTTCAAGTCATGAGCACCAATCCTATGGATTTTCTCAATCAAGAGCTTGCACCAGGCAAGCGATTGAAGTTACATTTAGGCACCAATCAAACCGACTCATATGAATGATTCTATGCTATAATAAAGGGAAAACTTACAACAAGATGCAGCCAAAACCAGGCTGCTTTCTTTCTGATCTTTCGGTAGGTTATATTTTCTTTCGTAGTAAGGTGATGAGTATGGCTAAAAAGAGAAAACGGAAAACGAGAAAAAAACAAAATAAACAGCTAAAACTGAAATATGAATTAAATGGGTTAGTCTGTATTGCCATAGCGATCATTGCCATTTTACAGCTGGGCGTTGTTGGACAAACCTTTGTACATCTATTCCGATTCTTTGCAGGTGAATGGTTTATTCTCTGCCTTATCGGATTATTTCTTTTTGGTGTGACGATTTTCTGGAAAAAACAAATCCCAGATATTTTGACAAGAAGAAAAGCAGGTCTCTACTGCATCATTGCGAGTATCTTGCTTTTGTCACATGTGAAGCTTTTCCAGCATCTTTCATCTGCTGGCGTCATTGGCTCTCAAAGTGTAATTAGAAATACATTTGAGCTTTTCTTGATGGATATGAAAGGTGAAACAGGGTCACCTGATTTAGGGGGCGGCATGATCGGAGCTGTATTGTTTGCTGCTTCTTATTTCTTATTTGCGCAAGCAGGCTCGCAAATCATGGCGATTGTTCTAATGCTGATTGGAATTGTTCTGATTACAAACCGATCCCTGCAGGAAATGGTGAAAAAAGTGACGATTCCTGTATCACAATTTATGGTGAAGCAGTGGAAGGCGTTTGTTGAAGATATGAAAGGAATCAGGCAGGCGAAAAAGAGCGCGTCCTCTCAGAAAACAGGTGAAAAGAAAAAACGTTCACGCATTCAAGAACAGGACGAGGATGATCTGATCTTGATCGAAGAGGAAACGCCGTCTTCTGAGAATAGCCAGCCGATTATTTCAAGCTTTGCAGACAGGGATGACATTCTCACCCCGCCCGTTCAAAAGAAGCAGGCGGCAAAAGAGACAGAGCCTCTTCAAGAGTCTGTGCAAAGTGCACCAGTTCAATCAGATACAGCTGATGAACCTAAAGAGGCGCCGCCGATGACATTTACAGAACTTGAAAACAAAGATTACGAATTGCCGTCACTTGATATTTTGGCAGAGCCGCAGCATTCAGGTCAGCAAACAGATAAAAAAAATATATATGAAAATGCAAGAAAGCTTGAAAAAACATTTCAAAGCTTTGGTGTGAAAGCAAAAGTCACACAGGTTCATTTAGGTCCAGCTGTGACCAAATATGAAGTATATCCAGATGTCGGCGTGAAGGTCAGCAAAATCGTCAATCTAAGTGATGATTTAGCCCTCGCCCTTGCAGCAAAGGACATTCGAATTGAGGCGCCGATTCCTGGTAAATCAGCCATCGGGATTGAAGTTCCGAATGCAGAAATCGCTATGGTTTCATTAAAAGAGGTATTAGAATCGAAGCAAAATGACCGTCCAAATGCAAAGCTCCTTATTGGACTAGGACGCAATATCTCGGGTGAAGCCGTGCTTGCTGAAATGAACAAAATGCCGCATTTACTTGTAGCAGGTTCGACTGGAAGCGGAAAAAGTGTGTGTATCAATGGCATTATCACAAGCATTCTCATGAGAGCAAAGCCTCATGAAGTGAAAATGATGATGATTGATCCGAAAATGGTTGAATTAAATGTGTATAACGGCATTCCGCACCTTTTGGCACCTGTCGTAACAGACCCTAAGAAAGCTTCTCAAGCACTTAAAAAAGTAGTCAGCGAAATGGAACGCCGCTATGAATTGTTTTCTCATACGGGGACAAGAAATATTGAAGGATACAATGATTACATTAAACGAATGAATCAAACAGAAGATGCCAAACAGCCAGAGCTTCCTTATATTGTTGTCATTGTAGACGAGCTTGCTGATTTAATGATGGTGGCTTCCTCTGATGTGGAAGACTCCATTACAAGACTTTCTCAAATGGCTCGTGCTGCGGGAATTCATTTGATTATCGCTACACAAAGACCTTCTGTTGATGTCATTACTGGTGTCATTAAAGCCAACATCCCGTCCCGCATTGCCTTTAGCGTATCCTCCCAAACAGATTCGCGGACGATCCTTGATATGGGGGGCGCAGAAAAGCTGCTGGGCAGAGGGGACATGCTGTTTTTACCTGTTGGTGCAAACAAGCCGGTTCGTGTGCAAGGCGCCTTTTTATCAGATGAAGAAGTGGAACATGTTGTTGATCATGTGATCACACAGCAAAAAGCACAATACCAAGAGGAAATGATTCCAAGCGAAGAAACGCAGGATCAGCTTGCAGCTGTGGAAGATGATCTATATGATGAAGCAGTTGAACTGATTATCGGCATGCAGACGGCTTCTGTCTCTATGCTGCAAAGAAGGTTCCGCATCGGTTATACCCGGGCAGCACGTCTCATTGACGCAATGGAAGAGCGAGGCGTTGTAGGCCCATATGAAGGAAGTAAACCAAGAGAGGTTCTTCTCTCAAAAGAACAATATGACGAGCTCTCTTCATAAGTTGAAGAGAGCTTTCCTGAAAATTAGTAAACGATAGTATGATTATGTTAACTGGATGTCAGACTATTTATTTATTTGCAAAAACATGATATAGTTATGTTCAACTTATCTCGGAATAGAGATTTCTCATCTTATCATTTGCATTGATTAGACGGAGGGAAAACATGTCGACCAAAACAGACAATCGCCATTTATATTTGAAAGTGATTGACCGTATTAAAGAAGATATTCAAACAGGTGTATATGCCGAAAAAGAAAAGCTGCCTTCTGAGTTTGAGCTCTCAAAGCTTTTAGGTGTGAGCAGAGCGACACTGCGTGAAGCCCTTCGTATATTAGAAGAAGAAAAGTATTTAATAAGAAGGCATGGTGTGGGGACTTTCGTCAACTCAAGACCACTTTTTTCGACAGGCATAGAACAGCTGACAAGTGTCACGAAAATGATTGAGCAGGTCAATATGACGCCTGGTACCATCTTTTTATCCTCGCAAGAAGGGGAGCCAACAGAGAATGATGTCATTCGTTTTCAGTGTGATGAATCTGATGGGATTTTTTCAATGGAACGCGTTCGAACGGCAGATGGACAGCCAGTTGTTTATTGTTTAGATAAAATTCCAGTCAAACACCTTCCCGCTTCTTTTACACATGAAGAAGAGTCTCTTTTTGAGCTGTTTGGAAGAGAGCCGCACAGCGGGATTAAATATGCGGTTGCGGACATTGAACCAATTGGTTACCACGATCAGGTCTCACCGATTCTAGATTGTGACCCTGAAACGGCGTTATTATTACTGAAACAAATGCACTATGATCAGGATGATCAGCCGGTCTTATACTCCCTCAATTATTTTCGAGCGGATAAATTCAGCTTTCATGTCATACGCAAACGATTTTAACAAGCAGTCGCTTCCATAGGCGGCTGCTTTTTGTTTGCCCATACATAATACTCGTCAAACTTGCCACACTAATACGTAACAGTATATAGAATTGGGTGAATGATGTTGGGCGAGAAAACAGTCAGTAAAAAGAATATCATTGCGTTATCATCAGTCCCTCTAATCATGACACTAGGGAACTCGATGTTAATACCTGTATTGCCAGAGATAGAAAAGAAACTCTCGATCACTTCCTTTCAAGTCTCTCTCATTATTACGGTATATTCGGTTGTAGCAATCCTATGTATTCCAATCGCCGGTTATTTATCAGACCGGATTGGGCGAAAAAAGGTACTGCTGCCGTGTCTTTTAATCGCCGGACTTGGAGGGGCTGTGGCAGCAGTCGCCTCAACAATCATGAAAGAACCGTATATGTGGATCCTTCTTGGCAGGGTCCTTCAAGGTGTCGGTTCAGCTGGAGCGGCACCTGTTGTTATGCCATTTATAGGAGATTTGTTTCATGATGATGAAGAGGTCAGTGCGGGACTTGGCGCCATTGAAACCTCTAACACAGCGGGAAAGGTCCTAAGCCCGATTATTGGGGCATTTCTTGCTTCATGGTTTTGGTATGTGCCGTTTTGGTTCATTCCGTTCTTTTCGGCCATCAGCTTTCTCATGGTACTGTTCATGGTAGAGTCGGCGAAAAAAGAGGAGGACCCGCCTACATTTAAAGAGTTTTTAAAAGCAACAAAGACCATTTTTAAGCATGAGGGACGCTGGCTTTATGCCATTTTTGCTATTGGCGGTTTTATTATGTTTCTTCTTTTTGGTGTGCTTTTTTACTTATCCGATAATCTAGAGGCAGCTTATCAAATAAAAGGTGTCAAAAAAGGGTTTCTGCTGAGTATTCCGCTCCTTTTTCTATCAATCAGTTCCTTCGTTGCTGGAAAAACGATTGGAAAAGAAAAAGGCAAAATGAGAATCTTTTTAATCGCAGGTATGGCTTTGTTATCACTTTCTTATATTTTTTTATGGTGGAATCACAGCTTTTACGTATTGTTTATCTGTTTAAGCATTGGCGGTGTTGGTATCGGTATTGTGCTGCCTGCACTTGATGCGCTGATTACAGAAGGAATTGAAAAAGAACAATGCGGTACCATTACGTCATTTTATAGCAGTATGCGTTTTATCGGTGTTGCTTTAGGGCCTCCGATTTTTGCCTATCTTATGGATAAAGGGGACTCCATTGTTTTTATTCTCTCGACCATTTGCAGTCTCATTTCACTATTTTTGGTCCTCTTTTTCATCCAGCCAGATGAAGAGGATGAGAGCGAACAATTGAAAACAGTTTAAATATAGAAAAAAGACGGCATTTTGCCATCTTTTTTCTTTTTTATAAATTGACATGTAAAATTTTGATAGTTAAACTAATGTATAGTAATATCTTTTAAATTATCCCAAATTGGAGGTGTTCAAAAACATTCATTTTCTGTCTTTCTTTAGGCAGAAATTGAGCACGCGTGCTGATGATGGAGATGTGTTTCTTCAACACGTAAGGACAATTGAATAGGTCATCCTGCCATTTGAAGGAGACGCAGTCAGCACTTCAGACACGCTCAAATACAGCAAATTGATTGATGAACTAGAAGGAGCTTGAAGCAGCTATGTTGCAAATAATTAAAGCAAGATGGATTGTATTAGTGGTGTGGATGATAACAGCTGTGATTCTGTTTATTACTGCGCCCGATTTAGAGGAATTAACAAGAGAAAAAGGGCAATTAAAGGTTCCGGAGGGGACACCAACAGCTGAGGCACTTCACCTATTGGATAAGCTGTCAGATAAGAACGGGAAAAAAGATACAGGTGTGCTTGTATTCTCCGAACAACATCTGTTCCCTGCGAAAGAGCAGGAATTAAAAAAGGCTTTAGCTGCACTCATGACACATGCCCCAGAACTCCACATTGACGGAATTACTTCATATTTTCATGTAGATCCGGACATTCAAAAACAACTTTTATCAAAGGATAAAAGTACACTTCTTGTTCCATTCAAATTCGACCACTACGAAACAAAAGCTGTGAAGATTAAAGAACAAATTGAGGAAGTTTTAAAGCCCTATCATGTCTCATATGAAATAACGGGTCAAAAATTTGTGGATTCAGATGTCATTAAAAGTTCTCAACAAGGTCTGAAGAAAACTGAACTTATCACGATGATTTTTATTTTCTTTATTTTAATTATTGTTTTCAGATCGATATTGGCACCTGTTGTTCCGCTCATTACGATAGGCATTTCTTACGCTGTCAGCCGGTGTATTGTGGCTTTTCTTGTAGAATATACACAATTTCCTCTATCTAATTTTACTCAGATTTTTATGGTAGCCATTATGTTCGGTATCGGAACGGATTATTGCATCCTGCTGTTAAGCCGTTTTAAAGAGGAGATCGGCCAAGGCCGTGATGTCAAAGAGTCGATTATCGTCACGTATCAATGTGCAGGGAAGACGGTATTTTTCAGCGGCTTAGCCGTGTTAGTCGGCTTCTCAAGTATTGGATTTGCTAAATTCCAATTGTATCAATCAGCCGTTAGTGTTGCCGTTGGAGTGGGCGTTCTGCTGATTGCCCTTGTTACCATCGTTCCCTTTTTTATGTCTGTTTTCGGAAAATCTCTATTCTGGCCATCTAAAAGAGAAAACATCCGGCACCCGCAAAGTAAAATGTGGGAATGGGCTGGGCGCTTTTCATTTAGAAGGCCGCTGATCAGCTTAGGTTTAGTCGCTCTTATTACGGTGCCTCCTATTCTGATGTACGACGGCACCCTATCTTATAACAGTTTAAATGAAATTGGGAATAAGTATGAGTCGGTGTCTGCATTTAATACGATATCAGAGCAATTTGGCTTTGGTGAAGCGCTGCCTCTGAATGTGCTTGTTGAAAGTGACAATAAGCTAGATAATCAAAAAAAGATTGTGATCATTGAAAAACTGACCCGTAAATTAAATGACATTGACGAAGTCAAAACAGTCCGCAGTGTCACGCGCCCTGTTGGAGACGGGCTGAGCCAGCTTTATGTCACCTCTCAAGCGAAAGAGCTGGGAGGAGAACTTGGCAAAGGACATGAAGGAATCGGGAAAATTTCTGATGGCTTGACAGAAACAAACCTGGCCCTTCTCAAACAAAAACCAAAAATTGAAGAATCCGCTCAAGGTATTGACAAGCTGATTGATGGAACGAAAGCAATCAAAAGCGGTATTGGAGAAGTCAGGGAATCCCTTATCTCTTTAGAAGATGGGGTGAGGCGCAGTAAAGATGGCGTCGGTACGATTCGAAGTGAAATCAAAGAAGCGAAAAAAGAATTAGAGCAAGAATATCGCAGCAGCGAAACGATGATTCAAGAGCTAGAGCAAGTGGTGAATACACTGGAACGCCATGCGAAATCGAATCAGCAGCTGATGACAACCATTAAGAAAGTAAAGAAATCTTATGAAAATCTATCATTTGAAGCACTAGAAAATCGTCTTCCAGAAGTAAAAGACATGGAAGAATATAAAGAAATCAAGAAAGTATTCAAAGAAACAAAAGGAATGCTTGATCAAGCAGGGGATCAAATGAGTGTATATGAAGAGGAAGCCGCTCACTTTAAGCAAAAGATCAAGCAGGCAGATCAAGTGATTCAAACCTTATCAAGCAAGCAAAAAGAAGCAAAACGCCAAGTGCAAGCGCTCATGGATGGGCTTGATCAAATTTATGACGGTCTTGACCAAACAAATGAGGGCCAAAAACAATTGATTAAAGAAATGCCTAAAATTGAAGATGGTGCAGATCAGCTGACAGACGGCCAAAAAGCCATCAAAAAAGGATTTAGCCAGCTTTCATCAAAACTTACATTATTAACAGATGGATTAGATGAAAGTATTGAAGGGCTTGAGCAGGTCAAAAGCGGCTTCACCGAGGCTGACGGCTACTTAAAGCAGCTTCAGCAAGCGCCAGATGAAGAAATAACAGGCTGGTTTATTCCAGAAGAAGTGCTGAAACGCCAAGAATTTAAGCAAATCTTTCACACGTATATGTCTCCTGATCGTAAATTAACGACTTTTGAAGTCATCCTAAATGTGAATCCATACAGCAATGAAGCGATGAAAGGTGTCGCAAAAATTGAGGAAACCCTTGATCAATATTTACCTGTAAGTGGACTCAAAAATGCCAAATACGGTGTATCTGGTATTTCAAGCTTAAATGTGGACTTAAAAGAAACGTCTGACGGTGACTTTATTCGAACTGTCATTTTCATGTTAATTGGTATTTTTATTATTTTAATTATTTTATTACGGTCAATCGTCATGCCGATATACTTAACACTTTCACTGATTTTAACGTATTTTACATCGATCGGGTTAACAGAATGGATCTTTAAAACATTCTTTGGCTACGATGGTGTCAGCTGGGCTGTCCCATTTTTCAGCTTTGTTATTCTTGTGACGCTCGGGATCGATTATTCCATCTTCCTCATGGATCGTTTTAATGAATGGAAGGGAGAGCATGTACAAGCATCGATGATATCAGCGATGAGAAATATGGGTTCTGTCATTATTTCTGCAGTGGCCATTTTGGCAGGTACGTTCGCCGCTATGCTGCCATCGGGAGTATTATCACTTGTTGAAATTGCAACGGTCGTACTCATTGGACTTTTATTATATGCTTTTGTTGTATTACCGCTCTTTATTCCGGTCATGGTTCGTATTTTCGGTAAATGGAATTGGTGGCCGTTTAGAATGAAATAACAACTGGCGTCTCTGCTATAAGCAGAGGCGTTTTTATTTCCTATCCTTTCCTCTGATTGATATAATGTCTATTAAATGGCTGTTTCACGTATATATCAGCTATGTTCTAATACATAATAAATAGGATGAACAAAGGAGGTTTCTCATGACGTACTTACAAGAGAAGACACTGGACACACCTGGTCTTCATACTCATATTGTCAAAACAGAAAAATTTAAAACCGTGACAATCCTTTTTAAAATGCTTGCACCGTTATCCAAAGATGACGTCACCATGCGTTCTCTTTTCCCGCATGTGTTGTTAAGAGGAACAGAAAAGATGCCAAAAACAGGTGCATTGCGTGCTTATTTTGATGAGCTCTATGGAGCAACCGTTTCGGCAGACATGGCGAAAAAAGGTGAGAATCACATCATTACCTTCCGTCTAGAAATGGCGAATGAAAAATATCTAAAGGATCAAAACCCTTTACTAGAAAAAGGGATTGCCTTACTATCTGACCTATTATTCCACCCGTATGTTGAAGATGGGGTGTTTAGTCAATTATATGTAGATCAAGAAAAACGCACGATAAAACAGCGAATTCAGGCAGTCTATGATGATAAAATGCGTTATTCGAATTTAAGACTCGTGCAGGAAATGTGTAAAGGTGAACCATATGCACTGCACGTCAATGGTGAAATGGAAGACATCGACGCAATCACCGCTCACTCGCTCTTTGAAGCTTATGAGCATGCGCTTCAATCAAACCAGCTTGATCTTTATGTAGTAGGAGATGTTGACGAACAAGACATCAGCCGAATGGTCTCCCAATACTTTAAAACAAGTGAAAGAGAACCGATCAAACAACAGACTGAATCAGCAAGACCTCAAAATGAACCAAAAGAAGTCATTGATGAAGAGGACGTAAAACAAGGCAAACTGAACATCGGCTTTCGCACACATACAACGATTGCAGATAAAGATTATCCAGCGCTGCATTTGTTTAATGGCATATTCGGCGGTTTCTCGCATTCTAAGCTATTCATCAATGTTCGTGAAAAAGCAAGTCTTGCGTACTACGCTGTGTCTAGACTTGAGAGCTTTAAAGGCTTGATGATGGTCATGTCAGGGATTGAAGTTGGCAACTACCAGCAGGCAGTAGACATCATCAAAGAACAATTTGAAGCGATGCAAAAAGGTGATTTTTCTGATGAAGCAATTGATCAAACAAAAGCAGTCGTCAAAAACCAGCTGCTTGAAACGATCGATACATCTTATGGGACAGCAGAATATTTATATCAGCATGCCGTTGTGCCAACTGGGGAAACCCTTGATTCCTTTTTGGAAGCATTAGACCGAGTGACAAAAGAGGACATCATCAAAGTGGGTCAGAAAATCGAGTGGGATACGACCTATTTTCTTAAAGGAACGGAGGGTGCTTCATGACAGTGAAAACAATTCAATTCGACCAGCTGCAAGAAACGGTCTATCACGAAAAAATGGAAAGCGGACTTGACGTCTATGTGCTTCCAAAGCAAGGGTTTAACAAAACCTATGCGACCTTTACAACAAAATATGGCTCAGTTGATAATGAATTTGTGCCGCTTGGCAAAGAAGACATGATTCGAGTGCCTGACGGAATTGCCCATTTCTTAGAGCATAAGCTGTTTGAAAAAGAGGATGGAGACGTGTTTCATACTTTTAGTAAACAAGGAGCATCCGCAAACGCTTTTACAACGTTTACGAGAACGGCTTATTTATTCTCTAGCACCTCAAATGTCGAACAAAACCTTGAGACACTCATTGATTTTGTTCAAGAGCCTTATTTTACTGAAAAAACAGTCGAAAAAGAAAAAGGTATCATTGGCCAAGAGATTAACATGTATGACGATAATCCGGACTG
This sequence comes from Bacillus sp. ABR, assembly GCF_056172715.1. Taxonomy (NCBI): domain Bacteria; kingdom Bacillati; phylum Bacillota; class Bacilli; order Caryophanales; family Bacillaceae; genus Bacillus; species Bacillus sp. ABR. The sequence goes on along the minus strand of NZ_JAOYSL010000003.1, from coordinate 203,639 downwards.
GCGTTTATTCTTTGGTCTGATTGAAAATTTATATCAAGAACATCCTGTGAGAATAGATATTGCTGGAACAGTAGAGAGTATTGCCCCTATTACAAAAGATCATTTGTATGAATGCTATGAAACGTTCTATCACCCGAGCAATATGCTTCTATTCGTCGTTGGTCCGGTTGATCCGAAACAAATTTTAGATCAAGTCAGAGCAAATCAGGCGAAAAAGCCATTTACAGACCAGCCGGAGATCAAACGAAAAGACATCAATGAGCCTGAAGGTGTATACCGGAAAGAATACGAACTTCCAATGAACGTACAAGGCTCTAAATGTATGTTCGGGTTGAAAACAAAGAATCCGCATAAAAAAGGAAATCAACTGCTAAAGCATGAGCTTGGGATGAACCTCATTTTAGAGACGCTGTTTGGCAAAAGCTCATTACAATATGAACAGATGTATGAAAAAGGCTTAATTGATGAAACATTCAGCTACGATTATACAGAAGAAGGCGGCTTTGGCTTCACTTCAGTTGGCGGGGATACAAACGATCCTGATCAACTTGCAAAAGTATTAAAAGAAACCCTTCTTCAAGCAAAAAGCCTTATGACGGAAGAGAAAATTGAGCTTGCCCGCAAGAAAAAAATCGGCAGCTTTTTAAAAGCCATGAATTCTCCAGAATACATTGCAAACCAATTTACTCGATATGCATTCTTAGACATGAGCTTATTTGATGTCGTCACAGTGCTGGAACAAATTCAATTAGCTGATATTCAGCAAATTTTAGATGAAGAAATTGATGAAGAACGGATGTCCGTTTTCAAAGTCGTCCCAAAAACAAAATAAATGTAAAAAGACAAACTCATATCGGCAGAGTTTGTCTTTTTTTATGTTTATTGAAAAAGCCGCTTTATTTGCGAGGATATTCATTGACAATTGTTTTGTTCGTTAGTTAAACTCTTTAATAGTTAAACACTTAAACTAAAAAGGAGCAGCGTATGGAACAAAATAAAATTGCCCAGCTCATCCAGAGGTATACAGATGTCTATCTCATGATGGAGAAAAAAGTATCGAGTATGATCACAGAAAAGCTTGATAAAGAGCTGACGCTTGATCAATATTACTCCCTTCGATACATCAATTTACATCCGGGGTGTACCTCAACGGACCTGGCTTATGTATGTAATGTAAACAAAAGTGCTGTAACATCTATGACCAATCGTCTTTTTACGAGAAACTATATTATTCGTGAACATGATCAAGCTGACAGAAGAAATGTTCACCTGTACGTCACACCAGAGGGCAAAGATGTAGTCAGCCGAATGGAAAAGCAGCTTCAAGACCTAGTTCGATCTTATTTTGAAAAGCTTGAAGAAAAAGAAATGGAATCATTTATTCAAACATATGAAAAGATCTATCAAGTGATCATCGAAGAGGAGGCACAAAGTACTAATGAGAGCAATCATAAAGGGTAGATGGCTGATCACGATCCTGTGGGTCGTATTAGCGGCAGTGTTACTCATCACCGCTCCTAATATGGCGCAATTAACAAAAGAAAAGGGGCAAATTTCTGTACCAGACGGCTATCCGTCCTCATATGCCAATCAGTTATTAAAGAAAATGTCTGAAAACGGGGATACAGAAAAATCAATCGTCATTGTCTTTCAAGAAAAGAACATTGTGAAAGAAAGAGAAACCTCTTTAAAAAAGGCAATGGACATTTTAGAAAAGGATCAAGATCTCCACATAGAGGACATCACTTCTTACTTTGAAGCAAATAAAGATATTAAAAAACAAATGCTCTCCAAAGATCAAACGACACTTCTTGTTCCAGTTACATATGACTCAAACAAAATCAAAGCATCCGATTTTAAAGAAAGAGTCAATGAAAAGCTGAAAAGCTTAAACCTGAAATTTGAAATGACAGGGCAGCCGTTAATTGATGATGATGTTATCACAAGTTCGCAGGAAGGCTTGAAGAAAACAGAATTCATTACGATTGGGTTTATTCTCGTCGTTCTTGTTCTTGTTTTTAGATCAGCTGTGGCGCCTTTCGTTCCGTTAGTCGCAGTGGCACTGTCTTACTTGGTGAGTCAATCGATCGTGGCTTATTTAGTAAAATATGTAGACTTTCCGCTCTCGACCTTTACTCAAATCTTTATGGTCGCGATCATGTTTGGAATTGGAACGGACTACTGCATACTGCTTCTCAGCCGCTTTAAGGAAGAGATCGCACATGGTAAAGATAAAATTGAGGCGATTCTCATTACGTATAAAACAGCAGGAAAGACCGTCTTTTTCAGCGGAATTGCGGTTCTAATCGGTTTTACATGTATTGGTCTGGCGCAATTCCAGCTTTATAAATCAGCTGTTGCAGTAGCAGTCGGGGTTGCTGTGCTCATTGTGGCCCTTCTCACGATTGTACCGTTCTTTATGGCGGTTTTAGGAAAGGTGTTGTTTTGGCCGATTAAAGGCGATATTGCTCACCCGCAGTCAAAAATGTGGGAAACAGCAGGCCGCTTTTCATTTAAGAAACCGCTTTTCAGCTTATTAATCGTAGGAATCATTACACTTCCGCCAATTCTGATGTATAAAGGAACCCTTTCTTATAACAGCTTAGATGAAATTGGTAACAAATACGAATCGGTCAACGCATTCAATACCATTTCTGACAAGTTTGGACCGGGTGAAGCACTTCCGGCAACAGTGGTCGTGAAATCAGCTGATGTTTTAGACAACAATGAAGGGCTGATTGCCATCGAAAAACTCAGCCGTGCAATTGAACAAACAGATGGTGTCAGCAAAGTCAGAAGTGCTACCCGTCCTGTCGGTAAAGGGCTGAGTGATCTGTACGTGAAATCACAAGCCAAGGAACTGAACACAGGGCTTGATAAAAGCAATGAAGGATTGAAAAAAATTCAGGATGCACTCACAACAATGAGTCAATCCATTGAGGATCAAACGCCGCAAATCAAATCATCAGGAAAAGGCATTAATCAATTGATTTCCGGTACTGAATCTGTGCAAACAGGGATTCAAAATGTTGAAAAATCCTTAAGAAAATTGCAAAACGGCATCGACCAAAATAAAAAAGGTGTAGCAGCCATTAAAAATGAAATCAAAGGTGCGAAAAAGGAATTAACGGCTCAAGTCGCACAAGTGAATCAGCAAGTTTCGCTGTATAAAAGCATTTCCAAAGAATTAAAGGCGGCATTAGCGCAAGTGGATACATCATCATCTGCCGCAGCAGATGTAAAAGCGTTAATCAAACAAGCAAATACACAATTTAGTACACTTGAAAAGCAAATCCCGCAGGTAAAAGAAAATCAATCGTATCAAGCGATCAAAGCTTCGTACAATGAACTTTCCGCGACTTTGCAAGAAGGGGCGAAACAGGCAGATAGCTATGCCAAACAAGCGAAAGAAGCTAGAAAGCAGCTTGAAGCAGCTGATGCCTTTATCGCAAAAGCTTCAGAGCAGCAAAAAGTCTTGACGAGTCAGATCGATGAACTCATTGCTGGCTTAGATGCAGTTGAAACTGGACTGGATCAAACGTCAAAAGGCCAAGGACAATTAGCTGATAATATGCCAAAGCTTGCAGATGGAGCGGGCGACATCATTAATGGCCAAAAGCAAATGAAAGAAAAGATTGGCGGCTTTGGGGATGATCTGACAAAGCTGACAGATGGCCTGAACAAAAGTGTAACTGGACTTGAGAAAATTTCGAGCGGCTTAATGGGTGCAGGTGACTACTTAGATGAACTGAAAAATGCACCAGATCAAGACATGGCCGGCTGGTTTATTCCAAAAGACGTCTTAAAAAATAAAGCATTCAAACAAGTATTTGATTCATACATGTCAGATGATCGCAAGATGACAAAAATTGATGTCATTTTAGAAAAAAATCCATATGGAAATGAAGCTCTGTCGACAATCAAACAAGTGGAAGTTTCTGTTGAGCGGGCACTTCCTGAAACAAAACTAAAAGATGCGTCATTTGGCGTTTCAGGTGTATCAAGTATGAACGCTGATCTAAAACAGCTGTCAGATCAAGATTTCAATAAGACAGTGCTTTACATGATGATCGGCATTTTCCTTATTTTGGTGATCTTGTTCCGTTCGCTTGTTATGCCGCTGTACTTGGTAGGTTCACTCATATTGACTTACTTTACAGCAATCGGTATAACAGAATTTATCTTCACCCATTTCTTCGGATATCCAGGCATTAACTGGGCTGTACCATTCTTTGGATTTGTTATATTAATGGCGCTCGGAGTCGATTATTCGATTTTCTTAATGGAGCGATTCAATGAATACAAAACAAAAGACATCCAGTTTGCCATGACCGAATCAATGAAAAATATGGGATCTGTCATTATGTCTGCTGCTGTTATTCTGGCAGGAACATTTGCCGCAATGCTTCCATCAGGTGTACTGTCTCTCTTGCAGATTGCGACACTTGTCCTCACAGGACTTTTATTGTACGCACTCGTTGTGCTACCATTGTTCGTACCTGTAATGGTGAAATTGTTCGGATCAGCCAACTGGTTCCCATTTAAACGAAAAGAATAGGTATCCCATATAGAAAGAAGGAATCAATGTGATGAGTCGTTGGGCGCTGATAACAGGTGCCAGTGGCGGGATTGGGCAGGCAGCAGCCAAAAAGCTTGCCCAAGAAGGCTGCAACCTAATGCTTCATTATCATAAAAATGAACAGGCAGCTATGCGCCTCGCCGCTCATTTGGATGAGGCATATCACATTCAGACGCATGTCGTTCAAGCAGATTTAGCTATAACGGGCGGAACAGATGAGCTTGTCAGCCGCCTGCCGCTCTGTCCAGATATACTTGTTTTAAATAGCGGCAGGAGCCATGTCGGATTGGTGACAGACACAGAAAAAGATGTATTAGCCAGTATGGTGCAGCTTCATGTCACAAGTCCATATGAGCTTACCCAATCCCTTTTACCTGCCATGATCCAAAAGAAAGCAGGCCATATCATTGCGGTCAGCTCGATATGGGGAGAAACGGGAGCATCGTGTGAAGTGCTGTACAGCATGGTCAAAGGTGCGCAAAATGCTTTTATAAAAGGATTAGCAAAAGAGCTTGCCCCAAGTGGAATTAGAGCAAATGCTGTCTCGCCAGGCGCTGTCAAAACAGACATGATGAGTAGTTTTACGCAGGAAGACATCGCAATGCTGGAAGAAGAAATCCCGCTTGGCCGGCTTGCATCGCCTGAGGAAGTTGCAGATGTCATTTGGTTTCTCGCCTCAAAACAGTCAAGTTATATCACAGGTCAAATTTTATCTGTTAATGGCGGCTGGTACTGTTAAAAAACGTGTATAATTCGTCTCTCCATGACAAAAGCTATGGCTGTAATTCATCTTTTCGAATGGAGGAATCGACATGTCTGTACTTGAGAACTGGGACCATTGGAAAAACTTTTTAGGTGATCGCTTAAATCATGCGCAGGATAAAGGTTTGGAAGATGAGACCATCAATAACCTTGCATATGAAATTGGCGGATATCTAGCTAACGAAGTTGAGGCAAAGAACGAGCAGGAAAGAGTACTTGCTGACCTTTGGAGCGTTGCATCAGAAGATGAGCAGCGTGCCATTGCAAATATGATGGTCAAGTTAGTTGAAAATAATAGCTCGCACTAAACAAAAAGAGGGGTCGTTTGTGCCTCTCTTTTTATTTTAACCGTTTCACAACATTGTGCTTTCTAAAAATGTGAAAATGCTTTATGATAAAGGAAGGTAAAAATTTGCCACAATGAAGGGGGTAATATCATTTGGCAAAGCTCGAATGGTATTTTGAATATGAGATACAGGTAAACCGTCCCGGACTTTTAGGAGACATTTCTTCTCTAATGGGGATGCTTTCAATTAATATTGTGACAATCAATGGTGTTGATGTATCAAGACGCGGAATGCTTTTACGCTGTGACCACACAGATCAAATTAAGCGGCTTGAATCAATTTTAAATACAATGGAAACGATAAAAGTAACGAAATTAAGACAGCCAAAGCTTCGTGACCGCTTAGCTGTTCGTCATGGAAGATACATACAGCGTGATGCGGATGACAAAAAGACGTTCCGTTTTGAAAGAGACGAGCTCGGTCTTCTTGTTGATTTTATGGCTGAACTCTTTAAAAAAGAAGGACATAAATTGATTGGGATTCGCGGTATGCCGCGTGTCGGAAAAACAGAATCAATTGTGGCTTCAAGTGTTTGTGCAAGCAAGAGATGGCTGTTTGTATCGTCTACTCTTTTGAAACAGACGATCCGAAGTCAGCTGATCGCAGATGAATACAGCCCAGATAACGTCTTTATTATTGATGGAATTGTGTCGACAAGAAGAGGTTCTGAGAAGCATTTGCAGCTTTTAAGGGAAATTATGAGACTGCCGGCAACAAAGGTGGTCGAGCATCCAGACATCTTTATTCAAAATTCAGAATATACAATGGATGATTTCGACTATATCATTGAATTGCGTAATAGCGCAGACGAAGAGATTACATATGAACACGCTGAAGAACCACAAGTGTTTGATCATTCTGGTTTTTCTGGCTTCGATTTTTAATATGGTAATGGTAGGTGTTTGTTTTGACTGAATTGGGAAAACGGCTCGTTGAGGCCAGAGAGGAAAAAGGGATGTCGCTGGAGGATCTTCAGACGGTTACCAAGATCCAAAAGCGCTATTTGCTAGCAATCGAACAAGGAAACTATGATATTATTCCAGGTAAATTTTACGTCAGAGCGTTTATTAAACAATATGCCGAAGCCGTTGGACTGAATCCTGAACAATTGTTCGAAGAGTTTCGTAAAGATGTTCCAAGCACGTACAATGATGAAGTATCTGATAAATTATCGAATATTAAGCCGCAAAGAGAGCTGCCAAAGCCTGCCTCGAAAGTGCTTGAACTATTGCCGACAATTTTAATTATTGGAGGCATCATTGTGGTCATCGCCATCATTTATGTGATCGTGCAGGCGGTCAATCATGATAGCGGACAGAAGAATAATCAGGCGGCTCCTCAGCAATCAGAATCTAAATATGAAGTATCTGAGGATTCATCTCTTGCAAAAGATCAAAAGAAAAAAGAAAAAGCTTCATCAGATGATAAAGAAAAATCATCTAAAAAAGATGATTCATCAAAAGACGATGAAACGGTCTCTTTAAAGGCGACGAATACAGAAGGCTCAACGACTACGTATGAAGTATCAGGTGCTGACGAAATGGAGTTAACCATTTCTGCCTCCCAAGCTTCATGGCTGCGCGTAAGAGACGAATCTGGAAAAGTGATGAAGATGGGTGAACTAAAAGATGGCGAATCGTTTAAAACAGATCTGTCTGATCTTTCTCAGGTCGATATCCGTCTAGGCAATGCGTCTGGAATTGATATCAAGGTAAATGACGAGACACTTAAGTACGAATTAGACCCTAAGAATACCATGACACAAAACATTGTGATTGTGAATAAAGGAAAGGAAAAGTCATCTTAAGCAAGTAGATGACTTTTCTTTTGTTCCTACTATTATATATACATAAAAAATTGCATTATTGGAGGATTGGATTTCATGTTTAACTTACCGAATAAAATAACCCTTTCTAGGATCGCCTTGATCCCTGTTTTTATGATCATTATGCTTGCACCGTTTGATTGGGGTGTCGCACGCTTTGGCGACGTCAGCATCGATGTGACGCACCTTGTTGGAGCGATTCTGTTTATTGTCGCATCAACAACTGACTGGATTGATGGCTACTACGCACGTAAACTTAATTTAGTGACGAACTTTGGTAAATTTTTAGATCCGCTTGCAGATAAATTGCTTGTTTCAGCTGCTTTAATTATACTTGTTCAATACCACCTCACACCGGCATGGATGGCGATTGTGATCATCAGCCGTGAATTTGCTGTAACAGGTCTAAGACTTGTATTAGCTGGAGGCGGTGAAGTAGTGGCGGCGAATATGCTTGGAAAAGTGAAGACATGGGCGCAAATCATTGCGATTTCAGCACTTTTACTGCATAACCTGCCGTTTGAACTTGTATCATTCCCGTTTGGTGATCTAGCGATGTGGGTAGCGGTGTTCTTCACTGTTGTCTCAGGCTGGGATTACTTTGCAAAAAACTGGGAAGCTTTAAAGAATTCTAACTAAAAAGGACGTGTACGCTTTGAAGTCAGAGAGAAAAGCAGAAATTATTGCAGTCGGTTCCGAACTCTTGCTAGGGCAAATTACGAATACGAATGCACAATTCATCAGCAAACAACTAGCTGAAATTGGTGTGAATGTTTATTACCACACAGCAGTTGGTGACAATCCAGAGCGTTTAAAACAGGCCATTCAGGTGGCGCAGGAAAGATCTAATTTTATTATCTTCTCAGGTGGTCTTGGACCAACCAAAGATGACTTAACAAAAGAAACAATTGCGAGTACGCTCGGTAAAGAGCTTGTACTAAATGAAGAAGCATTTGAATCGATTCAAGACTACTTTCGAAAGACCGGCCGCGATATGTCACCGAACAATCGTAAGCAGGCACTCGTTCTAGAAGGATCAGATGTGCTCGTGAACCGTTTCGGGATGGCCCCAGGTATGTTTGTTCAAGAAGACGATACGTTTTATATACTTCTTCCTGGACCGCCAAGTGAATTGCACCCGATGTTTGAAAACGAGGCAAAGCCGCTGATTTCTGAGAAGCTTGGCTTAAAGGAAAAAATTGTGTCTGTTGTTCTGCGCTTCTTCGGAATCGGTGAATCGCAGCTTGAAACAGACCTAGAAGATTTAATTGATGCTCAAACCAACCCGACGATTGCACCACTCGCATCTGACGGTGAAGTGACGCTAAGGTTGACTGCTAAGCATGAGGATGAAAAAGAAACAGAGCGTCTGTTAAAAGAAACAGAAGCGCAAATTTTAGCGCGGGTAGGAGAGTACTTCTACGGATATGGGGATACATCGCTTGTCCGCGAAGCGTCCAAAGCCTTGCACGAGCACGGGAAAACAGTAGCAGCAGCAGAAAGTCTGACTGGTGGAATGTTCTCCGAATGGCTGACAGATCTCGAAGGGGCATCATCCATTTTGAACGGAAGTGTGGTTTGTTATACAAACCAAGTAAAGCAGCAGGTACTTGGCTGCCGGGAGGAAACACTGTCTTCTTATGGTGCTGTCAGCAAAGAGTGCGCTTTAGAGCTTGCTGAAGGGGTTAGAAAGCTAACCGGAAGTGATATTGGCATTAGCTTTACGGGTGTAGCAGGACCTGATTCCCAAGAGGGTCAGCCTGTTGGAAAAGTATTCATTGGATTATCCACGAAAGACCAGACGGACGTGTTTGAATGGATGTTTACGGGCAGCCGGTCGGGCATTCGAAAGCGCGCTGTGAAATATGGTCTGCATCACTTACTCAACTTATTAAAAGAGAGTTAATTTTGTTTTTTGTTAGGTTTACTCCTTTATAAAAGAGCGTTTTTTTCTAATAGAAAACACTCTTTTCTTAAAAAATCGGCCAAGAAAAAAATCGAATATGTGTTCGTTTTTTTCTTGGCAAATGACGTAAAACAAGGTATAGTATAGATAGTGGAATTGATAAAGGAGGAAACAATAGAATGAGTGATCGTCAAGCAGCCTTAGATATGGCTCTTAAACAAATAGAAAAACAGTTTGGTAAAGGCTCTATTATGAAACTAGGAGAGCAAACAGATACACGTATTTCAACAGTACCTAGTGGTTCGTTAGCACTTGATACTGCGCTTGGAATAGGCGGATATCCCCGAGGCCGTATTATCGAAGTATATGGTCCAGAGAGTTCTGGTAAAACGACAGTAGCCCTTCATGCCATTGCTGAAGTTCAGCAGCAGGGAGGACAAGCTGCATTTATTGATGCAGAGCATGCACTCGATCCAGTTTACGCTCAAAAACTAGGTGTCAACATTGATGAACTGTTACTTTCTCAGCCGGATACAGGAGAGCAAGCACTTGAAATTGCAGAAGCTCTTGTCCGCAGCGGGGCAGTTGATATTGTTGTGATTGACTCTGTAGCTGCTCTTGTACCAAAAGCAGAGATTGAAGGAGACATGGGTGATTCACACGTTGGTCTTCAAGCGCGTTTGATGTCTCAAGCCCTTCGTAAGCTATCAGGTGCTATCAACAAATCAAAAACAATTGCCATCTTTATTAACCAAATTCGTGAAAAAGTTGGGGTCATGTTTGGTAACCCTGAAACAACGCCTGGTGGACGTGCGCTGAAGTTCTATTCATCTGTTCGTTTAGAAGTGCGCCGTGCTGAACAGCTGAAACAAGGCAATGACATTATGGGGAATAAAACGAGAATTAAAGTGGTCAAAAACAAAGTAGCACCGCCATTCCGCATTGCGGAAGTAGACATTATGTACGGTGAAGGGATTTCAAAAGAGGGAGAAATCATCGACCTTGGAAGCGAACTAGATATCGTACAAAAGAGCGGTGCTTGGTATTCTTACCAAGAGGAACGTCTTGGACAAGGCCGTGAAAATGCGAAACAGTTCCTAAAAGAAAATAAAGATATCATGCTGATGATCCAGGAGCAAATTCGTGAACATTACGGCTTGGATACTAACGGAGTAACGCAGCAGGAATCTGAAGAAGCGCTAGAACAATTAGAATTAGAATAAAAAATTAGAATTAGAATAAAAATCAAATTAGTATGAAATGATAAAAAAGGCTGAGTGAAAAACTCAGCCTTTTTTATTTTGCAAAAAACTTTCGACAACTTTTTCAGTACTTCATCCGTCTAAAGTGTACAAAATGGCATTTATTTTGGGAGGAAAAAATAATGACAAGCCCGACCCGCAGAGGAACTGCAAAACGCAGAGGGAGAAAACCAAGTCAGAGGGGAAAACTTGTGCTTGTTTTTTTAGCAGCGATGATTTGCTTTACAATGTGGAATGTGCTTCATCGAACTAGTGAAGAAAAAAACCCGTTTCAAAAAACTGCAGTAGCTTTAGAAAACAGCCAGAAAAAAGAAGTCAAAAGGAAAACCACCAAAATATCAAAGGAACAAATCAAAACAGTGGACCGCAATCACAAAATCAGCAGTTATTTAAATAAGATCGGTTTCAGCGGAACAGCCATGATTGTTAGAAATGGAGAAATCATAACAAATAAAGGTTTTGGTTATGCAGACCGTAAACGAAAAATTCAAAATAATCCATTAACATCTTTTTATGTTGGTTCGTCTCAAAAAGCGCTGATTGCAACCGCCATTTTACAGCTTGAGGAAAAGGGGAAACTCCGGACAAGTGATCCGGTAAGCACGTATTTACCTCATTTCCCTAACGGACATACAATTACTTTGAAAAATCTGCTTACACATACATCGGGAATAAACGGACATATTGAAGGAAACGGCGCAATTACTCCGGACGAATTAATAAAAGACATAGAACGTCAGGGAATTAATCGTCAGCCGGGCGTATGGGGCTACAAGGATTCCAACTATTCTGTTCTTGCTTATATTGTTGCTGAAGTAAGCGGTGAGTCCTATGAACAATATATAAAGAATCATATTTTTAAACCGGCGGGAATGACGCATGCAGGCTTTTACAAAACATATAAAAAAGAACCTTATCCTGCTGTCGGGTATAAGCTGAAAGGCAGTAAAGCGGTTACACCGTATATGCCCGATCTATCTCAGCTGTACGGTGCTGGAGATATTTATATGAGTGCTATAGATATGTACAAATTTGACCAAGCCCTGATTGACGGCAAACTGTATTCGCAGAAGAGCTATAAAAAGATGTTTACGCCAGGAAGCAGCTCCACATACGGAATGGGATTTTATGTTGCTCCCGGTAGCTATTCAAGCCATGGTGTCATGCCGGGCTTCAACATTTTGAACAGCTTTAGCAAATCTGGTCAAACCATCGTTGTTTTGTTCTCCAATATACAAAATAACACTAAACTGGGCCAAGTGAACAATAAAGTATATCAGCTGCTGAATCAAGAATAATTCTGATCTGCTTTTGCAAACGCTAAGATAGCTAGCTTGACAAGTATTTCCGACACAATTACAATGGGAATGTATCACTTGTTTTTCTTAACATGATTGATAACTAATTTAAACTTGACAAGGGCAGTGAGGATCTCATTCCCTGTGAAGGCCCTGTATGTTGAGACACAAAACAATGTACATGCCGACACTTTATTTGTAAAACCAAGTTCATAGCAAGAGGAGGTGAAAATATGTCGCCTACGATGTTTACGATCATCTCCATTTTGCTGAGCCTAATCTGTTTAGTTGTTGGCTACTTTGTTCGTAAAACCATTGCAGAAGCAAAAATATCCGGCGCAAGAAACATGGCCGAACAAATTGTTGAGGATGCAAAGCGTGATGCGGAAGCATTGAAGAAAGAAGCGCTCTTGGAAGCGAAAGATGAAATTCATTCGTTTCGTGTAGAGGCGGAGCAAGAAGTTCGTGAAAGACGAAATGAGCTTCAAAGACAAGAAAACCGTTTACTTCAAAAAGAGGAAAATCTTGATCGCAAAGACGAATCTTTAGATAAACGGGAGTCCCTGTTGGAGAAGAGAGATCATTCTCTGAATGAACGACAACAACATATTGAAGAGATGGAAAGCAAAGTGGATGATATGATTCGTTTGCAGAAAGCCGAGTTGGAACGCATTTCAAGTCTAACTCGAGATGAAGCGAAACAAATCATTCTGGATCAAGTTGAAAATGAGCTTTCCCACGACATTGCAGTCATGACGAAAGAATCTGAAAACCGAGCGAAAGAAGAGGCTGACAAAAAGGCGAAAAACATTCTTTCACTTGCGTTACAGCGTTGCGCAGCTGATCATGTAGCTGAAACAACGGTATCTGTAGTCAATCTTCCAAATGATGAGATGAAAGGTCGTATTATCGGACGTGAAGGACGAAATATCCGTACGTTAGAAACGTTAACTGGTATTGACTTGATCATAGATGATACACCTGAAGCTGTTATCCTATCGGGCTTTGATCCGATTAGACGTGAAACAGCGAGGATAGCTCTGGACAAGCTAGTCCAGGATGGCCGCATTCATCCTGCACGAATTGAAGAAATGGTGGAAAAATCACGCCGTGAAGTCGATGATTATATCCGCGAGATGGGTGAGCAAACGACATTCGAAGTCGGAGTTCACGGTCTGCATCCGGATCTTATCAAAATTCTCGGCCGCTTGAAATTCCGTACAAGTTATGGACAAAATGTCCTGAAGCATTCAATTGAGGTTGCACATCTTGCAGGTCTCATGGCTTCAGAGCTTGGAGAAGATGCAAAGCTTGCAAAACGAGCAGGTCTTCTGCATGACATTGGAAAAGCCATTGATCATGAAGTAGAAGGAAGCCACGTAGAAATTGGCGTTGAGCTTGCGACGAAATATAAAGAGCATCCTGTTGTTATCAACAGTATTGCCTCTCACCACGGTGACCAAGAACCGACATCTATTATCGCTGTTCTTGTTGCGGCAGCTGATGCATTATCTGCAGCACGCCCTGGTGCAAGAAGTGAGACGCTTGAAAATTACATTCGGAGACTTGAGAAATTAGAAGATATCTCTGAATCTTATGAAGGTGTTGAAAAATCGTTTGCGATACAGGCTGGACGTGAAGTACGTATAATGGTGAAGCCAGATTCAATTAATGATCTTGAAGCTCACCGTCTAGCAAGGGATATTCGTAAGCGAATTGAGGACGAGCTCGATTACCCTGGTCACATTAAAGTGACAGTCATTCGAGAAACTCGCGCAGTAGAGTATGCAAAATAGAGCGGTGCGCTTAGCGCCGCTTTATTTTTTTGTGTAAATATGCAACACTGATAAGAAGATCAATTTATAAGAGAAAGGGTTCAAAAGCGCATGAAAATATTATTTGTTGGAGATATCGTCGGTTCACCTGGCAGAGACACACTGAAAGAATACTTGCCAAAGCTGAAGAAAAAATATCAGCCGCACTTTACCATTGTCAACGGAGAAAATGCTGCTCACGGGAAAGGTCTGACTGAAAAAATCTATCATGAGCTCCTGCAAGCAGGAGCTGATGTGCTCACAATGGGCAACCATACATGGGATAAAAGAGATATTTTCGATTTCATCGATGATGCAGCCCATATGGTCCGTCCTGCTAACTTCCCAGAAGGCACACCTGGAAAAGGTCTCACGTTTATTAAAAAACAAGGAAAAGAATTGGCTGTCATTAACCTGCAAGGACGTACGTTTTTACCGCCAATTGACTGCCCATTTCAAAAAGTAGATGAATTAATTGCGGAAGCATCCAAACGGACACCGTTTATTTTTATTGATTTTCATGGTGAAGCCACAAGTGAAAAGCAAGCAATGGGCTGGTATACAGACGGCCGTGCATCATGTGTCGTTGGAACGCATACACATGTTCAAACAGCAGATAACCGCGTATTGCCAAAAGGAACTGCGTATATTTCAGATGTTGGGATGACAGGACCTTATGATGGCATTTTGGGTGTTGACCGAGAAACGATTATTAAACGATTCAAAACAAGTCTCCCAGTCCGCTTTGAAATTGCAGAAGGACGCACAACGTTAAGTGCAGTCATCGTAGAAATTGACGAACAGTCGAAAAAAGCTGTCAAAATTGATCGAATTTTGATAAATGATGACCATATTTTCTTTGAATAAATGTTCACATATTTATTTCAGAAAAATATTAATCAGAAAGAAGGAATATGCGCCCTCTATCGTGAATATAGTAAAAATGGTAGGTAGCCTGCTATTTTTGAAAAACATTTTGGGGATGGATTTTCAAAAAATAGCATCATCTAACAAAGATTGTTCTAATGAACACTCACTTATCCATTGTAAATTTAAGGGGGAGCAGAAATGGAAATTTTAAAAGTTTCAGCAAAGTCAAATCCGAATTCAGTAGCAGGAGCATTAGCGGGCGTTTTACGTGAACGCGGTGCAGCAGAAATACAAGCAATCGGCGCTGGAGCACTGAATCAGGCGGTTAAGGCTGTCGCCATTGCAAGGGGATTTGTTGCGCCAAGCGGAGTGGATTTGATATGCATTCCAGCCTTTACTGACATTCTGATCGATGGAGAAGAAAGAACAGCCATCAAATTGATTGTTGAGCCACGATAATTCTAATTTTATTATTTTCAACCTGCTTACATCATGTAAGCAGGTTGTTTTTGTTTACCGCTATACATTTCTTATATAACATATTCAGTTCGTGAAATAGATAAAAATGACATATTAGAGCTTGCATTTTTTCACCATGATGATAAATTAAGATTAAGTTGAATTTACTTCATCAAAAATAAATATTTAAGTAGGTGAAATAATGTTTGAAGCTTTTTTGAAAAGAGGAAAGCTTGTTTTTATTTTATTTTTTATCGTTCTCATTGCTGGCGGCTATTTATTCACGCAGCTTCCTAAACGAGAACTGCCAGAATTCGAGGCGAATCTCGTCACGATTTCTACCGTTTTCCCTGGTGCAGATGCAAAACAGGTGGAAAGAGACGTCACCAATAAGCTGGAATCAGCTTTATCTGATATCAATGGTGTAGAGAAAACGAGCTCGGTTTCTGCCATTGGTTTCTCAAATATTGTGCTTGAAATTGAGGATCAAGCCGACTTTCAAAAGGTGGCAAGTCAAATTAAGAATGAAACGACAAGTGCTGCGCCATCTTTTCCTGACGGAGTGATGGAGCCGGATGTAAAGGATGAGTTCGGCAGCGTACCCGTTGGTTCTTATATGATTGTGTCGAGTCAATCATCGGACTTAGCAAAGAGTCAGAAATCGCTGCGTGCATTGAAGGAAAAAGTAGAGGACATCAAAGGGGTAGACAATGTCGTTATCAAAGGCTTCAATGACAAACAAGCGATATTAAACTTAGATTCAAACAAGCTGGAGGGGGAAGGGTTCAATGTAACTGATGTCACAAATGCCATCAATCAGGAATTTGACACATCTCCACTAGGCGATATTCGGGCAGGCAAAGAGAAGGTGAAGCTGTCCATCGATACATATGACCGCTTAGATCAAGTCAAAAAAATTGAGCTTTTCTCAAAAACAAAACGAGAGCCGGTCAAAATTAGTCAGCTTGGCAGCTTAAAAGAAGTAGAAAAAGAGAAAAGTGATATTGTGTCCTATAACGGAAAGCCCGCCTATTCATTTACAGTGAATATTAAACCAGGGCTTGATATTCCTAAAATGTATGACAAAGTCAATGATGTCATTGCGAAAGAAAAGCAGCTACCAAATGGGGTGGAGTGGGTAGACTACTATTCACAAAAAAGTGAAGTGGATGCCATTTTCAATGATTTAATAAAAGAAGCCATTGTTGCAGTCATCGCGGTCATTATCGTTACTACACTTGGACTCACGATTGGCGGGGCGTTTATCGTTTCACTCGCCATTCCGCTATCCATTACAATTGGAACCATTCCGCTGCCATTTTTACAAGTGGATCTCAACCAAATTTCGATCATCGGCTTTATCATTGCCTTAGGGATACTTGTCGATGATGCGATTGTCGTCAATGATAATATTTTAAGACAAATGAAAAAATACGAAAGTCCGCTTAAAGGAACAATTGCTGGCGTAAAAGAAGTCGCAGGGTCCATTTTGACATCAACACTTGCTGTTGTGTTTGCCTTCCTGCCGCTTCTTTTCTTATCAGGTGCAAACGGTTCATTTATTCGGGCACTACCATCTGTTCTAGTAACGACTGTGCTTGCGTCCATGGTGATTTCACTGACACTTGTGCCGGTCTATCAATATACTGTGAACAGGAAAAGAAAGAACAAGAAGAGTGAAAAAGAGCCGGGCTTTCTAGGAAAACCATTAAAAAGGCTGGCGGATTTCTATGCAGACCGTGTGTTGAAAAACATTGTGAAGCGGCCGCTCGTTATTGGACTAAGTGGCTTGCTTGTTGCAACGCTTGCTTTTTTACTTATTTTCGTCACACCATTTGAATTTTTCCCTGCGGCGAATAAGAAAGAAGTGGTCGTCACGGTCACGCTTCCAAGTGAAACAACATTAGACAAAACAAATGAAACACTAAAGAAAATAGAACAAGAAATTAAGCAGCAAAAAGGCATTGAAGAAACGGCGATTTTTGCAGGCTGCGGGGTGCCGAATCTGTTTAATGAAAGTATTTCAAATGCAAGTGACCACACTGGTCAGATTGTTGTAAGAGTAGACAATGATCAGATGACAAGTAAGGCATTGATAGATCGTATGACCGAGCCTTTGCGAGAGAAATTCAAAGAGGCTGATCTCTTTATGAAAACTATTGTTCAAGGACCGCCCACTGGAGCGCCAGTAACAGTAACAGTTGCAGGTGACTCTTTCACAAAGCTCATTGATGTCAAAGAAACGCTGACAAATGAAATGAAAGACAAAGGAGCAAGCTTGATTACAGATGATGTCAATAAGCCGGTAAAAACGATCTCCTTTGAATTAAACCGTGAGCGAATGGCAGAGGATGGGCTCAGTGCTCAATTTGTCAGCAGACAGCTTGGGCTTGTGACAGAAGGGATTCCATTAGGTACCTTTAAACAAGGAACAAATGATATCGATTTAGTGGTAAAACAGGATACAGGTACACATCAAAATGGTTTAAAGCTAAAAGAATTGAAAGTGCCTGTGAAGACAAACGAGGGTGGTATGCCTCAACTTGAGCCGCTTAGCCGATATGTAACAGACAAAGAAACAGAGCAGTATGAAAGCATTCCACATGAAAATGGAGTTCCAACCATTACGCTAAAGGCGTATCCCGGCGCATCAGATTCGTTTAAAGACGATATGAAAGAAGTCGTTAATCAAGTGGGGAAAAGCGCGGCAGCGAAGGATTTGACCATTTCACAAGGTGGAGAAAATGAAAATCAGACCCAGTTCTTTATTGAAATTAGTCTCTTATTTGCGGTTGTCCTGCTGCTCATTTACGTGACCATCGCATTCCAGTTCAATTCATTGATGCTTCCACTGTTAGTTCTAGGAACGGTTTACTTAGCCGTATCAGGAGCCATTATCGGACTGTTTGTCACACAAACGCCATTCAGCTTTATGGCAACAATGGGAATTGTCTCATTGGCTGGTATTGTCGTTCGAAATGCGGTCGTCTTATTCGAATTTATTGAACAGCGGCGCAAGCAAGGATTTGATCAACAGACAGCCGTCATTGAAGCGGGAAGAGCAAGGATTAGACCGATACTTTTAACAGCATTTACGGCATTAGTTGCATTAATGCCTGTTGCATTAAGTCATGATCCACTCTTTAAGCCGCTGGCCATCTGCATTGTATCAGGTGTCTTTTTCTCAACGATTCTGACATTATTTATTGTGCCAGCCCTATATGTTGCCGTTTCAAAGAAACGCTGACGATGAAAGTAAATCTCCTTTCAACCGGAGATTTGCTTTTTTTTTTAGAAAATATCTAAAAAAATATGTGGGGTGTTCATTTGTCTTTATCTAGTAGACAGTGGTGTTTACGACTAAAATAAGTCGTGTTAAAATCTGATTGGGAGAAGTTTTTTAACAAAGGGGTTGTACGTCATGTGTGGAACGATGAAAGCAATTGTTAAAAAAGAAAGCGCTTACGGAGCGGTGCTGACGGAGATGCCGATTCCAGAAATCAAAGATCATGAAGTATTGATAAAGGTGAAAGCCACTTCGATATGCGGAACAGACGTGCATATTTATAATTGGGATGACTGGGCTAAGGGGCGAGTCAAAGCGCCCTACATTTTTGGTCATGAATTTACAGGGGAAGTTGTCAAAGTGGGGAAGCAGGTCTCACGAGCAAAAGTAGGGGATTTTGTATCGGCTGAGACGCATCTTGTATGTAATCAATGTTATATGTGCTTAACAGGGCAGCAGCATTTGTGCAGTGAAACGAAAATTTTAGGGGTAGACATTGATGGCTGTTTTGCTGAATATGTCAAAATACCTGAACAAAATGGGTGGCATAATCCGGCTCAAATGCCAGTTGAACTTGCCTCTATACAAGAGCCGCTAGGAAATGCTGTCCATACAGTACTGCACACACCTGTTTCAGGTAAATCTGTGGCGATTTTTGGCTGCGGACCAATCGGCTTAATGGCAATCGCTGTCGCAAAAGCTTCTGGAGCTGTTCAAGTGTTCGCCGTTGATAAAAATGAATACAGGCTCGATCTAGCCCGAAAAATGGGTGCAGATCATATCGTGGATATTGGAAAAGATGATCCAGTCGCGATGATTAAGCAGCTCACGCGGATGGAAGGGGCAGACGTAATGTGTGAGATGTCAGGTCATCCAGCTGCCATTAATCAAGCACTCGAAGCTTGTGCAAATGGAGGAAAAGTCAATATACTAAGCTTGCCAGAACGGCCAGTGACAATTGATATTACGAACCAAATTGTTTTTAGGGGATTAACTGTGCAAGGGATCACGGGGAGAAAAATGTTTGAGACGTGGCGTCAAGTATCTGAGCTGTTAAGAACGAATACCATTGATGTAAAGCCAGTTGTCACTCACACACTGCCATTTGAAGAGTTCGAAAAGGGCTTTGAACTCATGCGGAATGGTACGTGCGGAAAAGTCGTACTGATGATGCCATCATATCAAAGGGGGAAGAAATGATGAAGGAATTCACGTATTTACAAGATGAATTGGAAACAATGAAGCAGCAAGGCACCCACCAAACCTTAAAAGAGATCGACTCAAAACAATCATCCACTGTTACATTAAATGAACAATCTGTTATACAACTCTCCTCAAATAACTACTTAGGTCTCACCTCGCACCCAAGGCTGATGAAAGCAGCAAAAGAGGCGATTGATGAATTCGGAGCGGGTACAGGATCCGTTCGAACCATCGCCGGCACAATGACAATGCATGAACGTCTTGAAAAAAAGCTTGCTGCATTTAAAAAGACAGAGGCAGCCCTTGTGTTCCAATCAGGCTTTACGACCAACCAAGGGGTTTTATCGAGTATCCTGACAAAAGATGATATTGTCATTTCGGATGAACTGAATCATGCCTCAATTATTGATGGAATCCGATTAACCAAAGCAGATAAAAAGGTATACAGTCATTCCAATATGGAAGAGCTGGAGAAGATTTTGAAAAAATCAATGAATTATCGCGTCCGCCTCATCGTTACAGACGGTGTTTTCTCAATGGATGGTGATATCGCGCCACTTCCTGAAATCGTCAGGCTAGCAGAAGCATATGATGCATTTGTCATGGTAGACGATGCGCATGCCTCTGGCGTGCTTGGCGAGAATGGCCGCGGGACAGTCAACCATTTTAAACTCGACGGCAGAGTGCACATACAGGTCGGGACCCTTAGTAAAGCTGTCGGAGTGCTCGGCGGTTACGTAGCTGGTTCAGCGGTTTTAATTGATTATTTAAAACATAAAGCAAGACCGTTTTTATTCAGCACCTCACATCCGCCGGCTGTGACTAGAGCATGTGAAGAAGCGATTGAAGTGCTGTTAGATGAACCGGAGCGAATCGATACACTTTGGGAGAACGCCGCTTATTTTAAAGAAAAGGTCATCAGCCTTGGATTTCAAGTCGCCCCAACAGAGACACCGATTATCCCAATCATGATTGGAGACGAAGCACTTACTTTTCGTTTCTCAAAAGCTTTAATAGAACGAGGTGTGTTTGCTCAAGGCATCGCCTTCCCAACAGTAGCAAAAGGCAAGGCAAGAATTAGAGCCATCATCACAGCCGAGCACACAAAAGAAGAACTAAACCGGGCACTGACAATCATTGAAGAAGAAGCAAAAAAACTAAACATACTTGATTGAGAGAGCGCAGGCTCTCTTTTTCTTTTTATGAAAAATGGTTATGACTAATAGACAATTTTCATAGAAGAACCGTATATGATTTATTTTCAATTCATCACAAAATAGTCTATACTGTAGGGTGGAACTTGGTTTGAAAGGAGTACAAATTCATGAATGAAGAGCAGAGAAAAGCGAGCGGACAAGTAAGTTCATCGGACAAAAAATCCGAGAAGGACTACAGCAAATATTTTGAAGCTGTGTACATTCCGCCTTCCTTAAAAGATGCAAAAAAACGGGGTAAAGAAGAAGTCGAATACAATCAATTTCAAATTGACGAGCAGTTTCAAGGGTTAGGGAACGGCCGCAAGTTTTATATTCGCACATATGGCTGTCAAATGAATGAGCATGACACAGAAGTGATGGCTGGTATTTTTATGGCGCTTGGCTATGAACCAACAAATTCAACGGAAGATGCAAATGTCATCTTATTAAACACTTGTGCTATTCGTGAAAATGCAGAAAATAAAGTGTTTGGAGAACTTGGTCATTTAAAAGCATTAAAACGCGAAAAGCCAGATTTAATTTTAGGTGTATGCGGATGTATGTCACAAGAAGAATCTGTCGTGAGCCGTATTTTGAAGAAACACCCATTTGTTGACTTAATCTTCGGCACGCACAACATTCACCGCCTGCCAGAGCTGTTATCTGAATGCTACCTTTCAAAAGAAATGGTGATTGAGGTTTGGTCAAAAGAAGGCGATGTGATTGAGAACCTTCCGAGAGCCCGTCAAGGTAAAATCAAGGGCTGGGTGAATATTATGTACGGCTGTGATAAATTCTGTACATACTGTATCGTGCCTTATACGCGCGGCAAGGAAAGAAGCCGCCGCCCAGATGAAATTATTCAAGAGGTCAGACGTTTAGCAGCAGAAGGATATAAGGAAATTACCCTTCTTGGTCAAAACGTGAATGCATATGGAAAAGATTTTGAAGATATGGAATATGGTCTTGGCCACCTGATGGATGAGCTGCGAAAAATTGATATTCCACGTATCCGTTTTACAACAAGTCACCCGCGTGATTTTGATGATCACTTAATTGAAGTGCTAGCCAAGGGCGGAAATCTTCTTGATCATATTCATCTGCCAGTACAATCCGGAAGTTCTTCTGTGCTGAAGCTTATGGCGAGAAAATATGACCGTGAGCGCTACCTTGATCTTGTGCGCAAAATCAAAGGAGCTATGCCGAATGCTTCATTAACAACGGACATTATTGTTGGGTTCCCAAATGAAACAGATGAGCAGTTTGAAGAAACACTTTCCCTCTATCGCGAGGTTGAGTTTGATGCCGCTTATACGTTCATTTATTCTCCAAGAGAAGGAACGCCGGCAGCGAAAATGAAAGACAACGTGCCAATGCGTGTGAAAAAAGAACGTCTGCAGCGCCTAAATGCACTTGTGAATGAAATTTCTGCGAAAAAAATGAAGGAATATGAAGGGCAGATTGTCGAAGTATTAGTAGAGGGTGAAAGTAAAAACAACCCTGAGATCCTAGCCGGATATACAAGTAAAAGCAAGCTTGTGAATTTTAAAGCACCAAAAGAAGCGATTGGCAACATCGTCAAAGTGAAAATCACACAAGCCAAAACTTGGTCTCTTGACGGAGAAATGGTTGGAGAAGCTATCGAGGTGAATTAAAATGACACTTTATTCAAAGAAAGAGATTGTCGAGCGCGCAAGAGAGCTCGCTAAAATGATTTCTGAAACGGAAGAAGTTGATTTCTTCAAAAAAGCAGAAGCGCAAATCAATGAAAATACAAAAATTTCAACGATCATTAATCAAATTAAGGCGCTTCAAAAACAAGCTGTGAACTTAAAGCATTACGGCAAACATGAAGCCTTAAAGCAAGTCGAAGAAAAAATCGATGCCCTGCAAGAAGAACTGGATGACATCCCAGTCATTCAAGAATTCAAAGAATCACAAATGGAAGTCAATTCCCTGCTTCAGCTTGTAGCGCACACAATTTCGAATCAAGTAACAGATGAAATCATTCTTTCAACCGGCGGTGACCTTTTATTAGGAGAAACCGGTTCAAAAGTAAAAAACTCATCACCACGTTGCTCCATTAAATGAGAAAACCCCGCAGATGCGGGGTTTTTTATTATATAGATTATATGTTATTTGTATTTTGCTACTGCATCAACAACAAAATGTTGATGCAGTAGCCCTTGTATTTCGTAAAAAATAAATATTATATTGAAGTGTTATCAACTAAAAATGAATTGATTTTACAGATTAAAAGATTTGAACTGAAACTTAATACTTAATCCAAAAATATTTATTACAATATGAAACTCTCTCATAAAATCCCCTCCATATATAAAGAAGGGCTACTATCTTTATTACATCAAATGACACCATTTCAGTCAACCCCAATCTCTCACTCTCCAACTTTTCCAATTTTCAAGGCAAGTTTATGGGCGACCATGCATACACTGAAACAGAAATGAATTTAATTGAACATGAAGTTCAAAATCGTGACACACTAGACGAATGCCCAGCATAAGATAAAACGATCAAGAACAAGGAGGCATGCCGGAATGTCTGAATACAGAGAAATTATTACAAAAGCGGTGGTTGCAAAAGGGAGGAAATTCACCCAAAGCACACACACCATTTCTCCATCGCAAAAACCAACCAGCATCTTAGGTGGTTGGATCATTAATCATAAGTATGATGCTGAAAAGGTCGGTAAAACGGTTGAAATCGAAGGAACATTTGATATTAACGTATGGTACTCTTACGCTGACAACACGAAAACAGAAGTTGTCACAGAGCGTGTGAAGTATGTAGACATCATTAAACTGAGATATAAAGATAAAAATTTCCTTGATGATGAGCACGAAGTGATTGCGAAAGTTTTGCAGCAGCCCAATTGCTTAGAAGTGACCATTTCTCCAAATGGCAATAAAATTATCGTTCAGGCAGAGCGAGAGTTCATTGCTGAGGTAGTCGGTGAAACAAAAATTGTTGTAGAGGTCAATTCAGACTGGAAAGAAAAAGATGATCACGAGTGGGAAGAGGAAGTGGATGAGGAGTTAGAGGATATTCATCCAGAGTTCCTAGCAGGTGATCCAGAAGAGTAAGGAATGACTAGGGCGCATATCCCCCTAGTTTTTTTGTGCCTGATCTAGGAGAAAAAAGGTGATTTTTTATGCTATAATTGAAGATGGTATGAATTCGAAAGTAATATAGTGAGGGATTAGAAATATGGCAAGTTATACGCCCATGATACAGCAATATTTAAAGATCAAGGCAGATTATCAAGATGCCTTTTTATTTTTTCGCTTAGGCGATTTTTATGAGATGTTTTTTGATGATGCGAAAGAAGCGGCGCAAGAACTAGAAATTACGCTAACAAGCAGAGACGGCGGCACAATTCCAATGTGCGGTGTTCCTTATCATTCTGCTTCTGCATACATAGAACAGTTGATTTCAAAAGGCTACAAGGTCGCCATTTGTGAGCAGGTGGAAGACCCTAAAACGGCAAAAGGTGTAGTCAAAAGGGAAGTCGTTCAACTGATTACACCAGGTACGGTCATGGATGGTAAAGGTTTAAGTGAAAACGAGAACAACTTCATTGCGTCTGTTACTAGCTTTCAAAATGGATACGGTCTTGCGCTGTCTGATTTATCAACAGGTGAAAACATGGCGGCTTTCATCGATCGATTAGATGAAGTCGTATCAGAAATTTATTCTGTTGGTGCAAAAGAAATTGTGGTGTCAAAGCAGCTGGATGAGGAAACAATCAAAACCCTTAAAGAACGCTGCCAAGCAACTATTTCATACGAAGATAGTGATGAACTATTAGAGGAAGCTGAACAGCTCGTTTCCCATCTTGACGACAAGTTAAAAACGGCATTTTTAACACTATATGCCTACTTAAGAAGAACGCAAAAAAGAAGCTTGGATCACCTTCAGAAAGTTCAAGTGTTTGAGCTTGAACAAACGATGAAAATTGACCTTTACTCAAAACGAAACCTTGAATTAACAGAAACGATTCGTTCAAAAAGCAAAAAAGGCTCTTTATTATGGCTGTTAGATGAAACAAAAACAGCGATGGGCGGCAGACTGCTCAAGCAATGGATCGACCGGCCGCTCATTCGTCTTTCGCAAATCAACGAGCGCCAGGAAATGGTGCAAATTCTGATGGATCATTTCTTTGAGCGCGAGGATCTGCGCGAACGATTAAAGCAAGTATATGATCTTGAGCGTCTAGCGGGCCGCGTGGCATTTGGCAACGTGAATGCCCGTGACCTCATTCAGCTCAAGGAATCTTTAAAACAAGTACCGGATATTAAACAACTCGTTCAATCATTACCAGAGGAAATGGCAAAATCAAGAGCGAATGAGATTGATCCTTGTGGTGACCTGCTTGAGTTATTAGAAGATGCACTTTATGAAAATCCGCCGATGACGATAAAAGAAGGCAATTTGATTAAAGATGGCTACAATGCAAAATTAGATGAATACCGTGATGCCAGCCGAAACGGAAAGGACTGGATTGCACGTCTCGAACAGCAGGAAAGAGAATATACCGGCATTCGCTCATTAAAAGTCGGGTTTAATAAAGTGTTTGGTTATTATATCGAAGTGACACGTGCGAATACACATCTGCTGGAGGAAGGGCGTTATGAAAGAAAACAAACGCTTGCCAATGCAGAGCGGTATATCACACCTGAATTAAAAGAAAAAGAAGCACTGATTCTTGAAGCAGAATCAAATATTAACGAATTGGAATATGAACTATTTACAGCTCTTAGGGAGCAAGTAAAAGGCTATATTCCTAGATTACAGCTGCTCGCAAAACAAATGAGTGAGCTTGATGCGCTTCAATGCTTTGCGACTGTTAGTGAAAAGCGCCGTTATATCCGTCCGGAATTCTCAGAGGATGACGTGGATGTCAAGGATGGCCGTCACCCTGTCGTTGAAAAAGTGCTGGACCACCAGGAATATGTACCGAATGACTGCCATATGGGAAAAGGAAGACAAACCTTACTCATCACTGGACCAAATATGTCAGGGAAAAGTACGTATATGAGACAAATGGCTCTCATCTCGATTCTTGCACAGATTG
Source organism: Bacillus sp. ABR (assembly GCF_056172715.1). Taxonomy (NCBI): domain Bacteria; kingdom Bacillati; phylum Bacillota; class Bacilli; order Caryophanales; family Bacillaceae; genus Bacillus; species Bacillus sp. ABR. Next base: position 177,737 of record NZ_JAOYSL010000003.1, on the reverse strand, counting down.
GCTGCTTTGTGCCTGCGTCAAAGGCGACGCTACCAATCTTCGATCAAATCTTTACCCGTATTGGTGCAGCAGATGATTTGATTTCTGGTCAAAGTACTTTTATGGTAGAGATGCTCGAAGCAAAAAATGCGATGGTGCACGCAACGAAAAACAGCTTGATTTTATTCGATGAAATTGGACGTGGGACAAGCACCTATGATGGAATGGCGCTTGCGCAGGCGATCATTGAATTTGTTCATGATCATATTGGAGCCAAAACCCTATTTTCTACACATTACCATGAGCTGACGGTTCTTGAATCTCAATTAAGCGAGCTGAAAAATGTCCATGTGCGAGCTGAAGAGCATGAAGGCACAGTCGTTTTCTTACATCAAATCAAAGAAGGTGCAGCTGATAAAAGCTATGGTATTCATGTAGCGCAGCTAGCTGAATTGCCTGATGCCATCATCAATAGAGCCCAGACCATTTTAACGGAGCTTGAGAGCGGATCACATGACGTGACCCCGAACGTATCTGTAGCACCAAAAGTAGAAAAGACTGAAGAAAAACAGCAGCTATCTTTCTTTGAAGTAGAAGAAAAACCGCAGCCAAAAGCTGCTCTAAAACAGAAAGATCAAGCGGTCATCGATGAATTAAAATCATACAACCTAATGGATATGACGCCGCTTGAAGCTATGACAAAGCTGTATGAATTACAAAAGAAATTATAATGTAAGGTGAGGTGAGCAGAAATGGCAAAGATTATTCAGTTATCCGATGACCTATCCAATAAAATTGCTGCAGGTGAAGTGGTCGAGCGCCCAGCTTCTGTTGTAAAGGAGCTTGTGGAAAATGCGATCGATGCAAAAAGTACAGTGATTGAAATCGATGTAGAAGAAGCAGGTCTTTCTTCTATAAGGATTATTGATAATGGTGTTGGAATCGATGCTGAAGATTGTAAGCTCGCCTTCCAGCGTCATGCAACGAGTAAAATCAAAGACGAAAATGATCTGTTCCGTGTCAGAACCCTTGGATTCAGGGGAGAGGCACTGCCAAGTATTGCATCTGTCTCTCATTTAGAAATGAAAACAAGTACTGGCGAAGGAGCTGGGACACACTTAGCTTTGCAAGGCGGGAAGATTATTTCAGAGAAAAAAACCTCTGGCCGCCGCGGCACTGAGATTGTGGTCACCAATTTATTTTACAATACGCCAGCTCGCCTGAAATATATGAAAACCGTTCATACGGAGCTTGGTAATATATCGGATGTGGTCAACCGAATTGCGCTAGCACATCCCGAAGTATCGATCCGTTTGCGTCATCAAGGGAAAGTTCTCCTCCAAACGAATGGAAATGGAGATGTGCGTCATGTACTTGCGGCCATTTACGGAACAGCCGTGGCGAAAAAAATGCTGCCGCTCCACGTACAATCACTTGATTTTGAAGTGAAAGGATATATTTCGTTACCTGAAGTGACGAGGGCATCACGGAATTATATGTCTTCTGTTGTAAACGGCCGATATGTCAAACATTTTCCGCTCGTGAAAGCGATCCATGAAGGATATCACACGCTGCTTCCAATTGGCCGTCATCCAATTACATTTATTGAGATGAAGATGGATCCGATTTTAGTGGATGTGAACGTTCATCCTTCGAAGCTTGAAGTGAGACTAAGTAAAGAACAGGAACTTCATGAGCTGATTAAACAAGGAATTAAGGAAGTATTTCAAAAGCAGCAGCTCATTCCAAGTGCCTCAGTACCAAAAAAAGCACCAATACCAGCTGTGAAAAATGAGCAGCAATCCTTAACCTTTGATGCGAAACAAGGAAACCAAAGCCAACCGGAAACACCGCTAACCTATCAGCCGGAGCCGCACGAGTCGGTCATATACGAGACAAGTTATACCGATGCATATGGGATGCCTAAACAAGAGAAGACAGAAGCATCATCACCAGTATCTTATGAAGAAGTATCATCTGAGCGTATTCATTTAGAGGAATCCGCCGCTTCATTTGAAGATGAAGAGACGGTACTATATGAAGATGTGACAGAGACGATGCCTGAAAACGAACGCGTCCCTGTGATGTATCCAATTGGGCAAATGCACGGCACATATATTTTGGCTCAAAATGAACGAGGACTTTATATCATTGACCAGCATGCAGCTCAAGAGAGAATCAAGTATGAGTATTATCGTGAGAAGGTGGGAGAGATCGAACAGGAAGTGCAAGAAATGCTCGTCCCCTTAACATTTCACTACTCTAAAAACGATATGCTGATCATTGAAGAGCATAAGGATATTCTAGCGAAAGTGGGTGTCTTCTTAGAGCCCTTTGGTTCAGAAAGCTACATCGTTCGTTCGCATCCGCAGTGGTTTCCGAAAGGTGAAGAGGCTGAACTGATCGAAGAGATTATAGAGCAAGTGCTTAATGAAAAACGTGTTGACATCAAGAAACTGAGAGAAGAAGCGGCGATTATGATGAGCTGCAAAGGCTCAATCAAAGCAAATCGTCATTTGCGTCATGATGAAATCAAAGCCTTATTAGATGAACTCCGGACAACGAAGGATCCATTCACCTGTCCGCACGGCCGGCCGATCATTATTCATCACTCCACTTATGAAATGGAGAAAATGTTTAAACGGGTGATGTGATATAAAAAAAGCGCTCTTAACAGAGCGCTCAGCGTGTAGACAAACCCTCGCATTCGTTGTCAGGTCTGCGCTTCGGTGCTCACGAATGTCAAATTCGCTCCGCTCCGATGCTCGTCCTTCCTAGACTGCAAAGGTTTTCTATCACGCTGAAAAAAAGACAAAGGGCTAAAATTAAGATCATTTTAGCCCTTTGTCAACAATCTGAAGCGCTCTTAACAGAGCGCTTTTTTCTTTAGCATCCGCAAGGATCTGGCGGTGTGACCACAACTGGCCGTGTATTAATATCAAGCGTATCTTCTGCATAAAATGTAGAACCGATGCTGAGTGCTCGATTTTCTGCGCGGAACGTATATGTACCTGCAGCAGGAAGTACTTTATGTGAAAGCTTTAATGTATACTTGGAAATTCCAAGTAAATCCAATCTGAGCGGAATACGAACGGTTTGCCCGTTGTTCAAAATGTAGCTGTCTTTTAATGCTTTACCGTTCATAATGTCTTTCGTTGTTGCTTGGAAACCCTTTGGCAATGTGAACTCTACTGTACCAAGACTTAAAACTGAATTTGGGCTGTACGTCAGCTCAATGTCAGAATAAGACCATTCCTGCTTACTAGCTCCTGTAATTTTAGCGTAAAGCGCAGCTGGCTTTACATTGGTTGATGCTTTGCTTTCGGCTCCTTCAGCAGATGCAGAAAGTGGTACTGACAGCGCCATAACCAATGTGAGCATCCCCAGCATAAGAATCGTCCATGTTTTTTTCATTTTTTCCTTCCCCCTTGTTGAATATAGGTAAATAATAGATGATTACACCCATTATTTACCTATAATGTTACCATATTACCATATGGTATTAAATGGGATATTATACCCTTATTTTGTCATTCTTTAGTAATAGCGGGGGAATAGCGCATTTGGTTGATTCATTCCGTAAAAATGGCCAGGCATTTGCTGGTTTGTTGGCATCATCATATGCATATCTTGATAACCGTATGGATGGTGCGGCATCATCCCGTACCCACCATAATGGCCTAGATGATGGTGGTCCTTCATTGGAACATGCTTTGAAAAGGTATCATGCTGATTTGGAAACGTTGAATAGGGTGAATGATGATGTGGATGGTGCGCATTATACATATCTTTTTTGCCGCTATGATAATGGTTTGGCATATTCATATGATCATGCATGTTTGGTGCGATCATATGCTCATGATTGGCTGTATACACATTTTCAAATGTGTGATAGGGATTTTCTTGGTGATAATGATTCATTTGGCTGTTCATATCGTTCATGTATATCTCATCCTTTATGTCAGGTTGCCATATCCTATGAGACAGATTTACTTGATGAGCCTATCCATATGAAAGAAAAAAACCGGCTTTTCAGCCGGGAAAAGGAAAAGCAGGTAAAGCGTCAAGCCTTAAATTTCGTAGCGATGTCTTCTTCTACGACGCTTTTTACATCTGCTGCAGACACTTTTAGGAAAATAACAGGGATCGTAGCTTCGAGAGGTATCCCAAAAATCGCTCTCAAACCATTTATCTTTTTTATGACAATACTTTTTTTCTTTACATGGATCCTCATGGTGATGATCGTCATGCTTTTTATGACAGTTTGAGTGGGAATGTTTGCACTTGCATTTGCACATTGTCATCCCTCCTAAATGTGACTCAATGCTAGTATATGCAAGAAAGAGTCATGAGGACTGGATGCTCTCACTTCTTTTATAAAAAAGGCTTTTTCTGAAAAAACTCAAATAAAAAGAATTGACTAGTGCTAAATTAACATGATAAAATATAAATTTTTATCCTCTGATGAAATGTGTTATAATGATATTGTGAATACTTTCGGAGGTGGCGGATTTGTTTCAAATAGGTGATAAAATTGTTTATCCAATGCATGGAGCCGGTGTGATTGAAGGAATGGAAGAAAAAGAGATTTTAGGTAAGACGCAGGAATATTTTCTGATTCAAATGCCGAATATGCAGATGATGGTCCCAAAAGGCAGAATCAATCAACTAGGTATACGTCCGGTAGCAGATCAAGCAACGCTGAAAGTTGTGATGAACAATTTTGCAGAAGAAACAAACGACGACACGCTTACTTGGAAGCAAAGATATGATGAAAATCTGAAAAAGCTAAAAACAGGTGCGATCGAAGATGGTGCAGACGTTGTTAAAGATCTGATGAGACGAAATCAGAAGAAAGCATTAAATTCAAGTGAAAAGAAGATGCTTGAAGATGCAAGAGGCATGTTAGTGAGTGAGATTTCACTTGCACAGGGACTGTCGCAAGATGAAGTGATGACAGCTTTAGAGAATGAATTAAGAATGTAATGATGATATACAGAGACTAGCTGTAAACAGAAGAGGAGACTCCTTTGTTTACAGCTTTTTTGTTTTGAAAAAAAGAGTAATATTGGCATTTTTGTAGGTGGTTTTAACTAATATTGAAATGAGGTCATACGATTTAGTTTTTACGCGGACAACAAAAATTCAAAGACCTCTGATATACCTAGATGACATTAAAAACAGGTAAGTTTTCCTGATTCATTCAAATGAGCCGGACAACCTTTGAATTTTTTAAGCCATTGATAGTAAAATATTGCGGTAAGATGACACCTAAGAGAAAAAAGGAGCGGTGAAATGAAAAGGTTACTAATATGTGGATTCATCTTTCTTATTCTGTGTACTCTTTTAATGGTGAAATGCACCCATTCTGTTCAAGAAAAAAAAGAGCAAAAGAAGCATTATCAAGAGGTAGAAAAGTATCAAAAAGAGCGAAAACAAGGTGATCAATACGAAAGCTTTAAACAGCTCATACGACATGAAAAAGAAGGGTACGAGATAGAATTTCACGAAAAGGGCGGAAGTGATTTACTCGTATTTTCTCCTCATGGAGGTGAGATTGAACCAGGAACAAGTGAAATTGTAGAAGCCTTTCAAGAAAGCTATTCTACATATTTGTTCGAAGGTACAAAGCAAGACAATAACCGGGACCTGCATATCACGAGTACTAATTTTGATGAACCCGTTTTGGTTCAAATGATTAAAACGTATCCTTTTTCAATTTCCATCCACGGCTATAAAAGTGATAAAAGACACACGCTCGTTGGCGGCACAAATGAAAAAATGCAAAGAGCGGTTGTGCGAGAACTAAGAGATCGAGGATTTTCCGCAGAAATGGTACAAAAAGGCGAACGGCTTTCTGGTACAGATCCTAAAAATATAAATAATCAAAATGCAAGTGGTGAAAGTGTTCAACTAGAAATTAGTACAGCGCAAAGAGAAGCTTTTTTTGACAATTTTGATACGAGAAAAGGAAAGAAAAAAGCATTCAGACGTTATATCAATGCGTTAAAAGAAGTATTAAGAGAATTCGACCCGTCTTCGTAAAAAAGTTTTGATGGGCAAAAGTACTCTATTTAAACTTGGTAAAAAAGATAGGAATATGCGATTTGAGCATAAAATATGTAATAACTTACAATTTGCCTTAAAAACATAAATTATGTAAAATAATAGTTATCAGTTTGATATGATAGAATGGGGCTGAAGTGGATGGCACACAAAATACCATCTTCCGAAGTAGGTGTAAAGATCAATCAATGGTACACGCATATTTGCAAATTTGAAGTTGAACAGGCAAACGGCATGAAGCGCCTTGTTGAAGAAGAAATTCATGATATGGAAGAGGATCAAGATTTACTCCTATATTATTCCCTAATGGATTTTCGCCATCAAATGATGCTTCAGCACTTAGCGCCCGTCCATGCAGGGAGTGAAACGCTTCAAGCAGTGTCCTTTCCTAAAGAAATTGACGATGCAGAAGATGAGATGACAGGCTTACTAGGCTATTATTTTCATTTTTTTCATGGAATGTATGCGTTTATCCAGCGCCGGTATATCGAGGCCATTTCATATTACAAGCATGCGGAACATCAACTGATTTTAGTGACAGATGAGATCGAAAAAGCAGAATTCTACTATAAAATCGCAGAAGTATACTATCATATGAAACAAACTTATTTCTCCATGCACTATGCTAAAAAGGCGAGAGACATCTATAAGAAACATCAGCTTTATGGAAAAAGAAGCATTCAATGTGATTTTGTCATGGCAGGTAATTGGATTGATGTCAATCAGTATCAAAAAGCGCTTCCTTATTTAGAAAAAGCGTTAAAAGTCTGTGAAGCGATGGAACAAAAAGAATGTACATCTTACTTTAAAGCAATGGCTCTTAATAACTTAGGCACTTGTCATTATAGTATGGGAACGTACCATACAGCGACTGTCTTTTTTGAACAAGCCATTTCACTTTATCAGAAAGATCAAGCATCCACGATGATCAAATCGTTGTTTTCACTTGCCCTTACTTGTTTTAAACTCGGAGATATTCAGCGGGCGGGCGAGGCCATCTCTACAGGAATGAAAGAGGCTTGTGTATTGGAAGATGAAATTTATCAGTTGAAATTCCAATTTTTACAGGCGCTCTATATAGAGAAAGACGGCTGTGAGCAATTGAGGTCGGCCCTTTTTGGCCTGAGAAATAAAAAAATGTTTGCTGATTTAGAGGAATTAGCACTTGATGCGGCTAATTATTATAAGGAACGCGACATGTACAAGGAATCTTCCACTTTTTTTGAGATTGTGATCGAAGCGCGTACGCACATTCAAAAAGGAGATGAGATGTATGAGAACGAAGCATAACATGTCAGCTGCTCAAGTAGATGAAAGACTTCACACTTAAAAATGAGACAAACAACACCCTTTACGCATAAACGTAAAGGGCTTTTTCTTTATTCTTTGATTGCTTTTTCTGCGTCAATTGCACCTGCTCCATAAATCATCGGATCATCCCCAGACCACTTGCTTGTATTTTCTTTTAACAGGGTTTTGACTTCATCTGGCGTTAAATCTGGTGAATGCTCTAATAGTAGAGCGCAAATACCAGCACAAATCGGTGTTGCCATCGATGTGCCAGATAACGTTGTATAATCATCGTCTACTCTGCTTGATTTGTCGAGTTTATCCAGAAAGGATCTTGGTGATCTGAGAGAAACGATGTTTACTCCTGGTGCGAGGATATCAGGCTTTGCTTCCCCGTAAACAGTAGGCCCTCTGCTTGAAAATGGTGCCACGATATCGTCACTTGATTCTGGTGTATTCCTGTCATCATAGGCTCCGACCGTAATGACTTTTTGACTGACAGCAGGGCTTGCAATCGTCTGGCTGTTAGGACCAGAGTTCCCGGCAGCGACGCATACAACAATCCCTTGATCCCAAGCCGCATTGACAGCACGCACCATTGGATCGTCCTGTTCGTCATCATAACGCTGCGCAGCTCCGCCTAGCGACATGCTAATAATATGAATCGGATCATCAGGGTGGTCTTCGTTGAACTGCATGCACCATTCAACACCTTCTATAATAGTAGAAAGTGATCCAGCCCCCTGTTTATTTAACACTTTCACACCAATCAGATTTGCTTTTGGGGCAGGTCCTTTGTATAGGCCGTCTGAAGCGGATCCATCTCCCGCGACATCTCCCGCGCAGTGTGTACCGTGGCCATTATCATCATAAGGCTTTGTTTTTTGTTTGACTAAATCCACAAAATCACGAATTCTTCCATCTAAATCTTCATGCGGATAAATTCCCGTGTCAATGACAGCGACCGTAATGCCTTCACCGGTTAAAGTTGTCCCGTTTCGGATGACTTCTTCAGCATGACTTGCTTGTGTGGCTACGTCCAGCAGCGCATGAACTTTCCGGTCTAAATAAATTTTACGAATATGCTCACCATTTGCTAATAGCTCTTCTAAAGCAGCAGGGGTTAAATCAGCAGCGCAGCAGTCGATATGTGAAAAATGTCGTTTTATATTTGTTTTTCTGCTTTTTTTCATTAATTGTTTCGTGCTTTGAATCCCTGCCTCGGCTGCACCTTTCTTAAATTCAATGATCACACGAAGCTTCTTTTTCTTCTTCAGCCTGCCTTCGAAAAAACGATGAAGAAAGCATGGCGTCCATTTAAAAGGTTTATAAAGGTGAAGAACGGTTTCTCTTAAAGGCTGATCTAGTTTACTAGCATGTGTTCTGACCATTTGCACCATAGAAAATCCAAACATGTGATGTCCTCCATTCCAGCTATCCATTCTCGTACACTCTTACGTTATGTGATTGAGAACTGCTTGGTTCGGATTCTTGTCCCTTCTTTTCTTTATATTGGCGGCTTGCTTATGCCTTTCAAAAAAGAAAAGCGCTTACATTTTGTAAAATAATAGAAAAAGGTGGAAATCATGTAGAATCTGCCGATGATAGGTGGGAGAGTTCTTCTAAGAGAACCAGCGAATCAAAGGATTTTGCAGAAAAAGGAGTGGTGTAGACAGGGTCAATGCTCATATAAATGTGATGCGTGACAGATGGAAAAAATCAAATCCTTATCAAAAAAAGCCGAATTAAAGAAAACAGACTGGATAGGACTAGGTCATATTAAACATAACGTCATTTCTTTGTCATACTATTCTAACTCTGTTTTCAAAGAGGAGAGGCGTTTCTGTGTATATAAATGCAATTATCTTATTTTTGAGGAATCTCATGATCTAGAGTGTTATGATCAAACGTGAAGAGAAAATGTGGAAAAAATGATAAGAAATGATGATTCAATATAAATCATAGAAACGGCTTAGAAATCTGTTAAAGGAGAACGGGAATGAAGAAGTTTTTTGCTTTGCTTCTCCTGCTTGCGATCGGATGGGGCGTTTATTATACCATGCAAGCACAGGAACATGATGAGCCAGTGTCATCAGGTGGGGAAGACGAAAGCGGTTCAAATGATATTTATCGAAATTTTAAAGAACTGGAAGAAAACGAATCAACAAGCAGCTACAACATTACAGCCAACCCAGTGCCCGGCAGCCGCCTTCTTGTGATGTCACCTCATGGCGGGAGGATTGAAGGCGGCGTGAGCGAGATTGTCCATTTTTTTGACAACGATTTTTCGACGTATTTATTTGAAGGTCTAAGAGAGAATGCATCAGAACTTCATATTACAAGTACAAACTTTGATGAGCCAATCGGCGTCGCGCAGGCAAAAGCACATGATTACGTGTTAGCAGTGCATGGATACAAAGGCGAGGAAGGAATTGACCATACTCTCGTCGGCGGAACAGATTACGACCGTGCAGAGAAAATTGTGAGCTCATTAGAGCGGAACGGGTTTTCTGCTGAACTAGCTGTCGCACACGCAACCCTGAGCGGGACAAGCAATCATAATATTAATAATCTTACTAAAACAGGGCAAAGTGTGCAGCTTGAGATTAGCAGAAGTCAGCGTGAAGCTTTATTTGACAGTTTCGACTTTCGGAGGCGGTCGAGTACAAAAAACGAGACGTTCTATCGTTATGTCAGGGCAATTCGCACAGTGCTTGATGAAGAATATACATAAGGGCCGTGCACATGTTAAGACAAGCAGGGGAATTCTTGTTACACTATGAACAGTGATAACAAAAGGAGAGACGGATATGACGCGTCATCATTTTCATCTTCAGGCAAGCTGGCCTGGTCTGCGTAACGATGTGGGTACAATCGCATGTGAACAATTAAAAACAAAGATTTCGATTCCAAAGGAAATGGACGGTCCAGGTATTGGAACCAATCCAGATGAGATGCTCTTAGGTGCAGCGGCTACGTGTTATATCATTACACTTGCAGCCATGATGGAGCGGAGTCAATTAGAGAAAGAGGATCTATCGATCAGCTCTGAAGCTGTCGTAGATGTGACAAATGGTGTGTTTACTTATGAGGAAATCATTCATCGACCAGTCATCATCCTCAAAGAGACCGCTTCCGCACAAGATATTGAGCTGGCCCGAAAGCTTGCGCATAAAGCCGAAAGCTCATGTATGATTTCAAGAGCTGTTCAGGGTAATGTGAACATTTCCTTAGAAGAAACTATTCAAGCCGGTCGTTAAAACAAAAAAGTCATTTTCTCTTGAAATATGGAGAAAATGACTTTTTTTATGACGTCCATTCGGTTTGATCGAGTTGTGCTTCGGTTTCGTTCTTTTGCTTCTTGGACTGATTTAAGACAATCACGCCGCAGATAACAAGTGCAAGGCCAATGAAGCCTTTCGTGCTGATTGTTTCGTTAAACAGGACAAGTCCTACAAGAGCAGTGAGAGCTGTTCCAACACCAGACCATGTTGCATAGGCAGATGAGAGCTCAATGGTTTTAAGTGCTAAACTGAGGAAAGTAAAGGCGCATCCAAATCCGATCAGTACCCCGATACTCGGCAGCAGCTGCGAAAAGCCTTGAGAAAGCTTCAGCATTGTACTGCCAAAAACCTCCGTTAAAATGGCTCCTGTTAAGTAGAGCATTCCTTTCATGCTCTCTCACATCCTTTATGACATATTTAATAGTACGACCCCTGAGACAAGCATCGCCATCCCAATGACTGCTTTTTGGTTCAAGGTTTCTTTGAAAAAGAGCACGCCAAAAATAGCCGTGAGGACCGTACCAACCCCAGACCATGTTGCATAAGACATGCTAAGCGGAATAATGTTCAGTGTCAATGACAGCATATAAAAAGCAAGTGAATAGCCAGCCACAACGACAGCGCTTGGCTTCCAGCGTGTAAAACCATTAGATAATTTTAACATCGCGGCGCCAATGGCTTCAGAAAAAATGGCCACTGCCAAAAAAAGATATCCGAGGATCATCATCATCCCTCCTCTAATAGGTGTAAAATCCGATGAAGTAAAAGGGTTTTTATCCTCTCTTTTCAGCGGTTCAAGCTGAAATATTTCTGAAAACCAGCATGCTCTGCCATCTGATGAAGGGTGAGCTAGCTTAACCCTTCTTTTAAAATCGTGCTGGCAGCTGCATCAAAAATTTGCTCTTTTTTGGTTTTAGACATAAAAAAAACACCTACTTTACTGAACAGTCGGTAAAGTAAATGTTAACCCATGAAAAAAGAATGTGTCAATCGATTCATTTTATGAACGGATGTTTTCACTTAAACGTCATATTTAATACCAAGGGTATGGTCCGTACGGCGGGTAAGGAGGCGGGTAAGGGTATCCATAACCATATCCTGGCGCAAGCAGAGATCCAGCAAGCAAGCCTCCAGCAAAACCACCTAAAAATGGAGGTCCAAAGAATCCAGGTCTCCCAAATCCAAATCCGGGTCTCCCAAACCCAAAACCAGGACGTCCAAATCCGAAACCAAAAGGTCTTCTCATGTCTTCTTGAATAAACGGAGGTGCGTCAAAATAATTCATAATAAAAGGCTCCTTTCTCATAAAATCACTGTAACTGACATCAGTGTATTCCAGTTGCCTACATATGTTTGGGTGAACGCCTAATATAAGGAGGAATGTTAGAAATGGGCCTGTATCCATCTGATTGGGCAAAGTGTCCGCCGCATGCTCATGCATATAAAGCACGTACGGATGTAACAGAGGGGCATTATCATTTAATAGAAGGTATTTCTCAGCCTGTGAATGGAAGCAGTACCGACCGGCATACTCATTTTTATCGCGGGATCACCTCCTTTGAAAGAGGGCATTTCCACAGGTATTACGGTATCACAGGGCCTGCGATTCCTAGAGTGGATGGAACACATTATCACGAGATTGAGGAAGTCACCTATTCTGCCTACCTCGATTCTGTTCCCATCCCATATGGAGGTGTCGTCTATAGTCCAGATGAGAATCGGCCAACACATAAGCATCGTTTAAAAGGAAAAACGTATGAAGTGGTTGGAAATGAACCGCTAGGCTGGTGATGGCCAGGATATAGGAGAGTAAGAAAAGTTATGCTATACTGTAGGCAGTTTTGTAAAAGAGAGTGATGTTATGAATAAAGCGAAGCAGCCAGTAATCGTATTAGTAGGGCCGACGGCTGTCGGCAAAACCAAATTGAGCATTGATATAGCCAAAGCATTTAATGGAGAGATTATCAGCGGGGATTCTATGCAGATTTATAAAGGAATGGACATCGGAACAGCTAAAATTACCCCCGAAGAAATGAATGGCATCCCGCACTATTTAATTGATATTAAACAGCCGGACGAATCCTTTTCGACAGCTGAATTTCAGCAGCTGGTCCGTTCGAAGATCAAAGAGATTGCCGCTAGAGGGAAAACGCCAATGATTGTCGGCGGAACAGGTCTCTATATCCAATCTGTATTATATGATTACACATTTACGGATGAGAAAAGTGATCCTGATTTTAGAGAAGAAATGGCGCTGTTTGAACAGCAGCACGGCGCGATTTTGCTGCACGAAAAGCTAAAGGCAGTAGATCCTGATGCGGCAAATGCTATTCATCCGAATAACGTCCGCCGCGTGATCCGGGCGCTGGAAGTGATCCATACAACAGGTCAGAAAATGTCGGAAATGCAAAACGGGCATCAAGAAGTTCCTCTTTATGATACAGCCTTCATTGGGCTGAAAATGGATCGAGAGCTTTTGTACGAGCGCATTCATCAAAGAATTGATATGATGATAGATGAGGGCTTAATTGAAGAAGTGAGAGCACTTTATCAATCAGGCTTGAAGGATTGTCAGTCTGTTCAAGCCATTGGTTATAAAGAGCTTTATGCCTATTTTCAAGGTGACTGCTCACTTGATGAAGCCATCCAGCAATTAAAGCAAAATTCCCGTAGATATGCGAAGCGTCAGTTCACGTGGTTCCGTAATAAAATGGCGGTCACTTGGTTTGATATGACACCGCCTTGCCACTTTTCAGACAAAAAAGAGGAAATTTTCGCATATATAGCAGGAAAGCTTGGACTTAAAGCGAAACTGTAGTTATCAGAATCAAGGAGGACGAAACATGAAACCGATTAATATTCAGGAGCAGTTTTTGAATCAGATCCGCAAAGACAATACATTTGTCACAGTATTCTTACTGAATGGCTTTCAGCTTCGCGGTCAAGTGAAGGGATTTGACAATTTCACGGTGCTGCTTGAAACAGAAGGAAAGCAGCAGCTTATTTATAAACACGCCATTTCTACATTTGCACCTCAAAAGAATGTAAATCTGGAATTAGAATAGGATAGGTTGTATTGAATAGCCCCATGCCTCTGCGAATAAACCGGCCGAACCCGCTACGTTTTTTGTCAGTGCAGAGGGGCTATTTTGTATGCAATGAAACTTTTCTGCCAATTTTCCGTATAATTCCTTATTGGATATTAGAAGGGTGAGGGGATTCATATGGAAAATGCAGAGCTTGAATTAAGAAGGATTAGAGTGATCCTCCTTTTGATTGGAATTGTAGTCTTGTTTGGATCGTGCGCTATCTCAAACATTGAAACGAGACAAGAAAGTTGGAATAACCATTCTCATGAAAATGCAGATGGAGTTTTACCATCATCTGCTGCACTAAAAAATAATCACTTTGCTGTTGTGAAAGATGATCAAGTACATGTGTACCGATTTGATGAAAAAGAGGGAGAACTGACTCTCGTTACAACAAAATACATAGATGAATGGGATGACGAAGAATATGATGATGGTCTTGATGATGAAGAGTAAGCACGTAAATTTACAAATGAATGTGAAGCCGCTACACTATAATCATGCATCAGACATCTAGACAGAAAAGGATGAGTTCATGACACATAAAATTAAAATTAATCATTGGGAACAAACTTGTGAAGACGATTCCTGTTTCGAATATGGAACGAGTGTTTCTGTAAATGGGAAAGAATTAGTGAGAGAAGCTTCAATCGTCTCTGCGCTTGAAGCGGTGCTAAAAGAGTTAGGTGTTGAAGTGGAAATTACAGAAGTGTCAGAAGATTTACAGTGCGATGCCTACAAAAAATAAAACAAAAAGTCTAGTCTACTAAGCGATTTTTTTTCGTGTTATGATAGATTTCGGTTTCAGTTGAATAGGGAGTAGAGCAGTCTATTTTTAGATCCTGTTCTGCTCTATTTATTTGAACGTACGAGTTCGGCTATGAAGGTTCGGCCGGGTTGGTTGATTTTTTTCGTTTCGAACATCTATATGTTGTGTTTTGAAAAAACATAGTATACTATATATAGTGAATAGCGAAATGATCAACAATACTAAAAACTAGGTCGTGATGGAATTGATTCAAATCGTATTTGATTCAAAAACAGGAAATGTTCAACGCTTTTTGGACAAGACCCCTTTTACAGACAAACGAAAATTGACTGGAGAAGAGTTTTTGGATACGCCGTTTATTCTCGTCACCTTTACGACAGGATTTGGACAAGTCCCTAGTACCACTCAGTCTTTTTTAGAAAAAAATGCTCACCTTTTACTAGGTGTTGCGGTGAGTGGCAACAAAGTGTGGGGAGATAATTTTGCAAAAAGCGCCGATACGATTTCTAAACAATATCAAGTTCCTATTTTGCACACCTTTGAACTAAGCGGAACAAAAAGGGATGTTGAATTGTTTACACAGGAGGTAGAAAGAATTGTCACAAAATCAGGTTCCAAAGTGGATACAATTAAATAACGAAATTATGATTCAAAAAGAAGGAAAGTTTCAGTTCGATAAGGACAAAGAAGCTGTACATAGTTATTTCGTAGATTACATTAATCAAAACACGGTCTTTTTTCACAATCTAGAAGAGAAGATTGATTACTTAATAGAAAACGACTACTATGAGGAAGAATTTTTAAGACAATACAGCATGGCAGATATTAAAGAAGTCTTTGAAGCTGCGTATGCCAAAAAATTTAGATTCCCATCATTTATGAGTGCATTTAAGTTTTACAATGACTATGCACTGAAAACAAATGATAAAAAGAAAATCCTTGAACGCTATGAAGACCGCATTTCAGTTGTAGCACTTTTCTTTGCGGGTGGGGATAAAGAAAAAGCACTTGAGTTTGTAGAACTGATGATCAATCAAGAGTACCAGCCAAGTACACCAACTTTCTTGAACGCTGGACGTAAAAGACGCGGTGAGCTTGTGAGCTGCTTCTTGCTTGAAGTAAATGACTCACTAAACGATATTTCAAGAGCGATTGATATTTCAATGCAGCTGTCAAAATTAGGCGGCGGCGTGAGTTTGAACCTGTCAAAACTTCGTGCAAAAGGCGAAGCAATCAAAGATGTAGAAAACGCGACAAAAGGTGTCGTCGGCGTGATGAAGCTTCTTGATAATGCATTCAGATATGCAGATCAAATGGGGCAAAGACAAGGATCAGGCAGTGCCTACCTGAATATTTTCCACAGAGATATCAATGATTTCTTAGATACGAAAAAAATCTCTGCCGATGAAGATGTTCGCGTGAAAACACTGTCCATTGGAGTTGTCATCCCGGATAAATTTATCGAGCTTGCTAGAGAAGATAAAACAGCTTACACTTTCTATCCGCATACCGTCTATAAAGAATATGGACAGCATCTTGATGAGATGGACATGGAAGAAATGTATGATGAGCTTGTAGAAAACCCGAAAGTTAAAAAAGAAAAAGTCAATCCGAGAAAGCTTCTTGAAAAATTGGCTGTTCTACGCTCAGAATCAGGCTATCCATATATCATGTTCCAAGATAATGTAAACAGAGAGCATGCTTTGAACCATATTTCACGAGTGAAATTCTCAAACCTTTGCTCAGAAGTGCTTCAGGCGTCAGAGGTTTCTTCTTACACGGACTATGATCAAGAAGATGAAATCGGTCTTGATATTTCTTGTAACCTCGGTTCTTTAAATATCATGAATGTCATGAAAAACAAATCGATCGAAAAAACGGTTAAGCTTGCAACAGACTCACTAACGCTTGTGTCTGAAACAACAGACATTCGCAATGCACCAGCTGTTCGAAAAGCGAACAAAGCGATGAAGTCAATCGGACTTGGTGCGATGAACCTTCATGGGTATTTAGCTCAAAACCAAATTGCCTATGAAAGTGAAGAAGCAAGAGATTTCGCAAATACGTTCTTTATGATGGTGAACTATTATTCAATTAAACGCTCAAGTGAGCTTGCGAAAGAAAAAGGAGAAACATTCCATCGTTATGAAGGCTCTGGCTATGCAACTGGTGAGTACTTCAATAAATACGTGGAAACTGATTTCACACCAAAAACAGAAAAAGCAGCAGCACTATTTGAAGGCATGCACATTCCAACAAAAGAAGACTGGGCAGCACTCAAAGAATTTGTAGCGGAAAATGGCATGTATCACAGCTATCGTTTATGTATTGCACCAACAGGTTCCATATCTTATGTTCAATCGGCAACAGCCTCTGTGATGCCAATTATGGAACGTATCGAAGAAAGAACATACGGCAACAGCAAAACCTATTACCCAATGCCGGGTCTTTCAGCGCAAAACTGGTTCTTCTATAAAGAAGCGTACGATATGGACATGTTTAAAGTGGTCGATATGATCGCAACAATTCAGCAGCACGTCGATCAAGGAATCAGCTTTACACTATTCCTGAAAGATACGATGACAACGCGTGATTTAAACCGCATCGATCTTTATGCACACCATAAAGGCATTAAGACACTTTATTATGCAAGAACGAAGGATACAGGGCAGGAAGGCTGTCTTTCTTGTGTTGTTTGATTAAAGGAGAGTTTAACGTGACAAAAATTTATGATGCAGCCAACTGGTCAAAACACGAAGACGATTTTACACAAATGTTTTACAACCAAAATGTGAAGCAGTTCTGGCTTCCAGAAGAGATTTCCTTAAACGGAGATCTCTTGACATGGAAATATTTAGGTGAAAAAGAGCGAGATACGTACATGAAGGTGCTTGCTGGACTGACTTTACTTGATACAGAACAAGGAAATACAGGGATGCCGATTGTGGCTGAGCATGTAGATGGTCATCAGCGTAAAGCGGTATTAAACTTTATGGCAATGATGGAAAATGCGGTACATGCGAAATCATACTCCAATATCTTCATGACACTCGCACCAACTGAAACGATCAGTGAAGTGTTTGAATGGGTCAAGAAGAATAAATTCCTGCAAAAGAAAGCAGATATGATTGTCAGTTTATACCGTTCGATTCAAAAGGACGATCCTATTTCTCTCTTTAAAGCAATGGTGGCTTCTGTTTATTTAGAAAGCTTCCTATTTTATAGTGGTTTTTACTACCCGCTATATTTCTATGGGCAAGGAAAGCTCATGCAAAGCGGTGAAATCATCAACTTAATTTTGCGTGATGAAGCGATTCATGGTGTGTACGTTGGATTATTAGCACAAGAAATTTACAACAAACAAACACCTGACGTGCAAAAAGAGCTGTATGATTTCTCAATTGACCTCTTGAACGAGCTTTATGAAAATGAACTTCATTACACTGAAGATATTTATGACCAAGTCAATTTATCGCATGATGTGAAAAAGTTCATTCGTTACAATGCCAATAAAGCGTTAATGAACCTTGGATTTGCCCCTTATTTTGAAGAAGAAGAGATTAACCCTATTGTATTGAACGGACTCAATACAAAAACAAAGTCGCATGACTTCTTCTCAATGAAAGGGAACGGCTACAAAAAAGCAACAGTTGAGCCGTTAAAAGATGACGACTTCTTCTTTGGAGATGAATCATAAGGAAAGCGTAAAAGTCAAAACGCATCACTCGTTTTGGCTTTTTGCCATTTCTAACAATGTGTTACATACTGGAGGTTACCGAACATGGGAAAAATGGACGAAATCATTTTAGTTGCACCGCGTACTCGCGTGTTCCAAAATGAAACACTTGCGTTTAATGGTGTGAACAGTGAAGAGAAAACAATCAGCACCATTATGAAAGAAATCGAAGAGCACTTCGAGCAGATGCGAAGAGGCGATGCAGAAGAAAATCCTGACTACAAGCAGCCGATTCCTTATGTTGTGATTAAGCGTGAGGACGAAGTATATGTATACGAAAGACTTCAAGGCGGAGGAGAGACTCGCTTACATCATAAGTTATCTCTTGGCTTTGGGGGGCATATGAATTTCATTGAAGGAAAAAACTTTGCTGAGATTCTAAAAGAAAATACGGATCGTGAGCTGGACGAAGAACTTTCAATTCAAGAAGAAGACAAACTTGCAATGAAAACCCTTGGATTAATCAATGACGATGACAACAGTGTCGGCCGTGTGCACATTGGACTGTTATCAGCGCTTGAACTATCTCCTGGTGCTCATGTAGAAGTAAAAGAAACAGATCAAATTTCAGGAAAATGGATGAAAACAGCCGATTTGAAAAAGCCTGAATACTTCGATCGTCTTGAAACATGGTCTCAATTTGTCGTTAACATCTTAGCGTAAATAAATACACAACAAACCGGCTCAGCAGAAGACTTGAGCCGGTTTGTTTCGTTACAACAGCTTCGAATTATTGGAAAACGAATGCGTCGTGACCGGCCTGCTTCAATCTTGCGACGAGGTCATCTGCATTTTGCTTTGTACGGAAAGCCCCGGCCTGTACTCGGAACATGCCTCCGTCTAATACAACAAATGCGTCAAAGCCTTTGGATTTAAGTGTGGCTGCTAATTCATCTGCATTGGCTTTCACTTTGAAAGCTCCTGCCTGCACTTTATAAAGATTACTTGCTTTTTTTTTCAATTGAAAGGCTTCTTCTAGACCAGTCGCATGAGCGCGAGCGATGCCTTGAAGGAAAGTTGCGTTGCGGAGCTTATTAGCATCAGCTGTCGTATCAATGAAACCATTCTCTGTTAAAATAGCGGGCATAGAAGTTTCTCGAAGAACGTGGAAGTTCGCAGTTTTCTTGCCGCGGTTAGCAAAATCAACTGAGCGGACAATTTCATCATGAAGGGCGTTGCGATACGTGGTGGTCGGTGCTGAAACGCCAGGATACACATAACTTTCAAACCCTGTGCCCCCGCCAGCATTAATATGAATAGACACGAAATAGTCAGCTCCCCAGCTGTTTGCTGCATTCGTACGCTGGGACAAAGTGACGGATTGGTCAGTTGAACGACTTAAGCGGACAGAAACCCCATCATATTCACTAATCAAAATGTCTCTCAGTAAAAGCGCGATTTGAAGTGTTATATTTTTCTCCAAAAGTCCATTAGCACTAGCTCCAGAATCTGTTCCTCCGTGGCCAGGATCAATAAAAATTTTCACCATCTATTCATCACCTCGTCTTTATTTTATGAGAAAATAGAAGAATTGCCTGTACAAAATGCGGAAATCATTGAGACTCTTTTCTGCATCATTTGTGATCAAAAAGCTACATTTTTCTAAGAAAAAGCAAATTGTTGGTTTGTCCGCCCAAACGGGATGAATACAATGGAAATAGCACATCATTTCCTGGGAAACCGCACAAATCCCTACAATATTCGGTATCTCGGGTCATTTTGACAGCAAACTTGGGCTTAAGCGGGCGATTGTCACGATTACAGCTCCACCCGAATAGAATAAAGAGAGAAGAGCGAGAGGTGAATACGTTGGAGCGAGCTGTCACATATAAAAACAACGGCCAAATCAATATTATACTTAACGGACAAAAGCAAGTATTGGTTGATGCAGACTCAGAGGCAGAATACCTAGAAGCCTTGCAGAAAAATGAGGCAAAACACAGCATCTTACGGGAAATAGAGCGTGAAATGAACAGCCTTGTCGGTATGGATGAAATGAAACGAAACATAAAAGAGATTTATGCTTGGATTTTTGTTAATCAAAAACGGCAGGAACAAGGGTTAAAGGTAGGGAAACAAGCGCTTCATATGATGTTCAAAGGAAATCCTGGCACAGGGAAAACCACAGTTGCAAGACTTGTCGGGAAGCTTTTCTTTGAAATGAATGTGCTCTCAAAAGGTCATTTAATTGAAGCAGAACGCGGTGATCTTGTTGGAGAGTATATTGGTCATACAGCGCAAAAAACAAGGGATTTAATTAAAAAATCACTAGGCGGTATTTTGTTCATTGACGAAGCCTATTCTCTTGCACGCGGAGGAGAAAAGGATTTTGGAAAAGAGGCGATAGATACCCTTGTGAAACATATGGAGGACAAACAGCACGAATTCATTCTAATTTTAGCTGGCTACTCCAAGGAAATGGATCATTTTCTTTCTTTAAACCCCGGTCTGCAATCAAGATTTCCAATCAACATCAGCTTTCCTGATTATACAGTCGATCAGCTCATGGATATTGCAAAACGAATGATGGCGGACAGAGAATATGTATTTACACAAGAAGCCGAATGGAAGCTGCGGGATTATTTAATGCACATTAAAAGTACCACGAGCCCGGCAAAATTCAGCAATGGCCGGTTTGTGCGAAACACCATTGAAAAGGCCATACGAACTCAGGCGATGAGACTGCTTCTTGTGGATCATTACGATAAAAAAGATCTGCTGACCATTAAAAGTCACGATCTTCAAATGAAAGAGGATACGCCTTCTTGAAATGGCGTATCCTTTTTATAAAGAGTCACTAAAATAAACCATCCGAATAGTGGTATACGTGTGATCTGTTTGGTATGATGGTACTACTGAAAACTTAAGTACAGAAAGGAAACAACTGACGTTGAATGAACATGAAATGACTGAAAAAGCGATCCTTGTCGGCTGTCAATTGCCGCATGTAACGGATGAACGCTTTCAATACTCTATGGAAGAATTAGCTTCCTTAACCAAAACGGCTGGCGGTGAAGCTGTCAGCGTGATGACGCAGAAGAGAAATAGACAAGACAGCGCAACATATATCGGTAAAGGGAAAGTAGAAGAACTTGAGGTGCTTTGCGAGGAACTCGAATGTGATGTCATTATTTTTAACGACGAGCTTTCTCCAAGCCAGCTAAAAGCTTTGGCGACTGCTTTAGATGTAAAAATTATTGATCGTACGCAATTGATTTTAGATATCTTTGCAAAAAGAGCCCGTACAAGAGAGGGGAAGCTGCAAATAGAGCTTGCCCAGCTTCAGTATGCCCTGCCGAGACTAAGTGGACAAGGGATTAGCCTCTCAAGACAGGGAGGCGGAATTGGCGCAAGAGGTCCAGGTGAAACAAAACTTGAAACAGACAGACGCCATATTCGAAACCGCATTCACGAAATTAACGGGCAGTTATCTGCAGTCAAAGAACACCGAACAAGATACCGGGAACGCCGAAAGAAAAATGGTGTGTTCCAAATTGCCATTGTCGGGTATACGAATGCCGGAAAATCAACTTTGTTTAATCAATTAACAGAAGCAGATAGTCATGAAGAGGATCTGCTGTTTGCGACACTTGACCCAATGACACGTAAGATGACATTAGAATCTGGCTACAGTGTGCTCATTTCGGATACGGTTGGCTTTATCCAAGACCTTCCGACAACACTGATCGCCGCATTTCGTTCCACCCTTGAAGAAGTGAAGGAAGCCGACTATTTGCTTCATGTCATCGACTCTTCTAATGAGGATTATGAAGGACACGAACGAACGGTTCATGAGCTTTTAGAAGAATTAGAAGCGGACCGTATTCCGATGCTGACTGTTTATAATAAAGAAGATCAAATCAGACCAGATTTCATCCCATCTTCAAAGCATCGCCATATATTAATCAGTGCTAGACGCAAAGAAGATGTAAAAAGGTTAAAAGCGGATATTATGGCTGAGCTGAAAAAAGCCTTTTTAAAGCCATATCATGTGAAGATTCCAGCGTATGAAGGGAAGCTTATCTCCGCATTAAAATCAGAAACACTTGTGGAATCACTAGAATTTCAAAAAGAAGCAGAAATTTACGACATCACCGGATATAGTGGTGAGGATCAGACCATTTTAGGTCAAATCAAGAAGTATATGTTGGAAAGGAATTAAATCAAGATGTTTCACACATTAAAACACGGCAGTATTTTAGAAAAAGCAGCAGCAGAAACAGAACAAGAGATTTTACACGTACATCAGCAAATTGATCAAACGAGCGAACAAAATGAGTGGCGGGTGCTTGAAAGCTATCGCAAGCACAAAGTCAGTGACTCTCACTTTAATCCAACAACTGGATATGGCTACGATGATATGGGGAGAGACACGTTAGAAAAGATTTATGCGGATGTCTTCGGAGGAGAAAGCGGCCTTGTCCGTCCGCAGATCATTTCCGGCACACACGCGATTTCCATTGCTTTATTTGGTGTGCTGAGACCTGGCGATGAATTGATCTACATGACAGGAAAACCATACGACACGCTAGAAGAAATTGTCGGGATTCGCGGGAAAGAAGGGACAGGCTCATTAAAAGACTTCCAGATTGACTATAAAGCCATTGATTTGCTTCAAGATGGATCAGTCGATTATAACAAAGTAAAAGAGTCGATTTCTTCTAAAACAAAAGTGATCGGCATTCAGCGTTCAAAAGGCTATGCGTCGAGACCATCCTTTACTATAGAAGAAATTGAGCAAATGATTTCATTTGTGAAAGAGATAAATGAAGAAATCATTGTGTTTGTAGACAACTGTTATGGTGAATTTACTGAATCACAAGAGCCGTGTCATGTCGGAGCTGATCTCATGGCCGGTTCACTTATTAAAAACCCAGGCGGAGGTCTTGCCAAAACAGGCGGCTACATCGTTGGAAAAGAAAAATGGGTCGAAGCTTGCTCTTATCGAATGACATCTCCGGGCATCGGCAGTGAAGCGGGTGCATCGCTGTATGCGCTCCAGGAAATGTATCAAGGCTTTTTCTTGGCGCCGCATGTTGTAGCTCAAAGCTTAAAAGGCGCAGTATTTACGGCTCGTTTTCTTGAGAAGCTCGGATTCCAAACAAATCCAGCATGGAATGCGAAAAGAACGGATTTGATTCAATCTGTCGAATTTGGAGATCCTAAAAAAATGATTGCGTTCTGTCAGGCAATCCAGTATGCATCTCCGATTAACAGTCACGTCACACCGCATGCAAGCTATATGCCGGGCTACGAGGATGATGTCATTATGGCAGCGGGCACATTTGTACAAGGTGCCAGTATCGAATTATCAGCCGATGGTCCGATCAGACCGCCTTATACTGCCTACGTGCAAGGTGGTCTCACGTATGCCCATGTGAAAAATGCGATTTGCAGTGCTGTCGATGCCTTATTGGATCAAGGTTTTATTGAAGTGCCTGCTCAATAAAAAAACCATGTTAATATTCCTAACATGTTGTTGACACATAATATAACATGACATATAATAAATTTAAGCAAAGAGGAGGAGACAGTTGAGATGAGTGATAACATTCGCCGCTCAATGCCTTTATTCCCAATTGGGATTGTCATGCAGCTTACAGAATTATCTGCAAGACAAATTCGCTATTATGAGGAAAATGGTTTAGTATTTCCAGCAAGAAGTGATGGAAACCGCCGATTATTTTCTTTTCATGATGTTGATAAATTACTAGAAATTAAAAACCTCATCGAACAAGGTGTAAACATGGCAGGAATCAAAAAGCTTTTTGCCAAAGCTGAGGCAGAAAATCCATCGTCTAATAAAAAGACGGAGGAAAAAACCACAGCTAAGCACAACTTGTCAGATGATGAACTCAGGAAGCTACTGAAGAAGGAACTCATTCAGGCTGGACGTTTCCAACAAGGAACGACCTTTAGGCAGGGGGATATGTCAAGGTTCTTCCGTTAACCAATTAGCAAAAGCATTGCTATACACATTTTACCTTTTGTAGGGGAGGAGTTTTACGAAATGGCAAAGTACACAAGAGAAGATATCGTAAAATTAGTAAATGAGGAAAACGTAAAGTACATCCGTCTGCAATTTACAGACATTCTCGGAACGATTAAAAATGTTGAGATTCCTGTGAGCCAGTTAGAAAAAGCTCTCGATAACAAATGTATGTTTGACGGTTCATCTATTGAAGGATTCGTACGTATCGAAGAATCAGATATGTACCTATACCCAGATCTAAACACATTTGTTATTTTCCCTTGGACAGCAGAAAAAGGTAAAGTTGCACGCTTTATTTGTGACATTTATAAGCCAGACGGGACACCATTTGATGGAGACCCGCGTAACAACTTAAAGCGTATCTTAAAGGAAATGGAAGAACTAGGATTTAGTGATTTCAACCTTGGACCTGAGCCAGAATTCTTCTTATTTAAATTAGATGAAAAAGGCGAGCCAACGCTTGAACTAAACGATAAAGGTGGATACTTTGACCTTGCACCAACAGATCTAGGTGAAAACTGCCGCCGTGATATCGTGCTAGAGCTTGAAGAAATGGGCTTTGAGATTGAAGCATCTCACCACGAAGTAGCACCAGGACAGCACGAAATTGATTTCAAATATGCTGGCGCAATCCGTTCTTGTGATGACATTCAAACATTCAAACTCGTGGTCAAAACCATTGCGAGAAAACACGGTCTTCATGCGACATTCATGCCAAAACCATTGTTCGGTGTAAACGGATCTGGTATGCACTGTAACCTATCATTATTCAAAAATGGTAAAAACGCATTCTTTGATGAAAAAGCAGATTTACAATTAAGCGAGACTGCTAGACACTTTATCGCAGGTATCGTCAAGCACGCAACAAGCTTTACAGCAGTCACAAACCCAACGGTTAACTCATACAAGCGTCTTGTACCTGGCTATGAAGCACCTTGCTATGTAGCATGGAGTGCACAAAACCGCAGCCCATTGATCCGTATCCCGGCATCACGCGGCATCAGCACACGTGTAGAAGTGCGCAGCGTAGACCCATCTGCAAACCCATATCTTGCACTAAGCGTATTACTTGCAGCAGGTCTAGACGGAATCAAAAATAAACTAGAAGCACCAGCACCAATCGACAGAAACATCTATGTCATGGATAAAGAAGAGCGCCTTGAAAACGGCATCGCTGACCTACCTGCAACACTTGCAGAAGCACTCGAGCTGCTAAAATCAAACGAAGTCATGATCAACGCACTAGGCGATCACCTATTCGAGCACTTCATCGAATCAAAAGAAATTGAATGGGATATGTTCAGAACCCAAGTACACCCATGGGAACGCGATCAGTATATGTCTCAGTATTAATAAATAAAACCCCTTGGAGCCATTGGCTTCAGGGGGTTTTTATTTTTGTGGGTGTTTCTAATATTTCAAAATGAGGAAGCCGCCACCCACAATTCACTTACAAAAAAGGTGTCTTTGAAATTTCACCGAAGGTCTCAGAAGAGTATTCAAAACTTTGCTGAAATTGATTGGTACGAAGATAGGAGGGTCCCCCTCCAATCTCTTAGAAATTTTTAAAACTAACCTTGATATTTGCCTATCCAAGTACCATCACCCTTTTATGCATCTTTTAGGACGAAGGATACCGAGACCGAAACATTTGATAGATTCTTTTTGTGTATTGGTTTTTAGGTGTGTAGTTTTCAGCTCAGCTTGAGGAGTTATTACCTTTTGACTCATGTTGCTGTCTGTATTAGAAGTTGAAGCGAATGCAGGAGATGCAGAAACAAGTAAAGCAAAGGATAATGCGGAACAAGTTATAACTTTTTTTAATTTCATTTAAAACACTCCCTTGTTTATTTCGATTCAAGGTGAAAATACAAATGATTTTTAGAGTTTGATAGATTATAAGAAAATTTCAATATGAACTTTCAAGGAAGGATAGGATGAAATCTGAACATTGTGTTTAGTGCAAGGATAGTAGGGATCAATGAGAAGCAAATCCGTAATGCTCTGATCAAGGAGCTGAAGGTTCATAAGGCGCTGAACGTGAAGGAGGAAAACAAAAAGGAACAAGAGACAAACGATGCGACAGGCCTATTTCCTTCTCTTAGAAATCAGGAGGTTTAAATGAACTAAAGGTGCGGCAAATAGAAAGAGCACTTGAAAACAGCCTAGATGAAATTGAGCAAGACATCATATTGTATTTATTATGAATAAACTGGAAAAAAGTATCCGAATGAAGAAATTTGCTTATTCGATTTTCTTTATGGTTTTTCTGTTGACGGCATGGTTTTGGACAAGTGATGCTGAATCTAGTCAATCAAAGGACGGTATCACAACATACAAAGAAACACATGTACTAGAAGTTGACGAAAATGGACATGTAAAAGAAATACAGAGTAAATCTGATGTAATTGATCAAGCGAGACAACAATTTAAAAAACAACCTCATGATCCACCCCAACGAAATATGCCACAGGGTGACACCGTAGTACTGCAACCATCCACCAAGAATAAGAATACTAATAAGACTCTAGGTGCTAATACTAAAGCTGCTAACACAATTGTTATTGATACAAGGTTTAAGTTAGATCAAGCGAATCAGTAAATTACTTACAATTCTACAATTCGTAGCATTATAGGAAAAGCGAAGCCAGTTATTGTAATTGTAGATAACACTCTATTTGTAGGAGATGCGAAATAAATATATCAGATGGTATATTGGTAAATACGGCGATCCTAAATGGGATTGGTCTGGTTTAGACATTCACCATGTTATTCCTTTAGAATATGGTGGAGATAATAAAATGGGTAATTTATATGCACTCACAAGAACACTTCATCAACAAGAGGTTTCTCCTTGATGGAGAGGATATAGATAGAAGGTGAAAGATTGAGTAGGATCGTGCAGATATTAGAAAAGCTTGAAAATCAATTAGATGAGAATAACATCATCAAATTCTCGGTAGACGGTGAAGTCTATGAAAAGTGCTGTACCTTCAATGCCCCAGCCGATCAAGAAAATATAAAACAATTTGAAAAGAAACACCATGCATTGCCTGACGATCACAAAGAGTTTTTATGTCTACATAATGGCGCAAGAATATTTGAAGACATAGTTTTTGGGAACAAAGTGGGTGGAGGATTACACGTTTTCAGTTTAGAAGAGATCGAATCCGAGTTGTCTAATGATTTTTTTGATCAGGTTGATGGAATAGCTATTGCCGCTCTTTTTGAAGGGTGCTACTTGATGCTAAATAAGGGAAATTCAAACCTTTATCTATTTGAAGACGGTTTAGAATATAGGCTGCTTGATGTAGATTTTGAAACTTTTCTTCAGAAGTATATTAATTCTGAAGGCGATGCGTTTTGGGAATAATAGAACCAAAGTGTCCATGTTTATGGGCACTTTTTTTATTTGTAATGCCGAGAAAAAACCGAGGAAAAGCCGACAAAAAGGGGGATAAAAAGGGGACCTTTTTTCCTAAGTGGATCATCGTATGATAGAGACAAGCAAAACGAACGTGAATATTTTGTCCAGAAGGAAGAACCTGCGGACGCTGATCATTGAGCACTTTAAGTACCTTGATTGGTGTCCGCTTTTTTTATTGGGAGACGCGTCTTTCCCTTATCAATGGCGTATCTGGATACGGAACAAAGGTGTTGAGGAATGTGGCCATACGAGAGGGACATTCTAAGCCTGGATAGCAGCTGGTCTGCGGCGGCCGTATCGAGGACAGTTTTTCATTTTATTTGATGATTGACTGTACTTGGCATCCTCTCGGGGTGTAGTCATCATTGCAAAATCTATTTAAGCGAATAGCGTAAGGTGGTGCTTATTCGGAAAAGAGCGAGTGAAATGAAGATCAGGGAATCAGTTTCTAAACAGACCTTAAAGAAATTTAAAAGCATTTCTCCTAGTTCTATTAGTAAGAAGGAGAACGATGCTGATCCCATTACGAATAGGGATTGGGAAGAAATCATGGGAACGAGACGCGAAACGTATCAAAGACAAGGCTGCCGTATTCGAAGAAAACGCTGATTTGATGGGAACAGTCGTTTTTTGGGCGTATGGTCGAAAAGCAAGAGAGGAAGAGGTTCAGCGATTCCGATAGTTGAACATAATAATATTAATGGTGAATGGTTGGATAATGTGGATAATGGTATATATAGATAATTTAGATAAGGTAGGGATAGTATGAAATCATTTTATTATGAAAATTATTTTTGGGCAGATTCACATGATGTAGAAAAAGAAAAATATACTTGTGGTTACTGTAATTCTTTAGCTGCACCAACTTATGGATATTTAACTCATGAATATATAGAGAACGAAAGGAAGAGTGGTTCTAAAATACTTATATGTCCTAATTGTCGAAACCCAACACATATAAATGGAATAGGGCAGCAATTTCCACCTATAAGTATTATAAAAGGTATTAGGCATCTTCCAGAAAATATACAAGATCTGTATAAGGAAGTCTGTGATTCGTTTTCAGTCAATGCGTTTACAGGTGCAAGTATTTTGGCTAGAAAGATGATTATGAATATAGCAGTTGAAAAGGGAGATAAAAAAGACAAGAGTTTTATACAGTATGTAGAATTCTTAGTAAATGAAGGAATCGTTCCAAAAAGTGCCGAAAAGTGGCTTGATGCTGTGAGATTAAATGGTAATATTGCTGCTCATAATATAGAAAAATCAACTAAAGAAGAAACTCAAAAATTAATTGATTTTTTGGAAATGTTGTTGAGGATAGTCTATGAATTTGAAGCTGAATTATAACAATTTATAAATGGCACACTTTTGGCAAAGCATTTTATTCTAGAGTGGTTATGATATAAATTGAGAGCGGCTTCCGTTGCGGAGGTCGCTTTTTTCGTTCGACAAATTTTGCATTTACCTCAATATTAATATTTATATCCGATATTAAAAATTGAGGAGTGAGTAGAGTTGGGTAAAAAAAATAAACGTGCAATTAAAAATAAAGGACAATATGAAAAAATTAAGAAATTAGATAATGAAATATACTCAAAAAAATTAATGGAGTTAGAAGATGTCATCTACACATATTCAGAAAAAGAGTTACTTGCGTACTTTTTAAAAGAATTTATATATGGTCAAAAGAAGGGACATTATAAAAAAAGTGTAGCAACTCTCTATAATTTAGATATTGAATGTCTAGAGTTTGCTATATCGAGGTTTGCGCATATTGAGAACATAAGAGATGTCTCTAAGTACTATCCAGCATTTGTCCCTTTATTGGCTGTATATTTCACTATGGCATTTAATATTAATACAAGTAAAATTTTAGCATTCATTGGCACAGCCATATCACTTATTTTCATTATAAGAATAATAATTAAAGAAAAAAGAGCTAGAAGTGTGGCTGTCTCAATGTTAAGAACATTTGAGCAAGTCCACGCTAGGAAACAGAAAGAAAACGAGTGAATTTCATTCGACAAATTCTGCGGATAGTTCCATATGCTCACTTTCTGCCGATATATAAAGATAGGAGGTGAACGAGCATGAGTTTGGATGAAATTATAAAAACTTTTGGTGTGCTGCCCACTGCATTAACAGCAGCGGCAGCTATTATAGTCCCATTTATTACATTTATTTTAGGTAGAATCAATGAAGATCTTAAAGTTAAATTTGAATACAGAACTTATGTAGTGTTAGATGAAATAACTGGAGGTTATCAACTTAGGAATCATCCATTGGTAAAAAGAGGTGCAAAATTATTACTTCCAAAAAGCTACGATGGTTTAGAGAAATTTATAACAGATAATAGGCTCCATTTAGACAGCGATTTCACTGGTGCTTCGAGATTTAACTATTTACAGATAAAGACTATTGGAAAAAGTATAATTACAGGTGGACACGTTGAAATAGAATTAGATAACTCTGATAAGAGTATAATTGAGACATCTTTGCCATTTATGAGCCCTAATGATGAGGTGTACATACCATTGGATATAAATTATGGTGATGTACACGGGCGCAAATATGGAATCAAAAGAATAGATATTTCATACCAATTGCAAACAGGACAGCGGATGAAATTTAAAAGTATAAGGACATTTCGTGCAGGCAATGAGACAACGATTAGAGATAGTCATAGTGTAAAAAAATTTCGATTATTCTACTGGAAAACACAAAGTTCAAAAAATAAGAATATGGGATGGAACTATCTTAATTTGAATACGAACAAAGAAAAGAACTCTTCTGAATGAAGGTTTTTTTTTGTTCCCTGTAAACTGCTCCCGATAATTCTTTACACCAAGCATCGGCTTAAAGGTAGAGTGCGGCAGCAGTTTAGAGGAAATAAAAATTCCAAAAAACACGAATTAGAAGAAGGCGGCAGATGAATGTAGATGGAATCCAAACTCATTCAGGTGGAGAAAGATTAAGTCAAAGGCATGAAATACAAGGACCTTGCCAAAGAAATACGGGGTGTCGATCAACACCATAAAATCGTGGAAAAAGCGGCATGGTTGAGAAAGAAAAAAGGGTGCACACAAAAAAAGGTGGTCAACCCGGTAATGTTAATGAGCTAGGTAATAGCGGGGGCGTAGTACCACTACGTAATCAAAACACAAAGACACACGGCTTATACTCAAAGCACATGCCAGCTGAAGCGTTTGAAATCATGCAGGACATTCAGAAGTTTTCGCCAGTTGATTTACTTTGGGAGCAGATACAAATTCAATTCACAGCCATTGTGAGGGCACAGAAAAAACAAAGACGAAATGAGCAAAGAGCTGAAAAAGAGTAAATCAGTCGTTTCAGATTCTATCGATATTGAGGAAGAAGAATACAAGTTTCAATCCAATTGAGGCGAAGCCAAAGGCATCAACTAGCTTACTTGATACGGTTCTTCAAAAGTCTGCGGGTACTAACAATGAATTGGTATCTATCCTCAAAGACCTTAGGGATGAACTAGAGGAGATCCGCAAATGAGCAGAATCGATCAGCTGATAAAAAACATCAATGCCTTTGTGCAAAAAGCGGAATCGGATGAGGTCGAGGAACTAGAAGCAGCTGTAACTGATTTTCCTGAACTGAAAGACATTCCATCTTTAG
This sequence comes from Bacillus sp. ABR, assembly GCF_056172715.1. Taxonomy (NCBI): domain Bacteria; kingdom Bacillati; phylum Bacillota; class Bacilli; order Caryophanales; family Bacillaceae; genus Bacillus; species Bacillus sp. ABR. The sequence goes on along the minus strand of NZ_JAOYSL010000003.1, from coordinate 146,454 downwards.
TGGAAGAGTACGAGAAAACCACCGCAAAACTTCTCAGATTGCAACGCAGGACGTTTTTGAATGCACTGAATGGTTTTATATCCAAGGACGATTCGGAGACGTTAGAAGCAATTTTAGCGTTTTTTAATAATGATTTATTCATTTCAGATGAGTTTGCAGAGCTGTTCGGAAAAGAAACGGCTGTCTTTCTAACACTTACCGTCACGCAGCTGGCTGAGAAGATCATGCATTCCATCGATTCAGATATTCCATTCAAGGTTTTATCTGAAAGAACCGCTGAGTGGATTGAATCATGGTCACAGGAGTTGGCACAGCTGATGAAGCTGAATACTCATGAGGCTATTGAACAAACGCTGAAAGAAGGTATAAAAGAAGGCCGCTCTATCCAGGAGATTGAACTGGAACTGAAGGATCTTCCTGAATTCAGTCGCAAGCGTGCACGTGTAACAGCCGTAACTGAAGTGTTGACCGCTTCTTCTGTTGCTCAACATGAATCCTATGTCCAATCCCCGGCAGTAACGGGGAAGAAGTGGAAGCATAGCGGCGGGAAAAAGAATCAGTCGAGAGAAAGTCATGTGCAGCTGGATGGAACTATTATCCCTTTGGATGAAGAATTTGAGATACCAGGCAGCGGAGAGCGGTGCATGTTTCCGAGAGATACACAGCTCACGCCAAAAGAGCGAGTAAATTGTCATTGTGCGGTTGGCCCTGTGGTTGATCCTGTTATTCTTGGGTTGTCAGCTGAGGAAAAAGAAGAGATTAGAAGAGAGGATTACCTAACATGAAATTAATGTATAAAATGCTAAAAATTATTATATAATCATTCTGTTTTGTGATATCTTTACTTTATATTAAAAGTAAAGAGGTTATCAAAATGAATAGTTCAATAATTTCTACTGAGGCAATAGATAGGCATTTAACATCAAACCTTAAATACCTTGAGAGGAGAAAATCCTTATTAGAATCTAGGGAAAAAAAGAGAAAATTTTTTTCAATTGTATTAGGAGCATTGCATTTAATTATTGCTTTATGCCTTTTTATATTTATTAGAGGGCAATTCAATATGACAGCAATATTTTTACTTTTAGTGGGCATGGGTTTGATTTTAACATCACTTATGGAGCCAGAAAGATTAAGAGCACTTATATTCGATATTGAAAGGGAAATAGAATTGTTGCAAAGCGAGGTTTCTCAAAAAAATATAAGTGAGACTCTATTCAAACAACACGATCTACAATTGAAAAGATATTATGACCTTAATCTAAGGCAAAACTCTTTTGTGTTTTGGGTTGGGATTAGCTGTATTGTTTTAGGTTTTGGATTTTTAGGATTAACAATGTATTTAATTTCAGGCAATATATTGGGTGATCCTCAAAACAAAATAATAGTAGCTGCAACTGGTGCTCTTGCAGGAATCCTCTCCAATTTTATTGGAGCTATTTACTTGAAGATGCATACTAATTCGATAAACTCTTTAACCGAGTTTCATAATAGAATTGTTAATACACATCATTTCTATTTGAGCAACTTTCTAATCTCTCAAATAAGTGATGAAAACAAAAGACAAGAAACTTTGGCAAACTTAGCTCTAAATATAAGTAATGATACATCCTCTGAGGGTAAAGCTAAATAATATTGTACCCAGATGGGATTAATAAAAGAGTTGAGATAGACACTTACAAAACATGGAATGAAATAGTATAATATCCTCACTATACTTCAAAAGTGAGGAGAAGAAATGGATAGTTTACAGCCGATTTTAAATTCAATCCAAAAGTTTCAACAACAGAATTCGCAAATATTGAGGGAAGCATCTCGAGTAGCAATGATTAGCAACTATATCCCTGATGAAGCATTCAGGATCGCAAAGGCAACTGAAAACTTAACTAGACAATTAAAAATAATTAATAGCGACTCAATTCAGAAGGCATTCGATACTATTTCATCTATAAAACTTGATTTACATTTACCGAGTTTTCCGAAATTTGATTACTTGGAATTTGACGAACAAAGGCTCGAAAGAATTACACGTCATAATGTCAGTGTAGGGTGGACTTTAACTGGTGATATGCCAATAAACCTTTATCTAAGAGACGAGTATCTAGACATGGAGCATGATGAGATAGACAAGATTTTCATAGCCTTTTATGAAGAGGATGAGTATGTACAATTAAAAACTCTAATAAAAAATGTGAAAAATGGATTGAGTGAAAAATGGAGTGAAATACTAGATCAATCTCTAGATTTGTACTTGGAAGGGCGTTACAAGATAACAATACCTGCACTTATATCAGTAATAGAAGGGGAATTAAGCTCAATTATAGGAAGTAGTAAATATGGAAAAAGATTAGTGGACGAGTTTCATAATAAATTGGATGACAAGATGAAATTTCTAACTATAGCGGCCTATTCTGCGTATTTTTTCTTTGATGAACACTTATTTAAGTCCCATGATTTTACCCATGCAAGGTTACCTTTATTAAATAGAAATTGGATTTTACATGGTAGAGATGATCCTTTAGCTTGGAAGAAAGAAGATGCTCTCAGACTATTAAATACTCTTTCAACTTTACAATTTATTAAGGAAATTGAAATCGCTGAAAATTAATTTTTAAAACACCATTTAAATAGTGGTGTTTTTTCTTTTGGAAGGAGGTGAATGAATTGCCACGCGAATTGATAAATGCAAAAAATCACACACGTTTCATACGTGGACAAGGCTGCTTACCAAAAGCAGTTCTTTTTTATGAAATCAGAAAAGCAGCCAGACTTTCAAAAAGAGATCAAGGTCATTGCGAAGGCTGATGATGTGCAGCGTCTTGTGTATGGAATTTTATACGAACCAAACGTTGCGGATGCACATGGGGATTACATGACACCAGAAGAGATCGAAAAAGCCGCTCATTGGTTCCTGGATCGACAAGTAGCATGATTTCCAAGGCGGTGTCGGGGAAGTCGTTGAATCGTACATTGCTCCGTCTAACTTTGAAATGGGCGATGAGCTTATCAAGAAAGGATCGTGGGTCCTTGTGACAAAAACATCGGTTGAAATTTGGGAACAGATTCAAAAGGGCGAGATCACCGGATATTCAATGGCCGGAACTGCAGACATAGGAAAACAAGAGTGTGAGCCAGCTTCTGAAGAGAATGGGCTTTTTTCTTTGCTCAAAAACTTCTTTTTATCAAAAGGAGAGGTAAAGGACCGATACGACAAAGGCCGCATGCGTCGTGAGTTTTGGGCTGCACAAGATGCACTGAATTCCGTTTTGTATAAATAGGATTCTTACAACGATGGTTTAGAAACCAATTCTGACAAGGTTAGGTCAGCACTGCAAGATTTTGTGGAAATCACACAAGAGATTTTGCTTACTGATGATTTGGCTGGGATCCAAACTGAGCCACCTGAAGAAATTGCAAAAGCTGGCCGAAAGTTTTCAGCTGCTAACCTGAATGAGCTAAAAAATGCTAGAGCCGCTATCGACAACTTGTTGAATCAAGCGGAAGAGAGGGAGGAAGAAGTGTAAACAAAGAAGATCTGCACAAGATGCTATGACACAATTGCACCGGTTGTAAAGCGTCTGGATGACCTTGAAAAAGGAGAAGGCGAAGGTCAGCCTGATCCGCAAGAAAAACAAATTGATGAAGAAGTCGCAAAAGAAATGGCCGCAGCTGTAGGGATGTCTAGGTCCACAAGATGCAAATAATTTGGATCGATGTATCAAATATAGGTTGTAGAACTTCTCATTCTTGTAAGGAAACAAGTGGTTAAAGATTTCCGATTAAAAATTGAAATGATTGATAAAGTAAAGTAGTACTTCATTATAAGTACAAATATTGGTAGAATTGAGCAAGCAAACCATAAAATGCAACTGAGTTAGAGCAGTATAGCCAGTATTCAAAAATAATAACAATATGAGGGAGAAATTTAATGGAGTATGTATTAATGGAACCACCAATTATAATGGAATCCTTTGAAACTTTATCAAAAAAAGAGGCTAAAATTCTCTTCGATTGGTTTGTTAATCAGATACCACTTCGGATTGAAGTTTTGAAAAATGTTACTAATGGAGAGGTGGACTTTAATTTCACTCCCGAATCACTTATAGATATCTATAGTTGGTTTTTATCTCAGATTGAAATTTATGAATTATCAGAAGAAGAGATTGGTAGAGAATTAGAAGAATTAAGGCAATATCCTGATTTTATTTATGAAGATGAAAAAAAGAGCTTATTGGCTAATCCAGTTGATATTGCAAAAGTGGACTATGCAATAGCAATGGATATTGGTATATATTATGGGGAAACCATTAGGAGAAACTATCCGCAAGTGAAGTGGACATACTTTACTAAGCCTAAATCACATTCCTTTTTAAACAAGCCAGTATTATATTTTAATGATGCAGATGATGACATGATATCTTATGAAAGAGAACCAATCGATATGATGTTTGTTCTTAATCAAAGAATAAAAAGAGGCGAGATTACAGATCACAGTCTGTATGAACTTTATCAGTACGATGTGAATGAAATTCTCGGTATCTTTGAGGACCCTGAAGATTAGGAAAAAGGGCAGCTTCTGGCTTGTAGATTGCTTCTTTTAGTAATTTGATAAAAAACGAACGGCTAACTTAAAGTTAGAAACGCCATTCTCTTTTCTCTTTTTTCCTTTTCAATTCTTCTTTTGCCAGGAGGTTTTTGACTGCTTGCCTAACAGTCTTCTCATCTTTATCTGTTTTTCTTTTCAAATCATCTATTGTTGAATTCTTACGGAAGCGACTCATATTATCAATAATTCGATAAATCTTTCTTTTAAGATCACACATACAATCACTATCAAAAACAGTTTGATAGAATATAAATTCGCAATGGAGTTTAGTTAAATGGAACTAGGAGGAAATAAATTTTGAAATCTTTTTGGGAAATAGACGAAGAAGGTTACCATACGTTAAAAAAGATCAGCGAAGCAGAAATATCTAAGGCTGAAAAGAAACTTGGGGTCACTTTGCCAGGTACATATAAAAAGCTCATATTAGAACAGAATGGTGGTTATACCATTCATAATGCTTTTCCAACGACTCACTCTAATTCATGGGCTGAGGATCACATTCAATTTAATCACCTGCTGGGAATTGATGAAGATGAAGGGATTATGGATAGTGCCTATTTGATAAAAGAGTGGGAGCTGCCAGAAGGGCTTGTTTTGATTAACGGGGATGGCCATACTTGGGTAGCGATGGATTATAGAAAAACGAAAGAGAATCCTGCAATTCATTATTTTGATGTTGAGATGGAAGAAGACTTTAAATTAGCAGATTCCTTTGATGAATTCATTGAGGGGCTTTATACAGTTGAGTACACTGTTGATGAAGAAGCAACAGAGGTTGAATATGAGCTTACTGAAGTTTATTTAAGTAAAGAAGAACTTGAAGCCATATTTAAATTGGACATTCTTGATGAAGGTAATCTGTATAAAATTCAATATTACCCGATGGTTGATTTAAACGAAATAGAATGGTTTTTTAAAAAGATGCAATATCACATTGAAAAAACAAAAGATGAAGATACGCTTTATCAAGTAGCTGATACGATTAATAACATTCTCTTATTGAATCCAAATATGCCAATCAATAATAATATTAAAGAGCTGGTGCAACAAATATCCGATTTCTTACAAAGTAATGAAGATCCACTTGTAGTAAATGTAGGCGAACTTATTCTTAGTCAGTTCGAGAGTATTAATTAAGGTGAATTTTAAGAAAAAGAGGTTAAGCAATGAGAGCACCGTATCAAGTATTGATATTTCCTTATATAGAAACTGAAAATTCCATTCAATATGCTATTTTTCATCGAAGTGATTATGGTTATTGGCAAGGAATAGCTGGTGGTGGAGAAGATGGTGAGACCCCTATTGAATCAGCAAAAAGGGAAGCGTTTGAAGAGGCTGGTATTATAAGAGAATGTCCATATATAAAACTCGATTCTGTGTCTTCACTACCCGTAGAGGATGTAGTTGGTAAATTTCTTTGGGGAAAAGATGTTTATGTGATAAAAGAATTTTCTTTTGGCGTTAAAGTTTCTACAAAAAATATTAAATTATCTAAAGAACACGTTGATTATAAATGGGTGTGTTTTGAGGAAGCGGTAGCCCTTTTAAAATGGGATAGTAACAAAACAGCTTTGTGGGAACTAAACAAAAGGCTATCAAAATAATTGAAATGTTGTTAACAAAGCCAATAGTAAAACGAGAATTAATTAGCGAATGAGAACAAATGTTCGATTGACTATTTGAATCTCGTTATAATAAGATTGACCCTTTCATGAACCTGGCTGACACTCAGTCAGGTCTTTTTTATATCTACTGGTAAATTTGTTTTTCTTGCATGAGAAGATTAGAGGTGAAAGTAAAAATCATTGAAGGCCCGAAAGTTGACGAGCATCTTAATGATTGCTATCACTATGTAATTAAGTGGTGGAGGAAGGAGTTAAAACGGGATAGTAATTTACGGGATAATATTGTCTGTCAAAGTGTAAGCAATAAAAAGATAAGAGACGGGAAGCTTGATTGAAACATATACGAAGAAATTAAGAACTGTAATTCCGTTAAAGTTGAAGGTTTATCTGGTGTTTCTAATTAGACTTCGCAATACACCCACGGAAACGCGATCAGTATATGTCGCAGTATTAATCGAGAAAACCACTTGGAGCCATTGGTTTCAGTTTTTTTGTTTTGGTCAAATTATATTCACAAAAGAAGAAAATGAAATGTAAATATATGTTGAAAAGAGAATTAGTGTTTCTAAATAAAATGTTTTAAATTTGTTTCTATGCTACCAACTTCAATATCACTTCTAAGCAATTCTTCATGTTTTGAGTTTTGAGGCGGCAACTTGCGTTCTACTTTGTATTATATCCTTTAGAAAGCTCTGTTACTTCTTGTGTTACACTACTGCCATGTCGTTCCTCTTTTAATGCACACTACATAAAACATACCTTTTATAGATAAAAGTATTTTTGCTTTTTGCGGGATACCGAAAACTTTTAAAATGAACACCTTGTCTTTACATATGTTGTAAATGTCGTGTTAAAATTATACAAAGGAAATGATAGCAAGGGGGTAATGGGATGTCGAATTTGATTTCTTCTGTAGATGTAGCAAACACGCTCAACAAATGGTATCTACATATTAAAAAGAGGGAAGTTTCACAAGCAGTAGAGCTGAGGGATGAGATTCAACAAATGTTAGGCGAAATGGAAGAAAATCAAGATGTGTTACTCTATTTCAATATTCTTGATTACAGATTTAAGGTACTGATGGAAGATTTAGTGGGGCAACCAACAATAACAGAAAGTGAAAGAGTCAAAACAGATGACATGCTAAGGTTTTACTTTTATCTTTTCAAAGGTATGTATGAGAGTGCAAAGAATAACTATTCAGAAGCCCTAGTCCTATTCAGAGTAGCTGAGAGACAGTTGGACAAGGTACATGATGAAATTGAAAAGGCTGAGTTCCATTATAAAATTGGCACACTCTACTATTTCAATAAAGTCACGCTTCTTTCTCACCATCATCTACAAACAGCAAAGGACATCTACAAAGGTCATGAAGGTTACAGTATACAAACCATAAACTGTAAGATGTTGTTGGCACTGAATTTGATTGATGACGGTAGATTAGACAAAGCTGAACGAATGCTTTTGGATTGTGTCGATAGACTGATTGAAAAGAAAGATAAGAGATTGTTAGCATTAGCTTATTATGATTTGGGATTTCTCAAAATTCAAGATGACCACCATTTAGAAGCAATTGAATATTTCAACAAAGCAATTTCCGCAGATGATCTAAAACAGTCAGCTCCTGTTTCATACTTACAATGTGCGTATGAATTTGCAAGATCAAGCTACAAATCAAATCAGTTGGATCAGGCAATACGTTGGGTTGCTGAGGGGAAAAGCTTCTCTAAAGAACAGCAGAACACAAACTTTATTTTGAAATTCAATATCCTTGAGAAATGTTATACAACACCACAGGAAAGCTATGAAGATATCAAGAAAGGGATATGTCTTTTGGAAGAAAGAAAAGCGTATGTTGATATAGAGGCTTTAGCTCCTGATGTTGCCTCCATTTATAAGAAGTTAAATCTTTATGAAGAAAGTAACTATTTCTTGGAATTGGCTTTAAAATCTTGTACGCTAATAGGAAAGGAGGTCATATGATCATGAAAAAAATAATGATGATGATTACTACTGCTTTGCTATTATGTGTAATTCTTGGAATGCCTGCTGGACAACAAACTCAGGCAGATGCTAAAAATGAGGTAGTGTTGCTTTTCTCTAGAGGTGCAGGATCATAAAAGGGAATCCACACTACGGAGGATAATTGGTTAAAAAACGATAATGTGGATTAAAGTGTCAGACTCCTTATGGTATTCTAGTAAAAGAATATTCCATAAAAGGAGTCTTTTTTATATGAAAATATTAGATGCTCCATCTTTACTGTCAGCTGTCGAACAAAGGTCAAAAGTCTATCAGGAGCTTCGAGACGAAATGCAGCATGTGAAAAAAGCATTAAAAAGTGTGTCAGGTTTAGGTGATGAATTTAATGGAAAAGGTGCAGACAATATCAAAGCCTTTTATGAGGATCTTGCGCTTTACACAGACACTTATCTTGACTTTATCGATATGCAAAAAGCGTTTTTAGATGGGGTAAAAGGAAAGCTTGATGACGAATCATTAGGCGGTAGTACATTTATTGATGAGCACTTTTTAGATGCTCAACTGAAACAAGGCATTCAAAACAATAAAGATATGGTCAAGGAACAAAAAGAAGCCCTATCCACTATATTTGACGACATCAGTGATCTCATAGAACTGAATGTATTTTCAAGTAAAGAGGTCAATGAACATTTAGATGATGCGAACAAAAAAAGAAAAGATGCAATTGATGCTGTACATAAAATAGACCATGAGCTAAAAACAGAATACGCAAAATCAGAGGCGATCGAAAAACACCTTGCAACTTTTTATGCAAAAATGATGGCTGCTACAGGAAAAGGAAAAAATGCGCAGCCCATGTATTACGATGCAAAAGCATTTCATGAGACAGATGTGTACAAGAATCATGATAAAATCGATGCACAGGTGAAAGCATATTTAAAAGTAAAAAAAGAAGAAAAAGAGAAACGAAGAATCAAAGAATTGAAAGAAAAACTCAACGATCCTTCTTGTTTATCAGAAGAGAAATATTTTGAGATTGTAGACGAAATTGGATATGAAAATCTTTCTTACGATCAAAAAATGTATTACAGCCAGCTTCTCCAGATCAAAGCGCAGGAAGAAGCATCAGAGGGGTTCGTTGATGTTGTAAAAGGTGCAGCAGTTGGTCTATATGATGTAGCTAAAGATACAGTAGTTGGCATCTATGATCTTGTGACAGATCCTGGAGGTGCCGTTGAATCGGTCGTAACTGCTGTTTCACATCCAATTGAGACTTCGAAAGCGATTGGAAAGTCGATTTCAGACTCATTCCAAAAAGAAGTCATCGATGGTGATGCATATTCTCGATCACACTGGTTCGCCTATGTGACTGGTTCTCTAGCAGAAATCGTCTTTGGCTCTAAAGGTGCAGGTGCCATTACAAAAACGGGGACAACAGCGGCAAAAACAACGGTAAAGAAAGGCCTTGAACAAGGAGCAAAATCATTAGACAGAGTCTCTATTCCGAATCTATTGCCATACTCACCAAAATTTCAAATGGCTGGCGGCCCGAAGCTGCCGTATAACGTGTTTGACGGAGAAAATCTCAAAAATAAACTCCTCTCTATGGCAAAGCGACTAGACAACAATTCAGGATATGGTATCTCTAAGACAGGCAGACGATTACCAGCACCAAAATCACCACCGACTGTTGTTAGCTATGGAGATCACTATGTGAGATGGAAACGTAAAAAAGTATTAAAACCAAATGTTGTTTATGCAACAAAGCAAGGCTACACCTACACAACCGATCACTACGGACGTATTGTCAAAGTCGAAGCAAGTGATTTAAAATACGGAGAGGTCAAAAGAAACCAATATGCCCAATCCAATTCAGGCAAGCCGGATCGATTACTAGATGATGACGGAGGTCACTTGATTGCCTCTATTTTTAAAGGTTCTGGGGATATTGATAACCTTGTTCCGATGAATTCACAGATTAATAGAAGCGGTGGGAAATGGTACAAGATGGAGCAAACATGGATAAAGGCTCTAAGTGCAAACCCGCCCAAAAAAGTTAACGTAGAAATCAAACCTCTATATAATAGTGACTCATTGAGACCAACAGAATTTAAAGTAAATTATACAATAGAGGGAAAATTGAAAAGAACTGTTGTGATACAGAATCAAGCAGGAGGTTGACAAAAAGGTGCAAAATCAAGCAGATCTATTTAAGAAAATCGCAGAAGAGGTTAATGAAATTATACCAACTGATTGGTATAAAATTATTCTTTATGCTGAAGTACTCGAAGATTCATCAGAAGTGTTTTTTTTCTTTAAAACAGACTGTGATAAAGAGTATATCTATTCTCATGATATTCCAGAAACGTTTAATGTAAGTGAAAATATTTATGAAGATTTACTTCTAAATTTACATGTTTTGTTTAAAGAATTGTGGGTTAATGATAAAGAAATTAATACTGATGTGTGGACTAGTGCAACATTAAAATTAAATAACAAAGGGGAGTTTTCCATCGAATATGATTTTTCAAATATATTAGAAGATGGAATAGATGAAGTTCAAAAACAGGAGATATGGATGTATCAAAATATTGGAATACTTCCAGAAGATCAGGAAGATCGAGAATTTGTGATGGAATATATTAAGAATAAAGAAAAGAATGATAACTAGTTTACTTGCATAGAAAGAGCACCGTTCCAGGCAGAATGGTGCTCTTATTCTTTAATGACTACTTTTAATTAACAATAAAACTTCTCTTTATTTAAACCGATAAACCGTCACCTCACAATCACCCAGCACCTCTTCAATCATCTCTTCAACAATCGTCCAATCGCCACCGGCCAAGCCGCAGCCGATCCCGTATGGAATGGCGATGGACGTTTGGTTTTTCTCTTCAGGTGATTGTGTAACTGTATCCTTTAGGTGTTGAAAGCAGCTGCGTAAAGCATCGTAGTCAGTTTGCTTTCTTGTTCTTCCATACCCAGCTTGGGCAAATAAGTTGGCAATTGTTTTTCCATCTTTTGTTGTGATGATTTGAATGGAGCTTAGCAAGTCATCTCCTTGTTCTGTACATAACTGTTTATAATCTTTGTACACATTCGGATATTTGCTTTTGATCTGTTTCGCTAATCCAGCTCCCATGACTCCTTTACAGTTCACCTGGTGACAAATGATGTCTTCGCTTGCCTCTAATATATTACCGTCTACCGTTTTGATCATATGCAGTAACCCCTTTTTGATATAATACAAACTTATGTTCTATTATAACAGTTTTGTTCCTGTAATTTAATAGCCTTTGATGAGTTTTTAGTTAGTACACGATGTTCAAGTGACAGCAAAGTGACAAACCTGTCATATGATTCCATGGTTTGTTCGTTCGATCGATGGAGGCAGACATCTCATTTCCATTATCCTTATCATAAATCAGGTAAAAAAGGATGAAATGAGATGCGGGAATTTAATGAAGATTTATTTAGGTGGGTGAATCAGCTCAGTATTGATTATGGTTCCTTGAATCCGATATTTATTGGACTAGCTGAATATACAGTGCTGCTGGCAGCGCTCATGTGTTTGTTTGTATGGTTTCAAAATCGCAGCAGGTACAATAGGGCGATGGTCGTTTCTGCTGGACTGACCTTCATCTTGGCAGAGTTACTTGGGAAAATCGCAGGGGTGTTTTATTTCAATCAGCAGCCCTTTGCAGAAATGAGCCACGTCAATCTTTTGATTCAAAAAGAAGTGAATAACTCGTTTCCGAGTGATCATACGATCTTTATTTTTTCGATTTTCCTGATCTTTTGGCTGTTTCATATACGCCATTTTTATTGGCTGATCATTGCGTGTGCTGTTGGATTTTCAAGGATTTGGGTAGGTGTTCATTATCCATTTGATGTCTTCGCAGGAGCTGCTATAGCGTGTTTAACAGCCGCTGCTGTTGTGTATTTGCCGATATTTCAAAAAAGTGTTAATTCCATCTTGTCATGCTATGAATGGCTTGAACAGAAATTGGTAGGGAAGAGAACAAAATAACATGCAGCAGTAAAATACCCCGATCTGTAAAGCTGAGATCGGGGTACTGTTTATTTTCGCCAAAACGTTGAACAATCCGCTTTGTCTTCGATATTAAATTCGATAATTTTTTTCAGGAGAGGATAATCAACTGGCAAGCTTTCTTTCATGCGAAACATCTTTTTGCCATGATCATACCCAGCTTGTACAATGTCAGCTGAAAATTGATCAATTCCTTTTCCTTCTGGTGCGACAGAAATGTGATGTTTTGCGACGCTAAATCCAATAATAAATGTGCCGTGATCTGTGAACATAGGCTGATTCCAAGCAATTCTTGGCTCTAATTGAGGGAATGTGTCTTCTACCCATTGTAAGATGTCTTGAGTGCGCTGCTGCAGCTCGGGGTTACCGATGTTGCTGATATATTCTTCAAACACATGCATGATGTTTATCCTCCATTTCCATCGACCTCATAAGCCTCAGACGGGATTCGAACCCGCACTCCTTTCGTAAGCATAGGCTAGGGGCAACACGCTTCCCTACGGAATTTCACCGACAGGAATTTCACCTGTCTCAGCTCTTGTGCTTTTCGGTGCTTCTGAAACCCTTGCCTTGCGACCCGCCAGCTACAATTTGTTTTACGGCGCTCTTCCCTTCTAGAGCTACTGAGGCGTGTAAGTGATTGATCATATTATATAAAGAAACTCGATAAATGAAAAGCTGCGCTGATCATTAGTTTACTGATCTTTAGGCGAATCGCACAAAATAGTCTTTGAAATGATGCGGTATTAACCATCATAAGATTAGAAAGCCCTAACAATGGGCTTTTTTCATTTCATCTCGAGATGTTTATTTTAAAAAAAGGCGGAATTTTTTCGCAAATATCATTGACTATGAGAAAGAAACGTACTTTCAATGGAAACGGTTATTGAAGATTCAAGTGATTCATATTAAAATGATGTCAAATGGACGAATTAGCAATTGCTAATAGAAGTTCCATATTTAGTGAAATCATGTGCTGCAGCTGAAGGTGATTGGGGGTGTAGAATGAGCAAAGTTCCTGTTGCGGAATTGGCATCATTATTAAATGACTGGAACATGGAAATCAAAAAAGATCATGCAGATGAGGCAGAACGGTTATTTGCCAAAGCGAAACAAGCGGTAGAGGAAATTGACGATGCGGATATCCTCATATACTATTCTCTTCTTGAGAAAAGACATCACATTCTTATGTACAATTTAAGAGGGCAAAAGGGCAATGTTTCACCGAAAAGTATAGAGGGTCATTATGGAAAAAAAGAAGATGACCTGTCTAATCGTCTTGCCTATTATTTCGATTTCTATGAGGGTGTGTATGAGCAGCATCAAGGTAATTATGAGGTTGCATTGCAAATGTATCAAAGTGCTGAAAAGCTCTTAGATAAAATTCCAAGTGAGATAGAACGTGCTGATTTCGATTTTAAAGTGGCATGGCTTTACTACCGGCTTAGTCATATTATGCTTTCATTAAGCTATATCCGCAGAGCGCTCCACGTCTATAAGCGGCACAAGCAGTATGAAAGAAGAACGGCCCTTTCATACTCTCTTATAGCAGCGAATCTAACAGAGATCGGCCGGTATGAAGAGGCGCTTGAGAATTATCGTCTGGCAGAAGAAGTTTTGACAAGTGAGCAGGATGATTTTATGCTGGCTCAGCTTCATCACAATGTGGCCATTTTATATTCATTTTGGAACAAACCGAAGGAATCGATACGTCATCTTGAAAAAGCACTGTCCCATCAAGAGTACTATGATTCAGATTTCTTTTTCCATTCTACGTATCTGATCAGCCGGGAACTCTGTGTGATTGGTGAAAAGCAGCGTGCAAGCCAATATATAGAGGCTGCATATGCCAGAATAAAGGATGCTTCGCATGAAGTGTTTCAGCTAAAAATAGGCATCGTACATGATCTTTACTTAACGCATGCGCCACAAAGATTTCAGCAAATTGATGAGAAATTAAGAAAGTTAGAAGAGAAGAATGAATATCATGAAGTAAAAGAGCTATCACAATTTGCAGCAAAATATTGTGAAAAGGAAGCACTTTATGAGCAGTCTGTTTTTTACTTGAACAAAAGTTTAGAAGCGGATTTACATATGAAAAGAATGGGGTTGATTTAAGATGAAAACAGGATTAAAAGTATTATTTGTTGTCGGTTTAGCGGTCGCTGCGACTGTTCTATCGCAAAACGTTGCGGGTTCATTCGAAGTTGCAGAAAAAATCATTGGTGGTTAATACCATGTATCTCTCGCCCTTGTTGATATCGTCAGCAAGGGTTTTTTGTGTTTTAATAGGCTCTTCTTATTAAACGCTGCAAGAACGTTTAATAAGAAGAATTCGCAACAAAGGGGGTGTGCAAATTTATTACCTGCTCCATTATTCTAAATAAACATAGGGCAGAGCAACAAGTTAAAAAGGTCACTTTTCTTTGCTTAATTTAATTTTTTGCAGGACTTTTCATTCAAATTTTATCAAATTGGTCTAATGTACATAGAAGGAAAAGAAAAAGCAGGAGCACCGCCCCTTTTGTCATGCATATGATGAGATAAGGTCTGATTTGAAGGCAGGTGATTGTATGTATCCACGGGTTTATGGTGGTTTTCATGGAGGCGGTTTTAGCGGAGGCGGGGCACATATTGGGCCAGTTGGTTCCCATATCGGCTTTGGCGGATATTATTTGAGCCCTGGTGTATTCTCTGGCTTAGGCGGTTTTCCCGGGTACGGAGGATTCGGGACATTTTCTGGATATCCATATGGTTCTACGTTCATCATGGGACGCCCTCCTGGTTTTTATGTAAGGAGTTATTAGTGTAAGATCACAATCATTGAAATAGCCATCTAAAGAGAGGCTATTTCAATTGGTGAAAGTGCTTCAATCCAGCTGTTATCACAATGATGCCTAGAATGATGATCGGCAGCCAAATGATGATAAACGGATCGTAACGATCTGTGTATGCAGCAATAGCCGCACCTAGGCAGTAAAAGACAATAGATCCAATTCGCAGCAAGCTCACATGCTGAATAGGGGCTTTTCTTTTTTCCCTGTATGATATGCGCTGAGCTGCATCTTCAAATAGATTAGCGAGTGTACTCGTGAGAACAGTTGTAGAAATGCCAGCAACATTCAATTTACGAGCGGCTGCTGTCTGCATGCCCATGGCCATACTTAAAAGGATGATCAGCATAAAGTAAGCACCTTGTGTATAAGGGAAAATGGTCATGAAAGCAAATAGAAGCAAAATCATCACTTCTATGATAAAAATGCGTGTCACGGCTTTTGGCCAAAACGCTTTCTCATGCTTCCCGCCTACCACAACTGCAAGTAAAACCCCTAAAACGAATCCACTTAGAGCAATGATGGAATGAAGGGCTGTTAGCTGTAAGGAGCTTCCTGCTGCAATGCCAAGCAGCACAATATTACCTGTCATATTGGCTGTAAACACATGCCCTAGGCTTAAATAGCCAATTACATCCACAATTCCTGCGGAAAGACATAAGAAAATCAAAGCTGTATTTCGAAATGAATGTGCGGTCAAAATCGTCATCCCTTTCTTCCTCTCTAATGAATAAGTGTAACGCTTCATGACCGCGGATGTCCATCTGATGAGAAGGTCACATGTGTGCAAGCTGATGTAAGACTTGTCTAAAAGCATCATCATTCACAAGGTGCCTCATGCGGCGGAACGGATCGCCTTTTTCCTTTAAACGCTCTATGACAGCTGGCATCGTAAAAAGAGAAGGATGAAGCTCATCATGATAGAGTTCGTCCCATTCAAGCGGTGTCGCAACAAGTCCAAGCTCATTTCCTCTCGGGGAATATGGAGCGATAATTGTTTTTCCAGCATCATGCTGAATGTAGTCTAAATACAAGCGATTGCCGCGATTTTTCTTAAGACGTTCCAGAGTAAATAGATCCGGTGCTTGCTCACATAAAAAATGGCATATAAACGCAGTGAATTGTCTTGTTTCTTCGTATGTGAAGGCATTTTTCTTTAAAGGAATATAGACCTGAAGCCCTTTACCTCCGCTTGTTTTAATAAAGGCTGTGAGAAAAAGTCCGTCTAAAAGCGCTTTGATTCGTTTAGCAGCTTCTATGGCTAGATGAAACTCATTTACAGATGGCGGGTCCAGATCAAAGACGATTTCTGTCGGCCGATCCGTATCTCTTGTTTCAAAAGGGATATGAAATTCCATCGCTAGCTGGTTGCCAAGCCAAAGAAGCGTACGAGGATCATTACAGACCGTGTAAGAAATATCATCAACTTCATCTGTCAAAACAAAATCCGGCGCATAATCAGGAGTTGACTTTTGATAAAAGAATTCGTCTCCACTGCCATGCGGATACCGAATTAAAGTAAGACGCCTTTCACGTAAAAAGGGCAAAAGATAGGGAGCCACTTGTCTTAAATAAAGTAAGTAATCTGCCTTGTTCAGTTGAAGGGTCGGGACAATCGGTTTCTCAGGGTGAGTGACATCTATAACAGCAGGGAGTGGATACAGCTGTTTGAGCATTTGCTGAATTGTACATGCTGATGGATCTGCATCTAGTAAAAAGGAAGAAAAACGCGGCTCTCTTAACGCCGATCCATCAAAGGATATACACGCAATGCTGGCAACGATAGAAGGAGGAATTTCATATGATGATCCTCCTGTTAACTGGCCCTTTGTCTGAAATAGCGTGCGCAGTGTTTGTTCTTCTTCTTTAGATAATCCATGCTTGAATTGGACAACCTCGATGAGAGCGGAATCTTGATAAATGCAGCCTTGGAAATAGCCATTTTCTTTGTCAAAACGGGTTACAATGACAGATACATACCGCCAGTTTTTTATTTTCAGCCATTCTTTTGAACGAGTATTGTCATGCCATTTACTCGTCTTTTTTTTCGCTACTAACCCTTCTGCTAAATACATCGTCATCAAGTTTTTCATGTATTCAGAGTCTGGGTCTGTATGAATGACCTGCAGAAGGGAAGGGTGCTCCAGCTGAACTGATGAAGGGAGCTTTGCGTCTTGGAAAACTTGCTGCAGCTGATTTTTTCTTTCCATCAACGGTAAATCAACGAGAGGTTTCCCTTTACATCTTAATAGATCAAACGCAATGAAATGACATGGAAATCGTTCAGCCTGTCTTTGGATGGCTTCTTTGTTTTTCAGCCGGCCTCTTTGCTGAACCTTCGCAAACTCACTTTGCTGTTCACTTAGTAAAAAGACCAATTCTCCGTCAAGTGTCAGTGGTAAAAAGGGAGCAAATTCGTCTCTTAATTGTTCGCACTGATCCATCACTTCAGGAAATTGCTCATTTAGCTGTTTTCCGGTCCTGCTTTCTAAACGAATCTCGTCTTCTTCCCATACAAGAATAGCCCGAAAGCCATCATATTTTAATTCATACACCCAGTCTGCACCGGCAGGTATATCATGTGCAGGTGTTAATCGCATAGGTTTCATTGTGCATGTCACTTCCTTATATCATGTGTTCTTAGAGTGGGATGAAATTTTCAATCACATACATAAGTCTGATGAAAACATTACATAGTAAGGAGAAAAGAACGGAGGAAGCGCGATGCATACAGTATGGAAAGGCGGCATTAGTTTCGGATTGGTCAATATTCCAGTCAAGCTGTTTACCGCTACAGAGAACAAAGACATTAAATTAAGACAGCTGCATAAAGAATGTCACACGCCCATTAACTACAAGAAAGTATGTGCCAATTGCGGTGAAGAGGTAGCACCGGAACAAATTGTGAAGGCGTATGAATATGCGAAAAATAAATTTATTGAATTGGACGATGAAGAGCTAGAAAAACTGCGAAAAGAAAATGAAGAAAAAGCCGTTGAAATCATTGATTTTGTAAAGATTGAAGAGATTGATCCTATCTATTATGAAAGAAGTTATTTCTTATCACCGGATACCGGTGGAGCGAAGGCTTATTCATTATTAAGAAAAGCTTTAGAGGAATCGGGGAAAATTGGTGTGGCAAAAATTATGATCCGCTCAAAGGAGCAATTAGCGATCGTTAGGTGCTATGAACATATTTTGCTGATGGAAACCATTCATTTCCCTGACGAAATTAGACAAGTATCAGATGTACCGAATATCCCCCAAGAGGAGAACATTGTCAAGAAAGAGCTAGATACAGCGCTCCTTTTAATCGAGCAGCTGACCACAACATTCGATCCAGCGGCATATCAGGATGAATACAGAGAACAGCTGATGAATTTAATTGGCGATAAAATATCTGGAGAACATACCGTTCAACCAGAAACGACAGGCAAAAAAGATCCTGCATCCAATGTGACTGATTTAATGGCCGCACTACAGGCATCAATCGACCGATCAAAACCAGCCAAAGCGAAAAAAGCAGCGCCTAAGAAAAGAAAAACACCAGCGAAAAAAGAAAAGAATGCATAAAACAAGACCGCTGACAAGCGGTCTTAAATTGTTGACAAAAGACTAAAATGATCTTTATTTTAGCCTTTTGTTTTCCTTCAGCGTGATAGAAAACCTTTGCAGTCTAGGAAGAAACGAGTACCGGAGCGGAGCGAATTTAACATTCGTGAGCACCGGCACGCAGGACTGACACCGAATGCGAGGGTTTGTCTACACGCTAAGACCGCTGACGAGCGGTCTTATTGCGGCTTTAACACGTCCTGAATCGTCCCATCTTTTCGGTGAATGACAACGGATGTTCCTTTATTAGCTGAAATCTCCTTTGCCCGGTCAATTGCTTCTTGTTTTGTTTCTTTGACCTCACTTGCTCGTTTCGCTTTCTCTGTTTGAATCGCCCAGCCTTCCGTGTGCTTCACTACATGCTGCGCATGATCCATGAGCTCTGGTCTTGCGGAGCTGCTGCCCTCAGAAGGTTTGACAGAACCATGAGATGAGAAATTCTCTACCTCTTTCTCCGTTGCGTTCTTTTTCCACTCTTTCGCTTGACTGATTGCAATTGGAATGGCTCTATTTTCCTCATAGCCTTCCTGTATCATTTTATTGGCAATCTCAAGCGCTTTTTTTCGAATGACGTTGTCTAATGATTGAAATGAAGCTGGATAATCGTTCATCGTCCAAGGCATATGAACCGCTCCTTTCTGTTATTTTATTTGAACACCTTCCCCCATCTGCAATGGGTCAAACATACAATGTCTCTCAAACTAATGTTAGGGATAAAATACATCGTTTTGCTGAGGCAGAATATCATCAACTCCTGCAGAATAGAAGGTAGAAAAGGAGTGATTTTGATGATGATGAAAGGTTTATATGAAGCACATTTACCTGTGAGTGACTTGAAGGCATCTATTGCGTTTTATGAAAAGTTGGAATTGACACTTGCTCATGAAAATGAACGAGTTGCTTTTTTATGGATTGAGAAAGGAAAGAGCTGGCTTGGCCTGTGGAAAGTAGATATGAACCATTTTCCTTACCATCCCTCGACTCGGCACGTTGCCTTTCAAATTACAACGTCTAGTATCGAACAGATCAAGACTTGGCTGATTGAAAGAGGCATCAGCATTCACCCAATGTTTGGTTTTTCAGAAGAAAAGCAGCCTTTAGTTCTCGATAATCCACCGCAATTTCATGCAGCGATCTATTTTCTTGACCCAGATGAGAATCTGCTTGAATGCATTGCTCCACTTGAACTTGATACAGGAGAAGACTACGATATCATGACATATGAGGATTGGGAACGAAAGAAAAATCCGTTTATTGATTGACAAAATCACTCATTGTAACTATATTGATTACAACGGTGGTGAAAGATTGTGAAACAAATTAGCAGCAGGTATCCGATTGCTGTTCATATTGTGTCATTTATTGCAGGTGTTCCAAAAGAGTGTACTAGTGATTTTATTGCAGAGAGCGTAAATTCAAATCCAGCCATTGTTCGAAAAATGATGGCAATGCTCAAACGGGCGGGTCTCATTGAGATTCGCCGCGGAGTAGGCGGTGCTTATTTAAAAAGAGCGGCTGGCGATATTACGCTGTTAGATGTGTATCGTGCTGTGGATGTAAGCGAGGATGAAGAATTGTTTAACTTTCATCAGCCCGTCATCGCATGCCCGATTGGTCAAGCGATGGACACGAGACTTCGGCATGAACTAAAAGAAGCACAAGCTGCACTTGAGAATCACCTAAAGCAAGTAACAATTCAGCAATTATTAACAGAGGCGGAATAAAAAAGCTCGTACATTAGAGCTTTTTTTACACCTTTGTTGTAACCATTTCGATTATAACGAATGCACATCACCGTTGAACGAAAAATGAGGAGGTCAACAAATGAAATTATTAGTAACAGGCGCAACGGGACAACTTGGATCGCTCGTCGTCAAGCATTTGCTTACAAAAGTACCGGCTGAACAAATTGCAGTCAGTGTTCGAAATCCGCAAAAAGCAGCACATTTGAAGGATGCTGGGGTGGATGTACGCCGTGGAGATTTTACTCAGCCAGACACCCTGACATCAGCATTTGAGGGCATTGACCGTCTGTTGATTATTTCAACGGCGGATGGAGACCGCGTGCAGCAGCATAAAGCGGCAATCGAAGCGGCAAAAGCAGCAAATGTGAGTTTTATTGCTTATACAAGTGTTGTCAATGCAAGAGAGAGTCAGCTTGTCCTTGCAAATGACCATGCCAAAACAGAAGAAGCCATTTTGGCCTCTGGCATTCCTCATGTATTTTTAAGAAACAACTGGTATGTTGAAAACGAAAAAGATACGATTCTGGCGTCAGTCAGCGGCGAACCATTTTTAAGCCCTATTGGCGAAGGAAAGGTTGGCTGGGCGACAAGAAATGACTACGCAGAAGCGGCAGCAAATGCGTTAACACTTCCAGTACATGATCAGGAGATATATGAACTGTCAGGCCCGCTTCGGACACATAGTGAACTTGCACAAATTGTCAGCAAGGTGAGCGGAAAAGAAATCAAAGTAGAAAAAATAGATGTAGATACATTTGGAGAATTTTTAGCTTCAAATGGTGTACCAAAAGAAGCAGTGCCATTTGTCAAAGCCATTCAAAGCGGCATTCGCGATGGTGCTTTAGCTGTCGAAAGCCAAGGTTTCGAAACATTACTAGGCCGGCCGTTAACACCTATTGAAGAAAGAATTCGTGAATTGATTTCAAAATAAACATCAAAAACGCCCTATGAAAAGGGCGTTTTTTTATTTAGTCACAAAGTCCATAAGTACAAATTTTAGACAAATCACTTCGTTGAAATTTCAGAAATTTGGGATTAAAATGAAATTAAGGCCTGTTATTTAATCATCAGATGATCAGAATGATGAATCAAAATGCAGCAATAGAAGGGAAGTTCGCCGATGAAAGTCCATTTATTCGTTACTTGTTTAGTTGACACGATGCAGCCGAATGTAGGAAAGGCGACAGTGGAAGTATTGGAAAGACTCGGTGTTGAAGTGGAATTTCCAGAAGCACAAGTGTGCTGCGGACAGCCAGCCTTTAACAGCGGCTATACAAAGGAGACAATCAAAGCAGCGAAAAACATGATCAAAGCCTTTGAGTCAGCTGAATATGTTGTGACACCATCAGGTTCGTGTAAGGCGATGTTTTTAGAATATCCTCATCTTTTAAAAGAAGACCGAGTGTGGTCGGCTAAAGCTGAGGCACTTGCCGCAAAAACATATGAATTAACAGAGTTTATTGTTGATATATTACACGTGACAGATGTAGGGGCAAGCCTGAAAGGGAACGCAGCCTATCACACCTCCTGTCATATGACGAGACTGCTGCGTATTAAGGAGGCGCCTTTTACGCTGTTGTCAAATGTCAAAGATTTGACGATGAGACCATTGCCCCGCGCAGAAAATTGCTGCGGATTTGGAGGAACCTTTTCAGTGAAAATGACCCCTATTTCTGAGCAGATGGTTGACGAAAAAGTACAAAGCATAGAGGAGACAGGCGCTGATTATATCATTGGTGCTGACTGCGGCTGCCTGCTGAATATTGGCGGGAGGCTGAACCGTCTTGATAAACCCATCCAAGTGATGCACATCGCAGAAGTATTAAACAGCCGCGGACTTTAAGAGGAGGAACGGCACATGAGTATGAAAATTGGAGAAAAGGCCTTTAAAGAACGGATCGGGAAAGGTTTAGAAGACGCTGTCATGAGAGGTGCTGTCTCCTCAGCACAGGAACGTCTGTATAAAAGGCGGCTGACTGCAAGCGAGGAGCTTGGCAATTGGGAAAAGTGGCGTGAGCTTGGTGAGGAAATCCGGCAGCATACGCTGACGCATCTTGATGACTACTTATATCAATTAAGTGAAAGTGTAAGTGCACGCGGAGGCCATGTCTTTTTTGCGAAAACAAAGGAAGAGGCATCAGCATATATTCAAGAGGTGGCACAGAAAAAAGCAGCCAAAAAGGTCGTCAAATCAAAATCAATGGTCACAGAAGAAATCGAGATGAATCAAGCGCTTGAAGAGGTCGGCTGTGAGGTGGTAGAAAGCGATCTTGGTGAATATATTCTGCAAGTGGATGACCATGAACCGCCTTCACATATTGTGGCACCTGCTCTTCATATGACGAAAGAGCAAATACGGGAAGTATTTCATGAGAAGCTAGGGTATGAGATGTCAGAAACACCCGAAGAAATGACGAATTTTGTAAGAGCCATCTTGCGTGAAAAATTCCTAGAAGCTGATATTGGTGTGACCGGCTGTAATTTTGCAGTGGCCAACACAGGGTCCATCTGCCTTGTAACAAATGAAGGGAATGCAGATCTTGTCACGGCTATACCGAAGACGCATATTGCCGTTATGGGAATGGAGCGGCTTGTTCCAACGATGGAGGAACTGGATGTCCTTGTGGGTCTTTTGTGCAGAAGCGCAGTCGGCCAGAAATTAACTAGTTATATTTCTGTAGTGGGACCAAAAGGAGAAGGTGAAGTGGATGGACCAGAAGAATTCCACTTGGTCATTGTGGACAATGGGCGGTCAAATATATTAGGAACGGCCTTTCAGCCTGTTCTCCAATGTATCCGGTGCGCAGCCTGCATCAATGTATGCCCGGTTTACCGGCATGTTGGCGGACATTCGTACGGTTCGATTTATCCCGGGCCAATCGGAGCTGTTCTTTCGCCGCTTCTTGGCGGCTATGATGACTACAAGGAGCTCCCCTTTGCATCAAGTCTGTGCGCAGCCTGCACGGATGCTTGTCCAGTGAAAATTCCACTTCATGAGTTATTGATTAAACATAGACAGGTGATCGTAGAAAAAGAGGGCAGAGCGCCTAAAGCTGAAATGCTGGCGATGAAAATGTTTGGCATGGGGGCAGCGTCTCCCGGGATGTATCAATTTGGAACAAAAGCAGCCCCTGCATTGATGAATCGTATGGCGACAAACGGACAAATTTCAAAAGGAATAGGTCCTTTAAAGAATTGGACAGATATTCGTGACCTGCCAGTTCCAAGTAAGGAAAGATTCAGGGATTGGTTTAAAAAGAGACAAAAGGAGGAGAAGTGATGAAGGGGACCATTTTTCACCGGGAGTCGTTTTTATCTCAAATCCAGCATCAATTAGGCAAAAACTCTTCCCCATCTGCCTCTATTCAACGGCCGGCATGGAAGCATCAAGTCCAGTGGGAGACAAACGGAAGTTTGTCTAAAGATGAATTAGTCGAGCAATTGAAAAAGCAATGTCAGCAAATTCATACAAGAGTAGTCGAAACAACACCGGAGAAAGCGCCCTCGGTATTACGATTGTTGATGACAGAATATGGTGAGGGGGCTGTGATGACATCGCGTGATCATCGCTTTGAACAATATGGTTTTAGCCCTATGTTTGACAGCTTGCAACGAGATGGGATTTCCATCGCCTGCTGGAATACAGATCTATCAAGAGAAGAAAACATAAGGCAGGCAGAACAAGCGAAATATGCAGTTGTGTTCAGTGATTATACCCTTGCAGAATCAGGTACAGTTGTCCTTTCATCCCATCAAGGTCAAGGGAGAGCGCTGCATTTTTTGCCAATGATGTATATCGTGTGTATAGAGAAAAGCTCGATTGTTCCGCGAATGATTCAGGCTGTTTCGGCTCTTAATCGCTCAGTAGAAGAGGGGGAGCAGGCGAAAGGCGCCATCCATTTCATATCAGGTCCAAGTAATTCTGCCGATATTGAAATGAATTTAGTGGTAGGGGTTCATGGTCCAGTTCAGGCCATTTATCTGTTAATAGATGATGAATGAAGGCTTTCGTAATGAAAGCTTTTTTTCATCCAACAAGCTGACGCCAGTTTTAAAAAATCATCTTGCCACTAGGTGAATGGACATAGTAAGATGACGACATATAAGATGAACTGCTCATCTACTGCTGATGTAAAGGAAGCTGCTAATGGAAATCAAGACAACTGCTCAAACGAAATCAATTGCATTGCCACTTGTGATTTCGATTATTGCTATTTCGTTTTCTGCAATCATTGTGAAATGGTCAAATGCACCTGCTGCTATTTTAAGTATGTATCGAATGATCTTTGCGGCGGCTTTCATGCTGCCATTTATCCTGCCAAGAAAAAAAGAATTTCTCTCAATAAAACGCAGAGACTGGTTTTTCTTATGTATGTCAGGCTTCTTTTTAGGCCTCCATTTTGTGCTGTGGTTTGGCTCACTGAAGCTGACGACAGTGGCAAGCTCTACCATTATTATCGCTCTACAACCGATGGTGTCCTTATTAGGCGGATTCCTCATTTTCCGTGAACGAACGACGATGTCTGCTCTATTGACGATGTGTGCAGCGATTGTTGGTGCCCTCATGATAGGCTGGGGAGATATTGGTCATAGCAAGGAAGCCATCTTAGGAGATATTTTATCCTTTTTGAGTGTGATCGCTGTTGTTTGTTACTTGTTAATAGGTCAACAGGCTGTAAGAAAAATATCTCATTGGATTTATAGTTTTTGTGTATTTGGTTTTGCTGGTCTTTTTTTAATTTTATTCAATCTGCTTCAGCAAACCCCTTTTATAGGTTATCCGGCTAAAGAGTGGGGAATCTTTTTATTGCTCGCTATCATTCCCACTATGTCTCATGTCATTAATAATTGGCTTTTAACTTATGTTAATGCGACAACTATTTCGATGAGTATTCTAGGAGAGCCTGTTGGGGCAACGATCCTTGCTGTATGGCTGCTTGGAGAGAAAGTCACGCTGCTCCAAATGCTTGGCGGTCTGCTTGTTCTTTTAGGTGTCTTTTTCTTTTTGATGCAGCAGCGTCAAGGAATCGTGATGAAAACAAAAAAATCCGGTTAACTCCCGGATTTTTTACTCTTTTAGATCGTTTTTTTCAATCACTTTGTTTAATCTTGCCTCGATTTTTTTCAATTCCATTCGTTTTCTTCTAATCATGCGAAATGCGAGGACAATGATTGTCACAATAAAGGCAATGAATAGAAGAGAGAACACTTGAAATAGAAGATCTCCCATGTTGAATGCCATATTCTCTCCATTAAACATACGTAAAACCTCCTTTTCTATCTATATATTACCATAATCAATAAAAGATTGAGATTTATCCATAATTTATCTATAATAGGTAAAATATCACTCATTAAAGGAGAACCAATATGAGAACTTTAGTCCTTTTACGAGGTCTCCCAGGCGTAGGTAAATCAACATGGATCAAAGAACAAGGCTTAGAGCCTTACACTTTATCAGCGGATCAAATCCGGCTGTTAACCCAGCCGCCGCAGCTATCAGTCAATGGGAAACTAGACATTTCAAGCAAGCATGACCACAAAGTTTGGTCTTTATTATTCGATTTACTCACAGCCCGTATGGAGCGCGGAGACTTTACTGTGATTGATGCGACACATATTTCAAGCAAATCAATTTCTCAATATAAGTCTTTAGCGACATCGTATCGTTATAGGGTGTATGTCGTCGATTTCACGCAGGTGCCCCTTGAGACAGCTCTTTTACAAAATCGCTCACGTGAATCTCACAAAGTGGTGCGGGAATCTGTTTTGTATCAAATGAACGAGCGGTTAAAAACAGAAAAGGTCCCATCATGGGTGACTGTTTTGAAGCCGGAGGAATATCCGCAAGTGATGACCTATCAGCCTCGATCCTTTGATCAATATGAGGCCATTCATGTTTTCGGAGATATTCACGGTTGTTACACCGCACTTACCACCTATTTGCAAGGAGATATCAAAGAAAACGAACTTTATATCTTCGCAGGTGACCTTCTTGATAGAGGAATAGAAAACAAAGAAGTATTAGAATGGATGCTCGCCCATAGAGAATGCCGGAATGTCATCGTCATTGAAGGCAATCATGATCAGCATTTATACCGGTTTGCACATGGTGAAAAAGTCAGGAGCAATATGTTTAACAGGCATACTGCGCCTGAACTTGAAGCAGCAGACTTTGATTTAAAAGAAGTACGAAAGTTTGTTAGAACATTTCATCAGCTTACTTATTTTACGTACCATAATCAGACATTTCTTGTTACCCACGGGGGGCTTGCTCATTTGCCAGAAGAGCTTTTGCATGTCTCAACACAGCAGCTCATTCACGGCGTAGGAGAATATTCAGATGACATTGATCACTTGTTTGTTCAAAACACGGCTGGGCTGGATGTCATCCAAATTCACGGTCATCGCAATTTATACAGACTGCCAATTCACGCAGCGGAAAGATCTTATAACCTAGAAGGTCAGGTTGAATTTGGGGGGCAGCTGCGGGTGTTGAAAATCACGGCTGAAGGGATTAAGACTCATGAAATTGACAATCCAGTCTACAGGGCCTCTGAGAAAAAACAATCAGCTGCTGTTCAGCCAGATATTTCACTGGATGATTTTTTAGCTCATTTAGATCAGCATGAATATGTACAGGAATTAAAGCTTCCGCACCATATTTCATCTTTTAATTTTACGAAAAAGGCTTTTAGTGAGCGGCAGTGGGACGATGTGAATGTGAAGGCAAGAGGTTTGTTTGTCAACATGGTTTCTAAGCAGATTGTTTCTAGAAGCTACAATAAATTTTTTAACATTGATGAGCGTCCGGAGACAAGAATGCAGCATTTAGTGAACCATCTACAATTCCCTGTCACCGTATATGATAAAGCAAATGGATACTTAGGAACTGTTGGGTATAACGAAATGGAAGATGAATTGGTGTTTACGTCCAAATCGTATACATCACATGTGAAACAAAATCAGCATGCCTCCTGGGTCGAAGAGCTATTTTATAAGACCTTCGATGACGTGCAAGCTGACTACATCAAATCTTACGTCCGTGACCAGCATGTATCTCTTGTGTTTGAAGTCATTTTGCCAGAAAAAGATCCGCATATTATCACATATGAACAAGATCAACTCATTTTACTCGATATAGTGAAGCGGCAGTTAAGCTACGAAAAAGCACCATTCGCTGAAGTGAAAAGATTAAGTGAGCAGCTTGGAATATCCAGCAAGCAGGAAGTGGCTGTTTTCCATGATTGGACGTCTTTTTATAAATGGTATCAAGCGGTCTCTCATGATGACACAATTGAAGAAGAGGGATATGTCATTGAGGACGCTCGCGGCTTTATGACCAAACTCAAGCTCCCTTATTATCAATTCTGGAAGCAGATGCGCGGGATCAAGCAGCGCGTTGCAGAGAAGCGTTCCTCGCAAAAATATATGCATGCTTTGCAAACAGCGGAGCAAGCTAAGTTCTATACGTGGCTTCTTGAGCAAGAAGCAGATCATGTGAGGAATAGCTCAATTATTGAACTGCGATCACAATTTGAACAAAGCAGTACTGCCCAATTGAATAATGATGAAATAAATGCATAGTCTAACAAAGAGTCTTTTCTAAGGAAAAGGCTTTTTTTGATGCAAATGAAAGGTGGACACTTGCATGTCTGAACATATTGAAGTGATTCTTCGGACGATGTTTGCTTTTGCGATTTTATTTGGAGGAGCACGTCTTTTAGGAAAACAAACCATTGCGCAAATGAATATTTTTGATTTTATAGCAGCCATCAGCTTAGGTTCAATTGCTGCAAACCTGGCGTTTAATACAACGCTGCCGCTACAGCACACAACGATTTCCTTTGTGTCACTTGTCATGATTATTTATGTGATTTCCCTGATTGCATTAAGAAGCCGGAAGATGAGAGGGCTGATGGCTGGTAAACCAACTCTTGTCATACAAAATGGGAAAATTCTTGAAGGAAATATGAAGGGAATGAGATATACCCTTGATTATTTAAATCAGCAGCTGAGAGAAAAAGACATCTTTGACATTAGTGAAGTTGAATTTGCCATGATTGAAACAGATGGGCATATGTCAGTGAAAAAATACCCTTCGTTTGAAAATGTCACACGGAAGGACCTTCAATTATTCATGAAGGCAGAGCGTTACATGCCGATTGAAGTCATCATGGACGGGAAACTCATCCAAAAAAACATACATGAAAATCATTTAACAGAGCAATGGATAGAAGAAGAGCTTAAAAAAAGGCAGCTGTCCTTAAAGGACATTGTGTATGCTGTCCGTTCAAGTAATGGAAGCTTATATATTGATACATATGACGACCACATTCAGTCACCAATCGATCAGGAATGAATGTGTAGTGCTGATGACACCTGCATGACACACATTTGACAATCTTTATAAGTCCTTTGGATGTCATCTGACTAGGTATCATTTCTCAATTATTATTATTTTCAGAAAATGTGGTGACGGAGTAAAATAAGTGTGTTTAAGTATAAATAGATGAAATTGAAATATTAATATAATATACCGTTTGCGGAATGAACGTTCATTCCTATATTTCAAAAGGAGGGGATGAAATGCCAGCAGTGACTGATAAACAAGAACAGATCATGAAAGCTTCGCTGGAACTATTTATAGAACGAGGCTTTGATGGCACCACAATGCCGATGATTTCAAAAAGAGCAAACGTCGGAGCGGGCACCATTTACCGTTATTTCGACAGCAAGGAGGCACTCGTCAATATTTTGTACCAGCGCAGCCTCTCAGCATTTATCGAAAAAATGAACACAAACAGTCCAGATCCAAAGGTAAGTATTCGGGCGTACTTTAAGCATGTATTTTATTGCTTGGTTTTGTTTACAAAGGAGAATCCAAGCGGGCTGTATTTTTTAGAGATTGATAAACGGTCCCATTACTTAGACGAAACGAGCAAAGAGAAAATGCAGCATTTGTTACATGAGCTGTTCCTTATCTTTGAAGAAGGGAAAAAGGATGGAATTCATCCAAACCTCTCTGGCAGAACCATTTTATCGATTGTATTTGGTGCTTTTGTGCAGCTGCATAAACAAATTCTTGCAGAAGAAATAGAGCCAACAATTGAATTTTTAGAGGAGATTGAGCAATGTTTATGGCGCGCCATCAGCGTTGCATCATAAAGAGATAAAGGGAGTGGGCATATGAAGCAAACATCAATCATTCCAAAACCAAAAACATACGGACCTTTTAAAAATATTCCCCATATAAAAAAGGGGGAGCTTTCTCAAACTTTTTGGCGGCTGGCAGATGAATTAGGACCGATTTTTCAGTTTGAATTTTCAAATGCAACAAGTATTTTTGTTTCCAGCCATGAGCTTGTCCAAGAAGTATTTGATGAGAGCCGTTTTGATAAATTTATTGGGACTAGTCTCAGTAAAGTAAGAGCCTTTGCAGGAGATGGGTTATTTACGAGCTGGACAGAAGAACCGAACTGGAGAAAGGCTCATCAAATCTTGATGCCAGCATTCAGCCAGCAGGCCATGAAGGGCTATCATGAAATGATGCTCGATATTGCCACACAACTCGTGCAAAAATGGCAAAGAACAGGCCGCGATGAAGAAATTGAAGTAGCTGAGGATATGACAAAGCTGACTTTAGATACGATCGGCCTTTGCGGTTTTGATTTTCGCTTTAACAGTTTTTATAAAGAAAACCAGCATCCATTCATAGAAAGCATGCTGAAAGGCTTAAATGAAGCAATGGAGCAGTCGAGCCGATTGCCGATTGCCGATAAACTCATGATCAAAAGACGAAAAGAATTTGATCAGCATGTCGATTTTATGAAGCAATTAGTAGATGACATTATACAGGAACGAAGAAAACAAGATAAAACAGGCGATGATTTACTGTCACTTATGCTGCATGCAGAGGACCCTGAAACAGGTGAACGTTTATCTGATGAAAATATCCGTTATCAAATCATCACCTTCTTAATTGCAGGGCACGAAACAACAAGCGGACTGCTATCCTTTGCGATTTATTTCTTATTAAAGAATCCAGAGAAATTAAAGAAAGCTGTCCAAGAAGCAGATGAGGTGCTGCAAGGCGGATTGCCGACATTTAAACAAGTGCAAAAGCTAAGCTACACTCGTATGGTGTTAAATGAAGCCCTTCGCCTCTGGCCTACGGCGCCTACGTTCTCTCTTTATGCGAAAGAGGACACAGTAATCGGGGGAAAATATCCGATTCACAAGAATCAAAGTGTCTCTGTTCTGCTCCCTAAATTACACCGTGATCCAGCGGTATGGGGCGAGGATGCTGAAGAATTTAAACCAGAGCGGTTTACGCATCCTGAGAAAATCCCGCAGCATGCTTACAAGCCTTTTGGGAATGGACAGCGTGCATGTATCGGTATGCAGTTCGCCCTGCATGAAGCTACGATGGTTCTCGCGATGGTCCTGCATAATTTAGAGTTAATTGATCACACATCTTATGAGCTTGATTTAAAAGAATCTCTGACGATTAAACCAAACGATTTCAAAATCAAGGTGCGACCAAGGAAGCAACAATTCTTTATGGCACCACCGAAAGAAGAACCGAAGAAAAGCACCAAATCTGGTGAGTCAAAAGTGCCGAGTCACGGTACACCGCTGCTAGTTTTGTACGGATCGAATCTTGGCACAGCAAAGCAAATAGCGAATGAATTGGCGGAAGACGGGAAAGCAAAAGGATTCGATGTGACCACTGCGCCGCTTGATGAATATACACGCCAATTGCCAGATACAGGCGCTGTCCTCATCGTGACCGCTTCATACAACGGATATCCGCCTGACAATGCGAAGCAATTTGTGGATTGGCTGGCGCAGGATGAGGAGCAGGATTTATCAAACGTGACATTTGCGGTCTTTGGATGCGGAGATCGAAACTGGGCGAGCACGTACCAGCGGATCCCCCGTCTGATTGATGAGGCCCTTGAAAGAAAAGGTGCCAAACGTGTAGCTGATTTAGGAGAAGGTGATGCAGGTGGTGATATGGATGAGGATAAAGAAATTTTCCAGAAAACTGTCTTTGAACAGCTTGCAAAAGAATTTAAGCTCACCTTCCAAGAAAAGGGGAAGGAAAAACCAAACCTATCAGTTGCTTATACGAATGAGCTAGTGGAGCGTCCTGTAGCTAAAATATATGATGCCTTTTCAGCTGTTGTATTGAAAAATGAAGAATTACAATCAGAAACAAGCACGAGGCAGACAAGACATATTGAACTGAAATTGCCATCTGGAAAAGCATACAAAGAAGGAGATCATATTGGGATTGTACCGAAAAATAGTGATGCACTCGTTGAGCGTGTGACCCGCCGCTTTAAACTAAATCCAGAGCAGCATATCAAGCTTTCATCTGAGAAAGAGGCAAGTCATTTACCATTAGAACAGCCGATTCCAATCAAAGAATTACTCGCCTCACATGTTGAGCTTCAAGAGCCTGCGACACGTACACAGCTAAGAGAGCTCGCAGCACATACGGTATGTCCGCCTCACCGCGTGGAGCTTGAACAAATGGCTGGAGAAGCATATCAAGAAGCCATTTTAAAGAAACGAGTAACCATGCTGGATTTATTAGATCAATATGAAGCGTGCGAGCTGCCGTTTGTACACTTTTTGGCGCTTTTACCAGGTTTGAAACCGCGTTATTATTCGATCTCTAGCTCGCCTAAGGTAGATGCAGAAAAAGTCAGTATCACAGTAGCAGTTGTAAAAGATAAAGCGTGGAGCGGTAGAGGAGAATATGCCGGAGTTGCCTCAACCTATTTATGTGGTCTAAAAGAAGGAGAAGAAGTAGCCTGCTTCCTGCATGAAGCGCAAGACGGATTCCAGCTGCCTCCTTCATCAGAAGTGCCGATGATCATGATCGGACCAGGTACAGGAATTGCTCCATTTAGAGGATTTGTTCAGGCAAGAGAAGTGTGGCAGAAGGAAGGGAAGCAGCTTGGCGAAGCCCACTTATATTTTGGCTGCCGTCACCCTGAGGAAGATGATCTATATTTTGATGAAATGCAGCTTGCCGCTCAAAAAGGAGTTATCCATATCCATCGTGCTTATTCTCGTTACGATGATCAAAAAGTATATGTCCAGCATTTGTTGAAAGAAAACGGCGCCAGGCTCATCGAATTGCTTGATCAAGGAGCTTATCTGTACGTGTGCGGAGACGGAAAAGTCATGGCCCCAGATGTAGAGGCTACACTAATCGATCTCTATCAAAACGAGAAACAATGCTCGAAGGAAACAGCTGAAAATTGGCTGACAGCCCTTGCAAATGACAATAGATATGTAAAAGATGTGTGGAGCTGATAAAAGGAAAGACCGCCAATTAGGCGGTTTTTTTCTATTCTCATAGAAAGAGATCGATAGAATGAAGGTTGGGAAGATACGAAACACCTAATTTAAAAATGAAATATTTTGTAAAAAATAAGAATATTCTCTCATTTACTCCAATATGAAACAATCGTATGATTTTTGATATAGGACATAAAGGAGGAATATGATGAAAAAGGTGAAAATGTTACTCCCTTCTCTTCTCGTTTTTGGTGCTTTAAGTGTGCCTAGTTTTGCCTATGCCGCATCGGATTCAGTACTAACGTCTGATTATGACATGGTGACTTCTGATGGAAAAGTGATTTCTTCAAGTGATTTTCACAATGATAGGAAAGCCCCCTCATCCTTTGACAAAGTGGATGATCTTTCTTCTACTGTTGGCGAAAAAGTAAAACCACTATCAAAATATTTAAAAGATTTTCAAACAAAAGTCGTCATTGGAGACGATGGTAGAACCAAAGTAGCAAATACAAGAGTAGCACCATACAATTCGATTGCTTATATTACATTTGGCGGCTCCAGCTGTACAGGGACACTCATTGCTCCTAATAAAATTTTGACAAACGGACACTGCGTGTACAATACGGCATCGAGAAGCTATAGTGAAAAAGGAACCGTATATCCTGGTATGAATGATAGTACTGCGGTGAACGGTTCAGCAAAAATGACTGAGTTCTATGTGCCAAGCGGGTATATTAATACTGGTGCAAGCCAATATGACTTTGCCGTAATCAAAACCGATACGAACATTGGCAATACGGTCGGCTACCGATCCATCCGCCAGGTGACAAACTTGACTGGGACAACCATTAAAATCTCAGGATATCCTGGTGATAAAATGAGATCGACTGGCAAGGTGTCACAATGGGAGATGTCAGGTCCTGTGACGAGAGAAGATACGAATCTCGCATACTATACGATTGATACATTCAGCGGAAATTCAGGTTCTGCCATGCTGGATCAGAACCAGCAAATCGTTGGAGTTCATAACGCTGGGTATTCAAACGGAACGATGAATGGCGGGCCGAAAGCTACAGCTGCCTTTGTTGAGTTTATAAACTATGCGAAAGCGCAATAAAAAATAGAGCTTGTTTCCTTCATAGGGGACAAGCTTTTTTGTATGAATTCATTTAATAGAAGATTCATTTTTTTAACCTATGGATTTGAGATTGAGAGCTTCATCAATTTTTTCACATGTCATCCGCGAACCACTCATACATTAAAATGTCACATTTCCTTTAAGTCAAAATCATGCTTGAGATGGATGAGGAGGTCACGCGCTTTTGAAGATGAAAAGAGGCTGGATCGCTGCTGTCGCTTTATGTTTTGTGATATGGATGGGCATGTTGTTAGGTGGATTTGGAGAGAAGCAGGCAGCAAAAGGGGCTGATCGATATGATCATGTCGTTCAATTTCCAAAGGAAAGGTACCCTGAAACAGGCAGTCATATTCAAGAAGCCATTCGAAAAGGGCATTCAGATGTGTGTACCATTGACAGGAATGGAGCAGATGCCCGCAGGCAAGAATCATTAAAAGGGATTCCGACAAAACCTGGATTTGACCGTGATGAATGGCCGATGGCGGTTTGTCTTGAGGGAGGAAAAGGCGCAAGCGTTCAATATGTCAGTCCATCTGATAATAGGGGAGCAGGCTCATGGGTCGGGCACCAAATCAGCGGATTTCCTGATGGGAAAAGAATATTATTCATTGTGAAATAAATCTGAGGAAAAGGCACCCCTCGAGCGGGTGCTTTTTTGTTTATGGCAGAGCGTATCCGAGCTGGCAGGGAAAAAAGATTCAGTGGTACAATCAATCTATAAGGTACAAAGACTGACAAGAAGAAAATGTGAAGGGACATTTGCTTATGGATAAGAACCGTGCATTATACGATTTTTTTATGCAGCATGCAGAGAAGCTGACTGAAACATGGTATGAATCAATTGAGGACGATGATCCAGAATCGATATATCGTTCAACAGATTCCAGCATCATTGCAGAGCTAAAACGGCAGAATCAAGATTATTACCAGCACTTTATACGAGCTATTATTGAAGACAAGACATATTTACATACTGAATTTAAAAAATGGTCTGAGGATTTAGCCAGTGATCCGAAGCATTTAAATACACCATTAGATTATGTCGTAAGAGAATACATGTCCAATCAAAGAGTCGTTCTGCATTACTTAAAAGAATTTATTAAACAGCGTCAAGGTGACATTGATATTGACCGTATTTTTTATTGGTATGATTTAATTTCCGAAGCGTTTAATATTTCAATCCATGTGTTTATCCAGCAATATGTGAAAAATACAACGAAGAAGCTTGTGGCTCAAAGAGATATGATTTATGAATTGAGTTCACCGGTGATTGTTTTAAAAAGCCAGATTGCGTTGTTGCCTTTGGTAGGTGATATTGACACAGCGAGAGCAAAGATTATTTTAGAAAATACGCTAAAACAGTGCTCGCAAAAAGGGGTTCAGCATTTATGTATTGATCTATCGGGTGTTGTCATTATTGATACAATGGTGGCTCATCAAATCTTTGATCTTGTCACATCACTTCGATTAATTGGAGTAGAGACGACCATTTCAGGAATTAGACCAGAAATTGCTCAAACAGCAGTACAGCTCGGGCTTCCTTTTAATGAATTTCGCACGGCGTCATCACTTGCTCACGCGCTGGATCGCATGACTGAATTTTCTCCAATATAAAAACCAGGCCGATGAGAGGCCTGGTTTTTTATTTAGATGACAGCGTCAATTTGTGTGACTTTCCAATCTTTTTGTACTTTTTCGTACGTAACAGTTCGTTTTACTTTGCGTCCATCAAGTGTTGGGACAGTAAATTCATATGTGCGGACTGTTTGTTTCTTAGAAACAAGTTTAGGTGTGGCTTTTTCCCAATTGAGCATGTTATCTCCGTCACCGACTGGAACAGCCATTTTGCCTTTATGAACAATAAACTGATAATCTTTTAAACCATGTTTGATGGCATCTTGAGTGAACACTTGAGATAGGTAGCTGTTTAATTTTTTCTTTGTATCAAATGTTTTAGAAAGATAGTTGTATGTCATATCTTTATAGGTAAATGATTTTAATTTGTAATTAGAATGTTCTTTAATTTTGTAGCCTGACATTGCACTCCAAAAGTGTTCTCTTGCATCAAGGGCAATATGTAACGCTTCTTTATTTGTCAAAGCGGCTGATTTCTTGGAAGCGGCCAATGTTGTAGTTTGTAATGAGATCATAAGCATAATAGCAGTTAATAAAACAAATAATTTTTTCAAGGCAATTGCCTCCTTTTCTCAATGAAAACTTCTTATGTTACAAATGTTACAATAATTACAGTGATATTACAAGTATTAAATCTAAATGTTTTTTTATTTCTTTTGTTTCTAATTATATAACGTTTGAGGGAGACAAAAAGTTTTCATTTTTTTTATTTTCTTCTTAATGATTATTTAACCGTTCTAAAGAAGAACGAAACGTCTTTTGGAAAAATTTCTATTTAGACGTTTAACACACTTTTTTTATTTATGACATATACTGTCGTGATGAATGTCTAAAGAAAGTGGTGTTTATTATGTATCATCCGTATGAAGGTGTGTGGAATGGGTACTCATATGATAGGCAGATGCAAGGATTTCCATCTGTTGGTATTCCTCAAGGTGGAGGGTTTCCTGGGTTTCCAATCGGAGGAGGAGGTACTTGGCCAGGGCAAGGTTCAGGCGGACACTCAGCCCCGCCGGCACCGCCGCAGCATATCATTTCGCAGTATCAGCAAGCACTCTCTCAGCCACAAAGTATGCAGTCGCTTATATCTGGGCACGGTGTTGGCGGAGGCCATCAAACTGTACAATTTGCAGCGGGATGTAATAGAAGATGGACAATTGTGCTTTTGAGAAACGGTCAAGTATTTTTAATGTATATCCTTTCCTCACAGCCATTTGGCCGAACTACTGGCTTTATATGGCCGAACTTTACATTTGGTTCCTTCCCAAGTTCAAGTATTCTTGCCTATTCTTGTGCATAAGAAAAAGCCGGTTCTCATCAGCAGCTGATGAAATACCGGCTTTTTTTAATGAATATTTCGAAATACGCCAATCACTTTACCTAGTATACTC
The DNA here is from genome assembly GCF_056172715.1 of Bacillus sp. ABR. NCBI lineage: Bacteria > Bacillati > Bacillota > Bacilli > Caryophanales > Bacillaceae > Bacillus > Bacillus sp. ABR. The sequence continues at coordinate 109,516 of NZ_JAOYSL010000003.1, read as the reverse complement.
ACATTCTGTAAAATAATCGGTTCCATTGATGGGTTCTCTGGCTGTAATCTAAAGTGTGTATCTTCTTTATAAAAGCGTTTGACTGTCGCTTCATCTTCCTCTGTCATGGCGACCACAATATCACCATTGTTAGCGGTGCTTTGCTGACGCACAATGACATAGTCCTTGTCCAAAATACCTGCATCAATCATACTTTCTCCCATAATTTCAAGCATAAACACTTGTTCATCTGGTGCTGCAAAAGTCTCTGGAAGAGGGAAGTATTCTTCTACATTTTCAACAGCGGTGATAGGAAGACCGGCCGTTACTTTTCCGATGACTGGAACGTTCATTACAGCACTCTTTGGAATATTCATTTCCTCTTCATCTAGTACTTCGATCGCTCTAGGTTTTGTCGGGTCTCTTCTAATTAAGCCCTTTGTTTCTAGTCTAGCTAAATGTCCATGGACCGTTGAACTGGATGCTAGACCGACAGCTTCTCCAATTTCACGGACGGATGGGGGATAACCCTTGCTTTTTACTTCATCTTTGATGAATTTCAGGATATCGAGTTGTCTTTTTGATAGCTTCGTCATCTTTTGCACCTCAAAACGTCAATTTTAAAGAAATTATAGCATGTTTTTCCTAACAGTACAAACATAGGTTCGAAAAAAACGTTTGACAGAAACGTTTGTTCGTATTTATAATGAGTGACAGAAAGAGCGAACACATATTCTATTAGGAGAGATGACATTATGAGGTTAAAAGAATCTATTATTTTTATTGGGGTATTCTCATTCATCGTTGGCATATTTCTCTCACTTATTGCAGTCACAAGCCATAATGATACAAATCAGTATGTTAAAATAGAGGTTCAATCAGGTGATACTCTTTGGGGGTTAGCTGATCAAGTAAACGACAGCAAATCAATCGACAAAAATGCATTTATTGATTGGGTTACCGAACACAATGATCTTGCTTCAACTGAAATCCAGCCTGGCGACATTCTTGTTATACCCGTCAAAAAAGAGCATCCAGTCGTATATCAGCTTGCAACAGTACAATAGAAAGGTCGATTTTAGACATGAACGCAATCATTTATGCGAGAGTAAGCACTGTCAAAGAAGAGCAGGAAACCTCGCTGAAAAGACAAGAAGAAGAACTGCTGGCGTTAGCTGCCATGCACAAGATGAATGTGGTCAAAGTCATCAAAGAAAAAGCGAGTGGATATGATCTAAATCGTGATGGTGTGTTTGAAATGCTTGCTGCACTGAAGGAAGAGTCAATCGATGCCGTTCTGATCCAGGATGAAACTCGTCTTGGAAGAGGACAAGCAAAAATTGCACTTCTTCATTGTCTATTTAAAGAGAACGTAAAGGTATACAGCGTATTTCATAGAGGAGAGCTTGAGCTTTCAGAAGCAGATGAAATGGTCATTGAGATTGTAGGGGTCGTTGAAGAGTACCAACGGAAAATTCATAACCTGAAAATCAAGCGGGGAATGAAAAGGGCAGTTGAGCGCGGATATCAGCCTGAACTGAATTTAAGGCAGCAGGACCATGCACCTGGCCGTGAGCGTATTGAAGTGCCGATTTCAGAAATTGTTCGATTAAGAAAAAACAATATGACATTCGCCGAAATTGCCGCAACTCTTCAGGCATTAGGTTTTGACATTTCAAAAGCAACGGTGCATAGAAGGTATCAAGAATATGAAAAAGACCTTACCACCTAAAGCGTGATTTGTTGTCAAAATGATTGATATTTAGTAGTATGTAGAGAAAATGCTTTAAAGGAGTTTGTCATGATTTCTAAAGAACAGCTTGCAAGAATAAATGAGCTTTCAAAAAAGTCGAAAGAGACCGGTTTATCAGACGCTGAAAAAACAGAACAAAAGCAGTTGAGAGAAGAGTATTTGAAAGCTTTTCGTTCTTCTATGAAAAATACACTTAAAACTGTCAAGATTGTTGATCCTGAAGGAAACGATGTCACACCAGAAAAATTAAAAAGAGAAAAAGATCAGAACCTTCATTAAGGCTGTGATTTCTTGAATTTTGAAAAGATGGGAAGACTATTCTCGTCTTTTTTCATATTTGCATAACTTTTTAGGTGATCGATAAACTAAATGTGACAAAATCCTTCTTTTTCAGCGTGAAATAGTTGTGAAAAAAGGACAGTAGATTTATGATAATGGTGTACACAAGATACGGAAGGGGATTTATATGGAAACGATTGAATTGAAATCTATTGCAACAATACGTACTCTCTCCATAGACGCAATTGAAAAAGCGAATTCCGGTCACCCAGGAATGCCGATGGGTGCTGCACCAATGGCGTACGCTTTATGGACGAATCACTTAAACGTAAGTCCGCAAAATCCAAATTGGTTTAACAGAGACCGCTTTGTTTTATCTGCGGGACATGGTTCTATGCTTCTATACAGCATGCTTCATTTAAGCGGATACAATCTGAGCATCGACGATTTAAAACAATTCCGCCAATGGGGAAGCAAAACACCTGGACATCCTGAATTTGGACACACAGAAGGCGTAGATGCGACAACTGGTCCTTTAGGCCAGGGAATTGCTATGGCAGTAGGAATGGCACTTGCAGAAAGACATCTTGCGGAAACGTATAACAAAGACAACTTTCATGTTGTAGATCACTATACATACAGCATTTGCGGAGATGGAGACTTAATGGAGGGGATTTCCTCTGAAGCTGCTTCACTTGCTGGTCATTTAGGCTTAGGCCGTTTAATCGTTCTTTACGATTCAAATGACATTTCTTTAGATGGCGACTTAGATCGTTCATTCTCTGAAAATGTGAAGAATCGTTTTGAAGCGATGAACTGGGAAGTTCTTTACGTGAAAGATGGCAACAACATCGAAGAAGTAACTGCTGCTATTGAAAAGGCGAAACAAAGCACAGACAGACCTACTTTAATCGAAGTGAAAACAACAATCGGTTTCGGTTCGCCAAACCGTGCGGGAACGTCTGGTGTGCATGGTGCACCTCTTGGCAGCGAGGAAGCTAAGCTGACGAAGGATGCTTACTCTTGGACGTTTGAGGAAGACTTCCATGTACCTTCTGAAGTGTACGATCATTTCAAAGAAGCTGTCAAAGACGCTGGTCAGAAAAAAGAAGCAGCTTGGAATGAGCTGTTTGCGCAATATGAAAAAGAATATCCAGAGCTGGCAGCACAGCTGAAGCTTGCGATTGAAGGAAAGCTTCCTGAAAATTGGGACCAAGAGGTTCCTGTTTATGAAGCAGGTTCAAGCCTTGCTTCCCGTGCATCTTCAGGCGAAGTGTTAAATGGTATTGCAAAGCAAGTACCTTTCTTTATTGGCGGGTCTGCTGACCTTGCTGGATCAAACAAAACAACGATTAAAAACACGGATGATTTCGGAAAAAATAATTATGCCGGCAAAAACATTTGGTTCGGTGTTAGAGAATTTGCAATGGGTGCGGCGCTCAACGGTATGGCGCTTCACGGCGGTCTTCGTGTATTCGGCGGAACGTTCTTTGTTTTCTCAGATTACTTAAGACCAGCGATTCGTCTTGCTGCCTTAATGGGACTTCCAGTCACATACGTCTTTACTCATGATAGTATCGCTGTTGGTGAAGATGGTCCAACACATGAACCGGTTGAACAGCTTGCTTCACTGCGTGCGATGCCTAATCTTTCCGTTATTCGCCCAGCAGATGGAAATGAAACAGCTGCAGCGTGGAAACTAGCTGTATCTTCAACGGATAAACCGACTGCACTAGTTCTTACTCGTCAAAACCTTCCAACGATTGACCAGGCACCAGAGAAGGCATATGAGGGAGTAGAAAAGGGTGGATACGTTGTGGTTGAAGCAGCTGATGCACAGCCAGAAGCACTTCTACTCGCTTCAGGATCTGAGGTTGGTTTAGCCATTGAAGCCCAAAAAGCACTTGAAAAAGAAGGTATCCGCGCATCTGTTGTCAGCCTTCCTGCATGGGATCGCTTCGATCAGCAGTCAGACGAATACAAAGAATCCGTTCTTCCTAAAGCAGTACGTGCACGTATTGCGATTGAAATGGGTGCTTCACTTGGCTGGGAGCGTTATACTGGCCTTGACGGTGACGTGATTGCAATTGATAAATTTGGCGCTTCTGCACCAGGTGAAACCATTATCGAGAAATACGGATTTACTGTCAGCAATGTAGTCAGCCGTGTGAAAGCGAAGCTGAATAAATAAACGAACTCCAAGCATCATGCTTTTTTGCTATCTGTTTGCAGAGCATTTTCATCCGCTCTGCAAACTTTTTTCTTTTTCTTGTTTTTTTGACAAAACTAGTTTCTTCTTGCTTCATATATAGACAATTCTTTCTTTCACATTTTTGTATAATACAAGCAATAAACGAGATTGACGAAATGTGAAAGGAAGGGATAGACATGGAACGCCATTATTATATTTATTGGATTGAGGATGAATTTGCACATCACTATTTTGGCAGAGAATCGATTTTGTTTCATTTGTTTGAGTCGTTACACTGGACGAATCGCACCGACGATGAGTTAGTTATGCTTGTGAAGCAAGTGGATTATGTGACGAAGCGAATCCCTGCTTTTCATATGCATCAGCGTCTCATGAATAACTTAACGAACATTCACTATACACAAATAGGCTCGATTTACAGTGCTTCCTTACCAGATGGAAAAGGAACCGCAGCATTTATTATTAAAGACCGGTATATCCAAATGTCTGCCACTGGCAGTTATGAGGCAGAAGCAGTGTTTTTTGAAGTGCTGAGAAAAATCAGCCCTTGTTTTCTTGCGATGGACTTTAGTTCAAAGAAGCACGGGTGGCTTAATCCAGTAAAAGTGAGGAATTTTGTTTAAAAAAATAAAATTGAACGTGAAATGTTGTATAATAGCCTTTTGTTTAGTACACTTTATACGAGACAACATGAAGGAGGAAGAATTATGGATTTATGGGTTGTCATCCTTGTAGGCGTTGTTGCACTGCTTGCAGGAGTTGCACTCGGATTCTTTATTGCTCGTAAGTATATGATGAGCTATTTGAAAAAGAATCCACCGATTAATGAACAAATGCTTCGAATGATGATGATGCAAATGGGCATGAAACCGTCCCAGAAGAAAATCAATCAAATGATGAAAGCCATGAACAACCAAGCGAAATAATACGTACGATATTATGATCATAGATGGAACATGGTTATAAAGAATGGACAAGCGTTGTCCTTTCTTTATTCAATTCACCTTCATCAGACGCTTAAAACCACTGTACTTGCATGAATGAAGCAGGGAAGGTGGTTTTTATTATGGCGTCAAACAGCATGAAAAACAAAAAACCCCTATATCAGAGGTTTTCGTTTCTTTTATGGTCACACATATCAACTGTTCTACAATGGTGCGGCATGTTTGATATCATGAAGTATAATTAGTTGGCTGAGTTTGAGTGTAAGTGTCGTTGATATTGTAAGAGGAGATGATCTAGCTGCTGGCTATGTTCGATGGTCACTGTTGATGTCATCCCATTATGCAAGACAACTTTCATCAGCTCTTCTCTTTTTTCTTCGATTTGAGTTAATAATGATGTTTTTACCAAAGTCATGTTCCTTTCATGCAAATCTTGATAAAAAGAATCGATTCTATTATATCCATTTTAAGGTTTATTTTCAAATTTAAAGGATTCATTATCTTGATGTCAAATTAAATTATATAAGGTTTTAAGAGAATAGACCATCTTTATTGAGGTGATGTAAAAAAAATGAAATGATTTTGTCATCTCTTATTGTATATTTGTAAGAAGGGGGTGTTCTTTTGACAGATTTGAATTACTTTTTAGCATTTGGAGCAGGATTTCTTTCTTTTATTTCACCGTGTTGTCTTCCGCTTTATCCAGCATTTTTATCGTATATTACGGGCGTTAGTATAGATGAAGTGAAATCCGAGAAGGTGATGCTGAGAAAAAGAAGTCTGCTTCATACATTATTCTTTTTAATTGGTTTCTCTATTATATTTATTGCGATTGGGTTTGGGACATCGTTTGTCGGGAAGTTTTTTAATGATTATCATCAAGCGATTCGTCAAATTGGAGCCATCCTTATTATTTTCTTTGGTTTTATGACTCTTGGCGTATTCAAGCCCTCTTTCCTCATGGGTGAAAAGAGAATACAGTTCAAAAATCGTCCTGCTGGTTTTTTTGGATCCATTCTCATCGGAATGGGCTTTGCCGCTGGATGGACACCTTGTACTGGCCCTATTTTATCCGCTGTCATCACACTGGCGAGTAACAATCCTGAGTCGGCTGTCATGTATATGATTGCGTATATATTTGGATTTGCCGTCCCGTTTTTTATTCTCTCCTTTTTCATTACGAAAATGGGGTGGATCAGAAAGCGCCAGCAGCTTATCATGCGAATTGGCGGAATCATTATGATTGTGGTAGGGATTTTGCTGTTCTTTGATCTTCTGACATGGATTATCATCATGTTCTCATCATTGTTTGGCGGTTTTACAGGCTTTTGAAATCGTTTTCTACAGTCGCGGCGAATGGTTTTTTTTCGTCAATTGGAGTATATTATACATAGGCTGACCTTAAAGAATAAAGGAATGATTTGATATGATGATCTTGATCTCTTCTATAATTGCGGTATGTATGGCGGTGGCCGTCATGTTTATTCGCATTAAGTCATCTGCAAAACCTGCAACGGCAAAAAAAATTATTTTACCTCCTATTTTCATGAGCACTGGCGCACTGATGTTTTTTGTTCCAATGTTCCGGGTAACTGGAGCTGAATTTCTAGAAGCGATCACAGTGGGGATGTTTTTCTCTATATTTTTAATTAAAACATCGAAGTTTGAAATTAGAGGCAATGACATTTACTTAAAGCGGTCAAAAGCATTTGTGTTTATTCTCATTGGACTTCTTGTCCTTCGTATCGGAATGAAGACCATCCTAAGTTCTTCTATTGATTATGGCTCATTAAGCGGGATGTTTTGGATTCTTGCCTTTGGCATGATCGTGCCTTGGCGGGTTGCCATGTATTTGTCGTTTAGAAAGCTGTCTAAACAATTAGATCCGCAGCAAATTCAAATGAATTAAACCTCCTTTTTAAAAAAGGAGGTTATTTTAATAACGATTCATATGGCGAGTGATCAATGTTTTTTTCTTGAAGGCGCTTCAATAAAAATTTATGATCACGCTTTGGTGTAGCCATAATGTAGCCGCGAATGATTAAGTCTAGATTAATGCTGGCAGCCTGTTCTTTTAATGCCAGCTCACCAATTTTACCCGCTATTTTTTCTTTGGCAACATCTCTAAACAGCTCTGGAACAGGTGATACGAGTTCATTTAACAGCTGTTTGTCCTCATCCCGCCATAGGTGAAGGCTCTTTTGAATATATTCATCCTGCCAATCAAGCTCTGATTTCCCATCTTCCTTTGGCAATCGTTTTAAAAATTTGCGAAACATAAAAAAGCCACCGATTGCGAGTAATCCGATCATCACTGTACCCCAAAATAAAATGAACCACAAAAACCAGCCGCTTAACATGTTCTCACTCCTTATACCCCTTATCTCTCTATTTTATATTACATGAAGAGAGGATAGAAGAAAATAACAAAAATGTATGTCTATTATCTCTATAAACGCCCTTTTTCATTGATAGCCGCCCATTTACTAGAATGACCCAAACCGATTAGTAGAAAAAGAATACATTATCATATAGCGATTCTACTATTTGGCCATGGTGGTTCGCAAAAGGTATTGACTTGAAACGAACGGGAAGAGAGCCCACCTATATGAAGGTGGGCTCTTAATGTTTGAAGTGGGGGATTTGAAAGGAAAATGCACCGCTTGGATGGTCGGAACATTTTTTAATTTTTATCGATATGATTTGGTTTTCATAATCTGTTGCAATGTCTTTGTCGTTTAAATAAAAAGGAAGCATCACGCTTTTTTCAATTGGCTGTTCGCCTTCACCTTTTGGCTTTTGTACTGTGTAAGTCAACGTCAGCTCATGTCCAGCGAAGGTCAGCTTTACATCAGTGATCGATAAGGTGGAGACATCGATTTCAATAATATAATCACGGCTTGTTTCATAAAGATCAATTGGGAGGTGTTCATCATACCAGGCAAATGGATCATCCATTAAAACATTGAGCCAATCATCTATTTCAAGGAAATCAGAGGAATTCGATTGCTTTTCATTCTCCATAAACACTCCTCCATCACATCTCATAATAAATCATATGATGAAAATGGAAATGTGTGAAAGACCTAAAACATCCCGTGTGGTCACGGGATGAGAGGGGAATGATTACATATCATGATGAGAATTGTGCTTTTGTCTTGTATGGTTGCGGTTTTTCACTTTTTTACTGCCTGATAGCGGCTCAGGCTGACCGCCTTGATGCTCCTTAGGAGAGTTTTGACGGATGTCTTTCCCTGTGTTTTTATTCGTCATGATGTTTGGCTCCTTCTTATTGATTTTTTTTGCGTTTTTTATTGTTTTGTCTTTGTTCTTCTGTTAAAACGAGTTGATCATCTTCCGTATAGCCTGCGCCATTACCTTGGCTTTTGGCTGCGTTCATGCCGTCAATGACATGATTTGCTTTGCGTTTTGTCATGTTCTTTCACCTCATTTGTAGTATGAACCCGCTGCGCTTCGTTTATGAAGAGTAATCATTTCCTAATGATAAGTTAAACTTATTGAATTTAATAAAAGCATTGTTATTTACTTATGTATGAATTTGTTTTAAGATGAAATTGTGAGAAAATTGTGGTGAAATACGACGATTTTTCTGAGAATTGAAATTGATCTTGATCATCAAAAGGGGGATTTTGGACATGTCGAAACAGCAGCAAGTCGCTAAACAAGACGCTTTTCAATCTAGAAAAACGTTTTCGACAAATGGGAAAACGTATCACTATTATTCGTTAGAAGCACTAGAGAAACAAGGAATTGGAAATGTTTCTAAGCTGCCTTATTCCATTAAGGTACTTTTAGAATCAGTGCTTCGCCAAGTAGACGGTAGAGTGATCAAGAAGGAACACGTTGAAAACTTGGCAAAATGGGGAACTGCCGAGGTAAAAGAAATTGATGTTCCATTTAAACCTTCTCGTGTTATTTTACAAGACTTCACGGGTGTACCAGCCGTCGTTGACCTTGCTTCTTTAAGAAAAGCAATGGCAGATGTGGGCGGGGATCCGGATAAAATTAACCCTGAAATTCCAGTTGACCTTGTTATTGACCACTCAGTACAAGTTGATAAAGCTGGAACTGAAGATGCATTAAACATTAACATGGATTTAGAATTCGAACGTAACGCAGAGCGTTATAACTTCCTTAGCTGGGCAAAGAAAGCGTTTAACAACTACCAAGCTGTTCCGCCTGCAACAGGAATTGTTCACCAAGTGAACTTAGAGTATCTTGCAAGTGTTGTTCATGCGATTGAAGAAGATGGCGAGATCATCACTTACCCAGATACATTAGTTGGAACTGACTCTCATACAACGATGATTAACGGTATCGGTGTACTTGGATGGGGCGTTGGCGGTATCGAAGCGGAAGCTGGTATGCTTGGTCAGCCTTCATACTTCCCAGTACCAGAAGTGATTGGTGCTAAATTAGTTGGAGAGCTTCCAAACGGAACGACTGCAACTGACCTTGCATTAAAAGTCACACAAGTCCTTCGTGAAAAAGGCGTAGTAAACAAGTTCGTTGAGTTCTTCGGACCGGGTGTTGCTCAATTGCCATTAGCAGATCGTGCAACAATTGCGAACATGGCGCCAGAATACGGTGCTACTTGTGGATTCTTCCCAGTAGATGAAGAAGCACTTGCTTACCTTCGCCTTACTGGACGTGATGAAGAGCAAATTAATATCGTTGAAGAATATTCTCGTGCAAATGGCTTATTCTATACGCCAGATGCAGAAGAACCAGTTTTTACTGATGTTGTGGAAATTGATCTTTCTAAAATTGAGTCAAACTTATCTGGTCCTAAACGTCCACAAGATTTGATTCCACTTTCTCAAATGAAAGAGACGTTCCATAAACACATCGAAAGCCCAGCTGGTAACCAAGGGTTTGGCTTAGATAAATCAGAGCTTGATAAACAAATCGAATTTGATCTTGCAAACGGTGAAAAAGCTGTGATGAAGACAGGTGCGATTGCGATTGCAGCGATTACGAGCTGTACGAATACATCGAACCCATACGTGTTAATCGGAGCAGGTCTTGTTGCGAAGAAAGCAAGTGAGCTCGGTATGAAAGTGCCAAACTACGTGAAAACGTCACTAGCGCCGGGTTCTAAAGTTGTAACAGGATACCTTGTGAATTCAGGACTTCTTCCATATTTAAGAGACCTCGGATTTAACATTGTTGGATATGGCTGTACAACTTGTATCGGAAACTCAGGACCGCTTGAGAAAGAAATTGAAGATGCTGTCTCTGAAAATGATCTGCTGATCACTTCTGTTTTATCAGGTAACCGTAACTTTGAAGGTCGTATCCATCCGCTTGTGAAAGGAAACTACCTTGCATCTCCACCATTAGTTGTGGCTTATGCACTTGCAGGTACGGTGAATATTGATTTAACAAAAGATCCTATCGGTGTCGATAAAAATGGCGAAAACGTTTATTTCAATGACATTTGGCCATCAATGGACGAAATCAACAGCGTCGTTAAAAGCACTGTCACACCTGAGCTATTCCGTTCAGAGTATGAAACTGTTTTTGACAACAATGACCGCTGGAATGAAATTAAAACGACGGATGATGCATTGTACAAATGGGATGAAAATTCCACATACATTGATAACCCGCCATTCTTTGAAAACCTATCAGTTGAACCTGGTAAAGTTGAACCGCTTAAAGGCTTACGCGTAGTTGCGAAGTTCGGTGACTCTGTTACAACTGATCATATTTCTCCTGCTGGAGCGATTGGTAAGGACACACCTGCGGGCAAATACTTGCAAGAAAGAGGCGTGTCGCCTAGAGACTTTAACTCATATGGATCTCGCCGTGGTAACCACCATGTCATGATGAGAGGTACTTTCGCAAACATCCGTATTAAGAACCAAATTGCACCAGGAACAGAAGGCGGTTATACAACTTACTGGCCAACTGGTGAAGTGACATCCATTTATGATGCATGCATGCGCTATAAAGAAGATGGAACAGGTCTTGCGATCTTAGCAGGTAAAGACTACGGAATGGGTTCTTCACGTGACTGGGCTGCAAAAGGAACAAACCTTCTTGGAATTAAATTTGTTCTAGCTGAAAGCTTTGAGCGTATCCACAGAAGTAACCTTGTCTTCATGGGCGTACTTCCTTTGCAGTTTAAAGACGGAGAAAGTGCAGAAACTCATGGTCTAACAGGAACAGAAACATTTGAAGTTCATGTTGACGAAACAGTTCGTCCGCGTGATCTCGTCACTGTGAAAGCAATTGACACAGATGGCAACGAGAAAACATTTGAAGTGGTCGTTCGTTTTGACAGTGAAGTTGAAATTGACTACTATCGTCATGGCGGTATCCTTCAAATGGTACTTCGCGAAAAATTGGCAAGCAACTAATACAGCAAAGAAGAGAAGGCGATTCAACAGCTTTCTCTTCTTTTTTAAAATAGTGGAGGATCAATCATGTGGAAAAAAGGAATGGCAAGCGCTGTTTTACTTGTGTTGATTGGTTTACTTGCGTGGAATTTATTTGGGCCAAAAGAGCCCGCAATCGGTCTTGAAAAAGGGGATCAAGCCCCTGATTTCGAACTAAAAACCCTTGATGGCAAAACCGCCTCGTTATCTGATTACCGAGGGAAAAAGGTGCTCGTCAATTTCTGGGCGACATGGTGTAAGCCGTGCAGGACAGAAATGCCGGATCTAGACGCAATCAGGAGTGAAAATGACCAAGTTGAAGTACTAGCGGTGAATTTGACGACCACTGAAAAGAGTGTGGATCATGTGGCAGCATTCACAAAAGAATTAAAGCTGAGCTTTCCTGTTTTATTGGACCAAAAAGGCATTCAAGCAAGATATCAGGTTCTTTCATACCCAACGACCTACATATTAGATGAAAAAGGACGCATCATGTCTGTGAAGCATCAAATGCTGACAAAAAAAGAAATTGAAAAAGAGCTGGATCTATAATGATTCAGCTCTTTTTGCTTATTTTCCAAATGTTTTGGCGAAAATGTAACCATACATATATGGAGGTGAGTGGAATGAGAAGAAGAAAACGACGCACATTTGAAGAGCTTGTGCTTGAAAATAAAAAAGAATTATTAAGCAATGAGGAATTTTTAAACCAGCTTGAAGAAAAGTTGGAAGAACGATTTAGACAAAAATAAGTCATGAATTATCCGTTTTCGTTCATCCTAAAGAAGAGGGAGGGATGAATAATGGGTAGAGAGCATGATAAACAAGCGCAGTTTACGCCAGACCATTTAGGGACAAAACCTGTAGCATACAAACGGAATAAAGGTAAAAAGATGCATAATAAATCAAATGAACAGCCAGATGTGATACAGACAAAGGGCGAATAAGGAGGGGAATCATCATGAATAACGAGTCATATCAATCCAATCCAGATGATCGATCTGATAATGTTGAAAAGCTGCAAGATATGATCGAGAACACACTTGACAATATCGATGAATCTGAAGCAGCGATGTCCGTTTCGACTGAGACAGAAAAGCAAATGATCAAACAAAAAAACGAAAACCGCAAAATGAGTATTGACGCGATGCGTTCTGAGATAAAGGACGAAGAAGCAGCAAGAAAGAATGGCTATACTGAATAAACCAGGGATTCCTGGTTTATTTTATTGCCTCTTTTTAGAAGAACCATTTGGAATGTGGTAAAATGGCAGAGACAGACCTTAGGTTTTGATAGGAGAGCGATGAAACGTGTATGTATCCAAAAAAGAAATAGAAGTCCGTTATGCAGAAACAGATCAAATGGGCATCGTATATCATGCCAATTATTTAATCTGGATGGAAGTCGGCAGAACAGCATTGATTAAAGAATTAGGGTTTTCCTATGCGCAGCTAGAAGCAGACGGTGCTCTTGCACCTGTTATAGACTTGCAGGTTCAATATAAAAAACCATTGCTGTATGGTGAAACAGCAACCGTTCATACATGGATTGAAGAATATAATGGTGTCAAAACGGTGTATGGCTATGAAATTCAAAAACCTGATGGACAAACAGCGATTACAGGGACAACCTCACATATTTGTGTAGATAAAGACACCTTTAGACCTATTCAATTTAGAAAAGCCTTTCCTGCTTGGCATAAAGTATATGAACAGTCGAAGAAGCAGGTTTAATTTATGGCTTTTGGTATTAAACGAAGCGATTTAAACGCTTGGAAAACAGCTGTCCAGGAAGGAAAAGTTGCTTTTTTAACACACTACTGGCTCGATGACCGTTTTCCAAATGCCAATACCGTCACAAAAGCAGCCTGTCAGGATATGAAGCGGTTAGTTGAGTGGGGAGAAAGACATGGACTAAAAAAAGAATGGATTCATGACCGCGAAGGGTTTCCTCATTTTGACTTGATCGGTGAGCCGCAAAAAAGAATTCTGCAAAAGGAACGGTCTTTAGGAAACATTCAAGAGTATGGGCTGTATATTGAGGTGTAAAACAAAAAAGATACCCGAGGGATGAGGTATCTTTTTTGTTTATTCATAATGAAATTCTGGTTCTTTCACGGACTCGTTATAATCAATATGCAGATCATGGTTGTCAAAGTACCAAATATCACTTTCCTCAATAAAGAAAGTAATACCTTCTATTTCAGCAGTTGCGCCGACATTTTGAGGTTCATCTTTTGCGACGCCGAGAGAAAAGCCTTTTTGAACATTACTGCACCCGCCATATCTCACAAAAAAGCGAACTTGATCACCTTTTTCTAAATCTAATTCATCCTTGTACCAATTGAGTGCATCTTCTTTTATTGTTAATTTCAATGTGATCGCCCCTTTTTGAAGTCATGCTGTTTTTTAAAATGCAGGATGCAAAAACAGCTTTTCTTTACTTTTACCACATATTTAAATGGATGAAACGGCTAGAGCCATTTGATTTTCGGTTCAGTTTTGTTGAGAATTCGTTTGAGGTTGGCGATGTGTCTGTAAATCACAAAGCCAGCAAGAACGGCAACAACAATGATTAAGAATAGGTCTTTGGTGAATATGCTGTAAATGAATGTATAGATCCCGGTCAGCATAGATGATAGTGAAACATATTTACTAATGTATAAAAATAAGAAAAAAGCAGCGATCATCGTGATAAATAGGAATGGGGCGTAAAATAGCAGCACACCGCCTGATGTAGCGACTGCCTTTCCCCCTTTAAATTTTGCAAAGACAGGAAAGCTGTGACCGATAACAGCAGCAACTCCTGCTAATAAGGGATGGATGTCCAGCTGCATGAAAAACGGTAAAGCTGAAGCAAGCGTCCCTTTTAGGATATCAGCAGTAATCACAATAGACCCTGCTTTTACGCCAAGTGTACGAAATGCATTCGTCGCACCTAGGTTTCCGCTGCCATGTTCACGGATATCGATACCCTTTGCAGCTTTCCCGACAATGAGACCGGATGGAATACTGCCGAGAAGATAAGCCAAAATAAACATCAAAGCAATTAACATCTGCATAACTCCTTTATATTCTCCCTCTTGTCTTACATTTTAACATGATCTTGTGAAAAACATGGGGAACTTTTTTTGAAAAAATCCAAAGCAGATGGATTCAGCTTTGTTTTTAAGCAGAAATTCGCTAAAATAGAGGAAAAGGAGTGTCTTGATGAACAATCCTACGAAAGAAGAAATCGGCCGTATATTAAAGAGCAGTAAACGAATTGCTGTTGTTGGATTATCAGATCAGCCGCACCGGACGTCTTATATGGTGTCTAAAGCGATGCAGGATGCCGGGTATGAGATTATCCCAGTGAATCCAACGATCGATGAAGCACTCGGTGTGAAAGCAGTCGCTTCTTTAAAAGACATAAAAGAGCCTGTTGATATCGTCAATGTCTTTAGACGTTCAGAGTTTTTGCCAGAGGTGGCAGAAGAGTTTCTCCAAATAGACGCACCTGTTTTTTGGGCGCAGCAAGGCATATATCACGATGAAGCGAAAAGGCTGATTGAGGAAAATGGCAAGGTCGCCATCATGGATTTATGTATCAAGGTGGCTCATGCGTTGACAAAAACTCATTAATTCGTCAAAAATCCTTGGTTTTTCAAGGATTTTTGCTTTTTTGTTGCAGAAATATATTTGCGATTCTAGAAGAAAGCGATAAAATAAGGCGACAGGGACATATCGGCGGCCTTGCATATCGAGAAAAAGAGCGATAAGATAAATATAGAACATTTGTTCTGTTTTGCTAAAACCATCATATGATTGCATTTGGCTTATGAAACAGTCTTGTTTATAATGGACTTCTAGTTCTGATTGCAGAATGTAGAATGATTCTCATAGCTGTGCAAAAGAGCATGTATTGGTCAATCCCACATGCATGGTGATGATGCAGCTTATTAAAGTGGACAGTAATGAGCAGCATGATCATCATTAAAATCTAGAGAGATCATTTGATGATTAGCCGGTTATGTTTGTTAGTGAAAGGGGATTAAGCATTTGGTTAAAAAGCAGCAAGTAGATTATAACGATGATTCTATTCAGGTGCTAGAGGGGCTTGAAGCGGTCCGTAAACGTCCAGGGATGTATATTGGATCTACGGATTCCCGCGGTCTTCATCACCTTGTCTATGAGATTGTAGACAACTCTGTCGATGAAGTGCTCGCTGGCCATGGAGATCATATCATTGTCAAAATACATAAAGATAACAGCATTTCCGTCCAAGATAAAGGGCGAGGAATGCCTACTGGTATGCATAAGCTTGGAAAACCGACACCTGAGATCATTTTAACGGTCCTGCACGCAGGCGGAAAATTTGGTCAAGGTGGATATAAAACAAGTGGTGGACTTCACGGAGTTGGGGCATCGGTTGTGAACGCGCTGTCAGAATGGCTTACTGTCACGATTGAACGGGACGGATTTATTTATCATCAGCGCTTTGAAAACGGCGGTAAACCTGTCACATCACTTGAAAAAGTCGGAAAATCGAAAAAAACGGGAACACTAATTCATTTTAAGCCGGACCCAACCATGTTCAGTGTTACGACCTATAATTTCGATACATTATCAGAACGTTTAAGAGAATCTGCCTTTTTATTAAAAGGGTTAAAAATAGAGCTGATCGATGAACGGCATGATGTACAAGAAACGTTTTATTATGAGACAGGCATTGAAGCCTTTGTTGCTTATCTAAATGAAGAAAAAGATGTTCTAAGTGAAGTCGTCTCATTTGAAGGAGAGCATCAGTCCATTGAAGTAGATTTTGCTTTTCAATTTAACGATGGCTACTCGGAGAATATCCTTTCCTTTGTCAATAACGTCAGAACAAAAGATGGCGGAACACATGAGTCTGGCGCCAAAACGGCCATGACGAGAGCCTTTAACGAATATGCACGCAAAGTGGCCCTTTTAAAAGAAAAAGACAAAAATTTAGAAGGCACTGATATTCGCGAAGGACTGTCTGCTATTATTTCTGTCAGAATTCCTGAAGAGCTGCTTCAATTTGAAGGGCAGACAAAAGGAAAGCTTGGGACAAGTGAGGCTCGTTCAGCTGTTGATGCTGTTATTTCTGAAAAACTTGCGTATTTCCTTGAAGAAAACCGGGAAACAGCCACTCTTCTTGTGAAAAAAGCGATTAAAGCGCAGCAGGCAAGAGAAGCTGCTAGAAAAGCCCGTGAAGAAGCGAGGAGCGGCAAGAAACGGAAAAAGTCTGAAGCAACGCTGAGCGGAAAATTAACACCTGCCCAATCTAGAAACCCAGCAAGAAACGAACTATATCTAGTAGAGGGTGACTCAGCGGGCGGGTCAGCTAAACAGGGACGTGACCGTAAATTCCAAGCGGTTCTGCCTCTGCGCGGAAAGGTCATCAATACTGAAAAAGCAAAGCTTGCTGATATTTTCAAAAATGAAGAAATCAACACCATTATTCATGCAATTGGTGGAGGCGTCGGTGTCGATTTTAATGTGGAAGACATCAATTATGACAAAATCGTCATCATGACAGATGCGGATACGGATGGAGCGCATATTCAAGTGCTTCTCTTAACATTCTTCTACCGCTATATGAAGCCGCTGATTGAGCATGGCAAAGTGTTTATTGCACTTCCGCCTTTATATAAAGTCAGCAAAGGCTCAGGAAAAAAAGAGATTATTGAGTACGCATGGTCTGATGAAGAAATGGATGACGTATTGAAGAAAGTTGGAAAAGGGTACACGATTCAGCGCTACAAAGGGTTAGGTGAAATGAATGCCGACCAGCTATGGGAAACGACAATGAATCCAGAATCGAGAACACTTGTCAGGGTCAAAATTGATGATGCTGCACGTGTGGAACGCCGCGTCACAACTTTAATGGGTGACAAAGTAGAACCACGCCGTAAATGGATTGAAAAGAATGTCGCCTTTGGACTTGATGAGGAAAGCAACATTCTTGAAAATGAAAACTTGTCGCTAGCTGAGGAGGTTTAAACATGGCACAACAAGAACGATTTCATGATTTACCATTAGAAGAAGTAATCGGCGACCGGTTTGGGCGCTATAGTAAATATATTATCCAAGACCGTGCGCTTCCAGATGCACGTGATGGTCTAAAACCCGTACAACGAAGAATTTTATATGCGATGTACGCAGAAGGAAATACGCAGGATAAAAACTTCCGTAAAGCCGCTAAAACAGTCGGTAACGTGATTGGTAACTACCATCCGCACGGGGACTCATCTGTTTATGAAGCGATGGTAAGAATGAGTCAGGAATGGAAAGTACGAAATGTGCTGATTGAGATGCACGGAAATAACGGGAGTATTGATGGAGATCCGCCTGCTGCCATGCGTTATACGGAAGCAAGACTGTCTGCCATTGCTTCGGAGCTTTTAAAGGACCTAGACAAGGAAACGGTCGAATTTGTTGCAAACTTTGATGATACAAGCAAAGAGCCAGTTGTATTACCAGCAATGTTCCCAAATCTTCTCGTGAATGGATCAACAGGGATTTCAGCTGGTTATGCGACAGATATCCCGCCGCATCATCTTGGAGAGGTCATTGATGGCGTCATTAAGCGAATTGAACAGCCGCATTGTACGGTTGAGGATTTAATGACAGTCATCAAAGGGCCGGATTTCCCAACGGGCGGTATCATTCAAGGTGTAGACGGTATTAAGAAAGCGTATGAAACAGGAAAAGGGAAGATCATGATTCGCGGAAAAGCGGAGATTGAAACCATCCGCGGCGGACGCCAGCAAATCGTGATCACAGAAATTCCTTACGAAGTGAATAAAGCCAACCTTGTCAAAAAGATGGACGAGTTCCGAATTGAAAGAAAAGTAGAAGGTATTTCAGAGGTCCGAGATGAAACAGACCGTACTGGGCTTCGAATCGTAGTAGAGCTGAAAAAAGAAGCAGATGCAAATGGTGTGCTGAATTTCTTATATAAAAACTCAGATCTGCAAATCCCGTATAACTTTAATATGGTAGCGATACATAATCGAAGACCGACCTTAATGACGCTGACAACTGTACTAGATGCATATATTGCCCATCAAAAGGAAGTGGTGACGAACCGCTCAGCGTACGAGCTTCGAAAAGCGAAGGAACGCCACCATATTGTAGACGGTTTAATTAAGGCACTTTCCATCTTAGATGAAGTCATTGCCACAATCCGCTCCTCTAATGATAAGCGAGATGCAAAAAACAACTTGATGGCGAAATATGATTTTACAGAAGCACAATCAGAAGCGATTGTTTCACTCCAGTTATATCGTTTAACGAATACAGATATTACGCAATTAAGAGACGAAGCAAGAGAGCTTGATGTGCGCATCGCAGAGCTTGAAGACATTTTAGCGAACGAGAAAAAGCTGCTGAAGGTCATTACAAACAGCCTGAAAAAGCTCAAAAAGACATATGCTGATGAGAGAAGATCCGTCATTGAGGAAAAAATCGAAGAAATTAAGATTAACCTTGAAGTGATGATCGCATCAGAGGATGTTTACGTGACAGTCACGAAGGATGGTTACATTAAACGAACAAGCCAGCGCTCCTATGCTGCATCTAATGGTAAGGACTTTGGTATGAAGGATACTGACCGTTTGATTCATCAGTTTGAAATGAATACAACGGATGTTCTTCTACTGTTTACGAATAAAGGAAGCTACATTTATTGTCCTGTTCACCAGCTGCCAGATATACGCTGGAAAGACATGGGGCAGCATATTACGAATATCATTTCGATTGATCGCGAGGAATCAATCCAAAAAGCCATTCCAATAAAAGAATTTGATGAAACGTCATATCTTTTATTCTTTACGAAAGGTGGAATGGTGAAGAAAACAGAGCTTCTTCAATATAAAGCGCAGCGTTATTCGAAACCGCTTGTCGCCTTGAATCTAAAAGGTGACGATGAACTCGTAGATGTTCATGTCACAACAGGACAGCAGGAATTGTTTATTGCAACGAAAAATGGTTACGGTTTATGGTTTGATGAAGAAGAAGTAAGTGTTGTTGGACCGAGAGCGGCAGGTGTCAAAGGAATCAACTTGAAGGAAGGGGACGAGGTAGTCTCTGGCCAGATCATTGATCCGAAGAACGATGTCCTTGTGCTCACAACACAAAGAGGGGCTGTAAAGCGAATGAACCTCTCTGAATTTGATAAAACATCAAGAGCGAAACGCGGAGTTCTTATGCTGAGAGAGTTAAAGAAAAACCCACACCGTATTGTGGCTGTGATCGCTGCAGCGCTGCACGATACACTTGAGATAGATACCGAAAAAGGCACAACAATTCCACTAGATATTTCTACTTTAAGAGCGAATGACCGCTATAGCAATGGGTCATTTATTGTAGATGAGGAAGAGCAGGGAGAAGTGACTCATGTCCTTCTGACTCCTGAACGTGCACCAGATGACAATAAATAAGCAAACGAAAACCCCCTGCGATTGGCAGGGGGTTTCTTTTTATATACAGGTCAATTAGCTCTCGTGGTTGCCAAACATGCTTGTAATGGCGTGCACTACTTCAATTCCTTGGTAAACGAAAAGAGAAAGTGAAGTGACAGAGAATAGACCTAGAATGAAAATTCTTAAGAAAAATAACATCGTGTAAAACCTCCCAATTTTTGTTTTGATTTAGATGGTTGGGTTAAACACGAGCTTGTCGGAAATAAGAAGATTGATAGAACACTGCAAGTAAATGCTTCTTTTTCCGGTCAAATCGATCAGTATGAGTGATGCGCGCAAATCCAGCTGTCATACTGCCAATAATCAGCAGTGCTGTAAATGCGGCAAATACTGCGCTCACATGTTTTTGTTTCTTTTCATCGCCCATTGTCTGGACGATTTTCATTTCATGTGATTCTTGATCGGCAACCACCTTCGCATGATGGTATACCTGAACGGAATGAGGCATTGAGAACAAATGAAAACTTGCAAGTGCTATACATAAAACACCTAATTTTAATAGCATATTTTTTTTCATTTTTCTCACCCCTTCCTGGTTATTTTCATGATCTTACCACGTTTTCAGTTATTTGAAAAGTCTTATTTTTTTACTTTCCCTCTTTAAAAAAACGATAAACATCAGGACATCTATAGGACTGTTTCACTTCATGAAAGGTTTCAATTTTATTTTTTAAATTTAAAAAAAGTGCCATGATCAAGGATCAGACACGTTTAGTGAGCTTGTAATGAATGTGGTTTTGCTACAGCTTTAGTAAAGATTCCTGCAATACATATGGCAAATAGAACAAAGATAAAGGCATGAAGCAGTCCAACTTGATTAGCAAGCAGCCCTAAAATAGGAGGGCCGGAAAGGGAGGCTGTGTAACCAGATAAGGTCACAATACTGACGCGTTTGACAGCGTACCGGCTATCATCGCCAGCTGCAGAAATGGTCAGCGGAAAGCCTAAAGATGCGCCAAGTCCCCATAAAAAGATCGATATCATACATACAACAAGTGAAATCTTTAAAATGACTAAGAATAGTCCGGCAGCTGCTGATAAAATGGCCACTCTTAGCAATAACACTCTGCCAAAGCGATCAATCAATCGTCCGCTGATCAGTCTGCCGCTAATCATGCCGCACAAAAACAAAGCATAGATGACCGTACTCATGGAATGTGAAACTTGATAGCCATCCACCATTGCAAGTGGAATCCAATCATTGGCCGAGCCTTCGACAAACGCAAGACATAAGGCGATCATCGCAAGAGATATCGTTCGTTTGTTCAGCCATGCCGTTTGAGTAGGCTCAACTGTATCTGACTGCATCTCATGCTGATCTTTTCCTGTCCCATGCGGGATAAACCGTGTACAAATCAATATGCTGAGGAAGAATAGAAGGGCAATAGCGAGAAGGTGTATCAATACAGAAACCCCTAGATGGATAAAAAGAATACCAGCACCTGCTCCAATTAACGTCCCAATGCTAAAGGAAGCGTGCAATATAGGCAGAATGGTTTTGTTGATGCTGTACTCAATCTCTGTTCCTTCTAAGTTCATCGCTACATTACACATGCCAGAGCCTGCTCCAAAAAGAAAAAGACCAGAAGTGACGACAAAGATAGAAGAGAGCGTTGAACCAATGGCAAGAGTAGTGAATCCAAGGAACATCAAAAAAGCACTGATCACAATCGCCACTCGGCCGCCTTTTTTGCGGACGAATACATTTGAAAGAACAAGCCCAACAATTGAGCCAACAGATAAACCGAGTAAAATAAGTCCCATTGTTCCTGTGTTTGCTTGTAATAAATCTCTAACTTCCGGTGTCCGCGAAAACCATGTAGAAATGGAGATTCCAGACATCGTAAAGATCACAATAATTGCTTTATACCACTTTAATTCCATCTAATCCCTCACATTTAAAGATATATATGTTATTGAACAAATCTACTCGATTATAAATGAGACTTGCTGATTCGTAAATAACAGGAGGGAGGAACGTAATGAAAAAATGTTAGTCAAAAGAAATTTCTTTTGGTGAGAGGTGGAATTGATGGATACAATGATTAATGAGCATGTTTCAAGTGTAATGTTGGACTAGATGTTTTGACATATTAGAACGAAAAAAGCATTTATTTGGTAAATACACAATCGAACATCAACTGGAGCTATAATGAACGATTGATAGCAAAGCTCATAGCATCTGGCGTTGTTGTGACAAAAACGTTGCAGCGAAATGTTTATGGCCATGAAATCGTCAGAATATCATCAAAGCATTTAGATGAATCAATTTAAAATTGATTTTTTCTTTTTTGTCTCAATAAGATAAGTATACTTAGTTTTGAGACAAAGGAAATTCGTTTGTTGTTTAACTTCCTAGAATATATATTATGTAAACTAAGAAATGAGAATACATATTTAATTTTTCACAACCTCTACCACCTTCTCAATAAATTAGATTGGTCGTAAAGGTTGTGCCTTTCCTTATTGGCTGCAACAGTAAATTAAATACTTTGGGATATTTCGTTTAAAAATATTTTTCTCTTTTCATCTGTTGTTAAGTTAACTCTTGAAAAATGAATCCATTGGGTGTCTTCATTTTTAAGTCCCAAGTCAGCAAGAGTTCTGTTAATAAAAACGCTTTGAATCGCATTCCCACCTTCAGATTCTATATAATCCTTATCTGTTGTAGATGTTGAGATCACAGTTGTTTTTTTAATATTTGTCAATAAACCTTTTAAAGCCCCAGTGTTTTTATCTTCTAAGAATGCGAAACCTCTTAACATGACTTTATCAATAAATCCTTTTAAAATTGCAGGTAAATCCCACCACCAGACAGGAAATATAAATATTAATTCAGTTGCCTGACTTAATTTCTTTTGATAATCCTTAACTAATTGATAAGGTGTTTCGCCTTTAATAAAATACTTCAATTCTTCAGCTGAAAAAACGGGATTAAACCCATCTTTATATAAATCGATCACTTGAAATGGTTCTCTCTTTGTTTCTAGATTTTCTGTAATGGAAGTCAAAATGGCACGATTATAGCTTCCGTCCCAAGGATGTGCATAGACAATCGTTTTCATTATTCATTCACCCTTTTTTGTTATTTTCATCATATTTTGATGTACATTCATTTTATTGTATGCTATAACGTACTACAAGTACGGTAATTAAAGTGCGATACTAACCTAAAGGAGAGTGTGAAATGACGAAAGAATCCTTTACAGCTAATGTTGACCTAAAAGAAACTGGATTTGGGTATACTTTATCTTTAATTGGTGGGAAATATAAGATGACGGTACTGTATGCCTTATATGCAAACAATGGTCCTATTCGCTATAATCAGTTAAAACGAATGCTCGGGACTATCTCTTTTAAAACATTAACCAATACACTAAAAGAACTTGAAGCGGATCAATTAATTAATCGTAAAGAATATCCTCAAGTGCCTCCAAAAGTAGAATATAGTTTATCGGAAAAGGGATTATCATTGATGCCTGTATTAGATGCGATTTGCTATTGGGGAGAAGAACAAATGAAAAAATAGTTAGAAGTTGAGTGAAATTGTACTTTTGGGCAAAAGAGATTGTGCATTCAGGCAAGAAAAAGAGCATCTCTCTTGAGATACTCTTAGAATGATAATGAAACAGCTATTTTTCGACCTCTTCCTATATAAATCCCAATACCTCATTTTGTTCATGCACTAGTTCCATACCTTCTGCTAGATAGAGAGCGTTCATTTTATCTATGTCATCATCTACTAGCCAATGGCGGATCAGTTGACGCAATCTCGCAGCAACGGTCTGACAAACCTCTGGTGATAAGTAACTATCAGAATCGGATTGTTCCAGCAATGGGATGATGTCATCTTTCAAGTTGTATTCTACGGCTTATTTTGACTTAATCCCTGCCCCGCAAAGAGGTATGACGATGGTTTCTTTTGATTCCTTTTTATATTTCAAGTAGCCGGCAAAATTGACTGCAGATGTCACTTCCACATAAAATCCTTTTTCACTTAGTTTAGAGCGTGCATTCAATATTTCATCTTCTTCAATATCTATAAATGTACCATTGGTATCTTGTACAGCTTGTAGAATTTGTTTGGAGCGCGCCGGGGCAGCAATGGCTATCCCTTCTGCTAAGGTCCCTGTATTCGTAACAGGCGATGCTGATTCCTCCTCGTTTTGATAAGCTTTCACAAGAGGTGCACAGTTTTTCGCTTGTATGGCAATGATTTTCGGTATTTTATGAATCAAACCATTTTCAAATAGCTCTTTAAAGCCATAATACGCTCCTAGAAGGAGAGTGCCGTTTCCAACCGGAATGATTACAGCATCTGGAGCTCCTTTTATTTGTTCATAGATTTCATATGCGTATGTTTTTGTCCCCTCAAAAAAATAAGGATGATACACATGGCTTGCATAAAAAACGTTTTCGTCGTCTACTGCTTTTTGGGCTGCAGCGGCAATGTCCTCGCGTGTACCACGAATTTCTTTAATCGTTGCTCCATGGGCTTTTATTTGAGCGACCTTTTTAGGTGAAGTTTCATCGCTTAAATAGATGTCACATGCAATCTCGCAACGAGCTGCATAAGCGGCAATCGCTGTTCCTGCATTCCCGCTGCTATCCGCAATGACTTTTGATACCCCTAATTCCTTTGCCTTTGTCATTAAAACAGCAGCTCCTCGATCTTTAAAGGAGAGTGTAGGCATCATATAGTCAACTTTTACATAAGTATTTGGCTCATTCGGATCTAAAAGGATTAAAGGAGTTTGACCTTCACCCATTGTTACAGATTCCCAAGTCTTAGAACCCTTTGAAAAGGGCATGGTTTCAACATAACGCCATAATGAGTTTGGATAGTGATCCCAAGCCGCCATATCTATTTTAGGGGTATCTTTCACCAGGTTTAATACGCCGTTACAATCACATTTCCATAGGGTTGTTGTCATCTCATATTTTTTCCCACAATCGTTACAAATCAATTGATTCATCGATCATCATCCCCTTCGAATAATTTTTTATACGAAATATACTTTTTTATATATCATAGGCAAAAAAATATTCTAAATATAAGAAATAGCATCAATTTCAATTTTGAAACCGAAATGTAATTCATTCGTTGGTACAACAGTACGTGCTGGTTGATGTTCACCGAAAAATTCAGTGTAAACCGCATCTACCTTGTCCCATAGTTCAATATCAGAAATGTATAATGTCATTCGCAAAATCTTTTCTTTTTTACTTCCAGCCGCTTCAACAATCATCTCGACATTTTTAAGCGCTTGTAATGTCTCTTCTTCAATAGGGCCGAATTCTTTTTCTCTCGTTTCAGGATTGATGGCAAATTGTCCTGAAACATAAACGGTGTTTTGATGAATGGTTGCGAATGCATAGTGTCCGTTGGCTTTTAGATTCCCTACCTCAAGGATGCTTTTCATTTCGTTTCTCCTTCATTCGATTTATGTTTGATCTCATCCAAATAGCTATAGACAGTGACTTTAGAAATACCTAACATAGATGCGACCTTCTCAACTGAACCTTTCATTAAAAAAATTCCCTTTTCATCCATGAACCTTATTAATTCAATTTTTTCATGGCGTTTCATGACTGGGTGAACACTATTTTGAATGATCTGTTGAATCAATTGATCTACGATTTCTTCCACATTTTCAAGATCATCATTTGTTGTTGTTGTTTCATTCTCTTGAACTTCAACTTTTGTAGAAAGAAAAGTATCCATAAATTGCTGCATTTGATTCAATGCTTCAACATCAAAATTGATACAGAATGCACCAATCACCTTTTGCTCGGAATCACGAATTAATGAAGTCGAAGAACGAATGGTACGGTTGTCTTCGGTTTTAAATGTATACCCAGCGAGATAATCTTCTTTAAAATCTTCTGATTGTAAAACAGTCTTTACCAAATGATCAAATGATTGACCAATTTTTCTTCCCGTCACATGATGATTGACTGTAAACATGACTGATGCTTGAGGGTTCGTTAAATCATGAATCACGACTTCACAATTTGGTCCAAACATTTTTGCAGTAGATTTTGCTAAAGGAATATAGCTCTGTAATAAATTCTTTATATGTTCCATGCCTAAGCACCTCATTTGTTTATTCCACTAGATTATATAATTTTTTATATGCAAAAACAATATATAGATTTTTTTATACGTTTTGAAAAAGTGGAGAAAATATAAAAAAGCAGCCTTTGACTGCTTTTTTTGCTCCTTTCTAATTGATTTTTTGCTGGATCCCTGACAAAATGACGTCAATTCCCCACCTGAACCGTTCCAGTGATACGGTATCACCTGCAAACATTTCTTTTTTCAGGCTATGGATAAAAGGAAACCGCGTTTTGTCTGCATCATGAAATGTTTTTTTTGTATCTGAAATTTGCGAAGAGCCTTGTTTCTTCCAAGAGACCTTTTCGTATGCTACGGAAGATACGTATAACAGTAACAGGTCTACTCCCCATGCAGCGGATGTAGATTTGATTCCGCCTTTATGCAGTGTAGCGAGAAGATGTTCGGTCAACTGTAAAAAGTTCGTTCCTTGCGGGATGGTGGAAAGAGAAATTTCAGCAAGACCAGGCTTTTCGTATAGCAGCAGGAAATAAGTATGCAATATGTCAAATAACTGTTCTTTCCATGTGCCACCCGCTGAATTTGGGTAAACCATTTGGCCGAGACCATAATCCAATACGTAAGCACTTAGTTCTTGAAAATTGTTCACGTAGACATACAAGGATGCAGGTCCTGTATCTAATGCTTTAGCCACTTTACGCATACTCATGCCCTCTAACCCTTGCTCCTTAAGAAGGTCAAAGGCAGTTTTCACAATGAGTTCACGGCTTAAGGGCTCTTTAGCCGGCTGAGACCGACGACTGATAATACGACGATTTGAATTGTTCATACTCTCTTTATAACATGTCAAAGTCAAATAGTAAATTGAGCATCAATCTCCGTTTTCTTGAAAAGAATTCATCATATCTGCAAGCTTGACCGCAGCGTTTTTTGAAAAACACAGTTTTAAACTTTTCTCCGATTCATGAGCTTTCTCCGATGAATATTGGTACATCATGTCTTCGTATTGTTCTATAGCCTTTTCGATATGATGAGGATTTCGGACAATCGCAAGTGCGAGTTCCATTGCATCAAACATCGCCATGTTTACGCCCTCCCCTGCGAATGGCGACATGACATGAGCTGCATCACCGATAAGAGTTACTCCTTTTTGGCGGTTCCATTTAAAACCGACAGGAAGCGTATAAATCCGTCTTGGAATGATGGCATCTTCTGCATAACGAATATAATTTTTCAGCTGATCGTCCCAATCACTAAATAACTCTAATAATTGTTCTTTTGCTTCTTTCGCTTGATGAAAAGGAATACCACAAGCCTCAATCCAGTTACGTTCTACCATAAGGCTTGCATACACTTTTATTCGTCCATCCCCGTTTAACTGACCAATCAGTCCTTTGTGGTCTGCTAAAGCAAACATCTTCCCGCGTTTATTAAATGCAGCTAAATCAGGGTGATTCACCTCTACGTTGAGGATATTCAGTTCCAGCATCGTGAGTCCGGCGTATTCAATATCAATATCTGTTAACAGAGGACGCACACGAGAAAAAGCACCATCTGCTCCAATTAAAAGATCAACTGTCTCGACAACTCCGTTTTCAAAATGAAGCTCCGTCATGCCGTTTTCTAGTGAAACGCAACTTTCTAGTTTATATCCATATTTGATGTTTTCAGCATCAATTTGATCTAACAGCAGTTCGCACAAAACACCACGGTCAATTTCTGGGCGGGTGCCTTTTTGATCTGGTTCCGTTTCTTCATCTAAATAAATTTTTCCTGACTTATCAAGTAATCGGAAATCTTCTCCTTCATAGCGTGCGTTCCTTTGAAATTCCTCATAAATTCCCGCTTCTTTTAAAGCTTTTTGGCCTGTTTCTTCGTGAATATCCAGTGAGCCCCCTCTTTCAAGACTCTTGTCATGCACCTCTCGTTCATAAATGGTTGTTTGTATACCGTAATTTTGCAGTATTAAGGCGAGCGTTAGCCCCCCAGGTCCTCCTCCAATGATAGCGATTTGCTTTTGATCCCTAGATAATGCCGTCATCGTATGCATCTCCTCTTCTTTATAAAAATCGTTTAAAGCCATATCTCATTTATATTATAACGAACACCGTTCGTTAAGAACAGTGTTCGTTTAAAAAAGTTTATTTTACGAGTGCTTTAATGAAAAGAAAGCCATCGCTCGTCACTATATGATACACTCCAAATATGATTCTTTTCGATTGTTTTCATTATGAGTGTAAGAGGTGTTTCTATGAATAAATTACTAGCAATGTTGATATTAGGATTGAGCTTTAGTGGTGCCGCTCTCATTCTTTCTGTCCCTTTGTTATTCAAGTCCAAACTAGAACAATCTGAGCTCGTGTTTGCTGCTGGATCAGCGGGCGCTTTTGCAGTATTTGCTGTCTCATGCTTAGTTCTTCGAAAACAATTCAATCGCTAAAAAACCTAAACATCATCCACCATTAGAATAGTGGAGATTTGTTTAGGTTTTGTGACTTACCTTGATATGAACTTAAAGAATGTGGTACAAGCTGATCCCAATACTGAGAGCGAATAACACAAGTGCCGGGATTGCTTTTTTAAAGGGATCTTTGGCCAATACGATCAGAGTAAGTGCAGCTGCCAGCATCGTGCCTCCTAACAATAAGCCTGATAATATTGCGATTGTTGGCATCCATATGCCGATCAGCATTCCAGCTGCGCCTATGAGCTCAAAGGCTCCGGTTAAAACATTAAAAAATGCAGGTAAACCAAATCGTTTGAACTCTTCTGCCATTTTCCCTGATATAATTTTCGATCCTGTTACAAAAAAGAAAGCGGCCAATATCATTTGCAGAATAAGTATGAAAATCGTGATCACATCTTCCTAAGTTATTTGACTGAAACAATCCGTCCAAATGGACAAAATTTCAGCTGATACAATTTATATGTCATAGCATATATCGGACATAAACAGTTCGTTACAGATTAGACATTTCAAGATTCATAGTGTGAATGAAATAATTTGTTTAAAAGTAATTTTAATTGTTGAATCTCTTCATCGTTTAATTGCTTTGTTACCGTTTGATGTGCATCCATGACGACAGGAAGAATGGCCTTTTTGACCTCGTCCCCTTTTTCTGTTAAAAGCAGATGATGTGAGCGCCGGTCTTGTTCATTATAGATCTTTTTGACAAGCCCTTTTCGTTCCATAGACTGGATCATTCTGACGACAGTGGTTTGATTTTTATCAATTCCTTCTGCCAATTCTTTTTGAGTAGTTCCCTTTTCACTACTCAGAATACTTATAATACTCCATTGTTCAGGAGTGACCCCGTAAGGCTTTAACCTGTTCGTAAAATAATTTGTCATTTTGAGATCGGTACGATGAACGAGATAGCCTATTAAATCTTGTAAATCCATGTAAACACCCTCTATGAAATTTATATGCTATAGCATTTATATTAGTGAAGACTTTGAAAATTGTCAAATCATCCATCTGCTTGTTTAAAATCAATCCCTGACAAGATATATGGCACTGCTGATTTGATAAACTCCTCTGAGGATAAGTGCGAACTATTTTTTCTCCACTCAACAGAAGCTCCGTGAATTCCCCAACTTAAAAAAACAGCTGTGACCTTCAGAATTTGCTTTTCGACATTTGTATATTGATTGATTAACAATTGATAAAAAATAATTTCAAGCTGCTCCCTCACAATAGGAGCAAGTTCAGTTTCATATTCTACTTGGCAGCGGTTATGCAGAGATTGTTGGAAATTCGTTAGTGCTTTAAAAATATTGATAATCGTATCTTCATCTAGTTTACGATGATTGAAATTTATACTTTCTAAATTAATCGATAATACTTCTGATAGTGTTTTATCCAGCAAATCGTATTTATCCTCAAAATGATAATAAAACGTCGCGCGGTTGATCATGGCTTCTGCCGTGACATCTTTGATCGTAATATCCTTAAATTCCTTTTTCGATGAAAGTTTAATAAATGACTCCATGATTAACTTACGCGTTCTTAGGACCCGAGGGTCTGTCTTTGGCTGTGGCATCTTATCCCTCCTCCTTTTTCAACACATCTATCAATCTGTTGGATAAACAACAAATTGAAGAAATTATTGGTGTTGGTCTCACTCATTGTGTCTTAAGATTTAATTGTAAAGTAAATCATTGCTTGATTCAAACAAACTGATAGGGAATAGCGTTCCTACAAAATTTAAGGAGGTAAATGAAATTGAAAAACAATGAGATGTTTTGTGATATAGAAACAGGTGTATGTGGTGTAGGTGAAGAAGAGGATATTCAGGTCATTGATTTTCAGCAACCTAAAAAAACAATAACGCTCTATTATGTAACAGATCCGATTTGTTCGCATTGCTGGGCAATTGAACCTGTGCTGCGTCGATTTAAAGAGCAATATGGACATTATTTTCATTTCCAGACTGTGTTGGGTGGACTGTTAGAGAAATGGCATGGCGGTCCAATTGATCCTGCAAACGGAATTTACAAACCTGCTGATGTGGCTGGTCACTGGAGAGAGGTTGGAGAACATTCCCGCATGCCAATTGATGGATCCTTAATGATTGACAATCCTGTTCAATCTTCCTACCCGCCCTCTCGCGTGTTCAAAGTGATTCAAAAATATCATGATGATGCACTAGCCTATACTTTTTTACGCCGTGCGAGAGAAGCGCTATTTGCATTCAATCAAAATATATCGGATATCACGGTGTTAATTGACATCGTCAACGATCTTGGACTTAACGGAGATGTGATTGTCCATGAAGCGGAGCTGCCAAGCGGCCAGGAATTATTAAATCAAGATTTTACTCTAGTTCGAGACCTTGGTGCTAGAGGTTTCCCAACGATCATCTTCGTCAACGAAGAAAATAAAGGAGTCAAAATCACGGGTGGCCGCTCATTTGAAGTCTATGTTGAAGGATTAAAGCAAGCTTTAAACACTGAAGAACTTGAACCGAAAAAACGCCCAGCTGTTTCTACCCTGCTCGAAAAAGAAAAACTTCTATTTTCTAAAGAAATTGAAGTGATGTACGATGTTGACCAATCAGATGTACGGTCTTTTATGAAGAAAGAACTTCCGCAGCAGCAGTATCAAATGAAAGAAGTGCTGGGGGAACTGTATTTTACAACTTCAACATAAGGAGAATGACGATGGCACATTTATTACAGGTGGATTTTAAGATGAAAGGCCCTTTCGGCGATGAAATGGCAAAAGAGTTTGCTGATTTAGCGAAAAGTATAAATGAGGAAGACGGATTCATATGGAAAATATGGACGGAGAATCCGGAGAAGAATGAGGCTGGCGGAATCTACTTATTCGAAACAAAAGAAGCAGCTGAAAACTATCTTGAGATGCATTCTAAAAGAATCACTAGCTTTGGAATAACAGACATCAACGCTAAAATCTTTAACATAAATGCTCCTCTTACTCATATCACAAAAGGTCCATTAAAAACTCATCAAGGTTGACACACGAAAAAAAGAGCGGCTGATGGCTGCTCTTTTTTTCGTGTGATTTCATCGATTCATCCACTTTACATTTTCTTTTTTCTCTTCATTGACGACAAGTTGGAAGATATCAGGTCTTGAATAATGCCCCACTACATCGAAGTCGAATTGACTAGAAGAAATATCACGCAAATCAAGATCTGCCAGCAGTATCTCTTCCTGACCATAGACAGGTTCTTTTATATATTCGCCTAAAGGACCGACTATTGCACTCCCCCCTCGGCACATCTCATCAGGAGAAGATGCTAATTCATCATAGCAGGCTAAATCTTTAGGATACATCTCTTTATTCACATATTGATTACAAGATAGAACGAAGCATCGGCCTTCTGCGGCAATATGGCGAATCGTAGATTGCCATAGTTCCCTGGAATCTGCCGTAGGGGCTATATAGATTTGGACGCCTTTTGCATACATCGCTGCTCTAGCTAATGGCATATAGTTTTCCCAGCAAATTAAAGCGCCTATTTTACCGTACGGTGTATCGAAAACCGGCAGTGTGCTGCCATCCCCCTCTCCCCATATGAGTCGCTCGGAACCTGTCGGCTTTAGTTTACGGTGCTTTCCAAGTAAGGTTCCATCTGGTCCGAAAAACAATACGGAACAATATAAAGTCCCGCGACTTGATTCATCATCTCTTTCAATGACACCGATGACGAGGTAGACACCAGCTTTGCGGGCTGCTTCTCCTAATCTGTCTGTTGTTCTACTTGGAACTGGAACTGAATTTTCTAAGTAACGAAGCCAGTCCTTTCTTCCTTCTGGAGAACGGCTTCCTACTGTGGCGCCAAAAGCTAGTCCTCTTGGATAAGCTGGTATAAAAGCTTCAGGAAACACAACAATATTGGCTCCTTTTTCTCCGGCCTCAAGTGTTAACGAAATGGCTTTTTCAGTACATGCTTCTCTATCCATAATGACAGAAGCAGCTTGAACAACAGCAACTTTACATGTAGACATCTTAACCCCTCCTTATTCTCAGTGTAAAAATAAACGTTTATCATGTACAATATATCATCATCATAATGAGTATGCCTTATTGGAATAATGGAGGGTAAAATGAACATACGGGACTTTGAAATATTTAAAACGATTGCGGATTGTGGAAGTTTTTCAAGAGCAAGTGAAAAGCTTTTTATCGCCCAGCCTTCCCTCTCTAAAACCATTCAAAAATTAGAGAAAAAACTGGGTGTCATCCTTTTCGATCGGTCAAATCGAATTTTCAAGTTAACGGATGAAGGAGAGCTTGTATATGAAAAAGCGATTGCGGTACTGCAGCAAATGAATGAATTGCAAATGGAGCTCGGTGATACCGAAACGCATATTCGGGGCCATTTAAAGATCGGTCTGCCGCAAATAATTGGTACCTTTTTCTTTTCGAAAGTGGCAAAAGCTTTTACTCAAAAGCATCCAGATGTGACGCTCGAAATGATTGAGGAGGGCGGCTTACATGTAGAAAAACTCGTTGAGAAAGGCGAAGTAGATGCGGCCTTTATTGTCATACCTGCCCAAAGTCATGAATTAGAAGAACAACTCATTTTTGAAGCGCCGTTTGTGGCTTGTTTACCAAAAAATCACGCTTTAAAAGATGAACAACAGCTCTCGCTCGAACAGCTTAAAGAGGATAAATGGATATTGTTTGATTCTTCATTTGCGTTAAGTCAAGTGATTTTAGAAAGTTGCCGTAAGGAACATTTTGTTCCCGATGTCGTTTACAGCACAACACAATGGGATTTGCTTTTGACATTAGTTCGTGATGAATTAGGAGTTGCGATCATTCCAAGTCCTTTAACGGACATGTATAAAGAGGACATTTGCGTAAAACCAATTAGCAGTCAATATATTCCCTGGAAAATTGGCATTGTCGTGAAGAAAGGTCGATATAAAACACGTGCTTTGAAGGCTTTTTTAAAAATCGTCACGGATATATACCATGGAGAAACAAAAAAAGCCTAATTCTCTAGGCTTTTTTTCATTTTGGATCGCTTTCTGCTCGTTATCTTAATCAAGTTCACGCCATCGTATGATAGACTTTCTGTGTGCTTCCGGCAGTATAGCCGCCAGTTGGTTCTGGGAATGCACCATATCTTTTCATTCTTTTGTCCACCTTATGATTTAAAGTGAGTGTGAAAGACACATTGCAAGATAAGCGCTCTCAAAATGATGACCGCTCTCTTTATGTTTCGAGCTTTATGATATAATAACTTGTCAATGTAAGCCGTTTAGTGAACAGAAATGAACTTTCGGAAGGTATTCATCCTGGTAAAAGATTCTGAAGAAATGATAGGTGATCACAATGAGAAGGCTTGAGTCTGGTATGTCAGTAGACAATGAAATATTTTCTGATATTGTCAGGTATGAACACGAAACGATAAGCGGATCGACGATTAGCAACTCGAATGTTCATTCACCTATATTTTGGAGCTGTCAGCTGCGTCATCTTGTATTTAATACGTGTGATCTGACGAATGCGAGATTTTTTGCAGGTAGTACGATTGAGCATTGTACTTTTATTCGTTCCGATTTGCGCTCTGTTGGGATTGCTAAAGGCGAGGCTGTTTTTACGAATTGCGAATTTTCCTCCTGTGATATGAGAGGAATGACATTGGAGAATGCTCTGTTTATCAACTGTTCATTTTATCAATGTAGGTTTAATGACCGCATTTTACAAGCAGCGAATATTGTTCATTGTACCTTTACCGGTAAGCTAGTGGATATAACGTTTGAGGGAAATGGTAAACAAAAGCTGATCGCCAACTTTGAAAACTGCATTCTTGACGGTGTTCGCTTTACAGGCTGTGACCTGTCGCAATGTATTCCGCCAGCTTCCAAAAACCATCTATATGTTGAAAAGGTCTCCGCGCGTGTCAAACAGGCATTGCTGAAGATAAATCATGACCCTCATCTTTCTGACGAGGATCGGAAAGTACTAGTACGCAGCCTGCGCAAGCTTGAGCAGATGGAACAATATATTTTTAACACGGCGCATATGGAGAAAATACATGGGGCTGATTTTGTGGAGCGATTTTTCAGTTATCTGGAATGTAACAAAGAGAACGCTTGATGCGTCCCTCTTCCTGCTAAGTCTAGGTCGTACATCAACTTCTAGTATATTTGAGTGGAATCAGTTCCCCTATTTTCACTTTGACTAGTTCGCCATCTATTTCTAAGATGACAAAACATTCTGGTCCGAAATCTGAAATAAGCTCTCTACAGATGCCGCAAGGGCTTACGACCCTCAATCTTCTATCGTCTTCATCTGAATATGGATGCCGAACGGCAACAATTGTATCAAAATCTTTATAGCCATTCGATAAAGCACTGCCAATTGCAATGGCTTCTGCACAAACCGTTACCCGTCCGATATACGCTTCTATATGGACAGCCGAGATCATTTCTCCTGTTTTCATGCGGATAGCGGCTCCTACATGGTGTTTATCCTCTTCATAAAGGCTCGTAATCTTCTTTTTTGCTTCGTCTATTAACTCTACATCTTTTGAAGTAAGATTAAATGTGTGCATGGTGTCCCCTTCCCCCCTTCTATGCTCGTTTTGAATATACTGATCTATTATACCAAACTCAGATAATGAGCGTTTCTTGAAGATGAGTTGAATGGAACCAAAAAAAGCTGATTTTTGTGAATATCAGCTTTTTCGTTATGCTCTTTTATAGCGGGCATACATATAGCGAATGATTTTTGTGATGACAGAGGTACACATGCATAAAAAGGTCATCAACACGACCCAATACATATTTGACAGGTCAAACCCAGTATAGGCAAATATGAAAATAGTGGAGATGGCAAATGTGATGATAAGAACGATATAAACTCGCTTAAAGATGCAGTAGCCAACAATCCCCCAAATCAAAGATAACAAAGGCAATGTAAATAAGATCAGCGCCATAGGATGAAGAAAGAAAACACTCATCATGTCACTCTCCTTTATGAACCGGTAAAGAACCGAATATGTATCATATTAATAGGAAATTCGTGCGTTGTAAACAAAAATTGGAATTTAAGGAATTTTTAATCTGAGGTGAATTGACAATCTAAATGTATTTCATGTTGAATGGAAAAAGACTGCTTTCAGTAAGCAGCCTATTTTTTCGAATATTTAAGTCAGAGCATTTTGATGTGTGAAAAAGACCTAACTATTTATCACCTGAATGATTTTTTCCTGAGCATCTTGTGCCTCAGGGATTGGCATGACGACAAACACATGCAGCATTTCTGGATAAACAAAGGTTTTCATGTCAATTCCTTGTTCTGTTAGCTTTTCATCAAGCTTTAGTGCATCTGGATATAAAATATCATGTGTTCCAATAAAATGAGTGATCTTCCCAAGACCATGGAAGTCCCCGTGAATTGGACTGATTAATGGGTCAGTTATCTTTTTATCTGCTACCCACATTTTTGTAATGACATCTATTCCTTCTGGCGCTAGAATGGGATCTTTATCGGCATATTCAGATATAAGAGGATTGCTTAAACTCATATCAACACATGCAGATAATAAAATAATATCCTTCGGCTGCGGCAGACTTTCCATCTTTAAGAGATGCGCCAGGCCAAGTGAGATATTTCCGCCCGCTGAATCTCCCATAATTGTTAATTGATCGGTACTCTCAACCGTTTTTAGTATTTCTTTATATAGATTTAAGATTTTCGGATAGGTATCTTGGTAGCTATAATGAGGTAATTTAGGATATATAGGAGCGACCACTTTGGCATTAAGGGATTGAGCCATTTTATCCATGTACCACCAATGGAAATTAAGAGGCTGGTTTACCCAAGCACCACCATGTATATAGAGAATCACCTTTTGCTTTTGCGACATTTGGTCATTCAATGTGAAAACCTGCATTCCTTCGAAAATTTGCTCCTTTATTTCACTCACTAGTTTCACATCATCTCCGATTGCATAAGGCTTCATATTTTCTATTTGAGATAGAAAGTTTTTGGTTTTTTCGACACTAGCAAAACTCTCTTTATTACTTTGGGACGTGAATAATGTTTCAAATTGAATACTTTCTTCAGAACGTTCTCCGTTAAAAATTTCGACACTCATTTTATTTTCTCTCCTTTAAGCAGATATGTTTATTCGTCATCCTCATTCATCACACGAAATGATTTGAGATACACTTGTACTTCTTTCTCAGGAGTCTTTAATAAGTTAGATAAAAGGTCTTGAATGAGGCGCAGGCTTTTAATTTTCTTTTCAATTTCTTCATGTTTATGTTTTACGATTCTTTTTAAAGTATCAAGTTCTATATCTTGACTCAGCATTTCCAATATTTCTTTTATTTCCTTTAGTGAATAACCCAATGATTTGGCATCTTTGATCAATTGAATTTTCACAATATAATCTTCTGTGTATAGTCTATAACCGTTCGAACGGCGTCTCGGGACAGGTAAAATGTTGTGTTCTTCATAGTAACGAATTGCGGCAGGGCTTATTCCAGTTTGTTTGGCCAGTTCACCTCTAGTCATCAACTCCATTGTTACTCCTTTTTTGTGATTTTGTCTTACTATAATTACATTATAAAGGTTGAACTATACTTCAAGGTCAAGAGATGTTTTCGTGAAAAATAAAACACCATCGCATGCAGCCGGTTAAGGCGCCCTGAGATGGTGTTTTTCATCATTCAATCTGCTTTTATAAGTCTTCTCCATTTGATGCAATTACATTTTTGTACCAGAAAAATGAATCTTTACGGTAACGATTCAGTGTCCCATTTCCTAGGTCGTCTTGATCCACATAGATCAAACCATAGCGTTTAGTCATTTGAGATGTTCCGCAGCTGATTAAGTCAATACAGCCCCAAGGTGTGTATCCCATTAAGTCAACACCTTCTTTTACTGCTTCTTTCATCTGTTCAATATGTTTTTTCAAATAATCAATTCGATAATCATCGTGGATTTTTCCATCTTGTGTCAATGTATCTCTTGCGCCAAGTCCATTTTCACAAACAAATAAAGGCTTTTGGTATCTGTCATACAGTTTAATTAATGAAATGCGCAGACCCATTGGATCGATCGGCCAATCCCATTGTGATAATTCCAAGTGTTCATTTTTAATCGGGCTGTCAAACGTACCCGCTAGCTCAGCGGCATCTTCACGCGCTTCTGCTACGTGTGACATATAGTAGCTGATTGCAACAAAGTCAACAGTGCCCTCTTTCAAAATTTGTTCATCCTGCTCTTCAATATCCAGCTTGATTTGATTATCAGCAAAATATTTCACCATGTATGTTGGATATTCGCCTCTAGCTTGAACATCAGGATAGAACATATTCAATTGATTCGATTTGACTGCCTGCAGCTGATCCTCTGGTTTTGTTGTTTTTGCATAGGCTTCGATTTGGTTAATCATACAGCCAATTTGGACATCTGGAATGATTTCCTTCGCTGCCTTCACTGTTAATGCACTTGCCACAAATTGATGGTGAGATGCTTGGTAAGCAGCCTGTAATTTATGGTCTACTAAATCCTCTAAAATGCCAGCACCTGTATAAAGACTATTGAGGTTCATATTCATTTCATTAAATGTAATCCAATATTTCACTTTGTTTTTATATCTTTCTAAAATCGCCCGTGCGTATTTTTCGAACAATGGGACAAGCTCTCTACTCATCCATCCATTATATTTCTCTGTTAAGGTAATCGGCATTTCATAATGAGACATCGTTACTAGCGGTTCAATTCCATATTTCGCACATTCATCAAATACTTTATCGTAAAAAGCCAATCCTTCTTCATTCGGCTTATCCTCTAAACCTGTTGGAAAGATTCTTGCCCATGAGATGGACAAACGAAAGACTTTAAATCCCATTTCTGCAAACAGTGCGATATCTTCTTCATAACGATGATAAAAATCAATTCCGCGTCTTTTTGGGAAATCAAATGCATCAGGATTTTCCTTGTATTTGTTTAGTTCAGCTGAACTAACATCGAATGTAAAGTTGTTTACTTTTCCTTGTGCATAGGGATCTTTATATGCCGCGTAGTCTGAAGTTGACAGCCCTTTCCCGCCTTCTAAATATGCGCCCTCTATTTGATTGGCAGCTGTTGCGCCACCCCATAGGAAATTATCTGAAAAACCTTTTTTTAATTCTTTCATTTCAATCATCCCTTCTATTTATGATTAATGAATGAGCATTAAGAGTTTATTTTCTCCTGCGTTGACATAAGAGTCACCTGTATGGATGACATCTAGGTACTTCGAGGAATTAGTGACGATAATAGGTGTCACAACATTTAATTCTTTTGATTGAATTCCTTCTATATCAAATGATAATAAATGATCCCCGATGTTGATTTCATCTCCTTCTTCCACCAATACCTCAAAGAATTGACCATTTAGGCTGACGGTATCAATCCCTACATGTATTAATAATTCAATCCCATCATCTGAAACCAAACCTATTGCATGTTTAGTAGGTGTAACGGTCACTACTTTTCCGGAAAACGGTGCTTGTACCACCCCCTTATCAGGCATAATCGCTACTCCCTTGCCCATCATTTCGCTTGAGAAGACGGCATCATTGACTTCAGATAAAGGAACGACCTGACCAGTTATAGGTGCTTGTACTTCATAAGGATTTACTTGTCTGGCAGCTTGTTGATTGACTGCATGCTCTGAATCTTTAGATGACTTTCCTTGTTTTAGCGGCTGACCTTCTTCTTTTGTGGCAGGTTCTTTAAAACCAAGGAACATAGTGACAAGCAGTGAGACCAAAAAGCTCAGCGCTATTCCAATTAAAGCGAGCTGGAAATTGTTTGTGCCTTTCATAATGTAAGTTGGCAGAGATGTAATACCTGGAATTGAAAATGCTGTCGTTTTGACTGAAAATAAACCATAAAAACATCCGCCAACTGCCCCGCCAATTAATGAAGCATAGAAAGGCTTTTTCAATCTCAGTGTGACTCCATAAATGGCTGGTTCTGTGATACCAAAGAAACTCGGAAGCAATGTTGATAATGCCAAAGACCTTGTTTCTACTCGTTTTGTGCGAATGATGACTCCTAAAACGGCGCCTGCTTGTGCCATATTGGCAATAAAGTTCATCGGAAGCAGCATGACATCGTATCCAACTTTTTCAAAGCTGGCAAACGTGCTAGGGAAGAATGCATAATGCATCCCAGTTAGCACAATTAAAGGCATGAGGCCTCCCATTAATAAACCTGCAATCGGTCCAGCAAAATGGAATAAAGAAGTGAAAAAGATCTCTAAATACTGACCGAAAACGTTTCCAATAGGCGCTATGAAAGCTAGTGTAAGAGGCGCTGTGATCATTAAGCTCAGTACCGGTGTAAATACGATGCTTAAAGATTTTGGAATGACTTTCGTTATCCACTTATCGATAAAGCTAAGTAGCAGTACTCCTAAAATAATCGGTAAAACGGAAGAAGTATAATTATTTAATGGAATACTCAATCCTAAAAAACTAAGTGGATCTGCCCCTTTTGCTGCCCCTTCCACCATCGTGGGATACAATAAAATCCCAGCGAGTGCCATCGCGAGAGATTCTCGTGTTTTAAATTTCTTCGCTGCAGAATAAGCAATGAGGAAAGGTAAAAAGTAAAAGACAGCATTTGAAAAGATTTGTAGTACAGCATAGGTAGAGCTTTTTTCTGTCAGCCAGCCTAAACTAACGAACAAAGCCATGATCCCTTTAATCAATCCACTACCAACAATCGCCGGCAAAATCGGTGTGAAAATTCCGCTAATGACATCGAATACGACTTCGATTGGATTCATCTTTGACGTATTTTTAGCAGTAGAAGAATCATTGCTGCTGTCACCAATCAATTGGTCGATTTCCTCATAGACTTCTGCAACTTTTGCTCCAATAATGACTTGGAATTGTCCGCTTTGGAATTGCGCTCCGAGCACTCCATCTACTGTTTTCAGTTCATCTACTTTTACCTGTTTTTCATCGTTGATATTAAATCTCAGCCTCGTAATACAATGCCAGCTTTGAGATATATTGCCTGTTCCGCCGATTAATTTGATAATTTCTTGCGCCAATTCTTTGTTTTTCATGTCTTCACCCCTTCATTTTCACAAAAAAAACCTAAACAAAATCCACCATTAGAAAGACCATTCTTCTAAATGGAGATTTGTTTAGGTTAATGCTTTTTCATAACACGCCTAAAAGAAATCATGTATTCTGTTGATGTTTCTTTGTGATTCTTTCAATATGAATGACTAGAAAAACAAGTTCGTCTTCTGTGACATTCCAATTAAATTCACGCTTTAACATTTCTTTAATAATCAAACCGCATGCATAGCTCTTCATATAACGATCCTGAATTAATTCTTTTAATGAATCATCCATCTGCTGAGGCGGTTGATTTGTTTCTTGTCTGACAATAAAATATCTCAAATGAGTGATAAACCTCGAATAATCTATCGATGATTTATCTAATACCATCTCGAAAATGTTTTGAATAATCTTAACGATTTCCTTCGTGAGATGGGTCATTTTGATCGTATCTCCCATAGACTGACCATCTATTTGAGCGTTTACAAAATGAAGGGCAATGAGTGAAGCTTCTGTATCTTCAAAGGAAATTCCCATCATTTTTTGAATAATTTTAAGTGCTTTTTTCCCAATTTGATATTCTTGAAAATATAGATGTGGAATTTCCCATACGATAGGGTTTTCATATTCCATTTTTTCTTGATGCCTTTGAATTGAAAAGGTAAGATGATCAGATAGCGAAAACAGCATGCTGGAACCTAATTTTTTATTCAATATCTCTTCGCCCATATGAATGATTTTTTCAGTTAATAAAAGGATATCAGTTGGGATAGCGGCAAGTTGAGATTCTAATGGAGACGTCTGATCAGAATAAAATGTCTTACTGACAGCGCTCTCATCAAGAGTATCACCTTTTTTCTTCTTAAAGCCTATTCCTGTACCAAAAACAACTACTTCATTTTGCGTGTCTGTTAGAGCCAATACGATATTATTGTTTAAAACTTTAACGACGGTGAACATCTTCATCCCACCTTACCTAAAACTGCTAAAAAAAGCATAAAAAAACACCAAAATCTCAGCAAACAACGTACAAATGTACAACATGTTTACCTGACTTGGTGGTGCCTGATGATATCAGTAACACTCCTGCATCGGTTACGACTTTATTGTAAACACAGGATAAACCAAAGTCAACTATTTTTTTCGGTAAGATAGATTTAAATACCTATATTATAGTATGTCGTTTATAAATTATTTTAAAAGGTAAATAAGTTTAAGGTTGCTGTAAGGTTCGGATTAATACAGGTTAAGGTTCAGATAGTACAATGGGTTTGTAGTGAATAAATCATAGAGGTGAAACGTTTTGAGAGAAAATAAAATCTTGTCTTCATTATGTTACTTTAGTATCTTTTTTGCACCATTTTTGTTCCCAATTATCGTCTATTTCTTAGGTCAGGACGACGTGAAATATCATGCGAAAAAATCATTATGGACGCATATTATTCCTTATTTGATTTTTGGTATTGGCATCCTTGGTTCAGGTTTACTTGGTATGAAAGATATCAGCCATGCGGGGCCTTTCTTAATTGCGACATATGCAGTAACATTCCTTGTTGCTATCTACTTCTTCATTTGGAACATTGTGAAAGGCATCAAAGTGTTTTCAGAATAAATAATAGATGAAAAAACGGTTCTGTTGTTGATCAGAACCGTTTTTTTTGTATGTTTTCATGCTGGTAGTTGGATGTCAATTGTTGTTCCTTTTCCTACACTGCTACGGATCGTGATATCCCCGCCGTGCTTGACGATAATATCCTTTGCAATAGCCATCCCAAGACCAGAGCCTGCATGCGAAACTCCTGTATTCGTCCCTCTGTAATAGCGGTCAAACACTTTTTCCAGCTCTGCCTCTTCTATTCCTCTGCCGTTGTCTTGAATCGTAATATACGTTCTTTCTTTTTGTTCAAGCTGTACAATGATCGTCACATCAGGATCATTGTGAACGAGGGCATTTAAAATCAGATTGGTGACCGCTCTTCGAATGAGGATTTTATCAATATTCAGCATGAGCTTGTCTTCATTCGTTTGAAGCTCAATCGTCTGATCCACATATCTTGAATCGTTTAAAATATCAATTAACGTTTCCCGCAACAGTGACACAATGTTGACCAGCTCTTTATTTAGCATGACGCCGTTATTTTTCAGCCTTGTTGTTAAATTCAGATCCTCCATGACATCTTTGATATACAATGATTTATTCTCAATGATGCCCGCGTAATGTCTAATGTCCTGGTTTGAAAGAGGATACTTTGGGTCTTTCATGATTTCTGCATAGCCTTGAATAGAAGCTAGCGGCGTTTTAATATCATGAGAAATATGGCTGATCCATTCTTCCCGCATTTGCTCTAGTTTGTCTTTTTCTTTTTTGCTTGAAGCGAGCTGCTCTGATAAGTGATTGACATTATAGAAGACATCTTTATAAATTCCTTTAGCAGGCAGATTTGTCGTGTAATCGCCGTTTGCCAGCCGCTGGATGCTATGAATGGCACGGGCGAGCGGTTTTGTGAGCTGCCTGCTGAATAAGTAACCAATGAGTAACGCTATGATGGCATCAATTGATAATAAAATCATCGTCCCGATATTGAATCTTGTTACTAAGTCCTT
This sequence comes from Bacillus sp. ABR, assembly GCF_056172715.1. NCBI lineage: Bacteria > Bacillati > Bacillota > Bacilli > Caryophanales > Bacillaceae > Bacillus > Bacillus sp. ABR. Next base: position 66,206 of record NZ_JAOYSL010000003.1, on the reverse strand, counting down.
CGTGTCAAACGAGAATAGGTACTTTCCGATGGAAGGGTCTTTAAATCCGATAAAGTAGCTATATTCTTTGCCCTTTACTTTTTTTCCGCCAGCATAAATGGTCGATAATAATTGCTTATCTTTATATTTATGTAAGTTCACGATTTCTATCGGTGTATATTTGTTCTTTAATCCTTTAGGTGCCTGCGCATGATACACGTCTTGGCCATTTTCGTCTAAAATTTGAATCCATGCATTCTGTTGTTTTAAGGCTTTCTGCCCTTCTTTGTTTACGGTAATTCCTTGATCAGAAAAAGAGACGTATTGTTCAAATGATCTTGTGAAGGTTTCGGGCGTATTTTCCTCGTTATGCTGGCTGTTTGCCTGAAGTACGAGCCAAATCATAAATCCGAATAAGTTGATAAAGACCGTGATAATGGTCACGATAATGACAGAGACCATATACCTGCCTGTTAATCGCCATTTCATCTTTACGCATCCTTTACAACAAATTTATAACCAAGCCCTTTGACAGTGACGAGAAACTCTGGTGTTGACGGGGAATCCTCTATTTTTTCCCGTAGTCTTCGGATGTGAACCATTACCGTATTGTCAGAACCGAAGAAGTCTTCCCCCCAAACGGTTTGATAAAGCGTTTCTTTACTGATGACGCGGTTCGGATGCTGCAAGAAGTAGGTCATCAGCAGAAGCTCTTTCGGCGTGAGCTCAATGACCGCTCCATTTTTAGTCAGTTCTGCTTGCTGCTCGTTTAACTCAAACGGCCCTTTTTTGATCACGGGATCGGCTTGAGTTGACTGTAAGTATGAGATCCTTCTCAGCTGCGCTTTCACCCGGTAGGCGACTTCCTTTGGACTGAATGGTTTTGTAATGTAGTCATCTCCGCCGATGGCAAGTCCTACAATTTTGTCGGATTCTTCTCCCTTTGCTGATAAAAAGATAATCGGAACATGGGAGGTCTCTCTGATTTGTCTGCAAATATCATAGCCTTCACCGTCTGGCAGCATAATATCAAGTATGACAAGATCGGGTTGTTCTTGATGAAATTTTGCAAGCCCATCACGAGCAGTTGAAGCTGTGATGACGCGATCAATGCCTTCTCTTGTTAATACAGTGTTAATTAATTCCAAGATTTCTTTTTCGTCATCGATCATTAATACTTTGCTTTGAAGCTTTGGCATACATTGATCACTCTCCTGAAGTCATTGCCATTATTATACCCAATGTAAGGACATAGTGAAAAAATCAACTTCCTATTTGCATAAAAAAAGCCAATTTTCTTTTGAAATGAGAAAATTGGCTTTTGGTGGTTCAATTCATTCTAGCGTTTGACCACAAATGTTGTCACACTTTGAGCCGGGAGATGAGCCCAAAATTGATTACCTGATATATTTAAGTCTGTACCAGGCTGAAGGTTGCTGTTGCTGCTTGTGATCCATCTTGACGCTTGTGAAGCAGTTCCGTTTTGCATCACAAAGTGCTGATTGACTCCTGTATTGTTTTTGTTAATCGCGACAATGACGACCTGATTGTTTCCTTTATAGGCTGATACGAAAACATTCGGTTCAGGACTTTTCGTTGCATCAATTCTGATGTATCCTGGGCGTACAAACTTGGAGAAATGCGCCATGTTGTAACCGCGTTTACTGATCAGGCCATCTTCCTTCATAGGGCCGTAGGATCTGCGGATGTACCACCAAACATATGCCTGAAAGTCCCCTTCTACCATCGAATGGTGAATATGCTCTGAAACCCCTAATGCCTCAGGCCAGCGGTCCGCTGAATTGTTATCGCTATTCGGGTAGTAGACCTCTGTCATCCAAAGCTCCTTTCCCCCGCCCTTTTGTTTGAAAAGAGGATACGGAAGCTGACTGATTTGGGTTCCGTACAAATGGGCTCCGAGAATGTCCATGTTTCCAAGCGCCTGCGGATCGTTTAGGATAGGATCTGATATATTTTTAAGGTATTGAAAGGATTCTGGTGCGATCACGCGGGCATTAATGGAGCCAGCATTTTCTCTCATGAAACGCAGGATTTCCTGAGGAGTCCACCATGTCCATTCGTGTGCATAATCGGGCTCATTTTGTACAGATATAGCATAGAGATTGACGCCATTATTTTTCATATACGTCACAAAATCGTTCAGATGCTGAGCATATGCGGCGTATTGATTGTATCTCAGCCGCTTTGCAGATGTACCATTCCGGTTGAAGGTCTCTACCATATTGCTTGGAGGATTCCAAGGTGAAGCGATCACCAAAGCTCCATGCTCTATTGCTCTTTTGGCAGTGGCGACCTCTCTGTGCCAATTATTTCTGTTCTCATCTACAAAAATTCTTAGAATGGAAAATCCTAATTGATTCTGCCCATTGCCAAAGGCGGTTTCCCTTTGAGGTGCGGTCAAATCACCAATCCAAGCCGGATGATTCATTCCACCAAAGCCGCGAATCACTTGTCTTTCCGCATTGATATTAATATTGGCATCTGCTGCTGAAACCTCAGTCACGCCAGGTCCGATGAACATGACAGACAGCATGGTGAAGCAGATCAATAAAGTGCAGATTGGTTTTTTGATCATTGACATCAAATTCTTCCACTCTCCTATCATCTTGTCTTTCTTCGTTACCTTTGAGTAAACTGCCAGGAATCAAATTGAAATAGGTTTGCACCTGTTCCAGTAAAAACAAAAAATACGTTGTGCACGCCTGCTGCTCCGTTTACTGCCGTTTCTACTTCTCGCCAGTTATTTGTTCCCCCTGTAGAAGGGACATTCAGTGTTCCGACGAGTCTGCCGTCAGGACTTCCGAGGCGTACTTCTATTTTCCCGCCTGTATTTGACGCTACATTGGCTTTAAATGTTCTCGCACCGTTTGATCCGAAATCGACGTTACTGGCAGCCACCCAATCTCCGTTTTGAATGTTTGTGACATGCTGGTTATTGACCGGTCCGCCTGGAGCTGAAGATGCCTCTGTTAAAATGCGTCCATTCCAAGCAAATGTTTCAGCTTCTACCCGCTGATAAGGATTCAGGTTGGAAAGCTGTTTAACCCCTTCAAAATTGGCTGCGACTTCTCGAAGGGAGCTGTCAGCATTATGCACAAGCTTATTAATATGCGGAGATCTGTAGCCTTTTCCTGCTCCGTATAAAGCAGAGCTGACCGTTTGGGTATGATACACGACATACCACTCGTTTTTAAAATTGAACACAGCATGATGGTTATTACCGCCTCCCCCGAAAAATGCACCCGGATTTTTCAGGAAGTGCCCTCTATACGTAAAGGGACCCATCGGACTTGAGCTCGTCATATAACCGATCTCACCAGGTGGTTTATCTGCTGGGTGGGAGCCGCCAAAGTTGATGCAATAGGAATAGTAATAGGTTCCGTTATACTTATGCATCCCCGAATCTTCAAACATAAAAGGAGCATCAATCGTTGATGCGCTGCCTACCACACTTGTCATATCAGGTCCTAGTTTTAGAACTCTTGCTGTTTTAGGATTCGCCCATTGTCCCTGCGTGGGATTAGAACCGCCTGGAACACCTCCGCCGGCATATAGATAACCAGTGCCGTCATCATCTACAAAAACGGCAGGATCAAAAAGCCATACAACTCCAGCCATCCCTGGTGTATTTGGCGTGACGAGTGCTTTTCCGATAGGATCTGTCCATGGACCGATGGGGGAGTCTGCTGTCAGAACGCCAATCCCTCCGCCGCTGTTCGCGAAATAAAGGAAAAATTTATCCTTCCCATTGATTTTTTTCACCGCTGCTGATGGAGCCCAGGAAGCACCTGCCCATTTGGCAATTCCTTTGCCGCCATTTGCTCCATTTGCCCCAGCTACTGGAATCGCGCCATGATCTGTCCAGTTCACCATATCTGCTGAAGAGATGACAAAGACCCTATTCAAATTGGCAAAAGAATTATCCTTAATCGTTCCGTTGCTGTGATATTCATAGTCATCACTCGACATATAAATGTACACTCTTCCGTTATAGGTGAGCGCAAATGGATCAGCGCCCAAGTGGTGGTCTATGAGTGGGTTGGCATTTCCTACACGTTTTGCAATTGTTGTGCTTGCCGCACTCGCATCATATACCGGTAAAAAGCTCAGTACCAAAGCAAGAATCAATAAACCAACGCCGCACTTCATCCTCGTCCTCATCGTTTCATTTCCTCCTGTTTTCATCTTCCTAATATTGGGGTTTAGGCCCAATTTCAAAATATGTTGAGAGGTACTGATGAAGAATGAATATAAAGAATGATTTCTAGTGTAAACCCTTGCAGTAATCATGATGAAAACCCTTACTTTTTGACTAGAAGACAACAAAAAATGCAGTCTCCCATGCTGGGGCTGCATTTTTTCTTCTTATGATTCATTGCATATAGCTTACATATAACGAGCGGTGACCATTTTCTTTCTTGTGTAAAACTCCACTCCGTCTGTTCCATTGGCATGCAAGTCCCCGTAGAAAGAATCCTTCCAGCCGGAAAACGGGAAGAATGCCATTGGTGCGGGTACACCGATGTTTACACCGAGCATGCCCGCTTCGATGTTTTCGCGAAACTCTCTTATGCTTGATGCACTGTCCGTATACAGACAGGCACCATTCGCAAATTTTGATTGATTGGACAGGTCGATGGCTTCTGCTAATGAAGAAACACGGACAATTGATAAGACTGGGGCGAAAATCTCGTCCTGCCAAATTTTCATTTGATTTGTGACATGATCAAAGATCGTCGGTCCGACGAAATACCCTTCTCCATTTGTTTCGTGGTCTTGCCGGCCATCACGAATGAGGCTTGCTCCTTCTTCAATCCCTGACTGGATGTATTGAAGCGTTCGTTCTTTATGTTCCTTTCGAATGACTGGCCCAAGAAAGACCTCTTCATTAATTCCGTTTCCAATGACGAGCTCGTTTGATTCATCCACTAATTTTTGAATCAACTCATCAGCCACTTCTTCTTCCACTGCAACAACGGCTGCGGCCATGCAGCGCTCTCCTGCTGATCCGAAGGCAGCCCCGATGATTTGTTTCGTTGCCGCGTCTAAATCCGCATCTTTGAGGACAATGGAGTGATTCTTTGCGCCTGCAAGTGCTTGGACACGTTTGCCATGCTCCGTTCCTTTTTTATAGACATATTCAGCGACTGGCTGAGAGCCGACAAATGATATGGCTTTGACCTTTTGATGTTCAAGCAGTCCGTTGACGACATCGTGAGCTCCATTGACGATGTTGAGAACACCTTTTGGAAGACCCGCTTCTTCAAACAGCTCAGCTAACCGTGCCGCAAGAATAGGTGTTCGTTCTGAAGGTTTTAAAACAAACGTATTTCCGCAGGCAATGGCAAGCGGGAACATCCAGCATGGAACCATCATTGGAAAGTTAAATGGCGTAATGCCGCCGATGACGCCAATTGGATAGCGGTACATGCCTGATTCAAGTCCAGTCGCAATATCTGGCAGCTGTTTTCCCATCATTAACGTCGGTGCGCCCGCAGCAAATTCCACACATTCAATCCCGCGCTGCACTTCTCCTTTTGCCTCTGTTACACTTTTTCCGTTTTCAATCGTTACGAGTTCAGCCAGCTCATCCCAGTTCTCAACGAGTAACTGCTGGTATTTAAATAAAATGCGTGCACGCCGGGGAACAGCAGTTTTAGACCAAGTAGTAAACGCTTCCTGTGCTGCTTGTACCGCACGTTCAACATCTGTTTTTGTTGAAAGCGGCACTTCCGCGATGATTTCGCCAGTAGCTGGGTTATACACTGATTCTGTTTGACTTGTTTCTGCCTCAATCCATTGTCCGCCAATATAATTTTTCAACATTTGTACATCTGTTTTGGTCATGTTCCCTCTCTCCTCTTTGTTAAAGAATGTCATGCTTAAAGGGTGTGTATGTATCGTCATTGTCTCATCTAACGGGCATTCATCTGTATACACTCTTTGTCAAATCAAACGGCAGTTTTGGTTTACGTTGTGATCATCTGGTTTGTTTGTGACATATGACACGAGAATGCCAAAAATTCATGATGTTTTTTTGATTAACTGTTGGTTAACTTCAGGAAAATCATAATATGAAAATGGCCCTCAGTCAATCTTCTTTTTGCTTCATAAGAAAAACCTGATGCGCTGTGCATCAGGTAGAGGCTGGTTCATTGATATTATTTGGTTGATGCGGCATATTGATTTGGTTCTATATAATTTGGCAGCATCTCTCCATGTGCTTCAATGAGTTCATCACATAATTTAATGGTGTCATCAATTGATAATTCAGCGCTTGTGTGTGGATCCAGAAGAGCCGCTTGATAAATGTGTTCTTTTTTACCGCTGATTGCTGCTTCAATGGTCATCAGCTGTGAGCTGATATTCGTTCGATTGAGTCCAGCCAATTGTTCAGGTATTTCTCCGACATAGCATGGCATGATGCCGCTTCGATCTGCGACACATGGTACTTCTACACAGGCTTTTTCAGGCAGGTTGTCAATGAGCCCGCCAGTGTTTAGAACATTTCCGCCAAATTTAAAGGGAACGTTCGTTTCGATCGCTTCAATGATACGTGAACCATATTCTTTAGAGCGGGTATGTGTGATCTGTGTGTTTCCTACAAGGTCATGCTTCATTGTATTCCAATTGTTGATTTGTTCCTCGCAGCGTCTCGGGTATTCATCAAGCGGAATGTTAAACTGACCGATTAGTTCAGGGTAGCGTGATTTGATGAAATATGGATGGTATTCGGCATTGTGTTCTGAGGATTCTGTGACATAGTAGCCGAATTTATCCATTAGTTCAAAACGAACCATATCATGATGCCGCAATTGCTGCTTTTCTTTTGCTCGTCTTTTGATTTCTGGATACAAATCTTTACCATCCCGTTTTACCTCTAATAACCATGCCATATGGTTAATGCCGGCGATTTTTTCTTCAATGCCTTCATGTTTCATTTCAAGAGATTCAAATAGGTCCTTTGTACACACTTGCACACTATGACAGAGACCAACTGTTTGAACCTGAGTATAGCGCAGCATTGCACCTGTCAATGTGGCCATAGGGTTTGTGTAATTTAACAATAAAGCACTTGGGCAAACCTCTTCCATATCCTTTGCAAAGTCAAGCATGACAGGAATGGTTCGAAGGGAACGGAAGATGCCACCGATCCCTACCGTATCTGCAATCGTTTGTCTTAATCCATATTTTTTAGGTATTTCAAAATCAATGATTGTACTTGGCCTATAGCCTCCAACTTGGATGGCATTGATGACATATTTCGCATCCTTTAAGGCTTCTTTCCGGTTTTGATAGGACTGGATGGTCACATTTGCACCGTAATTTGCTTTTAAATGCCGTAGCATCGTTTCTGATTCTTTCAGCCGGTTGTGGTCGATATCATATAATGCGAATTCAAAGCCTGCAAGGGCGGGAACAAACAGACAATCTCCTAATATATTTTTAGCAAACACGGTACTCCCTGCACCGATAAATGTAATTTTAGACATAGACGACTCTCCTTTTTACATCCATATTGGGCTAGCCTTTGATAGACCCTTGTGAAAGCCCTGCGATAAAATATTTTTGTAAAAGTAAAAACATCGTAACCATTGGCAGCATCGCAATGAGGGCAGCTGCACCAACGAGCTGAAGCTGATGCTGATTTTGACCAAAAAAATGGGATAAGGCGACCGTGAGTGTATGCATCTCTTTATCTTGCAAAAAGAAGATAGCAAATTGATAGTCGTTCCAAATATACACGCAGGCAATGATTAATACAGAAGCGGTAATGGGCTTTAGAAGCGGAAAAACGACAGTGAAAAAAACTCTGAGTGTCCCTGCTCCATCAATACGGGCAGCTTCTTCAAGCTCCTTTGGAATGGTCGACCGGATAAAGCCCGCGTATAAGAAAATCGTCAGCGGCAAAAAAGCAGCCACATTATTTAAAATAGCAATTTGATAGGTGTTCATCATCCCGATTTGAACGACCATTTTATAGAGCGGGACAAGGGCTGTGAGCGGCGGAATGACCATAATGGCAATAAATAAAACATAGACTGCTTTATTCAGCTTGGTGTTCCTTCTTGCGAGCGGATAGGCTGCAAGAGATCCCAATATAATGAGCAATACAGCGGAGCTGAACGTAATGATCACTGTATTCAAAAAGGACTGGCCAAGCTGAGCCTCTGTCCATGCTGTGCGGAAGTTTTCAAGGTGCAGCGCTTTCGGAAACAGCCATTTTGAACTAAAATCTCCTATCCCCTTTAATGAAGTCGTCACCAAAATATAAAATGGAATGAGGTGTAGCAATGTAATCAATAGTGCGAGGAAGGAGTACCATCTTTTCTTGCGTTTATAGGCGTTATCCATCACACCTCGGTCTCCTTTCGTTTGAAATAAGTCAGCGCTGCGACACTAATGATAAGGATGATGACCGCCATGAACACCCCTTGCGTCGCTGCATAGCCCGCATCCTGACGTTTGAAATACAGATCATACATAAAGGTCGACATGGATTGCGAGGAATCTCCAGGTCCGCCGCCCGTGAGTGCCACAATGACATCAAAGAGCTTGAGCCCGCCAATGACATTCAGCACAACATTAATGGTGATCGACGGCATAAGCAGCGGCAATGTAATCCGCCTGAATTGTTGAAAGCTCGATGCGCCGTCTAATTGTGCCGCTTCGTAATAATCCTTAGGGATACTTTGAAGTCCTGCTAAATAAATGATCATCGCAATCCCGACGAATTGATATGTGTTGACAAGCACAATGATCCATGTGTTGAATTGCGGGTTGCCGAGCGCATTTATTTGATCAAATCCAAAAAGCATCGCCACATCATTTAAGGCACCGCCTTGGTAAGCAAACACAAAATACCAAATATAGCCCATCGCAATCGGGCTGATCATGACAGGTAAATAGATGACCGTTCTTGTGATGGCTTTCATCTTTAAGCTTTGATTTAATAAGAGCGCATATCCAAGTCCGATGATATTTTGTAAGATGGTGCTCCCAATTCCGTAGAGAAGCGTGTTTTTGACAACAAGCCATGTCGCTTGATCCTGAAGCAGCCGCTCATATTGCTCAAGACCAATCCATTGATAAGTTTGTGAGAAACCGTTCCAATTCGTAAAAGAAAGCTGAATGCCGTTCAAAAAAGGATAAATGATAAAGGTACTGACGACGAGAACAGCTGGCATGTACATCCACCAAAGTGATGAATTGTGGCGTTTTTGTATCTTTTGTTTTGGTAAAGAGGTGAATGCGGCTGGCTGGTTTGCTTTTGTGATGTCATTCATTGGCTTCACTCCTGTTTCAGCATCCATCGGCTATTGTTTTTTCAGACGCTTATACTCCTCTTCCATTTTCTTTGACAACTGTTCTGGTGTGATCGAGCCTGCTAATAATTCTTGACCCGTTGTTGCCATGACCGCCCACATTCCGCTTGGTAAGTATTTTCGATCGAAATACGGTTCAATCTTCACCTGTTCGTATTGATCGTAAAATGTAGAGTAATAGTTTTTCGCTTTCACTTGTTTTAGAGCTGTTTCAGAGGATGTGCCCTCTGCGATTTTTTTGGCGTTTTCAGGCTTTGCTAAAAAATCGATGAATTGCTTTGCTTCTTTTAAATGCTTAGAATCCTTCCAAGCAGCGACAGTAAACCGTTCTCCGCCAATCCAGCTTTGTTTATCTCCTTCATGAATGGCAGGAACAGGCATCGTGCCTACTTTGATCGATGGATTCAGCTCTGTTGCTTCAGGTCCTAATGATCCTCCGACAAAGGTGAAGGCGATTTTGTTTTGAGCCATGAGTTCCGGTGCTTGAGAGAGTTTCGCTGTCAGGACATCTTTGTTTAAAAGGTCTTGATCTTTCAGATCTTTCATGAATTGTGCAAGCGGTGTATAGAGAGACCAATCAAATGATCCGTTTTCAAGTTCCTTTCCGTATTGATGTTTTTGATCGGTGATTAATAAAGGCGTCGCCAGCTCATCAAAGACTTGGGCAATATTTGAGTTATCTCCTCCTGGTATCCAGAGCGGCACAACATCTCCTTTGCTTTTTTCTTTCACTGTCAGCAAAGCCGATTTTAATTCATCAAGTGTTTTAGGGGCTTCGATGCCATATTCATTTAATAGATTGGCATTAAAGCTAAGCCCGTCTTTTGCTTGATTCAGCGGATAGGCGTACACTTTGCCATCTTGGTCCTTTAAAATCTGGTCGAGTGAAGGATCAAGCTGTTTGACCCAATCCATCTCTTTTAAATCTGCCACATACTCGCTATAGCGCAGTTTGGCCCAGCCATGTGTATCAAAAAGGTCTGGCATATCGTTTGCCCCCATTTTGACACGGATCATATCTTCATAGCTGTTGCCTGGGAAATTGGCATCGATTCGAATGTGTTGATGCTCCTTTTCAAACTCACGAATCACTTCTTCAAACGCTTTTCTTTCCCCGCTGTTGCTCATCGTTGAAAATAGCGTCAAGGTGACCTTTCCATTTGCTTCAGAAGAACCGTTATTACCGCAAGCAGACAAAATCATGGTCAAGAATATGGCTGCAGTCAGCAGCATGATTTTTTTATTCATGGTTTCCTCCTTTTGATCACTGAAAATTCAGACGATAATCGGTAGAATTCATGCAGTTGCGGAAACAAAAGAAGTCCATTATACTGGAATTCTATTCTTTTCAAAGAGATAAGAGAGCATACCGGCAGGCTGCCTTGTTCTTAGCATGATCTGGCCATCATGCTAAGCAGCTTGCTTTCTGCTTTTTTGTCTCTTTTTTGTTTGCTGAAATCGATGGTTCACCCCCTTTCATGGATGAGACATGTACTGCCTCGCTCGATGAGTGTTGTTGGCACGACGACTTTTAGAGGAAGTTTTCTTCCGTTTATTCTCTCAAGCAAAAGCTTCAGACCGACTTCCCCCATTTCTTCTGTATATACTTTGACAGTCGTAAGCGGCGGGCTTGAAAATGATGCGGCTTCAATGTCATTAAACCCAACAATGGATACATCTGAAGGAACGTGTAGACCGGCTTCATGGAGAGCGCGCATTGCCCCGATTGCCATAGAGTCACTTCCAATGAAAAAGGCCTGCGGCAGTTTTCCTTTTTTGATAGCTTGCTGCATAAGCGTATAGCCTTCATGCATGGAGTATTCACCAATGTGGATGTCTTCCATATGAAGAGCGCCCGCTTCCTGCATTCTTTTCATAAACGTCGTTTGTCTTTCGTCCTCAATCACAGCGTTGCCTTCGAAATAATGCTCCCGCTCTTTCCCGCCAATATAGCCTAGATGTGAATAGCCGAGTGATTGCAGATGACGAATGGCGCGATCTGCCGCTCTGACAAAATCCACATGTACACAATCATACAAATCTTCATCTGCATAATGATTGATAAAAACAATGTGTTCCATTCGATTTGTCATTTTTTCAACCGTATCGGGGCTGATTCGTCCAATGACGATCAAGCCGTCAATATCCTTTAGCATCGCCCCTTTATCCATGCTTCTTAGACGAAAGGTATGGAGAGTGGATAGGCCTTGTTTGGCATATTCTTTTTCAATTCCTTTTCGAATCGATGAAAAAAAGGGATCATTTAATTCTTCGTCAATGGATTGAGCGACAACGATACCGATGACTGGGGATTCAGATGGGCTTTTTTCTTCTGCTTGATCGGCTTTTCTTGCTCTCACTGGGGTATAGTTTAACTTCTTAGCAATGTCGAGGATGTTTTGTCTTGTTGCGTGTGAAACGGCAAGCGTTTGATCGCCATTTAACACACGGGATACAGTGGAAACGGACACTTTTGCATCATGAGCAATATCTTTGAGTGTGGTCATAGGCAAACTCCTCATCGTTATTTGACTAAATATTTACTAAAGATATTTGAAGGATAACATATTAATAAAGCGCTTTCAATTGTGGATTTGCGATTTTTATTTTGTTTTTGGGTAAGTTTTGGTGAGTAAATGTTGTTTTAGTAAAATTGCGTAAAAAAGAGGATGGGTTTCATCCTCTCTTTTACTAACGTGATTCGATTGAAGCTGTTTCTTTTGAAAATATTTGCTTCATTGTTTCCCAAGCAGTGTCGAGTTGTTTATGAAGTCCAAATAAACCTGAGGTGCCGATGATGTAGATCTCATTTCCAGCCTCAGCAAGCAGCCGGAACGTGCTCTCATTACAAGAGCCGTCTACTTCAATTGAAAACGAGTATCCTCCGTGTTTTTTGATATCTTTCACCTGTTTAATTTTCTGAAGCATTTCTTTAATAAATGGCTGTCCGGCAAAGCCTGGATCGATCGTCATGATCGTCACTCGGTCTATTAAATGAATAAAGGACTCTAATGCTGCAACTGGTGTGGTGGGATTTAGAACAAAGCCAACCTCACAGTTTCTTTGGTGAATATGCCGGATGATTCGAAAGGTATCTTTTTGCACGACTTCTGGATGTAAACAAATCATCGTTGCGCCAGCATCAATACATGCATCGATTAAAAATTCCTGGGGGTGTTCAGCCATTAGATGAACATCAATCGGTAAATTTGTCAGTTTCCGAAGCTGTTCAATGAAAAAGGGTGATAACGTCATATTCTTCACATAATGCCCATCCATCACATCGACATGGTACCGGTCTGCTCTCGTGTTGAGAAGATGAATTTGTTCACGGAAATGCGTGAGATCCATGCACATCAGTGAAGGTGAAAAAGTGGCTGTCAATCTCAGTCTCCTCCTTTTTACAGCTGAAATAAAAACTTGATCAATCCAATTAAGATTCCGATGATACCAAAGTCTGTATCTCCAAACGTTGTCCCTTCAAAGCCGAGGGTTCCGAGCACAGGTAATAAACAAGCAGGTAAAAAGGAAAGAAGCAACCCATTTACAAAGGACCCAGCGACAGCACCTCTTACCCCTCCTGTTGCATTGCCATACACTCCTGCTGTAGCACCGCAAAAAAAGTGCGGGACAAGACCAGGGACAATGACAGTTAAACCAAACAAAGGTAAAAGAAAAATGGATACGATGCCTCCTGCAAAGCTGCATAAAAAACCAATAATGACCGCATTTGGCGCAAATGGAAAAACGGTTGGCGCATCAAGTGCCGGCTTTGCTCCCTTCACGAATCGATCGGCAATCCCCTTGAAAGCAGGCACGATCTCGCCAATGGCCATCCGTACCCCTGCTAAAATAATGTACACACCAGCAGCAAACGTAATCGCCTGAATGAGAATGAAGACAGCGAAGTTCGTGCCCCCGCTAATTTGTTCTATAAAAGGAATTCCTGCAAACGGTGCAATCGCAAAGAACAGCAAAGCCATCGTAATCGAAATGGCAACAGATGTATCTCTTAGAAAACCGAGTGATTTAGGCACTTGAATGGTTTCCGTTGATTTTTCTGGAGAACCAACCCATTTGCCGATCATTCCCGCAGTAAAATAACCGAAAGTACTGAAGTGTCCGAGCGCGAGATCATTGCTTCCGGTGACTTTCCTCGTAAACGGCTGAAGGATTGCGGGTGCAATGACCATAGCTGCCCCTAATATCATTGAACCAGTTGAGATGAGCAGCCACCCGTGCATGCCGGCTGTTGAGAGAACGACGGCGAGCATAGCCGCCATATACAACGTATGATGCCCAGTCAAAAAGACGTATTTAAAGGGTGTGAATCTTGCAAGTAACAAATTGACCAGCATGCCAAAAATCATAATGAGTGCTGTCTGTGTACCGAATTCTTTTTGAGCAATGGCGGCCATAGCATCTGTATTTGGCACAACCCCTTGAATGTGAAAGGCTGCTTCAAACATCTTTCGAAAAACCCCGAGTGAATCCGAAACCACTGTAGCGCCCGCCCCTAATATTAAAAAGCCCATGGTTGTTTTCAAGGTGCCTGACACAGTATCTGCGGCTGATTTTTTCTGCAAAAGTAAACCGGCTAGAGCAAATAAACCGATAAGAATGGCAGGTGTGCCCAATATATCGTTCATGATCAGTTCTATCATGATGTGAATCCCCCTTTTTCATGACTTAAATGTGTTGACGAAGGACGTCCTTAATGGCTTTCTGGTCTAACAAATTATTTAAGCCAGCCACATTTCTTGTGCCGTCATTCAGTTGGTCAATAATATCAGCTGCCCCGATATAAAGGTCTGCTTGTTCATTTTTACTTGTACTGAGATCGGTATGATCCACCTCAGCTTCAAGACCTAATTCTTCTAATGCTTTTTTGACATTCATTTCTACAATAAAGCTGCTCCCTAACCCGTTTCCACATACAACTAGAATTTTTTTCATTCTCTTTTTCCCCCTTTATACTTGTGAAAATTGATCAATTAATTCTTGAACCGATGCTAAATCTTCTGCTTCAATCAATTGTTTCGTCCGTTTCTCTTCACTTAACAGCATGGTCAGCTGTTTGAGTGCTTTCAAGTGGCTCATGCTGTCAATAGCGGCTAACACAATGACGAGCCGCACCTGCTTTTTGCCATCCTTTGAAAACGAAATGGGCTGTTTGAATGACATGAGTGTCATGCTCAATTTGTTCACGCCATCCTCGGGCCTTGCATGTGGAATGGCCACTTGTGGTGCAATCACAATATAAGGACCATTTTGATGAACAGACTGAATCATGGCTTCTACATAACTTGTTTCAATGGCATTTTGGTCAAGTAAAGGCTGCGCCGCTTTAGTAATCGCCTCTTGCCATGTGTCTGCTGTTTGGTGGAGCTTAATGGTTTGTTCTGTTAATAAATCGTTTAACACTGGGTTCCACCCTTTCTGATAGGATACATATGTGGGATGAAGCAGCTCCTGAATGTCATGAAGCAGTGCTTGTTTGTTTTGTACGATGGTATGCTGCTGAATGATGTTGAATAAAGCGTTTACATACTGCTCGTCAACCATCGTTTCTAAGCCTTTCCCGTATTGAAGTAATGTTTTTTTCTCATAGGCAGTTAAAATAGGATGAACGAGATGAACTGGTTTTCCTTTAAACGAAATAGGTGTTGTGGACACAACGAAATCTGCATCAACGGCTGCTAATTCTTCATATGCACGCTTTGATAACAGCCCGCGTACTTCGATGTAGCCGATTAATTCGAGGAGCTGAGTTTTCAGCATGTTACTTGTGCCGATTCCTTCTCCGCAGACAATGTATACAGAACGCTTAACAATGGATGAAATTCCTTCCCTTCTCATCCAGCTGCCAAAATGCATGGTGAGATATGCAACTTCATGGTCACTCAACTTGGAACAGGCCGCCTTTTCTAAATGGCAGGCAACTTTTTGAGTGATTTCAAATACTTCTGGCTGTGCTTTTTTTATAGAATCCGTCAGTTCGTTGATTATACCAATGTGATAGATGAGCCTGTAATAGGCTGGAATTAAATGCATGGTTAAGTTTTGCTCCAATGCTTTTGGTTCTTGAAAGGAAATACAAGCATATCGCTGAAAGTCAAATATCATTTGTCTAGCGATGGTGCGAATGAGATGTTCTTCTGGTTTTTTAATTGATGGAAGTTTTTGTTTTTTGGCACTGAGCCAAAGGGTGCTAAGAAAATAGATCTCATCATCATGAACAAAGAGACTGGCCTCTTTTTGAATCTGCGCCATGAAACGAATAGCCGCCAAGCATTCCTCTGTTTCCTGCAATGTTCGCTTTTCTTCGTTTGAAATGTGTACAGCATACCCTAGCTTCATCCGCTTGAAGTAGAAAAAGAGATCCAAAGAGAGCTGATCCAGCATCTCATCTGCAAATTCAAGCTTAAGTTCTTGTTCTGACTGCTGGAGGAGATGGTGTACCCGTTTGGACGAAATAGGTCCCTTTAACCAAAATGACGGAAACGTTTTTTCGTTTTTTATCATTGTGCGAATGAAATGTATATAAGGTTTGAGTGCCAATCGAATGGCCCTTTCGTCTCCTAAAATCACATAGCCGCTTGCTGCCTGATAGCGGAGTGTGATCTCCTGCTTTAAAAGCGCCTCTTTTAGCTGTTTCATATCCTCGAGCAATGTATTTCGGCTCACCTTTGTCATCTTCATGAAATCATCAATTCTTAGGCAATGCTCGCTGCATGCAATGGATAAAAGCAAGATGGCCCTTCGTTCCTTTTTACATGGTTCATAATCGTGACCAACAAGAATGGTGTCAGCTTTTTGAATAATGATTTCTTTCTCAAGAGGATTTAAATAATAGCCAAGTTGACCTTTTCGCTGCACACCACTAAGCTGATGAGTTTCCAGCCAGCTGTTCATACGTTTGATTTCAGCGTAAACGGTTCGAGTCGAGACTTTCATCCGATTCTGTAAATCTTCTATTGATAGATAAGATGTCGTGTGAAGCAGCATAGATAGTAAAGTCGTGCCCCTTTTGGTTAAGTACAGTTGGAATTCCTCCTTTCTTCTCTTTGCTTATAAGTCTAATCAACTCACATGCATCAAAGAAGCCCAAATGTCTTCAGCACGTGCTGTGCAGCGATTGTGTGCTCTTTTCATAAGAAAAACACACCATTTGAGTGTGCTTTCAGGCAAAGAGTCCTTTGTCTTTTTTTAAGTGTTTGAGGACCAATAAACACAAAAAACCTTGAATGATATAAAGCCAGTCAAGGTTTTTTCACTTCTTATCATCTTTTATTTTTCCTATACGTGACGTTTAAAATTATTTTTTGTTTAAACTAAATCCGAAATCCAAATCGTTTTCAAATGAAATACAAATACACCAATCACCTTTTAATGATATAAAGTAGTGGTGCTGTGGGATATCTAAAAAATAGACTAATAGCTCTTCTAAATGTTTTAATTCAAACTGATACCCAAACTCTGTAAGGTTATCCCCTATGTAAATCACTTGTAAGTGATTAGCTAAATATTTGTCTTTTAATTCGGTTATAAATAGAAGAGCATCAGGAAGTAACGATTCATTATTTGAGCTCTTACTATAATGTTTATTTGTTTGTAACCAATCTATTTTTGAACCAGCAAAATCAAATTTTTGTTCTATTAAATCTAAATAAATTTCGGGATTTTTATGTACTTTGACACTTTTAAGAAGGTCTTTTAATTCCAAATCCTTTATTAGTTCTTCATCATAAGAAATCAATAAAATTAACCCCTTTATCTAAAATGTATTTAACTGCCTTCTTGTCAAAATTCATAGGAATCGCTGTTCCATCATTTGTCGCATTCATCATTTCGGCTTACAATGCCATTGTAGTTTGCTGCTCTGTCTCTAACAAAGAATATTCACCTTTTAAATTTTGATCGAGTTTTATTAAATCTTTAACCGTTTTCTTCCGCAGCTGAGATCTACAGAAGATGGAAGTAAGATTGGTGGTTCATTGAGATTTGTTCGAAATACGACTCAGCTTCATGTATCTAATACGAGGTCTAACCAGCATTGATTATGGACAATATAGTAGTAGTCTTTCTTGTAAACTTTCCAAGATTTCTACAGGCATTTCCCTGACCTTGATATCCTCACCTAGGAAAAATAGCCAATTTGTTATTTCGGTTATTTCTTCTGAATAATTAACATTGATAAAAGTCTTTAAAATGGCTGTAGTTTGGTAAGGATTCGTATAAGAAATTGACATTTTGAAAGGATGGTATTTTTTGAACTGTGCAATTGCCTTTGGACCAAGTTCAAGGACAAGGTTGATTACCTCCTCCTGCTTACTTAGTTTTTCTAATATCTTTTTCCTGCTAAATCTATTTTTTGTAGAGTATGGTTTTACATCTGTGAGATTGTCGACAGGCAAAATCCGTTTCTTCTCTTCCTTTACATCAAAGCCTTCAATCAACCACAGGCTTTTTTCACGATAAAGGTTCAAAAGGTAAATGGGATAGGACTTGATCACTTTCTCCTCTCTAACGGTAATCAGTAAATATCGATCCAAAATAAGCAATTGGATTAATTTTTCTAACATGGGGTGAGGGAGATCGGACAAATCAAGCAAATCAGGATTATTCGGGTTGGTCCCTTCAAATAGCAAGAGGCGATTTAACAGAACGAGGTCATCTTGCTGGGTTTCTGAGATGAGTCCTAGTAATTTTTCAGCTAAAGACTGGCGACTCTTTAAATAAGGGAGTTGTTGGTTTCTCGTGGCCATAAAGGCAATAAAAAGAGCTTTAATCTCATTATCGGTAAAACGGACAGTTGGCAGGACAGAATTGTTCATCACAAAATATCCTCCGTCTCTTCCTACTTCTGCGACAAGCGGCATCCCCATAGCTTCAATTTCTCTGATGTCTCTAATTGCTGTCGAACGAGAGATATGAAATTCTCTCATGATTTCAGAAATTGTAAAGTTGGCGCGGTTGTTAATATACCGCATGATGGTATTAATCCGTTCAACTTTTTTCATCTGGTCCCCCTAAACAGTATCATTTTTTGACATGATTTAAGCCTATTATATACCTATCAAGTGAAAAGACAGAATCACTTGGTTCATTTTTCGAAAAGGAAGTGTTGAATATGGCAGAATATATACTAGAAGAAAAAGACAGCTTTCACGTGTTAGGTATTGGAACTGAACTTAAGAGTCATTACACAGACTATGCGGGCATAACGAAGGAAAAAGCAGACTTTTGGCAAGCAGTCAACCAAGAAGGTAAGCTTGACAGCTTAAAAGCCATTGCCACAAATGACTATATTTTTATCGTAAACGAAGCGGTAAATAATAAGCTGATGCATTATGTCGGGGTCATGACAGAGGAATCGTTACCAGAAGCGGACAGAGTGATTCAATTTCCTAAAGGGGAATATCTAATCGTTAAAGGGGAAGCTAAAACCGCTGATGAATTGCATCAAACGCTTACTGGTATTGCATTTGGTCAAGTCTTGCCTGAAGCAAAGAATTTTGCCTATGTTGGTGGACCAAATGCAGTGGTAGAAATGGGTCAGCGAAACGACTTATTACTTGGTGAGATGTGGATTCCTGTTGTACGGAAATAAGAAGGATTTGGAGGAATAGAAATGGCTTATATCGTTGATTTTAAACATGTGTCTACGATTGGTTTAGAGTCTTCACCTGTAGCAGAAGCACTTGCTGGCTTAAGAGCAAATGAGGCTCGCTACTTTATGAACAAATATAAGCATGAATTTACAGTATTACCCGCCAGCGAAAGTCAGGAGACCCTTGATTATGTGAACCGAGTGTTAAAAGAAGAACGTGAACTAGAGTTTGCAGCCAAACCTTTAGAAACGGCAAGTTTTCAAGTGGAAAATATCAAATGGACCTATGTCTTTTATGAGGATGGTCTTGCAATTAACGTCCTGTATACATTGGATGACCCGAAAAAACGCGCTGTTGGTTTTAAGCTTTCTGAAGGGATGGATGTACCAAAGGAATTAGAAGGAAAATTTAAATTTGCTAGGCAGAAGTCTAAACTAGCTGGAACGATTCGTGGGTCATTTTTTAAAATTAAAGGGGAATATTGAGTTAAGAAACACTTTCTTCACTCGAATTTGTGAATCTGATTGAACAAATAAATTAAAATAATTTCCACCTTCTAAACAGAGCAGCATTCTCTATGCATTATTAGAGGATGTTATTCTGTTTATTGTACCAACCTCATTTTCTTATGAAGAAGTTCGCCGTTAAAGCAATTAGTCTGCTATTTCACTGTTTAACATCTATACTTTTTTCAGATCTATATTCAAAGAAAATGATGTGAAGTATCCCTCATTCAAAAAACAATCACCATAAAAGCTGTGAGTGCCTAGTTTTGCTTGTCTCTATCATACGATGACCCACTCAGGAAAAAAGATCCCCATTTTATCGGTATGAAGGCCAATAAACACAAAAACCTTGAAAGGCATATAGCCAGTCAAGGTATGATAACAATAACATTATATTTAGAAGTATCAACTACTTCACCTACTGATTTATCTGAGAGAATATCATATTTGTTTTATATTTCTTTCTAATACAATAAGGCTATTTTAAAGTAACTCCACTCCAACTTGTTTATAAAATTTAACTTTTAGCCTCTCTTCTTCGCCCACGTTCATTACCATAGCTTTGTCATCTTTTTTTATACTTGTTACATTATTAAAATCACCTGTAAATACTATAGAATCATTAAATGTAATACTTAGACTACTCGTTTGCTTATATACATCTAAAGTTAAAATCACCTTGAAATTTTGGTCATCTTTGTAAGTATAAATTAATTCTCCATCATCTATATTGCCTGTTATACTCACCGGCTCACTTTGAAAAAGTTCTAATAGATCATATTCATCATACTTGATAAACATTCGTATTCATCCTTTTATTAATTATTTTGGTATAACTGTGATAACATCGCCTGCTTCATTTATAATTACTTTGACATCCCGAGTTTCATGAACAAACGTTCCACTTCTATTACCAGGTATCTTTTTCGTATTCATTATAGCGTCTTCAATAACTGAAGGTGGAATATTTCTTGGATCAACATATTTTTTGATAAAATCACTAAATTCTTTTGTTTGTGGTTTAAATCCTAATTCTTCAGCTTTTTTAATTGCTCTACTTGTTAAAGTAGCTTTTACTTCAGGAGTATCAGGTGCCATTCTTTCCAAAGCATGGTGAGAATACATTCTTCCATTTATTTTCCCTCCGCCTTTTGACATATTCCAACCAATTTCACCCGTACCCTTAACCCCCATTTTACCATGAAACCCTTTCGCTCCAAACGGCAAAAGCATTCCAAGCGCCGCATTCATACTCGCTTCCTGCTGTTCTTTCGAGACCTTATTTCCAAACATATCGCGGCCTGTGATTGCTTCGCTGAAACCGTTGGTGACGGTGAGGCCATATAATCCTTTTTGTGACGTTTTCAGGGCGTCAAAGGATTTTTGTGATGTCTTGTAGATGTCGACTGCTCTGACTGCAGCTGTTGTGGCTTGAGTCGTTTTATAGACCGCCTTTCCGCCTTTAAAAATGCGGCCTGCCCAGCCTACGATTGGGATATAGCCGGCTGCTGCCATGCCGCCTGCCGCGACTCGCTGGCCTGCGGTGAGTTCCTCGCCCGTGATTGGATCAACGCCTGTTGCGGCACGTTTTGCATCGTTCACACCTGTCAGTTCATTGACGATATTTCCACCGTAATCGAGCGCTTTTTCATACCAAGGACGGTTGGCGAGGGCTTCTTGTTCTTTTGCGATCTCGCGGGCTTCTTCTTGTTCTTTTTTGATTTTCAGATATTCAGAAGTTTGCTTTTCAATATCGCTTTTTGCCTTGTAGATGTCGCTATTTTGATACGCTTTCTTGTCAAAATTCATAGGCGAAATCGCTTTTCCGTCATTTGTCGCATTCATCATTTCAGCGTACAATGCCATTGTAGCTTGCTGCTCCGTTTCTGACAAAGCATATTCATCTTTTAAATTTTGATCAAGCTCTCTCAGATCTTTGACCGTCTTTTTTCGTTCATCTTCCGCATCTTCTATTTTTTCATCAAAGGTTTGGCTATCAAATACCTCTAGGGAAATGAGGTCATCAATGTCTTGAAAAATGGTTTTGAGTGCCTTTTTTTGATCCTTCACAATGCTTTTGGCATTTTTGATGCCCATATGTACTGCGTTGTCTAAAAAGTGTTCTTCTACAAAGGTGTCGCCGCCAAAGTTTGTATCATCAAGTGTCCCAGAAACACCTTCATGAAAGGCTTTTTGCTTATCAATGAAATTGATAAACATATCAACATTACCCGCTAGTTCTTTATAAAAGCTTTTAATGTTATCGGCACCTTTCCCAGTAAAATCATCACCAAGATTGGCAACACTTTGTAATGCCTGTTTTAAATCTACTATTTGTTCGCGGAGTTCCTGATAGTGTTTTGCCCTTGTGTCCATGGCACTTGTTAGTGCTTTTGCATCAAGTATCTTCCCCAGCAGAATTCACTCCTTCCTATTCATTGACAAGGTCAATTTTCCCAATACAAAGTTTGTCATTAAATAGGCATTAAGATACAAAAACAATACTGATTATGTAAATGAACATTGTTTCAATTGAAAAGCAAACTATAGAATGCATTAGTTCCACTTTTGTCATAACAATTATAATGTAGTTTTTAGAACAATCTTTTAAATAGATTTGAGCTACTCCATTATAAAAAAGTGTTATAGAGCACTTTTATGGTAAGGAAGATGTCACTAATCGAGGCAATCCCTACATGAATTAGGAATGCACTTAGAAAAAGCACACCCGCATCAGTGTACTTTTTACGATTTAGACTTAAGCAATTGAAGTTCTTGCTCCATGATATCTGCTGCTTCAGTTATAAATTGAATAATTAAATCTAATTCTTCTGGTTTGTATTCATTTGTGAGTTCCTTCGTTGATGTTGATAAGGATCGAAAGAGTTCTTTCACCTGTGATTTCCCTGCCGTTAATGGAACGATGATCACTCTTCGTTTGTCTTTTGGGTCCTTTGCTCTTTTGGCGTAGCCCGCTTTTTCAAGCCGGTCAATGAGTGCTGTGACTGCACCGGAGCTAAGGCCTGTTTTTTCACTTAATTCCCCTGCTGTAAGGGGGCCGAGTTCATTTAATAAATCAGCTGATTTGAGATCTGTTGGAAAAAGGCCGAGTGATTGGGCGGCCGCTTGGTGGAATAAAACGGTTCGTGTGGCGAGGCGCCTCATTGTATGGATGATCTGGGTTGCTCTGTCTTCAGCCTCGTTCTTTATTGACAACTTGTTCTCCTCCCTTTAAAATCAATTTATCTTGATCATCAAGATAAATGTTCTCTTACTTTAATATTTAAGTTGATCATAGCAAAAATAAGGAGAGAACGTAAGCAGGAGGTAAATGAAATGAATCATGTGGATAAAGGCAAGGCATCCACTCGCTTTGTTGTCATCGGTTTGCTGTTAGGTATTTTTATGGCAGCGATGGACAATACCATTGTTGCAACAGCGATGGGAAGTATCGTAGCAGATTTGGGCAGTTTTGATAAATTTGCTTGGGTGACGGCTTCTTATATGGTGGCAGTAATGGCGGGAATGCCTATTTACGGAAAGCTTTCTGATATGTATGGTCGAAAGCGTTTTTTTCTGTTTGGACTTATTTTCTTTTTAATTGGATCAGCGCTGTGCGGTATCGCACAAACGATGGATCAGCTCATTATTTACCGAGCCATTCAAGGGCTTGGAGGCGGTGCCCTTCTTCCAATCGCATTTACAATTATCTTTGACATCTTCCCGCCTGAAAAGCGCGGAAAAATGTCTGGTATGTTTGGAGCTGTCTTTGGTTTATCAAGTGTACTCGGACCGCTCTTAGGTGCTATTATTACGGATTCGATCGGCTGGCATTGGGTTTTCTATATTAATGTGCCGATTGGTATTGTCAGTGTCTTCTTGATCGCCAGATATTATCAGGAATCGCTTGAACATCGTAAGCAGAAAATCGACTGGTCAGGTGCTATTACACTTGTCGTTGCGGTTGTCAGCTTAATGTTCGCGCTTGAGCTTGGCGGTAAATCTTATGCTTGGGATTCGGTGCAAATCCTCACACTTTTTGCTGTGTTTCTTGTGTTCGGTACGATCTTCTTTATTGTTGAGCGTAAAGCTGAGGAACCGATTATCTCATTTTGGATGTTTAAAAATCGATTATTTGCGACATCTCAAATTTTGGCGTTTTTATATGGCGGGACATTCATTATTCTTGCTGTGTTTATTCCTATTTTCGTGCAGGCGGTGTACGGTGAATCTGCGACAAGTGCAGGGTTTATTTTAACACCGATGATGATTGGATCAGTCATTGGCAGTATGATTGGCGGAACGATGCAGACGAAAGTGCCTTTCAGACGTCTTATGGCCATCTCTGTCATTTCATTTTTCGCTGGGATGCTGCTGCTTGCCAATATGTCACCAGATACAGCAAGACTGTGGCTCACACTCTTTATGATGATATCAGGATTTGGGGTCGGGTTCAGCTTCTCCCTTCTGCCGTCAGCTTCAATGAATGATCTTGAGCCGCGCTATCGAGGCAGTGCAAACTCGACCAATTCATTTATGAGATCACTTGGGATGACGCTCGGTGTCACGATTTTCGGGACGATTCAAACCAATGTGCTGACAAATCGTTTAGCTGATGCCTTTAGTGGAATGAAAGGATCCCCTTCCCAAATAGGCGATCCACAGGCTATTTTCCAAGAAGGTGCCCGCTCACAAATTCCGACTGATATTTTAAATAAAGTCATCGATGCAATGTCACAAAGTATTACGTATGTATTTTTGCTTGCTTTATTCCCGATTGCACTTGCGGCGATTACAGTCGTATTTATGGGAAATGCACGAGTACGTACATCAAATGAAATGAAAGAAAACGAATAATGTGAAAAAGCAGAGCAATTGCAGCTCTGCTTTTTTTCTTATTGATATAGCGGATGGGCTTTGCCCTCACTGCCAACGATTCGGATTTTCGATTGGACCATGTCTTTTGCTGCTTGTTTTGCTTTTTGTAAATACATACGCGGATCTAAGCTTTCAGGTTCATTTGAGAAATGATCACGTATGGCCTCGGAGTATGCATTTTTCAATTCAGTTGAGACATTCACCTTTGCCATACCAAGTGCAACGCATCGCTTCACATCCTCATCCGGTACAGCAGAACCACCGTGGAGAACAAGTGGTACATCGACCAGGTCCGCAATTTGTTCAATGCGGGCAAAGTCAATATCCGGCACCCCTTTATAAATGCCATGGGCAGTACCAATCGCAGGCGCTAAAGTGGGCACCCCAGTTTCTTCTACAAATTGACGGCATTCTGATGGAACGGCTTTTTCAGCATCCTTTTCATCAACAACGATATCATCTTCGACACCGCCTACCTTGCCTAATTCTGCTTCGACATTTACACCCACTTTTAAGGCAAGATCCACGACTTCTTTTGTGCGACGAACATTTTCTTCATATGAATGCATAGATGCATCGATCATAACGGATGTATATCCCGCTCTGATACAGGTGAGAATCACATCAAAGTCTGTGCAATGATCGAGGTGAAGACCGATTGGGATTTGATATTGATCAGCCGCCGCCTTCACTGTATCTGCAATCGCTTTTGCTCCAAGAGATTGAACCGTTCCAACCGTTGTTTGCAATATCACAGGTGACTTTAATTCTGCAGCAGTTTCGAGTACCCAATAGATACTGTCAAAGGAGTGTACATTGAATGCCACAATTCCGTATTTTTCTTTTTTCGCAGCCTCAAGCATTGGTGTTGTTGAAAGTAAAGGCATGATCAAACATCCTCTCTCGTTAAAATATCCGTTTCTAATACAGCCAGCATGTCTTCATTTGTTCTTGTTTCCAGCAGTTTTTGACGTTTCGTTTCATCCATTAAGCCTCGTGAAAGGGCAGAAAGAGCCTTTAAATGAGTCGTCCCTGCTTCACTTTTAGGGATCAGTAAGGATAAGAAGAAAAAGCAAGGCTTCCCATCAAAAGCGTCCCATTCAATGCCTGTTTCCGTGCGGACGATCACAAGTGCTGGTTTTGTGATGGCTTCTGTTTGTGTATGCGGAATAGCAAATCCATCTTGAAATCCAGTTGTACTCAATGCTTCTCTTTCCGCTAAGCCTTTTTTGACTTCCTCTGGTGAGGTGCAAATACCTGCTTTGTAAGCAATGTCAGCAATGGCTGCGAACACGCCAGCCTGTGAAGAAGCTGTTTCGTGAAGATTCATATAGATATGTTCCATTATTTCTCTTCCTCCCTCTTAAACTGCGGGTTTGTCTATTTTTTTACGGTAAAGTCCGTATAGAATCGCACCTACAATTGATCCGATTAGTATGGAAAGCACCCATTGGAATGCACCTGTGACAACTGGAAGGACAAGGAATCCACCATGCGGAGCTGGAACCTGTACGCCAAACAAATATGTCAATATAGCAGAGATGGCGGAACCAAACATGATAATTGGCAGGACAACGACTGGGTTTTTTGCCGCAAATGGGATGGCTCCTTCTGTAATATGTGTCGCCCCCAGAATATAGTTGATTGCCCCAGCATTTCGTTCTTGTGGCGTGAAATGTTTTCGGAAAATGGTTGTAGCAATCGCAATGATAAGTGGTGGTGTGATACATGCTGCAGACACACCTGCCATAAAGTAAAGGTTGCCTTGTGCAAGTAAAGCCGTTCCTGTAACATAGGCTGCTTTGTTAAATGGTCCGCCCATATCAAATCCACACATTGCTCCCACAATTAAGCCTAAAAGCAGCGGATTTGTGGATTGTACAGATGAGAGAAAATCCATTAAGGAATTATTTAACCCTGTGATGGGAACCAATAGCGGGGTCATGACAGCCCCAATTAAGAAAATACCGATGACAGGATAGATGAAGATCGATTTTAATCCATCAAGTGATGCTGGTAATTTTTGAAGCAAGAATTGAAGCAATAAAATGATATATCCTGCTGCAAAACCTGCGATAATACCGCCTAAGAATCCAGCACCTCCATCATTTGCAAGGAGCCCTCCTATAAAACCGACGACCATCCCTGGGCGTCTTGCAATTGAATCAGCGATAAATGCTGCTAAAATTGGTACCATTAAGCTAAAGCCAAGTCCGCCAATGCTTTTCAAATAGGCAGCAAACGGATGATACGTTTCGTGCTGAGGATCAGC
The DNA here is from genome assembly GCF_056172715.1 of Bacillus sp. ABR. NCBI lineage: Bacteria > Bacillati > Bacillota > Bacilli > Caryophanales > Bacillaceae > Bacillus > Bacillus sp. ABR. Next base: position 39,610 of record NZ_JAOYSL010000003.1, on the reverse strand, counting down.
AGAGTAGATTCCGAATAGGAAGGAAATAGCTATTAAGACCCCGCCTCCAACGACAAATGGCAGCATGTGCGATACACCGTTCATTAAGTGCTTATAAATAGTGTGTATCCATTTATTTGCCGACTTTTGTTGAGAGGATGAAGGAGCAGATGGTTTCTCTGTTCCAGAAGCTCTTCCTTTCACTTGATGAACGGGAGCATCTCCATTGATAATGCTCTGAATCAGCTCAGTCGGCGTGCGAATGCCTTTGGCTACAGGCACTTCAATCAGTGGCTTGCCGTGAAAACGGTCTGTATGCACATCTTTGTCGGCTGCCACAATGACTCCATCTGCTTCCATAATGTCTTGATCAGTTAAAGCGTTTTCAATTCCTACTTGACCATGCGTTTCGACTTTGATGTCGACCCCTAGCTGCTCAGCAGCGATTTTTAATGCTTCAGCTGCCATGAATGTGTGTGCAATGCCTGTTGGACAGCCGGTTGCAGCGACAATTTTTTTACGGCTCATGTGTATTCCCCCTTATATTTTCTGTATGTGTACTTGCTCAATCAATGAATCAATGTCATGTAAATCACTTAAGCCTTTCGAAAATGCGGTAGAGGCTCCTGTTGCAATGCCGTATCGTAAGCATTCTTCAGGTGAATGTCCTTCAAGCTGTTTACTAAGAAAAGCTGCAAGCATCGCATCTCCTGAACAAGCTGTATTTACTACAATGCCTGTCGGTGCGTTTCCTTTTAAGACGGCGTTTTTCGTAATGAACAAAGCCCCTTCTCCCCCGCGGGAAATAAGCACTTGCTCTGCACCCATCTCAATAAGCTTTTCTCCTGATTGAATGAGTTCTTTTTCTGACAGAGGATGTGTTTTGCCGAAAAAAGCAGCAATTTCTTCTTCATTTGGTTTTAATAAATACGGCTTGTATTGAAGCGTCTCAAGAACCGCTGCAGAGCTTGTGTCTAAAATGAACTTGACCTTCTGTTGATGGCAAATAGCTGCTACTTCTGAAAAAATGCTGGCAGGAACGCCCTTTGGCAAACTGCCTGACATGATAAGGATGCCCCCCTGCGGGATAGCTGCAATTTTCTCACGAAAGGCGTGAAGCGCTCTTTCTTCAATCGCAGGGCCCTGGTTCACGAGCTTGTATTCTTCTGTCGTATTGATAAAAACATTAATGCGTGTAATTCCCTCAACCGAGATAAAATCGGTCTGAATAGAGAGATCCTTTAAGGATTGTTCAATATAAGAGCCTGAAAACCCAGCGATAAACCCTAATGCAGTGCTGGTGAAGCCATATTTCTTTAGCATAATCGACACGTTCACGCCTTTTCCATTCGGCTGATAATCTTCATCTTCCGTACGGTTGACTGCATTTGCCCGCATTTCTTTTAATGCAATATATAGGTCAATAGCAGGATTTAAGGTGCAGGTATAAATCAATTGGTTTCACCTTCTTTCTTTTCTCTAAAGAAAGTATCTCATACGATTCAGTGAAAATGTTTTCAGAATGTGTAAAGGTTTTCATGAGAAAAAGCCTTCCAGATCAAAGTCTCGAAGGCTTTCTTATTGGTTATTTCATTCGGATCACATAGGCATCGAGTAAAATGCGGGCAATGACATGGAGAGACAGGCGGGATCTGACTTCATAATCTGGAAAGAAAGATTGTTCCCCTTTATATCCGACTAGTGTCATATCTGATATTTTGCTTAATGTAGAATCTATTCTTGTCGTGACCGTAATGGTTGTGACTTGCTTCATGCTGAGGTTTTGACACGCTTCAACAAGCTCAGCTGTTTCGCCATTTAATGAAACAAAGATGGCAAGCTCACTTTTTTCAATGTCTCGCGATTTCAGCCGAATGATATTTGGATCGTCGTGTACTTCACATGTTTTCCCGATGAGCTGTAATTTGATGGTCATCTCTTTGGCGATCATTTCTGAGAAGCCTCTGCCGAAAATATAAATTTTGTCTGCATTATGTATTTTTTGAACGGCATCTTCAATTTGTCCAATACTTTGCAGCTGGATCGTCTTTAAAACCTCTTCTTCATTTTTCCGAATCGCTAGTTTGATGTCTTCATCAATATTTTTCAGCTGGTCGCTTGCATCTGTCATTTTCTTTTCTTGTTTCAATCGATATTTAAAGGATGTATAGCCATTATAACCAATTTTTTTCATCAGTCTGACAATTGTGGCTGTCGATACATTGGCTCTTTCGCTTAAAGTGACAATGGATAAGGTGGAGATATCCTCTAAATGCTGGTGAATATAATTGAGTAAATAACGCTCTGTTTCACTTAACGTTTGATATACATCGCTTGGGATGTTAAATAATGATTCGTTCAATTCGATTCCCCCTTACTCATTTCATACTATAATTAAATGCCCAATAAAAACAAGATGATTCTTTTGTCATGTATTTAGGTGAAAGGCGAAAATGAGTGAAATTTTATTTTTGACATAAACTAAGGAAAAGTTGTGTCTATGTGAAAGGAGCTGATCCGTATGCTTCATCTTTTGTTTTATCTGATCCTTCTCTATGTCGTTTATGTCTTTTTGACCGCATTTGTTTTGTTTTATTTACCGATTCAAAAAACATGCAAAGAACATTGTATCTATAAAGCCTCTTCCATCTCAGGAGACGATCAGGGCACAAATCAAGTGATGCTTCTTGACGATGGATTTGAGTCTGGCCAGGCCAGAATTCAAATGATTCGTGAGGCAAAGAGGATGATCCGTCTTAGTTATTATTCCATTCAAAAGGGAAAAACAGCCGAATGGGTACTAGGTGCTTTAATTGAAGCTGCTGATCGAGGGGTAAAGGTTCAGCTGCTTTTAGACGGCATCTGCCACAGTTTGCGTGGACCGCTGAAGCATTTACGGTATGCCGTGGCAAATCACCCGAACATGGCCATTCGTTTTTATGAGCCCTTTCGGTTATTTAAGCCATGGACTTGGCATAACCGCCTTCATGATAAGCTGCTGCTGGCAGATGGCCGAGTGGTTGTGATGGGCGGAAGGAATATCGGTGATAAATACTTTGCAGATCAGCCGCCGAAAGACTTCGCATTTGACCGCGATGTGCTGCTTTATAACGGCAAAAAAGGAAAAGTATTAGATGAAATGGAGCAATATTTCGTTTATTTATGGAATCATAACTTTACGAAAAAAACAAAAGCCGTGTTCTCCAAGCAAAAAGCAAAAAATGGCTTAAAACTAAGAAAGAAACTGCTTAGGTCCTATCAGGAGGCAGTGCGTACGAAAGAACCTTTTGTGATGTCGTCCTTTAATTGGGCAGCAGATACCACCTCAGTAAAACAGATTGCATTCTTTACAAATCCAGTGGAGCGCTTCAATAAGCGTCCTCTTGTACTGAAAAAATTAAACGATCTTGCTCACCGGGCAAAGCGATCTGTGCTCATACAGACACCTTATATTATCCCGACACGACCCATGAAGGAAGGCCTCACTCCATTAGCTAGCGAGATTCAAACAACAGTTGTCACGAATTCTCTGACAGCCACGCCAAATCCTTTAGCTTTTGCAGGCTACTTAAGCACGAAAAAGGAACTGATGAAAACAGGCGTTCATTTGTACGAATATGAAGGTCCGTATTCCATTCATGCGAAATCGATGGTCATTGATGATTATTTAAGTATTATTGGAACATATAATTTAGATGCGAGGTCTAGTTTTTTAAATACAGAGTCGATTTTGGTCATTGATAGCGCCCCGTTTGCGCTATCACTTACTCAGGCAATCGAACGTAAAATCGCCTATAGTATTCTCGTCGCGAAGGACAAAGCAGCCTATAAAGCGGACGGCTATGGGCAGAAAAAAAAGCCTTTGATGAAAAGGCTCCTTTTAAATGGTTTATCCGCGATAACCGTTTTATGGCGGCGATTGATCTAAAGGGCAGCTACTCTTGTGGCAGCCCTTTTTCTTCTGATTGCTCTTCTTCTGCTGGTTCCAATTTGGTCAATTTAAACACCAAGATTCCTGCAATAATCACAATGACACCTAATAGTTTTGCGGGCGAAAATTCCACTTTCTCTAACCCAAGCCAGCCAAGCGAATCGAACAAAAGCGCGCAGCCAAGCTGTGAAATCAGGACAATTGAGATTCCATAAGTCGGACCAAGACGTTTGATTGCTTGAACGAGGCAGATGACCACCCCTACTCCAATGGCTCCGCTAATCCAGTACCACGCTTCCATATGTCTTAATTGAAACATGCCGGTTCCTTCTAGCAAAAGACCCATCAAAAGTGAAGCAATAAAGCCCATACCTAGAACGAGAGTGGTTGTTGACCAAGAGCCTGTCTGCTCATTGACCTTACTGTTAAAAATGGTTTGTAAGCTGACGAGTGCGCCAGCCGCGATGGCTAATCCTATTCCTATGATCATGTCTGAATCCCTTCATTTCTTCTATTCATAAATGTTGTGCTCTGCTATTTCTAAGAGCCCTTTCCGGTCAAGAATCGTAATCTCGCCTCTTTGCCTCTCTATCAGCCCTTTTTCACAGAATTGCTGAATCACCCGGTTAATATGCCTGTAGCTTGTACCAATTAAGCTCGCCGCATCGGTAAGACGAAGTGCGCTCGCACTGTTATCACCTGTTAACACAGACAATAAGTAGCTTGCGAGCCTGACCTCTACAGGATATAAAAGGTGGAAGCTCAAATCGTTTGATTTCGTATAAAATTTGTTTGTAATCCCTTTTAATAAAAAGGTTAATATGCGGGGGTCATCCTTTGCATATCGCATGAGTGCTTGATGAGAAATCCTTAGCATATGTACTTCTGTGACAGCCTCCACTGTATTGACCATATCTGTCTGCTGAACGTATTCAATATCTCCAATCGCTTCAAGAGGATGTTTAAAACAAAGAATAAAGGTCTTCCCTTCCTTTGTGGTGGTGAAAATCTTTAATTTCCCTTTTACTAACAAGTACAAGTGCTCTCTCTGATCTCCCTTTGAACAAATCAGCTCACCTTGCTCATAGCGCCATAAGCTGACATGTGATATGAGTTTCTGATGAAAGACGTTTTCTAATTGATGTGCCTTGAGATAAGAGGAAAATAGACATTCATCATGAAGCTCTTCCATCTGACGCCCTCCTTTATAGCTTTAAAATGATTACACCCGCGATCATCAATAGAATTCCTGCATAATGCGGCCATTTCATTTTCTTCTTCTGTACACCAAACCATCCTTTTGCATCGATTGCAAAGGTAAATGCCAGCTGTGCAATGAGTAAAGCAGCGATCGTCAGTGTGACACCGATCATTTGAATCGCAGTGACTTCATTAAAAATAATAATGGCTGCAAATGCGCCGCCTACTAAATAAAGCGGCTGCACCTTTCGATATTCTCGAACGTGTCCGTCACGTACGATCAGTAAAATGATAAGTGCGATAACAAAACCGGTCAGCTGCGTGATGGTTGCCGCCTGCCATGTCCCGATATCCTGGCTGATTCTTGCGTTTGCTACGCCTTGCAGTGTAATACAAGCGCCTCCTAATAAAGCGAAAATAACACCTTTCATTCGTTCAAATGCTCCTTCTTTTTTCAGTCTAGTTCCATTAAATGATAGATGCCCTGATGTTGAAAAGGACATATGTCCCACTTTGCGTATTATATCAGAAACTTTTTCTTTTACAGTTTCATCGTTTTAGATTTTTCACAGTGGGTACAGTTTTATATCACCTGAAAACAGAATATTGAATGGAATCACATATAAAAAGGAGACATGTCAGAATGAGAAATCAAGAGAAACATTTTATTAACGGAGAATGGATCGCATCAACAGGAAACGAAACGACGGAAGTCATCAATCCTGCTACAGAGGAAGTCATTGGCACCATTAGTTTAGGTACAAAAGAAGATTTAGATAAGGCAGTCCAAGCTGCTCGTGCCGCCTTCCCTTCTTTCTCAAAAACATCTCGAAATGAACGCGTGAAGATGCTTGAAAACATTGTGCGCGGCTACGAAAAACGTAAGGATGAACTGATAGAAGTCATGACACAAGAGCTCGGTGCACCGCTGAAAGTATCAGAAGAGGTTCATTGCAAAATGGGACATGAACATTTTTCTAAAGCAGCGGAAGCACTTAAATCTTATACATTTACTGAGGACCGCGGCGGGCATACCATTATAAAAGAAGCGATTGGTGTCAGCGGATTGATTACACCTTGGAATTTCCCAACGAATCAAACATCACTTAAAATCGCAGGTGCCATTGCAGCAGGTTCACCAGTTGTCTTAAAGCCTGCGGAAATTACACCTTTTGCCGCAATGATTCTTGCAGACATCATTGATGAAGCAGGCGTACCAAAAGGAGTCTTTAACCTAGTAAACGGAACTGGTGACGTCATTGGTGACGGCATTAGCTCACATCCTGATATTGACTTTGTTTCATTTACTGGATCAGGTGCTGTCGGCTCTAAAATAATGGAGAACGCTGCAGACAATATTAAGAAAGTGGCTCTTGAGCTCGGCGGGAAATCCCCTCTTATCGTCTTAGATGATGCAGATGTGGATGAGGCAGCCGAAACAGCCGTTCATCATATTGCGATGAATACAGGTCAAGTATGTTCCGCAGCTACACGTGTGCTGATTCCTGAATCAATGAAAGACGCATTTGAAAAAGCGCTGCTGAATGCCCTGCCGAAGTTTACAGTTGGTGATCCGCGAGAAGATCACGCCACTGGCCCGCTTGTCTCCAAAAAGCAGTGGGATACCGTGCAGTCTTATATTGAAAAAGGAATTGAAGAAGGTGCCAATCTGCTTGCTGGGGGAACTGGGAAGCCGGACGGACTAGACAAAGGGTATTTCGCCAAGCATACTATTTTCACAAATGTGAAAAATGATATGACCATTGCACAAGAGGAAATATTCGGACCCGTCATGAGTGTGATCACATATCAAGACCTGGATCATGCCCTTGAGATTGCCAATGATACAGTGTACGGTCTTGCTGGTTATGTGGTTGGAAAAGATGAAAAAACATTAAAATATGTAGCTGAACATATTCGTGCTGGTCAAATTACCATTAACAATGCCGAAACAGATTACTTTGCCCCGTTTGGCGGCTTTAAGCAATCTGGTATTGGAAGAGAATGGGGAGACTTCGGAATCGAGGAATATTTAGAAGTGAAAGCTGTGATGGGACTTCCAACAGCATAATTTGAGAAAGGAGAAAAACCTTAGGGTTTTTCTCTTTTTTCATGATAGAAAGAATCTGCCCCTGCTCCCCTACTTATCCATTATGATGTGATATTTTTTGACCGTTGCTTTAGGAGGAGACGATTCTTGTAACTCATCAAACCAAACCTCAATCGTTTGACCCTGTGACAGCTTTTTAGAATCTACTTTCGTTAAATCCATAACGATGAGATCATTTTTATACTTTTCAATAAGAAGATGAGTTTTCAATGAATCATCGCTTTTTAGAGGCGTTCTATTATTTATAAGAAGTAAATTTGTTTCCCCTTTACTTAGCAGTACGCCTTTTTTTGAAAAAGATGCTGTTGTTTTACTCTTATTGTATGAATCCTTTATATTGTCCTTTGGAGAATTGCACGCTGCTAATAAAATGAGAACAATCAAGAAGACAAGCCGAAAACATTTTCTGTTTTTAAATTTTAGCTGCATCAACTTTCATACACCCCTTTTCAATTGCTTACGATCGCTTCTTCATTCAAAACGGCCCCATTTTTCTTAAGGTGCTTTATACAGATAAGCGATTCATCTTCAAGTTTCTTCACCTTGCAAAGGTATTAGAAATCTTAATCATGACAATCAATATTATATATTTTACTTAATGGCAAACTTTCGGTAAAGTTCAAATTGAACCTATATATATAATTCCTATCGAATTAATCTATGTTTATATTCCTTGTGAGGTGGATATCGTTGCAACTTCATGTATTGAACAGTCCGTTTAGTCAGCAGCAGGCAGAACTGCTTAATCAGCTGCTTCCGACTTTAACAGATCAGCAAAAAATTTGGCTTACCGGTTATTTATCAGCACAGGCAGCTTTAACCGGATTAGAAAATACTGCCCAAACCCCTTCTCCTTCTGCTGCAGCACCAGCGCAGCCTGTCAGCAAAGATGTGACCGTGCTTTATGGCTCGCAAACAGGCAATTCTGAAGGGTTAGCAAAAAAGACAGCGCAGTATCTTGAAGAGAAAGGTTTTCAAGTGACGCTCTCTTCTATGTCAGATTTTAAACCAAATAGTCTGAAAAAAATAAACAATTTACTGATCATTGTCAGCACACATGGTGAGGGAGATCCGCCTGATAATGCCCTTTCTTTCCATGAATATGTTCACGGCAGACGTGCACCAAAGCTTGATCATTTAAGCTTTTCTGTCCTTTCACTTGGTGACAGCTCTTACGAATTCTTCTGTCAAACAGGTAAAGAATTTGATGAGCGTTTAAAAGAGCTTGGCGGAACGCGTCTTTTCGATCGAGTGGACTGTGACCTTGATTATGATGAGCCGTTTTCTGAATGGCTTCAAGGGGTGGCATCTTCACTTAGTGAAGGCGGAGCCGCAGCAACCCAGCAGGAATCAGCAGGAGTAAACACTCAAACCGCTGCATCTGAATACTCAAGAACAAATCCTTTTTATGCTGAAGTGCTTGAAAATCTCAACCTAAATGGCCGCGGCTCTAACAAAGAAACCCGTCATTTGGAGCTTTCTCTTGAAGGATCAGGACTTGTTTATGAGCCAGGTGACAGCCTTGGTATTTATCCAACAAATGATCCTGCGCTTGTTGATGAACTGATCACAACATGCGGATGGAATGCAGAGGAAACCGTCACCGTTCATAAAAACGGCGGCACGCTTCCTTTAAAAGAAGCACTCACCTCTCATTTTGAGATTACCGTATTAACAAAACCTCTTCTTCAAAAGATGGCGTCCTTTACAAAAAGCGAAGCCTTGCAGGCCCTTTTAGAAGAAGGAAGCGAAGAAAAATTAAAAGCGTATATAGCAGGAAGAGATTTAGTAGATGCTGCTCGTGATTTCGGTCCTTTTGAAGGAACAGCGGCAGACTTCGCTGCGATTTTAAGAAAAATTCCTGCACGCCTTTATTCCATTGCAAGCAGCCTTAAAGCAAATGAAGAAGAAGTTCATTTGACGATCGGTGCTGTGAGATATGATGCTCACGGAAGAGAACGTCAAGGTGTCTGCTCAATCTTATGTGCGGAGCGCTTAGAGCCAGGTGATAAGCTACCTGTTTATATCCAGCACAATCAAAACTTTAAGCTTCCTGAAAACCATGATGCACCGATCATTATGGTGGGACCAGGCACAGGTATCGCCCCTTTCCGTTCATTTATGCAGGAGCGTGAGGAAGTTGGTGCAGATGGAAAGTCATGGTTGTTCTTCGGTGATCAGCACTTTGTGACGGATTTCTTATATCAAACCGAATGGCAAAAGTGGTTAAAAGATGGTGTGTTAACGAAAATGGATGTGGCTTTTTCAAGAGATTCAGAGGAAAAAGTATATGTCCAGCACCAAATGAAGAAACAAAGTAAAGAATTATTCGAATGGCTGGAACAAGGTGCCTATGTATATGTCTGCGGAGATGAAAAACATATGGCGCATGATGTTCATGATACCCTTCTATCAATCATCCAAGAAGAAGGTGCGATGAGCAAAGAGAAAGCAGAAAGCTATCTAGCCAACTTGCAGCAGCAAAAACGCTATCAGCGTGACGTATATTGATTGAATGCTTGAGAGAAAGGAGCTTTTACTTACATGGTGAAGACAGCATTAACAGCGCCGGATGGACCTCCGAGCGACGTAGAGGAAATCAAAGAAAAAAGTGATTATTTACGGGGTACATTAAAAGAAGTGATGCTTGATCCGATTTCAGCGGGTATTCCTGATGATGATAACCGCCTGATGAAGCATCATGGCAGTTATTTACAGGATGATCGTGACCTGAGAAATGAACGGCAAAAACAAAAGCTTGAGCCTGCCTATCAATTTATGCTGCGCGTCCGCCTGCCTGGCGGAATTGCTACATCCAAGCAGTGGCTTGTCATGGATGAGCTTGCTCATAAATATGGAAACGGTACGTTAAAGCTGACAACTCGTGAAACCTTTCAGCTTCACGGTATTTTAAAATGGAACATGAAAAAGACCATTCAAGACATCCACTCTACTATGCTTGATACAATCGCTGCTTGCGGCGATGTGAACCGTAATGTCATGTGTACGTCAAATCCCTATCAATCAGAAGTACACCATGACGTATACGAGCTCGCCAAAAAATTAAGTGATGACCTGCTTCCGCAAACAAGAGCATATCATGAAATTTGGCTTGATGAGGAAAAAGTAGCGGCTACGCCTGATACAGAGGTTGAGCCGATGTATGGTCCGCTTTATCTGCCAAGAAAATTCAAGATTGGTGTGGCGGTCCCTCCTGCTAACGATATAGATGTCTTTTCGCAGGATTTAGGCTTCATTGCGATTATTGAAAATGATCAATTAGTCGGCTTTAATGTCGCGATTGGCGGCGGAATGGGCATGACGCATGGTGATACAGCGACCTATCCTCAGCTTGCAAAAGTGATTGGCTTTTGTACACCGGAACAAGTTGTAGAGATTGCCAAACAAGTGATCACTATTCAACGTGACTACGGAAACCGTTCGGTGAGAAAAAATGCCCGCTTTAAATATACAGTGGACCGTCTCGGTCTTGAGAATGTAAAAGAAGAGCTTGAACGCCGCCTAGGGTTTACCCTTTTAGACGCAAGAGATTACCACTTTGATCATAACGGTGACCGCTATGGCTGGGTAAAAGGCATCAATGGCAGATGGCATTATACGATGTTTGTAGAAGGCGGCCGCATCACGGATTACGATGACTACCCGCTGATGACAGGCATCCGTGAAATCGCAAAGATTCATACAGGTGACTTCCGCTTAACAGCGAATCAAAATTTAATGATTGGAAATGTCACAACGCATAAAAAGAAACAAATCGAGCAGCTCATTCAGGAGTTCGGTTTATCAGCTGGCCAGCAGCACTCGGCACTGCGCCGCAGTTCAATGGCTTGTGTTTCTCTTCCAACATGTGGTTTAGCGATGGCAGAAGCAGAACGCTACCTCCCGCGCTTAATTGACAAAATTGAAGAGATTGTCGAAGAAAACGGCTTAAGTGATAAAGAAATCACGATTCGTATGACTGGATGTCCAAATGGATGCGCCCGTCATGCACTAGGTGAAATTGGCTTTATCGGGAAATCACCTGGCAAATACAATATGTATCTAGGCGCTGCTTTCGATGGCAGCAGATTAAGTAAACTGTACCGAGAAAATGTTGGAGAAGAAGACATTTTAAACGAGCTTGGCTCTCTTCTCCCCCGCTATGCAAAAGAACGTGAAGAGGATGAACATTTCGGTGATTTTGTGATTCGGGCAGGAATTGTAAAAGCAACAACAGATGGCACGAATTTTCATGTGCAATAAAAAAGACAGGGATCTCTCCTGTCTTTTTTTATATACTTTGTTTCCTTTTCAAGTATTCGCAAATGCATTTGTAGACATTCGGATTATCTAAAGAAGATAGATCTGGTGAAGGCTGCTGCTCATACGCGCCTTTTAATAAACGCCGGACGATTTTTCCGTTTCTTGTTTTCGGTAAAGCTGAAATGAGATGAATTTCCTTTGGAGTGAGCGCTTTCCCCGCATATGAACCAACATGAGTTTTAAGCTCTGAAATGAGTGCTGCTTCTTCGAAAGACTGTAATCTGGCTACGACGAAACAAACAAGTGCTTCTCCCTTCACCTCATCCTTGACTCCAATCACAGCAGCCTCATGTACGGCTGGATGCCCGACAAGAATGGATTCAATTTCAGCTGGACCGACACGTTTTCCTGCTGTATTAATGACATCATCCGATCTGCCCGTGATATGGAAGGCGCCATCCTCTGATTGCATCACCCAATCACCGTGTGTCCACACCCCATCAAATCGTTTGAAATATGTGTCTTCATATCGCTCTGGATCTTTCCAAAATCCACATGTCATACCGACCCATGGCTTTTTCACAACAAGCTCCCCTACCTCATTCATCACGCTCTGTCCTGCCTCATTAAAAACATCTGCCGCCATTCCTAAGATTGCCGCATTAAAAAGGATCGGTTTGATTGGACGAAGCAGCGTACTTCCTACAATACCGCCAGAAACCTCTGTTCCCCCTGAGTAATTTAAGATCGGAATATGCTTTTGACCAATTGTGTCAAAAAGCCATTGCCATGGTGCTTCATTCCAAGGTTCACCTGTAGAAATGATGGCTTTGACATGCGGCAGCTCAATGTCTGCAAGGTTTTGCTGCATTGCAGATCGAACAAAAGTTGGTGAAAGTCCAAAATGGGTGACTTTTTGCTCGTGGATGAATGACCAAAGGTGCTGTTCATCTGGATAATCGGGGGCGCCGTCATATAAAACAATTGCAGCTCCATTGATCAAGCCGCCAAAGACGAGAAATGGCCCCATCATCCATCCCATGTCTGTGAGCCAAAACAAGTGGTCTCCTTTTGCAACATCCATACAAAGACCAGCATCAAAAGCCGCTTTTACAGGAAAGCCTGCATGGGTATGAACAGCCCCTTTTGGTGTACCGGTTGTTCCAGACGTGTATAAGATCATAAGGGGATCTTGATTTGAAAGATAAGTCGTTTCACTCATTGGTTCTTCTTTTAACAAATCGTTTAGCTTGATATCCTCTTTATATCCAGTAGGAGAGGAAGCGTGTACAATGACTGTTTTGACGGTCTTGGTTTTGTCGATTGCTTCTGCCGCACATTCCCGCATGTTGATCGTTTTTCCCCGGCGCGTCACGCTCGACCCTGTGACGACAATGCTTGCCCCCGATGCACGAATACGTACGGCAAGAGGCTCGCTTCCATAGCCAGAAAAAACTGGGCTAAAGATGACACCAATCTTTGCAAAGGCAAGCATGACGGCAGCTGTTTCCGGAAGCATCGGCATATAAATGACCGCCACATCCCCTTTTTGAATTCCCTTCTTCAAAAAACCAGCAGCGAGACGATTGACCTTTTCCTGAAGTTCGAGAAACGTCCATCTACTTTCTTCTCCCGCTTCATTTCTCCAAATCACGGCTGGTTGATGCTGGGTTTCTTCATTCTCTGCCCATTTGTCAACAGCCGTTTCGACCACGTTGAGCCGGCCGCCTTTATACCAATTGGGCCACATGAATGAATCTTGGCCTAAAACGGCTTCATACGGCTCCTTCCACACGATGCCGACCGCCTTTTCAGCTTCTCTCCAAAACCAATCGGTATGCTCGATACTAGCTTGATAGAACGCATCGTAAGTAGAAAAACCAAGTGAATGCATCCATTTGTAAAGACGTGTTTGTTTCATCATCTGCTCTTCGGGGATCCACGCTGGTTTTTGGTTCATCATGAGGCTGCCCCCTTTAGACCGGATAAACCGGGTGTTTTCGTCTTGTAAATGTCATTTCTTTAGCGGTATAGGCTTGTAATCTATGACAAAGCTCATCTCGCAAATGGTCAAACGGGATGACACCATCAACAATCATTTCAGAGGCAAGCTCATATATATTCATATCTTCCTGGTATTCCTTGCGTTTCTCTTGTATAAATGCCGCCCGCTCTTCTACAGGCAGTTCGGCAATTTTATTCGCATAGACCGCATTTACAGCGGCTTCTGGCCCCATGACAGCAATTTGTGCTGATGGAAGTGCGAGACAGCAGTCCGGTTCAAAGGCTGGTCCTGCCATTGCATATAAACCTGCACCATATGCTTTACGAACAATGACGGATATTTTCGGAACGGTTGCCTCTGACATGGCGGAGATCATTTTCGCCCCATGCCTAATAATGCCTGCTTGTTCCACTTTTGTTCCGATCATAAACCCCGGTATATCCGCAAGAAAAAGGAGTGGAATATGAAAGGCGTCACATAGCTGAATAAACTTGGCGGCTTTGTCGGCCGAGTCATGGAATAATACGCCGCCTTTTACCCTCGGCTGGTTGGCAATAAGACCGACAGGCTGACCATTCATACGGCCAAATCCTGTGATCAGCTCTGCGGCAAATAGCTTTTTGATTTCAAAAAATGATCCTTCATCAATGAGTAAATCAATAAGCTGATACATATCAAAAGGGGTATTCTGCCCTTTAGGGATGAGATCTTGAATGGTAATCTCTGATGGTTTAGGTGCTTTTGCGGCTGCCCGTTTTGGTTTTTCTGTATAATTGGCAGGCATGTAAGTTAAATAGGTGCGAGCGATTTCAATGGCTTCTTCTTCTGTTTTTGCTAAAATATCACCGCATCCAGAAATGCTGCAATGCATTTTCGCCCCGCCCATTTCTTCAAGTGATACTTTCTCTCCAATCACCATTTCAGCCATTCGCGGTGAGCCTAAATACATTGAGGCATTCCCTTCGACCATGACGACGATGTCACAAAAAGCAGGAATGTAAGCACCTCCGGCTGCAGAAGGACCAAATAGTAAACAAATTTGCGGAATACGTCCAGACAGCTTTACCTGGTTATAAAAAATGCGGCCTGCGCCTCTTCTGCCTGGAAACATGGCGATTTGATCGGTGATTCTAGCACCCGCAGAGTCGACTAAATACAGCATCGGACAGTTGAGTTTTTCGGCTGTTTCTTGGATTCTAATGATTTTTTCTACCGTTTTGACGCCCCATGATCCTGCTTTGACGGTAGAATCATTTGCCATGACGCAAACCGTCTGCCCATTCATCCGCCCCGTCCCTGTGACAACACCATCTGCTGGTAAATGTTCATCCTGACACTCGGCAAACATGGCATCCTCAATGAAAGAATCCTCATCTAATAACAACTGGAGGCGGTCACGGACGAACAATTTTCCTTTTTCTTTGTTTTTTTGATGGTATCGCTCGGCCCCGCCTTTCAGAATCTGCTGTTTTTTCTTTTCATATTCTTCGATCATACCCATTCCCCTTTCTTACTACCTGCCTTTGTATTGAGGCATGCGTTTTTCTTGGAAGGCTTGAAGACCTTCCGTTCGATCTTCTGTATCAATGAGCCGTAGATAGGCTTCGTATTCCTTCGTTATACCTGAATACAAATCGTGATCAAGGCTTGATTGAATCGCTTGCTTCGCTTCTTTTAAGGCAAGCGGACCATTTTTGATGATTTGTTTTGCAAGAGAGATGGCATCGTTCATAAGTGAATCTGCTACAGAAATATGCTCAATCAGCCCGATTTGAATGGCTTCTTCTGCTTGTAATGATGCGCCTGTGAAAATAAGTTCTTTTGCTTTACCGAGTCCAATGAGGCGCGGAAGCCGCTGCGTCCCTCCGGCTCCTGGTATGATAGCTAGTCCTGTTTCTGGCAGGCCGAGTCTGGCTCCGGCTCGTGCGATGCGGAGATCACAAGCGAGCGCGAGCTCAAGTCCTCCGCCAAGTGCGTGTCCGTTCATCACTGCAATGACAGGTACAGGAATGGATTCAATCTCGATAAAGGTTTGCTGAATTGAACGAACAGCTCCTTTTGCTTCTGCTTCTGTCATCAATCGTCGTTCTTTTAAATCTGCACCAGCGCAAAAGACTTTTGAACCGGCTCCTGTAATGAGCAGACAGCGGATGCTTTCATCGTGTTTGATTTCTTGAATGGTTTGATTGATCTCCTCGAGCATAGGAGCGGATAGGGAATTCGCTTGTTCTGGCCTGTTTAAGGTCATGATGCCGATCTGTTCATCTTGTATTGAAAAATGGACCAATGATGTCATGTTATTCATCCTTTATGAAGTAGTCTGAGAGTGAAAAGCGCGTAAACAGTGACTAGGCAGGGTTCGATCTACTTTTGCTTCAATCCATTCTGCCGCTTGAATTAATGCAGGAAGGTGAATATTTGTCTCAATTCCTAGTTTTTGAAGCATATGCACCACATCTTCTGTCGCCACGTTTCCGCTGGAGCCAGGTGCATAGGGACATCCGCCAAGCCCCCCGCTGGAGGAGTCAAATATCGTGATTCCGGCTTTTAATGCCGTATAAATATTGGCAAGAGCCATCCCCTTCGTATCATGAAAATGAAGAGCAATTTTATCAGCAGGAAAACGTTCAAGTAAAATGTCTAAGCGCCTTTCTACTTGTAGCGGATGGGCTTCACCGATGGTGTCACCGAGAGATATTTCATCAATGCCATAAGAAAGCAAAATATCCGTTAACCGCAGGACTTTATCCATTGGCACTTGTTTTTCATACGGGCAGCCAAACACGGTGGAGATATACGCGCGTGTGTGTTTTCCTGCTGCTTTTAAATCAGCTGTCATTTGTTTGATGACAGGAAGTGTTTCGTGGATGGATTGATTCATATTTTTCTTGTTATGTGTTTCACTCGAAGAGATAAACATAGCGCCTGTGTCAAGATTGGCTTCAAAAAAATGAGCTAAGCCTTTTTCATTGGGAATGAGTGCTGCATAGGTGATGTCGTCTTTTTTGTTTAAGGATTGGGTGAGTTCTTTGGCATCTTTTAAGGCTGGAACCCATTTAGGATGAACAAATGATGTGACTTCAATATAAGGGAGCTGGGCTGCTGCGAGCAGATCTATCCACGTTCGCTTCTCGCCTGTGTCCAGCCAGACTGATTCATTTTGCAGTCCGTCCCGCGGGCCGACCTCCCTGATAAGCACACTCTTTGGTAATGCCATCTGGCTCCCTCCTATTCTGTCAGTTCTAAAAGAACCTCTCCTTCATCGACAAACTCTCCCTCTGCCTTATGCACTTTGCGGATGATCCCGGCCTCTTCAGCAACGATCGGAATTTCCATTTTCATTGATTCTAAGATGGCAACCTCCTGTCCTTTTTGCACTTCATCGCCTTGTTTCACAAGAAGCTTCCACAAGTTTCCGGCCATTTGAATCGTGACAGTTTTCATGAACGGTTTTCCTCCCTTTTTTTCATGAGAAAATCGGTTGTGATGCTGCCTTGTAAGAAGGCAGAAGATCCGGCCATTTCCCTTAAAAGTGGTAAGTTGGTTTTGATCCCTTCTATTTCATATGCTTGTAATGCCCCTTTTAATCGTTCTATTGCAAGTTTTCGTGTATCACCGTAAACGATCATTTTCGCAATCATTGGATCGTAAAAAGGGGTTATAATGCTTCCCTTTGTCACACTTGACTCATGACGGATATACGGAGCTTCAGGCGTAGAAAGCCGAGTGATCGTTCCTGGTGAAGGATAAAAGGTGACGGGATCTTCCGCATAAATTCTAACCTCGATGGCATGCCCGATTTGATGAATATCCTCCTGATTAAAGGAAAGCGACTCACATGCAGCGATTTTCAGCTGCTCCTCAACAAGGTCAATACCTGTAATTTCTTCTGTGACAGGGTGCTCTACTTGTAATCTTGTGTTCATTTCTAGGAAATAAAATTGTTGATGCTGATCGACTAAGCATTCAATCGTCCCTGCATTTTCATACCCAATCGCTTTGGCTGCTTTGACGGCCATCTCCCCCATCTGACGTCTCACCGGTTCATCGAGACAGGCGGCTGGTGCTTCTTCAATGATTTTTTGATGTCTCCGCTGGAGTGAACAGTCGCGCTCAAATAAGTGAACCCCATGACCGAAGGAATCAAAAAGGACCTGGATTTCAATGTGCCGCGCGTTTTCAATGACCTTTTCCATATACAGCGTCCCATCGTTGAAAAAGCTTTGTGCTCTTTTTTGATTCCCTTCAAAAGCCCTGTACAGCTCATCGTCATTTTGCACGAGCTGCATACCAATTCCTCCACCCCCGCTTGAGGCCTTGAGCATGATCGGATAACCGAGTGACTGCGCTTGACTCACTCCTTCTTCTGCATCATGCAGCGGAGCTGAAACGCCTGGTACAATGGGGATCCCTGCTTGAGCCATCGTTTTTCTTGCTTCAATTTTATTCCCCATTCGCTGAATGACTTGTGCGGATGGCCCAATAAAGGCAATACCTTCGCTGCGACAGCGTTCTGCAAAGGCCGCATTTTCTGATAAGAGGCCATATCCTGGGTGAATAGCATCTGTATTTGTCTGCTTGGCTACCCTAATGATGGCTTCCATGTTTAAATAGCTTTCAGATACTTTCGCGCCTCCAATCAGATAGGCGCTGTCTGCTTCTTGCACATGAAGTGCATGCTGATCTGCTTCTGAATAAACGGCAACGGTGTGGATCCCGAGCCTTTTACATGTTCGAATAATTCGCCTAGCAATTTCGCCTCGATTGGCAATCAGTACTTTTTGAAACATCGCTGCCTTCACTCCTTTATTAGATCAAGCGCCTGTTTTTTCAGACGAAATTTTTGAATCTTCCCTGATGCGGTCATCGGATACTCGTCAGTGATGAAAAAATATTTAGGAATTTTGTAGCGCGCCATTTGCGACTGACAATAGCTGGTGAGTGTCTCAATCGTCACCGTTCTGCCTTGCTTAAGCCGAAGGAATGCGGCGGCTTCTTCTCCATACGTCTCGTCAGGTATACCAACAACCTGTGCATCAAGAATGTCCGGATGAGTATAAAGAACATCCTCAATCTCTTTTGGGTATACATTCTCCCCGCCTCTAATGATCATATCTTTCAGCCGTCCTGTGATTTTCACATAGCCGTCCTCATCCATCTCTGCTAAATCTCCCGTATGAAGCCAGCCGTCCTGATCAATCACTTCATTTGTGGCTTCTTCATTTTTATAGTAGCCTTTCATCACATGATAGCCTCTTGTACACAGCTCGCCTTGTTCTCCTCTTGGTACTTCCTCCGGCGTGCCTGGAACGGTGATTTTCACTTCGATGTGAGGAAGCGCCCGGCCGACCGTTTGAACCCGTCTTTCAAATGAATCATCCGTTCTTGTTTGGGTAATGACAGGAGAGCTTTCAGTCTGTCCGTAGGCAATCGTGAGCTCCTTCAGTCCCATTTGTTCAATGACGGCTTTCATCACATGGGATGGGCAAAGAGATCCTGCCATAATGCCCGTTCGTAATGTGGACAGATCGTATTGGTGAAAATTCGGATGGTCGAGCTCTGCAATGAACATTGTCGGGACGCCGTGAAGGACGGTGCACTTCTCTTTTTCCACGGTTTGAAGGACTCGCTCTGGGTGGAAGGATTCAACCGGAATAATCGTTCCTCCCTTTGTGAGACAAGCAAGCACGCCAAGAACGGATCCAAAGCAATGAAAGAAAGGAACGGGAATACACATTCGATCCTTTTGGGTGAGCTTCATACAATCTGCGATTTGGCTGGCATTGCAGACGATGTTTGTATGGCTGAGCATGACTCCTTTTGGATAGCCGGTTGTGCCTGAAGTATATTGCATATTAATGACGTCATCTGGCGCAAGCTCATCCATTCGTTTCTCCCACTCGTGATCCTCAGTTCTTTTAGCAGCAGCTTGAATACTGTTCCAGCTGCGCATGCCTTTTGGCGTGTGCTCGCCAATATAGACGACACTTTTTAAATAAGGAAAAGATGAGGAGGTGATCTCGCCTTGATGAGCGTTTTGAAGCTCTGGTATGAGTTCTTCAAGCATTTTGACATAGGATGTCTCTTTAAAGCCGTCTACGATAAACAGCATGCTGCTATCAGAATGCTTGAGTAAATAGGCGAGTTCCTGTGCTTGAAAATTCGTATTTACAGTGACAAGAACGGCTCCAATCGACGCGCAGGCGAATTGCAGCATGAGCCATTCAGGTACATTAGGCGCCATGATGGCGATATGATCCCCTTTTTGAACCCCTAATGCCATAAGACCTTTTCCTGTTTCCTTGACTTCTCGATAAAACGCTTCATATGAATAACGTAATGAACGTTCTGGATACACAATGGCTTCATGTGCTGGATGCTGCTCCCTTTTCTCTTTTAAAAGGGAGCAGATTGTCTGCGGATGAATCGACATGATGGCTTTCCTCCTCCATTGATAGTAAGCGTTTTCATTATCGGATTACGCTAACAGTTGTCTTGCGATGACTAGACGCTGAATTTCAGAGGTCCCTTCTCCAATTTCCATGAGCTTTGCATCTCTCACTAGCCGTTCTACACCACATTCTTTCATATAGCCTGTTCCTCCATGAATTTGGACAGCATCAAGACTTGCTTTTGTCGCCATTTCAGAAGCGAAAAGTTTGGCATAAGCAGCTTCTTTTGTAAACGGCTTGCCGTGATCTTTCAGCCAAGCGGCTTTCCAAACCATTTGTCTCGCGAGTTCTATTTGCATCGCCATATCTGCCAGCTTAAACTGAATGGCTTGGAAGGAAGAAAGGGTTTGCCCAAATTGCTTTCTTTCCTTTGCATGCGAGAGCGAAGCATCGAGTGCAGCTTGTGCAATGCCAACTGATAACGCAGCAATTGAAATACGTCCTCCGTCTAATGTATATAAAAATTGCTTAAAGCCTTTCGCTGGGTCTCCTAAAATATTCTGGGCTGGTACACGTACACCGTCTAAAATGATTTCTGCTGTATCTGACCCACGCACGCCCATTTTGTCATATGGATTTGTAATGGACAGCCCTTTTTGCCCTTTCTCCACAATGAAGGCGGAGATGATCGGGCGGCCGTGTTCATCATGATCCGTGACAGCGGTGACAATAATGGTTCTGGCAAAATTGGCGTTTGTGATCCAGCACTTCTCCCCGTTGATGACATATTCTTGTCCGTCTTTGACTGCTTTTGTTTTCGTCCCTTTTGCATCTGATCCTGCGTTTGGTTCTGTTAAACCGAAGGAACCAAGTGCTGTCCCAGAAGCCAGCGGGACAAGGTGGTCCATCTTTTGGTCCTCTGTACCGAAGTAATAAAGCGGGCTTGCGCCTAAGGATACGGCTGCGGCATAGCTAAGACCTGTACTGGCACACTGTTTTCCGATTTCTTCTACAGCGAGTGCATACGATATCGTATCTCCTCCTGAGCCTCCGTATTTCTCTGGAAAGGGGATGCCCATAAAGCCGAGCTCCCCCATTTTTTGAAACGTTTTGGCTGGGAATACGGCCTGTTCATCAATCGTTTGAGCGTGTGGTGCAATTTCTGCTTTGGCAAAATCTTTGACCATCTGGCGGATCATTTGTTGTTCTTTCGTTAATTCAAAATCCATCTTGTTTCCCCCTTTGGCTCTTTTCTATCATATTTATTAATCAAGCAGCGGCTTCATGCCAAGCTTGATTGAATTCAGAAAATTAAAACAAGAATAATAGAAAAAAAGCATGAACGAAGAAAATCCTCATTCATGCTTTTTCCGTTATTTTACTATTTTTGTAGAAGGCTTGCTTTCGTGATGAAGGCGATTAAGAGCCGTAATCTTGTAAGTATCAATCGTCTTTTGATTGATTGGTAGGTCTTTAATCGTTGTGATGGCGCCTTTTTCTTTTCTAACTGTTTGCAGCAATTCATATGTTCCTTTATTTGTCAATCGATAGACTGCATAATAGGATACGGTAGAATGTGGATCATTTTTGATTTGCAAAGCCGCACCATCCGCTGTCTTTTTCACAGATTGAATGATTGGTTTTTTAGGCGCTTTCTGATGAAGCCAAGGCATTTCTGGAATGAGAGCTGGTTTGCGGTATGACTCTTCTATCAATCGATCCTTTACATTCAAAGGGTTGCGATTGAGATCCTTCAAGCTGAAATGCATGCTTCCCTGCACGAGCTGTGACTGCCTGTTCAGCTCAATCTGCCTAAAATATTCTTCCGGGTCAGACCAAGCAGGATCACTGTTTTGGTTAATTTTATATGCCGCCTGACCAATATACAGGTGAACCGGCTCCCCTTTCACCTCATTTGACCACCATTTCGTCAGCACGTCATAAGCGGCAGCTTGAAAACCGATGCTCCAGTAAATTTGCGGAGTGACATAATCAATATCGTGCTGCTGAATCCACTCTCTTGTATCAGCATACAAATCATCGTAGTTGGTCATTCCAGCAGTGGTGTTTGAACCAGTCGGGTCATCTTTTATGTTGCGCCATACCCCGAATGGACTAATACCAAATTTCACATACGGCTTTTCTTTCTTAATGGTGTCATTGATCTGTTTCACCAGCTGATTCACATTATCTCTTCGCCAATCTTCTATATGTGTAAAAGCTTTTTTTCCATATGTTTCATATGTTTCTTGATCTGGAAACGGCACACCGGCTATTTTATTTGGGTAAAAATAATCATCCATATGCACTGCATCAATATCGTAGTTTTTCACAACCTCTTCTATGCCGAGGGCAATGAAGTCCTGAGCCTCAGGGATGCCAGGGTTGTAATATAGCTGATTACCGTAGGCAATGGTCCATTCAGGATGTTGTCTTGCAGGGTGATCAGCTGATAAACGGCTGAGATCAGTATGATTCATCGTGATTCGGTAAGGATTAAACCAAGCATGAAATTCAAGGCCGCGTTTATGAGCTTCTTCTATCATAAACTCAAGCGGATCATACCCAGGATCTTTCCCTTGCGTTCCAGTCAAATACTCTGACCACGGCCCGTATGCTGAAGGATAAAAAGCATCTGCTGTTGGTTTAATTTGCATAATGACGGCATTCATATTCATCGCTTTGATCTCGTCTAACAAACGAATGAACTCTTTTTTCTGCTCTGCTACGGGCAGCCCCTTCTTTGAGGGCCAATCTAAGTTATAAACCGATGCAATCCATACCGCGCGCATTTCTCTTGTGCTCTCAAGCTTCCCTTTTGGCACTGGACGAGCTGCTAGACTGCTAGAAGGAATCAATAAGAATACAAACATTAACATCAGTGTTAGAACTGTCATACTGATCTTTTTCAGCATGTTTTGCATCACCTCATATTCAGTTTATTCCGCTTTTTGTGATGGAATGCCAGCAGATGGTGTAAGCAGAATGTTTTTCATTTGATTGAGCTGAGCTTCAGGGATTTTGCAGGCTTCAATTAAATACCGCTCTGCACTCCCGTATGTCTCCAGCATTTCGTGCAGCACATCTTCAAGATAATCTTGCTGCACACCGACAAGCGGCTGAATTTGTTCTTTTGATACCCGGTATAAACTCATCCATCGGACAAATCGTTCCTGCCTTCTGACAAGCATTTGCACGCCTTCATTGGACCGCATGTATTCACTTAAAACGACAGTCAGCGGTACACCTGCTGTTAACTGAATCAGGGCAGATAAAAAACCTGTACGGTCCTTGCCACTCGTGCAGTGAAGCATCAGCGGATAATGGCTTTGATCTGAAAGCAGTGTGAACAGCTGCCGAATCTCTTCTTTACGCTCGGTGAGCATGCTTTGATATAAATCTTTCATGATCGGTGTAAATGAGAGAGACTTCCCTTCTGTTACCAGCATACGAAACATGGTCCATTTACTCGGCATCTTACTGTCAGGCTGCATCGGAATATGGACGATTTTGTCGTGTTCCTTGATCTTTGGTGGATGTGATTTACGTTCTGAGGTTGTACGGAGGTCGCAAACAGTTTGAATCCCGAGTGTTGAGAATATCTCGATGTCTTGTTTCGTCAATCGAGATAAGTCTGCGGATCGATAAATCATTCCCTCTTTGATCACCATCCCCTCTGTTGTTTGAAGTCCCCCTACTTCTCTAAAATTCGCAAGCTTTGAAAATGGGTTGTTTGATTGATTCATAGAAGTGAAAGTCCTTTCTGGTTTCGTTCTTTTTTCTATCATACGATTTTATATCAAAGGAGAAAAGAGAATCAATTGACCTAATCCATGTAAGAGAATTTATTGGTATAATGGAAAAAGGACATTCGGATTGATTGGAGATATGAAGCATGATAAAAACAAAACGGATTCAGCAAATTAAAGAGTATGTGTTTGACCGGGAATCTGCTTCACTTGATGAGCTTGTGGCGCATTTTGGTGTCTCAAAAAACACGATACGCCGAGATGTACAGGCATTGGTCGAGTCTGGCGTGCTCAAAAAAGTGTATGGCGGAGTGGCTGTGAACCACTCAACGTTAGTGGTGTATCAGGAGCGAAAGATCCGTCAGCTCAGTAAAAAGCAATTGATCGGTCAGACGGCTGCTGCTTTTGTGGAAAACGGGGATATGATTTTTATTGATTCTGGTACGACAACGCTTGAGATGCTCCCCTATTTGACAGAGAAACAGGTGACCATTGTGACCAATAATGTGGATTTCATTACACAAGCGATGCCTTATGAAAATCTCACCATCTTTTCTACTGGCGGGATGCTTGAAAGGAAAACAAATTCTTTCGTAGGCTATCAAAGTGTAGAGCGCTTAAAAGCTTACAATGTGAATAAAGCCTTTATCGCGTCAACTGGTTTATCAATTGATCACGGCGTCACGAATTCGTCCCCGCTTGAAACCGATATTAAAAAGACGCTCGTTCAAAAAAGTGCCAAAACGTTTTTATTAGTGGATGATAGCAAATTCGATCATTACGCCTTGACCACGTTTTGTGATTTGCACGAAATTGATGTCGTCGTGACCAATCAGGAGCCAAATGAACATTATCTTCAATATGGAAAAGAGCATGATGTGCGGTTTGTCACGCCTTCATCAAATGAATAGATCAAAAAAAAACGGCTCAGGAATTTGAGCCGTTTTTTGATTCATTGATTTCAAGCTGCATGACCATACGGAATAAAAATCGGTACACAGCCGAGATAACGTCAATGAAAGCCATATCTTCGTGGATGTCCTCAAGCTCAAGAAGCTGTAAATTCACATCAAATAAGCCATCTTGTCCATTAAATTGAAGCTGAGCACCATTTAATGGCGATAGCAAGTCCTTTAAAATATTCGTGTCTTTCTTAGGACGTTTGAAACCGAATAACACGGTATACGTTTGAAACACTTCGTCCCATTCAATGGCCAAGCCATCAACTTTCACGACATCAAACCACTTTGATTCGATATAAATAAATACTTTTTGATGTTTTTTCACATATGTAAGCGGCGTGTTTAGAAATGAGGCGTCTTCTGTTTGAATCATGTCCTCAGATTCCTTGTCTACACGCTCTATATATACATCGCCAAAGCGCGCTTCTTCTTTTATTCTCGCCCCTTCTAAAGGCCAATTGCGGCTCGCCGCTTCATCATATTCGAAGTCTGTCAGCGCTTGTCCTTCTTTCAGTAAATCTTGTAAGCGATTTTGCAGTGACATGGCTATGTCTCCTTTCTTCTCCTTCATGTGCGTTTATTATTTTAGCATAACTCAGGAAAAGAAAGATATGTCCTAGCATATGATGGTATGATAGTGTCAAAAGAAACATCTCGGAGGGGTACATTTTGCTCACAATGACACTGGCAGAAAAGATCGTAGACGAAGTGAAAAAGGTGCTGACTGAGGAAATCATCATCGCACAAACGAACGGCACCATCATTGCAGCAACAGATCCAGCGCGCATTGGACAATTTCATGAAGGAGCTTATCTGACATCTTTTGAAGGACAGAAACGAATTCTCACGAAGGATGACCAGCAGCACATGAAAGGCGTCAAAGCTGGCATCAATCTGCCTATTTATTTTAAGCAGGAGGTCATCGGAGTCATTGGGATGACAGGAGATCCTGTACATGTGTCTCCTTTTGGCGAAATATTAAGAAAAATGACCGAGCTGCTTATTCATGAACATGAATTTTTTCAAGAAACCGAAACGGATGAACGTCAGCTCGAAGCGTTTGTATTCGACTGGCTCCATCTTCCAGAGACAGCGATTGATCTCACTGAAAAAGCATCGCGGCTTCAGCTTGATATCAACAAGGAGCGTGCGGTTGTCCTGATCGATTGTCAGGATGAATCGTTTATGAAACAAAATCAATACAAAGAATTAAAGGAAACGCTGCATCTCACTAGTCAGGAGATCATCGTCCGCTGGGGGCATGCCCGCTTTTTGCTCATGCTGCAAACAACAGCAGATGATCGTAAAACACTGCAGCAGCGCCTATTTCACATCCATGCCTCCCTTACGGCGCAGAGCACGCCAGGGGTTTTGATTGGGGCGGGAAAACCAGCAGCTGCTCATTTGATGAAGCAATCCTTTCAACAAGCCTTTCGTGCATTAAAAATGGCACATGCTGATACGCCGATTGTATTTGATGAAGATTTAACGCTTGAACTTTTTATGGAGGAAGTCAGTCAGGAAACAAAGGAAGTGTTTCTTGATCGAACGATCGCCCCTCTTCTCCCCTATCCTGAATTAGTGAAAACATTGCGGGTACTCATGACATCAGATTGCTCATTAAAATATACCGCAGAAGCAATGCATGTTCATATCAATACACTACATTACAGGCTAAAACGAATCCAAGATTTAACGACACTTGATCCAAAGCGCATGCAAGATGCAATGCTTTTTTATTTAGCCTTCATGCTATTAGATCATGATCCAAAAAAACGAAGCGAACAGCCCGATATTTTGTAGAATCGTCCATAGGCATGAGGCGATTCTTTTTTTATACTGAAAGAAACGATACGTCTAATCAGTAGGAGTTGAATGCGCATGTTAAATTCTGAATTTTTAAATCAATTGAAAAAGATTGTTGGTGCGCCTTACGTACAGGACAGTAAAGCCGATCGGCTTGCCTACTCTTATGATGCAACACCAAATTTTCAGCAGATGCCAGATGTCATCGTAAGCCCGCATACGGCTGAGGAAATCCAGCAGATTGTCCGACTCTGCGCCTCATATCATATACCGATCGTGCCAAGAGGATCAGGAACGAACCTTTGTGCAGGTACATGTCCCACACAAGGCGGACTTGTGCTGCTGTTTACAAGAATGAACCAATTAATAGAAATAGATGAAGAAAACCTGACAGCAACGGTGCAGCCTGGTTTGATCACACAGGAACTCATTCGCCAAGTAGAGGCAAAAGGGCTCTTCTATCCACCTGATCCAAGCTCTATGAAAATCTCTACATTAGGCGGAAATATTAATGAAAATTCAGGTGGTCTCCGGGGCTTAAAATATGGCGTGACAAGAGATTATGTACTTGGACTTGAAGTGGTTCTGCCAAACGGTGACATCATTAAAACAGGCGGCAAACTTGCAAAGGACGTGGCCGGGTATGATATGACTCGTTTGTTCGTAGGTTCAGAAGGAACGCTCGGGATTGTTACTGAAGCCACGCTGAAGCTTTTGCCGCTTCCAGAAACAAAACAAACGATGCTTTGCTTATATGAAAGCCTAGAGGAAGCAGCCGCTTCAGTGTCGGCGATTATTGCAGAGCGTATCATCCCCGCCACATTAGAATTTATGGATCAGCCGACCCTGGAAGTCGTTGAAGACTTTGCAAAAATCGGTTTGCCGACGGACGTTCAAGCGGTGCTGTTAATCGAACAGGACGGCCATCCTGAGGCGGTTTCCCGTGATATGCAGAGCATCGCAAGAGTATGCCAGCAGCACGGAGCAAAACGTGTGAATATTGCTCATTCTGAAGAAGAGGCAAATGCCCTTTTAACAGCGAGACGATCCGCTTTATCTGCCCTCGCCCGGTTAAGCCCAACGACCATTTTAGAAGATGCCACAGTCCCTCGGTCTGAAATTGCCAGCATGGTGCGGGCAATCGAAGATATTGCGAAGGAGTACAAAGTGAAAATCTGCACATTCGGTCATGCAGGTGATGGCAATTTGCACCCTACTTGTGCAGCAGATGCAAGAAATGAAGAAGAAATGAAACGGGTGGAGGAAGCCTTTCAGGCCATTTTTGAAAAAGCCGTCTCACTTGGCGGCACCATTACGGGTGAACATGGTGTGGGTCTTATGAAAGCCCCTTACTTGGAACTAAAGGTCAAAAAAGAAGGCATTGCAGCAATGAAAGCGATCAAACAAGCGCTAGACCCAGAAAATATGATGAACCCTGATAAAGTGTTTGGTAAAGCCGCAAGAAAGCGGGTGGTGGTCTCATGAGTTCCTCTAAACAAACAGAGATTCAGCAATCATTTCAGCAGCAAATGGACGAAAAAGAGCTGCTCAATTGCATGCGCTGCGGCTTCTGCCTTCCTTCCTGCCCTACTTATATTGAATCTGGTCAACAAGAAACACACTCTCCCCGCGGCCGAATTGCTTTAATGAAGGCGGTGAGAGACGGCGTCATTGAGCCAGATGAAGATGTCGAGCATTCACTGAATCTTTGTCTTGGCTGCCGTGCATGTGAACCGGTCTGCCCTTCCGGCGTTAAATATGGCCGGTTACTTGAGGATGCAAGAGACATCATTCAGCAGCACAAAAAACAATCCATCCCTGTCAAACTTGTGAGACGTGCAGTATTCAAAGGACTCTTTCCTTCACAAAGCCGAATGCGGCAAGCGGCAGGACTTCTTCGATTTTATCAAACATCTGGTCTGCAAACAGCCGCCCGTAAAACTGGCATGCTGAAGGTGCTTCCACCGCACTTACGCCTGATGGAACAGGCGCTTCCAACGGTGCCGCGTCAACAAAAAAGCCGTTTGTCGGAATATAAAGCCGCAGGCCCAGCTAGAAAACGTGTCGCCTTTTTTACTGGCTGTTTAATGGATACCGTTTTTTCCAGTACAAACGAAGCGACCATCCAGCTTTTGCAGTTGGCAGGCTGTGACGTCATCGTCCCTCCTATTCAGACGTGCTGCGGAGCGCTTCATGGTCATAGCGGAGAAAAAGAGCAAGCGAAACAGCTAGCAAAGCGGAATATTGAAACATTTGAAAAGATAGATGCAGATGCCATAGTCATGAATGCGGGCGGTTGTGGTGCTTTTTTAAGTGATTACGATCATTTGCTTCACGATGATCTGGATTTTCAAAAACGAAGTGAAATCTTCTCAAAGAAAATCACCGATATATCAGACATTTTAGTGGAGCTGGAATTTCACCGCCGTATGCCGCTTGCTTTGCCAGAGCAGGTCATCACCTATCAAGATTCCTGTCATTTGCGGAACGGAATGGGTGTACAGCATGCGCCAAGGGTGCTGATGAAGGCCATTCAAGGCGTATCATTTAAAGAAATGAAGGATTCGGGCCGGTGCTGCGGCTCAGCTGGCATTTACAACATCTTGCAGCCAAAGATGTCGATGCAAATTTTAGATCATAAAATGACAGAAGCAAGGGAAACAAAGGCTGCTGCCATTGTTACATCTAATCCAGGCTGTCAGCTGCAAATGGCAGCAGGCATCAAACGCGCGGAGCACTCGCCGACCATGCGTGCCGTCCATCTAGCTGATTTATTATTAGAAGCCGTTCTATATGGGAAAAAAGCGTCCAGCCCATCAAGCTGAACGCTTTTTTTATGCATATCTTTAGACAATTGGTTGGATAATAGAGGCAAATCGCCGAAGGAGCTGGTTCAAATGCTGAAAAAAAACAAACAACAAAAGGACCCGAATTCAGTATTTGAAGCATTGTCACGTTCTGCTGATTTTACAAATGAGCTGTCTCGAAATGGTGATTTTCTGTATAGGATTTCCTTTTTTCGATCTTTAATTAATGGACATCTTCTACATGAACAAATTCTCCCCTCTCTCAAACAAATGCACCTGACACCTACTCTTGAAGAGCTGAAAGAACAAATTCCCATTGAGCAGGCTGTCATCACGAGCGATCTTCAAAAAGTGGAAGAAGCCCTTCACCGGGGCAGCATTGCCATTAGACTTGAGACAGACTGGGGCAAAACGCTTCTTTTACCGATTGAAGAAAAGAAAGGCAGACAAGTAGGTCCGCCTGAGATTGAATTTGGCATTATCAGTGCACAGGAAGCATTTGTGGAGGTTTTAGATACCAATTTAAATTTGGTCAGGCGGCGGCTGCCGACGCCTAACCTGAAAGTTGAGGAAAAGACGGTTGGTACGCTCTCTCAAACAAAAGTAGCCGTGTTATATATTGAAGAAATCGCTAACCCGGAAAACATCGAAACGGTTCTGCAGCGAATTGAGGACGTTGATTATGATCAGATTTTAGATGCGAATTACCTCGCTCAAATGCTTTATGATGTGTCCAATACGATTTTTCCGTTGTTTTTGAATACAGAAAGACCCGACCGTGTGTCTTCAGGTTTATCAGAAGGGAAAATTGCCATATTAGTGGATGGCTCGCCTCATGTCTTGCTTGCCCCAACTATTTTACTTGAGTATTTTTCCACTATGGAAGACTACAATATGTCGTGGATTGCGGCTTCTTGTTTTAGGCTGTTACGCATATTTGCTGTGATATTTTCCATTTTTGCGACACCTTTATATGTCGCCGTTTTAACCTTTCATTATGAGCTGATCCCAAAGGATTTATTAGAAACCATTGTATCCTCGCGCTATCTTGTTCCATTTCCTCCGATCATTGAGGCACTATTTTTAGAGACTTCGATTGAATTACTAAGAGAAGCAGGGTCAAGGCTCCCAGCTAAAGTCGGTCAGACGCTCGGGATTGTTGGAGGGATTGTCATTGGACAGGCGGCTGTAGCAGCAGGCTTAACGAGCAATATTTTACTCATTATTGTTGCCCTGTCTGCTCTTGCCTCATTTGTCACGCCTATTTACAAAATGGGCAGTACCATTCGGCTGCTGAGATTCCCTTTTTTACTCGCAGCACAGGTTTGGGGCGCATTAGGCATTGCTGTGATGGGATCTTTTCTGCTCACCCATTTAATGAAATTAACTTCAATTGGCCGCCCATATTTAGAGCCTATTTTTCCAATGCGCCTTGCTGATTTAAAGGGCAGTCTGATTCGTCCTCAGCTCCGTTTTTTGAACAAAAGGCCGGAAAATTTACGACCGCAAAATGAAACCATCCATCGCTCTAAGCCAAAGCAAGGCCGCAAGGGGAAAAATGATTTTTATGAATAAGGAAGTGAAGGCATGAGTTCTTCTTCTGTCAAAGAGAAATTTCAAGTATCTCCTTATTTTGTGTTTTTTCTCGTCAATGCCAATCAAGTCGGTGTCAGCATTTTAAACTTTCAAACAAACCTTGTTCGTTCTATCAATAATGATGGATGGATCGCTATTTTGATTTCTGGCATGAGCGTCAATGTGATGATCTTTCTCATGTACTTGATGTTTAAAAAGGCACCTTCGGATGAATTTGGTGATATCACGCAATATGTATTTGGCAAATGGATTGGGCAATTATTCAACATTCTTTATATCTTATATTTTGCTTCTTTGTCGCTGACCGTTCTTATCCATTACATGGATGTGATCCATGTATGGCTGTTTAAAGAAATTCCTGGTCTTTTGTTTGCATCTGTACTGCTGCTGCTTGTGTATTACATTCATACTGGCGGCTTTAGAACCATTGCTGGCTGGGCATTTTTTAGCATTGTACTGACGTATTGGATGACATTTATCTGTTTTTATGCCATGAAATATAGTCACCTTCGTTTCATGTTCCCAATGTTTGATCATACATTTTCGCAAATGCTTGTGGGAGTCAAAGATGCATCCTTATCCATGTTTGGTTTTGGCACGCTGCTTGTCTATTATCCCTTTATTAAACAAGCTCAGACATCTCAAAAATTTGCTCACATGGGGGTATTATTTACGACATGCTTAAACTTGCTCACTTTTCTCGTCTCTATAGCGTATTACTCAAGTGCTCAGCTCAAATTAACAAAATGGCCGACGCTAACGTTAACGAGCATTGTGAAGCTTCCGTTTATCCAGCGCTTTGAATTTATTGAAGTGTCTCTTTGGCTGCTTCTGATCATTCCTAATATCACGATTCCATTATGGGCAGCGAGCCGAATGGCAAAAAAAATGCTTCATACGAGCCAGCGCGTCACGTTCATCGGGCTCAGCATCCTCATTCTGATCATGTTTTCGTTTTTTGCCAGTGCAACTTCTTTTGAAACCTTTAATCAATGGGTGGAATTTAGTGGATTCATTCTGATCTATGGATTGATTATCTGTATGGTCATTGGACTGATGCTGAAAAAAAGGAGGGGGAAAAAACGAGCATGAAACGTTATATACTTACGGGCCTCATGTTGTGTAGTCTTTTGTTAACCAGCTGTGCAGAGCCCCGCCTTTTAGATGAATTAAATATCTCCCAGGCGGCGGGATTTGATTTATTGGAAGATGGAGAAATGAAGGGCTTCTTTGTCTTCCCTGTCTTTAAAAGTCAAGAGCAAGGAAGTTATCAAATATTAAGTGCAAGGTCAAACACCATTAGTAATATTCAATTTCTTGTATCAGAAAAATCGCCTTTTCCAGTCGTCATGGGCCAGGTACTCGTTATTTTAGTCAGTGAAAAGTTAGCAAAAGAAGTCGGCATGATCGATTTAATGAATTATATTTATCGTGATCCTATCATTGGTTCACGCCAAGTGTTTGCAATTGTAGGCGGAGAAGTGGAAGAGTTATTATACACAAAAATGAATCAAACGAACTTAAATATAGGTGTATATCTCTCTGATCTGCTCGCCCAAAATATGCGAAATGGCAATGAACCTGTCACCAATCAGCATATTTTTATGAATCAGATGCTGGCAAAAGGGGTCGATGCATACCTCCCTTACATCAAGAAAACAAACAGTGGCATCAAGATCACAGGAGTCGCTCTGTTTGATCATGAAAAAATGGTCAGTCATATACCTGGAAAAGACACGTTCACATTTAAAGCGATGATTGAAAATCATAAAAATGGCATCTATGAGTTTCAATTGGCAGATCAAGCAAAGACCCATGTCGTCATTGAAAATATCAAATCTCATGTGTCTTACCGAATCAAACCAACGAAAAACCTAACAAAGAAGCCTCATATCATGATTGATATCAAGCTGAAAGGCGAATTAAAAGAATTCATGAAGTCCAAAAAAATTGATAAACCTTCTATATTGGACCATGTTGAAAAAGAAGTAGAAAAACGTGTCGCTCAGCAAGGACAAGACCTTGTTCAATCCTTTAAAAAGCAAAACATAGATCCTCTTGGGCTGGGCCTTAGGTATAGATCAAAAGACAAAGCAGTGACACCAGAAAAATGGAAGAACATTTATCCTGATGCAGATGTACAAGTTAAATGCCACATGAAAATTGTTCAAACGGGAGTCAGCCAATAAAAAGGCTTATTCAAATATGTCTTGTTTGTTCTCCAAGATTTTGGACACTTTCATTTTCACTCGTGGAACATGATCTTTTTGATAATATTCATTTAAAATCTTTTCTACTTCATTTTTATCAGTTTTAAGGATTTTAGGTGAATATTGTTCCACTAGAGCCGGTCTATTCCCTTTTGCACAGGTTGCCATTGTATCTAGTGCAATTAAGCTGAAAGGTCTTCCTTTGTTTAGCCAAGATTTCATTCTCTCCCAGGTTGGGTAGCTCACGGCTGCCAGCCTTACTGCCAATGAATGGTCATTCTGCTTCTTTCAAATAGAGATTATTCTATCTATCACCCACGGCCATTGAGCCATGTTAAATCAATTGAAAAGATATTCTAATCTTCATCCTTTACATCGGGGTCTTCCGGAATCGGTTCATTTAAGATCTCTTGGACGAGCTCTTTATATTGTTCGAGCTGCTTTAAATGCGTTTGAAACTGCCCTTGATAAATAAGATAAGATTCCCCGTCAAATACGTAACGGATCTTTTTTTGCTGGATCAATTTTTCAATATACGCTTCTGATACTTCCAAGTATTCAGCTGTTTCTGCGATTGTTAAATACATGCTTGTGCACCACCCGTTCGTTTCATCTATCAAATTATATCATGATCTGCTGAAAAAACGGATGCAGCCTATTCTCTTTTCTGGTGGCCATTCTTCATATAGCAAGTAGATCGTCTAGATGCCGGCAAATATGGTATGATAAAATCTGCTAGATGAGAGCTTGCCAACATAGATTTGGTGAAAAAGCCAGGTTCAGTGGTGACTCTATGAGCCGCAAGCCATGCTGGCATATATAGAAAGCATACTCATGAGAAAAGCAAAACAAGCATAGGCTCTTATAAGGATGCTTGAAGAAAATTCGTATTTAAAGGCAGAGTGAAATGAATGGGAACCTTTTTTAATGAAATTTTAACCTGGCTGACAAGCCTTGGTTATGTAGGTGTAGCACTAGGGCTGATGATTGAAATCATTCCGAGTGAAATTGTACTTGCCTATGGCGGATATATGGTGTCAACAGGCACAATTGGTTTTGTTGGAGCTGTTATTGCCGGCGTCATCGGTGGTACGCTCGCCCAGTGTTTTATTTACTGGATCGGTCTGTACGGCGGAAGACCTTTTTTAACAAAGTATGGAAAGTATTTATTCATCCATGAACATCATATCGCGACTGCAGAGCGCTGGTTTGACCGGTATGGAACCGGTGTAGTGTTTACCGCGCGCTTTATCCCTGTTGTGCGCCATGCCATCTCGATTCCAGCAGGTATTGCCAAGATGCCTTTTTTGAAATTTGTTTTCTTGACTGGATTAGCTGCCATCCCTTGGTCTATTTTATTTATCTATCTTGGCATGCAGCTTGGGACAAAATGGGATCATATTCAAAGTGTTGCTCATACTTATACAACCCCTATTATGGTCATTGCTATTGTACTGATTGTTCTCTATTTTGTACTCAAAAAAATTCGGACGAATCGAAAACGGACAATTTAACAAAAACGCCTTTCACTGATCTGGTGAAAGGCGTTTTTTTAGGAGTGTGCTGATTGTTTTTTCATATATTGTGATAATTCTATAATCATTGCACCCATTCTCTCAAGTGAAGGGGCAAGAATTCGGTCTATTCCTTCTTCTTTTAAAGCTTCAGCAGTGACTTTTCCAACAGCTACTGCCAGAACGTCCTGCTCGAATAATGCTTGCAATTCTTCTTTTCTGCCCCATTCTGCGGCCAGTTTGAAAAAGGCGTGAACCTGGACAGCGGTTGTAAAACAGACGGCATGAACTTGTCCATCTTTCATTTCTTGCAGAAGCGTTTCAGCAGCCTCTGGTTCAGGTGGTGTGTGCTGATATGGTAAAAGCGGCAAAACATCTGCCCCCTTGTCATGTAAAAACTGAATGAGAGCTGGTGCATTTTCACCATGAAGCTGCACCATCACGCGTTTTCCTTGAAATTCCTTGTTTTCAAGCTTTGAAATCAAGTCACGAACCGTTCCGTCTTCATCAGAGACCTCTGGCTGAATTCCGCGTTTTTTCAACGCAGCAAAGGTTTTGTACCCTCTTGAAGCAATATGGGCATTTGATAGAATGTTCATAAATTCTTTACCAAGCTGCAGCTCTTCTGCACTCTCAATCAATGTATCTGTACCGATGCCTGTCGTCAAGATCACCCAGTCGGCCCCTTGTTTCACAAAGGTTTCTATACCTGGCTTTAATTCCTCTTTGGCTAAAAATACGGTTCCTTGAAGAGAGCGAATGACGGCTTGTCCTCCTTGTTTTTCGACAAGTGTACGCATTTCTTCTGTTTTTCTCGTTCCACAAATGGCAATCGTTTTCCCAGATAAGCCTTTACTCATATTATCCCTCTTTTTCTATCACATTTGATATGTATTAAATATAGATTTATTTGGAAGACGATGCAAGTGTCTACTAAAAAAGAGCTTGACGTTTCTATCGAATTCGAGTATCTTTTGTAAGTGCAAATTGTAGGAGGTCATTATGGAAAAACAGAATGTTCAAGCAATTCGATTATCAATTGCAGACCCAACACCACTTGGTTTGTTTGGTTTAGCAATGGTGACGCTCGTTGCGTCCTCACAAAAACTAGGAATCACAGATGGCACTTCCCTTATTTTACCTTGGGCTATCTTCCTTGGAGGAATCGCGCAGTTGATCGCGTCCATACAAGATTCAAAGCATCATAATATTTTTGGAGCCACTGCTTTTGGCGCATTCGGTCTTTTCTGGATGGGCGTTGGAACGACTTGGCTCATTCAAGCCGGCGTTTTTGGGAAAACGCTTGCGGGAGCAGCAGATCCAAAACAGCTAGGCTTTGCGTTTATTGGTTATTTGATTTTCAGCTTGTTTATGACGATTGGTGCAATGGAAACACATAAAGTGTTATTTTTGATTTTCGTCTTTATTGATTTCTTATTCATTGGTCTTTCCCTTAGCACTTTTGGTGTGATGTACGATGTCACTCATACCATGGCTGGTATTGCAGAATTGATCATTTCCCTGCTTTCATTTTATGGTTCTGCAGCTGTTGTCCTTAATACACATTTTGGCCGTATTGTTCTGCCAATTGGACAACCATTTCGCATTTTTACAAAAGCATAAATAAAAAAGAACTGCTCTGTGCAGTTCTTTTTTTATGTTTAATTTTCTTGTGCCTCTTGAAAGATCTCTCCGATAATTTCATACGAACGCATTCTTTCTTGATGGTCAAACATATCCGAATTAATCATCACTTCATCAGCTTGAGTAGCTTCAATAAAGGCTTCTAATTCTGTTTTCACCTTTTCTTTATCCCCAATGATAGTCGAGCTTAATTGTTCATCCACCATCGCCTTTTCATATGGACTCCAAAGACCGTCCATGCTGTCGACAGGCGCTTTCAGTTTTCCTGGTGTATTGCGAATGAGACTTAAAAACCGCTGATAATGAGAGGTTGCCAAATATTCAGCACGCTCAGTTTGATCTGCAGCAAAAACCGTCACACCAACCATGGCATAAGGCTCTTTTAACACATCAGAAGGTCTAAATGACTGTCTGTACAATTCTAACGCGGGAATTGTATTTTTAGGTGAGAAATGTGCTGCAAAGGCAAATGGCAGTCCAAGTTCTCCTGCAAGTCTGGCGCTAAAACCACTTGAACCAAGGAGCCAAATTGGAATGTCCAGGCCTTCTCCTGGAACAGCTCTTACATGTTTTTTAACCTGACCGGTCGGCTTGAAATATTGCATCAGTTCTTCAAGCTGCTCAGGGAAATCTTCTCCGTTATGAAGATTACGTCTAAGCGCTCTTGCTGTTAACTGATCCGTCCCTGGTGCTCGGCCAAGACCTAAATCAATTCTCCCCGGATACAATGTCTCAAGTGTGCCAAATTGTTCGGCTATGACAAGTGAAGAGTGATTTGGCAGCATAATCCCACCAGATCCTACTCGAATTTTTTCTGTTCCTCCCGCAATATATCCAATTAAAACGGACGTTGCAGAGCTCGCAACCCCTTCCATGTTATGGTGTTCTGCCAGCCAGTATCTATGATAGCCCCACTTCTCCGCCTTTTTTGCTAAATCCATGCTACGATCAAAAGATTCTTTAATGGTGCCTCCTTCTGTCACAGAGGATAAATTTAAAACGGAATAGGCTTTGCCCTGTAAAACTGATTGACTCATAAATGATGTCCCCATTTCTGTCAAATATCATACTATTTTATACTTTCAACACCATAACATAAATTCATGAAAGATTTAAATAATTTGATTCGATGATTTTCGAAATGATGATTTTTTAGGTTTTACTTCCAATTTAAAAATTTGCACATAGAATGAAATATCAATTCTAGGAGATGGGCAATTTGTACAATCAATTCGAACACAAATGTCCCTTTTGCGGTAAATACCATGAACAGCCTCATTACAAAAGATCACGTCATGACCGTCCTCGAAAAAGAGACTGTCCATTCATTAAACAAGAATATATAAAACAAAATATATCTCAAGGGGATCACCCCTGCCAAATTGCAAAAGGAATAAAGCAATTAAAACCAAATCAAAGAGCTGGACCAAGAGGCCCGGCAGGCCCAGCAGGTCCCCCCGGACCAACCGGACCTACTGGACCAGCTGGCGGGTTAACCGGCGCTATTCCTTTTAATCCCTCACAATCACAAGATTACGATGCAGGGCAAGTGGTCACGTTTGATGGCAGTACTTACATTGCCAATGTAGACGCTCCATCAGGAATACCTGGACTCTCCCCCGACTATACCCTTTTGGCTGCTTCTGGAGAAACTGGGCCTACGGGTCCTACTGGGATCGGATTAAGTGGTGTTGAATCCTATGATCCTGTAACGGCACCAACATATTCAGTAGGGCAAGTGGTCACTTATGGTGGGGGTACTTATCTTGTGAATTCTTCACCACCTTCAGGTACGCCAGATACGTCGCCAGATTACACACTTTTAGCAGCACCAGGTGAAACTGGACCTGCAGGTGCTACGGGTATTACTGGAGCTACTGGTTCTACCGGGGCTACAGGTAGCACTGGAGCTACTGGCGCTACGGGTGTCACTGGAGATACCGGTCCTACTGGCGCTACGGGTAGCACTGGAGTTACTGGCTCTACCGGCGCCACGGGTATCACCGGAGCTACTGGCTCTACCGGCGCAACGGGTGTCACTGGAGTTACCGGACCTACTGGCGCTACGGGTAGCACTGGCGTTACCGGACCTACTGGCGTTACGGGTATTACCGGAGCCACTGGTCCTACCGGCGCTACTGGTGTCACTGGAGCTACTGGTCCTACTGGCGCTACGGGTATCACCGGAGCCACTGGCTCTACCGGGGCAACGGGTGTCACTGGAGATACTGGCTCTACCGGGGCAACGGGTGTCACTGGAGTTACCGGACCTACTGGCGCTACGGGTAGCACTGGAGTTACTGGCTCTACCGGGGCAACGGGTGTCACTGGAGATACTGGTCCTACTGGCGCAACGGGTATCACCGGAGCTACTGGTTCTACCGGCGCAACGGGTATCACCGGAGCTACTGGTTCTACTGGCGCTACGGGCAGCACCGGAGATACTGGTCCTACTGGCGTCACAGGTAGCACTGGAGTTACCGGACCTACTGGTATTACCGGTGCTACTGGAGATACGGGCGCCACGGGTAGCACCGGAGCCACTGGTCCTACCGGGGCAACTGGTATTACTGGACCTACTGGTCCTACCGGTGCTACGGGTATCACTGGAGATACTGGTTCTACTGGTGCGACGGGTATTACCGGAGCCACTGGACCTACCGGTGCTACAGGTAGCACTGGAGTTACCGGACCTACCGGTGCTACGGGTAGCACTGGAGATACCGGTCCTACTGGCGCTACGGGTGTCACTGGAGCTACTGGTCCTACTGGCGTAACGGGTATCACTGGAGTTACTGGCTCTACCGGTGCTACGGGTGTCACTGGAGATACCGGACCTACTGGCGCTACGGGTATTACTGGAGATACTGGACCTACTGGCGCTACGGGTAGCACTGGAGATACTGGTTCTACTGGTGCGACGGGTATTACCGGAGCCACTGGTCCTACCGGGGCAACTGGTATTACTGGACCTACTGGTCCTACCGGTGCGACGGGTAGCACTGGAGTTACTGGCTCTACCGGGGCAACGGGTGTCACTGGAGATACTGGTCCTACTGGCGCAACGGGCAGCACCGGAGATACTGGGCCTACTGGCGTCACAGGTATTACTGGACCTACTGGTCCTACTGGTATCACAGGCAGCACCGGAGATACCGGCCCTACTGGCGCAACGGGTGTCACTGGAGATACTGGTCCTACTGGCGTAACGGGTATCACTGGAGTTACTGGCTCTACCGGAGCTACTGGACCTACCGGTGCTACGGGTGTCACTGGAGATACCGGACCTACCGGGGCAACGGGCATCACCGGAGCTACTGGTCCTACTGGCGTAACGGGTAGCACTGGAGTTACTGGCTCTACCGGCGCCACGGGTATCACCGGAGATACTGGGCCTACTGGCGCCACGGGTATCACCGGAGCTACCGGTCCTACTGGCGCC
>NZ_JAOYSL010000002.1:0-901304 GCF_056172715.1 Bacillus sp. ABR | reverse complement strand
TTTTATAAAAAAATATTCATAGTATGGCGGTTGTGGCGAAGTGGTTAACGCACCAGATTGTGGCTCTGGCACTCGTGGGTTCGATTCCCATCAATCGCCCCATACATATTTTTGCGGGTGTAGTTTAGTGGTAAAACCTCAGCCTTCCAAGCTGATGTCGTGGGTTCGATTCCCATCACCCGCTCCATTTGTATATCTGTTCATGGGCCTGTAGCTCAGCTGGTTAGAGCGCACGCCTGATAAGCGTGAGGTCGGTGGTTCGAGTCCACTCAGGCCCACCATGATCTTCCGCAGTAGCTCAGTGGTAGAGCTATCGGCTGTTAACCGATCGGTCGTAGGTTCGAATCCTACCTGCGGAGCCAAATGGAGAAGTACTCAAGTGGCTGAAGAGGCGCCCCTGCTAAGGGTGTAGGTCGCGTAAGCGGCGCGAGGGTTCAAATCCCTCCTTCTCCGCCATTGATCTGGCCCGTTGGTCAAGCGGTTAAGACACCGCCCTTTCACGGCGGTAACACGGGTTCGAATCCCGTACGGGTCATTTTTAAAAGAGATCTTGTCAAAGATCTCTTTTTTATTTTCTCCAAAACGAAAGACCGCATCATGGCGGTCTTTTTTTACATATTCATGGAATAGATCGTATAAGACAAGTATGTGGCAAAGAAGCCCCATAAGACATAAGGAATCAGTAAAATTGGAACGATTTTGCTTAGTTTACGTGAGACGATGACAAGTGCAAGTGCTGTCAGTGCGACGAGCAGGCAGTCGATTGTAGCTACAAACAAATCCTTTTGTGTAAATTGAAAAAAGCTAAAGGCTTGATTGAAAACATAATTTAAAAGGAAAAGAATCCAAAATGGTAAAGTGATTTTTTGGAAACCATATTTTCCATAAATGATCGCTGCGGACAATGAGATGAGTGCAAATAAAACAGCCCACACAGCACCAATCACACCGCCACCAGGCGTCCATTCTGGTTTATTTAATGCGTCATACCATTCTCTGTCGATGGGGAACAAAAATCCGGCAATAGAGAATAGTGCGTATGTAATAAAGAAGACGACAATTGCCCAAATGATACTTTTTCTAGACATCAAGAATCTCCTCCAATCAAATTCACTCTTAAAGTGATTTCCCAATCATTACATGATATAAACATAAAGCCCCCAATATGAGGGGACTAATGATTTTCTTCTGTATAAGGTTCTTCCTCGTACGGTTTCAAGTCACCAAATACCGTCATGACACCTTCTTCGTCTAATGCTTCTTCATAGGCCTCGTGTGCTTTGTTCGGATACACCTTGCTTGCTTTTCCTTCAATATCAGCAGCTGCGAATCCTTCGTAGTCCTCCACATAATCTTCATCTTCTGATTGTGTATACACATCATCGTATGTCAAAGGTGGGAATTCCATATCAGACGGGGTATCAGAGTTTCCGTAGCGTTCTACGTCTTGGTAGGCATCCTCTCCGTCGTACGCAGCACTTTCTTCATTTTCAAATTGTCCAGCTGGCGGACTTAATAAATCCTCTTCAATCGGACGGTTTTGTGAAACGGTCTGTTCTTTTGAGTGCTCTGTGCATGTGACGGCAGTAGGCAAGGCTTCTAAGCGTTCCTTTGGAATAGGGGCCTTACAGACCTTGCATAGTCCATAAGAGCCGTCTGCAATGGCTTGAAGTGCTTCATCGATATCTAACATATGTTCATGTTCCAAGCTGTTTAAAGCAATATCTTTCCCACGTTCGAACAGCTCTGTCCCTTGATCGCCCGGGTGGTTATCATAGGCAGACAGTTCTCCGACTGAATCGTAAGGAAAGGATACTTTCTGTTCATCGTCATGGCTTTTGGCTTCAAGTTCTTTCTTTTCATCGAGAAGGCGCTGCTTCAAATGATGTAATTCGTCTTTTGACAACAAAGCGATCATCCTTTCATATCAAACATATTGTTAGTATGAGCAATTTTGTATATAAGACTAGTTCCAATTTGAAGCAATTCCTAATTAAAAAAACGCCTGCGGCTGCAGGCGTTCTTTGTTACGCGATATAGTATTGTAAGATCAAAGCGATCGTCAGCAGAAAACCAAAAAATGTATTGGTTTGAGCTGTAGATTTCATGGCATTCATTAATTCAATCGGTTTTTCTTTTTGCTTAAACTCTTTAATGGCTGTATAGGCTTTTGGCACACTGAGTAAAACAAGAAGACTCCAAAGACCGACGATATCTGTGAAGATATAAACAAAAATGAGTACATATGATACCAAAAACATGGAAAGTAAAATGTTCACTGCAGCTTTACGTCCAGCAAGGATGGCAAGTGTTTTTCGTCCATTTTCCTTATCCCCGTCTAAATCACGGATATTGTTCGACAGTAAGATGGCACCAACTAAAATAGAAATTGGTAGTGAAATGAGAACCGCTTTAGACGTCAGTGTGCCTGTTTGGATATAGAAACTAATCAGGATGATTCCTAATCCCATAAAAGCACCTGAAACAAGTTCTCCAAACGGTGTATATGCAATTGGTACAGGGCCGCCAGTATAGAAATAGCCTGCTGCCATACAAATAAGTCCTATTAATGCAATCCACCAGCTAGACATCATGCAAATATAGACCCCAAGTAATAAAGAAAGTGCAAATAGTGCATAAGCGAGGCTGAGGACTGTCTTTGGCTTCACACCGTTTCTTACAATGGCTCCGCCGATGCCGACAGATTTCTCGTTGTCCAGCCCGCGAACATAATCAAAGTACTCATTAAACATGTTTGTTGCGATTTGGATAAACATAGATGCAAACAGCATGGCTAAAAATAGCCCAACATGTATTTGACCACTTGGAAGTGCTAAAACAGTTCCTAAAGTAACGGGAATAAATGCCGCTGTTAGTGTATGCGGTCGTAGTAAATTCCACCAAATTCGCCAGTTTTTATCAGGCTTTATTGGTGAAAGCTGATCTGATATCGATTGATGCTGCATAAAATATACTCCTTTAAATAAAAAAATACGTACACGTCCAAATTCCAGTTTAGCAAAGTTCAAAAAGGTGTCAATATATTGATGCGATGAATCGGGAAAAAGATGTTTGCTAATCGTTGCCATATCGAAGGAAAGCTTGATTTTAGAACGGTCCTGCCATTTTGCTTTAGATGCTCTCGTTTCAATAAGCAAGAGCGAAAAAATCTTGAAAGCGTGATATAATAAGGATTCGAGGATTTAGAAGCTGTTTTCTTTACTAAGTTCATCTATTAAGGTTTATAATAGAAAAGCAGGTCATTCGACATATTCGAATGTTCATGTATTTTTTCATTATGTTTTTATTTTTTATGTAATTCATGGATTTTGGAGGAATGTATCATGGTGACAACAGTGCAAAGTACTTTCCGGCAGGAAGCGCTTGCGACATTAGAAGAAGCGAATAACGTCAACCATGCTGTTTTGATAAGCTACTCCAGAAGAGTTGACGATCTGGATCCTCTTGCCTTTTTCCAAAGCG
The DNA here is from genome assembly GCF_056172715.1 of Bacillus sp. ABR. Classification (NCBI taxonomy): domain Bacteria; kingdom Bacillati; phylum Bacillota; class Bacilli; order Caryophanales; family Bacillaceae; genus Bacillus; species Bacillus sp. ABR. The sequence continues at coordinate 897,821 of NZ_JAOYSL010000002.1, read as the reverse complement.
GCGAAGCGGATTTTTTAGGCGAGCGGTTTTTTTGGTCTGATCCAGAAAGCCAAATGATATTTTCTGGACTTGGCAGAGCGGCCGTCATTAAATCATCTGAGCAAGGCAAGGAACGATTCGATATAGTCCATCAAGAATGGGAACAGCTCAAGCAGCACATGTTCCATTTTCATGATGAAAAGGAGTTAAAGCAAGCGGCTGTTGGTCCGCTTTTATTTGGAGGATTCTCGTTTGATCCGTATGAAGAGAAGGCGCGTCATTGGGAAGCATTTGGCGAGGCTCATTTTTTTGTGCCATCGATCATGCTGACTGTCTCAAAAGAAGGCAGTTTTCTTACGATCAATGAGTGGAAGCAGGTGGATGGGAATGTTCATCAGCTTATTCAGGAATTAGAACAAAAAGCCTCTCGTTTCGAGATATTGCCAGTTCGGACTGGTGGACAAGCTGAACTTGTTCATGTGGAAGAGCTGGATGTGAAGGAATGGATGAAGGCGATCGAAGAAGCGACAGACCACATTCGTGCAAACGAATATGAAAAGGTTGTTTTAGCAAGAGAAGTCTTGCTTCACTATAAAAATCAAATTGAACTCGCTCCACTATTAGCGGAATTATTAAAGCATCAAACAACGAGTTATGTATTTGCGGTTGAACAGGGAAGACAAGCATTTGTCGGAGCCACGCCGGAACGCTTAGTGAAAAAAAGCGGCGGAGAGGTCTTTTCCTCCTGTTTAGCAGGTTCCATTGTTCGCGGAAAAGATGAAGCGGAGGATCACGCATTAGGCGAGGAACTGCTGCATGATGAGAAGAATTTGATTGAACATCAAATTGTTGTCAATATGATTGAGCAAGCATTTGAAGCGAATTGCCTTCACGTGCATAAACCAAATCAACCAAGTCTTTATAAAACAAAAAACATTCAGCATTTGTTTACACCGATTGTGGGAGAAATTAAAAGCAGCTGTTCCCTCTTTTCATTAATTGAGCAGCTCCATCCGACGCCGGCACTAGGCGGATATCCAAAGGAAAAGGCGGTTGAGGTGATTCGTGAAATCGAACCGCTCAAGCGCGGCTGGTATGCAGCGCCCGTAGGCTGGATTGATTCTCAGGATAATGGAGAATTTGCTGTAGCCATTCGGTCAGGTCTTATTGAGGAAGACCGTGTTCGTTTGTTCGCTGGCTGCGGAATTGTAGAGGATTCCCTTGCAAAGCAGGAGTATGAAGAAACACAAGTGAAATTAAGACCAATGCTGTCTGCTCTTGGAGGTCATCCTATTGAATAATCACATCATGACAACATATATAGGCAGATTGATGGATGAATTCGTCCAAGGTGGTGTGAAAGAGGCAGTTGTCTGTCCTGGTTCTCGTTCAACTCCGCTTGCGATGCTGGCCCTTGCTCATCAAGACATCCATGTTCATGTTTTAGTGGACGAACGGTCTGCTGCTTTTTATGCGCTTGGTCTTGCAAAAGCAAGTCAATCACCAGTGCTGCTTATTTGTACATCAGGTACGGCAGCTGCTAACTTTTATCCAGCCGTTGTAGAGGCGCATTATTCTCGTGTACCTCTTATTGTTTTAACTGCTGATCGGCCGCACGAATTGAGGGAAGTTGGGGCACCTCAAGCGATTGATCAGCAATTCTTATTCGGTAAGTTTGTTAAATGGTTCACAGACTTAGCATTGCCGGAGGACAGTCAAACGATGTTGCGTTATGTTCAGGCGGCAGCTGCGAGAGCAAATCACATGTCGATGCAGGAGCCAAAGGGGCCTGTTCAGGTCAATGTACCTCTGAGAGAGCCATTGCTTCCTGATCTGTCTATTGATCCTTTCGCGCGAGAAAAAGAGGATACGAAAAAGGTATTAGCATCAGGTCAGGCTTTCCCTAACGATCGGGTGATGTCTGAAATCGCGACCGTCATGAACGAATCCAAAAAGGGACTGATTGTGGCTGGTGAACTTCATACACAGGAAGAAAAAGAGGCGGTTTTACGTCTTTCGAAAGCCCTGCATTTACCTATTTTAGCTGACCCACTTTCTCTTTTGCGCAACGGGCATGAAAATGAAGATCTCATTATCGATGCGTATGATTCTTTATTAAAAGATGAGGCATTACAGCAGCATCTCTTACCGGATATGGTCATTCGTTTTGGACCGATGCCTGTATCTAAGCCTTTATTCAAGTGGCTGGAAAAACATGCGGAAGTGAAGCAGATTGTTGTAGATGCTGCCGGAGGTTTCCGTGATCCTGGGTTAAGTGCTTCGTACGTTATAGAAAGTCATGTGGCTGCTTTTGTAGATGCAGCATTAAATCAAGAAGTCCAACGTAAAGAGACAAGTTTCTTAAACCGATGGCAGAATGCTAATTCTTCATTCAGAACGCATGCTGCCCACTATTCAGATGAGGATTTGTCCTTTGAAGGGAATGTGTACCGTCAGCTTCAGCACCTCTTGCCAAAAGAGAGTGTCCTTTTTATCGGAAATAGTATGCCGATTCGTGATGTAGATACATTTTTTGAAACTCAGTCCAAGCCTTTTCGAATGATGGCGAATCGCGGAGCAAATGGCATTGACGGCGTTGTGTCTACAGCACTTGGCACGTATGCAGCTTTGAAGCAGCCTGTCACTTTAGTCATTGGAGATTTATCATTTTATCATGATATGAACGGTCTGCTCGCAGCTAAGCTGATGGACATTCCGCTGACAGTTGTTTTAATAAACAATGATGGGGGAGGTATCTTTTCTTTCCTTCCACAGGCGTCTGATGAACCGTATTATGAAAAGCTCTTTGGAACGCCGACAGGACTGAATTTTGAGTATGCATCGAGGTTATATGGGGGAACCTATTCGAAACCCGCAACGAAACAAGAGTTGCATGATGTGTATATGGCGCATATCGATGAACCTGGGCTTCATTTAATTGAAATTGAAACAGATCGTCATTCCCGTGTAGACAAGCATCGTCAAATGATGGATGACATATTGGAAGAAGTGAAAAAAGAATGCCTTCTCTCATCATAAGAATGCGTGATGGGGTAGCGTACGAAGTGGTGGATCAGAACCCTTCGGCAGCAAATGCCACATTATGCTTACACGGCTTCACTGGAAGTGCTGCGACTTGGACGTTCTTGAATGCTTATTTGGAGAACACAAGACTGATTCAGGTCAGCTTGCTCGGACATGGGCGTACGGACTCACCAGAAAGTGTGAGAAGATATGCGATGTCTCAGCAGCTGGCAGATCTTGCAGAGATTTTAAACCAATTAAAGCTTCACAAAGTGAATATTCTCGGATATTCTATGGGAGGGCGTATTGCTTTATCATTTGCTGCTCGTTATCCAGATCGTGTCAACAAACTGATCCTTGAGAGTACGTCTCCAGGGCTTCGCACTTTTAAAGAGCGGATGGCAAGACTGAAGCAGGATCATCAGCTTGCCCAAAAAATCAGGCATGAAGGCTTAGTGAAGTTTGTGGATTTTTGGGAGAGCATTCCTTTGTTTGCTTCGCAGAAAGCTTTATCGGCGGAAAAGCAGGCTCAACTGAGAGAAGGAAGACTGAAAGCCAATCCACTTGGGCTGGCTCGCAGCTTAGAAGGCATCGGAACAGGTTCACAGCCGTCTATTTGGAAGGCATTAAAGCATATTCATTTACCTGTTTTGCTCATTTGCGGAACGCTTGATGAAAAGTTCTGCCATATCGGCAAATGTATGCAGCAGGAGCTGAAGGGAAGTCAATTCATATTGGCTGAGCATGCTGGGCATACAGTTCATGTGGAACAACCACATTTTTTTGGTAAAATAGTAAGTGAGTTTATTTTAGCGCAAGATTAGAGGAGGAAATGTTGATGGCTATTGAATGGCAAACTGAGCGTCAGTATGACGAAATTTTATATGAAACGTATAATGGGATCGCAAAGATTACGATTAATCGTCCACACGTACATAACGCGTTTACCCCAAAGACTGTTAGTGAATTAATTGATGCATTTTCACGAGCTCGTGATAATTCAGAAGTTGGTGTGATCGTACTTGCAGGTGCTGGCGGAAAAGCATTCTGTTCTGGTGGAGACCAAAAAGTCCGCGGCCATGGCGGTTATGTAGGAGACGATCAAATTCCACGTCTAAATGTATTAGACTTACAGCGTTTGATTCGTGTGATTCCAAAACCGGTTGTTGCGATGGTTGCAGGTTATGCAATCGGAGGCGGACACGTTCTCCACATAGTATGTGATCTGACAATTGCAGCAGATAATGCGATTTTTGGACAAACAGGTCCAAAAGTAGGCAGCTTTGATGCCGGTTACGGTTCAGGCTACCTTGCACGTATTGTAGGTCATAAGAAAGCAAGAGAAATCTGGTACTTATGCCGTCAATACAATGCACAAGAAGCGCTTGATATGGGACTTGTTAACACAGTTGTCCCATTAGATCAGCTTGAAGAGGAAACAGTAAAGTGGTGTGAGGAAATGCTAGAAAAGAGCCCGACTGCTTTACGATTCTTGAAGGCTGCATTTAACGCAGATACGGATGGATTAGCTGGAATTCAGCAATTTGCAGGAGATGCGACACTTCTTTATTACACAACAGATGAAGCAAAAGAAGGACGCGATTCCTTTAAGGAAAAACGCAAGCCGGACTTCGGTCAGTTCCCGCGTTTCCCTTGATTCAATGATATTAATGAACAACAGCTTAGTGCATCAGACTAAGCTGTTTTCTTTTACGAAAAGGAGGTGTCTCATGATGAAGCAACCTAATTGGCTGCTGCACCGTGCCTATTTAACACCAGATCGAGTCGCACTTATTTATCAAGAGAAAGAGTGGACATTTCACGAATTAGCTCAAGAAGCGGACGAGCTTTCAAATAGACTTGCACAGGCATCATTGAAAAGAGGGGAAACAGTTGCGCTTTTGATGAACAATCATCCTCACATGGTGATGCTTGTACATGCGTGTTTTTTATTAGGATTAAAAATTGTGCTATTGAATAATAAGCTGACAAAAGCTGAAAGGCGCTATCAGCTAGAAGATGCAAAAGCAGCGGCGTTATTAACGGAATCTATTTATGCAAGCGATCATAAGGGTGATTTACCCGTTTATACAATGGAAACTTTACCTCAACCAGGGAAAGGCCATGAAAAAAAGATCGAGAGCGAATTTGATTTGAATGAAACAGCAACCATCATGTATACATCTGGGACAACAGGACGTCCAAAAGGTGTAGAGCAAACGTTTGGCAATCATTTTCATAGTGCTGTTTCCTCTGCATTGAATTTGGGTCTCAGAGAGGATGACCGCTGGCTCATTGCCCTGCCTCTTTTTCATATTAGCGGTTTATCTGCCTTATTTAAGTCTGTAATCTATGGAATGACAGTCGTGCTTCATCAGAAGTTTGACGTTGATGAAGTAAAGGATTCTATTGAACGGCATCGTGTGACGATGATTTCTGTTGTGCAGACGATGTTATCTCGGTTATTAAGCAGACTAGAAGAATGTCCGTCTTCTTTGCGTTGTCTTTTATTAGGCGGAGGACCTGCGCCATATGCGATGCTCCAAGAAAGCAAAGAGAAGGGCTTTCCTGTCTTTCAATCGTACGGTATGACGGAAACCTGTTCACAAATTGTGACGCTTGCACCTGAATTTAGTGTAGAGAAGCTTGGGTCAGCGGGAAAACCTCTTTTTGGGTGTGAGCTGAAAATTCAAGATGATGATCGCATTTGCCGTCCTTTTGAGCATGGCGAAATTATGGTGAAAGGTGCAAATGTGATGAAAGGATACCTTTACCGTGAAGAAGCGACCGCGGCTGCCTTTCATGAGGGCTGGCTGAAGACGGGTGATATTGGCTATGTGGATGAGGAAGGGTTCTTATTTGTGCTTGACCGCCGTTCAGATTTGATTATTTCTGGCGGAGAAAATATTTATCCTGCGGAAATTGAAGCGGTGCTGCTAACACATCCGCATGTAAAGGAAGCCGGAGTAACGGGTATGTATGATGATAGATGGGGAGAGGTACCGGCTGCTTTCCTTGTAACAGATGATAAGATACCGGAGAATGAGCTCTATGCTTTATGTGAGTCGCATTTAGCCAAATATAAATGGCCCGCCGCTTTTCACTTTGTGAACGAGCTGCCAAGAAATGCATCGAATAAATTGCAAAGGCACAGACTCAGATCAAAGGGGTTTTCAAATGATTCAAATTGAACGAGTAATTTTATATCATGTCACGATGAAGCTTAAACAACCATTTACAACAAGTCTTGGAACCATTTCAGAGCGTGAGTTTATTATTGTTGAAGTAAAAGACCAAACAGGATTAACTGGATGGGGAGAGGTATCTGCTTTTTCTTCTCCGTGGTATACAGAAGAAACAATTGAGACTTGCTATCATATGCTGAGGGCTTTCTTTATCCCGAACGTGCTGACGCGCACCTTTACACATCCTTCAGAAATACCTGACAGTCTGTATCAATTTAAAGGCAATAGGATGGCCAAAGCAGGCATTGAAGCGGCTGTTTGGGATATTTATGCGAAGCGTGAGAATAAGTCTTTACGCGATGTATTAGGCGGCACAAAAGATAGAATACCATCTGGTGTTGTGGCGGGGTTAGGCCCTATTGACGATATGCTTGAGCAAATTCAGCAATTTGTTGATCAAGGCTATCAGCGGGTGAAGGTGAAAATTAAACCAGGACAAGATATTGAACTTCTTCAAAAGATCAGAGAGTCTTTTCCTGAGCTGCCATTAATGGCAGATGCAAACTCTGCTTATGAATTAAAAGATATTAGCAAGCTCAAGCAGCTCGACGATATTCGTTTATTAATGATTGAACAGCCTTTAGCTGCAGATGATATTGTGGACCATCGCCATTTGCAAAAGCATTTAAAAACGCCGATTTGTTTAGATGAAAGTATTTGTTCTTTAGATGATGCCAGAAAAGCTGTAGAGCTTGGCAGCTGTCAAATTATTAATGTGAAGCCTTCACGAGTTGGCGGACTGACAGAGGCGCTTAAAATTCATACGTTCAGTAAGGAGCATCAAATTCCGTTATGGTGCGGGGGGATGATTGAAACAGGTATTTCCCGCGCGCAGAACGTGGCACTTGCTTCACTTCCTCAATTTACAATTCCCGGTGATATTTCAGCTTCGTCAAAATTTTGGGAGCAGGATATCATTTTTCCTGAAATTAAGGTTGAAAATGGATTTATTGAGGTGCCTCGCTCGCCAGGAATGGGCGTGGAAGTTGATTACCAAGCGCTCCGTTCGTTTTCAGATAAAATCGACGTGTTTACAAAACATGATTTTGTGAGATAAAAACGAAGAAATCACCTTTTGCTTATCCAATAGAATGGATGTATAGTGAGGGAAAGTTTTTCCTTCCTGTCTGAACAAAAAGAAAGAGCGGTGAACCGCTCTTTCTTACTCTTCTACCAGCTCGCTGTCATAAGCAAGCTGTCCGATATACTGATGCATTTCATTGGGCATGTTTGCTGCATGTCCATATTCATAATCCCAAAGGTTTAAAAAGGAGTGAGCGGCTTGATGGAATGCGGCTTCATCCGCGTCATGAATTTCGTCAAAAAACGTTTGAAGCAGCCGATCGTGTTTCAAATTGAAGCGCCTCCTTTAATGAGACTTAAAGATCTTGTGGTTTAAACGTTTTACAATCCGTTTCTTCACTTTTCTCAGCCGTATTTCCTGTGTGGCTGACGACATAGATTGCATCTGCACCACAGCGGTTTCCAGTATTCCAATAGGAACAGTTATTGACTTCACAAAGGATTTTTTGACTCATACAGATGACCTCCTTTTGAGTATGTCTTTCATCTATAATGTAACCGAAATGAAGCTCGTCCATTCATGTTAATCTTCCTGACGAATATAGCGCTTATCCTTCATAAATAATTTCCAGAAGAAATAGAACCCAGGAAATAAGATGATAAAACCTACAATATAGGTGATAAATAACGCCCTAAATGTGACAGGGTCTGTAAATCCAGACATGATTGTAATATCTGGATAGGCCATATAAGGCAAGTGAGCACGCCCGTACACGTAGCTTGCTAAGAAATATTGAATGGTAATCGCAATGACGGCAAGGCGTGGTCTCCCTTTCCGATGCTTAAAACGGCTGTTTGGTAAAAATAGAGCTAGTCCTGCTAGCAGGAACATTAGGAGAGATACAAGAAGAATAGGGATGTTCTGCATCATTTTTGTGAACAGCCAATTCGCCTCGCTTCGTAATGTCAGCATGATAAAAAAGGCCATCATGAGTGAAAGTGGACCTGTAATGAGCGCCCCTCTTCTATAAATGCTGTAAGCTTCATCTTCATTAGCTACATTAGAGAAATCAGCTAAAAGCAAGGACGAAAGAAAAAGGGTGCTGAAGATGGCAAAGCCGACAAAAGAATAAACATTTGCACTTGTAAAGACCAGTCCAAGATCTAATGAGTAGACGTTGTTCTCCTGAAAAATAAATCCACCATGGGTAATTGGGAGAACCATGATCAGGATGGACGGAATGATAAAGCCGCTGATCCCTGAAATATAAGTCACTGCTTTTCGGTACTTCTTAGGCAGTGAATGAGAAAACACGAGAAACCCGCTTCGCAGTGCAAGAAGCAATAAGATGATGCTGCCGGGTATTAATAAAACGGTACCAAGTACAAAAGTCGCACCTGGAAACAGGCTGAACAATGCGACAACGATGGCCACAATAAAAACGTTTGTCACTTCCCATGTTGGAGAAAGATACTTATTCGCGATATTAGCTGCCTTTGTTTGTTCTCTATTCATATAAATCATCGACCAAAATCCTGCACCGAAATCCATTGATGCCATCACTGCATAGATAAAAACGAATCCCCATAAGATGGTGATTGCAATGAGCGCATCAGTTGTAACATCCATTTGCATCAAGATCGCTCCCTTTTTAAGATTCTGTTAACCGTAGGTCTTCTTCAATCGTATGTTTTCTAAAGTAGTACGTCAGCACAATAACGGTTGCTATGCCTAAGATGAGATAGACAATGGCAAAAAGGATAAAAAGTGTCCCGATCGAGCCAGATGATGTGACAACCTCGGAGGTTTTGAGCATTCGATAAATGACCCATGGCTGACGGCCTGTACAAGCAAAGATCCAGCCAAATTCAATAGCCAAAAGACTAAGAGGCCCGCCGAATAAGTAAAGAAAAAGAAGCCACTTCGGAAATTTTTCACGTTTTAAAATTTTACGGTAAAGCAGTGCCAATACCGCAAATAGAATGAGCACCGATCCAATAATGACCATGCCGTTAAATAATGTGTGTATAAATAAAGGTGGCCACTCGTCACGGGGAAAATCATTTAACCCTTTGACCACCGTATCGAAGCTATTTCCTGCAAGAAAACTAAGCGCCCAAGGAATTTCGATCGCACCTTTAATTTCCTGCGCATCAGCATCCGTAAAACCACCTATTGCAAGAGGCGCATGTGATTGAGTTTCAAATAAACCTTCAGCTCCAGCCAGCTTTTCAGGCTGATATTCATACAGAAGCTGAGCAGATTCGTGGCCATTTAAGGCTGTGAGAAAAGAGAAAAGTCCTCCTACAATGAGTCCAAGAAAAAGGGCTTTTCGATGAAATGTATAGAGCTTCTCATTTTTTTTAGTTTTGAGCATTTTAAAAGCTGCAACGGAAGCAATGACAAAAGCACCTGTTGTAAAAGCAGACAGCACAACATGTGTAGCAGTCACAGCAAAGCTTGGATTGAAAAAGGCCTTCCAAGGCTCGATGTTTGTGATTTCTCCATTCACCATCTGAAAGCCAGCAGGTGTCCCTTCAAAAGCATGTACGTTTGTAATCAGAATCGCTGATGCAGCTGCACCAATGACGATAAAAATAACCGTAATGATGCGCATTGCATTTGATAGGCGATCCGCTGCATACACATAAATAGACATAAATAATGCTTCAATAAAGAATGCATAGATTTCAATCTGGAATGGCAGTGACATGACCTTTCCAATGACCTCCATAAAACCTGGCCACAAAAGGGCAAGCTGAGTACCAGCAATCGTGCCTGTTGGAATGGCGACCCCTAACAGAACAGCCTGTGCTTTTGTCCATCGCTTGGCCATGATGGCATAATGCGGGTCCTTCGTTTTTTGAAAGATGAGTTCAGCTAACAAAATCATTAGCGGGATGCCAACGCCAAGCGAGGCATAAATAATATGAAAGCCCATGGTTGTGCCGAACAGGCTTCTAGCTAAAACGAGATCAGTCAATTTTTTCTCCGCCTTTCTTATCGCTTCTCTTTTTCATGATGCTTATTATTCTCCACCATTTTTAGATTATTCTTCCTGACTAAGAAAGCTTGTTTTTTGACAAGTTGTATAAGAGGGAGTAGAATATAATTATAAAACGTAATCATTACGTTTTGATAACGAAAGGAGTTTTGACATTGAAAAGAGATATTCATCCAACCTCACATGAAGTTGTATTTATGGACGTAAACAGCGGTTACCGCTTCTTGAGTAAATCAACAAAGACATCAAATGAGACAGTAGAGTGGGAAGATGGGAAAACGTATCCTGTCATTAAAGTAGAAACAAGCTCTGATACGCATCCTTTTTATACAGGACGCCAAAAATTCGGAGAAAAAGGCGGAAGAGCCGAGCTGTTTAAGAAAAAATATCAAATGTAATCAAAAAAGCACGCCTGATAACGGTGTGCTTTTTTACAACAAAAAACCCCGGCTGATAAAGCCCGGGGTTCAAAACATTAATCATTTAAAGCGGTGTTTAATGTCTTTAAGTTTTGTTTCATTAAGCTGACGTAGCTTTCGCCATTTTTAGCATCATCTTCAGTAATGGATTCTAGATTTTTAAGGGTTAAGCTTTTTGCCCCGATTTCACTGCGGATTGTATCTGATACTTTGCTGCTGACGTTGTTTTCAAAAATAACGTATTGAATGTGATGCTTTTCCGCTTTTTGTACAATGTTTTCGAGCTGTTTTTGTGATGGCTCTTCGGAAGCAGATAATCCTAAAACGCTGATTTGTTCAATGCCATAGCGCTTTTCCCAATAGCCATAAGCTGCGTGAGAAACAAGAATTTCTTTATGTTTGGCTTTAGATAACGTTGTTTTGAATTCTTGATCTAGGGATTGTAAATCTTTTTTTAGATTTTCATAGTTTTTTGTGTATTCTTCTTTATGATCTGGATCTAATGAGACGAGTGTGTCTTTAATGTTTTTCGCCATTTGCTGCGCATAAACTGGGTCTAACCATGCATGGGGATCTTTATCTCCGTGATCGTGCCCGTCATGATCATGGTCATGGTCTTCACCTTCATGATCGTGATCTTCGCCTTCTTCATGTGCATGTTCTTCATGTGCATGTTCTTCATTTGTCGATAACAATTTGATGCCTTCGGCTGCTTTGACTGTTTTCACACCTTGGTCTTTTAATGTGGCAGCAGTTTTGTCTGCGAATGCTTCAGCCCCTGTGCCGCTGTAGATAAAGGCATCACCTTCAGCCATTTCAACCATCGTTTTCGAACTTGGTTCAAAGCTGTGTGCATCTGCATTGGCAGGATACACGCTCTGAGTATGAACGTGAGAGCCGCCAATTTTTTCAGTGAAATCTTGGATTGGAAAGATCGTGGTGTAAATGATTAGTTTCCCGTCTGCCTTTCCTTTTGAAGCATTAGTGCCCGCACTGCTTGAGCACGCGGCAAGGCCGATTGCGAATAAAGCAGCTGTTAAAATAAAAAAGATTTTTTTCATGTAGAAAATGTCTCCTCTCAATCTAATAGATAGAAATGATTACGATTTAATGTCCTGAGTTATTGTATCGTAATAATTACGATTTGAAAAGAGGAAAATAAAAAATTTTCGTCAGCAGATGTTTCCTCTAAAAAAATAAGCTGCAAAACGTGACGAAATTTCTTACATTGTGCTATATTTATTTTTAAAAAAAGATAAAGGAATGGACAAACGTATGAAACTTTTAGATGAAATCATCGAATATAATCAACAATTTATTGAAGAAAAGAAATACGAAGAATTTACAACAACAAAGTTTCCACAGAAAAAAGCTGTCATTCTATCGTGTATGGATACAAGACTTGTTGAACTGCTTCCGCGTGCAATGAACATGAAAAATGGCGATATTAAGATTGTCAAAAGTGCTGGAGCGCTTGTTTCTCATCCATTTGGAAGTATTATGCGAAGCATTTTAGTTGCTGTGTATGAATTAAATGCTGACGAGGTATATGTCATTGGGCATCATGATTGCGGGATGAGCAAAATTGACAGCCAGACACTTTTAAATAAAGCTGTTGAGCGTGGTATTCCAGAAAAGCGTATTGAAGTACTGGAATACTCAGGAATTGATTTTAAACAGTGGCTCAAAAGCTTTAGTTCAGTTGAAGAGAGCGTGAAGGACAGTGTGTCCGTAGTAAAAAATCACCCGCTTCTTCCATCAGATGTACCTGTACATGGGCTTGTCATTGACCCTGGAACAGGGAAGCTTGACTTAGTTGTCAACGGATATGAAGAAAAGTAAGTTACTTTTCCTTTTTAGGCGGAACAGGATCGATGCCGCCAGGGTGAAGCGGATGACATTTCAAAATCCGCTTTATGGTCAGCCAGCCGCCCTTGATCGCGCCATGCGTTTTGATCGCCTCTAGTCCATAGTTTGAGCATGTTGGATAAAACCGGCAGCTTGGCGGTGTCAGAGGGGAAATACATTTTTGATAAAAGCGTATCATGCCGATAAAAATTTGTTTCATAGAGGTTCCTCCTTGTCTGTCTTCCACAGTATAAGAAAAAAGGACAAGGAAGGAAAGTTTTATAAACTAAACTGGTCGGAGAAATATGTTATAATATAGGAAATTGCAATTATAGGAGTGGTGATTATGCCTTCAGTTGAAAGCTTTGAACTTGATCATAATGCTGTAAAAGCGCCATACGTTCGTCATTGCGGCGTTCATAAAGTGGGATCAGATGGGGAAGTAAATAAATTTGATATTCGTTTTTGTCAGCCCAACAAGCAGGCGATGAAACCTGATACGATTCATACATTAGAGCATTTGCTTGCGTTTAATATTAGAACACACTCAGAGAAATATGATCATTTTGATATCATCGATATTTCTCCAATGGGCTGCCAGACAGGCTACTATTTAGTTGTCAGTGGTGCACCAACTCCAAAAGAAATCGTTGAACTTCTTGATGCAACATTCAAGGATGCAGTTGAAGTAACAGAAATTCCTGCTGCAAACGAAGAGCAATGCGGCCAAGCGAAGCTGCATGATCTTGAAGGAGCAAAACGTTTAATGCGTTTCTGGCTTTCTCAGGATCAAGAAGAGCTTTTAAAAGTATTTGGTTAATGATGAACCGGACATTTAGATGTCCGGTTTTTTATTTGAATTCCAACAGTGATGTCAAAATAGGGGATATTTGTTAAAATGGACATGTCAGTAAAAGAAGGGGGAAACGCACGATGCGAAAAATGTTGGGAATAATTCTGATGCTCACGTTATTAAGTGCATGTGGAAACTCTGCAGCAAACAGCGGAAAAGGGGAAGTGCCTGAGTTATTAGAAGTAAAGCTTACAGGACCTGAGCAAGTGGAGAAAAATGAAAGCGTTATAGTAAAAGCAGCTGTCACATACGGTGATACGCCTGTTGATGATGCAGATGATGTTCAATTTGAAGTGTGGAAAGATGGCGACAAGGATAACAGCAAGATGATTCAGCCAAAGAAAGAAAACAAAGGTGTATACGAATTGCACACAGCCTTCAAAAAAGATGGCCTTTATATCATACAAGTCCATGTGACAGCTAAACAGCAGCATAATATGCCGAAAACGAACATCCACGTAGGTGAGGTGAAAAAAGAGAGTTCATCTTCTGAAGATGAAGAAACCTCACATCATTAAAAGCGGTTTCATTTTGGATTAGGACGTTGGTTTGGTTCAGTATCTTGTGGTGAATCGACTTTATGCTTATATTCATAAGCCTTCGATGTCGTCCATAATGATAAAAAGACAACGATTGAGATAATGATAAAGCTGATAATCCCAAGTAACAGCATCTAACTCCCTCCTTATTTCCATATTAACATATATTTCATGCAGTCAAAATAGAAGAAATTGACGGCAGGTTTCAGTATAATAAGAAAAGGGTATTCTCATACTAAACGCAATTACATAAGGAGGAATAAACATGTCTGAAAATTTATTAAACGTTGTCAATAAACAAGTAGCTGATTGGACTGTGCTTTACGTGAAATTACATAACTATCATTGGTATGTAAAGGGGAAAGATTTCTTTACACTCCATGAGAAATTTGAGGAACTATATACAGAAACAGCTACATATATTGATGATTTGGCTGAGCGTATGCTTGCTTTAAATGGACAGCCTGTTGCGACAATGAAAGAGTGCTTAGAAATTTCCAGCATTCAAGAAGCAGAAGGCAAAGAATCAGCGGAGCAAATGGTGAAAAATCTATATGATGATTTCTCCAATATCGCTGAGGAATTAAAGAAAGGAATGGAGCTGGCTGCAGAGGTTGGCGATGAAACAACAGGTGATATGCTGCTTGCGATTCATCAATCCATTGAAAAACACAACTGGATGCTTAAAGCATATTTAGGATAATACACGTATAGGAAAAGAATGTCGGTCATAATTCGATCGACATTCTTTTTTTATTGGAATCGGGACAGACAGCCCATTGAAATCATAGGGCTTTCAGCCGAAGAGAAAAGAGAAGGGAGGGGAGAAGATGTCTTCTATTGCAGGAATGATGAGTCAGCAAGTAGCGAGCATTCAAAAGACACTCAATATTAGTTTGTTGAATTCACAGCTTGCTACGAATACAGCACAAGCTATGGTGATGCTGGATCAAGTGCAGCAGCAGCCTCAAGCTGTTCAGCCAAAGGATTCAGATGCAAGCTTTATTGATGTTAGGGTCTAGGAAGTAGCCGCCGCGCAAGGCGGCTTTTTCTTGTCAAAAGACAGCGCCTTTATTCTTTGTCGTCCAAGCTATTGCGAAAATCCTGCATATACTATTGAGGTAAGGAGTTCCACTTTGAAAGGATGTTGATGCCAAGTGAGCAAGGATTTAGGCATCTTTTCGTTGGTTACAGTGAGTTTGTCGGCGATGGGCTTTCTGTTTGGTGGAGCAGGATATTTATTGATGATTTTAGTAACGTTGATGGCTATTGAATTAATTTGTTCAAGCCTAAGAGAATCTTTGACTGGACAGCTCACAATGAAGCGGTTTTTTACAAGGTTTGTCCGAAAGATCGTGACAGTTTCCTTAATATCGATGGCGCATTTCTTTGATGTCATGCTGAAGACAAATGGGACGATTAAGGATTTAGCGATCATCTTTTATATTATTTATGAATCTTACCAAATCGTCTCGACAGCCAGAGCCCTTGGAGTTCCCATTCCACAGTTGTTTATTGATGTATTGGACATGTTGAAAAATAAATTGCGTAAAAAGCCGTAATTTCCTCATATCTGGTCATACTAAAGGAAAAAGGATGATTCAGATGGCGAGACACACATACTATGTATCCGTACAAGATGGATCGATATCGCAGCATAGAGACGCAGCGGCTTGGCAATTTCAAATAGAAGCAGATGATGATCAAATTTTGCAGCTGAGAGACTATTTCGATGAACAGTATATGACAGATTGGAAAGGCTTCTTTCGGGCACATGTTCCTTTTCTTGAATATCATTATGATAGTCCAAATGATGAAATGGATAGAAAAAGAAAAGAGATTTACACAATGATTTATGAGCTCGGCAATGAAGAGACAAGGAGCTTTATTGAGACAAATGGTTTGATGAATTGAAAAAGCATGTAGAGAATCT
Organism: Bacillus sp. ABR; assembly: GCF_056172715.1. Lineage (NCBI taxonomy): Bacteria > Bacillati > Bacillota > Bacilli > Caryophanales > Bacillaceae > Bacillus > Bacillus sp. ABR. The sequence goes on along the minus strand of NZ_JAOYSL010000002.1, from coordinate 881,953 downwards.
CTACATGCTTTATTTTCGCGGTTGTAAAATGCCTCCTATCAAATCACTGATCCCGCCGCCTCTATTTTCTTGCTGTGAATTGGTGAATTCCTGAGAAGAGCTCTGGCTCTGAGGCTTATAGCGATTATCATCTAAGCCAACCCTTAACCCAGATGTGCGCTCAGATGGCTGGATAATGACGATTTGGTCTTGTTCTTGGAACTCAAATAAATAGGATTCACCAGATGTTTGTCCGATGAAAGTTTTCCAGTTCACATCTAATTTGACCTTTGGTGCTTTGCCCGTCCAAGCGACAATTGCGTCAGGGTCTACGCGGCAGGGGGCTTTTAAAATGAGCGGATTTCCATTCGTTTTGATGGCGACCTGCGCTCCGTGCCCTTGATAAGAGAGTTTTGATGTAAACAGTCCTTTCTGCGATAAAATACCAACGCCTACTGGTGTGACACCGTAATGGCATTCCTCAGTAAAGGCAAGTAAATCTTCACTTTCTACACTTACATGCTGCCAAGGACCGCTTGGCTCAAGATTAATCACTGTTACATGCTCGCTTGAATCAGCCAGATAGCAAGTACCTTGTCCACTCACTTCCATCATCTCAAGGTTTTCACCTGTGAATTTCCTGCTGATATGGTTAAATACTTGGCTGACCATATTTCCTTTATTCGTTCCAAGTAATCGCTTGCGGTATTGGAAACTTCCTTGATCGGCAATCATTGCGCCCTTTTTGGCAAAAAAGATTCCGCTGCCTTCTGCTTGTAAGGTAAGTTCTTCTATTGTAATGAAATGAAATCCCATGGGTGCTGGCTCCTTTCCTGCGTCAAGATGTGAATCCATAGATGCGGCATAAATCATGTAAATCTAGAGTAGTTCCTTGCCCGGTTGCAGTGATCTTCCATTCCTCCTGATCTCTCGTGAGTTCTGCGCATATAATGGATGTACAATACGAATAATCTTCTGTTAACTGAAAGGTACAAATCTCTTGCTGCGAGATTTGATCAGTAAGGCACACATAGGCATTAGTGACTTGTCCAAAATGATGCTGGCGTTCGTGTGCATCATGTATTGTGGCTGTGACGACAATTTTATGAATATCAGGTGAGACTCTGCTTAATTGCATAATAATCATTTCATTGTCTCGATACCCTCCGCCAACTTGATGATCGCCAAGATGACGAACAGCTCCGTCTAAGCTTTGCTGCTGGTGATAATAGATCAGATGCTTAGGAGACAACAGTTTGTCCTCTTTATTTAAAAGAAACACTTGCGTATCTAAATCAATTGGCTGACCGGCCAGGTCCCAGCCAAGCCCGATATGAATTTGGTCGACCGCTGGATTGTCTTTTGTTAAATCTAACTTTTGCCCTTTCAGAAGGTGTTTCTTGATCACCTCATGGGGAGCGTCTTGTTTTGACCCATTTTTTATACTCATGCTGATTTCCTCCTCGTTGTCATAGGACAAACACTGATTCATTTACGTCATATAGGGATAAAAGGTTTCATGATTAAAATTGGGTGAAGTTGGAGATGATAAAAAGGTTTTAGCAACAATACCTCATTTTAGATACAGACGAGTTGGAACCACTCGTTTGTTTCACTTTTGATAAAAATTCTTCAGATAAATGTGATCTGTGGTATGATGTTTTACAAGAAGCAAGGACAGGATATGAGGGATTTCACATGCATGTATTTAAAGACTATTATCATAATACGGTCAAGCTCTCTTTTGAGGAGAAGCCTTTTTCAAGTCATCCTAAGCATGTTTGGGCCATCTGCCGCTACCAAGGGAAATGGCTGCTCACTGAACATGAGGATCGGGGCTATGAGTTTCCAGGAGGGAAAGTTGAGCCCGATGAAGAAGCAGACCAAGCCGCTATACGGGAGATTCAAGAAGAGACGGGTGCTGTTGTTCGTGAATTAACGTATATTGGTCAATATCAGGTGCTGGGCAGAGAAAAGGTCATTGTCAAGAATATTTATTTCGCTGATATTGAAAAGCTAGTGAAGCAAGACACGTATTTTGAAACGAAAGGACCCGTTCTTTTCGCAGACTTGCCAAGATCCATCGCAAAAAATAAGAATTTCAGTTTTATTATGAAAGATGATGTGTTAAGACAAAGTCTTGCTTATTTAGAAAAAAACGGTTTGATTCGTTAAAAAAAGCGCAGGGAGACATTCCCTGTGCTTTTTTATTTTTGAAGAAAACGGCGTTCGAGCCATTCCACAAGCTGGTACATGATAGTCGCAAACACAGCAATAATGAAAAGACTTAAGAACACGAGTGTAAAGTTGAAGACTTGAAAGCCGTAAATGATCATGTAGCCGAGCCCTTTTGAGGAAACAAGAAATTCCCCTACAATAACTCCAACCCAAGAAAGGCCGACATTGACTTTGATCGCAGAAATCATCGTTGGAATACTAGCTGGCAAAATGACCTCGCGAAAGACGACGCTTTTTTTCGCACCAAAGGTTTTCATCACCTTTAAATAATTCTCATCGACCTCTTGAAAAGCTGTATAAATGACGATCGTCGTAATGATCACACTAATGATTGCGCCCATGGCAACGATACTGATCATGCCAGGCCCAAGGGCAACAATTAAAATCGGGGCGAGGGCAACTTTTGGCATGGCATTTAAAATGACTAAATAAGGATCAAGAACGTTTGCCAGGCGGGTGGACCACCATAAGGCGGCAGCAAGCAAAATGCCGCAAAAGGTACCAAGTAGAAATCCGAGTACCGTTTCAAATAATGTAATACTCATATGATTCACTAAAGACCCATCGGATATTTTTTGTACAAACAATTGGCAGACAGCAGATGGTGAACTAAATATCAGTGGATCGATGAGACGAAAATGACTGGCAAGCTCCCAAAGCGAAAAGAAGCTGGCGAAAATAATGAACTGATAGATTCTGGTCATGCGTTTTTCCATTCGGTATTTCTTGCGATAGGCTTCATGTAAAAGATCACTGTGTTTCAACGGTTTTCAGCTCCTTCCAAATCGTTTGAAAGAGCTCTTGGAAACTCTGGGTCTGTCTTGCTTCGAAAGGAGAAAGAGTCCTCAGATCATCTGGAACGGTAAAAATCCGCTGAATCGAGCCAGGATGCTTAGAGAATAAGAAAATGCGGTCACTCATCGCAATGGCTTCGCCGATGTCATGTGTCACAAGAACCGCAGTTTTTTGATAGTCTTTGAGTGTATGAAAGACGAGATCCTCTAATGTTAGTTTGGTTTGGTAGTCTAGAGCTGAAAAGGGTTCATCTAGTAAAAGCAGACCGGGATTCACTGCAAGCGTTCGGGCGAGAGCCGCACGCTGCCTCATACCGCCTGACAGCTCCTTCGGGTATTTTTCCTCTACATCATGAAGGCCAAGCTTTGGCAGTAAGCCAAGAGCGGCGGAGGTGGCTTCATGTGAATCTTGTTTGGTAATTTTCAACCCGAGAATGATATTTTCCTTGATGGTTTTCCAAGGGAACAAATAATCCTGCTGGAGCATGTAGCCGATTTGATGCTCCTTTTGATTCGGTTCTTTTCCTTCGATTAAAATTCGGCCTTCAGAGGGCGGCGTTATTCCTGCAATGATAGACAGCAGGGTGGTTTTTCCGCACCCGCTGGGACCAATAAATGAGATAAATTCTCCTTGGTCTATCTCCATATTGATGTGCTGTATGGCCGTTGTTTTTTCTTTTAAAGAGAAGTACGTGTGGGTCACATGGTCAATTTGAAGGAAAGACATGTGCTACCTCCTATTCTATTTATGTTCTGTGACCTTCTTTGCAATGGATGAATCGACAAGTTGTTTGTACGGGATAAATTTCGGCAATTCATCGCTCTCCTTCATAATTTCCTGCAATTTGTTCCATTCCTCTTCATTCAGAAGGGGGTCTGTTGCATAGGATTCCTGCTGTTTGTAGCGTTTAATGGCTGTTGATAAGACATCAAGTTCTGTGTCAGGAAAATGAGATTGAATGGTTTTGGCAATCTCCTCCGGCTGCTTGGCTTCCACCCATTTCTGCGCTTTGTAAATGGCACGAGTGAAGGCTTCAGCTGTCTCTTTGTTTTCCTCTAAGTAACTTTTCTTTGCCATGAAGGTGGTATAAGGCACCTTTCCGGAAGCCTCTCCAAAGGAGGCGGTGATGTACCCTTTGCCTTCTTTTTCAATTAAGGATGCTGTCGGTTCGAATAACTGCACAAAATCGCCAGTTCCAGAGGAGAAAGCACCTGAAATGTTGGCAAAATCAATATTTTGAATCATACGGAGATCCTTTTTTACATCAATGCCTTCCTTTTTCAGGACATATTCACCGACCATTTGCGGCATGCCGCCTTTCCGCTGTCCAAGAAAGTCTTTTCCTTTTAATTGATCCCAAGAGAATTCGCTCACTTTCTCCCTTGAAACAAGAAATGTACCGTCTGTTTGTGTCAGCTGTGCAAAGTTGATGACAGAGTCTTTTGAGTCTTGAGCCTCTACATAGATAGAGGATTCAGAACCGGTCAGGGCAATATCTGCACCACCGGATAAGAGAGCTGTCATCGTTTTATCGCCGCCCCAAGTCGTTTTTAATTCAACCTCTAGCCCTTCTTCTTTGAAGAAGTCCTCAGATAAGGCAACATATAGCGGAGCATAAAAAACCGAATGGGTCACCTCGGCTACTTGTACGGTCTGCTCTTGTTCTTTTTTACAGGCGACAAATGGAATAAAGAGCAGGACAACGACGATGAATGCCAGTCTGACTTTGATGGAACGATTCAAGAGTAATTCGCCTCCTTTGTTCTAGATCACTAATTAAAGTATGTCAAAAGGGATTTTTGGTGAGTGCCTAGATGAAAATAAGAAGCGCATTGTTTATTTATAGAACGTGTCTTTTTTTCTATACTAGAAGCATGAATGCTTTCTTGAATTTGGAAGAAATAAAGGGGCGGTTTCGTGTATAGAGTGAGTTGGGTATTTCTTGGGTGGTATTTAATAGGGCTCATATTAATGGTCTTTTTTGAGGTGCCAGCATGGCTTCAATTTGCAAATGGCATTTTCCTTGTGCTGTATGCCTGCTGTGTGATAGAGATTGGGCGAAATATTTATGGATCATGGGGAATGGTGATCAAACGGGCAGCCATTGTCGGCGTGCTGACATTTACGGTTGAATGGATTGGGATCACAACCGGGTTTCCTTTCGGGGCTTATGACTATTATCCAACGTTAGGTTTTCTAGTGGCAGGGGTGCCTTTAACCATTGCTTTTGCATGGGTTGGAGTATTTTTAAACAGTCTTTTTTTATCTAGTCAGCAGTCGAAGTGGAAACGAGCGATCGAAACGGGGTTATGGATTGTCTTGCTTGACCTCATATTAGACCCAGTAGCAGCTGAACGGAAATTTTGGGTGTGGTATGACGGCGGTGGTTTTTATGGTATTCCTTTTGAGAATTTTGTGAGCTGGGGTATGATTGGAGCAGGACTTTCCTTTCTCTTCCCGCTTGTTCAGATTGATCAAAAGGCTCTGAGCTGGACGAGCCGTATTTATCAGGCAATGGTGTTCTTTTTTGGTGTGCTGGCATTAAAGGGCGGGCTCGAGGTTATTTTTTATTTAGCACTGATCATTGTTATTTTGTGTGAAGGAAGGGTTCAATTTGAAAGAAAGCGACAAAAGCCGATCGTTTAGACGTATATTTTCTCTTTATCTTGAGCGGTATTTACTTCATAAACATTTTCGCTGCGTGATGATGAAAGGCGCTGTGGACCCAAACGAGAAGCTGCCTGTTCTTTATCTCGCCAATCATAGCTCATGGTGGGATGGACTCATCCTTTTTCTTTTAACAGAAAAAGCGTCCGAACTCGATCACTATATGATGATGGAAGAGAAGCAGCTGAAGCAATATGCCTTTTTTCGTAAGCTAGGTGCCTTTCCGGTTCAGAAAGAGAATCTGAAAAGTGTGAAGCAAGCATTAATGACGGCTAGAGAAAACATGCAGGCTGGCGGGGCTGTATGGCTTTTTCCACAGGGGAAAATCATGCATCAGGACATACGGCCGCTTGAATTAGAGGGCGGGGCTTCATTTTTAGTGAGACAATTTGAGCAAGTCGTGGTGAAGCCTGTGACCTTGCATTATACATTTAATCAATTTCAAAAGCCGACAGTATCTGCTTTGTTTGGTGAAGATACCTTAGTATCTGGCGGGGCACTTCGAAGCAAGGACGTGACGCATCTGCTCAGAGATCTGCTTGAAACGCAGTTAAACGCACATCAAGCACAGGTCATCGCAGATCCTGCTTTTTCAAACAATCAAGAATTTAGACAGATGACAAGGACAAGTCAGTCAACAAGTGATGCGTTTGATTCCTTTAAAAAGTGGGTGAAAACATGGCGGTCTTCCTAACTGTGATCAGTGTACTCTTGCTCTGTCAGTTTATTTTCACCATATGGAATATGAGGCAGCTTCCTGTTTTAAAGCCAGCATCCTTTCCGCCGGGTGAACCGATTTCATTATCAATTCTGATTCCAGCGCGAAATGAGGAAAATCGGATCGAAGCCTGTCTTCAGTCGATCGTTGATCAACGTCTTTACCCGAAAGAGCTCATCGTCCTTGATGACCATTCGACAGATCAGACAAGAGCGATTGTGGAACGCTTTGCAGAAACATATCCGTGGATCCGTGTCCAGTCAGGTCAACCATTAAAGCGTGGCTGGCTTGGTAAATCATATGCCTGTTCTCAGCTCGCGGAAGCTGCTGCTTCTGACTGGCTGCTATTTTTAGATGCGGATGTCCGTTTAAAAAAAGGGGCAGTTGAATCAGTGTACAAGCAGTTATGCATGCAAAAAACGGGCATGCTGTCAGGTTTTCCAGAACAGAAAACAGGTACATTTTTTGAGCATCTTGTGGTTCCTATGATGATGTTTACCATTGGCTGTCATCTGCCAGTGAAATGGGTAAGAAAATCTAAGAACCCCGCTTTTGCCGCAGCACATGGCGGTTTTATTGCCATTGAAAAGAATTGTTATCACGACATTGGTGGGCATGAAGCGATCAAGAATTCACTAGTTGATGATATGGCCTTGGCTAGACGGGTGAAGGAAAAAGGCTTTCCGTTCACACTTGCAAGCATTCATCCATTTGTGTATATGAGAATGTATGAGAGTGGACAAGAGGTTTGGGAAGGTTACCAGAAAAATTTATTCCCAGGTGTGAATCGAAGCATTGCTTTGTTAAGCAGTGTCTTTTGTTTATACACCCTCCTTTATTTGGTTCCTGTCATTTGTTTCATGATTGCATTGTTTCAGCTGGATGTTTTGAGCATATGCTTAGCGATCCTTTGTTATGGGCTGGGTGTGTCGATTAAAGCGGCAATAGATACTGAAAATGGGCGGACATCTGCGATGGCTTTTTTATTGCCGGTCAGTATTTTAAGCTTGTTCGCCATTGGCTTTGCTTCTATGAAAATCGGTCTGAAAAAAGAAGGGTATGAATGGAAAGGGAGAAGGTACGAATGAAAAAAGTGATCATCATCGGCGGCGGACTTGGCGGATTATCAGCCGCGATCCGTCTACAGTCACGCGGGGTTCAGGTCACCATTTTAGAAAAAGAAGCGGTTTTAGGCGGGAAATTGCAGCGCCATCACGAGGCAGGCTACTCTTTTGATTTAGGACCGAGTACCATTACAATGAAGGCATATTTTGAAGAAGTGTTTACAGCCTGTCATAGACGGATGGAGGATTATGTGACCTTTTATCCGATTTCTCCGCTGACCAAAAATATTTTTTCAGATGGCCATACGGTCGAGTTTACGCCGAATATTGAGCAAATGGAATCACAAATTGCTGCATTCAGTCCTGAAGATGCGAAGCAATACCGCGCATTTTTGCAGGAATCAAAGACGCTTTTTCAAAAGGCAGAGGAGCAGTTTTTAAATCGTTTGTTATTGAGCTGGAAGGATAAGGCGGATTTAAAGCTGATGAAAGCACTTCTTGCTGTCAAACCATTCACATCCGTTCAGCGCCTGCTGCGTCAATATTTCCGTCATCCCCATACATTGGCGATGTTTGGACGGTATGCCACTTATATCGGCTCTTCTCCCTACGAAGCGCCGGCTATTTTTAACATGATGGCATATTTAGAAGGAGAGAAAGGGATTTATGGAATACAAGGCGGTACGTATCGTTTAGTTGAGGCATTTGAGACACTGGCAAAAGAATTAGGCGTTCAGATTCACCTCAATGAACAAGTGAACAAGATTCATGTGAAGGATCGGCGGATCAAAGGAGTGGAGACGGATCAGCAGATGTATGAGGCAGATCAAGTCATTGCAGGAGCAGATGCGCTGACTGTATACCGTCATCTTATAGATGAAAAAGACCGTCCTCGTTTTTTAAATCAAAAACTGGCTGGTATTGAACCGTCGTTGTCGGGCTTTGTTCTCTTATTAGGTGTACCTAAAGTCTATGAACAGCTCGCTCATCACACTGTGTTTTTCCCTGAGGATTATGAGCAAGAATTCAAAGATATTTTTCAGAAAAAACAACTGCCTCAAGACCCGACGCTCTACATATGCTATTCAGGTCATTCAGAACCAGCTTTAAGCGGAGGACTGGGAAGAAGCAACCTGTTTGTACTGGCCAATGCACCTTATGTGACAAAAGAGCAAGATTGGGACATGCTAAAGGAGACATATCGTCAGCATGTAAAAAACAAATTAATGGAAAAAGGCCTTTTTGATTTGGATGAGCTGATCGAATATGAAGGGGTTCAAACTCCGCTCGATCTGCAGCAGAAAACGGGGGCATATCGTGGGGCCATTTATGGCATGTCTTCAAACTCGTTCAAACAGGCGTTCTTTCGCATCAATAATCAGTCAAAGGACATTGAAGGACTTTGGTTTGTTGGAGGAACAAGTCATCCAGGCGGCGGCACGCCAATGGTGACAAAATCAGGCCAGCTTGTCGCAGAAGCGATGCTGAAGCAATGGACGTAAACAGAGATGAAAAGGAGAGAAATCGAGTGATTGTGGAAAAAAGAAGGTTTCCGTCGCCCCATCCGCATATTCACTTATATACAGTGACCTATGAGGCAGATGGACTTCGGATGAAAGGACTGCTCGCTGAGCCGGCCGGAGAAGGTCTCTACGACGGCTTTTTGTACTTACGAGGCGGCATTAAAAATGTGGGGATGGTCAGACCTGGCCGGATTGTGCAATTTGCTGCGCAGGGTTTTGTCGTCTTTGCTCCCTTTTACCGGGGAAACCAAGGAGGCGAAGGGAACGAAGATTTTGCCGGAGAAGATCGAAAAGATGCTTTTGCTGCCTTTCAGCTGTTAAAGCAGCACAAAAAAGTGAAGAAGGATCGCATTCATATCTTTGGTTTTTCGCGAGGCGGTATTATGGGCATCTGGACCGCTGTAGAAATGAAACAGGAGGCGGCTTCCTTTGTCACATGGGGAGGCGTCAGTGACATGAAACTTACTTATGAAGAGCGTGTGGATATGAGACGGATGATGAAGCGTGTGATTGGTGGTCCGCCGCATAAGGTGCCAGAGGCATATGAGAACAGAACCCCTTTAAATGATGTGGATAAAATTGAAGCACCTGTCCTGATCATCCACGGAGAAGAGGACCAAAATGTATCGATTGAGCATGCATATTTGTTAGAAGATGCACTGCGCCAGCACGGGAAGTCTGTGGAGACGTGGTATTTCCATGGATACAACCACTATTTCCCGCCGCAGCATAATCGAGAAATTGTGAGAAGGCTGACCACATGGATGCACAGCCGAAAAAGCGGAAATGTGTTAAAATAAGCAGTATAACGAAATATAGAAAGTAGGGGGATTTTCATTATGGGAATGCCTGTTGAATTTAATACAATGATTGTCACAAAGGGAAAAGAGACAAGAATTGAAGAAAATGTATTTGAACTCATGAAGGATGGATACCGCATTTATCCGTTAAATATTCCACTTGAGGTGCGCAAAACGAAAGACGGAGAAAAAACTGGGACAGCACATGTTGAAAAGCTGGAGCTGACAGACAATGTCACGAAGGTGACGTACCGTCTTGTGTCATTGCATTCAACAAACTAAAAAAGCTGAGGGATTGAATCTCCTCAGCTTTTTTCATTTGGTTATACGAGTGGTCCGCCTTTGGCTTCAATGTCACTTGCCGCGTGACTGAATTTTTGGAAGTTCTTTTTAAATTCATTGGCAAGGAAGTGTGCTTTTTCTTGATAAGCCTTTTGGTCATCCCATGTTTTAGCAGGTTGAAGCACTTCGTCTGGTACACCAGGAATATGAAGCGGGATGTGTAATCCGAAGATGTCATCAGTAATCATTTCAGCATTATCAAGGTCACCTTCGATTGCTGCCTGAACCATTGCTCTTGTATGAGCGAGATTCATTCGTTTGCCTGTGCCATAGCCTCCGCCAGTCCAGCCTGTATTCACAAGGAATACTTTAGCACCGTGCTCATCAATCTTTTTGCCGAGCATTTCAGCATAGACGTGAGCTGGAAGCGGGAGGAATGGTGAACCGAAGCACGTAGAGAAAGTCGTTTCTGGTGATGTGACACCGCGCTCAGTTCCCGCTAATTTACTTGTGTACCCACTCAAGAAATGGTACATTGCCTGTTCTTTTGTTAAACGGCTGATTGGAGGTAAGACGCCAAACGCATCAGCTGTTAAGAAAACAATGGCAGATGGATGTCCTGCGATACTTGGTTTCACGATGTTATCAATCATTTCGATTGGGTAAGCAGCGCGTGTATTTTCAGTAAAGAATGTATCATCATAATCCGCTTCACGTGTTTCTTCATCAAGCACAACGTTCTCAAGAACTGATCCGAAGCTGATCGCTTTGTAGATCTGTGGTTCTTTTTCTTCACTTAAGTTCACACATTTCGCATAGCATCCGCCCTCGATATTGAAGACCCCTGTGCCAGACCAGCCGTGTTCATCGTCTCCGATCAGCTTGCGGCTTGCGCTTGCAGAAAGCGTCGTTTTCCCAGTACCTGAAAGTCCAAAGAATAAGGCTACATCGCCTTCTTGACCTACGTTTGCTGAGCAGTGCATGGATAAAATATCTTGCTCAGGAAGCAGGTAGTTCATCACAGAGAAAATGGACTTTTTCATTTCTCCTGCATATTCTGTTCCACCGATAAGAATCGTGCGTTTTTCAAAAGAAACGATGATAAACGTTTCAGAGTTTGTGCCATCTGTTGCAGGATCTGCTTTGAAGTGCGGTGCAGATAAGATGGTGAAAGGTTTTTCATTTGAAGAAGGTGTTGACCCGTCAGGTCTGATAAATAGCTGCTTGGCAAAAAGATTGTGCCATGCGAATTCGTTTACAACTGTAATCGGCATACGATATCTTTCATCAGCGCCTGCAAACCCTTCAAAGACGAATAGTTCATCACGTTCTTTTAAGTATGACACAACCTTTGTATATAAACGGTCAAATGCTTCTTTGGAGATCGGCTGGTTGACTTGACCCCAATCGATTTTATGTTCAGAGCTTTCTTCTTTGACGATAAATTTATCTTTAGGCGAACGTCCTGTGTAGGCTCCAGTTGTCGCGCGGACAGCTCCTGTTGATGTTAAAACGCCTTCATTACGTGCCAAAATCTTTTCAACAAGTTTCGGAACAGATAAATTTTGGTGCGTATTTTCTAATGAGAGCAATGACTGCAAATCTTCTTTTAAATCCACTGAGTTCATAAAAAAACCCTTCCTTTACCGTTGAATTTGTTTGTTTCGATTAGTATAACACATTAATAATAATAGTCTATACTATTTAAAAATTTTTGTGTGTGTTTTTTCATTTCTGCTATGAAAATATGCTTTTTGGTGATGCTAATAGTGAGGAGAAAAAAGAGGGAGATAATTCTTATGAAGCATTGACATGACGCAAGGGTTTAAGATAAGATATCTTATTGAACGGATACTCTTATCCCGAGTTGGTGGAGGGACAGGCCCGATGAAGCCCAGCAACCGGTTTCTTATGAAAAAGGCATGAACATGCTGAGAAACCAAGGTGCTAACCTGATGCAAGGTACAAGAACACCTTGAGCGATAAGAGTGAAAGGCATGCGATCTCAGACCCTTTCCTCGCAATGAAGGAAATGGTTTTTTTATTTTTGGGATATCATATGAACAAATTGCCAATAACATCTCTAATATAAACGTTATTAAATATAAGAGGGAACGAGTTCCGTATCATATTGGAGGCCTCATCTTGGGATGATGTGGTCTTGTACAGGAGGAAATAGCCATTATGAGTCAAAATCGTCGTTTATTTACTTCAGAATCAGTGACAGAAGGACATCCGGATAAAATCTGTGATCAAATTTCAGACAGCATTTTGGATGAAATTTTAAAGAAAGATCCAAATGCACGTGTTGCCTGTGAAACTTCTGTTACAACCGGTCTCGTATTAGTAAGCGGTGAAATTACAACGTCTACTTATGTCGATATTCCAAAGACGGTGCGTGACACAATTAAGGAAATTGGCTACACACGTGCGAAATATGGTTTTGATGCGGAAACATGTGCGGTCCTTACATCAATTGATGAACAGTCTGCTGATATTGCGCAAGGTGTAGACAAAGCGCTTGAAGCACGTGAAGGAACAATGACTGAAGAAGAAATTGATGCGATTGGTGCAGGTGACCAAGGATTGATGTTTGGTTTTGCCAACAACGAAACCGAAGAGCTCATGCCGCTGCCGATTTCCCTAGCGCATAAATTATCTCGCCGTTTAACAGAAGTACGTAAGAATGAGACACTTGCATACCTTCGTCCAGACGGAAAAACACAAGTCACAGTTGAATATGATGAGCAAAACAAACCAGTTCGTATTGACACAGTGGTTATTTCTACGCAGCATGCACCAGAAGTGACGCTTGAACAAATCCAAAGTGACTTAAAAGAGCATGTCATCAGCCCTGTCGTTCCAAGTGAACTGATTGATGAACAGACAAAATACTTTATTAACCCAACTGGCCGTTTCGTGATCGGTGGACCTCAAGGGGATGCTGGTTTAACTGGACGTAAAATCATCGTTGATACGTATGGCGGATACGCTCGTCATGGCGGTGGTGCTTTCTCAGGTAAGGACGCAACGAAGGTTGACCGTTCTGCGGCATATGCTGCTCGTTACGTAGCGAAAAATATCGTAGCTGCTGGCCTTGCAGATTCTTGTGAAGTACAGCTTGCTTATGCAATTGGTGTTGCACAGCCTGTATCGATTTCAATTGATACATTCGGAACAGGAAAAGCTTCTGAAGAGAAATTAATTGAAGTGGTTCGTGCAAACTTTGATCTTCGTCCAGCTGGCATTATTAAAATGCTTGACCTGCGCCGTCCGATCTACAAACAAACAGCTGCATACGGACATTTCGGCCGTCACGACTTAGATCTTCCGTGGGAAAAAACGGATAAAGCCGAAACACTTCGTAAAGAAGCATTGGGACAATAACAACATAGAAAACCGCTTATTTTAAGCGGTTTTCCTTTTGATTAAAAAAAAATCTACAAAAAGCGAAAAAATGTGAAACAAAATCGGACAAAATACTGTCTAATTATAGGTCTACTTTTAAGAAATAACATAACGTGGAGGCAATAATATGTGTGGGTTTGTTGGTGTATTTAATCACCGTCCATTGTCCGAAACTACTGAACAGGAAGAGCTAATTAAACAAATGAATCGTCTCATCGTTCATCGCGGTCCGGATGATGAGGGTTACTTTCATGATGAGCATGTAGGATTTGGATTTAGACGTTTAAGTATTATAGATGTTGAGCACGGAAAGCAGCCGCTTTCTTATGAAGATGAAAAGTACTGGATTATTTTCAACGGAGAAATTTATAACTATGTTGAGCTGAAGGAAGAGCTTGTGAAAAAAGGCTATACATTCAGCACAGATTCAGATACGGAAGTACTTCTTGCCACATACCGTCATTATAAAGAAGAAGCGGCTTCAAAGCTTCGCGGCATGTTTGCATTTTTAATTTGGGATAAAGAAGCGCAATTATTATATGGCGCAAGAGATCCTTTTGGCATCAAACCGCTTTATTTTACACAAATGGATGAGCAAGTGTACTTTGCGTCTGAACGCAAAAGCTTGATGGCAGTGAACGAGAACATTTTATTTGATGAGACATCCTTACAGCAATACATGTCATTCCAGTTCGTACCTGAGCCAAATACACTTGATCAAAAGGTGCACAAAGTAGAGCCTGGTCATCAGTTTACTTTACGCCCAGGACAGGAGATTGAATTTAAGACTTACTGGAAAGTTCAATTCAAGCCTGAACAAACACAAGAACAAAAGCTGATTGAAGAAGTCCGCGATGCAATCTATGATTCTGTGAAAATTCACATGAGAAGTGATGTTCCTGTTGGTTCATTCCTATCAGGTGGTATCGATTCTTCTTTCATCGTATCTGTCGCAAAGGAATTTCATCCTGAGCTGAAGACGTTTTCTGTTGGTTTCCAGCAGGATGGCTTTAGTGAAGTTGATGTGGCGAAGGAAACGGCTGATAAGCTGGGCTTACAAAACTTCAGCGCTGTGATTTCTCCTGAGGAATATATGAATGAGCTTCCGAAAATTGTTTGGCATTTAGATGATCCTTTAGCTGATCCGGCGGCGATTCCATTGTACTTCGTGGCAAAGGAAGCGAAGAAACAAGTGACGGTTGTTCTTTCTGGTGAGGGAGCAGACGAGCTGTTTGGTGGATATAATATTTACCGTGAGCCGCTTTCTCTTAAACCATTTGAATCTGTTCCATCTATGCTGAAAAAGCTTCTTCTTCGTCTGGCGCGCTTAATGCCAGAAGGAATGAAAGGAAAAAGCTTTATCGTCCGCGGCTGTACACCATTAGAGGAGCGTTATATCGGTAATGCGAAAATCTTTGAAGAGCCAGTAAAGAAAAACCTCTTAAAGCAGTATGATCCGAACATTACATATCGTGATGTGACGAAGACATACTTCGAGGAAAGTGCAGGCTATAGTGATATTAACAAAATGCAATATGTTGATATTCATACGTGGATGCGCGGTGACATCTTACTGAAAGCAGATAAGATGACAATGGCGAATTCCCTTGAGCTTCGCGTTCCATTCCTTGATAAGGTCGTATTTGAAGCGGCTTCTAAAATTCCAGAAGAGCTGAAAACAAAAGATGGCACAACGAAATATTTATTGCGTAAAGCAGCAGAAGGCATTGTGCCTGATCACGTGTTAAACCGCAAGAAGCTGGGCTTCCCTGTTCCAATTCGTCATTGGCTGAAAAATGAGATGAACGCTTGGGCGAAAGACATCATTAAAAACAGTCAAACGGACGAATATATTAACAAAGCGTATGTGCTTGATTTATTAAATGAACATTGTGCTGGTAAGGCAGATCATAGCCGTAAGATTTGGACCGTTCTGATCTTTATGATTTGGCACAGCATTTATGTGGAGCGCAGTATTGATCCAGAGCAATTGAATCATCAACCAAAAGAAGTCATCTTCAGTTAATGAAAAAAGGTTTTCAGCTTTGTGCTGAAAACCTTTTTTGTCATGATAGAAAGTGGCGGAAAAGGGTAAAATAACAAGCGGTTCATAGTTATTGCTTAATATCCTGAAAAAAACATGATAAAGTGAAGATACACGTATGATGTTAACGAGATAAAAGGGAACGATAGTATTGTCCTTTTTCTACATATTCTCTGCGGATTCGGTCCATGTCTTGAATATCTTCATCTGTTAACAGCCGAACGACTTTGGCTGGACGGCCAAAAGCGAGTGATCCTTTTGGGATGACCTTGCCTTGAGGGACAAGACTTCCTGCACCGATAAAGGCGCCTTCGCCAATCTCCGCACCATCGAGAATGATGGACCCCATGCCAATGAGGGCATTTTTTCGAATGATTGAGCTATGTAATGTGACCTGGTGTCCAATGGTAGCACCATCTTCAATAAGAAGTGTTTTTCCAGGACTTTGATGCAGGCACGATAAATCTTGAATGTTGACGTTCTTTCCAATTCTCACAGGTGCGACATCGCCTCTGATGACAGTTTGGAACCACACGCTCGAATATTCTCCAATTGTGACATCACCGGTAATGGTGGCGTTATCTGCGACAAAGACCGATTCATGAATCTCAGGTGTAAACTGATGATATGGATAAATCACTTTTTCGACTTCCTTTCTTAATACAACATTTGTGAGGTGTTTACTTTGTGGACTTGGCATGCTGAAAGACCAGTTGGTACAATTGTGATTGTACATGGTGCGAGTGAATATCACGGCCGATATAAATGGCTGATTGAAATGTGGCGGAATGCAGGCTATCACGTCGTCATGGGTGACTTGCCTGGGCAAGGCACATCGACACGTGCGCGAGGCCACATTCGTTCATTTCAAGAATACATTGATACAGTCGATGAATGGATCGAACATGCGAAATCATTCAGGCTTCCTACATTTTTACTTGGACACAGTATGGGTGGACTCATTTCAATTGAGTGGATGAAGCAGTATACCCATACGAAGTTGAATGGCCTTATTTTATCATCACCTTGTTTAGGTCTGCAATTTAAACCGAAGAAGCTGATGGATTTTGCGTCAAAAGGTCTAAATGTGCTGGCACCGTCTTTTAAAGTGGAGTCAGGGCTGTCGATTGAACTAGCGACACGAAATCAAGCGGTCATTGAGGCAGACTCAAATGATTCTCTTTACGTGACAAAGGTGTCGGTTCGCTGGTATCGAGAGCTGATCAAAAATATCGATGCGGCGATGCAGCCGACGAATGTCTTTAAATCGATCCCGCTCCTTTTAATGCAGGCGGGTGATGATAAGATCGTCGATAAAACAAGGGTGATCAAATGGTTCAATGGCATAGAATCAACCAATAAATCATACCGTGAATGGGAAGAGCTGTATCACGAAATTTTTAATGAACCGGAAAGAGAAGATGTGTTCAAGGCGGCAAGAGCCTTTACAGATCAATATATTTGATTGCGAGCTTTAAGTTGGGGGTGGAGTGATTTGTCAGTACCAGAGCGTCCTTTTGCACTGATGACAAAGGTGTATAAAGATATTTTTCCGCTTGTTCATCAGGAGCTGAAAAAGTGGCGGGCTCATGCAGAAATGATTGAAAATGAAGAACTGAGAACGCAGGCACTAGCGAGCATATCTAGTAAAACGTTTCACTGTGAAGGCGGAGGTATTTTATCTCTTCTAGCAGGTGAAGAAAAAGAAACGTGTATTGAATTCATCGTGGCATATCAAACCATCAGTGATTACTTAGATAACCTATGTGACCGCAGCACGTCGCTTGATCCAAAGGATTTTCATATGCTGCATCAAGCGATGAGAGATGCGCTTGATATTCATGCTGAGCTCAAGCCATACTATCAATTCCGTGAGGATCAAGAGGATCATGGATACTTACATGCGCTTGTCCGCACATGTCAAGACGTGCTTGCGCGCGTTGAGCATTATCCAATCATTCAGCCATATTTACATACGCTGTGTGATTACTATAGTGATCTGCAAGTACATAAGCACGTTGTTCCTCATGAGCGTGTGCCAAGGCTAGAGTCGTGGTTCCGCCAATATGAAAAGGATTTGCCGAAGATGGAATGGTATGAGTTTTCAGCTTGTGCGGGATCGACGTTAGGGATATTCTGTCTTGTGGCGTATGCGCTGCAGCCTGATTTTACAGAAAAGCAGGCGAAGCAAATTTACGAAAGCTATTTCCCTTATATTCAAGGTCTGCACATTTTACTCGATTATTTAATTGACCAAGAAGAGGACCGGCTTGGGGGAGATCTGAACTTTTGCTCATACTACGATTCTCATCATGAGATGATGGATAGACTACAGCATTTTATCGAAAAAGCGGATGAGCAGCTGAAAGGCATTCCGCATGAGAACTTTCACAAATTGATTAACAGAGGGTTACTCGCGGTCTATTTGTCCGATGAAAAAGTGACAGCCCAAAAAGAGATGAACAAGCTGGCAAAGCGGCTGATCAAATCAAGCGGGAAAACATCGTTCTTTTTCTATATTAACGGAAGAGCCTATCGGACCTATCAAAAAATGCCTTGGATGAAATCATCATAAAAAAGCTCAAATCCATTAGATTTGAGCTTCAGCGTGTAGACAAACCATCGCGTTCGGTGTCAGGTCTGCAAAGGTTTTCTATCATGTTGAAAAGAAAAAAGCTAAAATGCACATCATTTTAGCTTTTTTCAATGGCGACCACAAAAGGCGGGTCGTTTTGAATATTCATGTATTGATATGATAAAACTTGTACTTCTTCATGAGACAGTGATCTGCAATAGTCGAGAAGCACTTCTTTTTCTCTTTTACCTTCGGGATGTCCATGGTAGATCACAAGGACGATCAGTCCTCCGGGTTTGAGCCATTCGAGGAGTTGTTTAATCGCTTCAATGGTTGTATGCGCCTGAGTGGTAACGGCTTTATCGCCTCCGGGCAGATACCCAAGGTTAAACACTGCACCAGATATATGTCCATAAACATCCTTCGGCAGATGATCCGCCAGTTTTTCATGTCCATCATGGATCAGGTGAACGTAAGGATATTGATCGCCAAGCCTTTTGCTTGTCAGCTGCAAGGCTTCCTCTTGCACGTCGAATGCAAACACTTGACCATCAGTTCCTACAAGGTCAGCTAAATAGAGTGTATCGTGGCCGTTTCCCATTGTTGCATCTATGACGATGTCGCCTTTTTGACACGCGCGTTCTAACAGCTCTTTACTAAAAGGAAGCATGCGTTTCAAAATCATTTTGCTGCTTCTTCCAATCTGACGAAACGTTTCCCTTGGTAGCTGTTACGTCTTTCAAGCTCAGCATTAATGGCATTTAGTACTTCCCACTTATTTACACTCCACATTGGACCAACCATTAATTCAATTGGGCCGTCTCCTGTAATACGATGAATAATCATTTCTGGCGGAAGAATCTCCAGCTGATCACAAACAAGCTGAACATATTCCTCCTGGCTTAAAAACTCAAGCTTTCCTTTTTCATATTGCTTGACCATTGGGGTCCCTTTTAAAAGGTGAAGCAAATGAATTTTAATTCCTTGCACATCTAAATCCGCAACAGCTTTTGCTGTTTCCATCATCATGTCCCGGTTTTCAAGAGGCAATCCGTTGATAATATGCGAGCAGACACGAATTCCGTGTTTTCTCAGCTTTTCTACACCTTCAACGTAGCATTCATAATCATGAGCACGGTTAATGAGCATCGCTGTCCGTTCGTGTACCGTTTGAAGACCGAGCTCTACCCATAGGTAAGTGCGTTCGTTTAATTCGGCTAAATACTCCACTACGTCATCCGGCAGACAGTCAGGTCTTGTTGCAATGGATAGACCTACGACACCATCCAGGTTCATGACGGTTTCATATTTTTCTTTTAGGACAGGAAGCGGCGCGTGTGTGTTTGTATACGCCTGAAAATACGCCATGTATTTTCCGTCTTTCCATTTTGTATGCATCCGGTCTTTGATCTCATTAAATTGAGTGATGAGATCATCAGCCCGGTTTCCTGCAAAATCACCAGAACCAGCGGCACTGCAAAATGTACAGCCGCCGTGGGCTACGGTACCATCACGGTTTGGGCAGTCAAAGCCGCCGTCTAAGGCTACTTTAAATACTTTATGACCAAAGTGTTCACGCAAATGGTAGTTCCATGTGTGATAACGTTTTTCGCTGTTTGAATATAAAAAAGGGTTATGCTGATCCAAGTCAGTAACCTCCTTGCGTAATAATAGGCATCCTTAAAGTTTAACAAAAATCACGAAGGAGGACAATTGAATCTGTCCAACATTTTCTTTAGTGAAAAAGCTTTACATGGGCAAAATAGGCGGGAGCGATGATGAAATGGAGGGAATGTAAGATGGCAACAAGGCAGTCGATCGATGAATTTATCCAAAAAAGTACTGAAACCCTTGAGTTTGCAAGTGAGCAATTTGATTTGAGCTCACGACAGGAACATTATAATGAGGAAGAATTTTCTAAAGCACAGCTCATGCTTGAGAATACGGTCAACGAATTAGAAAAATTAAAAGATGTCGCCAATGACCAGCAAAGAGAACGGTTAGACAGGGCGCGTGTTCAAATTCAGAGCTTGCAAAACCAAATGATATTAGGAATTTCTTACGATAATGTTTGATGAACAGATCCTTCTTAAAGGGTCTGTTTTATTTTTTGGATGTTTTCGCAAAGATTGTTGTTTTTGGATATATATTTGTAATTGGTTTTTATTCTGTTAAAATATGTTATATAAAGAAATTGCAAATATCTTTAATCAAGGGGGTAGAAAAAATGTTGGAGACCCTTCCTAATTGGTTTTGGGCATTATATTACTTGTTTTTCTTAGCAACATTTGGAACTGCAATATTCAGTGTTGTGAAAAATAAACATAGGGGATTGTCCATTCTAACCATTGTATTTACTGTTACAATTCCGATTATTAGCCTGATAAATAGCATTGGTAGAGTAGAAGGAATGAATGAATTTGAACACTTATTTAGTCAATTGCAACAGGGGGCAGTTTGGTCTATCTATACAGTTATAGGCTATATATTTTTATTAGTATGGTGGGTGCTAATCCTGTTCAAAAGCAAGTCCAAAAACCAAGTAATAGTATCTAATTAAAACCTTGTAGAGACCTTAATATTGGGGTCTTTTATTATTGCACTTCTCAACATCTCAACTGTACTATAATTAGATTTTTGACACGCTAAAACAAGCCTTTGCTCTACTCGTTTTTCAAATGCTAAATTCTTTTCCTTATCAAGCCATCGGAACCAGTAGAGGTAGTTGTCCAAATATTTTGTTGCAACTCCTTGAGAACGCTCCATCCACTTTTACAGGCGATTATGAAAAATTATTAACGTGTTAAATGTGGTAAATCCACTTCTTTACACGCTGTTTTTGACGCTCATTGACTGTTCATGTTGTAATCCTGTTATCTTTGCGAACTTTTTATAATTTGTTGCTGTTTCAGTGCATAGCAAAGCAGAAGGGTGAATATACTCACCCTTCTGCTTTAACACGATCTGTTCCTGCCTTACGAGCAATTACACTTCCATTACGGTCTTGTGCTACGACAACAGCATTTTAAGGTTAGAAATACCTCTCTTTTCGTCCTTTTCTCCACGCTTTTTGGCTTTTCTATGGGTGATTTCTCGCCCCTTCATAGACTCACGAAAGAAAGTTTCATCACTTTCAACGATACCTTAAAGTTGATTAAATCCGAAACTGCCTGATGCGTTCAAGATTTTATGTCTCCAATAAAATGCGGCGGAAATGTGTATTTTAAGGCGTTCAGCAATTTTGGGTACAACCATAAACCAGAAGCAAATCTGGCTTCACGAATGCTTTTAAGTAGTTTTGTCATTTTATCTGGTTCGTCTGGAAACAAGTCTTGTTTCATTACGTTAAACAAGGCTAATTGCTCTGATTTGGTTAAATTGCTGAACTCTTCATAAACATTTTCCCACATACTTAAACGCCTCCCGAATGCCCACTGTAACAACCTTTTAACAGTATAATCAAGAGAGCAACAATCTTTACGAAAACAGCCTATTTTTTTCTAGAGTCTCTTGACTTTTCAATTAAGTGTCTATATTGTATTAAGTGTACTACATCAACTAATACACTACAGACACTTAAAAAGTGAAGAAAGGTGTTCAACCATGAAAAAAGAAAAAAAGCCAATCAATTTGAAGTGGATGGTGCTGGCTGTTGCGTTAGCATGTACATTTTTTTTCGTTCTCGTTTTCATTGGTTTTGAAGTTCAAAAAGATTTGATACCCAATTCGGTCCCTTTAATGCAAGGACATGAACAAGCGATAGGACTGCAAAAGCATGAATGAGGAAAGAGGGAGCCATCATGATCCAAATAGATCCAAGAAGCGCTGCGCCAATATATGAACAAATCATTGAGCAGCTCAAAATTTTATGTTTAAAAGGCGTGATGAAGCCAGGTGACAAACTGCCCTCTGTCAGAGAGCTCGCCACCATTATTATTGCCAACCCAAACACCGTCAGCAAAGCGTATAAAGAACTTGAACGGGAAGGGATTATTGAAACGCTAAGAGGCCGTGGTACGTATGTAACAGAAGGTGCTCAGTTAAAGCTGAATGAAGGGAAGGTGCTCGAGATGAAAGAACAGTTAAGACAACTCATCATAGAAGCTCATTATGCCGGTATTGATATTCATCAACTGAAGGAATGGCTAGAAGAGATCGGCTCAAGTCTTAAAGGAGGAAAACAAGTTGATTGAGGTCAGAAATGTATCAAAAACTTTAAATGGACGCCAAGTCCTCAGTGACGTTTCCTTCAAAATAGGAAAAGGTGAGATCTTCGGTCTGTTAGGGCGGAATGGCTCTGGAAAAACAACGCTTCTCCGATTGATACAGCAAATTCTTCTTCCGGATGAAGGAGAGATTTATTTCAAAGACGTGCTGGTGAAAGACCACCCGCTAGTCAAGCAAAATATTGTATATATGCCGGTCGTAAATCCTTACTTTGACAGGTACAATTATGGACAGCTTGTAAAGCTTTTAAAACAACTGTATCCAAAGTTTGACGTGACATATGCCAATGAGCTTGTGAACCGGTATGAGATCCCGGAAAAAGTGAAATATCGTGAATTGTCGACAGGATTAAAGAAACAGCTGTCGCTCATTTTAAGCTTTGCGATCAAACCAGCGGTCATTTTATTGGATGAGCCGACTGATGGAATCGACGCTGTGACAAGAAATGATGTGCTTCAGCTCATGATCGACGAAGTGGCAGAACGTGAAACATCGATTCTCATTACATCTCACCGTTTAGAAGACATTGAGCGTATGTGTAATCGAATCGGATTTTTAGAAGGAAATGAACTCACAAGTGTCATGGATTTAGATGAATTAAAGGATGACTATGTCAAAATCCAAATGGCCTTTGAAGAAGATATGAACTTAAGTATTCGTAAAAATGGCGTTGCGATTTTGGATCAAGCGGGCGTTTTCTATACAGCGCTTGTTCTTAAAACCGACGTGGAGGCTAAAGAGTACTTGAAGTCACTAAAGCCAAAAGTATGGCATGAACTGCCTGTGAATTTAGAAGAAGTATTCATTGCGAAGTTTGGAGGGAAACGCAGATGGTAAAGCGGCAATTATTATATAAGGAGTGGAAGCAGTCTGAGCTGACATTCATTTTAGTGATGCTCGTTGCTACGCTTGCGACACCCTTCGCATTCTTAATGGAATATTCTTCTTTTCAAACGTGTCTAAACGATACAGAGTGTATTGTCGATTCACCGCGTTTTTCATATTTCTTTAATACAGATGCTTTCCTCTCCCTTTCTTGGTTAATGGGGCTCTTCTTTGCTGTCATTCAGCTGGGATTTGAGAGAAATAAAGGGCACATGGACTTTACCTTATCTTTACCGTTTAGCAGAAGTGCAATTTATCACACAAAGTTTTTCTTAGGTGTTGGAATCATTGCAGTCGTTCATGCCGTTTCTTTTATTCTTACCTATTTACTTATTTTAGGACTTAATCCGTTGGAAACATCTGGTTTTCATAACGGTTATGTCATTTCGCTTGTCACCTCCTTGATGTTTTATAGTTTATTTTTTGCAGCGGGTACTTTAACTGGAAGTTCCATTTCACAAGCAATTGTTGGGTTCAGCACAGCTACTTTACCCTTTTTAGTGATCGGATTACCGCTTCTTCATTTAGATATTATCATCAAGACAAGTGGTAGTTGGGTAGATAAGAGCTTCACGTATTTGTTAGTGCCTATGTCTCCAATTACTTATATTACAACGCACCCTTTCCAACCCGATTATCCTTATTGGTTCACGGGTGAAGAATTCATTATACCTATTGTCATGATGGTTCTGTTCTATCTAATTGGCTTAATTAGCTTTATAAAACATCCAATTGAAAGAAATGGCCGCTTCTTCCTTTACTCAAATATGGATAGACCGATTCAGATTATGGTCATTGTCTTCGGTGTTCTAGGGTTTGGGTGGTTTGGATTTGCTTCAGATAATTCCATATTTGGTTATATTGCTGGCATGCTCATCGGTGGAGCTGTGGGCGCACTAACGAGTTATTTCTTAATCTATCGAAAAAGATAAACAGAGAGCAGGGGAGTAGAGATGATTCAGATTCAAGCATTAGATCATGTATTTAAAATTGGTAAAAAAGGCAGGGAAAATGAAATTCCTGTACTAAAAGGGATTGACCTGTCCATTAAAAGAGGCGATATTGCTTGTATTGTTGGACGAAGTGGTTCAGGGAAATCGACTTTGTTGAACTTAATATCAGGTTATATTACGCCAACGAGTGGACAAATTACCATTGATGGCACCAATGTGACTGGCTTTAATGAAAAAGAATGGGCAGACTTTCGCTTAGACCACTTTGGCTTTATCTTTCAAAGCTTTCAGTTGATTGGGAGCTTAACAACGTATGAGAATGTTGAACTTCCGCTCACTTTAAAAGGTGTGAAGCCGTCTGAACGAAAAGAGAAAGTAAAAGAAATGCTGAAACGAGTAGGTCTTGAACATCACGCAGGACATTACCCAAATGAGCTGTCAGGCGGACAGCAGCAGCGTGTGAGTATTGCAAGAGCCTTGATTTTAAATCCATCTATTATTTTAGCGGATGAACCAACAGGGAGTCTCGATTCAGAAACTGAAGGAGAAATTCTAGCCTTTATCCAGCAGCTCAATCGTGAAAAAGGAATTACATTCGTCATCATTACACATGACGATGAAGTCGCTTCAATCGCAGACACAACGTTCCAGCTTCACGATGGTGTATTAAAGAAAGGGGAACAATCCATTGAAATTTAGAGATCAGGTCAAATTCATAAGAAGAAACATGAAGAAAAATAGATTGCGTGTGTTTATGACCATTCTTGCGACGACAATGGCATGCTCTTTCTTAATCGTTTTAGCGTCTGTCGGTTTTGGTTTGCAAAAATCAGCTCAAGATGAAATTATGAAGCAGCAAATCATCACAGAAATTAAAGTGTTAGGAAAAGAAAAAGGAGACGTCAAGATTGATGATTTAAAGAAATATGATCATGTAAAATCTGTTGTCTCAAGAACATCGATCATTCCATCGGTTAACGTCGAGCTCGATAACCGTTCAAGTGAAACGCAGGCTGCTTTGACCGATATGAAAGAAGAAAAAGAAGCAGGGCTTGAACTAGATCGAGGAAAAGTCCCAACGTCAGCGAACGAAATTGTGGTTGGGTATCATATGGCGCAGCAACTGTGGACAAAAAAAGAACGCGAAGCCTATGAAAAAGAATTAAATCAGACGTCAAATGGTGAAGAAACACCGAAGGAGCCTAAAGGCTACACGAAGGATATTTTAAATAAAGTGATTCAAATCAAAGTGCCAAAACTAAATGAAGAAAATGAAGTCGTCAAAGAAAAAACATTTGATTTCCGTGTAGTAGGTGTTTTGAAAAAGCCGAATTTGGAGTGGCAGGAGGATCATAAAATTCTGATTCCGAATGCTTATGAAAAAGAATTTGGCCAAATACTCGACCTGTCTCCTGAAGCAGGAAATGTCGAGAAAATGACCTCTGTTTATGCAGATAAATTCGACAATGTCGGTGCACTCACGGATAAACTAACAGATGAAGGCTACCAAGTCATCTCTGTGACGAATCAGCTAGAAGGAATGGCTATGTTCTTTACAGTCTTCAAAATTGGACTTATTTTTGTCGGATGTATTGCAGTCATTATTTCTGCCATCGGTATTTTCAATACGATGACCATGGCGGTAACAGAGCGAACACAAGAGATTGGGATTATGAAAGCCATTGGCGCGAATCCATCCATTATCAAGCGAATGTTCTTAATGGAAAGTGCTTATATTGGAGTCATCGGATCAATCATCGGTATTATCATCTCATATTTGATTAGTTTCGCCGTTAATTTAATCATCCCAGCCATTTTGTCGTCCATGTCTGAGGGAGGATCAAGCGATCAATTCTCGATTACTTTTTCCTATATTCCGCTTAGCCTTGTGTTTACAGCAACAGTGATCAGCGCAGGGGTAGCGATCATCTCAGGGCTGAACCCGGCACGTAAGGCAACAAAAACGAATGTATTATCAGCTTTAAGAAGAGAAATTTAAAAAAGAACCTCCTGAAAACCCGATTGGGCGCTCAGGAGGTTCTTTTTAATCTTAATTAAACATCGCTATTGCTTAGGTGCCCTGTATCCGGCACGCTCAGCCTCTTCTACGGAGCAGAACATTTTGGTTACATTCTTTGTTCTAGAGTAGTATCTGCTGCTTGGTGTGTGATAAATACCGTTGACACTCCCTTTAATGTTACAGGCAGCTGATTCTTTTTTTGTTTCCTTTTGTGATTCATGACCGCCTGTGCTTTTTCCTTCATCTTTAGGAGCAGATCGCTGGACGGTGGAAGACTTCGTATCGCTGCTACTATTCTTGTTTTCTTGTTTAAGTGTTTCATTGCTGGAGGTAAGCTTGTCTATTTTCTCTTCAAGCGATTGAATGGTCTTTTCTTGCTGTTTGACCGTTTCTTTTTCTGAGGTGATCGTTTCTAGCTTTTTTTCCAGCTTTTCTTTTTCCTTCTCCGCGTCTTCTAAAGAGGAGGTAAGCGACTCTTTATCAGCTTTTAAGCTCGAAATGTCAGCTGAGAGCTCCTTTTGCTCCTTTAAAAGCTGTTCGGAAGATGGATCGGCTTGTGCTTTTGGTGAATTTGCAGCAGCAAGCGGTAATGACATAATGGAAAAGAAGAGACCAATGATCAAAAAAGGATAAAAAAGTTTCTTTGAAAAAATCAGCTCGTTCTGGTGTTTGAGTAAGAAGAAATTGACGGCATATCCGATGGCAAAACAGACACATAAAAGACCTATGATGAGTAACAACATATCTAACAGCCCCCCTAAATTGCTATTTACACCTATCATACCTCATTTTTCCATTTTGGGGAGCGGTTCAATTAAAAAAACCCTGTTTACACAGGGTTTTCAGCTAATGGTAATCCTTTTATGGCTTCTTTTACTGTCAAATAAGTGATCGTATTCTGGAAATCTGTATCGAGGTCTTTCATTTTCATCGCAAGCTGCGGTTTGATTCCAGTGATGATTAGTTCGGTTCCCGTTAGATTGAGAAGATGATGCAGTTTGAAAATGCGTGCTGCAACGGAATCATCGACTTCTATTAAACCAGAAAGGTCGACAATTAAATAATCATCCTTTGAATCATCTAATATACAGGTTAATTTAGTGACAATGGCATCAAAGCGCTCTTCAGATAATTTCCCGATAAGCGGAAGGGCAGATACACCATTTTTGATTGGGACGATTGGCGTCGAAAGAGAGGTAACTTCCTGTAAGGAATCTTCTAGGAGCTGTTCATATTCTTTCTGTTTCGTAATATCCTTTTGAAAACCAATGAAAAATGTTTTGTCATCTTGTTCAATGTATAGAGGATCTATATTGAGTTCATTCCAAAAAAAAGTGCCGTCTTTTTTATAATTTTTTAGCTGTGTGGTAATAGGTGTTTTGTTTTGAATTCCATGACGAATTAAAGCAAGCTGCTTTTGATCCGTGTCTTTCCCTTGAAGGAATCGACAATTACGCCCAAGAATCTCATCTGGTTTGTATCCAGTCATTTGTGTAAAGCCATGATTCACATAAACGATAGGGTTATCCTCTAAGGAAGGGTCTGTAATGACAACACCGATGCGCGCATGATCCAGCGCTTTTTTGATGAGTTCAAGCTGTTTTTGCAAGCCGAAAATGTTCGAGCTGACCATATTACCCTCCTTTGCTGCTATAAGACATATCAAATGGTTGTCTTTTCAACCAAATGAATCCTTATAAACGTAACATAACATATGTTCTGTTTCAACGATTGCAAACGCTTTGTTAAATTTGTCATCATAGTTTGTCCTCCATTAGAATAGAGTAAGTAAGGAGACTTTTCATTAGAAAAAGAAGGAATCAATTACTCAACATTCATAAAATGACAAAAATAGTTAATATGGATTAGGTAAAAATGATTCCAATGCATCAAGATTGTTTTTAGGTCATTCACATATAATGGAAGAAACAAGCTTTTTTTCTTCGTTAGAGAGAATAGACCTTTTACATGGATTATGACGGAACAGCAGAATGGCATTACAGGGGGCTGGACAGCCTGAAGTCGCTTTACTATTCTAAGGGCTTTAGGAAGGTGATGAAAATGCTGCAACAAGTCATTATTGCTTGCGCCATTGGAGGGGTCATGGGCATTCTCGGTCACGTAAAGAAAAAAGGCAGGCTAGAGAAGCCCAGAATGACAAAAAAGTTTATTTACTTAGGGTTTATTGAAGATTGGCTCGTTGGGATGATTGCTGCTACACTGCTTGTCTTATCCTCAAATCCCGATTCTAGTCTGCACTTGATCATCTTATCAATTATTTCAGGTTACGGAGGAGAAGCAGTTCTGCGAAGCTTTGATTTTGTAAGAGAACAGCGTTCACAGGATGCAGACTCCAGCCGTCATAACCGATCTCCACACGAATAATATCCTCTACTTTACCCTAGTCTAGGGTACATTCCCATTGTATACAAACCTGCTTGCACTTATGATCATAATTCTATAAAATACTACTTAGATGACGGTTACGATAAGAACAGTGAAGAGGAGTAGTAGGAAAGCAGTATTTGTCTTTAGAGAATTGACGGCTGGTGAAAGTCAATCAAATCTGCTTCTGAACTCGCCTCAGAGTTGCAGTTGCGTTAAAGCTTCTGTCGCATGTCTGCGTTAAAGATATTAAGTGAGCGTACGAACAGCATGTTACGCTAACAAGGGTGGTACCGCGGGAACCAAAAAATCTCTCGTCCCTTTCCAGGGATGAGGGTTTTTTGTTGATTTTAGAAAAATCTGAATTCTTGCAGTGGTCATCTAAGCAGATAAAGCCGTACATATTAAAGGAGGTTTTCACATTGAGTTTTCAGCATCGGGAAATTGAAAAGAAGTGGCAGGATTATTGGCTGACACATAAAACATTCGCCACATCTGACTCGGAAGATAAACCGAAGTTTTATGCGCTTGATATGTTTCCATATCCATCAGGAGCAGGGCTTCATGTCGGGCACCCTGAGGGCTATACAGCAACGGATATTTTATCACGCATGAAACGTATGCAGGGATATGATGTTCTTCATCCGATGGGATGGGACGCATTTGGTCTCCCGGCAGAACAGTATGCACTTGATACAGGGAATGACCCGGCGGCCTTTACAGAAGAGAACATCAATAACTTCCGCCGCCAAATTCAATCACTAGGGTTCTCGTATGATTGGGATCGAGAAATCAACACGACAGATCCGAATTACTACAAATGGACACAATGGATTTTCTTAAAATTGTACGAAAAAGGATTGGCCTATATCGATGAAGTACCAGTGAACTGGTGCCCAGCGCTTGGCACAGTGCTTGCAAACGAAGAAGTCATTGATGGAAAAAGTGAACGCGGAGGCCATCCTGTTGAAAGACGTCCTATGAAGCAGTGGATGCTAAAGATTACAGCATATGCGGACAGGCTGTTAGAAGATTTAGAGGACATTGATTGGCCTGAAAGCATCAAAGATATGCAGCGTAACTGGATCGGACGCTCTGAAGGTGCGCACGTTCATTTTGAAGTAGAAGGGCATAACGAACAGTTTACGGTTTTTACAACGCGTCCTGATACACTATTTGGTGCAACTTATGCGGTGCTTGCTCCAGAACATGCACTAGTTGAAAAAATTACATCAGCTGCTCAAAAAGAAGCAGTCGAAGCATATATCAAAGAGATTCAATCGAAGAGTGATTTAGAGCGGACAGATCTTGCCAAAACGAAAACGGGTATTTTCACAGGGGCATATGCCATCAATCCGTTAAATGGTGAAAAAATGCCGATCTGGATTGCAGATTACGTGTTAGCCACTTATGGAACAGGGGCGATTATGGCCGTACCTGCTCATGATGAACGTGATTATGAATTCGCCAAAACCTTTGATCTTCCAATCAAAGAAGTGGTAGAAGGCGGAGACGTTGAAAAAGAAGCCTACACAGGTGATGGAAAGCACATTAACTCTGATTTCCTAAATGGCTTAGGAAAAGAAGAGGCGATTGAAAAAGCGATTGCATGGCTTGAAGAACATCAAAAGGGTGAAAAGAAAGTCACATATCGTTTAAGAGACTGGCTATTCAGCCGTCAACGCTACTGGGGTGAACCGATTCCAATCATTCATTGGGAAGACGGAACATCTTCAGCTGTTTCAGAGGAAGAGCTTCCACTGATCTTGCCTAAGACGACTGAGATTAAGCCAAGTGGTACAGGTGAATCACCATTGGCCAATATTAAAGACTGGGTTGAGGTTGTAGATCCTGTAACAGGTAAGAAAGGCCGCCGTGAAACGAATACAATGCCGCAATGGGCAGGCAGCTGCTGGTATTTCTTACGTTATATTGATCCTCATAACTCAGAAGAGCTTGCATCTCCTGAGAAGCTGAAGAAATGGCTTCCAGTTGATGTGTATATCGGCGGAGCAGAACACGCTGTACTACATCTTCTATATGCACGCTTCTGGCATAAATTCTTGTATGATATCGGTGTTGTTCCAACAAAAGAACCTTTCATGAAATTGTTCAACCAAGGCATGATTCTTGGGGAAAACAATGAAAAAATGAGTAAATCAAAAGGAAATGTGGTCAACCCGGATGATATCGTAGAATCTCATGGTGCAGATACATTACGACTTTATGAAATGTTCATGGGACCTTTAGATGCGTCAATTGCTTGGTCTGAAACAGGACTTGATGGTGCTCGTCGTTTCCTTGATCGTGTATGGCGTCTATTTACAAATGAAGATGGCTCACTCAGTGATAAAGTGACAGAGCAATCTGGCGGCGCATTAGAACGCAGCTATCATGAAACCGTCATGAAGGTAACAGACCATTATGAAGGCTTGCGTTTCAATACAGGAATTTCACAATTAATGGTGTTTATCAACGATGCCTATAAGGCTGATACACTGCCGAAAGAATATGCAGAAGGCTTTGTAAAGCTTCTTTCTCCAATTGCACCGCATTTAGCAGAAGAGCTTTGGAATAAACTTGGTCATGAAGGGTCTATTTCTTATGAAGCATGGCCTCAATATGATGAGTCAAAGCTTGTCGACGATGAAGTAGAAATTGTCGTACAGCTTAACGGTAAAGTGAAAGCAAAATTAACCGTTCCTGCTGATGCAACAAGGGAGCAGTTAGAAGAGCTTGCGAAAAATGATGCACGTGTAAAAGAACAGCTTGAAGGAAAAACCATTCGCAAAGTAATTGCGGTTCCTGGGAAGCTTGTCAATATTGTTGCGAACTAATGATGACACCCATCGGTATGAACCGGTGGGTGTTCTTTATTTCCCGGGACATAATTTTGTCGAAAACAAGGTGATTCCTGCATCGGTCTCGTATTTTAACAGGTGATCAAGAAAATGAGGAGTGACGTCAATGGAAAAGGAAAGCAAACGTGAACAACTGCTCAGTCTGTTAGGAGAAATGCCAGAGCGTCATCGCGTGGAGGCTTATACGTTAAAAATGGAGGAACGTGAATCATATGTAGTGGAAACACTCATTCTCTCCATAAATGGCGTAGAGGAAGTCCCTGCTTATTTCGTGAAACCGAAGGATACGGTGAAAAAAAGACCCGTAGTACTATTCCAACACTCTCATGGCGGTAATTACGTGAACGGGAAGGAAGAGCTGTTAGAGGGTGCTCATTATTTGCAAACGCCTTCATATGCAAAAGAGTTTACGTCAAAAGGATATAGTGTACTGGCCATTGATCATGCAGGGTTTGGTGAGAGAAGGGGAAGAACAGAAAGTGAAATTTTTAAGGAAATGCTTTTAACAGGAAAAGTGATGTGGGGCATGATGCTGTATGAAAGCATGTGTGCGATTGATTATTTGCTATCTCGATCTGATGTACTGGCGGACCGGTTAGCTGTCTTTGGGATGTCAATGGGCGGTCTCCTTTCCTGGTGGACGGCTGCACTTGATGAGAGGGTAAGTGTGTGTATTGATCTTTGCGCACAGGTGGATCATCATACATTAATTGAAACGAACAATTTGGATAGGCATGGCTTTTATTACTATGTACCGAGATTAGCAAAGTATTTTACAGCAGCGGACATTCAAGAAATGATTTTTCCAAGACCGCATTTAAGCTTAGTTGGAAAACTTGATCAGCTCACGCCTGCTGAAGGCGTTGGAAGGATTCAAAAGGTATTGAGTCAAACCTATCAAGCTGCTTCATTGAAAGAACGATATCAGCTTGCCCATCTTCATGCAGGTCATTTTGAAACAGCCGCTATGCGTCACGAGGCGACACGATTTTTGAAAAAGTGGCTGTAATCAAGAAAACGCTTGGACATACTACGTCAAAAGAAAGGAGGAGACAGATGAAAAAAATCACCATCATTGGCGGGTGCGGTGTAATTGGACGCCTTTTAACAAAAGCGCTCTCTACTGAATACAGTGTCACGATTATTGATCTGACGAGCTGTGTAGAAGGAGTCATTTTAGCCGATGCAGCGAATGAACAGAATGTATATGAGGCAATTCCGCGGGATACAGATGTCATCTTGCATCTTCTAAACATTGACATGACGCATGATGTGATGGATCATGAAGAATTTGCAAAAATGACTGATATTTTTTGGAGGAGTACCTATTATATGTTTCGTTCAGCCGCGCGGCTTGGCATACGAAAAGTCATTTTTGCAAGCAGCAACCATGTGACGGATCGTTATGAAGAGGATGGACGCTCCTTACTTGGATGGCAGATTACAACTGACGATGTGCCTGCGACTAAAAATGTATATGGCATTTTAAAATTTGCATCCGAACAGCTGGGCCGTTTGTTCCACGATCAAACGGGAATGTCTGTCATCAATTTACGGATTGGAACAGTTGTAACAGATGAAATGAAGGCATTACACAAAAAACAAAGAACAAAAAGAACACTGCTGTCACATGAGGATCTTGCAGGTATGACAAAGGCAGCGATTGAATCGGATATTCCCTTTGGAACTTATTATGCTGTCTCAGAGAATGAAGAAAAGCCGTGGTCTACTGAGAAAACGAAGCAGGAGTTAGGCTACAAACCAGATGTCAATACGGCGGAACTCCTTGGAGAAAATGATCAGACATAGGGCATAATCATGTCATGAGCTAATGATCCTATTCTTTTGTTTCATGAGCATAAAAGCACGGCTGACATGATCTTTCCAGTTGGACTGTCAAGATGATTATAGACGCTTTCTTCCCTCGTTTGTTACATTTTAATCACGATATCGTCACAGGCTGCAGCTTACTTTCAGTTGAAATGATAACGCTTTCAAAGAAAGGGCGTGATGAACATAGATCGTTCTATTAAAGGCCGATTGTTCAATTTATTTAATTACTCTTTTCTACTCATGTTCGCATTAATATGTGTGCTTCCGTTCATCCATGTCATTGCCGCCTCTTTTGCAACAGTAGAAGAGGTCATCACGAAGAAGTTTATCCTGTTCCCAACGACGTTTTCTTTAGAGGCATATCGATACATTTTTTCTACAGATATTGTGTATCGCAGCCTCATTGTGTCCATTCTTGTGACGCTCGTTGGAACAGCTGTCAGCATGTTTTTGTCCTCGCTTATGGCATACGGGCTGTCTCGCCAGGAGCTAAAAGGCCGGAGAACACTGATGTTTCTCGTTGTCTTCACGATGCTGTTTAGCGGAGGTATGATTCCGACGTTTATTGTGGTGAAAACACTTGGTCTGCTTGATACGTATTGGTCACTTATTCTACCGGTTGCAATCAATGCGTTCAATTTAATCATTTTGAAAAACTTTTTTCAAAACATACCGGCAAGTCTTGAGGAATCAGCGAAGATGGACGGCTGTAACGATTTAGGGATTTTCTTTAAAATTGTGCTGCCACTTTCTTTGCCAGCCATTGCAACCATTTCACTTTTTTATGCCGTGACGTATTGGAATACGTATATGACCGCCATTCTGTATTTAAATGATTCAGTGAAATGGCCGATTCAGGTGCTGCTGAGACAGATTGTCATTGTCTCAAGCGGAATGCAGGGAGATATGTCGGATATGGGCTCATCCACACCACCGCCAGACCAAACGATTAAAATGGCTGTCATTGTTGTGGCGACCATTCCGGTTCTGCTTGTCTATCCATTTATTCAAAAGCATTTCAACAAAGGGGCATTACTAGGTTCTGTAAAGGGTTAAAATGATGGAACAACGGAGGGATCTTATGGGGAGAAAGAAATTATGGCTGATTGCGTTTGTCCTGTTATTTGCAGCAAGTGGTATTTTGTCAGCATGTTCAAGTAAAGGGGCAAACTCATCAGATGAGAAGGTTGATTTAGACAAAAAGGTAAAGCTGACATGGATGGCAATTTTATATCATCAGCAGCCGCCGAAGGATTCCGTTTTAAAAGAGATTGAGAAGCTCACAAATACAGAGCTTGATATTACATGGGTGCCTGATGCTGTGAAGGAAGATCGGTTAAATTCCGCACTTGCAGCAGGGAATTTGCCGCAAATTGTGACGATTCAAGACATTAAAAATTCGTCTGCGATTAATGCGTTCAGATCAGGCATGTTCTGGGAAGTCGGTCCGTATTTAAAGGATTATCCAAATTTAAGTAAGATGAACGAACTGATTAATAAAAACGCCTCTATAGACGGCAAGCTTTATGGCATCTATAGAGAAAGACCACTTTCAAGACAAGGGATTGTCATTCGAAAGGATTGGCTTGAAAATTTAAATTTGGATACACCAAAAACATTGGATGATCTATATGAAGTAGCCAAAGCCTTTACTGAAAAAGACCCGAATCAAAACGGAAAAGCGGATACAATTGGCTTTACGGATCGGAACGATTTAATTTATGGAGCATTTAAAACACTTGGTTCATATGAAGGTATGCCTACAGACTGGAAAGAAGAAAACGGGAAATTCACGCCAGACTTTATGACAGATGAATATATGAATACAATGAAATACATGAAAAAGCTGCGTGATAATGGCTATATCAACAAAGACTTCCCAGTGACAAGCAAAACACAGCAGCAGGAATTATTCTCACAAGGAAAAGCAGGCATCTATGTTGGAAATATGGTAGATGCCGTGAACCTGCGAGATGATGCGACAGATAAAAACATGAAAGTAGATATTATCAACCGAATCAAAGGCCCAGATGGCAAAGAACGTGTGTGGGCATCAGGTGGTCATAATGGCATCTTCGCATTCCCTAAAACAAGCGTGAAATCAGAGGCAGAATTAAAGCGGATTTTGGCCTTCTTTGACCGCATTGCTGAAGAAGATGTGTATGGTCTCATGACGTACGGTATCGATGGCCAGCATTATAAGAAAGAAGAAGGAAATACATTTGTCAGGGAAGAAAGCCAAGTGAAAGGCTGGCAGACAGATGTCCAGCCACTTGTCAGTCTTGTAGGAATTGATAAACGTTACTTGAAAAATAAAGGGGATGCAGTTCGTTCTAAATATGAAGAGCTAGAAGAAGACAATAAAAACATCATCGTTGCCAATCCTGCTGAAAGCCTGTATTCAGAAACAGCATCAGAGCGTGGAAACGAATTGAAGAAAATCATCGATGATGCGACGTATAAGTTCATTCTTGGAGACATCAGTGAAGATCAATTTCAGAAAGATGTAGAGAAATGGAAATCAAATGGTGGGAATAAAATCATAGAAGAATATGAGGCTTCCTTTAAAAAATCAAAATGATCAATAGGAACACCCCCGCAAAGCAAAAAAGCGGGGGTGTTTTGATTAAAAGTCGAAGTTGTCTGGATCTGGACCGATACGTTTGTTTTCATTTAAGTCAGAAAGACGTTTCATATCCTCATCAGTTAAGACAAAATCAAATATATCAGCGTTTTCTTTTAAACGATGTGCTTTCGTTGATTTTGGGATGGTGATGACACCTTTTTGTACATCCCAGCGCAAAATAATTTGAGCAGGTGTTTTACTGTACGTGTCTGCCAGCTCTGTGATCAGCGGGTGATGCAGCAGTTCACCCTGCATCAGCGGTGACCAAGCTTCCATTTGAATGCCATGAGAGTTCAAATACGTATAGAGTGTTTCCTGCGTTAGCTTTGGATGAAATTCTACTTGATTGATAGCTGGTTTGATCTCTGCATCTTTTAATAGCTCGTCTAAGTGATGCGGCTGGAAGTTGCTCACTCCGATGGCTCTGACCTTTCCTTCACGATACAAGGTTTCCAGTGCACGCCAAGCTTCTTTGTATTTTCCTTCAACTGGCCAATGGATTAAATACAGATCAAGGTAGTCAAGCTGAAGTTTTTTCAAGCTTTCTTCGTATGCATGAAGGGTAGATTCATATCCTAAATCGGCATTCCACACTTTTGATGTGACAAAAATGTCCTCGCGGCGCAGTCCTGTTTCTGCTAAACCAAGCTGTATGCCTCGTCCAACACCTTCTTCATTTCCATAAATAGCTGCTGTATCAATACTGCGATAGCCTAATTGAATGGCTGTTTTGACAGCATCAACTAATTCTGCTCCATCTTCCACCTTGAATACACCAAGGCCAAAGCCTGGCATGCGGACTCCATTGTTTAATGTTTTTGTACTTTGTAAATGTTCCATAATAAAAACTCCTTTAGTTGGTTTGTATTTGTTCTTTTTGTTCCATTTGATAACTGATCATCGTAAGAATGGCTGCGATGAGGACCATGATGCCGCCGACCCAGCCTGTATGCACAAGACCAAGTGAATCTGTCACGATGCCGCCTAAAAATGAGCCAATGGCAATACCGGCATTAAAGGCAGCGATATTCATAGCAGATGCGACGTCGACTGCTCCAGGGGTGTATCTTTCGGCAAAATCAACGACGGCTACTTGCAGTCCAGGTACATTCATGAAAGCAAACAGACCCATCAGCATGACGGTTCCAATGCCTAACACTGTGAATCCTGCAGTGAAGCTAAGGATAAACAAGATGATGCTTTGGATAATAAACATATAGATCAGTGCTTTCATTGGCTGTGCATTAGCAGCTTTTCCGCCAATGACATTTCCGGCTGCGATCGTGATTCCGTATAAAAGCAGGATCAACGCCACAGCCCCAGGCGCAAGACCTGTGACATGCTGTAAGAGAGGAGATAAATATGTGAAGACGACAAAGGTTCCTCCATACCCTGTGGCTGTAATGACAAATAAAAGTAAGATTCTTTTTGTTTTTAATAGGACAGCTTGATCTTTAAAGGATGTTTTCACACCCTGCTTTAGTTGAGACGGAACAAGAAAATAGTTGGATATCAGTGCGATCAGAC
Source organism: Bacillus sp. ABR (assembly GCF_056172715.1). Lineage (NCBI taxonomy): Bacteria > Bacillati > Bacillota > Bacilli > Caryophanales > Bacillaceae > Bacillus > Bacillus sp. ABR. Next base: position 844,543 of record NZ_JAOYSL010000002.1, on the reverse strand, counting down.
CAATGATCACAATTACACCAAATGATGTCCGCCAGCCGAACTCGTGACCAAGAAATGTCCCGAATGGCACACCTGTCACAGTCGCTACTGTTAAACCAGTGAACATAAAGGCAATGGCGCTTGCCCGTTTTTCTTTCACGACAAGGCTTGCAGCAATCGTAGAGCCAATGGACATGAAGATTCCATGGGACAAGGCTGAAATCACCCGGCCGATTAACAGCACTGAAAAAGTCGGGGCAATGGTGGCAAGTGTATTACCAACCAAAAAGACGAGCATAATGAGCAAAAGCAATGTCTTTCTTTTCATCGTGGAAGTAAGGGAAGTCAATATAGGCGCACCAAATGTCACACCAAGTGCATATAAAGAGACAGTCCAGCCCGCCTGACTGACGCTCACTCCAAAGTCCTCTGAGATCATTGGCAAAAGACCGACACTAATGAACTCAGTTGTTCCTATAGCAAAAGCACTAATCGCTAGTGCGAGCAGAGCAAAATGGTTTTGCTTGTTCTTCATCAGTAAGTTCACATCCTTCTGTGATGACATTTTGATAGACGAAGCCGATCGGCAAGAGTTATTATCTAACATAGATGACGAAAAAAAAAGTACGTACTTTTTTGTAATATAGGTACTAAAAAGTGCCTATTCGTACAAAGAGGAGTGAATATTCGATGGAAAAGAAAAAATATAATATCTCTGTGGAAGCAACGCTTGATGTCATAGGCGGGAAGTGGAAGTGTGTGATTTTATGTCATTTGACACACGGGAAAAAACGTACGAGCGAATTGAAGCGGCTTATGCCAAACATCACACAAAAAATGCTGACGCAGCAGCTGAGAGAGCTTGAAAGTGATGGCGTCATTAACCGGATTGTCTATGAACAGGTGCCGCCTAAAGTGGAATATGAATTAAGTGAATACGGACAGTCACTCGAAAGAATTCTCAATGCGCTATGCGATTGGGGAGCAGCTCATATTGAACGTGTGTATGGAGAGCCGCTTTCAGTGCTGGAAGACAGCATCTTAAATGAACAGTTTAAATAAAAGAGCCCCGCTTTCGTGTGAGAGCGGGACTCTTTGTGTTACGTGCCTTTTTTCTGGTCGCGGTATTTACCAGGAGTTGTGCCTTCCAGCTTTTTAAAGGATCGGATGAAATTTTGCGGGTTTTTATATTTCAGTTTTTCCGAAATTTCTTTGACGGACATATCGGTTTCTACAAGCCAGTTTTTAGCGACATGGTGTCTGTAGGAAGAGAGATATTCACTAAAGGAGATATCCATTTCCTTTCTGAAAATACTGCTTAAATAATTGGGATTGTAGTGCAGGCGTGTGGCGATTTCATCCAAGGTGAGATCTGAGTCGAATTCTTGATGAATAATATGAATGATTTTTTCTGAGATGTTTTTGTATTGTGAGTCTTCACGTGCAGCAAGCTGGTCAATAATTGGCCGGATGATCTCATGTTTCAGCCATGCTTCTGTATCTTCAAAGGTTTTAAATTCAAAAATCGTATCATAGAGCATTTTGTTGTCTTCTACCTCAAATAATTCAATACCCAGCAAATGCATCAGCTCAATTAAATTGTTTAAAAAACGAGCGAGGGCGATCTGGTATTCGTGCGGTCCTGCATTTTTAGAGAAAATGGATTGCAGGAGCACATGTAAATAGTGATCCGCTTTGCCTTGATCGCCAGCTTTCACCGCATCAAATAAATCATGCTGCAGCTGCTTTGGAAAATGGGTTTTGAACGTCTTTCCTTGCTGGATATGCTCATATAAGATAATGGATTTTTTCTCTGCTTTGAGTCTGTATTTTAAGGCTTCTTTTCCTTCAATGTAAGCGTGTTTTGCCATCGTAAGCTCCTTAAACTGGCGGCTGATCCCAATGCTGATCGATAAACCAAGCTCTTCTTCGATACGCTGCTGAATGGTTTCTGCTAATTGGTTTAAATATTCAGTAAACTCTTCGTCTGACTTTGAGTGGTTAAGGATAATCGTTGTTTGATGTTCATTGACAACGGTTGGCTGAAGGTGTTCCTCTTGCGGAATAATCTGCTCGATCAGTCCATTGATCGCAAATAAAAGCAAATCAGCATCTTTTTTTTCATAAGGTGTTCCTTTTAACGTATCGATTTGAGTCACAAGCATGGACAAATGAGACCAGCCCTGGGGAAAGCCTAAGCTTTGGAACCGGTTGTTTACTTCTTCATCTGTCAGCTTTCCAAGCAGCAGCCGTACCATAAAGTATTGCTGTAAGTGTGTCACTTGCTGCTCAATCCGTTCCTCTAAATCATTGTTTTGATCTTTCATTTGTTTAATACTTGATTCAATCAACTCAAATTCATTTTGAAAAGGCTGTTTTTGCAAAAATGATTCATTGCGTGCAAATGACTCGTATAATAAGCGGATTGGTTTATAAAAGTGTCTGGAACCAAACCATGAAAATAGTAATGAAAGCGCTAACAAAATAGTGCAGATAATAAAGGTAATCCACCCGATTGATTTCGTTTGCTGCTTAAGTTCTGGAATAGAAACAAAGGATAGGTATGTCCATTCATTATAATCTGATTTTTGAAATGTGATTTGATAGTTGAGTTCGTCGATCTTCATATCAAATTGTCCTGATCGTTTTTCAAGTGAGAGCACATGCTTGACGAAATCTTGATATTTCAGCGATTCACCAATTTGTTCTTTGCGATTATGTAGCAGCACTTTTCCGTTTGTATCGATGACAAACATGCTATCTGATTGAGAGAAGTCAGGCATGTTATCAGCAATCACGCAGCTTGGAATGCTGGCGACAGCGATTCCCTTTTTTTGAACGCTGTTCATAGGCAGTTGTTTGATTAAATTCACATTGTACTTGCAAAAGGATGCTTTACCTTCTTTAGTCGCAACAAGTGGATTATTCTCTTCAAGTGCCCAGCTGGAGTGACTTGGTATATTGAGGTAAGAGGTCAGCGCTTTTTCTTGGTCTTCGCTTGTGACATGATAAAGCCCCGAATTGTTCATGTACCAGTCTTCCATTTTACTGACGAGTGTAATATTGGAAAGGTCGGTGTCAAAGGTTTGCAGGTAGTTCAGTTCCTGCTGTACTTGATTATAAAGCTGGAATTGGTCTGGATTTAAAGGTTCTGCCAGTGTTTGAAGGAGAGGTGTCGAACTGACATAGTGAGTGAGAGAATGATCAACCGTTTTTAAAATATGCTCAATATTGGATTGCGTTTGTTTGACGCTGTCGAGCTTTTCATTTGAGATATTTTCAAGTGCTGTTTTTTGCGAATGCTGATAAGAAAAAATACCGACAATGATAACAGGAATCGTACTAAGTATGAAAAAAAACGTCACAAGCTTGTAATAAAATTTATACTGCCTTCTTTTCATAAAACCCCCCATTTCAAACGAAACAATCTTTTCCCCTTAATTTATTAATCCAAAAATCTGGTAGGTTTGTCAATAATCATTTTCTGAGATTAGGATCATTTTCTTATGTTTTATGTAACGTTTTGAGTAGCATCACCTATGAAAATATGATCTGTTGATATGATTGTAGACGGATTTTTCATCCTTAAGATACAGTTAACACATGCATCAGCTTGAGGGGAGGCTTTATCAATGAAAACAGAGGATGTCACTGCCAAGGGTGTGCCTGCGGCAGCTTTGAAAAACGAAAAAAGAAAGCGCTTACTTAATCAACTGCTTAGTCAAAAGTTTTTGTATTTAATGATTTTGCCGGGGCTCATTTATTTTCTTGTCTTTAAATATGTGCCAATGTGGGGGCTCATCATTGCCTTTCAAGATTACCAGCCGTTTCTCGGCATTCTTGGCAGTGAGTGGGTTGGCTTCAAACACTTTATTCGCTTGTTTACAGAACCAACATTTTTCATCTTATTAAAAAATACGCTGATTTTATTTGCCATGAATGTTGTGATTTTCTTTCCAATTCCGATTTTATTAGCCCTTCTTTTAAACGAAGTGAGATTGGCATTGTTTAAGAAGTTTGTACAGACGATGATTTATATCCCTCACTTCATGTCATGGGTCATTGTCGTGTCCTTATCTTTTGTTTTGTTAACAGTAGATGGCGGGTTAATTAATGAATTGATTGCTTTCTTTGGAGGGGAAAAGATTAACTTCCTTCTTAGTCAGGAATGGTTTAGACCAATGTACATTTTACAGGTGATTTGGCGGGAAGCAGGCTGGTCGACGATCATTTACCTTGCGGCGATTACAGCGGTAGATCCGCAGCTATATGAAGCAGCAAAAATGGATGGTGCGGGGAGATTGAGACAAATGTGGCACATCACACTTCCTGCCATCAAAAGTGTCATTGTCGTTCTGCTTATTTTGAAAATTGGTGATACGCTTGAGCTTGGCTTTGAGCATGTCTATCTATTACTGAACGCAACGAACCGGGAAGTAGCGGAGATTTTTGATACGTACGTTTATACAGCAGGTCTTAAGCAAGGACAATTCAGCTATAGTACCGCTGTTGGTTTATTTAAAGCAGCCGTTGGACTTATTTTGGTCATGCTGGCAAACCGTTTAGCGAAGAAATTCGGGGAAGAAGGTATTTATTAAAAAGGGAGATGAGGAAGAATGACATTATCGATTGAAAAGGGATCACCGCTTGAGCATGCAGAGAAATTAGCACAAACCATTATGAGAGCGTATACACCGATTGAGCTGCCGCCAGCTGGAAGGTGGCATTATCATCAAGGGGTTTTCCTTTGCGGCGTTATGAAGCTATATGAGGCAACAGGGAACGAGGCTTATTTCGATTATGTGAAAAACTATGCGGACTCACTTATTGATGAGTACGGAAATCTATTATTTCGCAGGGATGAGCTTGATGCCATACAAGCAGGGCTCATTTTATTCCCTCTTTACGAACGAACGAGAGAGGAGCGGTATGTGCTCGCAGCGGAGAAGCTGCGCGGACTTTATCGTACGCTAAACCGCACGTCTGAGGGCGGATTTTGGCATAAAGATAATTATGCTTATCAAATGTGGCTCGATGGACTCTACATGGGCGGTCCTTTTGCCTTAAAGTATGCTCAGCTTAAAGGTGAAGAGTCACTTGTGGATATGGTCATCCATCAAGAGCATCTCATGAGAAAGCATACGAAAGATGAACAAACAGGTCTATATTATCACGCGTGGGATGAACGAAAAACGATGCCATGGGCTGATCAAAAGACCGGCTGTTCCCCAGAGTTTTGGGCGAGATCGTTTGGCTGGTATGTCCTTGCATTAGCGGATATGATCGAGGACCTGCCCGAGCAGCATGAAATGCGGAAAGTGTGGAAGGAAACACTGACAGACATGCTGGAAAGTGTGGCAAAGTACCAGGATCAAACGACAGGTCTCTGGCATCAAATCATTGATAAAGGAAATCACAGTGACAATTGGCTTGAAAGCTCGGGATCGTGTTTATTCATGTACGCCATGGCAAAGGCCATGAATGAAGGGTATGTGGGCCTCCGTTATGTTGATCATGTGGTCAAAGCATATCAAGGCTTGATTCAGCATAAGACGGCTGAGAAAGAAAATGGTGATTTTACCATCAACGATATTTGTATTGGAACATCTGCGGGATTTTATGATTATTACGTTGGAAGAGAGCGGAGCACAAATGACTTGCACGGGGCAGGCGCTTTTATTATGGCGTTAACTGAGCTAGAAAAGCTGTCTGTTTTTCAAAAGGCATGAGAAGGCAAAAAAGTGCCGTCGTATGGCTTATCAGTTTCATCGCTGCCTTTTGTTTATCTGCCTGTCAGGGGAAAACAAACGGTATCAATGTCCTGATTTTTTCTGATATGTCAAAGGGAATGAAGGATCAATTAGTGGAGAAGGCTTTTCAGCCGGAACAAGAGACTTATAGCGTCCACATCTTTCCGGCGGTTCCTGAAAAGCTTCTTGTTGAAATTACCTCAAAAGAGGGGGACGTGATGCTTGTCCCAGAAGAAATGTTTAGAACGTATGATGATCCTGAAAGCTTTCAGCTGCTGGAAGAGATGGAAATAGGCGATCAAGCAGCAGGACCATATACGGTCGAGGACAAAAAGACAGGGAAAACGGTCGATTATGCGGTACAAATCAATAAAGGAAAGAAAAAACTCAACGGTTATACCTTTCAATTACATCGAGATATGGTCGCTTTTATTCCCGTGTATGCTGACAAGACGAAAGAGGCGCTATCTCTTATGAAACAGCTTCGTGAAAACCAATAGAAAATGGGGTGAGGAATGTGAAACGGGTCGTGATTTGCGGGCTGAGTCATCGTGCGTTCAATATGTTTATTCGACCTCTTACAGAGGATTTCAATGAGCAGTATAAGATTACAGGGCTCCTAGATATAGATCATCAGCGGTATACACTTTGTCAGGAGCGTTTTCCATCACTCCGGGGCGTTTCGTTTTTTCATGAAGATGCATTTGATCAGATGGTCAAGAAAGCAAAACCAGATATCGTCATTGTGGCAGGCAGGGATGATACACATGTCACGTATATCATGCAGGCACTTGACCATGATCTAGATGTCATCACCGAAAAGCCGATGGTGACAACAGCAAAAGACGCCAAAAAAGTGATGGAAAAAGAGGCGGAAAGTAAAGGAAAGGTCACGGTCACCTTTAATTATCGCTACAATCCCTTCCATCGAAAGATAAAAGAACTGATTCTAGACGGGAAAATTGGAAGGGTCACATCCGTTGAACTGAGCTGGCTGATTGATACGTATCATGGTGCTAGTTATTTCAAAAGGTGGAACCGTACACGTCAATTCTCTGGCGGACTGTCTATTCATAAGTCGACGCATCATTTTGATCTGGTCAACTGGTGGATTGATCAAAAGCCGAAGCAAGTATTTGCCTACGGGGCGCTGAACTATTACGGCAGCGAAAGCCCTTGGAATCCCTTGCACGGGGAGGAAAATAGATTTTGCGGAACATGTCATGTGAAGGATATCTGTCATTATGAAGCAAGGTGGAATCCGCGGGTTGAGCGCTCGAAGGTGGAGGACGACCATATTGAATCCGGTCAGGAGCAAACGCAGCAGTACTCAAATTATCGCCCGGATGCGTGCATTTTTGATCAGGAAATTGATATTGAGGATACATATGTGGCGTCAGTCGCTTATGATCAAGGGGCTCTGCTCAGCTATTCGATTCAATTCTCCGCCCCATATGAAGGCTATCGTCTGGCTATTAATGGGACGAAGGGGCGTATTGAAACAAATGAGTTTCATGTGCCATCAAGAATTCCTTTTCAATTCCCAGAACAAACAATTTCTTATTACCCGATGTTTGGATCAAAGGAGACAATTGAAGTCGTCAAGCAGCCAGGCGGACATGGCGGAGGAGATCCTCTGCTTTTGGCTGATTTATTTATAGGAAAAGATCCATTGATTCACTACGACATTTTAGCAGGTGCAGAGGCTGGTGCTTATTCGATTGCTCTTGGAGAAGGCATGTGGCGATCTGCCGCAGAAAAACGCCCAATTGAAATTGATGAATTGTTTCATAAAGAGAAGGTGTAAAGAGAAAGAGAGGAGGGGAAAGAGATGGATCATGATGGTTCAATGAGCAGAATGCTGAGGATGTGTGAGTGGGTGATGAGACTCGCCTATACGAATTTGTTATGGCTTTTGTTCACTATCCTAGGGCTTGGGATCTTTGGCTTGATGCCTGCGACTACTGCGTTATTTTCCGTGATGAGAAAGTGGATACAAGGGCATGAGCAGGTCAATGTATTCCGCACCTTTTGGAAGGTATACCGGGAGGAGTTTGTCCGCTCTAACATGATTGGAGTGGTGCTGTTCATCATTGGAACGATTATTTATGTCGACCTTGCTTATATCTATCCGACGAGCTGGCCCTTACATGTACTTCGCTTTGCTATATATATTTTTGGTTTTCTGTTTATTGTGAGCTTATTTTATATTTTTCCGCTGCTTGCTCATTACGATTGGAAAAAACGTCTCTATCTGAAATTCTCTCTGCTGCTTGGTGTGTCATATTTGCAATATACACTCTCTATGCTTGTTTTCTCGGCTGTGCTGTTTGTTCTGTTTGCTTATTTACCGGGAATCGTGCCATTTTTTAGTGTGAGCATACTTGCCTACGGTCATATGTGGCTGGCCTATCAAGTCTTTAAAAAGGTAGAGTTTGAAAGTGAGCACGAGACAGCCGAAGTGAAGAAGCTGCTGCCGTCTTTCCTTCAATCGAAGCGGGTGAATACGCAGTGAAGTGAACCATCTGCTATAATGGTGTCACCGTGATGAAAAGGAGAGATGAGACTCGTGTCAGTGAAAGAAATTTCAATAGAAGAATTAAAACAAAAGCTTGAGCAGGAAGACGCCATTCAGCTTGTCGATGTACGTGAGGATGAAGAGGTAGCAGAAGGGATGATCCCGGAAGCAATCCACATTCGAATGGGCGATATCCCTGAGAAGCTGGATGCATTCGATCAAACGCAGGAATATTATATTATTTGCCGCTCTGGTAAACGTAGTGAAAATGTCTGCTATTACCTAGAAGATCAAGGCTACCAAGCGACCAATGTTGTTGGTGGGATGCTTGCTTGGACAGGAGAAACAAAACCGAAGTTATAAATTGAAGACCTTTCATCGATAGGATGAAAGGTTTTTTTGTTCATATGCCTCTCTCTATGTGCATAAAGATAGAGTAGCGAGAGAAGGGAGAGTGGCATAGGTGCTAAAGGTAGCTGTATTTGATGAAGAGCATGAGAAAGATTTGCAGAGTGAAATCAATCATTTTTTAAAAGGAATGGATGACGACCAAATCATTGACATCAAGTACAATGTAGCGGTGATCTGTGAGCAGGGAGGGGAACAGCTCTACTGTTTTTCTGCACTCATTTTATATAAAAAATAGACGGTTTCAAAAAAAGGACCTGCTTGAAGGGTCCTTTTTCTTTGGTTAGCTGGCGTCAATATATAAACGGTGCTTGTTGCAGTGAACACATTGGAAGAGGTAGCCCTGTAAGTCTCCTCCGTTGACGAGCCATTGCTTTAGGTTCTCTTTCGTTAATCCTTCGCCGCTGCAAATGTCTTCGATATCCTCGGCGAGTTCTTCCTCTAGATGTTCAATCTCTTTCCAGCCGACATACTGGACGATTGCGCAAAAATCTCCGCAATGACTTAACCAATATTCCTGCTGCCATCCGCGATAGCCTGGCGTTCTGAAGATCAGCTCATCGATATATTCCTCTTGATCGACGTCATCACAGCTCGCATCGTCTTGAAAGGTTCCATTGTATTTTTTAGCCGCTGATCCATCTTTAATGCACCAAGGACAAATTCCCTCCACATCTTCAACAGCATAAAAAGGGCCATGGTACACATAATCTCTTTCTTTCTCACAAACAGGACATGTCGTATGCTCTTTTTTAATCACGTTTAACAAAACTGGGTCTGGGTTGTACTTGAACGTAGGTAACGTCATATAAACCTCCATTATGTAGAAAGTGATAATTCAATACTATTTTAAAGGAATCCTCAAGCTCCAGACAATCTTAAATTGTGTATATAGAAAAAAGCCGTTCGGATGAGGAACGGCTTTTTCTTGCTTGCGATTATGCTTTTTTTACTCTTGGACTTCTTGGTTTATTGACTTGATTGGCTTGTTTGATGATTCTTCGTTCATCATTTAGTGATTTATACAGCGAGACAATCATCAATATGATGACAACGGAGAACGGCAAGGCTGCGAGCTTGGCTGTATTTTGCAAGGCTTCGAGTCCCCCTGAAAATAAAAGCACAGCAGCAACAGCAGATTGGATAATACCCCAGCTGACTTTGACACTGCCAGAAGGATTCAATGATCCGTAGGTTGTCTGCATTCCAAGCACAAATGTAGCTGAATCAGCCGATGTAATAAAGAATACGGCGATTAATATGAGTGCTAGTATCGATGTAATCATCGCCAGCGGATATTCATTAAGCACACCGAAGAGCATCGTTTCAGTTGATAGACCTGCAACATCGACAATATTCTTTTGCTGTAAGTCCATTGCAGATACACCGAAAATCGAGAACCATAGGAATACTAGGATAGAAGGAGCGACTAAGACACCCACTAAAAATTCGCGAATCGTTCGCCCGCGTGACACTCTAGCGATAAAGATCCCGACAAATGGTGCCCAAGAAATCCACCATGCCCAATAAAAGATTGTCCATCCATTAATCCATTCTCTCTTTTCAGGATCATTTGGAGATAGACGGAAGCTCATTTGAACGATATTGGATAAGTATTGTCCAATCGAGTCAGTAAATGAATTTAAGATAAAAACAGTTGGACCTACCAAAAGTAAGAAAAACATCAGAACAGCTGCTAATACCATGTTGATATTACTTAAGTATTTAATGCCTTTTCCAATTCCGCTCAAAGCAGATGCAAGGAAAAGCACCGTCACAATGATAATAATGATCAATTGTGTGCTAAAGGCAATTGGAATATGAAAAAGATAATTCAACCCACCGTTTATTTGTGCTGCACCTAATCCTAGGCTTGTCGCAACACCAACTACAGTTGCAAATACCGCAATACAATCGATGGTTTTTCCGATCCATCCATTCGTTTTATTTCCTAAAACAGGCTGCAGCGTTGCACTGATTAAGCCAGGTGCATCTTTTCTAAATTTAAAGTAAGCAATGCAAAGTGCAACAATGGCATAAATCGCCCATGCATGAAGCCCCCAGTGGAAAAATGTATAGCGAAGGGAATCGCGGAAGGCCTGTGCAGTTTCAGTCTCCCCTGTTGGTGACTGAATAGCATAGTGGCTGATCGGTTCAGCTGCTCCGTAAAAAACAAGACCAATTCCCATACCGGCACTAAATAGCATAGCAAACCAAGAAAATAGACCAAATTCAGGCTCTTCCCCCGGTTTTCCTAGCGTAATCTTACCGATTGGGCTAAAGATAAAGAATAGACAAAAGCCGACAAGCAGTGATACCACTAACAAGTAATACCAGCCAAAGTCATTTGTAATGTATGTTTGAATTTGATCTGTGACATTTTGCAATGTGTCTGGAGAAAACGCTCCCCACATCACGGCAACAAATGTGATCGCAATCACAATCCAAAATACACTTGATACGTTTTTCACACCATCTCACTCTCCTGTTGTTCTACACGTTTAAGCAGAGGACTTAGCTTAATATCCCCTAACTCAACTTATTTCAAACAAAAAGAGGCGAGCTTCTCACTCGACCTCTACTTTACCGTAACATGTTTTGCTTCCATTTATCAACTATCGATATGGGAAGACGATTTTTCCTCAATTCGTTTGCGAAGACGGTAGACGTATTCTTTTAAACATACAGCGAAAATGGTAAACGCCAAAACAATGGCGACTTTTAACGGGGTAATCGACAGCTTCAAGAAAACAGCAGCTGTCAAACTAATAACGACCGCAAGAACAATCGGTAGTGCACGTCTGATCATTGAACTCTCTCCTTTGCTTCTAGTGCAGCATTCATGCCGGCAAGCCTGCCTGTCACAAGTGCTGACGTGATATTGTAACCGCCTGTATAGCCATGGATATCTAGAATTTCTCCGCAGAAATAAAGACCGGGCATTTTTTTAGACGCCATTTTCTTCGGTTCAATTTCCTTCACAGAAACGCCGCCTCCTGTCACAAACGCTTTGTCCAAGGATAGGGTACCATTTGCATGCACAATAAAATGTTTGCAATCATGGGCAAATGCACGCAGTTTATCCTTGGCTAGACCAGAGAATGTGTCTTGTGGATCAATACCGTTCCGTTCTAATAGAAACAATAAATAGCGTTCTTGCATCCAAGATTTAAGGACATTTTTAATGGCTTTCTTCGGTTCATCTTTTAGGTCACGATGAAGCTTTTGGAACAGCTCCTCGTCATTCAGCTTCGGATATAAGTCAATTTGCAGGCGGACTGCCGGCTGCTTTTTCAATTCTTTCACAACAAATCCGCTGCATCTAAGAACAGCTGGACCCGATAAACCAAAGTGAGTAAAGATCATATCCATGACATGTGTGACGACGGGTTTCCCTTTTTTATTTAGAACACTGACAGCCACACTTCTTAAAGAAAGACCTTGAAGCACTTTTTCTTTAATAAATCGTTCATCTGATGTGACCGGTACCTCTGTTGGGAAAAGCTCTGTAATGGTATGACCTGCTGCTTCTGCCCATGCATAGCCGTCACCAGTAGAGCCGGTATGCGGTACACTTTTTCCGCCGACAGCAATGACGACAGCCTTACTTGAAATTTTTTCATCATTATTTGTAACAATTCCAGCTGCTTGTCCGTCTTGATACAGAACCGTTTTAATCTTTTCGTTCGTTCGAATGGTGACATTGAGGGCGCGGAGCCTGTCTAGAAGGGCATCCACAACAGATTGTGCTTTGTTTGATACAGGGAACATACGTCCATGGTCTTCTTCTTTTAGTTCAATGCCAAGGTTTTCAAAAAATGAAATAATATCCTCGTTGTTGAACTCAGAAAATGCACTATATAGAAAACGGCCGTTTCCGGGAATATGCTTGATGATTTCTTCTACTGGAAGGCGATTAGTGACGTTACACCGTCCGCCGCCAGAAATGGCCAGCTTTCTGCCAAGTTTGTTTCCTTTGTCAATTAACAGAACAGTAGCGCCATGCTCTGCTGATGCAATCGCGGCCATCAGTCCAGAAGGTCCGCCGCCAATGACAATGACATCATAATGTTTCATGTTACATTCCTCTTTCTACTTTCAGTCATTTTTCTATTATAACGAAGATTAGGGAAGGCTGAAATATGAATTGATTGGTTTTGTGACTTCAGTATTGGATTTGTTACCTGTGTGTTGAGTTGATGTGGTAAAATAGTTAAGTTGAATATTCATTAGAAAAATGGTGGTTAAGCGCATGTCTAATAAACTGCTTCGTGGTACGTTGGTTTTAACGATAGGGACGTATCTCTCTCGTATTCTTGGTATGATTTATTTAATTCCATTTAGCGCAATGGTTGGAGCTACTGGTGGTGCGCTATTTCAATATGGATACAATCAGTATACGATCTTTTTAAGTATTGCTACGCTTGGTTTTCCAACAGCGGTATCAAAATTTGTTTCCAAATATAATGCGATCGGCGATTATGAGACAACAAGAAAAATGTTCAGGGCGGGTATGTCGGTCATGCTTGTCACCGGGATTATCGCCTTTTCTATTTTATATTTGTCCGCACCGATTTTTGCCAAGATTCAGCTTGGCGGATCAAATGAAACAGGCGGTTTGACTGTCGATCAAGTGGTATATGTGATTCGGATGGTCAGCTTAGGCCTTTTGGTTGTGCCGATCATGAGTCTTGTACGGGGTTTCTTCCAAGGGCACTCCATGATGGGACCAACAGCTGTTTCCCAAGTGATTGAACAACTTGTCAGAATCATCTTCCTATTAACGGCGACGTTTATTATTTTAAAGGTGCTTGACGGCGGGCTTGTCATTGCTGTCGGGTATGCAACATTTGCCGCACTGATCGGTGCATTTGGCGGTTTATTTACGCTTTATTTATATTGGCTGAAGCGGAAGGACCGGCTCTTATCTATGCAGCCGAATACAGGCGCTCACTCTGATTTATCTTATAAGCAAATGTTTACAGAGCTGTTTAGCTATGCGGCGCCTTATGTATTTGTTGGACTTGCGATTCCAATTTACTCTTATATTGATACAAACACAATTAACAGAGCCATGATTGCATCAGGGCATCAGGATATAAGTACAGCGGTATTGTCCATTGTGACGTTATATTTACCGAAGCTTGTAATGATTCCTGTGTCACTTGCAACAGCGTTTGGCTTAACCTTGATTCCGACGATTACAGAATCATTTACAGCACGTAATTATAAGCTGCTCAATAGACAAATTGACCAGACGATGCAGATCATTTTATTTTTCGTACTGCCTGCATCATTTGGTATCTCAGCATTGGCTGGACCGGTTTATTGGTTTTTCTATCCATCAGTTCACCCTGAGATTGGGATCTCCATTTTGTTCTGGTATGCACCTGTTGCATTATTGTTTTCTTTATTCACCATTAATGCAGCGATTCTGCAAGGGATTAACAAACAAAAATTTGCTATCGTTAGTCTTTTGTTAGGGATCATTATTAAAACGGTTCTGAACATCCCGCTGATCAGCTGGCTGCAAGGAAATGGTTCTGTACTGGCAACGGCATTAGGCTACAGTGCATCTATCTTGTATATGTTTATCATGATTAAACGCCATGCTGGCTATTCGTTCCGCAGAATTTTCAAACGTTTTATTCTGATTGGTATTTTAACGGCGATCATGGCTGTGGTGGCTTATGTGACATGTCAGCTTGTGAGCCAAGTGATTTCTTATGAAGGCGGAATAGTACAAGCGGGTATCGTCATTTTGATTTCCATGATCACTGGCGGCGGTGTGTATATGTTCTTATCTTATAAGGTGGGATTACTAGAGCGTGTACTTGGCAGCCGTATGCCGAAATTTTTAAGAAAAAAGAGTTAAGAAGAGGTAGATATTCATGAGGCTTGATAAATTACTTGCTAACAGCGGCTTTGGTTCAAGAAAAGATGTGAAAAAGCTTGTCAAGGCCCGGGCGGTCACAGTGAATGGGGAAGTGGCGAAGCAGGTGAAAGATCATGTTGATCCATCAAATGATGAAGTGCTCGTACACGGAGAGCGTGTAGAATATAAAGAATTCATTTACTTAATGATGAACAAACCGGACGGGGTGATTTCAGCCACTGAAGATCTGCGGGATGAAACGGTTGTGGATTTACTCGAGCCGGAGGATATCGCAAGGGAGCCATTTCCTGTGGGGAGACTGGATAAGGATACGGTCGGTCTCCTTCTCCTCACAAATGATGGCCAGCTTGCTCATCAATTACTTTCTCCAAAAAAGCATGTGCCAAAAACGTACGAAGTTCATTTGAAATATCCTTTAGGTGATCAAGACATTAAGCGTCTTGAAGAGGGTGTTGTTATCTTAGATGATTATCACACGAAGCCGGCGAAGGTCGAAGTAGATGCGAATGAAGAGGAAGATACACGCATCCGATTGACGATTACTGAAGGGAAGTACCATCAAGTGAAGCTGATGGCCCAAGCGGTGGGAAATGAAGTGATCTTTTTAAAAAGGCTCACAATGGGGGCTGTCTCATTAGATGAAGATCTAGCACCTGGAGAGTACCGTGAATTGACGGATGAAGAATTAGACAGCTTAATGAATCGTGAATAACATAAGAACAAAAGAAAAGAACCGGCATATCGCCGGTTCTTCAGCGTGTAGACAAACCCTCGCATTCTTTGTCAGTCCTGCGCGCTGGTGCTCACGAATGTTAAATTCGCTCCGCGCCAGTGCTCGTTCTTCCTAGACTTCAAAGGTTTTCTATCACGCTGAAAAGAAGACAAAGGGCTAAAATAAAAATCATTTTAGCCCTTTGTCAACAATCTGCAAAAGAAAAGAACCGGCATATCGCCGGTTCTTTTTGTTATATGGACAATTCATTATACGCTTAAGATGATATTTTTACTTTTTTTCTCGTTGTTTCCCATTTGCCTCTGCTTGGACTATGAACAAGATCGTTATAGGCAAGCACGTTTAAGTCTCTTTGAATGGTTCTAGGTGTGATCCCGAATTCATCAACCAGCTCTTGTGTCGTCACAAGACCTTTCTCTTGAATGAACATATAAACTGATTTAATTCGAGTCATCATACGGTTTGTTGAAGGTTTCAAAAAACCACTCCCTATCAATAAGATCGGATGGACTTGACTAACCACAACTTACTACACTAAAACTGCGAAATAAGGACATGCAACAATGGTAAATGTTCGTGTTTCTTAATGTTTTATTCTATTATACACGTTATTATGCATCTAGTTCCACCAAAAAGTCAACTTTACGTGTTTTTAAACTTGTCTTCATGAAATGAAATATGGTATATATCATGATTTGAATCCGGTTACAACCCAATAATGATAAGGGATATGATAGAAGCTGCCACGTTCAAACGTTCGAAAAATAAACTCAGAAAATTTACAAAATAAAAAATTCAGTGAAGGCCAAAAAAGGCACATTCCATGTAAGGATGTGCCTTTTTTGTTTCTGTTATCCTTCTAAGAAAAAGAGCTGAATGAAAAATAAGACCGCAAAGATGAGAACAAGCACATGTACTTCTCTCCATTTCCCTTTCGCCAATTTCACAAGCGGATATGAAATAAATCCAAGTGAAATTCCTGTAGAGATACTAGAAGTCAGCGGCATCGAAAGAATGACAAGAAAAGCAGGGAATGCTTCGTCTAGTTCGTTCCAGTGAATGCGTGACACCGAATTCATCATCAAGCAGCCAACAATGATTAAAACAGGTGATGTGATGGATGGTAAAGACGAAATCGCTTGAACGAGCGGGCCAAAAAATAATGCCACAATAAACAGTGCAGCGACTGTTAAAGAAGTCAGCCCAGTTCTTCCGCCAGCAGCAACTCCTGATGATGACTCAATATAAGCAGTGGTTGGACTTGTACCAAACATAGAACCAACCGTTGTTGCAGCAGAGTCAGCGAGCAGGGCTCTGCGCACTTTTGGAAGCTGGCCGTTTTTCATTAATCCGGCTTGTTCGGCAACGCCGATCATAGTGCCTGTTGTATCAAAAATCGTCACCAGTAAGAAGGAGAAGACGACAGCATATAAATGATGAGAGAACACATCACCAAAAGCAGCGATTGGATTGGTAATCAGCATGCCTTCAGGCAGTGCAGGGACGTCCATCAGCATTTTAGGGAAATGAAGCTGGCCTGTTGCGAGCGCAATCAATGTAGTCGCTAACATGCCGATAAACAGTGCACCATTTATTTGCAGAACCATTAATATAACCGAAATCATTAAGCCGACAAGCGTTAAAACGACAACAGGCGAGCTTAAATTGCCAAGCTTCACAAGGTTTTCTGGATCAGCAGCAATGATTCCAGACTGACGGAGGCCGATGAACGCAATGAAAAGCCCGATTCCTGCTGTAATGCCGTACTTTAAATTATCTGGAATGGCTTGAATGAGTTGTTTTCTAAGGGATGTTAACGATAAAATAATAAAGAGTATACCAGCAACAAATACCGCACTAAACGCTGTTTGATAGCTGATGCCGCCACCGCCGACAACGGTAAAGGTGAAATAGACATTCAGCCCCATGCCTGGTGCAATGGCAATCGGATAATTTGCAAAGAGTGCCATCCAGAGGGTACCGACGACAGCAGCGATGATTGTTGCAGTAAAGACTTGGTCAAAAGGAATACCTGCTTTTGAAAGAATTCCTGGGTTGACGGCAACAATATAGACCATGGTAAAGAATGTCGTCATACCAGCGATGATTTCTTTCTTTATGTTGGTTTGATTTTCTTTTAACTGAAACATAAAATCCTCCATTTACGAACATTATTACAAAACAATTTATATAATATTCGTTTTAAGGGTGGATTGCAACCTTTTTTCAAGGAGGAATGGAAAAAATGAATTGGGAAGCTGAAGTAATACGAAAAAAAGATGACTTGATCAAGGACACACAATCTTTCTTACAAATTGAAAGTGTCCTTGATGAAGAAGGCGGCAAAGAAGGAAAGCCATTTGGTGAAAAAGTTGATGATGCCCTCAAGTATATGCTGAAAAAAGGGGAAGACGAAGGCTTCAAAGTCAAGAATGTCGACGGCTATGCAGGTCATATTGAATACGGGGAAGGCGAAGACATCGTGGGTGTGCTGTGCCATGTGGACGTTGTGCCTGCTGGCGACGGCTGGACAACCCCGCCATTTTCAGCGGATATCAGAGAAAATAAAATCTTTGCACGCGGAGCTATTGATGACAAAGGCCCAACCATGGCAGCGTTCTATGCGCTGAAGATCTTAAAAGATTCTGGTCTGCAGCTGTCGAAAAAAATCAGAATGATCATTGGGACAGATGAAGAAAGTGATTGGCGCTGTGTGGACCATTATTTCAAGCATGAGGCAATGCCGCAAATTGGATTTGCACCAGACGCCGATTTTCCGATTATTCATGCGGAAAAAGGGATTATTGATGCCATCCTGTCATTTACATATCAACAACCATCGAATCAACAGCGCTATACGCTGAAGCAATTTACATCGGGTATGAGGCTCAATATGGTGCCAGATGAGGCAGCTGCTGCTGTGACTGCTGCACAGGCACACGATGCTGAATCATTAAAAACGGCCTTCGAAGCCTATCTTGCTGATCATCAATTAACTGGTGAGGTAAAAAGCACAGCGGATGGACTGCATTTTACATTAAAAGGGGTATCCGTTCATGCCATGGAGCCGGCGCATGGGACAAATGCGGGCATTCATATGGCGAATTTCTTATGCGGACATGAATTAGATGAGCAGGGACTTGCCTTTACTTCCCAAATCAATGCTTTATTTGATCAGGATACAAGAGGGAAAAATCTGGGAATTGCTTGCAAAGATGATATTAGTGGAGATTTGACATTGAATGTTGGGACAATCCGCTATAAACAGAATGAGGAAGCAAAGCTAGGGTTAAATGTACGCTATCCAGTAACTGTAGACGGCAAGGACGTCAAAAAAGGAATTGAAAGCATCAAAGGGGCGTCCCTTCTAAAATTCGAAGACAGCCCTCCGCATCACGTCTCAAAAGATCATCCGCTTGTGAAAACCTTGCAGCGGGTATATGAGGAGCAAACGGGAGATCCTGCAACCCTTATTGCCATTGGGGGAGGAACGTATGCGAGATCTTTAGAAGCTGGCGTTGCGTTTGGACCTCTATTTCCTGGCAGACCAGACTGCGCCCATCAAAAGGATGAATATATTGAAATTGATGACTTACTAAGAGCAGCAGCTCTTTATGCACAAGCTATGTATGAATTAGCAAAATAGAAATTGGAAAAGAGAAGAGGGGATTCATAGTGAAAAAAATGTTCTTATGCTCTTCATTCAAAGACAGTTATTCTCTCTTGTCTGACTTTGCAGGTGAATCATTAAAAGGTAAGCGTGTGACTTTCTTTCCAACGGCAAGTGCTGTAGAAGAAGTCACGCACTATGTGGAGGCAGCGAAGGAAGCCTTTCAGAAATTAGGCATGCAGCTTGAGACTGTGCAGGTAGATGAACAATCCGTAGAAGAGATCACACAGATGATCAAACAAAATGATGTGATCTATGTTTCAGGAGGCAACACTTTTTATTTATTGCAGGAGTTAAGAAAGCAGCGTCTCGATGACGTGTTAAAAGAAGAAATCAACAAAGGCAAGCTGTACATCGGAGAGTCTGCGGGGAGTATCATTATGGCGCCGAGCATTGAATATATCTCCATGATGGATGAGCAGGAGAAGGCGCCGGAGCTTTCATCATTTCAAGGTTTCAATGAAATAAGCCGCTATCCAGTACCGCATATGCACAATGCCTATTTAGGCGAGGCTGCGGAGCAAATCATAGAGAAGTATCAGGAGACACTTGATTTATGTCCGCTTACTGATGAACAGGCTTTACTCGTCACAGGGGAGCAGGCTGAGGTGAAATCTGTCTAAGCATCTTAACCGTGAAAGAGAAAAAGGAACAGGGATTCATCGCCCTGTTCCTTTTTTAATCTTGAAAAACATCACTTGATAAGTATCGTTCACCCGTATCTGCTGTCATACAGATCACGATTTGATCTGCCGGCAATTGCTTCGCTGTTTCAATGGCTGCATAGCAAGCCGCCCCAGAGGATGGGCCTACTAAAATGCCTTCAAGCATAGCGAGCTCCCGTGTGATGTGGTACGCATCTTCGTCGCTTACTTGGACGATCTCATCATAGACATCCTCGTTTAAGATGTGGGGGATAAATCCTGGGCTTGTGCCAACGAGCTTATGTTTGCCAGGTTCCCCGCCAGATAAGACTGGAGATCCCTCAGGTTCTGCTACACGGATGGTTAAATGAGGGAATGCCTTTTTTAATTCCTCTCCAGTTCCTGTAATAGTACCGCCAGTTCCAGCTGTTGCGATAAAGGCGCCAAGGGGCTGTCCAAGTTGTTTCACAGCTTCCATGATTTCGACCGCTGTTGTTCCTCTATGTGCATCTGGGTTTGCTCTATTGTCAAATTGCATCGGAATAAAGCTGTGAGGAATTTGAGCAGCCAGTTCTTCCGCCTTGCGGATGCAGCCTGGCATTTTTTCTTCTCCTGGGGTTAAGACGACCTGCGCCCCGTATGCCTTCAAAATATTGATTCTTTCCTTTGTCATCGTATCAGGCATGACAAGGATAGCTTTGTAGCCTCTTGCGGCAGCATTCATGGCTAAACCAATCCCTGTATTCCCGCTCGTAGGTTCAATAATGGTTGCTCCTTTTGTGAGTTTCCCTTGTTTTTCTGCCTCAACGATCATATTGTAAGCGGCGCGGTCTTTGACACTTCCGCTAGGATTAAATGATTCCAGCTTTAAGTAAACAGCCGCCGCATTTTCTGGCTGGAGCCGCTGTAATTTGACAAGCGGTGTATCGCCAATCAGCTCAGCTATATTTTGTGCAACTTTCATCAGATGACACCCTTTCTTCTCATTCCGCATTTCTTTAGTTATACTATCATCAATGGGGATTCGTAAAGTTTGTTAAAAAAGGACAGGTGATATTGTGTCAGAAAACCGTCATTATTTTATAGGGATTCACATCCCTGAACAACTTGCGCATCAAATCAAACAAGACATTGATCAAAGGAGCGGACTGTTCTTTCAAAAATGGACAGCACCACATGATTATCATGTAACCCTTGTCTTTTTAGGCGCCATTCCAGAAGAGCGTTTAAAAAAGATCATCCGGCTGCTTGACCTCCTTTCAAATGAAGCATCTGCATTTCCACTAGAGCTGAATGAGGTAGGGCAGTTTGGTGCGAAGGAACGCCCGAGAGTCTTTTTTGCAAAGCCTCATGAAAGTGAGCCGCTCATGTATTTAAGAGAAAAGGTAAAGGAGGCCGTCTTGTCAGCAGGACACCCTGTTGAAAAGAGACCGTTTCATCCGCATATGACGATTGCACGCAAATGGAATGCGGATGACCTTTATGAAGAACAAGCGCCTTTACGCAAAGAGCCATATGTGATGGAGGTTTCGCGTATCACTCTATTTGAAATACGTCCGAAGGAAACCCCTCGTTATCACGCAATCAAACAATTTACATTACATAAATGATTCTAGAAGTTGGAGTGAGCAGCAGATGGCGCAAATTATCAAAATTCAAGATTATATATCACGATATGAACAAGACCCGCATCACTACATCAATCAATTCAATCGGTTGAAAAAACAAAGATGGGACGAGTTGAAAAAGGCTTCAAAAGAGGAGGCGCAGCAACCATTTGACCAAATTCCTCAACAAGCGCCTGAACAGGAGGAAGAAAAGAGAAAGAAATTCTCCTTAAAGAGAAAGCAAAAAGAAGCCGATATGAAAAAGGAACGGGACCTGAGTCTTTTTAACGAGCCGACAGATATAGAGCAAGGGGTTTTCAGAAACGTCCCTACCGATGAAACGAAGCTGATTCACTTTTTTAAGGATCATCTCTTTGAAGTGCAATTAAAATGGGCGAGCTCAACGATTTCACATATTTCAACTGTCTCCCATCATATTCGATATGATGAAAAGCTGCGAATGCTTGCGAGGCAGCTTCCAGATTCTTATTTTGTGATGTACAAGCCGGTTCTGCTCATTCAAAAAGCTGAGATGGAATTATGTCCGATACTCATAACGCCGCTCGAAGTAATCTGTTTATTCTTCTTAGAGGCCGAGCCAGACAGCGTCTATATCGGAACGAAGGAACGTTTTTGGGAAAAACGGGCGACTGGGAAAGCTGTTCAGTCCGTCTTAAATCCTTGTGCAAGCCTTCTGCGTTCTGGCACCGTTGTGTCAAAGATCTTACAGCAAAGTGGTGTAGACCTTCCTGTGAAAAAAATCCTCATCAGCCGAACCTCTTATATTGATTTACCTGAAGTTCCATATGGGATGGAGGTTATCGATAAGAAGAAGGCAGAAGAGTGGTTTGAAAAGCAGCGGAAAAATACGGCGCCGACAAAACATCAGCAATTTAAGGCGACAAAGGCGCTGCTTGCTTATGGTGAAACAGACAGCAAAAGAAGGCAAGAATGGCTCGATTAAAGGCATGATGGAAGGTCACGAAAAATGAGACTCGAGTGGAGCTAATATATGAATGAATGGTACTTTATCGTTAATCCAGAAGCAGGACATGGAAAAGGACTCCGCACATGGAGGAGCATAGAGAAAGAATTACAAAAGGTGGAGGTCTCTTATCGATCGTTTCTCACCCAGCATGAAGGCCATGCAGAAGTTTTGGCAAGACAAATCAGTGCCATGCAGGATGACAGGCTGAAGCGATTGATTGTTATTGGCGGTGACGGAACGATTCATGAAGTGCTGAATGGCTTAAAGGAAATCGATCATGTGCAGCTTAGTTTTGTCCCTGCTGGTCATTGGAATGATGCTGCGAAGGGTCTCGGTATCCATCGTCATGATGTCCTAAAAGAAGTGAAAAAGCAAAAGAGAATGCTCACCAAAACATTTTCTCTCGGCTCCTTTCAAGATCATGCCGAAAGTCCGCAATCTGTTCTTTTTCTCAATCATATCGGTGTGGGTTTTGACGCACATGTGCTGAGGAAAACGGTGCATTTTAGAGGGAAAAAGTGGCTGAAACGGCTGGGGCTTGGCTTTATCATCTACCCGCTGTCATTTCTCCATTCTCTATGGTCGTTTAACCCATTTGATCTTGCGTTATTTATTGAAAATGAGAAGAAAGTCTTTCGACAAGTGTGGTTTGTGATCGTATGCAATCACCCTTATTACGGAGGAGGGCTGGAAGCAGCACCAGAAGTGAGTGCAAGGCAGCCAGGTTTTCAAACGATGGTTGTCACAGATTTGAATCCATTCAAAGTCCTCTTGTTTCTAAGTGCAATGGTGTTTCGAAAGCACCTTGGGATGAAGGGGGTTACCCTGTTTCAGCATGAGGAAGCGTACTTAGAAGCAGATGAAAAAATCTTATTTCACGCAGATGGAGAAGTGATCGGTGCAACGCCTGTCTTTGTGAAGGCAAGTGAACGATCCTTAAAATTACGTGCTTAAATAACTTGCGGTATGTCCGCAGTCAAAGAACCATGAAAAAAGGCTTCTTTTTCGTAAGGTTCTTGTCCTGATTTTTTAGTTTTGCTTGACGAGTATAAGAAGGTAACGATAAAATCTAAAGGACGGCTATTGTTTAGCATCTCATTCTCAATAGCTGTCCTTTTTGTTTTTATGATCATATAAATAAAAAAAGAAACAGCCAATTGATCCTCAATCGGCTGAATTTTGTCGACTAAAAAAGCAAGATTTAAAATATTTTAAGAAATGATGGGTTGAAAATTGATATGAACTGGTTGGGACAAATATTAGGTAGCGAATGGCACATCTCTCCGGCTGGAGGCGCTACGGGAGATGCGTACTTTGCAACACACAATGACCAAAAGCTATTTTTAAAACGCAATACGTCACCGTTTCTTGCGGTTTTGTCAGCTGAAGGCATTGTGCCGAAGCTTGTCTGGACAAAACGGATGGAAAATGGAGATGTAATTACTGCACAGCACTGGCTGAGCGGCAGAGAGCTGAAGCCAAAGGACATGAATGATCGTCCTGTAGCAGAGCAGCTAAGAAAAATTCATACATCAAAAGAATTGCTCGATATGTTGAAACGATTAGAGAAGCACTCTCTAGATCCAGAATCCATTCTGATGCATCTAAAACAGTCCATATTAAACGAGCAAATTGTTTCACAAGACATCACGCGTGCCATCCAGTATTTAGAGAAGCATGTGGAGGCTGTCCATTTTGAGGACAAGGTCGTCTGTCATTGTGATCTCAATCATAATAATTGGCTGCTGACAGATGAAAACCAGCTCTATTTGATTGATTGGGATGGGGCGATGATTGCAGACCCAGCGATTGATCTTGGACCGCTTTTATACCATTATGTTGAGGAAGAGAACTGGGAAAGCTGGCTCTCTATGTACGGCGCCCCGCTGACGGACAACTTGCGAAAGCGCATGGCGTGGTACGTGCTCGCTGAAACCGTATCGTTTGTCGTTTGGCATAAAAGAAAAGGGAATGAAAAGGCGCAAAAAGAAGTGCAAGCGGAGCTAAATGCACTCTTAAAAAGGTTAAACATCCATTAAGACAGTGGAATGTTTTCGACCCACTCAGACAGATGTGATTGATGCTCCTCGATATGTGCATCAATTGAACTGACAGAGGTGCCCTTTAGGCTGTAATCATAAATATCTGTTAACAGCTGACGAATGTCGGGATCCAGATCTTCTTTTGCCAGCATTAATTGAATTACGCGTCCCACCTGTTCATATTCTGCAACAGTCCCGCAGCAATCCAGCTGGTGATCGGTTAAAATATCTTTGATTAATTGAAGCTGATGTTGACGGTTTAAACCCATATAAATGCTCCTTTCCTGCGTGTCATTTATGAGGTTAAACTGTGCAATCAGCGCCCAATTTATACATGCGGCAGACCAGCTCAAGCGAAGGGCTGGTCTTTTTATATGGACATAGAAGATGCTGTCTTGCGGGTCTTTATGTTTCATGGTATCTTGATAAAATGTAAAGAAAATAGAGGTGTATCAAATTGAGAATGCGACATAAACCATGGGCTGATGATTACTTAGCTGAGAATGCTCATATTGCTTTAGCAAGTCCCGAGCAATATAAAGGGAAATGGCATGAGCTGTTTGGAAATGATCATCCAATCCATATCGAAGTTGGGACAGGAAAAGGGAGCTTTATTGCTGGAATGGGCAAGCTTCATCCTGATATCAACTATATTGGCATTGAATTATTTAAAAGTGTCATTGTGACGGCAGTAGATAAAATCAAAGAGACAGATGTTGAAAATGTAAAGCTTTTGAACATCAATGCTGAGACGCTGACAGATGTGTTTGCGGAAAATGAGATTGACCGGGTGTATTTGAATTTCTCTGATCCATGGCCAAAAGCAAGACACGAAAAGCGCAGATTGACGTTTAAAACCTTTTTAGAGCGATATGAACATATCCTTCGTCCAGGCGGTGAATTACATTTCAAAACTGATAACCGCGGGTTATTTGAATATTCCTTAAAAAGTTTTTCTGCCTATGGCCTTCTTTTAACGTATGTCAGCCTAGATTTACATGAGGACGGCTTAGAAGGAAATGTGATGACTGAATATGAAGAGAAATTCTCATCTATGGGACAACCCATCTATCGATCAGAAGTCAAATTCCCAGAATAACAAGTGACATCAAGCTGGCTGCAAAAAAATTGCAGTCAGCTTTTTTTATGAAAAGATTGGTGCATGCGATTTTTGGCTGTATTTGCTACGATAGAAAAAGGAGGGATGACAGCAATGGAGACAATGAAAATAGGTGAAATGGAACTGTTTTGGTTAAACGGGGGAGATACGCACATGGACGGCGGTGCGATGTTCGGTGTCGTGCCAAAGCCTTTATGGTCAAAAAAATACCCGGTTAATGAACGCAATCAAATTGAATTACGATGTGATCCAATTCTCATTCGGTGGAAGGGACTGCATCTGTTAGTGGATTCCGGCATCGGATCAGGGAAGCTGACAGATAAACAAAAACGCAATTACGGCGTGACAGAGGAAACCAAATTGGAAGAATCTCTAGCGGCCCTTGGCCTGCGCCCATCAGATATAGATTACGTATTAATGACACACCTGCACTTTGATCATGCCAGCGGATTAACAAAACGTGAAGGCGATAAGCTTGTGTCTGTTTTTCAGCAGGCAAAAATCATCACATCGAAAATCGAATGGGATGAAATGAGAGCGCCGAACATTCGCTCAAGAAATACATATTGGAAAGAAAACTGGGAGCCTGTGGCAGATCAAGTGGTCACATTTGAAGAAAGCATCGAAGTGACAGAAGGAATTGAGCTGCATCATACAGGCGGCCATAGCAATGGTCATAGTATTTTAACGCTCACAAGTGAGGGCGAAACAGCGATTCATTTAGCTGATATCATGCCTACACACGCTCATAAAAATCCACTCTGGGTTTTGGCATATGATGATTACCCAATGACGTCGATTCCAGCCAAGCAAAAGTGGCAGGCATTTGCAGAAGAAAAAAATGCGTGGTATTTGTTTTATCATGATGCCATTTATCGTGCTGTAAAATGGGACGAAGACGGGCAGATTACACACGAAATCAAAAGAGAAACAGGAAGATAAAAGATCATCTGTATGTTTTTTTCGCCTTTCACACAAAATAACGACAAAATGAACTTGTGAAAGGAAGAGTGCAGGTGAACCAATTTTATCGTGTACATGGTGATGTGATCGAAACACCATTAAGAGGGATGGAAGTCATGTCAGTCCCTTATTTAAACAAAGGGGTTGCATTTACAAAGGAAGAGCGGAAGGAGCTCGGGTTAAAGGGATTTCTTCCGCCTAAGGTTTTAACTTTAGAGGATCAAGCAAAGCGTGCATATGAGCAGTTCAAGGCACAGCCGGATGAGCTAGGGAAAAATGTGTATTTAACATCACTTCATGATAGAAACGAAGTGCTTTTTTACAAATTACTTAATGAGCACTTGGCGGAAATGCTTCCGATTGTCTACACGCCGACTGTAGGAACGGCTATTCAGCGTTATAGCCATGAGTATCGGAAGCCGAGAGGGCTTTATTTATCGATTGATGATCTGGAAGGCATGGAAGAGATTTTTGCTTCTTATGGTGTCGATGAATCAATTGATTTAATCGTTGCAACTGATGCAGAAGGTATTTTAGGCATCGGAGACTGGGGCGTTGGCGGGATTGCCATTTCAGTCGGGAAACTTGCTGTTTATACAGCTGCAGCAGGCATTGATCCTAGCCGCGTGCTGGCGGTAGTGCTTGATGCCGGGACGAACCAGGAAAGTCTCTTAAATGATCCGCTTTATGTTGGCAATCAGCACTCCCGCGTTCGAGGAGAGCGCTATGATCAGTTCATTGATCAATATGTCGAGCTTGCCCGTGCTACTTTCCCAAATGCACTTCTTCACTGGGAAGATTTTGGTACAAAGAATGCCCGTGCGATATTGGAAAAATATAAGGACCGCATTTGTACATTTAACGATGACATTCAAGGAACTGGCGCCGTTTCACTTGCTGCAGTTATGGCATGTGCAAAAGCTTCGAAGGTCCCGCTGAAAGATCACCGTATCGTCATTTTTGGAGCGGGTACGGCAGGTATTGGCATAGCCGAGCAAATCCGTGATGCGATCGTCAGAGACGGAGTCAAAGAAGAGGAGTCCTATGATCATTTCTGGTGTATTGATAAAACGGGGCTGCTCACAGATGATTCACCTGACATTCAGCCATTTCAAAAGCCGTATGCAAGACGTTCTGACGAAGTAAAGGATTATGCCCGTAATGGTCCAAAGCATTCGATTGATCTATTAGAGGTCGTCAAACAGGCGAAACCTACAATCTTAATTGGCACCTCGACGGTCGGAGGAGCATTTACAGAGGAAATTGTAAAAGAAATGGCGTCTCACGTGGAGCGCCCTGCGATTTTACCGATGTCGAATCCGACACCTCTTTCAGAAGCAAAGCCGCAAGATCTGATCGAGTGGACTGAAGGACGCGCACTTGTGACAACGGGAAGCCCATTTGATCCTGTCGAATATGGCGGTGTCACATATGAAATTGGACAAGCGAATAATGCCCTTGTCTTCCCAGGTCTTGGTCTAGGCACGATTGTGTCAAAAGCCAGGTTGATGACAGACAGTATGTTTGTTGCGAGTGCTGAAGCCATTGCAAGCATGGTCAATGTGGGGAAGCCGGGTGCAGCGATGCTGCCAAGTGTCGATCAGCTTCGAACCGTTTCAGCAACAGTGGCCGTCCGCGTGGCGCAGGCAGCAATTGATGAAGGAATAGCAGAAGAAACGCCTGATGATCTTATTCAGGCTGTGCAGGACGCGATGTGGCATCCTGTGTACAAAAAAATCAAAGCCATATAAAAAAAGCTTCGCAAGGACATGTCTTTGCGAAGCTTTCTTGATCAAGCAACAGAATCAATTACATCAACGATCATGCCTGTTTTGGCATCAATCATCACTTCATACTGTTCAAGCTCGCCAAAGGCAGAGCGGGTAATGCCAGATTTGTACACATCAATCGTTTCACCATTTACGGTATACGGTTCTGGTACAGTATAAATCCAAGAGCCATCAATCGGGCCGCGCTGTTTAAAAGCAGATTTCACAATTTTTAATGCTTTTTCAGATGAGATATACGTAGGGAAAAATACTTTCTTTGCAACAATTGCAGCGGCTACTCCAATACTCGCACCAATCAAAACATGTTTTAACTTCAACGTGCTGCACCTCCGTATTGCTGTTTTTTCCATTATACAAAACTTGTCCATTGATGTTAAGGAATCCGAATACTTGAAAGCATATTCAAAATTTTTAGAGAGATACTTGGAAAACCGAAAGAATTCTTATAGTATAAAGTGAGTGTTATTTTTATAGGAATATATATGGTCATTACATAGAAACGAGGTAAACTGTAGAATGAACGAAGAAACATTGTCGCTTTTCCGAAATTTAACAGAATTACAGGGAACTCCAGGAAATGAGCACCATGTGCGTGCTTTTATGAAAAAAGAACTTGAGAAATATTCTGATGAACTCATTCAAGACCGCCTTGGCGGAGTGTTTGGCGTACGCAAAGGGCCGGAAAACGCACCGAAAATTATGGTAGCTGGTCATATGGATGAAGTCGGATTCATGGTCTCATCGATCACGAAAAACGGAATGATTCGTTTTCAAACACTTGGCGGCTGGTGGAGTCAAGTCATGCTGGCGCAGCGTGTAGACGTACATACCGATCAGGGTCCAATTCCTGGTGTCGTCTCGAGTACACCTCCTCACCTTCTCACACCAGAACAAAAAAGCAAACCTGTGAAACCGTCAGATATGCTTATTGATATTGGTGCAGACAGTGAAGAAGAGGCAAAAGAGCTTGGCGTTCGCCCAGGACAGCAAATCGTTCCTGCAACGGTATTTACCCCAATGGCGAATCCAAAAAAGATTTTAGCGAAGGCTTGGGATAACCGCTATGGCTGCGGCCTTGCGATTGAATTATTAAAAGAATTAAAAGACGAATCACTTTCATGTCAGCTGTATTCAGGAGCAACTGTTCAAGAGGAAGTAGGGCTTAGAGGAGCTGAGGTAGCTGCAAATATGATTCAGCCGGATCTTTTCTTCGCTTTAGATGCAAGTCCTGCAAACGATGTGACAGGTGACAAAACACAGTTCGGCCAGCTTGGAAAAGGTACACTTCTGCGTATTTTTGACCGGACAATGATTACGCACCGTGGAATGAGAGACTTTGTACTCGATACTGCTGAGACAAACAACATCCCATATCAATATTTCGTATCACCGGGTGGTACGGACGCTGGACGTGTTCATATTTCAAACCAAGGTGTGCCTTCTGCTGTCATTGGTGTTTGCGCACGCTACATTCATACAAGTCATTCTGTTTTGCATGTGGATGATTACGCAGCGGCAAAAGAATTAATTGTCCGCCTTGTCAAAAATTGTGATCGAAGCACAGTGGATTCTATTTATCAACAGGTATAAATGTCATAGAAAAAGGCTGCCTCTTCAATGAGAGCAGCCTTTAGTATGTAGACAAACCCTCGCATTCATTGCGAGACGGTGCTGCAAAGGTTGTCTAACACGCTTTTAGCTATTGCTGTTCAAACACGTAAGATAATGCCTTGATCGCTTGATTCACGGTTTCCACAGTGATATTCGCTTTGTTTGAAAGTTCCTTTAATGGATGGTGCAGCTCTTTTGGACGGATTAAAATAAGAGGTTTCCCTTTTGCAATTGCAGCAGACGCATCCATGGCTGTGTTCCACTGTTTATATTTCTCACCAAAGCGCGCAATGACGACATCTGCTTTGTTTAATAAAATTTCAGTACGAAAATTGTTCAAATCAGAAGCTGCATCATCTTTGAAAATGGCATTCGGCTGCTCACCTAAAATATCCTCACCGATGTTATCTGAGCGGTCATGATTCTCCATCGGACCGACAAATGTCACCGGAAGCTTCAAAGATTGGCTTTTTTCCTTGATTTCATCGCGCCACTGGCTATGAATTTCTCCAGCTAAATAAACAGTTAATTGCATAACGAACTCCTCCTTTTGTACAAACTTAGTAAAGGTTTGTCCTGTTTCTTTTCATGTTACACAAGAAGTGCTTGATAAAGCAAAAAAAATATGATTATGATATTCATGGTAGAGACAATTTTTCATCGTAAGAATACTACATATAATGGGAAGGACAGGCCTCTTCGTCTTTCCTATGAGAAAGCAGGAAGACGACGTTGATGACTTATTTGAAAAGAAAGGGGATCTCCCTTTCGCCAAAGGTGTATTTCATTGATGCACTTTCTTATATGGCTTTAGGTCTATTTGCTACATTAGTGGTAGGTCTGATTTTAAAAACAGCAGGCGGTCTGTTATCACTTTCTCTCATTGTGAAAATGGGTACGCTTGCTATGGGTCTGATGGGACCGGCAATTGGCGTAGCAGTTGCTTATCGCTTAAATGCTTCTCCATTAATCATTTTTGCAAGTGTTGTCTCAGGTGCCGCTGGAGCAGAGCTTGGGGGACCAGCCGGAAGCTTCGTGGCTGCTCTAATTGGGGTGGAAATAGGCAAACTGGTTAGTGGTGAGACAAGAATTGATATTATTTTAACGCCGCTTGTCACCATTATTACTGGCTTTTTCACTGCTGCTTTCATCGGTCCTGGCATTCAGGCGATGATGACAGGGCTTGGCAGACTTATCATGTGGGGGACAGACCAAAGTCCGCTCATCATGGGCATGCTAGTAGCGACCATTGTTGGACTTGCTCTCAGTTCGCCGATTTCAAGTGCTGCACTTGCGCTCATGCTTGACTTAAGCGGAACAGCTGCTGGTGCTGCAACGATTGGCTGCTGTGCCCAAATGGTTGGCTTTGCTGCTGCAGGTTTTAGAGAAAATCGCTTTGGCGGGCTTGCGGCTGTCGGCATTGGGACGTCAAAGTTGCAGCTTTCGAACATTGTGAAAAACCCCCTCATCCTGATTCCGCCGACGATTGCTGGCCTGATTCTCGCGCCAATTGGTATTATTGGCTTTGGGATGGTCAATAATGCGGCAGGAGCGGGAATGGGAACGAGCGGGCTTGTTGGACAGCTCATGACCCTCACCGTCATGGGGTTTCATCCATCTGTATTTCTGGCGATAGCTCTTTTGCATATCGTTGGCCCGGCAGTGATTAGTTTGGTAGTATCAGAATGGATGAGAAAGAAAGGCTATATACAATTCGGAGATTTAACCATACAAACTGGAGGAATGAAACATGAAAAAAATTGAATCTAACGAAGAATTACAAAAAGTGATTCAAGAAGACTTAACGGTATTGCTATTTTCAGCTGACTGGTGCCCAGACTGCACATTTATTGAGCCATTCTTGCCAGAGCTTGAAGCAAACTACCCAGAATTTGAGTACTTCTATGTCGATAGAGACAAGTTCATTGACACTTGTGCAGAGTGGGAAATTTACGGCATTCCAAGCTTTTTAGTCTTTAAAAACGGACAAGAGATTAACCGCTTTGTCAGCAAAGATCGTAAGACAAAGGAAGAGATTGAAGCATTTTTAACAGATTCTCTTTCTAAATAACGAAAGGAGAGTCTAAAACGATGGCAAAAATGACATCAAGACAGCTTGCGAATGAACTCAAAAGCCGTCTAACGAACGACAGCTGGTCACACCAGTTTGATCGGGAAAAAGATACGCTTCGTATTGAAGATAAACAAACAGGCAAAGGCATCACACTAGAGCTCCCGCCAATTATTGCAAAGTGGGAAGTAAAGCCTGATGAAACAATTGATGAGATTGTTTATTATGTGAAAGAAGCGCTGAGTGCCATGAAAGGCGAAGCGCAGCACATTTCAGGAAAAGAAAAGCAGATCTATCCGGTCATTCGTTCCACTTCCTTTCCTGAGGCATCAAGTGATGGAATTCCGCTCGTATTTGATGAGCATACAGCTGAAACGAGAATCTACTATGCACTTGACCTTGGAAGCACCTACCGATTAATTGATGAAAAGATGCTTCAAAAGGAAAACTGGACAAAAGAGCGAATCAGAGAAACTGCAAGCTTCAACGTCCGTTCACTAGAAACTGTAGTGAAAATGGATGAAGTGGCAGGCAACCTTTTTTATTTCTTCCGCGCAAATGACGGATATGACGCCAGCAGACTTTTAAATGAGTCGTTATTACAAGAATACGCGCAAAAAATAGAAGGACAAATGGCGATTTCTGTTCCTCATCAAGATGTATTCATCATTGCAGATGTTCGCAATGATTCAGGCTATGATATTTTAGGACAGATGTCGATGAGCTTCTTCGCCAGCGGCACGGTTCCGATTACCGCATTGTCATTTTTGTATGATGAGGGTAAGCTTGAACCGATCTTTATACTTGCAAAAAGCAGACCAAAACAGCAGTAGAAGGGAATTTTGAAGAATGAATGTTTTTTATAATGCAGAAGGTGTAGGCGACACACTCCTTATTTCATTGAAAGATGTGACGAGAGAAGAAGTAGGACATGAGACGTTTGGAGATGTTGTACGAATCTTCAATCAAGAAACAAAAGAAACAACAGGCTTTAATATCTTCAATGCATCTACTTACATGAAAATTGAAGAAAACGGATCTGTCCCGCTTTCTGAAACCATTGTTCAAGATATCAATGAAATTTTAAACCGCAACGGTGTCAGTGAAACGTTGACTGTGGATCTATCACCAAAATTTGTTGTCGGCTATGTAAAGGAAAAAGAAAAGCATCCGAATGCAGATAAATTAAACATTTGCCAAGTTGATGTGGGCGATGAAACCTTACAAATCGTGTGCGGTGCACCAAACGTTGACCAAGGCCAATATGTCGTGGTGGCGAAAGTCGGCGCAGTGATGCCAAGCGGTATGGTCATCAAAGATGCTGAGCTAAGAGGGGTTCCATCAAGCGGCATGATTTGTTCAGCAAAAGAGTTAGATCTTCCAGACGCACCTGCTGAAAAAGGGATTCTTGTTTTAGATGGAAGCCATCAAGCTGGCGAACCCTTTAAAGCATAACCTCCCATAAACGGGCACATAGGAGCGAAGAATGTGTTATACCAAAAGTCACTAAGTACGTACTTAGTGACTTTTTTTCATCTACAGACAGCATGAACAGCATAAACCGGCACTTTTCTCGCTTTTCTGCATGAAAAAGCAATGGTATACTAAAAATCGCCCAAGAAAACGTAAGGGGAGTTAAAGTGAGTGATAAATGATGAGTTGGTTAGATAAATTTTTTAGTGTATTTTTAGGAGAAGAAAAGAAAGAAGAAAAAGCTGTAAGACCTGAAGAAGATCTAGCTGCACCAAAGCAGCCAGCTTTTGAACAGCATAAAGAATATAAAAAAATCGAAGATACGAAAGTGTATTATGAATATCCAAAAGGCAACTTTCGGTTTCCGCTCGTTCCAGATGAACCTCTGCGTGACGGAGTGAAGCCGGAGAGAAAACACGCCAAACCAAGACAGTCAAAGACTAGACAGACAACCTATCAGCCTAAACAAACGCTTCAGCCTGATATGAATAAAAAGCCATTCAAGCCAGAGCAAATTCCATCACCGATCTATGGCTATCATCAGGATATGCGTCCAAAAAAGGCAGAAGCAAAAGAAGAAGCAGGATCAGTTCAAAGGAAAGCAGCAGAAGAAACGGCGCAGCGTGTCACACTGTTATCAGAAGAGGCAGAGCGTGAACGGAATGTCAGGCAGCAAATGAACATCCCATCTATTCAGAAAGAAAAACGTATCGAGGAAATGGTTTCAGCATCAGCAAAA
Organism: Bacillus sp. ABR; assembly: GCF_056172715.1. NCBI lineage: Bacteria > Bacillati > Bacillota > Bacilli > Caryophanales > Bacillaceae > Bacillus > Bacillus sp. ABR. Next base: position 810,541 of record NZ_JAOYSL010000002.1, on the reverse strand, counting down.
GAGAGAGCGGATAAGGAGCCAGAAGTAACCCCGCATACATTGGAAGAGGAACTCGCTTATCAAGATCATGTTCAATCGACGATGGAACGTTTAACTGACGAGCCTTTCCAGCTAGAAGAAAACGAGCCAGAAGATCATCATGAAGCTGATTTACATAAGCAGCAAGCCGAAGTCTATCAGGAGCAACCGGTACAGTCCGAGCCGGAACAGGCTGCCACCAGCGATGAAGAAGAAATAAAAGACGAGCAGTTTGAAGATCATACTGAGGAAATAGACATGTTGACCTTCGAAACACCGGAACCTTCGCAGCCAGCGATTGAAATGGAAGCAGACATTCTAGCAGAAGAAGAAGCGGCGTTAACAGAAAATATGTCAGCAGAACCAGTGGAAGAAGTAGAAGCTGATCCAATAAAAGACAAACAAGAAGAAGCGCCCGCGGCAATATATGAAGAAGCTGAGCCAGTCCAACATGACCTGCAGGAAGATCAGCTGGTTCAAGAAGCTGAAATTGAAGAAGAACAAGTGATGCCAGTAGAACAAGTAACAGAAGAACAAACTGCATCTGAACCGGTAGAAACGGTCATAGAACAGACAGAGCAGCAAGAACAAACGCACGAAGAAAAGAAAGAAGAACCAAAACAGACATCTCCGCAGCCACCACGCACAAGCGGTCAAACCTCTACGGTTCCGTTTAATGTCATGATGTTAAAAAGCGATCAGCGCGTGCAAGGGCAAAAGAAAGCAGCCGACACACAAGGGTATGTTTTTCCAAGTCTCGCCCTATTAGATGTACCGCCAGCTCAAAAAGAAGAGGACGGGACATGGGTGAAAGAGCGGGCAGAGCTGCTTAATGCGACGCTTAAAAATTTCAATGTAAGAGCAAGTGTTGTCCATGTCACACAGGGCCCTTCTGTGACAAGGTTTGAAGTACATCCAGAACCAGGTGTCAAAGTGAACAAAATTACGAACCTGTCAGATGATATTAAACTTAGTTTGTCCGCAAAGGATATTCGAATTGAAGCACCGATTCCAGGAAAGAACACGATCGGGATCGAAGTGCCAAACCTGCACAGTAAAATGGTGTTCTTAAGAGAAATGATCAGAAGCAGTGCATTTAGAGACAATCCATCTCCTTTAACAGCAGCACTTGGATTAGATATCTCAGGCCAGCCTGTCGTGGTTGATCTGCAAAAAATGCCGCACGGCTTAATTGCTGGAGCAACTGGTTCAGGAAAAAGTGTCTGCATCAATACGATTTTAGTGAGCTTAATGTTTAAAGCATCACCAGATGAAGTGAAAATGCTCTTAATTGACCCTAAAATGGTTGAATTAGCGCCGTATAATCACATTCCGCATCTTGTGAGTCCTGTCATTACCGATGCCAAGACAGCAACAGCTGCTCTGAAATGGGTAGTGGATGAAATGGAAAGACGCTATGAACTATTTGCACACTCTGGCGTGAGAGAAATTAAACGATTCAATGAGCTTGTAAAAGAAAAACAAATGGGTGAAAAACTACCTTATCTCGTCGTGGTGATCGATGAGCTGGCTGATTTAATGATGGTCGCACCAAATGAAGTCGAAGAAAGCATCTGCCGAATTGCTCAAAAAGCAAGAGCATGTGGCATTCACTTATTGATTGCGACACAAAGACCTTCTGTTGATGTCATCACAGGTCTCATTAAAGCCAATATCCCAACAAGAATTGCGTTTTCTGTTTCAAGTCAGGTTGATTCAAGAACGATCATTGACATGGCCGGTGCTGAAAAGCTTCTTGGAAAAGGAGACATGCTCTTCTTAGAAAATGGCTCCGGCAAGCCGACAAGGCTGCAAGGGAACTTTGTATCAGACCGTGAGATTGATCAAGTGGTGGCACATGTGAGAAAGCAGCGCAAGCCAGTGTTCCTTTTTGAACAGGAGGAACTAATGCTTCAAGGCTCTGCGATTACAGACGAAGATGAATTGTTTATGGATGCCTGCCGTTTTGCCATCGAGCAGAATAGCGCTAGTACATCAAGTTTGCAGCGAAGATTTAGAATTGGCTACAATCGTGCAGCTAGACTGATTGACATGATGGAGCGCGAGGGCATGATTTCTGGTGCGAAAGGCAGTAAGCCAAGAGAAGTACTCATGACGCTGAGTGACTTAGAACAGTTGATCTAAACAAACCACTTCATTTTTTTTATAAACATGGTATGATAGCACATAGGTGCAATTTTGAAATTGGACGCTTTTCGCATGTCTGCCAAAACGCTTTTTTATGTAAAATAAGCGGAAACAGGTGTTAGAAATGGGAAAGTTGTCGGATACTAATCATAGTTAATATTGATTAGAATAGGAAGATCGGAAAAAAATCTTTATTTGGAGCTGCGATCTGTGATCAGCTAGAGGCAAAAATCACAAGTTGCAAATTGAAATGAGCGTCATATACTGTAAGTCAGATAGACGTTTGTTGGAGGTACAATTATGACTGTTTATCATTTTGTTGGAATAAAAGGGACAGGTATGAGTCCACTGGCCCAAATTCTTCATGATACTGGGTATACTGTCCAAGGATCGGATATCGAAAAACATATCTTTACACAAAAAGCATTAGAAGAACGAAATATTAAAATTCTACCATTTGACCCAGATAATATTCAGCCAGGGATGACGGTCATCGCAGGAAATGCATTCCCCGATACACACCCTGAGATTGAACGTGCCCTTTCTGAAGGGATTCCTGTCATTCGTTACCATAAATTTCTTGGAGAATACATGGATTCATTCACAAACGTTGCGATTACTGGTGCTCATGGCAAAACATCGACAACAGGACTGCTTGCTCACGTCATGCAGGCAGCAAAACCTACTTCGTACTTAATCGGTGATGGATCTGGAATGGGGAAAGAAAACAGCGAGTATTTTGTCTTTGAAGCATGCGAATACCGCAGACACTTCCTCAGCTATCATCCAGATTATGCGATCATGACCAATATTGATTTTGATCACCCTGATTATTTCTCAGATATTGATGACGTGTTTGACGCGTTTCAAAACATGGCGCTTCAAGTGAAAAAAGCGATTATTGCTTGCGGTGATGATGAGCACTTGCCAAAGATTCAAGCGAAGGTACCCGTTGTGTATTACGGTTTCAACGAAGAAAATGATTTCCAAGCTCGTAATGTTGTGAAAAATACGGAAGGCACTACATTTGATGTATTTGTACGCAATACGTTTTATGATACCTTCTACATTCCTGCCTACGGAAATCATAATGTCCTCAACTCGTTAGCTGTTATCGCATTATGTCACTATGAGTCCATTGATGTAGAGCTTATCAAAGGCGCATTAAAGACATTTGGCGGTGTGAAACGACGCTTTAATGAAAAAGTGGTCGGTGAGCAGGTCTTAATTGATGATTATGCACATCATCCAACTGAAATTGAAGTCACAATTGAAGCAGCTCGCCAAAAATATCCGGACCGTGATATTGTGGCTGTCTTTCAGCCGCATACCTTCACACGTACACAGCAATTCTTAAGTGAATTTGCTGATAGTCTAAAGAAAGCCGACTATGTCTACCTTTGTGATATTTTCGGTTCAGCCCGCGAAAACATTGGGAAGCTGAGCATTGAAGATTTAAGAGAAAAAATCCCGCAGGCCCAATTGATTGAGGAAGAAGATACATCTGTGCTGAAAGCGCACGAAGATGCGATTCTGATCTTTATGGGAGCAGGAGACATTCAAAAATATTTGCGCGCTTATGAAAAAGTCGCTGTATAAATGCTTAAAAAAGTGCCGTTTCACGCGGCACTTTTTTTATTTTGAATAAAATGTGACAAAAGAGCTAAATGTGTCAACATGTGCCGCTTTTTTTCGTTCGCTGTGGACAGGAATTAGCGAATAAGTGTAGAATTATTATTCAATCGGTCATTCTAGGCGATGTTTGAATGATACAACGAGAGGGTAATGAATTGAATATGCCCGCAGCAAAGGAGGTATCAGATGATTATTATTCTATATCTAAGCGTTGCACTGATCGCAATTGCTTTCCTCATTCTTGTCATCTATTTGTCCAAAACATTAAAATCCTTACAGCTGACATTAAAGAATGTTGCATCAACTTTAGAAGGTCTTGAAGGTCAGATGCAAGGTATCACCACAGAGACAGCACAGTTGCTACATAAGACAAACAAGCTTGCTGAAGATATTCAAGACAAATCGGCAAAACTTAACACAGTTGTGGATGCGGTGCAGGGAATTGGTGGCTCGATCAACCAATTTAATACAAGCATAAAGCAGGCAGCTGGTGCGGTTTCTTCATCCGTTGAAAGAAATCAAGAAAAAGTGACGGATGTGGTTAGCTGGAGTAACGCAGCACTTGAAATTTATAAAAAATGGAAACAGCGTAAACACCAAAAATAAACCATATTCGCATAGGAGGAATAATCATGAGCAAAGACGGAATCAATAGCAAAGACTTTTTGATCGGAACACTTATTGGTGGAATTGTTGGTGCAACAACAGCATTATTTTTAGCACCGAAGTCAGGGAAAGAGCTTCGCGATGATTTGAACACCCAAGCGAATGTTTTAAAAGAAAAAACAGATCGACTCGCAACAGATGCAAAAGAAAGAGGCACTGAATATGTGACGATTGCGAAAGATAAAACGTCTGAATTGTCTCAGCTTGTAGCAGAGCAGTCAAATCAGATTTTAGACAAAGTGAAAGACATAAAAGACCGTGCAGCTGGTAAAGCTAATCATGTGAAAAGTGAAGCAGAAGATGCGGCAGCTGATTTAGCAAGCGAAGCATCAGATGTAGCTGATGAAGCAAAAGTACGAGCACAAGAAGCAAAATCAGAAATTGAAGACGGCATCAAAGATATCAAAGAAAAAGTAGAACAATCTACTAAAGGCTAACCCTCACAGCTCGAAGTGAAGAAGGAGAACATCATGTCAAAACAACTCATTGAAACAGAAGAACAGTTTGATCAACTAACGAATCAAGATGGGACGTTTGTCTTTTTTAAACACAGTTTGACATGTCCGATCAGCCAAGCGGCTTTTCATGAGTTTGAAGCATTTGCGTCTGCACACGAAGACGTGCCAACGTATTTCTTGCAAATTCAAAATACGAGAGAGCTTTCATCCTACGTGGCTGAAAAATCGGGTGTAAAGCACGAAAGTCCTCAAGCACTCGTCTTTAGTGGTGGAAAAGTGAAGTGGCATGCATCCCACTCAAGCATTACAAAAGAAGCGCTTGAACATAATCTGTAAAAGAAAGAAACGTCAGCAGCGGCTGACGTTTTTTTTATAAAAAAAGGTTTACTTGAACGAAAAGTATGCTATAATCTTACATACAATACTTTACCGCTTAAAAGCGTTTGGGTAATAAAGAAAATTTTCGTGACAATTCCGAAATCTTTGTTTATAATAAACCCTATCATGCAAGAATGAAAAAATAAAAAGCGAGAACAGGCAGAGGAAAGGATGACAAAAATGAGCAACAATGAACTAGAAAAATTGAGGCAGCAAGCAGATGAACTAAATCTTCAAATCTTAAAACTGATCAATGAAAGAGGAAACATTGTAAAAGAAATTGGAAAAGCGAAAGAAGCGCAAGGTGTCAACCGTTATGATCCTGTCAGAGAGCGCACAATGCTGAACCAAATTCTTGAAGAAAATGATGGACCATTTGAAAACTCAACCATTCAGCATATTTTCAAAGAGATTTTCAAAGCAGGTCTAGAGCTTCAAGAAGATGACCATAGCAAAGCACTTCTTGTTTCTCGTAAGAAAAAACCAGAAAACACAATCGTGAACATCAATGGGGAAGCGATCGGTGATGGAAAGCAGCGCTTCATCGTTGGACCATGTGCTGTTGAAAGCTACGAGCAAGTTGCAGAAGTAGCTGCAGCAGCGAAACAACAAGGGTTAAAACTACTACGCGGAGGCGCATTTAAACCTCGTACAAGTCCATACGATTTCCAAGGACTTGGTGTAGATGGTCTTAAGATTCTAAAGCGTGTAGCGGATGAATACGGTCTTGCTGTCATTAGTGAAATTGTTAATCCTGCTCATATTGAAGAAGCGATTGAGCATATTGATGTCATCCAAATTGGGGCACGTAACATGCAAAACTTCGAACTGTTAAAAGAAGCCGGTTCCGTGAAGAAACCAGTTCTTTTAAAACGCGGTCTTGCAGCGACTATTTCAGAATTCATCAATGCAGCTGAATACATCATCGCCCAAGGAAATGATCAAATCATCCTTTGCGAGCGCGGTATCCGCACATACGAAACAGCAACAAGAAATACGCTAGATATCTCAGCAGTGCCAATCTTGAAACAAGAGACACATTTACCAGTCTTCGTTGATGTGACGCATTCAACTGGACGTAGAGATCTTCTCCTTCCAACAGCAAAAGCAGCTCTTGCGATTGGAGCAGACGGTGTTATGGCAGAAGTACATCCAGATCCATCTGTTGCTCTATCTGATTCAGCGCAGCAAATGGACATTCCACAATTCGAAAAATGGTTAGATGCGTTAAGACCACTTGTCAACATTCACGCATAATCATAGATAGAAATAGCCGCCGGAAACTGCCCGGCGGTTTTTTTATGGAATAAATACGATGAAGTTTGGGAATGAAAGGAAGAAAGCACATTGCAAGTTCAAAAAGAGCCTGTTCACAATGTTTTCATTTTTAAAAATCGATAGAATCTGTTAAGATCATTGTCATAGCTGGCGTTCTCGATGGTTTTTTATGAAATATGATTCAAATTACAGGTAACAAGCTGTTTAAAGTTTGTTTAATTTAGTTATAAAAAGAAAGGGAACGTTTTCATATGACAAAAAAACGTGTATAATTTCATAAAAGAATGTCATTTTGATGTAGATTGAAAAATTATGTGTCTCTTTTCATCGTTTTAATGACAAATAGGATATTATTTTCCTCGTATCTGACATGTCTCTATCCAATTGGTGAATGCTATAGATATGAAGTGTATTTGAAGGAGTGATTTATGTGAATAATGTTACAATATATGATGTAGCAAGAGAAGCAAATGTAAGTATGGCAACGGTATCACGCGTAGTAAATGGTAATCCAAACGTAAAACCAACAACAAGAAAAAAGGTGCTTGAAGCGATTGATCGCCTTGGCTATCGTCCGAATGCAGTGGCACGAGGCCTAGCAAGTAAAAAAACAACGACAGTTGGGGTCATCATCCCTGATATTTCTAGTATCTTCTATTCGGAATTAGCACGCGGTATTGAAGATATCGCCACGATGTATAAATACAACATCATTTTGAGCAACTCAGATCAAAATACTGATAAAGAGCTTCATTTGTTAAATACGATGCTCGGTAAACAAGTAGACGGAATTGTCTTTATGGGCGGAAACATCACAGACGTGCATGTGGAAGAATTTAAGCGCTCTCCTGTACCGATTGTTCTTGCAGCATCTGTTGAAGAGCAAGCTCAAACACCATCTGTCAATATCAACTATGAGCAGGCCATTTATGATTCCGTTCAGCTGTTAGTTGAAAAAGGACATAAACGAATTGCGTTTGTTTCTGGTCCAATGTCAGAACCAATTAATTCCGTGAGAAAACTTGCAGGTTATAAGCGTGCGCTTGAAGAAGCGGGCATCGCGTTTGACGATGCACTCGTCGCTGAAGGCGATTACTCTTATGATTCTGGAATTGAAGCACTCGCTCATCTGCTCGAGCAGTCTGACAAGCCGACAGCTGTTATCGCAGCTACAGATGAAATGGCGCTAGGTGTCATTCACGGAGCACAAGACAGAGGGGTATCCATTCCTGAAGATTTAGAAGTGATTGGCTTCGATAACACAAGACTTTCTCTCATGGTGCGTCCTCAGCTGACAACAGTCGTTCAGCCGACATATGATATTGGTGCTGTTGCCATGAGACTGCTCACAAAGCTGATGAACAAAGAACAAGTGGACGATCAAATTGTTGAGCTTCCGCACAGAATTGAAGAAAGACAATCAACGAAATAAAACAAAAAAAGCAGGCTTACCTTATGAGGGAAAGCCTGCTTTTCTTATGCCTTTTTCTTTTCTCTTCTAACAGGCATGAGTGCTTTTTCTACTGTTTGAGCATTCTTTTCTGTGATTTCAGCTTTTCTTGGGATCGGTGGATATAAATCGTCAGGGTCTCTCCACGTAGGTGGAAGGGTAACAGGCGATTGCTTATTCCAGGCTTGAATCCAATCCCGAGGGAGTTCATCTGGCGGTGTAATGCCTTTCATCTCAAGCCAAATACGGCTCCACGCTCTTGGGACGACGCGCCAAATATCATATCCCCCTCCGCCAACAGCGATCCATTTGCCGTCACAATATTGATGCGCAAGTTCATGGGCAAGTCTAGGAATTTCCTCATATATTTTCATAGTGGCAGATAAATGAGTTAACGGATCATAGTAGTGTGCATCAGCTCCGTTTTGCGTCAAAATCACATCTGGTTTAAAAAAAGCAGCAATCTCAGTCACTGCTGTTCGGTATGCTTCGAGGAACGACTCATCTTCCGTAAATGCATCTAGCGGAATATTATAGGCGTAGCCATAGCCTTTATCGTGGCCTCTTTCCTGTACTTGTCCCGTTCCAGGGAACAAGTAGCGTCCTGTTTCATGAATGGAGACTGTACATACCTCTGGGTCGTCATAGAAGCTGAACTGGACACCATCGCCGTGATGAGCATCCGTATCAATATATAAAATTCTAGCGCCATATGTCTTTTGAATATATTGAATCGCCACAGAGCTGTCATTATAAATACAAAAGCCAGATGCACGCCCTTTGAACCCGTGGTGAAGCCCGCCGCCAAGATTGAGTGCATGCTGGGAATGACCGAGCATCACTTGATCAACTGCTGTTAACGTTCCGCCAACAAGGAGAGATGCCGCCTCATGCATGCCTGCGAACATCGGTGTATCCTCTGTGCCAAGACCGTAGCGTTCCCCCTCTGCTGTAGACAGCTTTCCTTCACTTGCCCGCTGCACGGCCTGGATATAATCTGCTGTATGGACGAGCTTTAATTCCTCCAGAGTAGCCATACGCGGTGCGACAATTTCATCCTCTGTTAACGCCTTCATTTTTTGAAGAAGATCATAAGTTAAGTAGACACGAAGCTGATTGAAGGGATGATCTTGGTTAAATTGGTACGTTTGAAAAGATGGTGAAAAAACAAAGGTCGCTTCCTTCATTTGATCGTCTGCTCCATAGGCCAGAGCACCTTATAGCCTTTTGCGCGAATCAGCTTCATCACATGATCTGCATGAATGGTTTGAAGGCGGAATACGAGCACTTTAGAAGCCTCATTGGCATGAGGATACACAAGCACACTCAGCAATTGAATATGCTGCTCCTTTAAAATGGCTGTAATGTCTGCGAGGCCTTCAGTCATCTGCTCCACTTCAACCTCTAAGTGCGATCCAGGCTGATCTGCACCTGTCAGTCTTACAAACGTACGAAGCAGATCTGTTTTTGTGATAATGCCTACAAGTTTGCCACGTCTCACCACCGGAAGACAGCCAATTCCGTGCTCAAAAAAGACACTTGATATCTCCTCAACGAAATCAAGCGGGTGAGCAGTGATCGTCTCTAATACCATGATCTCTTCGACTGGCCGCTGAATAAAGAGCTTTCTTTTCTCTGTCTCAAAAATACTTGGACTGGCATTTTTAATATCCCGATCTGTCACCATCCCAATGACAGATCCTTGATCAGATACGATCGGAATATGCCGGATGTGGTGTGCACTCATTTTTTGAATGGCTTCTTCAATCGTATCGGTTTTTCGCAGCGTGATCACATCACGCTCCATAATTTGTTCAATCATCATTGTTTACCAATCCCCTTTGCCAAAAAAACGAATTGAACGTTAATACATAAAGCGCTGATGGAAGCGAAGACGATCGAAACGCTCGATCGAATCAGGACTCACATGTTTCCCAATTCTGGCCATTAAACAATTGGCTGGATGTGAGCTAATCTCTGGCTCGTCTGTTGCAAACCAGACAAGACCGCCTGCGTTCATCATTTTCTCCATCATTTTGCGGTACTCCCAAACGTTTTTCTTTGTCCCCTTTAAATCCCAATGCCAGTAATATTCAGTTGTAATGATGATGTAATTCTCCATTTGCTCATCCATCATGCTCACATCAAGCAAATGCTTGCCAAGTGAGCATCCTCTAAATGGAGGAGCGACCTCAATTGCGCCAAGCTCAATTAAATTGTCCATTTTGCCCTCTGACCAGCGCTCAAGTGGATCAGGATACAAATACGTGACATAGCCTACGACAAGCTCATTCACTCTTGCAATGATAATACGTCCTTCTGGAAGATCTGCTATTTCAACAAGTGCTTGTTTCTGTTCCTCAGGCGTGCGAAATGCCGTTAGTCCTTCATGAAACGTATAGTTCGCAAGCGCTGATGCAGGTACCGGTCCTTCAATCAGGATGGAACCTGTTTCTCGCTCAATGGTTTTTGAATAATAAGTTTTAGGATGCTCCACGTATCCACCGCCCCTAATTCTAGTGAGTCGTCTCTATTCTATCTTAAATCTTGTAAGAATTAAAACGGTTTCATCAGAAGTTTTTTAAAAATTGAGAAAAAAAGTCATCTATACTATAATGGTCATTGTAAACGTATGCAAAGGGGGACTGTTTGATGAAATTGGAAACGCTACCATCAGTAAAAGGGGATTATCATTTAAATGATTATGAGCAGGCATACAAAGATTTTTCATGGGAGGAAGCTAGAAAAAACTTCTCCTGGTATGAAACAGGAAAAATAAATGCAGCCTATGAAGCGATTGACAGACATGCGGACTCGTTTCGTCAGAACAAGGTGGCGCTTCACTACAAAGATTCAGAGCGGGATGAAAAGTATACGTTCAGGGATATGAAAATCAACACAAACAAAGCGGGAAATCTATTCAAAGAAAAGGCACATGTGGAAAAAGGGGATCGCGTGTTTATCTTTATGCCAAGATCACCTGAGCTCTATTTTCTTCTGCTAGGCGCAGTGAAAATTGGGGCGATCGTTGGCCCGTTATTTGAGGCATTTATGGAAGGTGCCGTCAAAGACCGTTTAGAAAATAGTGAAGCAAAGGTGATCGTGACAACACCCGATCTACTTGAACGAATTCCATTTGCAGAGCTTCCAAAGCTTGAATCTGTCATCATTGTCGGCGGTGAAAATGAAGACGTCGATGGCGTTCGGACAATTCACTATGAAGAGGCGTTTGAGGAGGCAGCAAAGGAGCTTGAAATTGAATGGATGGATGAAAAAGACGGCTTCCTGCTTCATTACACATCAGGATCTACCGGTACGCCAAAGGGTGTGCTTCATGTCCATGGTGCAATGGTGCAGCAAGGCCAGACTGGTAAATGGGTGCTTGACTTGAAAGAAGATGACGTTTACTGGTGTACAGCTGATCCAGGCTGGGTTACAGGCACAGTGTACGGTATTTTTTCACCGTGGTTTAATGGGGCGACGAATGTGATTTTAGGCGGCCGGTTTAATCCTGATACGTGGTATGAAACCATTGAATCACTCGGTGTAACCGTTTGGTACAGTGCCCCGACAGCCTTTAGAATGCTCATGGGGGCAGGGGATGACCTCATTCAAAAATATGACCTCAGCTCGCTCCGTCATGTGCTAAGTGTGGGAGAGCCTCTTAATCCAGAAGTCATCCGCTGGGGAGATGCTGTTTTTGGCAAGCGAATTCACGACACTTGGTGGATGACAGAAACGGGTGCACAGCTGATTTGTAATTATCCATGCATGGACATCAAGCCGGGCTCGATGGGAAAACCAATTCCAGGCGTAGAAGCGGCGATTGTTGATAATGCAGGAAATGAACTTCCGCCATACCGGATGGGCAACCTTGCGATTAAAAAAGGCTGGCCTTCTATGATGCATACGATCTGGAACAATCCTGAAAAATATGAATCTTACTTTATGCCGGGAGATTGGTATGTTTCAGGAGATTCAGCTTATATGGACGAAGACGGATACTTTTGGTTCCAGGGACGTGTCGATGACGTCATCATGACGTCAGGAGAGCGGGTCGGTCCATTTGAGGTAGAAAGTAAACTGGTCGAACATCCAGCCATTGCAGAGGCTGGTGTCATTGGAAAGCCAGATCCGGTCCGCGGTGAGATTATTAAAGCATTTATTGCGCTCAGAAGCGGATATGAGCCGACAGATGAGCTGAAAGAAGAGATTCGTACGTTTGTGAAAAAAGGGCTCGCAGCACATGCGGCACCGCGAGAAATTGAGTTTAAAGACAAACTGCCAAAAACGAGAAGCGGAAAAATTATGAGACGTGTGCTAAAGGCGTGGGAGCTGAATTTACCTGCTGGCGACCTTTCGACAATGGAAGATTAATTTTTTCATCAGTTGACTTGATATCAAAAGTGTGTTAAAAATGACATTAGTTGAATATGAAAAGGTTTTGACTGAGATTCAGTAGAATGATCTTTCCCTGTTTAAGAGAGCTGACGGCTGGTGCAAGTCAGTACAAAGAGATATTCGAATTACCCTCACGAACCGCTTTTACGAAAAGGAGCATGCCCTGATTAGTGAAAGAACGGATCTGTCCGTTATCAGTGTAAGTGAAAAGACAAGATTTTTTGTCTTTTAAGCAGGGTGGTACCGCGATATATATCGTCCCTTCGTTCATTCGAAGGGGCGTTTTTTATGTTTCATTTTAAACAAAGGAGATTTGGATATGAGTCAATTGATGGAAGAGCTATCGTTTAGAGGATTAATTCAGCAGCAAACAGATGAAGAAGGTTTAACAAAATTATTAGCAGAAGAGAAAATCAAGCTATACTCCGGCTTTGATCCGACAGCTGACAGCTTACACATTGGTCATCTATTGCCAATTTTAACATTACGCAGATTCCAAGAAGCAGGTCATCACCCGATTGCTCTTGTTGGCGGTGCGACTGGACTCATTGGCGATCCTAGTTTCAAAAAAGCAGAACGTTCACTCAACCCAGCAGAAATCGTCGAACAGTGGTCAGATAAAATCAAAGGACAGCTGTCTCAATTTCTTGATTTTGAAGCAGGCGAGAACCCAGCCGTCATCGTGAATAACTACGACTGGATCAGCCAAATGAATGTCATCACGTTCCTTCGTGATATTGGAAAGAACTTCGGTGTAAACTTTATGCTGGCAAAAGATATCGTGAGCTCACGTATCGAAACAGGGATTTCTTACACAGAATTCAGCTACGTCATCCTGCAGTCTTTAGACTTCTTAAACCTTTACAGAAATGAAAATTGTAAGCTGCAAATCGGCGGAAGTGACCAGTGGGGAAATATCACATCTGGACTTGAGTTGATCCGTAAGTCTGAAGCAGAAGGAGCAAAAGCATTCGGTCTGACGATGCCGCTTGTCACAAAAGCAGACGGCACAAAGTTTGGTAAAACAGAAGGCGGCGCTATCTGGTTAGATAAAGAAAAAACGTCTCCATATGAGTTCTACCAATTCTGGATCAACACAGATGACCGTGATGTCGTGAAATACTTAAAATACTTTACGTTCTTATCAAAAGAAGAGATCGCATCGTATGAAGAAAAAGTGCAAACAGCACCTGAAAAGCGTGAAGCGCAGCGCCGTCTAGCAGAGGAAGTGACAACACTTGTACATGGCCGTGAATCACTAGAACAGGCAGTCAACATCTCAAATGCACTATTTAAAGGCGAGATCAATTCTCTTACAGCTGAAGAAGTGAAAGTAGGCTTTAAGGATGTTCCATCAATGGAGAAAAGCAGCACAGAAGAATTAACACTAGTTGATATTCTTGTGGAATCAAAGCTGTCTCCATCAAAGCGTCAAGCACGTGAAGATATCACAAATGGTGCTGTCTCCATCAACGGAGAGAGACAAACAGATAAAGACTATGTGCTCTCAGCTGACGACCGAATTGAAAACCAATTTACCGTTTTAAGAAGAGGGAAAAAGAAATACTTCCTTGTGACGTATAAATAAATCTTTATGAAACAGTAAACATCATGAAAAAGCACCTCAAATGTTCGTGTACATTGAGGTGCTTTTCTTTTTTATGTAGAAGTTGCTCATTCGTCTGCTTCTTGTTCAAGGAGTGAATCTTTGTTTGTATAAGCATGTTCTACCTTACAAATTCGGGTAGTATAGGATTCATACCAATCCTTTTTCCCCTTTTTTTGAACACGCTGATGTGCTGTATGTGCTTTCCATTCTTTGATGGCTGTTAATGAATCCCAGTAAGAAACAGTGATCCCAACACCATGTTCATCTCGTACACTTTCTATTCCAAGAAACCCATCTAGATCTTTCGCTAATTCTTCCATTTTTTGAGCAGCAGCAGCGTATTCTTTCTGCTCAACATTTGTTCGTTTTGATGTGAAAATCACGGCATAGTAGGGTGGAGCAGGGGTTTGCGTAAATAGCATCTAGTAGAACCTCCTTTTTCTATTGATATTATATATGAAAGAAAGAAGGTCTCGTAGTCTTTTTGTTTGAATTTAAAAAAGTCCAAGGTGCTTTTTGATTATTTATATTTCTGTAAAATCATCTCATAAACATTACCTTGTTCACTTTTCTGACATATTTTTCTTTTATAAAATAGAGTCGTATAAGATGAATAAGGGGGAATGAAAGTGATTTTTGTTAAGAAAAGGAGTTTGCAAATTCTCGTTGCACTTGCATTGGTGATTGGTTCAATGGCTTTTATCCAGCCGAAAGAGGTGAAGGCGGCTGAGCATAATCCGGTTGTGATGGTACATGGTATTGGTGGTGCCTCTTATAACTTTTATTCTATTAAAAGTTACTTGGTTGGACAAGGCTGGGATCGAAATCAATTATATGCTATCGATTTCATAGACAAAACAGGAAATAACCGCAACAATGGTCCGCGTCTATCCAGATTCGTCCAAGATGTGTTAGACAAAACGGGTGCCAAAAAAGTAGATATTGTGGCTCATAGTATGGGCGGGGCGAACACATTATACTATATTAAGAATCTTGATGGCGGAGATAAAATTGAAAACGTTGTCACGATTGGTGGAGCAAATGGACTCGTTTCAAACAGAGCATTACCTGGCACAGATCCAAATCAGAAAATTCTTTACACATCCGTTTATAGTTCAGCCGATCTCATCGTCGTCAACAGCCTCTCTCGTTTAATTGGCGCAAGAAACGTCCTGATTCACGGCGTTGGCCATATCGGTCTATTAACCTCAAGCCAAGTGAAAGGCTATATTAAAGAAGGACTGAACGGCGGAGGACAGAATACGAATTAAAAAACGAAAAAAGACAGCGGTATATGCTGTCTTTTTTAATGTCAATTGGCATATGGCAGCTGTTAGATGAAAGAGATATTGAAAAGGGAAGCATAACGATGACACAAAACAGATAAAGCATCGTACATAACCGAATAAAAGCATGTACAAAACGTTCGCCATTCCGTACACTACATGTAGTGAATAAGAATCTTCGGAGGTGGGCGTTTGTGAAAACGAATCAAAAGGCTTTCATCATTGTAGATGTACAAAAAGCGTTCGAGCATGAAAAATGGGGAGAACGCAATAACCTAGAGGCAGAGGAAAATATTAGCCGGCTATTGACGTTTTGGAGAGAGAAAGGCTGGAAAGTGATTCATATTCAGCATACATCCGACAATCCGGAATCTGTCTTTCATCCAGCAAATGAAGGGCACCTTTTTAAAGATATTGCTAAACCGCTAGAGGAAGAAACGGTGATACAAAAGAAAGTCAACAGCAGCTTTATAGGTACAAGCCTAGAAGAACAACTAAGATCAAACCAGATTGACACGGTCGTCATCGCAGGATTAACAACTCCTCATTGCGTATCAACAACGACAAGAATGAGCGGAAATCTTGGTTTTGATACGTACCTGATCTCAGATGCAACAGCTGCCTTTGGATTAACGGATCAAAATGGTACATATTTTGACCCAGAAACGATCCACCGGCTCTCACTTGCAACCCTGCATGATGAATTTGCGACTGTCATGACAACAGAGCAGCTCATCGCAAAATGGACAAGTCCAGAATGAACGTTTGAAAGCTCCTAGAAAGAGATCTAGGAGCTTTTATCATGCTAATGATATGTGTCCAGTGATTGTTTTCGTTGTTTCTTACGTGAGTAAAAGAGATCAATCTCAATAAATAAAAAACTGACAAAGAATGATAAAATTAATACGCCGGAATCCCCTATCGATACATTCATTAAATTTAAGTAAAGGACATACTTGATAGAGAGATGTAAAACGATCCAAGAACTCACCCATTCCAAAGTATAAGTGAGCCATACAGGAAGTTTAAGGAGATAAGCCAGTCCTTTTCCTATGAATAGAAGGAGAGGTGACCAAAAAACAACGATAACACTCACGAACAAAGAGAAAGAGATTAAAGAAAAAAATGAATCATACGTGATGGTTTCTCCAAAAAGAAAATTCACACCTAAAATGGTGATGTATAGCAATACACTAGGAATCGCGATCACGAAGCAGATAGAAAAAAAGAGCAGGAAGATAAACAGACTTGCAGCAAATCTATTTGGCGGTTCATCGATAATCTGTTTTTTTCTTAAAAGAGAATAGGCAATCACTGATAAGATTAAGAGTAAGAATAGAATGATTATGATACTAAACATGGATCTCCTCCATCTAAGTACTATAGAGAACAATACGACTGATACGTCATCTATCATTATTGTACCAATAGAAAAAAGGCACTTCAATGAAATGTTTCCTATATTTGTATATATGATTGAAGTAAGAATGGGGCAGGCAGCCGGGGAAAATAAGTGTTGAATATGGAAGATGACTTCAAATGATTTCATGTATAATTGAGAACATACAAAAAACCCTAGAAATCCTTGAACAATCAAGGGATCTAGGGTTTTTTTGCTCTCTCTTAGAGAAGTAATGAAATTAACGAGAGTAGAACTCAACGATTAGTTGTTCGCTGATTTCAGGCGCTAATTCAGAACGCTCTGGAAGACGAGTGAAAGTTCCTTCAAGCTTTTCAGCATCGAAAGAAAGGTATTCAGGAACGAAGTTGTTTACTTCAACTGATTCTTTCACTACTGCAAGGTTTTGAGATTTCTCACGAAGAGCAATCGTTTGACCTGGTTTCACAGAGAAAGATGGGATGTCTACACGGCTTCCATCAACAAGGATGTGACCATGGTTTACTAGCTGACGAGCTTGGCGGCGAGTACGAGCAAGGCCAAGACGGTATACTAGGTTGTCAAGGCGAGTTTCAAGAAGGATCATGAAGTTTTCACCTTGTTTACCAGGAAGTTTAGCAGCTCTGTCATATAGTGTACGGAATTGACGTTCGTTGACACCGTACATGTGACGAAGCTTTTGCTTCTCTTGTAATTGTAAACCGTATTCAGATAGTTTTTTGCGTTGTCCTGGACCATGTGGGCCTGGAGCGTAAGGGCGTTTTTCAAGTTCCTTACCTGTTCCGCTTAATGAAATGCCTAAACGGCGGGAAATCTTCCAACTTGGACCTGTATAGCGAGCCATAATGTGACTCCTCCTTATTGTTTTTATTTGTGAAAAATAAAAACCGTCTGTTCTTCCTCTTCTTCGTCATTATGTTTTCATGCATCCTCGCTCCAGCAGCAGGGAGTTACAAGATGCACCTTCATATAGAAGGAACAAAATGATACAAAAAAGCCGAACAAAAAGGCTGCCATATTTCACACAAACTCTATTATATGACGCTGGATAGGAGAAGTCAACCTATTTAGAGGCAAAGGTGACGTTCCCCATTATATAAAGAAACATAAAAAAGCAGACAATGTGCCTGCTTTTTCTGCATGATTACGCATCCGTAGAGACGGATAACGCCTGTTGAAGAATCTCTGTAAATTGAATAAGGTAGGTCTCATCTACTTCACTGAAGCGGTCTTTCACAGGACTGTCAATGTCGAGTACCCCAATGATCTGTCCATTGACCTTGAGCGGAATGACTATTTCAGATTGCGATGCGGCATCACACGCAATATGTCCAGGGAAAGCATGGACATCAGCGATACGCTGCACTTCACCTGTCGCAAACGCTGTACCGCAAACGCCTTTTCCAGAAGGGATGCGCACACATGCAGGCAGTCCGTTAAATGGACCAAGCACAAGCTCGCCGTCCTTTGCTAAATAAAACCCTGCCCAATTAACTTCAGGAAGTGAGTGATAGAGTAGCGCAGCTGCATTTGCCAAGTTGGCAATCAGATCAGGTTCACCATCTGTAATGGCTTCTACCTGTTTGACAAGCAATTGATAGTCTTTTGAAGGATCGCCAGACTGTTTTTCGACATGAAACATGAAAATCTCCTACTTTCTATCTTAAAAATACATAACTTGCGTTTCGCATGTGGGATTTGTCGAGCAATTGTAAAAGGAACTTCCGCCTTCATCTTGAAGTATGTACACATGAAGAGGGGTGAGCGGATGAAAACATCAACAACCGTGCAAACAAAAGACCGTATTATGGATGCTGCCATCAGACTTTTTAACCAAAAAGGATTTTCTGGAACCTCTGTCCGTGAGATTGCGAAGGAAGCGAATGTCAACGTTGCCCACATTTCTTATTACTTTCAAGGAAAAGGAGGGCTTCTTGAGCAGCTCGTATCCGATTTTTATGAAGGTTACATTCATATGATTGAATCACATCTTCATCACATGGAAACCCGTCACGCAAAAGAATGCTTACTACATGTGGTTTTTGATATTTTATCTTATCAGCACAAGCACCGTCAATTAACCCGTTTCGTTTATCGGGAGGTGACGATTGATTCGACACTCATCAGAGAAATCATGTCGACATATTTAACAAAAGAAAAGTATTTGTTTCAGCTTATCATTGAAAAAGGAAAAAGCACCCATGTTATTTGTGAGCAGCTTTCACTCGCATCCTTTATGATTCAGCTGAAATCACTTCTCATGATGCCATATTTACAGCCGCAATATTTAACAGAGGTGCTTTATTTGAACCCAAGTGAGCCGTATTTCTATCAAATGTACTTTAAAGAGCTGAGCCGCTCGCTTCATCATCTGTTAGAACCAAAAGAGCCGGCATTAGATTCTCATCTGAACCTCATGATGTCCTCGAATTGATCATACGCATATCCGAGATCTTCCGCTTGATGGGCATCAGAGCCGAATATGAGCGGAATTTTTTTCTTTTTGGCAAGGTCAATCATCCATGGATCTAAATAGATACTTCTGGCATATGTTTTACGAAGACCTGATGTATTAAAATCTAAGGACATGCCTTTTTTTGCCGTTTCTTCAAGGCAAAGGGTGACCTTTTGACAAAGTTCAGATGACATTTCATATGGAAAAAGCTGTTTAAATTTCTGGACAAGGGTGATATGACCGATTCTCTTTGGCTTATATTGGCCTAAAGATGATAGAATAGAAGAATGAATTTGGTCATAGTAGCTTTGGTAGACCTGTTCGATGCTGCCATAGATGCTTATTAGCTGCTGGAAGGCATGCTCGTCAAAATCAAGGCAAATATAATCATCGCCAGCAGGAAGAAAGTGTACAGATAAAATGGCGTCGTCTAGCTCTGGACCGTAGCAGTCTAAAAAGGTTCTAGTTTCCTCTTCATACTCTTTGATAAAGTCAACCTCAAGCCCAGTTTTTACTATTAATTGTCCTTTGTATTCTTGTTTCAGCTGAGCCAGTTTCGTGATATACGCTTCAAGGTCTTGGAGCTTCATGGCACTATCCTGCTCAGGTGTTGGATCTTGAAACGATGGAGGCAGCGGGGCATGCTCGGTAAAGGTTATGGAATCAAATCCCTTTTTGATGGCTTTTTCAATATAAGAATGAAAAGAATCAAGCGAACCGTGCGGGCAAAACGGTGTATGTAGATGTGCATCTTGTTTCAGCATGTCGTCACCTCTTGTCGATATTTTGAAAAACGTGATGTTTATCAGCGAAAATAATGAAAAATCATGACCAAAAATGCTGGTTACATGGTATCATAATAACAATGAAAACGACAGCTTCCGCATACATAAAAGCAGGTCACATTGATACGTGTGATCAATTGATAGAAAGCGCACAAATACTTTCTTGAAAAAACATACATAAAACCGTGAATGGATGGTATTGGAAAACATACGATCCTGCTTATAAAAAACAAATGCAAAGCGGACACGAAAGGGTTCTCAGGTCTACTCGGGACACTTTTACCCTGACATCACTTAGATCACAACAAGGGGGCTCATTATGGAGTTAATCATCGGTTTAATTGTCATTTTGCTTGCTTTGTTTTCAGTCGGTTATTTCCTGCGAAAAAATATATATAAAGAGATTGACCGATTGGAAGCATGGAAAATTGAAATTTTAAACAGATCAATTGTAGAAGAAATTTCAAAAATCAAACATTTAAAAATGACCGGAGAAACAGAGCAATTTTTTGAAAGATGGCGTGCAGAGTGGGACGATATCGTCACAGCCCATCTTCCAAAGGTAGAGGAGCTATTATATGATGCAGAAGAGTATTCTGATAAATATCGATTCTCCAAAGCCAAGCAGGTTCTTACGCACATTGAGGACTTGCTGAGTGCTGCTGATTCGAACATTGAAGACATTTTAAAAGAGATTGCAGACCTTGTCACAAGCGAGGAGCAAAATCGCAAGGACATTGAAAAGGTCAAAGAACAATATCAAACAGTTCGAAAAAATCTGCTTGCGTACAGCCATTTATACGGCACCCTTTATGACAAAATGGAGCAGGACTTAGATGAGGCCTGGGAAGGGATCAAGCAGTATGAGGAAGAGACAGAAAACGGAAACTATATGAAAGCAAGAAAGATTTTGCTTGAGCAAGACCGCAGACTCGATCAGCTTCAGCTGTATATCAATGATGTACCGAAGCTCATTGCAGACTGCAAACAAACCGTACCAGGCCAGCTGACGAAGCTGAAAGACGGATATAAAGAAATGACAGACAAAGGCTACAAGCTCGAGCACATCCAGATCACTAAAGAGCTTGAGAACTTAAACAAACAGCTGACCCGTGCGGAAAAACTGCTGATTGATGAACTCAATCTGGATGAAGCATCAAGCATTCTCCAAATGATTGATGATGCAATTCAGACGCTGTATGATCAGCTTGAAGCGGAAGTAGAAGCAGGGCAGGAAATCAAAAGCAAAATGCCTGAGCTGACGGAAGCATTTGAAAAACTCGAGCAGGATCACACGCAAACAAAGGCAGAAACAGCTCTTGTAAAAGAAAGCTACAAACTGACAGCCGGAGAGCTTGATCAACAGAAGGCGTTCGAAAAACGCTTAGAAGAAATTGAAAAGCTCATGAAACAAATTCGAGAGAAGCTTGATCGTGATCATGTCGCATATTCATTATTAATGGATGAAATCAATCAGCTCGAAACCTTTATCGATGATGCAAAAGCATTGCATGATACGTTTAAAGATCACCTTCAATCATTAAGAAAAGAAGAGCTGCAAGCGAGAGAAACACTGGCTGAGCTCAAAACGATGCTGACAGATACAGTGCGTCAGCTGCAAAAAAGCAATATTCCAGGTGTACCTGCTGACATGAAAGAGCAGGCTGAAAAAGCGCAGGAGATGATTCAGCAAGTGCACGAGCAGCTTGAGAACCTGCCGCTCAACATGCCAGCCGTGAATGAGCAATTAAAAGAAGCCTCTGACACAGTGAGACATGTTGTGGATGAGACGGAAGAAATGCTCACTAAAGTGGATCAAATTGAACGAATCATTCAATACGGTAATCGTTTTAGAAGCCAAAATCATATTCTTTCTGAACAATTAAAAGAGGCAGAGCGAAGATTTTATGCATACGATTATAACGGTTCATTTGATGTAGCAGCAGCTGCTGTTGAAAAAGCATCACCTGGAGCCGTTCAGAAGCTATTAGCTCAGCAGGAAAAAGAATATCAGCATCAATAAAAAAAGCTGAAGTCCATTGATAGGACTTCAGCTTTTTTGTATTATGACGCCTGTTTTTGGCGTTCTTCTGAAGTAGAAGAAGTGAAAAGTGAGATCAGGAATCCAATGGCGACTCCAAGTAACGCAGGGACAAGCCAGCCAATGCCAAGGTCATAAAAAGGCAATACTGTTTGGAAGAGGTCTTTTACTGGACCGATTGGAAGCTTTGCTGCTGCTAATCCGTCAAATAAGCTGACGCACCCTGTTAAAATTAACGAGAGGACATATACTGGTCTTCTATGTCCAAGCCATTTATCAGCAAGTGATAGAACGATGATCACAATTGCCAGAGGATAAATCGCTGTTAAGACTGGAACAGAGAAAGCAACGATATGAGCAAGTCCAAAGTTAGAAATGATGAAACTAAATAATGTAACAAGTGTCACGACCATTTTATAAGAAAGTTTAGGAAGTAACTTTGAGAAATACTCTCCGCATGATGTGACAAGACCGATACTTGTTGTTAAACAAGCGACTGTAATGGCAGCTCCTAACACAATATTTCCTAGACTTCCGAAAAGGAACTGAGAAGACTGAGCTAAGATTTTGCTTCCATCTCCAACGAATCCAATGGCATGTGTACTAGAAGCACCTAGATACGCAAGTGACAGGTAAACGAAGGTTAATCCAGCAGCTGCAATCAAACCTGCTTTGATACAAGCAGAAGCCAGGGCCTTTTTACTTGTCACACCGCGTCCTTTAATCGCGTTGATGACAACAATTCCAAATACAATAGAAGCAAGAGCATCCATCGTTTTATAGCCCTCTAAAAACCCTTTGAAAAACGATCCGTTGCTATAAGATACATCTGGTGTACCAATCACGCCCATTGGCGTCAAAATGGCTTTGACAATGATAATAAAAATGATCGTAAATTTAATCGGTGTTAATATTTTCCCTACACGATCCACGATTTTCGTTGGATTTAAAGCAAGGTAATACGTAATACCGAAAAAGACGAGTGTAAATAAAAGAAGGGACAGCCAAGCTGGTACACTTGATAAAAATGGTAATGCGCCAATCTCATACGAAACTGTTCCTGTACGCGGAATAGCGAAAAGCGGCCCAATGGATAAATATAAAATGACGGTGAATGCTGTTCCAAACACTGGATGAGCCTTATCCGCAAGTCCTTTTGCATCACGTCCTGTTAAAGCGATCGCAATAATACCTAGTAGAGGTAAACCGACACCTGTTAATAAAAATCCGCCCATTGCTCTCCATACATTTGTTCCAGCATATTGCCCAAGCTCTGGTGGATAAATCATATTTCCGGCGCCGAAGAATAAAGCAAATAACATAAAACCTATAATAACCGTATCTTTCGTCGACAATGTTGCCTTCATTGAATATAAAGCCTCCAATATTATGTTGAAATATTCTGTTAATTAGTTGTTAAAACCGTTCTTCATTAACATTCACTAATTATAAAGGATGTACGCCTGATGTCAACATGTGTTTTCATACAAAAGTCATGAATTTTTCTATTTTAGTATATGAAGAACATAAAAAAACATCCCCTTCTCCTATGGAAAGGGATGTTTTTTGTTTTGATGCTTGATTAAGCAAGCTGTTTAGGTGGACTCGTGAATAAAGAAATAAGAAGTCCAATAATAGCTCCAAGAACGGCAGGGATTGCCCAGCCGATCCCAAGTTTATATAAAGGAACAACAGCTTCTAAAAATTCAGGTAATCCGCCAAGAGGGATTTTCGCTGCCACGAGCCCATCAATCACAGCAAAGACACCTGTGAAAAGGAGTGAAGCGATATAAATGATTCGTCTTCCATTGATCCATCGATCAATAAAAGATAAGAGAATGATCACGATGGCTAACGGATAAATCGCAACAAGCACTGGAACAGAGAGCGAAATAATTTGTGCCAGTCCCAGGTTTGCTACAAATGTACTGAATAAAGATACAACTAAAACAACTGTACGATAAGAAAAGCGTGGAAATAGCGTAGAAAAATATTCTCCGCAGGATGAAACAAGTCCAATACTTGTGGTCAAACAAGCAAATAAAATCGCAGCCCCTAACACAATATTTCCAGCAGAACCAAATAAAAAGTTTGCCGCAAGCGAAAGGAGTTTTCCCCCATCATTTGCTCCGACCATACCTGTAGCCTCAGGACTTGATGCTCCGACATAAGCGAGTGATATGTACACAAGAGCTAGTCCAGCAGCTGCGACAAGCCCCGCTTTAATACAGGCTGCTGCAATCGATTTACGTTCTGTAATACCACGCTCTTTCACAGCCGTGACAACGACAATTCCGAAAACGATTGAAGCAAGAGCATCCATCGTTTTGTAGCCTTCTAAAAAGCCGGTAAACAGCGGGCTTCCTTCATAGGTTGGATGTGGACTGCCAATTCCACCCATTGGTGTTGCGATTGCTTTGATCACAATTAAAGCAATGACAGCGAGTAAAATTGGTGTTAAAATTTTACCGATTCGGTCAACAAGCTTCGATGGATTTAAAGCAAGAGCATAGGTAATGCCGAAAAAAGCAATTGAAAACAAGAATAATGGAATCCATGATTCAGACTGCGCTTCAGACAGAAACGGCGCCAGCCCAATCTCATAAGAAACCGTCCCAGTACGAGGGATTGCAAAGAAAGGTCCAATGGATAAATATAATATGACGGTGAAAATGGTACCGAATGTAGGATGAGCTTTATCAGCAAGCCCTTTTGCACCTGTTCCTGTCAAGGCAACGGCAATGATGCCTAGCAGGGGTAGTCCCACGCCTGTCAGTAAAAATCCACCGATCGCAAGCCATACGTTTTCACCTGCGTACTGTCCAAGTACAGGAGGGAATATCATATTGCCTGCGCCAAAAAAGAGTGCAAACAACATTAAGCCGATGGCTAATGTGTCTGTTTGACTTAACTTATTTTTCATAAGGTTATCCCCCTATTATTTTATTTTTCCGCCATGTTTAAATATTCTGTTAATTTAGGAAAAAATATGACAATGGCACTATGCATGATATAGTGAATTGATGAGGTTGTCAATATACCGCTTTATATTGAAATAAAAGGAATTCGGATCATATTAGTTAAACGCAAGAGGATAAGGAGTTTCGCAATGATGTATCTTGATAATAGTGCAACCACAAAACCGTACCCTGAAGTTATACAAGTATATCAGCAAGTGAGTGAGCGTTATTTTGGAAATCCATCTTCGCTTCATCAGCTCGGAATAGATGCAAGCCGGCTGTTAAATGAAACGAGAAAACAAATGCTTCACTACACGGGCTTAAAACAATATGAGATTATTTTTACTTCTGGTGCTACAGAAGCGAATAACATCGCCATTAAAGGTGCAGCACTTGCCAAAATGAATCGGGGCAAGCACATTGTGACGACAGCAATTGAGCATCCTTCTGTCATTGAATCGTTTGAACAGCTAAAGGCGTTATTTGGCTTTGACATCTCCTATATTCAAGTAAATGAGCAAGGCCATGCAGATATGACGCATTTAAAAGAAGTGCTTCGCCCTGATACAGTGCTTGTCAGCATGATGCACGTCAATAACGAAACGGGTGCCATCCAGCCGATTGAAGAAGCTGCTGGCATCATTCGTGAGCATGCCGAAAACGCGCTTTTTCATGTCGACGGGGTGCAGGGAATGTGCAAAGTAGCACTTAATAAACAGCTGGATGTAGATCTTTTGACGATGTCAGGTCATAAAATTCATGGCTTAAAAGGCACAGGCGCACTCTTTTTAAAGAAAGATGTCATTCTCGCCCCTTTCATTACAGGCGGAGAGCAGGAATTAGGGCTTCGTTCAGGTACTGAAAACCCTGCTGGAGCTGTCAGCTTGGCAAAAGCCATGAAACAATCATATGAACAGCTTGACAAGCATCACGATGAGATGCTGAACTTAAAAACGCAGCTGCAAAAACAGCTTGGAGACATAGAAGGTATTGTGATGAACACACCGAGGGCGCAAAGTGCGCCGCACATTGTGAATTTTTCAGTGCCGGGTATTCAAATTGAAGTCCTCCTCCATATGCTTGAAAAAGAAGGCATATATGTTTCTACAACCTCTGCCTGCTCAGCCAAGAAAAAAGAGCCAAGCCGTGTACTGCTGGCGATGGGAAAATCAGAGGAAGTGGCCAAAAGCAGTATGAGAATCAGCTTGACGTATGGACAAGGACCAGAGCTTGCATCGCAAATCATCACATCGATCACACAAAGTGTGAAAAAATTAAAAGGAATGAGATAACAGCATGAAATATGATCATATTTTAGTCCGTTTTGGTGAGATCTCAACAAAAGGGAAGAATAGAAAGAAATTCATTGAAAAACTAAGACAGCACATTCGGTTCGTCTTAAAGGATTTTGAAGCATTGAAGTATGCTTCTGATAGAGACCGTATCACGATTATGCTGAACGGAGAAGACCCTGAACCGATTTCAGAACAGCTCAAAAGTGTATTTGGCATTCAGAGCTTTAGTCTTGCGGTTAAATGTGAGACAAATCTAGATGCGATTAAAGATGCGGCACTAACAGCGGTACAGGAAGTGTATGAACAAGGGAATACATTTAAAGTGTCAACGAAACGTTCTTATAAACAATTTGAACTTGATTCAAATGAAATGAATCGCGAAATTGGCGGACATGTTCTAAGAAATACGGAAAACTTAACAGTCAATGTGAAACAGCCAGATGTGCATTTACGCATCGAAATCAGAGAGCAAGCCACGTACATTACATTTAAAGATGTCAAAGGTGCAGGCGGCCTGCCGGTTGGTTCTAGCGGAAGAGCGATGCTCATGCTTTCAGGCGGCTTTGACAGCCCAGTTGCCGGCTATCAAGCAATGAAACGCGGAATTCAAATTGAAGCTGTGCATTTCTTTAGCCCTCCGTATACAAGTGAACGTGCGAAACAAAAGGTGATTGATCTTGCAGAATGCCTAGCAGCATATGGAGGCGAAGTGAAGCTTCATATCGTACCTTTTACAAAAATTCAAGAGCTGATCCACAAACAAGTACCTGAAAACTATACGATGACATCAACAAGAAGAATGATGCTGAAAATAGCTGACAAAATAAGAGAAAAGCGTGATGCCCTTGCGATTATTACTGGTGAAAGCCTTGGGCAAGTGGCAAGTCAGACACTTGAAAGCATGTATGCCATTAATCATGTGACTAATACACCAATCATCCGCCCGCTCATAGCTGTCGATAAAAATGACATTATTGATGAAGCAAGAAGAATTGGCACATACGATACAAGCATTCAGCCTTTCGAGGATTGCTGTACGATCTTTACGCCGCCGTCCCCTAAAACAAAACCAAAGCTTGAGAAGGTAGAACGCTACGAAAGCTTTGCTGATTTCGAGCCGATGCTGGACGAGGCAGTAGAGCAAATTGAAACGATTATTGTGACAAATGAAAAGAAAACGGCAGATGAATTCGCTGATTTATTCTAAAACGAAAATTTCATAATAATTACCATAAAATCAATCGCATGAAGTCATGTGTTTCTACACATTCTATATTCACAAGGAGGTGAGAACACATGGCTCAACAAAACAGACAAAGCAGTTCTAACCAATTACTAGTACCAGGCGCTGCACAAGCTATCGACCAAATGAAGTACGAAATCGCTTCTGAATTTGGTGTAAACCTTGGTGCAGAAACTACATCTCGCGCTAACGGATCAGTTGGTGGAGAAATCACTAAGCGTCTTGTATCTTACGCTCAACAACATATGGGTGGCGGATCTTTCTAAGACACACAATTTAAAAGCTATGGCTTATGAGCGGGATGATTCCCGCTCTTTTCTTTTTGTACATATAAATAGTTAGAATATTTTTAAAAAAGAAGACGGATTTAAAAAATTATGGCATAATACTAGGAGTAGGTCCTAATTCAAGCATTTTTCAGTTATGAGTGTTAGAATAGGTAAATTGAAACATGTTTCGTTTCATAAGAAAGAGGCTAAAAGGAGCTGTACCATGAAAAGAGAAGACTTAATTGCACCAGAACAATATAACTTAGTAAGTGAGATTGAAGCGTTCAGTCATGACAAGGAGAAAATGGCCCTGCACTGGCAGGACGGTAATGGGCACGAAGCGCATGTAACATATGCAGCATTAGTAGAAGAGGCAAATAAAATTGGACATGTTTTATTAAATGCAGGCTTCAAAAAAGGCGATAAAATCATTGTGATGGTGCCGCGCATGCTCGAGGCATACAGCATTTATTTAGCGATTTTGAAAACAGGAATGGTCGTGATTCCTTGTTCTGAAATGCTGCGTGCGAAAGATTTAGATTACCGAATTGAACACGCAGAAGCAAAGGGAGCGATCGTTTACTCTTCATTCATTCAATCGTTCGACGGAACTAAAAAGCCGAACGATTTTAAAACATTCTCAATCGGTGAAAACGATCATGGCTGGACAAACATTCTAGCGCAAAAGGAAGAGCAATCAAACGAACTTGAATTGGCAGATACAAAACGCACAGACATGGCGTTTTTATCCTATACATCAGGTACAACAGGGAACCCAAAAGGGGTTGTTCATACACACGGATGGGCGTATGCACATTTACGCACAGCTGCCAAAGCATGGCTCTCCATTAATGAAGGAGATAAAGTATGGGCGACAGCAGGACCAGGCTGGCAAAAATGGGTGTGGAGCCCCCTCTTATCTGTGTTAGGAAGTGGAGCAGAAGGCTTTGTGTATGGAGGGAAATTCAATCCAAATACATACTTAGAGCTGCTTCAAAAAAATGAAATCAATGTCTTATGCTGTACACCGACAGAATATCGCTTTATGGCAAAAGTAGATGATTTGAGTCAGTACGCGCTGCCGAAGCTGCATAGTGCTGTTTCTGCGGGAGAGCCATTGAACCGTGAAGTCATTGATACATTCAAAAAGCATTTCGATATAGAAGTACGAGACGGCTATGGCCAAACTGAAAGCACACTGCTTGTAGGGGTGCTAAAAGGAATGGATATCAAGCCAGGAAGTATGGGAAAACCAACCCCTGGCAACGAAGTAGATATCATTGATGAGGATGGAAACGTCTGCGCACCTGGAGAAATTGGTGACATTGCGGTCCATCTCGAAACACCGGCTCTATTTAAGGAATATTACAAAGATGAAGAGCGTACAAAGGCGCAGCGCCGAGGAAATTACTTCATTACGGGTGACCGCGCGAAAAAAGACGAAGATGGGTACTTCTGGTTTGAAAGCCGCAGAGATGACATCATTGTCAGCTCAGGCTATACGATTGGACCGTTTGAAGTAGAAGATGCGCTGATCAAGCATTCAGCAGTGAAGGAATGTGCAGTTGTGGCGAGCCCAGATGAAATCAGAGGATCAATCGTGAAAGCATACGTCGTCCTTCGTGATGGAGTGGCGCAAAGTGATGAACTGATCAAAGAGTTGCAAACACATGTGAAAAACACAACAGCACCATACAAATACCCAAGAGAAATCGAATTCATTGACGAACTGCCAAAAACACCGTCAGCGAAAATTCGCCGTGTAGAGCTGAGAGAAAGAGAGCTTGCACGAAAAAGTAAATAATGAAAAAATGAGAAGCGTTTGGATGGAAGCATCCAGCGCTTTTTTTGTACGGAAAATGAAATTTGTTGAAAGCAGGCAAGGTGCTTTATGTTAAAATATGTAGGAATTTCTGAAAAAGGAGAATGTTAGTAGATGTCGATTGCGATCATTCATGGAATTGTACTTGCCTTTGGTCTCATTTTACCTTTGGGCGCACAAAATGTATTTGTATTTCAACAAGGAGCGCTGCAGCCTCGATTATATCGAGCAATGCCTGTCGTCATCACGGCTGCTCTTTGTGACACACTTTTAATTGCTTTAGCTGTCATAGGTGTTTCTGTTGTGGTGTTTACCATTCCAGTACTGCAAATTGGTCTTTATATCATTGGTTTTTGTTTTTTAGTTTATATGGGATGGTCCGTATGGAACACAAGCTCATCATCAGGTGATCAAGAGAAGCAGAAATTAATGCCTGCAAGAAAACAAATTGTATTTGCTTGTTCCGTTTCTCTTTTAAATCCCCACGCGATTCTCGATACGATTGGTGTCATTGGGACAAATTCGCTGCAATATAGCGGCGCAGAAAAGCTGGCATTCACACTTGCCTGTATCATCGTGTCCTGGTTATGGTTTATTGGTCTCGCCCTTTTAGGGAAGATGTTAGGGAAGTTAGATACAAACGGCAAATGGATGAACCGTATCAATAAAGCTTCCGCGGTCATGATCTGGCTGGTTGCGTTATATATTGCATATCAATTGATTGTATAAGGGTACATAGAGAATAAAACAAAGAAGCGTTTGGACGTAATGATCCAGCGCTTTTTTTGTGTATCGGTAAGACTTTTCAGCCAGTGTCATCATGATTCAGGGAGGAAGATCAGATTCAATTGCCTAGAGGAAATGATAAAGAATAGGTTATATGCTACATTATCAATAGTGGATTTTATTGGAAAAACAGTCTATTACATTTTTTCCTTTAAAAGGTTATGATTTTTACTAACTTTACTAAAGGAGTCTGTATGATGAAGATAAGAAAAATGTTTTGTATGTTTTTGTTCATATCACTTTTATTCGGACAATATCCTGTAGGTAACGCTGTTACCATAAAAGAGGACGAGCCTTTTGAAAAGATACAAAATGATAAAACAGCAGAAAAACTCATAAAAAAAGCAAAAAAAAGCTCTCAATTTTTACAGGCAAAAGAATTAGCCCAAAAGAAAGGTTATCTATTAAATGGAGAAAGTGCGGCGGTTCATATACACGCTGCTAAAACAGATGTTGTTTATTTTTATCTGAAAAAGAAGAAGTCAGATAATCAGCTGCTTAACAATGTTTCCTTCATTTCAGTTTCACTGAGTCAAATAAAAGCTCACTATATTCAACTTGCAGAATACGATGGGAAAGGGAATTTGCACTCATATTTTTTTCAAAATGGAAAATTGAAAAATAAGTTTCATATCAACCAAAAAGGGGAGTTTTTAAAAGGATCTTTTACCTATGGTGAAAATGGTGTAAAGCAAGATATGATGGAATTAAATAGAAAAATTGTTCAAATAGATGATTCGGAAATTCAAACGAGTTTTAATTGGAACAAGTTTTGGGACTGCTTAAAAAAGAAAAGCGGCCCTAATGAATCTCTTCCGTTACGTTCAATGGTTCTAGGAGCGTGTTATTATATTTGTTTTACTGGACCTGCTAGCTGTATTGCATGCGCAGTGATTAATGGAGGTATATCAGCGGGATTGGCCGGTTATTGTGTGAAAAAAGTTTGGTGAATAGGGGGGTTTTTAAAATGGCTCATAAAGAACAGCGTAAAGGAGTAGTTCTTGCTGTTTTAGATACGTTAACATTTGGTATACCAGTATTGCTATGGAATTTATATAAGAATACGAATACAACATTGAAATTAATGATCCCGATCATTCCGATTGTTGGTTTCATAACGTATCTTTTAGCATCCCTTCATTAATAAGATACAAAATCCTTAGCATGAGCGTAGCGCTCATGCTTTTTTCATTGGGTCATTTTTTAAAAATCGTTTGATTTAATAGACGGAGAGCTTGTACGATATCATCCATTTGTTCTATATCTGAGGAAGATAGGCTGTCTATTAGCATCCTTTCGATATGCTGAAAGGCCTCGTTCATACAGGTACGGCCTTTGTCAGAAAGCATAATGATATGCTTTCGTTTGTCAACACGGTCTTCTTCTCTATCAATGAATTGTTTTTCGTGCAGTTTTTTCAGTTCTCTGCTGACATTTGGAAGAGACATATGCTGACAGTCTGCGATGTCACTAGGGGTAAGCGGTTCGCTGACCGCTAGCTGCTCTAAAATTAAATATTGTAAGGCTGTTAATTCTGGTGGTTTGACTTTGCTCATCAGATCATGTTTTAGCTCTGAAAAAGTAGAAGCAAATGCGACGAATTCCTTGAAGAAATGTGGATGTTGCATGATGATCACCTCCTATGTAACATATCAAATTTATTATCAAAAAACAATTATCATTTGACAACTAATCGATTGGGGTATATCATTTTATTATCAAATGATAACTAAAGGAGAAAAAGATGAATGTACTCATTATTTATACTCACCCTCATCACAATAGTTTAAATGGTGCTTTTTTTAAAGAAATTGTTAGAGGCAGCGAAGAAAATCCAATCGTTCAAGAAGTGAAAATCATCGATTTATATCAAGAAAAATTTGATCCTGTACTTGTTTTTAATGAAGAGAAAAAGAGACGTGATATGCATAAAGATCCTGACATTCGCGAGTATCAGGATAAGATCAAGTGGGCGGATAAAATCGTGTTCGTTTATCCCATTTGGTGGGGGCGGCCGCCAGCTATGCTGCTTGGCTTTATTGACCGCATGTTTGCTGCGAATTTCGCTTATCGTCAAACAAGCGGTCTGTTGCCAGAAGGATTATTAAAAGGGAAAAGTGCCGTTAGTGTATCGACAATGCAAGGACCAACCAACTACCCTTTGTTCTTTTTACAAAATGCGCACAAGATGTTAATGAAACGAGCTCTCCTGCAATATGTCGGAATCAAACCTGTGAAGTTCTTTGAGTTTGGGATGATGGAAAGTCCAAAAGGGAAGCATGACATCAAATTAAAACGCACATACAACTATTTCAGAAACATCAGCTCTTAATATAGTTTGATAAGTCACTTTTCTTCTAATTTGATCCTGTTCTGTTTTAAAATGACATTGAGGCGGGGTCACTTATTCTCGTCATTTGAAAAGGGGGATATGGATGAAGAAAACATTGTTTAAAGATGCAGCACTCTTAACACTTGATCCATCTTTAGGTTTTCTTGAAAAGGGAGATTTATTAATTGAAGGGAAACACATTTTAGAAGTTGGACCTTCAATTGAAGTAAGTGATGCAGACATTGTTGATGCATCTAATATGGTCATTATGCCTGGTCTTGTAGATACACATCGGCATGTGTGGCAGTCTGTCATCCGGGGCATAGGGACAGATTGGTCTTTGCAGACATATTTAAGCAAAATCTATTATGGCAACTATGGAGCAATGAGACGCCCATCCGACGATCGAATCGCCAATTATTTAGGGGCATTAGAGGCTTTAGATGCAGGTGTGACCACGTTTTTAGATTGGACGATGATCAATTCAATGGAGCATACAGAAGAGCTCATTGGAGGATTAAAAGATGCGGGTATACGAGCTGTTTTTGCTTTTGGTTCCTCTGGAGATGCTGAATATTGGGATAGAGAGAGTACGCTCACCAATATGGAGGACGCAGCACGTGTGAAAAAAGCGCATTTTCAATCATCAGATCAGCTTTTAACAATGGGACTTGCGATTCGTGGTCCAGAGTTTTCTTCATGGGAGACGTCGGTATTTGAAATTGAAACAGCCCGGTCTCTAGATGCTCTATGCAGTATGCACATCGGATTTGGAAATTGGGGAGCGGAGGATCGATCGATTGAGCGGCTTCACAAAGCAGGGCTGCTTGGACCGGATTTGAACATGGTGCATATTAACGCAATCGATGCGGATCAAATGAAGATGCTGGCAGACAGCGGAAGCTCCATCTCCATTACCCCTGAAATTGAAATGATGATGGGTCACGGTTATCCTGTTACAGGACTTGCGATTGAACAAGGCGTTCTTCCAACGCTCGGTGTAGACGTAGTGACAGCGACAGGAGGAGATTTGTTTGCTCAAATGAAATTCGGGCTTCAGGCAGAGCGCGCGATCCAAAATCAATCGTTGTTAATGGATGGGATCATGCCGGGACCTGAACTTGGGCTGTCAGCTCATCAAATGCTTGAGGCTACGACGATCAATGGCGCTCGTGCATTACAGCTTGATCATAAAATTGGGTCGCTTACACCTGGGAAAGAAGCGGATTTTATTTTGATCGATCGGACAAGCATGAATCTTCTTCCGATGACAGATCCGGCTGGAGCGGTTGTCCAAACGGCACATCCTTCAAATGTTGATTCTGTTTATGTTGCTGGAAAAGCAGTGAAACAAAACGGAAAGCTAGTCGGTGTGAACCTAGAAGAGGTCAAACGAAAAGCTTATGCGGCAAGAGACCATATTTTATCACACAAGTTTGAATCAACACCTTCATAAATAAAATAACCCCATAGGCGTTGCCTATGGGGAATTGATTACAAGGAATCCTTAATGACCTTTTTATAATATTGGACAGATAGGAATCCGAAGATAGAATAGAGGACAGTGTAAATCGACATAACGATGAGCATTGGAGTCCACAATTCTCCGCCGAATAAAAACCAGCCTGATTGTACAGCAAAGTAGCTGTGCAGCAATCCGACGATGAGCGGAATCCCAAAGTTAAACAGCTGTTTAAGCCGGATGCCTTTTAATAGGTCCTTCTCAGTAAAACCAAGCTTACGCAAGATCGTATAGGAGCTTTGTTCCTCTTCACTTTCATTCATTTGTTTAAAGTATAAAATACAGCCAGATGTGACAAGGAAGCTAAGGCCTAAAAACCCGACCACAAACATCATCAGTCCTATTGTTTGTTTTTGCTGCTGAGCTGAAGCTAATTGAGACATGCTGTTGTCACTTAGTTTTAAAGATGTAAACACGCTATTTGCTTGTTCAAGATTTTTATCATCTTTTATATTGACTGAGATATATTGGCTATTTTCAAGCTGTAGCTTTGGATCTTTTTGTTGATCGAGCTGCTCAAAAACATCTTGACTCACGACGGCAACAGGTAGACCGCCAAAAGTGAAGTTGTAAGAAATGAGATAATCTTTCTTCATATCTATGACTTTCAAATCAAGCGGTTTCTTAATGAGAAGCTTCACATCGCCTGAGCTTTGAATCGGCATGACTTTCTTTAATAGATCACTGTAGCCGCTTAAAATAACTTCGTTGTTCTCCACATGAAAATTTGGTGCATTTTTCTCACTGATCACAGGCAGTGTCAATACGCCTGGATCATTCTTCATATTTTTCACCTCTGAATCCACTATTTTTTTCGCATCAAATTTCGCTTGAATCACTTTGAACTGCCTTTGATCATAAGCAATATGTTTGTCAGAAAGTGCACGAGTGAAGGTTGCTGCTTCTTTTTCTGAGCCCATGGCGAAATGAGCTGGAATCATCTGCTCAGCGGTTTTTTCTGCTGAGTAATAGGAAATGTAGCTAAGAGCCAGCAAACCGATGGCAAGTGCAGATACGGTTGTAATAATCGTTAAAAGCAGTGCATTTGATTTTAGCCGGAACATAATGGATGACAGAGATAATACTTCATGAATGGCGAGATAGCCATTTTTTCTTTTACGTACAATATTGGCAATGAAAGAAACAGAGCCTTTGTAAAAAAGAAAGGTACCGATGATAACAGAGGCTAGAATATAAATCATGGCTAAAAGTAACTCAAACATGGACGTATATGAGCCGGTAAAAAGCTTAGAAGAAATATAATAGCCTGAGCTGATCAAGACAATACCGAACACTCCAATGATGATTTCAAACACAGAGATCTTTTTCACACGCTGTTCTGTCGAAGACGTTGTTCTAAACAAAGATAAAATCGTTTGTTTATTAATAAAACGTCTATTTCTCAGCATAATCAATCCATAGATAATAAAAAAGACAATGAGTGTTTGCAGAAGGGCCATGCCCGAAAAATGCAGATTGGCGATGGCATTAACACCAGTCACTTTAAATAACACCATCAGCATCAGCTTTGAACCGATAAAGCCTGCAATGATGCCGATAGTCATGGCTGTCATGTATAGAATAAAGTTCTCCGCATTGAGCAGTCTGGAAATTTTTTGTTTCGTCATACCAATGAGCTGCAGGAGACCTATTTCTTTTCCTCTGCGCTTAATAAAAATGCTATTCGCATATAGCAGGAAAATACCGACGATGGCTATAAGCAGAACCGAAGCGGCTTTAATAGAAGCACCGCCTTTAATGGAGCCTTTTACATCATCAAGTGCTGGTGAGTACTGCAAGGTGACAAAGGAAAAATAGAGCGCGACACTAAACACGAGAGCAAACACATATAAATAGTAATTCTTCAAATTTTTCTTCAAGTTACGGAAGATGAGCTGATTAATGTTCATGCTTCACACCGCCTAAGACACCTTGCGTTTTCATAATATCCTCGAAAAACATTTTTCTTTCTAAAGCGCCTTTATTCAACTGTGTATAAATCTGTCCATCCTTGATAAAAATGACGCGGCTTGAATAGCTGGCTGCGACAGGATCATGTGTCACCATCACAATGGTCGCTTTTCGTTTACGATTGAAATCTTGCAGCTTGTTAAGCAAGTCAGATGCAGATTTGGAATCAAGTGCTCCGGTAGGTTCATCAGCGAAAATAAGACTTGGTTCATGAATGAAGGCACGAACCGCCGATGTCCGTTGCTTTTGTCCGCCAGAGAGTTCATTCGGGTATTTGTCTCTTAGTTCAAAAATCCCCATGTCTTCTGCGAGCTGTTGAAAACGTTCAAAAGCTTCTTTTTTTGGCGTTTTGGAGATGGATAAAGGCAAAAGGATGTTTTCTTTGACTGTGAGTGTATCAAGTAAATTATAATCCTGAAAAACAAAGCCAAGCTGCTTTTTTCTAAATTCCGCAAGCTGCTGATCCTTCATTTGCGTCATCTCAGCATCTGCAATACGAATGGATCCGCTGGACACATGATCGATAGACGACAATACGTTCAGAAGGGTTGTTTTCCCCGAGCCTGATGGCCCCATGATACTGACAAATTCCCCGGCTTCAATGGTTAAATCAATACCACTCAGCACC
Organism: Bacillus sp. ABR; assembly: GCF_056172715.1. Classification (NCBI taxonomy): domain Bacteria; kingdom Bacillati; phylum Bacillota; class Bacilli; order Caryophanales; family Bacillaceae; genus Bacillus; species Bacillus sp. ABR. Next base: position 773,706 of record NZ_JAOYSL010000002.1, on the reverse strand, counting down.
TCTTGTTTATTGAATTTATTTCCGTAGCTTTTATAAATTTTACGAGCTTCTAAAATGTTCATTTGCTGAACCCCTTTTTCTTTTAATTGATAACTCTAGTATAAAAAGAAGCCTGCCAGACGTCCTTCGATTTGGCGAACAAAACAGACGAGCATGTGACATTGTTGTCACATGCTTGTTTTTTAAACAAATTGTATGTAAACAAGTTTCTTATTAGGGTGAGTTTTCTTTCCCCATTTATTTTATCTGTTTTTCACTCTTATGGATCAATCTTCTCTGATTTTTCATGTCAGGGTGGTGTTTTGAAGCTTTACATGGCCATTTTATTCATGTATGATATGCATATTAAATAAATGCATAGTAAATCTATGTATTGGAGGTAACTAAGAATGAAAGTGAGTAAAGAGCTTCTAAAGGGAAGTACAGCTACCCTTATTTTAAGCTTATTAAATGAAAGACCGATGTATGGATATGAAATGATTAAAGAATTAGAGACGAAATCGGAAGGGATTTTCAGCTTTAAAGAAGGAACAATCTATCCTATTTTGCACAATTTGGAGGGGAAAGAATTCATTGTCTCTTATTGGGGCGAAGGGAATGGCAACCGGAAAAGAAAGTATTACAAAATAAATGAACAAGGGAAAGCATTGGTACAGGAAAAGAAAGAAGAATGGAACGTATTCAAACAAGCAGTTGATGGCGTTTTGAACGGAGAGAAAATCGCATGGGATTAGATAAAAAGTTCGAGAAGTATGTCAAAAGTGTATGTAAACGAATTAAAAATAAAGATGTTCATTCGAATATAAAGCTTGAGCTGATGGATCATCTATACACGCTAAAAGAGGAAGCAATGAATGCTGGGATGTCTGAAGAAGAGGCGGTAGAGCAAGCGTTGGACCAAATTGGTGATGCGGAAATTCTCGGAACGCAGCTTCACGAAACACATAAAGTCCAAATCGATTTTAAGATGATTCTTCTAGTGCTAGCCACTTGTTCTTGCGGGCTGCTTGTGATGTACTTTTTACAGTTTCATTCAGATTTTACAAATCTTCAAAACATGAACATTTTTTATAAAAGCCTTGCCTTTTATCTGGTAGGTTTAGTGCTTATGTTTGGTTTGTTTTCCTTCGATTATCGGCGCTTATTGAAATACTCTTGGCATTTATACATTGGGACACTCGGAATGCTGATTTTTTCGATGATGTTCGGGTCAAGAGTGAACGGTATTCTTTTTTTAAGAATACGTGATGTATCAATAAATTTGACTGAGATTGTGCCTTTTCTTCTAGCTATTTCTTTAGCAGGTATCTTTCACAATTGGAATTGGGAGAATGCGTACAGAGCTTGGCTTGGAGTAGGGATGATGGCTTTACCGATTATTTTAATCAGTACGATTGGTTTTCTTCCTGCGACCGTTATCTGTCTGGTCATGTGCTTAACCGTGATGTATGTGTCTAGCGCAAATTATAAGCAAATCATTCTGCTGACGGCAACAGGCGTGTTATATCTAATGTTTGAAGTGTTTTCTCTTTTTCAAGCAGATAGACACCGTTCCTTTTTCAAAGTTCATGAATTCAGCTCAAACGGGCTTCAGATCACACCTTATGCCATGTCTGAGGTTCACACGGATTGGATGTTTACATATATCATTTATTCATTTGGCTGGTTGGCAGGGCTCATTGCGCTCCTGTTGTTTGTCATCTTTATTCACAGAGTATTTCGTACAGCAAAACGAGTGAAAATGGCTTATGGCAAAATGGTCATGACAGGTTTAGCGGCTGTGTTTGCAGCAAAATATCTGTTAAGCATTTTCACAAACTTTGGCTTGCTGCCATTACCTGGAGTGTCTATACCTTTCATGAGCTATGGAGGTTCACATATTCTTCTAGAAATGATGGCTGTTGGGCTGATCTTAAGTATTTATAGACGGAGACAGATAGGAGATGTTTTTCGCAAAGAAGCGGGAAGTATTTCCTAAGTAAGCCACCTCAATCTCTTCGCGCAAGTTTTGACAGCCGCGAAGAGATTGCGATTGCTTTTTACATGCTCGCAATATGAACAAAATCATTCTTTTTCGGAAAGGTGAAGGTGAAGGTTGTACCTTGATCTATCGTGGAGCTGACCTCGATCGTGATATGAAGAGCGTCTGCTCCTTTTTTCGTTAAATAGAGCCCCATTCCTGTTGAGGCGGTGTCATTGTGATGTCTTGTCGAGGTAAAGCCTTTTTCAAAAATACGAGAGATGTCTCTTGAATCAATTCCTCTGCCTTGATCTGTGATCGTCAGCATGACTTGGTCATTAATTTGCTTGCTTTCAATGACAATATCGGATGAATGGCTGTATTTGACTGCATTTGTGAGTACCTGTCTGATCATAAAGGATAACCATTTTATATCACTTAATACGGTCCGTTCCCCCAGCGCCAGCTCAAAGCCGATTCCTTTTTGCATGCACCATGATTGGAGCGCTTTGATTTCCTTTGCGATGATGCTTTGCAGGTCCAGCTTTTCAATGAATAAATCATTTTCGATATGACGTACTCTGCTTTGGTGCAGCTGGGCATCAAGTAATAAATGTATTCTGAGCCACTCGTATGTCATATTGGATTTCAGCTGCTGATCTGTTAAGCGGTCAATCATTAAGCGCATCGCTGTAAGGGGGGTTTTGACCTCATGTATCCAAGAGAGCAATTCATCTTTTTCTTCTTCAAGAGCGATTTTCTGCTCTGCTGCCATTCGCCGGTAGCGTGCAATTTGCTCTGACGTCGCATCATGGATGAGCTGTTCAAATGGGGAAGAGGGGGTTAGCCGCATTTGATGTCCAATGTCATCATCCCATTCTTTCAACCTCTCATAATAAGCCGTTTCTTTTCGGTATCGAAAAAAGAGAAAGACAATCATGAGAAACGTAGATAATAGCACAATATAGAAAAGAGAAGCGATGGGAATGGTCGTATCCAAATAAGCAACAAATAGAATGAGGAGCTGCAAACTAAGAAAGAAAAGAATCCAGCTTCTTCGTTCTTTTAGAAATGCCTGCAGCATCATTGATCATCCTTTTCTTTTGCAAGATAGCCTTGACCCACTTTTGTCTCAATGAAGGCGCCAAGGGAGATCTCGTCTAGTTTTTTTCTGAGCCGGTTGACGTTTACAGTCAGTGTATTGTCACTGACAAACCGTTCATCCTCCCACAATGCTTGAATGAGTGATTCCCGGCTGACGATATGATTTTTATGCTGAATCAATTCCTTGAGAATAAATAACTCATTTTTTGTTAATTCAACCTCACCGTGATCATTTGTAACGGTGTTTTTTTCTAGGTCAATGGCAGCGCCGCACCACACCTTTAGGCTGGCCGGCTCTGCATTATAATCATGCACGCGGCGAAGAACAGCATTAATTTTGGCAATGAGCACGTCAAAGTGGAAGGGCTTTTGCACAAAATCATCGGCTCCGAGCTGCATCGACATGACCATATCAGCAGGGTGGTCTCTTGAGGAGAGGAAGATGATTGGAACATTTGAATGATGCCGAATCATCCGGCACCAGTGAAAGCCATCGTATTTTGGCAGCTGTATATCAATAATGACGAGATCAGGCTGGACAGATGTGAATTCCTGCAGCACCTGATGAAAATCTTGAATCCCATAAACATCATAGGACCAGTTGACTAGACGTTCTTTGATTTCTTGGAAGAGGGTTGTATCATCTTCAATTAGTAAAATCTTAAACAAAATCAGCACCACACTTTTTGTATTCACTTGTTGTCATTGTAGCGGAAAAAGGACCATGCCGCTAGAAGTAGACAAGAAAAAAGCAAGGGAAGAGATCCCTTGCTTCAGCTTATTTACCTAAAAAGTGCTTTTTAAAGAATGAGAGTTGGTATTCAAGTGTGATCGGGTCATTAAAATAGAATTCTTCTGCATTGGCCTCATACACACGATGTTTTTTGACAGCTGGGATGGACTTGTAAATTTTACTATTTTGATAGGAATTGTCCATTTCGCTGTTTTTACTAATGATCATATAATCTCCAGCAAATTCAGGAATGACCTCCTGTGAAACTGCATAGTAGCCGGCTTTTAATGCTTTTTCTTTCACTTTCTCAGGCATTTTCAGTTTCATTTCTTGGTAGAGGATTTCTGTTCCGCGGCCCCATGCATCTCCAAAGACGTATAGCTCTTTTGTGCCACTTTCAAAGACAGAAACTGTTGCATCTTTACCGATTTTTGCTTTGATTTCTTTTCCGGCTTCATCTGCACGTTTTTTGAAATCTTTTACCCAAGCTTTGGCTTCTTTTTCTTTGTTTAACACTTTTCCAATTTCAATGTGCTGCTGAAGGTAATCGACTTTGTTATACGTAAACAAAACGGTTGGTGCGATTTTTTTGAGTTTTTCTACATTTTTAGTATTGCTTAAACCAATGATGACATCAGGCTTTAGCTTCATAATTTTCTCTACATTAGCATCCGATACTTCTTCCACATTTTTTAATTCTTTTTGGAAGCGCGGATTCTTTTTTGACCAAGAGTCAACGCCAACGATGTTCACACCAAGTGACATGACACTACCTGCGTAAGAACCTAGAACAACAACACGTTTTGGATGCGCTGGTAGCTTCACAGGGCCATTTTCAGATTGATATGTAATTTTGTCTGATGATGTTGATTGATTTCCTTTATTTGAGGAAGAGCTGCTGCTATTGCCACATGCGCTCAATGCAAGTACAAAGATGAGCATCAGAGGGAACAATATTTTCTTCATGAATGTAGACTCCTTTGAAATCGGCACATAGCCGTATATTTGGTTGAATTAGTGATAATGATAATTATTATCACTTGGATATCATATCATAGGACTGTGGGCTGTTGTCAATGACATTTTGATAGCTGGTGATAAAAAATAAAGAAGAGATTTTTTATCAAAAAAAAGATCAAGGCAGCGTGTGTCCTGATCTTTTTTCTTATTTAAACCAGCCTTTTTCTTTTGAGCGGGTAATGGCCTCGATGCGGTTCTTCACTTCTAACTTATCTAAAATAATGGAAATGTAGTTCCGGACAGTGCCACTTTTAATGCTGAGTTCTTTTGCAATTTCTTTTGTGTTTTTACCGTCTGCGACGAGTTCAAGGACCGATTTCTCTCGCTCCGTTAAAGGATTTTCATCACTATATAAGTCTTCCATCAATTCAGGGGCATACACCTTTTTCCCTTTCATCACACTGCGAATCGCACTTGCCAGCTCCTCGCTTGGACTGTCTTTCAGCATATAGCCGCTGACGCCAGCTTTTAACGCTCTTTGGAAATAACCAGAGCGGGCAAAGGTCGTCAAAATGATGATTTTCACATCTGATCCTTTGAGCTCTTCCGCTGCATCAAGTCCAGATTTTCCCGGCATTTCAATATCCATTAAGCAAATATCAACAGGGTGTTTTTTGGCAAAATCGATGGCATCTTGACCATTCGTCCCTTTCCCAACCACCGTCATATCGTCTTCTAAATCGAGAAGTGAACCGAGTGCACCAAGCAGCATTTGCTGATCTTCTGCGATAAAGATGTTGATCATTTCATCCCCTCCTTTTCTTTTGCAGCTGAATCATTTGGAATGATCATAATGAGCTTTGTCCCATCCTTTGTCTCAATACGCAGGCGGCCATTTGCAAATTCCAATCTTTCTCTTATTCCTAAAAGGCCGTGACCCTTCGATTGAGTGGGCGGATAGTCGCCTTTAAATGTTCCATCGTCCTCAACGGTGATGATCGCTTCCTTTGATTTTTGGTGAATGGTGATTTTACAAACCGTCGCGTCACTATGTTTGACGACATTCGTCACCGCCTCTTTGATGCACATGCTCACAATGTTTTCGTTCAGAAGTGAGATATGTTTCGGTGCTTCCTTTTCATCATAGACCAATTCAATTCCGGCTGCTTCGAGAATTTGCTCGATGTTCGACATTTCATCTTTAATTCGAATGCCTTTCATAGAGGAAACAATCTTTCGCACCTCATTGAGAGACGTTCTGGCAGTCTGCTGGACGCTTTTGAGTTCGGCACGAGCCTGTTCAGGGTCTTTATACACGAGTTTACGGGCAAGATCACTTTTTAAACCGATCAAAGAAAGCTTTTGTCCAAGGGTGTCATGCAGGTCGCGAGCAATGCGCTGCCTTTCTTCAAGTTTCACAAGATCAGCAATCCGTTCATTGGCATATTCTAATTTCTCCTCAAGCCGTTCACGTTCCTTCCTGCTTCGAATGCTTAGGGGAAGAAGGATGGCACTAATCAGGGTAATGACGACAAAAGGAATTTGTGTGAGAAACCAGCCCTTTTTTAAGATCAAACTAAAGTTCACTGCCACGGCGGCGCTCGCCAGATGGATATAGTACAAGATATAAAAGGGGACTTTTCGTTTGATATGTCCGTTAAAATAGGCGATGCAAAAAGCGAAATAAATATAGCTGTAGAGCATCACATAACCAGTTGAAATACCGATCAATAAAAGACCGAAGACATATAAAGACCAGCCTTTTGCGACAAAGGCAAAACGATACACAGCGAAAAAGACGACGTTCAAAATAATGCCGATCACAATGCCTAAAGTCGAAGGTGTCTTAAAGATAAAATAGAAGGGCAGGATGAAAAAAATGGCCCATATATAAGGGGAAATCCCATGCAATTTTTGAATCTTAAACTGTTTTTTCATCCGTGTGCCACCTTTTTCATTCTTTTTCCTTACTTTATCAAATTCAACATGCGGCTGCATCCTGTAAATGATAACAAGCTCCTTCTAGTGTAAGAAAGAGCTTGAACCAATTATGCATTTTTCTTCAGAATGTCTCCTTTGATAACAGGGACGTTCATCTTCTTAGATTGCCTTGCCTCTTTGAAGGTAACAAATGCTTTCGTTTCTTCATCCCACAATCTAAATTTCATGGATTCAATACTTGTTTTCAATGTAATAGTTGGGACATTTTGCAACGGTTCACTTTGCTCATGAGCATGCTCTAAATGATAATTCGGTACTCTTGGGCTTAAATGATGAACATGATGGTAACCGATATTACCTGTTAACCATTGAAGAAGCTTTGGCAATTTGTAAAAAGAACTGCCTTCTACAGCTGCCTGCACATAGTTCCAATGTTCATCTGCTTCAAAGTAAGAGTCCTCAAACGTATGCTGTACATAAAACAACCATACACCGATAGATCCTGAGATTAGGAAGATCGGACCTTGAACAAGCAGGAATTCCTGCCAGCCAAAAAGAAGACATGTTACGGCTGCTAACGCAATGATGCTCACGTTTGTGAAATACGTGTTCCAACGCTCTTTTTTACGAGCATTTTTGACGTTGAAACGGTTTTTTAAGAGAAAGACAAAGATCGGTCCTAAAATAAACATCACAAACGGGTTACGATAAAATCTGTAGCGAAATTTCGTCCATGCTGATGCTTCTTGATATTCTTTGACTGTTAGGAGCCAAATGTCGCCAGTACCTCGTTTGTCTAAATTACTGCTTGTGGCATGGTGAATTGAATGATCTCGTTGCCATTGAAGATAAGGGAAAAGGGTGAGTACGCCCGTTAAAAAACCGAACAGGTGATTTAGCGGCTTCTGTTTAAAAAAGGATTGGTGGCAGCAGTCGTGAAAAATAATAAAGACACGTACTAAAAACCCAGCTGCAATAACCGCAAAGAAGAGGGTTAAAAGGTAGGAGATATTCAGGCTATAATAGGCAAGAAACCAAAGCCCTAAAAATGGAATGAATGTATTAAAGAGTTGAATGATACTTTTTTTCGAATCAGCACCAGAGAATTGACCCACTTGTTTTCTTAAAGTAGCTTGCTGCTGTGTGTTTGTTGAAGTCGTCATGAACGTTCAAGTCCTTTCCGTTTCTTTCTACTTCAAAGTATAGAAGGAAAGGTGTCATGCTCATAGTAGCACCCATCATGTATTCAATATGACATTTGTCATGTTTGTCATCAAAAAGGCTGATGGGATCAACGTTTGTGCGATTATTACGTCATCAATAAAAAAGTAAAGGCGCTGGGCCTTTACTTTTTATGAACGTGCTTCATGTACTTTTAACTGCTTGCCTTTAATGGTTGTGTGGCGCATGGCATTCAGCACAAGAGGACCTTTGCCGTTTAAAATATCTACATATGTTTTCGTGTCTTGAATCGTAATAATCCCAATGTCATCGAATGCAACGCCTTCTATTTTGGCAATAGTCCCAACGAAATCAACAGCTCGCAGCTTCTTTTTCTTTCCGCCGTTAAAATAAAGCTTCATAATATCCTTCTCAACGCCTGCCTGTTTATTTTCCTTTTGAACAGGCGTTTCAATCTTTTCTTCAAAGCTTTCTACATGCTTTTCTGCTTCTTCCTTCGTTGGATAAGGCTGAGTTTGAAAATCTATGCCGGCATCCTGCTTTAATTCATCAATAAGCGGCTTAGCATTCTTTGTCATAAACGCAATCGTTTTTCCGCTTTTTCCCGCTCTGCCTGTTCTACCAGTTCGGTGAATATAGCGCTCTTTTTCATAAGGAAGATCATAATGAATGACATGTGTCATATCACTGACATCAATTCCCCGGGCTGCTATATCTGTTGCGATCAGATAACGGAATTCACCTTTTTTAAATTCATCCATCACATCAAAGCGGTCTTCCTGTCTCATGCCGCCATGAATTTTGTCACAAGGCACATCCCATTCATCCAGCTTCATCGTGAGTTCATTCACCCGGTCCTGTGTATTACAGAAAATAATGCAGCTATCTGGATTTTCAATGACGATCGTCCGCTGAAGAAGGGAGAATTTCGATTCCTCTTCTGTTTCAATTACGGTATGGGTGATTTGCTGTACAGACGTTTCTTCACGTGCGATCTCAATGATTTTCGGTGATTGTAAAAATTGTTCGCTCAATTTCTTCATATCTTCAGACATTGTCGCTGAAAATAGCATCGACATGCGCTTTGGCGGCAGATACTGAATAATAGAAGAAACCTGATCGATAAATCCCATGTTCAGCATTTCATCCGCTTCATCTAACACGAAAAATTTGAGATTTTCTAAAGAAAGGGTGCCTTTCTCAAGGTGATCCAAAATGCGGCCTGGTGTCCCGCACACAATATGGTTTTTCTGTGAAAGCTCTACTTTCTGCGCTTGAAAAGAGGCTTTTCCAAAAATGGCAGCTGCTTTGATTCGTTTGAATCGACCAAGGCTTGTGAGGTCTTGTTTGACCTGCATGGCGAGTTCTCGTGTCGGAACGAGAATAAGAGCTTGAGGTTTATTTTCAGCCCAATCAACCATTTCACAAATCGGCAGACCATATGCTGCAGTCTTGCCGCTGCCAGTCTGAGATTTGACGATTAAATCCTGCTTTGAAAAAGCAACAGATAATGTCTCGTGCTGAACGGGTGTAGGTGTATGGAAGTGAAGCGCTTCTAGCGCTTGTTTCAATTCATCACTTAATGGATATTGATCAAAATGTTGTAATGTCATCGTGTTCTCCTTTTCGTACATTCATACTTGTGACATCATACCATAACCATGACCGTGAATGAAAAGACATAAAAAAAAGCCCCATAAAGGAGCTTTAAACCCTCAATAATCTGAAAGATTAAAGGAATCTGCGTTTTACTTTTTCCCAGTAAGAGTTGTCTTTTAATTTCACCGTTTTAATCACTTTTCCTGAAAGGCCAATGTCAATTTGTTTGACGTGCTTTGTGCCGAGCGCTTCGTTATCAAGCCCGATAATTGGATGATCGTTTCCATCCTGCACCACCTTCAGCGTCAGCTTACGGTCACTGCTTAAAATGAAAGGAGCGCCTAATGTACGGTACGAGTTGTTATTCAGAGATGCAAGCTCTGTGACTTGCATACATGGAAGCATCGGATCAACCACGGCGCCGCTCACCGATTTATTGTAAGCCGTTGAACCAGTCGGAGTGGAAATAATCATGCCGTCGCCTCTAAAAGTTTCAAAGTGGAAATCATCTATATACACATCGATCACAAATGTTTTAATAATGCTGGAGCGGATCGACAGTTCATTTAAGCAATGGAACTGATTTGTACTGTCAACGCTTACATCGATGATCGGATATTTTCTCACTTCAAGCTGTTCAGTGTTCATGGCATCAATCATTTTATCAAAATGCTCTAACGAGAAATCGCAGTATAGGTGCGTATTCTCTGATTTTGATACCCCTACATACAAGCAGTCATCCCGGAAGTTCGTTTTACGGACTGCTTGAAGAAATGTGCCATCCCCACCAATTGAAGCAATAATATGGGCATCCTCTGCACGCTTGACGACGTGAAAGCCTTGATCGGTAGCGAGCTTCTCGAGAGAAGAAATGTGTCCATCCAATTCATGATCTTTTTTGTAAAAGAAAAATACATTGCGTCGATTGTCTGTCATTGACGTTCTCCCCTTTGCTGTCAAAAATAATTTCCAATGATAAAGGGCTTACATGAAAACCCTTGCTCACATTTTACACTTTTTTCATATGAAAGTAAAAACATTAGAGAGAACATCTAATGATCAGATTTGCATGATGAGAAATGAGTCGATGTGAGTGATTCAAAATGGCTGAATCCTGAGCATAATTGAATAGCCGTTTTCTCATGAAAGAATGGTTTAGGTGTTTCGTTGCGGTGAAGATCTAGCCAATTAGGTGCAGGGAGAGGATAAAAAAGCCAATTTTTCGTCATGCGCTTGTCTACGTAGACGACGTAAAGTTGATCGTTATTTAAGAGAGGTGCTATCATATGCCTACATGAAATGTAAAAAAACCACAATTCCTGTGAAACATTTCATGTGGGCATTCGTATGAATGAAGTGAGACAAAAAGGAGGAGAAAAAGATGAATGCGAAAAGATGGGTAGCGCTAATTATTGCACTTGGTGTTTTCGGATTTTCAATTGTGATTAGTGTCACGATGGCCTTGTTCGATAGCTTCAATGACAATAAAATGAGCTATCAATTCGGGGATGAAATAGAAGAGAAGGTACTAGAGAATGGCAGCGGTGCAGGCAAGATTGCTGTTCTTGAGATTAATGGAACCATTCAAGATAATGGCGGCGCATCGAGCCTACTAGGCGGAGAAGGGTATGATCATCGTGCATTCCTCAAGGAACTAGATAAAGCGAAAGAGGATGCTTCGGTAAAAGGCGTACTGCTGCGCGTTAACTCTCCTGGTGGCGGTGTCTATGAAAGTGCTGAAATACATAAAAAATTAGAAGAAGTGAAAAAAGCGAAGAAGCCGATTTACGTATCTATGGGCTCAATGGCAGCTTCTGGCGGCTACTACGTGTCAACTCCAGCGAAGAAAATCTTTGCTTCACCTGAAACATTAACAGGATCACTTGGTGTTATTATGCAAAGCTTGAATTATTCAAAGCTGGCAGATAATTTGGGCATTAAATATGAAACGATTAAGAGCGGGAAGTTCAAAGACATCATGTCTCCTAACCGTGATATGACAAAAGATGAGCGTAATATCATGCAAAGCATGGTCGATAACTCTTACGAAGGATTTGTCAAAGTGATCTCTGAAGGACGAGGCATGTCAAAAAAGGAAGTCAAGAAAATTGCTGACGGCCGAGTATATGACGGGACACAGGCAAAATCGAACGGATTAGTCGATGAGCTTGGGTATTATGAAGATGCATTAAAAGCGATGAAGAAAAATGAAAAAGGCTTAAAAGGAGCAACAGTGGTCAGCTATTCTCAAAGCTTTGGCTGGAACTCTCTCTTCAACATGAGTGCAAGCAAGCTCTTTAAAAGCGAAATTGATTTTCTGAATTTAAAAGAAACACTGGCTGGCTCAAATGGGTCTAAACCGATGTATCTCTATTCAAAATAAAGGAGGGATCATAGATGGATTCTACATTCGATGAAGTAAGCGAAAGCCGCAGCCAAGAGGAAGAATCGAAGCCGGCCTTTGTGAAGCGCGCTTCAATTGAAGCACAGGCGTTTGCAGGTTTTTGGATTAGATTTTGGGCGTTTATTCTTGATTGGCTCGTCGTCTGGGGTGTCAACCATTTGACGGTTTCTCCAATCTTTAGTCTGTTTGGTTGGTCCAAAGGAGGGGGATGGTTTTCTCCATTTTCCGTCACAACGACGATTGTATTCCTCCTTTATTTCGCCATCATGACGAAAATCTTTCAACAAACACTCGGCAAGATGGTGTTTGGAATTAAAGTGGTCTCACTTCAGCCTGAGAAGAAGCTGGCATGGGATGTTATTTTCTTTAGAGAGATTGTGGGACGTTACATTAATACGATCTTTGTTCTCTATGCTATCGTTGGGTTCTCACCGAAAAAGCAAGGGGTTCATGATTACTTTGCTGATACGGTGGTTGTCCATGAACATTTATATGAAAAAACAGAATCAAACGTATAATCAGAGGAGTTTGGCCGCGTACCGGTCAAACTCTTTTTTTGTTGATTGGGTATAAAATCCAGAATGAGAGCCATAATCGTAGGGGAAGCATCATTTGTTATGGAGGAAGTGAGCACAGTGCTTTACGTTTGGATCGCCGCGTTGTTGTTTCTTGTGATCTTATTGATTTTCATGAAAGTAACCATTTCGCTGGACTATTCGCATACAAACGACAATGACCATATTGCACTGAAGGTCATCACCTTATATGGATTGGTCAGACTCAAAAAAGAGATTCCGATGGTGAGAGTCAATCCAGAAGACCAAACGATTGATATTCGTGAAAAGAAAATGGAGAGCGCCAAAATCCCTGATCACGAAAAAGAATCGATGCATAAAAAAGTAGGAAAACGTGATATGAAGCAAATCCTTCATCAAATGGAACGCATCACAAAAGAGATTGTCGATTTAAACCGGATCATGCGCAAGTTCTTCATTCACATAAGGGTTGTCTCATTTCACTGGTCGACATGGATCGGCTTTCATGACGCCGCTTTAACAGGTGTAGCAGCCGGCGGTGTGTGGTCAGTTAAAGGAGCGCTGCTTGCCTTTATGCAGGAGCATCTCACCTTTAAGCATAAACCAGTATATGAAGTCATTCCGGCCTTTCAGCACAACGTATCACAGACTCAGTTTACATGTATAGCTTATTTTCGTATTGGACATGCTATGCTTGCAGCCATTCGTTTACTTGTCCATTGGTTAAAAGGGAGAAAGGCGAGAAAAAGTGCCTCTCTTCAAGCAACGAAGAATGAATCATCTGTTTAAGGAGGAACCCGAAAATGGCAGATCATCCAATCCAAGGTCTCATGAAGACAGCGATGGAAAACTTAAAAGAAATGATAGATGTGAATACAATCATCGGCGATCCAGTCGAAACCCCTGACGGCAGTGTCATTCTCACTGTGTCAAAGGTTGGTTTTGGATTTGCAGCCGGCGGCAGTGAATTTAACGGGAACCAAAAGAAGGAAAAGCGTTCTGATGATCAAGAACGAAAAGAACCGAGACTCCCATTTGGCGGCGGAAGCGGCGGCGGGGTATCGATTACACCAATCGCCTTCTTAATTGTCGGAACAAACGGAGTTCGAATGCTTCATTTGGATGAACACACACATCTGCTCGATAAAATATTGGATTCTGCTCCTCAAGCAATTGAACGTCTTCAGCACATGTTTAAGAAGGATGAGCGGGAGCACCGTCATAAAGAACGAAAACTAGATGACATAGACCTTTAAAAAGTTAGCTGCGCTGCAGTTAACTTTTTTTTCAAAATGGACGATTAGGCTTTGCAGTTTTTTGCTTTCTCTACTATGATAGAACCATACATTTGAAAAGGGAGGAATTGTTTTGGCATCGATCACATTTAAAGGAAGTCCTGTCACGCTTGTAGGAAATGAAGTAAAAGTAGGCGAGCAGGCTCCTGATTTTACGGTTTTAACGAACTCACTTGGAGAAGTTTCACTTTCTGATTTAGCAGGAAAAGTGACGATCATCTCAGTGATTCCTTCTATTGATACAGGTGTGTGTGACGCACAAACAAGACGTTTCAATGAAGAGGCAGCGGGTTTAGGTCCTGTCAATATTTATACGATTAGTGCAGACCTTCCATTTGCACAAGCACGCTGGTGCGGAGCAAACGGAATTGAAAATGTCGAAACATTATCTGATCACAGAGATATGTCATTTGGTGAAGCATTCGGAGTGTATATGAAAGAATTGCGTTTATTGGCGCGCGCAGTCTTCGTATTAGACCCTAACGGAAAAGTGGTTTACACTGAATACGTAAGTGAAGCAACGAATCACCCAAATTATGAAAAAGCCATTGAAGCTGCAAAATCACTGTTATAAAAGCAGCATCAACAAGAGCTCCGGCTTCAACCTGGGGCTCTTTTCAATGAGAACATATAGCTTTTAACAAAGCGAGGAGAGAAAAGCATTGCAGAAAGATCAAGTAAGTACTATTTTTGAACTGCTCGATACAGCTTCTATTCGATTGAAAAAGGAACAGAGCATTTCCTATATTGAGGCATTGGCAGAAGCAGGAGAAGCCTTTTTCCAAGCAAATGATCGAAACGGTTTATTAAAGGATTTAATAGAGAAAGCAGATTTTGCTTCTTATGATCATGAGCAGATTCGTAAAGCGTTTCAGCTCGCCGTATTGAAAGGTCAAAAGGATATTTCTCATCCAAATCGCCAGATGACGCCAGATACGATTGGACTGTTTGTCAGCTATTTGGTGAATAAATTTTTAGAAGGTCAAAAAGAGCTTGTTGTCTTTGATCCAGCAGCGGGAACAGGAAACTTACTGCTTGCGGTCTTAAACAATCTTACGGCAGAAACTAAGCGCGGCTTTGCGTCTGAAATTGATGATGTGCTCATTAAAATTGCTTGGGCCCAGGCGAATTTAGAGGAGAAAGAAGTCGAGCTTTTCCACCAGGATAGTCTTGAACCGCTTCTGATCTCACCGGCAGATGTCACTGTATGCAGCCTGCCAGTCGGCTATTATCCAAATGATGAGCGTGCAGCAGACTTTACATTAAAGGCAAAAGAAGGACATGCCTTTGCCCATTATCTATTCATTGAACAAAGCCTCCGCTATACAAAAGAAGGCGGCTTCTTATTCTTCATCATTCCAAACGACTTGTTTGAAGGAAAAGAGAGCGTACAATTAAAGGATTTCATTAAAGACCATGCGTATATGAATGCGTTAATTCAGCTGCCAGTGTCCATGTTTAAGGATAAAAAACACGCCAAAAGCTTATTTGTGATGCAAAAGAAAAAAGAAGGGCTGGAAGCACCAAAACGAATGCTGTTTGCCAATCTTCCATCTTTCTCACAAAAGGAAGCAATGGTCGGTGTGATGCGAAAACTAGACCAGTGGTTTATAGAAGAAAAAGAAACGAAAGAATAGCCAGAGTTATTTCTGGCTATTTTACTATTCAGAAAATAATGACTTATTGATGTAAGCGATAACAGTTTGAAGGTGCACTTGAAATGCAAAGTTTTCAATGTTTAAATGAAAAAGTCAGATATTTTTCGGACTTATCGTTAAACTATAAAAGACCCGTCAAACAGGTTGAATATAGCACCGGAAAAAACGTGAAACCTTATATAACAACTGAGTAAAAGGAGCGACAGTAATGTCCAAAATTATTGCAATCAACGCAGGAAGCTCATCTCTTAAATTCCAATTGTTCGACATGCCAGAAGAAACCGTTTTAACAAAAGGGCTTGTTGAAAGAATCGGAATGGACAACAGTATCTTCACGATTTCTGTAGATGGAGAAAAGAAAACAGAAGTGACAGATATTCCAGATCACGCAGTAGCGGTCAAAATGCTGCTTGAAAAACTAACTGAATTTCACATCATCAAAGACTTTAATGAAATTGATGGCGTAGGACACCGTGTTGTTCACGGCGGAGAGAAATTCAGCGATTCTGTACTTTTAACTGATGAAGTGATTAACGACATTGATCAGCTTTCAGAGCTTGCACCACTTCACAACCCTGCAAACGTTGTAGGAATCAAAGCATTCAAACAAATTCTGCCTGACGTACCAGCGATTGCTGTGTTCGATACAGCGTTCCACCAAACTATGCCAGAGCAGTCTTACCTATACAGCCTTCCGTACGACTACTACAAAAACTTTGGTATTCGTAAATACGGATTCCACGGGACAAGCCACAAGTTCGTTACAGAGCGTGCAGCAGAGCTATTAGGCCGTCCACTAGAAGAGCTTCGTTTGATTTCTTGCCACCTTGGAAATGGTGCGAGTATCGCAGCAGTTGAAGGCGGAAAATCAATCGATACATCTATGGGCTTTACACCACTTGCTGGTGTTGCAATGGGGACACGTTCAGGTAACATTGACCCTGCTCTTATTCCATTCATTATGGAAAAAACAGGACATACTGCTGAAGAAGTGCTTTCTACTTTAAATAAGAAGAGTGGTCTTTTAGGTGTGTCTGGTCTGTCAAGTGACCTTCGTGATATTGAAGAAGCAACAGAAGAAGGAAACGACCGTGCAGAAGTTGCTCTTGATATTTTTGCGAGCCGTATTCATAAATACATCGGTTCTTATGCAGCAAGAATGAACGGTGTAGATGCGATCATCTTCACAGCTGGAATCGGTGAAAACAGTTCAGAAGTAAGAGCACGTGTACTTCGTGGTCTAGAATTCATGGGCGTTTACTGGGATCCTTCCCTAAACAACATGAGAGGCGAAGAAGCATTCATCAGCTACCCGCACTCTCCTGTAAAAGTGATCGTCATCCCAACAAACGAAGAAGTAATGATTGCAAGAGACGTTATGCGTTTAGCGTAATCATCTTTGAAAAGCTCTTTTCCAATAAGGAAAAGAGCTTTTTTCTGTTAAAAGCTGCATGCTATAATGTTGTCCAAAATGAAGTAAAAGGGAGCGTTGCGGAAAATGAGCGTGACAGAACATAAACGAGAGGCGAAAGAAAGGCTTTATGTGAAGGTCATTACGGTCAGTGATACAAGAACGAAGGAAACAGATAAAAGCGGGCGCCTGATGATTGATTTGCTCAAAGAACAGGGACATCTTGTTCTTGCATACGATATTGTAAAAGATGATATTGGATCGATTCAAGACGCTGTGCTGGAAGGAACAAGCGAACCGAAAATAGATGCCGTCTTGTTAAATGGCGGAACAGGAATTGCTGCAAGGGATGTGACCATTGAAGCGATTACCCCTCTTTTTTCCAAGGAGCTGCCTGGCTTTGGTGAAATCTTCCGCATGCTCAGCTATACAGAAGACATAGGTTCAGCTGCTATCTTGTCCCGGGCAGCGGCAGGGGTCGTCAATCAAAAGGCTGTCTTTGCCACGCCGGGATCTACCGGAGCCGTTCGTTTAGCCATGACAAAACTCGTGATTCCAGAGCTTCCTCACGTCTTACGAGAGCTTGAAAAAGATCAAAAATAGCCCAAAATGACTCTGCCAAGAAAATTTGGCAGAGTTTTTTTCATAAAGGGGTTGAAAAAACAATTTTTCCTTGTTACAGTGTATACATACTAAATGCATGTTTATAAATTAAAACTTATTTTTATGCAAAAAACATTCACAGAATCAAAACAAGCGAGAGGAGCTTTTCAATCATGTCACAAAATAAAAAAGTTGTATTAGCATATTCCGGAGGTCTTGATACCTCTGTTGCAGTTAAATGGTTACAAGAGCAAGGATACGAAGTTGTTGCTTGCTGCCTTGACGTAGGTGAAGGAAAAGACTTGGCATTCGTTCAACAAAAAGCGCTTCAAGTCGGAGCGGTTCAATCATACATGATTGACGCAAAAGAAGAATTTGCTGAAGAGTTTGCACTCACTGCATTACAAGCACACACAATGTATGAAGGAAAATACCCACTAGTATCTGCACTATCCCGTCCGCTTATTGCAAAAAAATTAGTGGAAGTAGCAGAAAAAGAAAATGCAGTAGCTGTTGCTCATGGATGTACTGGAAAAGGGAACGACCAAGTTCGTTTTGAAGTATCCATTAAAGCATTGAATCCAGATCTAGAAGTTCTTGCGCCAGTGCGTGAATGGAAATGGTCTCGTGATGAGGAAATCGATTATGCACAAAAACATGGTATTCCAATTCCGATTAACTTAGACAGCCCATATTCAATCGACCAAAACCTTTGGGGCAGAAGTAACGAATGTGGCATTTTAGAAGATCCTTGGGCTGCGCCGCCAGAAGGTGCATATGATCTGACAAATCCACTTGAAAAAACACCTGACACACCAGAAATCATTGAAATCACGTTTGAAAAAGGAAAACCGACAGCGATTGACGGTATCCAGTATTCATTATCTGATCTTATCCTTCATTTAAATGAAGTCGCTGGTCAGCATGGTGTTGGCAGAATCGATCACGTTGAAAACCGTCTTGTTGGGATCAAATCTCGTGAAGTGTACGAGTGCCCAGGTGCAGTCACACTTCTTAAAGCACATAAAGAGCTTGAAGACTTAACGCTTGTTAAAGAAGTCGCACACTTTAAACCAATCGTGGAACAAAAAATGGCTGAATTAATATACAACGGCTTATGGTTCTCACCGCTTAAAGAAGCACTAGATGCATTCTTACAAGAAACACAGCAAAACGTAACAGGTGTTGTACGTGTGAAACTATTTAAAGGCCATGCCATTGTAGAAGGACGTAAATCACCATATTCACTTTATGATGAAAATCTCGCAACTTATACAAAAGCAGATGAATTTGATCATGATGCAGCTGTAGGATTTATTAACCTTTGGGGCTTACCGACAAAAGTAAACAGCATCGTGAATAAAAAGGAGCAGGTTAAAGCATGAAAAAGCTTTGGGGAGGCCGATTTCAAAAAACACCAGAAAAATGGGTCGATGAGTTTGGCGCGTCCATTCATTTCGACAAACAATTAGTGAAAGAAGATCTGACCGGCTCCCTTGCTCATGCAAGTATGCTGAATAAATGCGGTATCCTCGGTGATGAGGAGGCCGCTGCCATCAAAGACGGACTAAATACGCTCATGAAAAAGGCAGAGGAGGATGAACTGGAATTCTCAGTAGATTATGAGGACATTCATTTAAACCTTGAAAAAATGCTCATTGATGAGATTGGTCCGCTTGGCGGCAAATTGCACACAGCGAGAAGCCGGAATGATCAGGTCGCAACCGATATGCACCTATATTTGAATAACCAAGTCGAGCATATCATTGAACTGATCTCTTCCTTTCAAACGGTGCTTGTAGAGAAGGCAGAACAGCACGTTGAAACGATTTTCCCAGGATATACGCACCTGCAGCGTGCACAGCCTATTTCGTTTGCCCATCATATGCTCGCCTATTTTTGGATGCTTGAGCGTGACAAAGCGCGCTTTCAAGATTCATTGAAGCGAATTAACGTATCTCCGCTTGGATGCGGAGCGTTAGCAGGAACGACATTCCCGATTGATCGTGAATATACTGCAGAGCAGCTTGGCTTTGATCACATTTACGAAAACAGCCTTGATGGTGTGAGTGATCGGGACTTCATTTTAGAGTTTTTGTCTAATAGCAGTCTTGTGATGATGCACCTCTCACGTTTTTGTGAGGAAATCATTTTATGGTGCTCGCAAGAATTCAAATTCA
Organism: Bacillus sp. ABR; assembly: GCF_056172715.1. NCBI lineage: Bacteria > Bacillati > Bacillota > Bacilli > Caryophanales > Bacillaceae > Bacillus > Bacillus sp. ABR. The sequence continues at coordinate 754,140 of NZ_JAOYSL010000002.1, read as the reverse complement.
TTGAACTCGATGATACGTATGCAACAGGCAGCAGCATGATGCCGCAGAAGAAAAACCCCGATATGGCTGAATTAATCCGCGGAAAAACAGGCCGTGTGTATGGCAACCTGATGGGGCTTCTCACGATTATGAAAGGCTTGCCACTTACGTATAACAAAGATCTGCAAGAAGATAAAGAAGGCATGTTTGATACAGTGAAAACCATCGCTGGCAGCCTGCAAATCTTCACAGGTATGATTCAAACGATGACAGTCAACGAAGATGTCATGAAAAAGGCAACAAAAGAAGATTTCTCAAATGCGACAGAAGTGGCAGACTACCTTGCGAAAAAAGGCATGCCATTCCGTGAAGCACACGAAATCGTTGGCAAGCTTGTGTATACATGTATTCAAAAAGGCATCTACTTAAGTGATCTTCCTTTTGAAACTTTTACAGAAGCAAGCGAGCTTTTTGAACAAGACATTTACACTGTTCTTGATCCGTATGTGGCGGTTGAAAAAAGAACAAGTGCAGGCGGAACTGGATTCAAACAAATCCAGCTCGCTTTAGAAAAAGCAAAAGCCTGTCTGGCATAACTGATCAAAACCATTCGTTTATACGGATGGTTTTTTTGTCATGGAAAAAAGGAGATTGATGACCATTGGAGAAAATGAAAGCATACCAGCGTCAAGCAGAAGAGGGAGTGACAGCAGATCATGAAGAAAACGCTTGAGGCTTTGTTTCATCAACCGATCGTATCAGTGAAAACGTTAGGAGAACAATATGACGGACGGGCCAATGATGTGTGGCTGATCTCCTTACAAGATAAAACGGAATATGTGATCAAATCTCCTAAAACTGCAAGAGAAGAAAGTGAATTTGTGACTGGGATCAATATGATCTATGGAGTAGATGCTCATACTATACAAAAGTATATCGATCAAATTAATCAAAAACTGTCTCATACGAATTCGTTTCAGATTCCAGAAGTTGTTCGTAAAGTGAAGAAGGCAGGAAGACATTTTTATGTAATGGAGAAAGTAGAAGGAACACCTTTCACATCTTTCGATGGACGTTCATCAAACTTTTATAAGGATTATGGGAGGAAACTAGCACATCTTCATTCATATCGAACTGACTTTTTTGGGGCAGTATACGGAGCTGAAAAGAAACATTTGAGAGAATTTCATGCGGTGTTAAAAAAGGCTGTACCCAAACTCATAGAGCGTTATTACGCAGATCAGCCTGAATTTCATTGTTATACAGAAATTGTGTTGCAAAAGATTGGAAAGCTGAAGCCTCCTGATTCAGCCAGTCTTATTTTAATTGATTTAGATCCGTCTCAATATATTGAAAAAGATGATCAAGTAACGAGTTTAGTTGATACAGAATATGTCGTATATGGACCAGCTGCGTTTGATTTTATTGCATTGGAATACCTTTTGACGAAAGAAGCTGCCCGCGATGTCCAATTGGGGTATGAAGAGATTTGTCCGCTTCCTCGCGAGCTTCAAGAGGTGAGAGAATGCTATCGTTTTGTTTCGCTGCTTCTCGATATCCATGGCTCATGGGATCTGAAAAAGTGGATGAATCACCCTATACTGTTTTACTCCTATTGATAAAGGGTTCATAAGTGCGCCAGCTGCCGGTTTATAGTAAAGTAAAAGATAAGATAAGAAACACGTGAACTTGCAACCTTTGCTTTAGGAGGAGATTGTGTGCGACACGCATTAATAACAGCGGGTTCTAAAGGACTTGGCCGGAAAGTCACCGAGTCTTTACTGAATATGGGGTATTCTGTGACAGTGAATTATCGAAGTGATGATGAAGCTGTCCGGCAGATGAGAGAAGAATTACAGCAGTACGAAGATAAGCTTCAATTTGTCCAAGGTGATGTGACAAAAAAAGAAGATCTAAAAAACATGGTAGAGCTGGCAATAGAGCGATTTGGGCGGATTGATGCCTTGATTAACAATGCTGGTCCTTATATTTTTGAACGAAAAAAACTGGCGGATTACTCTGAAGATGAATGGTATCAAATGATAGAAGGCAACTTATCAGCAGTATTCCATTTGTTCCGCATGGTCATCCCAATGATGAGAAAACAAAGCTTTGGCCGCATTATCACTTATGGCTTCCAAGGTGCAGACCATGCGCCAGGCTGGATGCACAGATCAGCCTTTGGAGCGGCAAAAGTGGGCCTTGCGTCATTGACGAAAACCATTGCGATTGAAGAAGCCGAAAACGGCATCACCGCCAATATGGTTTGTCCAGGCAAAATCGTTGGAGACATGAAAGAATCGACAATAGAGGAAGCCCGCCAAATCAAAGACGAAGAAACGCCAATAGGCAGGTCTGGTACTGGAGAGGATATAGGACGTATCATCTCATTTCTATGTGATGACCGTTCAGACCTCATTACAGGCACCGTTATTGAAGCAACAGGTGGTCTTAACGTCATTCACAGGCATTAAGTTTTTCAGCTTTTTATAGAGGGAATAAATGATATGAGATCAAAATTGAAAGGTGGATATACTACATGAAAGCTACATATCATGGACATTCAGTCGTACACATTGAAACAAACGGATACCATATTTGGATTGATCCATTTTTAAATGGAAATAAGCACACGGATATCAATCCGCAAGATGTGAAAGCAGATGTCATTTTACTGACACATGGACATGGAGATCACATCGGTGACACCATTGAAATCGCTAAAAACAATGATGCACTTGTTGTCGCGCCTTTCGAGCTTGCCACATATTTAAGCTGGCAAGGGGTGAAAACGCACCCGCTTTCTATTGGAGGCAGCCGTGAGTTTGAATTTGGTAAAGTGAAGCTCACGCAAGCGTTCCATGGTTCTGCTGTCATTGATGAAGAGGCACAGACAATTACGTATACAGGGATGCCATCAGGTATTTTATTTACCGCAGAGGGCAAAACAATTTATCATGCTGGAGACACTGCACTCTTTTCAGATATGAAACTGATTGGTGAGCTGAATCATATTGAGCTCGCATTCCTTCCAATTGGTGATAACTTCACGATGGGGCCGGAGGATGCAAGAATTGCAGCAGAATGGCTGCGGGCAAAACAGGTCGTTCCGATTCACTACAGCACATTCCCGCCAATTGAACAGGATCCGCATGCATTTGCAGACAGCCTGCATGGGGGCGTCGGTCATGTGTTAAATAGCGGGGAATCAATCGAGATTTAATCCCCATACGAAAAAAGCTGGCACACAAATGCCGGCTTTTTTGTTTACCTTCATCTGCTGAAAGAAAAGACAAATTGCTATTAAAAGCCTCCTGCCCTTATAATGAAACATAGATGAAAACGCTGAAAACAAAAAGGGTGAACGGGATTGGCGACAAAGCATGAGCAAATTTTATCGTATATTGATTCATTAGATGTCGGGGAGAAAATCTCTGTCCGGCGCATAGCGAAAGAAATGAAAGTGAGTGAAGGCACCGCTTACCGGGCCATCAAAGATGCTGAAAATAAAGGATTCGTCAGTACCATTGAACGAGTCGGCACCATTCGAATTGAACAGAAGAAAAAAGAAAATATTGAAAAACTGACATATGCAGAAGTGGTTAATGTCATTGATGGACAGGTGCTTGGAGGACGAGCAGGCTTACATAAAACGTTAAATAAATTTGTCATCGGAGCGATGGAGCTGGATGCGATGATGCGCTATACGGCAGCTGGCAACCTTCTCATCGTCGGAAACCGGATCAATGCCCATAAGCAGGCATTAGAGGCAGGGGCGGCTGTGCTGGTCACCGGCGGATTCTCAACAGATGATGAAATCATTCAGCTCGCAGATGAGCTAGAGCTGCCAATTTTATCAACAAGCTACGATACATTTACCGTAGCGGCTCTCATTAACAGAGCCATTTATGACCAATTAATTAAAAAAGAGATTGTGCTTGTAGAAGATATTTTAACGCCGATTGAACGCACTGTGTATTTATCACCAGAGGATAAGCTTGAAAAATGGTATGAAAAGAATTATGAAACTGGCCACGGCCGTTTCCCGGTCGCAGATGATCAAATGAAGATTCACGGCATCCTCACCTCAAAGGATATTGCGGGGCATGACCGCTCCACACCGATTGAAAAGGTGATGACGAAAAATCCGCTGACGGTCATTGGCAAAACATCTGTCGCCTCAGCTGCCCAAATGATGGTGTGGGAAGGCATTGAGGTGCTGCCAGTTGTGGATGATCATGCGAAGCTGATCGGGATGATCAGCCGTCAGGATGTGCTCAAGGCGCTCCAAATGATTCAAAAGCAGCCGCAGGTCGGAGAAAAGCTGGATGATGTTGTCTCAAGAGGGTTTAAAGAAACTGATACAGAAAAACCAAAAGCAGATGCGGTTTATCAATATGAGGTCACCCCGCAAATGACGAACCAGCTTGGAAACATTTCATATGGGGTGTTCACACAAATTTTAATCGAATCAGCCAACCGCTTCTTAAAATCTCATAAAAAGGGCGAGCTGATCGTTGAGAGTCTTTCTGTCTACTTCTTAAAACCAGTCCAAATGGAATCCACAATCCAGATCAAGCCGAATATTTTAGAAGTAGGGCGCAAGTTTGGAAAGCTGGAAGTCGAGGTTTATCACCAATCGAATATCGTAGGTAAAGCGATGCTGATGGTGCAGCTGATGGAGAGGGGATAATGATAAAAAGGGCGAACCCATGTCGCCCCTTTCCTTATTACGCGTGATCTTTTTCGCCTTCTTTTAAAAAGAGCGGAAGGTAATGCTTGTAGGCTTTATACCCAGCCCACGTACTGCCGATACCGACAGCAACAAAAATAAATCCGATGACAAATGCGAGTGACGAGCGGTTTAAAAATAATTGATTCACACCGAAAAGCAGGACAAAGCAGCCAAGGGCCATACTGGATTTCGCCGACCAGAATTTTTTCTCAACTGGCCGGTTCGTACGGACATTTTTCGCTTTGTAGTATAAATAAAACATGGCAGAACAAATAATAAACACAATCAAAACAAGCATGTGCCAAGCCTCCATTGTAAGTGGTTACAACCCTATTTTAAACGTAAATAGGCTTGCTTACTAGAATAAATTGTCTATTCCTCACTTTTCCGTCACGATAGATTATGATTTAATAATAAAAAGAGTATCGCATGAGAAGGAGTTTTTATGAAAAAAGAACTGATTAGAACCATATCATTATATGACACCATCATCATTCATAGACATGTAAGACCAGATCCTGATGCGTATGGATCGCAGTGCGGCCTTACGGAAATCTTGCGTGCCACCTATCCAGAAAAAAATATTTATGCGACAGGAACCCCTGAGCCATCCCTTTCATTTTTATATGAACTCGATGAGGTACCAGACGACGTGTATAAAGGGGCCCTTGTCATTGTCTGTGATACGGCCAATCAAGCAAGAATTGATGATCAGCGCTATTTAATGGGCGATAAGCTGATGAAAATCGACCATCACCCGAATGAAGATCCTTATGGTGATTTGCTTTGGGTAGATACAGAGGCAAGCTCTGTGAGCGAGATGATTTATGAATTGTACTTAGAGGGAAAAGAAGAAGGATATCAGCTGAATACAAAGGCGGCTGAATTGATCTATGCCGGCATTGTAGGAGACACAGGCCGCTTCCTTTTCCCAAACACAACGAAAAAGACACTCAAATATGCAGGAGAACTCATCGAATATCCGTTTTCATCTTCAGATCTTTTCAATCAATTGTATGAGACAGATTTGAATGTCGTGAAATTAAATGGTTATATTTTTCAACATATTTCTTTGTCAGAGAACGGGGTTGCATCTGTGTTCATTAAGCGTGAAATTTTGGAATCGTTCCAAACAACAGCGCAGCAGGCCTCACAGCTTGTTGGGACACTAGGAAATATTGCAGGCATTAAGGCATGGGTCTTTTTTGTGGAAGAAAACGATCAGATTCGTGTCAGATTCCGCTCTAAAGGTGTCGTCATTAACACCATTGCGAAAAAATATCATGGAGGCGGCCACCCGCTTGCAGCCGGTGCGTCCATTTATGATTGGGCCGTAGCAGATGAGATTTTGCGTGATTTAGAAGAAGTATGTAAATCATCATCATAAGAGAGGAGGGATATGAAGTCCCTTCTCTCTTTTTTGTCATGGAGAAAAGGGTTACTTGCATACAGGGATAAACCAGCAGCCGATGTCTGTTGAATCTTCATAGGCTTGGAGATTTTGATGCTTTAATTCTTTTTTAATTAAATGAGCCATCATTTCTGTCTCAGCATAAGCACACATGCCGTCTTTGATCCGGCTTGCTTTGTCTCGTGCCATTTGACGATAGCTGTAAACCTCCATTGTCCTCACCTCTTTCTATTTAAGATCTCGTTCTACTTTTAGTGTATAAAAATGAAGCGTGAAAAGCGATCATTGAGGGCAGAAATTCATAAAAATTCCACAACCTGTTTATTCAGCAAATGAAATACGTACTTCAAGTGAAAGCTTCGTATAAATTGTCAGCTCTGTCACTTTCGCTCGGTATGCCTTTTCCCGAATCGTATATTCTTTATTTTCCACTGTCCGTTTTAGTAATTCCTTTGTTTTATAGACACTTTCAATATCCTTTGTAATGACTTCTGAGATATCCTCCTTGACCTGATCTTCAAACTTTAGCGTATCTGGCTCTGGGATTTTATATTGCTCACGATTCACGAGATGAACATCTACGCTTTGGATCAGCAGCCGCTTCTTATTATCCTCATTTAACTTATGCAAATCTTCCCGATAGAGTGTGATTTGTTCCTTCAAACTGTCCATATGATGCTGCTGGCTTCTCAGCAGTGTAACTTGCTTTTCCTGAAAGGTTCCGTATGTAAAGAGAAAAATGAGCCAGCTTACAATCGCACCAAACATCATTCCTGCAAAAAAACGCTGCCAGCCTGGGCGTTTATACAGCTCCGGCACCCTCATGATGACACATGCTCCTGTGTAAGCCACGTAATAATGAGATACCCCGTTTGTGCGCCGCCCATGGCAGAGATAATTAATAAAATCTGCTTGAAAATATCACGCGTGTTTCCTTCGAAAATGCCTCGTTCAAAGCTATAAACAGCATCAAATGTTCCGCCGATAGCGGCGACAAGCGCCCAAATCTTTAAACGGTTGGCAAGACTAGTAATAATGGATAAAGGCGGCTGACCAGATAAATACGCACCAACACCGCCTATGATAGCACCACCCAAAATGACCCCAAGGGCGATAAAATAACAGCTGATAAAATTCGGAATAAAAGCTTCCTTCACATCCATTTTGTCCACCTCACTCTATTCAATATATGGTGTGTGCTGGACAAGTATGAACGGACAGAAAAGAAAGAACATTTGTTTCTCATCGCATCGCGTTTTATAATGAAAGAATGACTTTAGACGAAAGGAGTGGATTTAGCATGTCTTATGTTCATCTTCAGGTCCACAGTGGATACAGCTTGTTAAGCAGTGCAGCTAAAGTAAAGGAGCTTGTACTGAAAGCAAAAGAACTTGGCTGCAAGGCGCTCGCTCTTACCGATGACCATGTGATGTATGGAACGGTTGAATTTTATAAGGAATGTAAAAAACATGGCATCAAGCCGGTTATCGGTTTAACAGCTTCTGTCTTCATAGATGAACAAGAGACAGAGGCTTATCCCTTGGTACTCCTTGCAAAAAACAACGAAGGCTATCAAAACCTGATCAAAATCAGCAGTGTGCTGAAATCAAAATCAAAAGCCGGACTGAAAGAAAAATGGCTAAAAAGCTATCATCGCGGGCTCATTGCGATCACACCAGGTGCATCTGGGTATATTGAAACGCTTTTGCAGCATGATCAGATAGAAGAAGCGCGTGAAGCCGCAAAACAATTAAAGCATATATTCGGCGAGGGCCACGTGTACATCGCACTTCAGCCATTTCAGCAGGACGAATCGCTCACCAGCAAACTGCGGGACGTCTCACAAAGTGTGGACATACCTCTTGTTGCGACGGGGGATGTTCACTACATCAATCGAGAGGATAAAATGGCTTATACGTGTTTAAAGGCTATTAAAGCAGGGGATCAGCTTTCAGAGATAGAGGAAGACCGAGGAGAAAAGCATTTCAGATCCTTTGAAGAAATGTTGGAATGGTATAGAGATGATCGAGAGCTGCTGACAAGAACGGTGGAGATTGCAGACCGCTGCGAGGTCGATTTAAATCTTGGACAGACAAAACTTCCATCCTATCCAACTCCTGATCAATCAACAGCAGATCAGTTTTTACGCAGAGTGTGCGCAGAAGGGATGAAGCAAAGAAAGATTGCTTCACATGACACGTATGTCAAAAGACTTGAATATGAACTGAGCATAATCCAAAAAATGAATTTCAGTGATTATTTTCTCATTGTGTGGGATTTTATGAAGTATGCGCATGACAGAGGGATTGTCACAGGCCCTGGACGGGGATCAGCAGCGGGTTCACTTGTTGCATATGTTCTGTTTATTACGGATGTCGATCCGATCCGTCATGGTCTTTTATTTGAGCGCTTTTTAAATCCAGAGCGAATCAGCATGCCAGATATTGATATTGATTTCCCAGACACGAGAAGAGACGAAATCATTTCTTATGTAAAAGACAAATACGGAGACATGCATGTGGCGCAAATTGTCACGTTTGGAACACTGGCAGCAAAGGCTGCTTTAAGGGATGTTGGACGTGTGATGGGAATTGATTCAAAGGCAGCGGATCGTCTTGCCAAGCTGATCCCATCAAAGCCAGGAACGACGCTGAAAGAAGCGGTGACTGCATCTCCTGAATTAAAAACGATGCTTCAGCAATCTGAAGAGCTTCGAAAGGTCTTCCAAACTGCTTTAAAGGTAGAAGGCTTACCGAGACACACCTCGACACATGCAGCTGGCGTTGTGCTGAGCGAAGAGCCGCTGACAGAGGTCGTTCCGATTCAAGACGGCCATGAAGGTGTGTATTTAACGCAGTATGCCATGAATTATTTAGAAGATCTCGGACTTTTAAAGATGGACTTCTTAGGGCTCAGAAACTTAACATTAATTGAATCCATTAAAAACCAGATTGAAAGACAGGAAAACGTCCACATTAACTTTAGTGACATATCATATGAGGATCAGAAAACGTTTGAATTGTTATCTGCGGGCGATACAACTGGAATATTCCAGCTTGAATCACAGGGAATGCGTCAGGTGCTGAGACGCCTGAAGCCGTCTAGTTTAGAAGATATCGTAGCGGTCAATGCCCTCTATCGTCCAGGTCCAATGGAAAATATCCCGCTTTTTATCGACCGAAAGCATGGCAGAGTCAAGGTCTCCTACCCTCATCCTGATTTGTATGACATATTAAAGGATACATATGGGGTCATCGTCTATCAGGAGCAAATCATGCTGATTGCAGCGAAGATGGCTGGTTTTCAGCTGGGCGAGGCTGATCTATTAAGAAGAGCTGTTTCGAAGAAGGATAAAAAGGTCCTTGATGAAGAGCGAAGCCATTTTGTTGAAGGATGCCTAAAAAAGGAGTATCCTGTTAACATTGCAAATGACGTTTATGACTTAATCGTCAAATTTGCAAACTATGGTTTTAATAGAAGCCATGCTGTTGCATATAGCATGATTGGCTTTCAGCTTGCTTATTTAAAAGCGCATTATCCGTTATATTTTATGTGCGGTCTTTTAACGAGTGTAATTGGAAATGAAGACAAAATTGCTCAATATTTCTATGAGGCGAAGGAAAAAGGGATATCTGTGTTGAAGCCTTCTATTAATAAGAGTGAGTTTCCATTTACGGTTGAAAAAGGGGAGATCCGCTACAGCTTAAGAGCGATTAAAAATGTCGGAGTGTCAGCTGTAAAGGATATATACAGAGCAAGACAGGAAAAGCCGTTTGAAGATTTATTTGATTTTTGCGCAAGAGTATCACCAAAGAGTGTCAACCGAAAAACGATTGAAGCGCTCATTTTTTCAGGAGCGATGGATGAGTTTTATCCCAATCGTGCTTCGTTATTAGCATCGATAGATATTGCGTTAGACCACGTGTCATTTTTAAATCCAGAGGATCAGCTGGACTTTCTTGGGGATACAACCTTCTCCATTAAGCCAAAATATGCGGAGATAGAAGAAATGCCGCTTGTTGATCTCCTGCAATTTGAAAAAGAGGCACTCGGGTTATATTTATCAAATCACCCAGTACAAGCATACCGAGACCGCTTAAGAGAGAATGGTGCAGTGGAAATCATCAGACTTTCTTCCTATATTAAGCGGAAGATTTCAATGGGTGGTCTTTTGACAAAAGTGAAATCGATTCGGACAAAAAATGGACAATCGATGGCATTTGTTACATTTGGGGATGAAACGGGAGAAATGGAAGGCGTCGTCTTTCCAGAGCAATTTAGGAAGCTGTCCCCCTTACTTGAGGAGGGCACCATGCTTTATGTGGAAGGCAGAGTAGAGATCAGAAATGACAGCAGTCAAATCATCGTGCAAGAAGCTGCTTTGCTGGAAGAGATGGACGCAAAAAGAAAAGAGTCTGTCTACATTCGGGTGAAAGAAGAGAATCATACGCAGGAGCTGCTAGAGCAAGTAAAACGAGTCCTCTCGATGCACAGCGGAGAAGCAGATGTCTATTTGTATTATGAGAAGCAAAAAAAGACGATGAGACTTCCAGATGCATACAAAGTTCATGCAGATCATGCTGTGATTTTCCAGTTAAAAGAGCTGCTCGGTGAACAAAACGTTGTGATTAAATGATGACAAATCGCCTGAATATGTTTTACAAATTCACCTATTGTGTTATCATTTTAAAGATTCTGTGTATTTAAAACTGCCAGTATGTGCTTATTAATTTAGCAAATCATTAAATCATTTTCCACTTGAAGGAGTGTTCATCACATGTCATTAAGAGAAGAAGCATTACATATGCACAAAGAGAATCAAGGCAAACTCGAATCAAAATCAAAAGTACAAGTGAAAAATGCGAAAGACTTGAGCTTGGCTTATTCACCTGGTGTTGCAGAACCATGTAAAGATATTTATGACGACACAAGCAAAGTGTATGATTATACAATGAAAGGCAATATGGTCGCTGTTGTCACAGACGGAAGCGCTGTTTTAGGGCTTGGAAATATTGGTGCAGAAGCATCTCTTCCAGTAATGGAAGGGAAAGCCGTATTATTCAAAAGCTTTGCAGGCGTAGATGCCTTCCCAATCGCGCTTGCAACGAACGATGTAGACAAAATCGTTGAAACGGTGAAGCTTCTTGAGCCGACTTTTGGCGGTGTGAACCTTGAAGATATTGCAGCTCCTAACTGCTTTATCATCGAAGAGCGCTTGAAAAAAGAGACAAACATTCCAGTTTTCCACGATGATCAGCACGGAACAGCCATTGTGACAGTAGCAGGACTTGTGAATGCACTGAAGCTATCTGGAAAATCTATGTCTTCAATCAAAGTAGTGGCAAACGGCGCCGGGGCAGCAGGAATTGCGATTATCAAACTTCTTTATCATTTCGGTGTACGTGATATCATTATGTGTGATACGAAAGGTGCCATTTACGAAGGCCGCCCGAATGGTATGAATGCAGTGAAAAACGAAGTAGCTAAATTCACGAACCAAGACCGCAAAGAAGGTTCATTAGAAGAAGTCATTGAAGGCGCAGACGTCTTTATCGGGGTTTCTGTAGCAGGCGCTTTAACAAAAGAAATGGTTGGAAAAATGGCAAAAGATCCTGTCATCTTTGCTATGGCTAATCCAAATCCAGAGATTATGCCAGAAGATGCACATGCAGCAGGTGCAAGTGTTGTAGGAACTGGCCGTTCTGACTTCCCGAACCAAGTGAACAACGTACTGGCATTCCCAGGAATTTTCCGCGGAGCATTAGATGTACGTGCAACTCACATTAACGAAGAAATGAAAATCGCAGCTGTTGAAGCGATAGCGTCTCTTGTTTCAGATGAGGAATTGTCAGCTGAATATGTCATCCCTGCACCATTTGATGCACGCGTGGCACCAGCGGTAGCAAAAGCTGTGGCAAAAGCAGCAATGGAAACTGGCGTTGCAAGAATCAAAGTCGACCCAGAAGCGGTCGCTGAAAAAACAAGAAAATTAACGATTATCGGCGAATAATCAACTGGAAAAGTGTGCACGTTTTTTCTGAAATTGGAGGAAAAACGTGCAACATTTCCTCTCTTACGCGAAAAATTTTTCATCCGGAATGAGATTTTTTTGTAGACGTTCACAATTCAAACATATCAACTGCTCAGCGCCCCAAACACCTACTCATTTCTCATCAATTCCCCACTGAAAAAATTGAATGAAGGATGACAGCGTTTGACAAAAAAAGTACAATAGTTTCGGTACAGTTATGACATGTCCTATAATAGTGGATGTGCGTGTAAAGAAAAAACCCTTCAAAAAGGGAGGTAGTCATTTGTCAATCAAGAATATTTTCAGTAAAAAGAAAAAATATGCATCTGTACCCTCTGAACAGGCAAGCCAAGATGTGCCTGAAGGCATCATGACCAAATGTCCGCAATGTAAAAAAATAATGCTCACCAAAGAACTAGATAAAAATTTACGTGTTTGCATGAATTGCGGCAGACATTTGCAAATGAATGCAAAACAGCGTATCGAAAGCCTTGTAGATGAAGGCACATTTGAAGAATTTAACGGGCACCTCATTTCAGCAAACCCGCTCGGTTTCCCAGGCTACGAAGAAAAGCTTGAGAAAGACAGAGAAAAAACATCTTTGAATGAAGCCATTGTCACAGGTAAAGGTGAGATTGAAGGCCAAAGTGCTGTCATTGCTGTCATGGATGCCACGTTCCGTATGGGCAGCATGGGATCGGTTGTTGGTGAAAAGATCACACTGGCGATCGAGAAAGCAAAAGCGGACAAGGTTCCGTTTATTATCTTTACTGCATCTGGTGGAGCGAGAATGCAAGAGGGAATTCTCAGTCTGATGCAGATGGCAAAAACAAGTTCAGCATTAAAACTGTTCAGCGAAGATCAAGGGTTGATTATCTCTGTGATGACGAACCCAACAACTGGCGGTGTATCAGCTAGTTTTGCGTCTCTCGGTGATTACAACTTTGCAGAACCTGGTGCTTTAATTGGTTTTGCAGGCCGCAGAATCATTGAACAAACGATTCGTGAAGACCTGCCAGAGGACTTCCAAACGGCTGAATTTTTAATGAAGCATGGACAGCTTGATGCTGTCATCCATCGTGCAGAAATGAAAGAAACACTAGGCCGAATCTTAGCGCTACACAGCACAGGAGGTGAACGAGAGTGGCTGGAGAACTAGAATTTGAAAAACCTGTCATTGAACTTCGAGCGAAAATTGATGAACTGAAAAAGTTCACACAAAACTCAGAAATGGATTTAAGTGCAGAAATTGAGCGCCTTGAAACACGTCTGAGCAAGCTTGAAGCAGACATTTATACAAATTTAAAGCCGTGGGACAGAGTGCAGATTGCTCGGCATGCGATGCGCCCAACAACTCTCGATTACATTCAAGAGCTGTTTGACAACTTTTTCGAATGTCACGGTGACCGTTTTTATGGTGATGATGAAGCGATCGTTGGAGGAATTGCCACGTTTAAAGGGCTTCCTATCACTGTTATTGGTCATCAGCGCGGTAAAGATACAAAAGAAAACTTGCGCCGTAATTTCGGAATGCCTCATCCAGAAGGCTACCGTAAAGCGCTGCGTTTGATGAAACAAGCAGATAAATTTAATCGCCCGATCATTTGCTTTATTGATACAAAAGGAGCTTATCCTGGTAAAGCAGCTGAAGAGCGCGGACAAAGTGAAGCAATTGCGAAAAACCTATTCGAAATGGCAGGACTTCGTGTACCGGTTGTCTGTATTGTCATTGGAGAAGGCGGAAGCGGCGGCGCACTAGGCCTAGGCGTAGGAAACCACCTATTCATGCTAGAAAACTCAACGTATTCAGTGATTTCACCTGAAGGTGCAGCAGCACTGCTCTGGAAGGACTCATCACTTGCGAAAAAAGCTGCAGAATCAATGAAAATTACCGCTCCAGACCTAAAAGAATTAGATATTATAGATGATGTTATTAAAGAAGTGCAAGGTGGAGCACATCGAGACGTGAAACAACAAGCAGCCTACATGGAAAATGTATTAAAACAATCACTTACATCTTTGCTCAAACTAACACCTGAAGAACTAGTCGAACAAAGATATGAAAAATACAAAGCAATCGGGAAAGTATCGATTGAAAATCAATATATTGGGGTAAACTAAATAAACGTACAGCCTTTTTGGCTGGCGTTTATTTTTTTCATCTTTTTTCATGAAAACCGACCTCATGTAAGCGCTATTTGAAAATAATTTTCTTTTGTTTTCATAAAATTTGAAACGTCTGAAAACCCTGATATGACAAGGTTTATAGCACTTGCCTTTACAGATTTCAGAGAGATTTGCTTTCATGACGTTCTTAACTTTTGTTTAAAAACGGTTTATTTAATTGTATAATAAGTACGGTTTTAGAAATTCGTATTGAAAACATCCAAATTTGCTCATGATTGTTTTCAAGCAGTGGAAATGGTATGTTTAATTCATATATGGTCTCTGAGGTGAAAAAGATGAAGCGTATAGGAGTTTTAACAAGCGGTGGGGATTCCCCAGGAATGAATGCAGCTGTGCGCGCAGTTGTAAGGAAAGCAATTTACCATAATGTTGAAGTTTACGGTATTTATAATGGATACTCAGGTCTAATTAACGGTAAAATTGAGAAACTCGAAATAGGTTCAGTAGGCGATATCATTCATCGTGGAGGAACAAAACTTTACACGGCAAGATGTCCTGAATTCAAGACAGTTGAAGGTCGTGAAAAGGGAATTGAAAACTTAAAAAAATTCGGTATTGAAGGACTTGTAGTCATTGGTGGAGACGGGTCATTTATGGGAGCGAAGAAATTAACAGAGCTCGGTTTTCCATGTGTAGGTGTCCCTGGCACGATTGACAACGATATTCCAGGTACTGATTTCACTATTGGCTTTGATACAGCACTGAATACTGTCATTGATGCCATTGATAAAATTCGTGATACAGCCACATCTCATGAACGTACATACGTAGTCGAAGTAATGGGAAGACATGCTGGTGATATTGCCCTTTGGTCAGGTCTTGCGGGCGGAGCCGAATCTATTTTGATTCCTGAAGCAGACTATGACATGGACGAAATTATTGCTAGGTTAAGAAGAGGTCACGAGCGCGGCAAGAAGCATAGTATTATTATCGTTGCAGAAGGCGTAGGCAGCGGTGTTGAATTTGGTAAGCGGATTGAAGAGGAGACAAGCCTTGAAACACGTGTATCTGTCTTAGGACATATTCAGCGCGGAGGTTCTCCGAGTGCATTTGACCGTGTACTGGCAAGCCGTTTAGGAGCATACGCAGTCGAGCTTCTCCTTGAAGGACAAGGCGGACGCTGTGTAGGCATTCAAAGCAATGAACTTGTCCATCATGATATTTTAGAAATCTTAGATAAAAAACATACAGTCGATAAAAATATGTACCGACTTTCACAAGAGCTCTCTATATAAAACGAGAAGACCTTAGGAGGAACAGTAATGAGAAAGACAAAAATCGTTTGTACAATCGGTCCAGCAAGTGAAAGCATTGAAAAGCTGACTGAATTGATTGAAGCAGGAATGAATGTAGCCAGACTAAACTTCTCCCACGGAGATTTTGAAGAGCATGGTGCACGCATTGAAAACATACGTAAAGCAGGTAAAACATTAGGCAAGGACATTGCGATCCTTCTAGATACAAAAGGTCCAGAGATCCGTACACGTACAGTTGAAAACGGCTCAATTGAGCTAGTCGCTGGTGCTGATCTTATCGTGAGTATGGAAGACATTGTTGGAAATACGGAAAAAATTAGTGTGACATACGAAGATTTAATTCATGATGTAGAAGTGGGCTCAACGATTCTATTAGATGATGGTCTGATTGGTTTAGAAGTAAAAGAAATTAATATGGACCGCAAAGAAATCGTCACTAAAGTCATGAATACAGGCACACTCAAAAACAAAAAAGGTGTCAACATACCTGGCGTCAGTGTGAACCTGCCAGGTATTACAGAAAAGGATGCCAATGATATTCTGTTTGGAATTGAACAAGGCGTCGATTTCATCGCAGCTTCTTTTGTGAGACGAGCTTCTGATGTTCTTGAAATTCGTGAGCTTCTTGAAAAGAACAATGCGACTGATATTCAAATCATTCCTAAGATTGAAAACCAAGAGGGTGTTGATAACATCGACGAAATCCTTGAGGTATCTGACGGTTTAATGGTTGCGCGTGGAGATCTTGGTGTAGAGATCCCGGCAGAAGAAGTACCGCTTGTTCAAAAAATGCTGATCAAAAAATGCAATCGTTTAGGCAAGCCTGTCATCACAGCGACTCAAATGCTGGACAGCATGCAGCGTAACCCTCGTCCAACCCGCGCGGAAGCAAGTGACGTGGCCAATGCTATTTTTGACGGTACAGATGCAATTATGCTTTCTGGTGAAACAGCAGCAGGAACATATCCAGTAGAAGCTGTACAAACGATGCATAACATTGCATCACGTTCAGAAGAAGCACTAAACTATAAAGCAATTCTTTCCCGTAGAAGCGAAGAAGTAGAAGTCAGCATTACAGATGCGATCGGTCAATCTGTTGCACATACAGCAATGAAGCTTGATGTGGCAGCAATTGTGACGCCTACGGAAAGTGGACATACAGCAAGAATGATTTCAAAATATAGACCAAAAGCACCAATCGTAGCAGTTACAGCAAACGAATCAGTGGCAAGAAAGCTTTCACTCGTATTCGGTGTATTTGCAAAGAGCGGATCAAAAACGACGTCTACTGATGAAATGCTTGAGAATGCAGTAGAAAAGTCAATTGAAACAGGCTATGTAAGACACGGCGATTTAATCGTCATTACAGCAGGTGTGCCAGTTGGTGAAACAGGTACGACGAACTTAATGAAAGTATATGTTGTCGGTGACATCATTGCGAAAGGTCAAGGTATTGGCCGTAAATCTGCATTTGGACCGGTTGTTATTGCACAAAGCGGAAAAGAAGCAGAAGAAAAAATGTACGATGGTGCGATCCTAGTCGCAAACTGCACAGATCGTGATATGATGGGAGCTTTAGAAAAAGCATCTGCCCTTATCACAGAAGAAGGCGGTTTAACAAGCCATGCAGCTGTTGTTGGATTAAGCCTTGGCATTCCAGTAATTGTTGGTCTTGACGGCGCAACAACACTATTAAAAGAAGGCGAAGAGATTACAGTAGATCCAGCACGCGGAGCGATCTACAAAGGCCGTGCAAGCGTCCTTTAAATCATCCAAGAGAGGAGTTGTCTGACTCCTCTCTTTTTTTATGTTACACTAAAAAAAGTAAACAGCTTTCGATGAAAGATACCCCATGAGGTGATATGGTTGAAGAAATATTTTCTACTATTATTAATTCTGTTCCCTGCGGTGGAAATTAGTTTATTTTTAATCTCAAGTAAAATCATTGGCATTTTGCCAACGATGCTGCTCATCGTGCTGACAAGTGCATTAGGTGCTTATTTCGCAAGAAAACAAGGAATAGAAGCCTTCCAAAAAGTGCAGCGAGATTTACAATATGGCAAGATGCCAGGGGGAGCGATTGTCGATGGTTTTTGTATTCTGATTGGCGGTCTGTTGCTGCTCATTCCAGGCTTCTTATCAGATCTCATTGGGGCTTTGCTGCTCATTCCGGTGACGAGAAAGGGAATCAAGCCGCTCTTTGAACGCTGGCTTAGAAACTTGTCTAATCGCAACCGCTATACAATCATTCGCTAAAGAGACCTTCAGCCTAGGTCTCTTTTATTTTTGCATGCCATACCGAATGTACTCAAAAATATCTCTGAAAACTCCTGCATTACGGAATGCCTGCCACACGACAAGGGAAGCAGGGCCAATCACAAGTCCAAGAAAGCCAAACCATTTTAACCCGACAAATAGCGCCACAAGCGTTGCTAGAGGATTAAGTCCGATGGATTTGCTTAAGACTTTTGGCTCTGATATTTGTCTTTGAATGAGGACAACAATATACAAAATGCCCAGTCCAATGGCGAGTGAAAGATTTCCTGTCATAGCAGAATAAATGATCCACGGTAGGAAAACAGTGCCGCTCCCGATATATGGAAGTAAATCGACAAATCCAATACATAAAGCAATTACAAGGGCATGCTCGACTTTTAAAACGATGAGTCCAATCAATACAATACCAATCGTCATGGCCACAAGCAGAAGCTGAGCCTTCATAAAACCGGTAATGGCTTTTTTGATTTCAGATAAAATGGCGCGTGTATGCTGCATCCATTTTGCGGGAAAGATACGTGAGCCATATGTTTTTAATGTAAACCAATCTTTCGTGATAAAAAAAGTTGCCAGAGCAGAAAATAACAATGTTGCTGCTGCATCAGGCAAAAGACCTAAAAAAGCCGGAATAAGCTCAAGTGTTTTTGAAAGAAAAGTCCCGATTTTTGCGGCAGCTTCATCACCGAGTGCTTGAATTTGTCCCAAAATCGATTCCTTTTGACCTGCTTGAAGCGTATTAAATTGGGCTGTGACATCATGATATAAAGGCAGAATTTTATCTGTGAAAAATTGCTCTACAATACCAATCAATTGATCAAGATGGCTAGGCAGCACCTTTGCCAAATAAGCACTTCCTGAAATGATTTCAGCCACTAAAAGCGTCATGAAGCCGGCGGCTGTGACTAAAAAGAGCAACAGTACAATGACCACAACAAGTCCTCTTGGCATCCCGGTAAGCTCTTCAATTTTGCAGACGGCAGGGTGAATCAAACAAGACACAATAAGGGCGATCCAAAAAGGATATAAAAACGGAAAAGACTGATATAAAAAGACAACAGCAAAAACAGCAATGCTGATTATCATCAAACTTCGCAGAAAAATGGCCACATAGGCGTGATTCACACAATCCCCTCCAAAAAACAAGCATGTCCGATACTTCATTTTATTCAAAAAGATTAGTAATATGAAAAGGTCGCAATAAAAAGAAAGAAAGGAGCGGCGTATGTTTACTCAAGCAAATTTATTTTTGGTACTTTTACTCGTTATTGCACTTATTGCAAAAAACAATTCGTTAATTTTAGCGGTCTCTGTACTGATCGCAATTAAGCTGATTGGCCTGGATCAAAAAATTTTCCCGGTTCTCCAATCTAAAGGCATTAATTGGGGAGTGACCGTTATTACCATTGCTGTGCTGGTCCCGATTGCAACAGGTGACATTGGATTTAAGCAGCTTGGAGAAGCGATGAAATCTTCCTATGCTTGGATAGCTCTTGGAGCGGGTATATTAGTAGCATTAATTGCAAAAAACGGGATTGTGCTACTCGAAAATGATCCGCATATTACGGCAGCGCTTGTGTTCGGTACCATTTTGGCAGTCAGCTTATTTAAAGGGGTGGCTGTTGGACCGCTCATCGGGGCAGGAATTGCTTATTTGGCGATGCAGGCTGTGAAATTTTTCAGCGGGTGAAAAGAGAGTGGTTCCTGCCACTTTCTTTTTTAAATTTTTTCTTGCGTGAGCTTTTGCAAAAAAACATAATTAAATATATTAAAAGAAGCAAATTCCCTTTATTCCATGCCTGATATGGGAGACTGGAAAAAAAAATATCAAAAAAAATTATAGTTAAACATTTAACAAATGTCTGATTATTGTTTATAATGGGAATAGGCTTAATTTTGAACTCATTGATCACACAAGAGATATGAGGCTAAAAGCGCTCTAACCGTATAGGTAAATGTAAGCATTTTCTTTTCAGAACCTGCCATCTTATTCGGATTGGATAGCGCTTTCAAAAAGTGAGAATTCTGCAACGAAGGGGAATCTTTTTAAAAAGGGGAGATTGAACATGACAGCAACAAGAGGTCTTGAAGGTATCGTGGCAACAACTTCATCCGTAAGCTCAATTATTGATGATACTCTTACTTATGTAGGGTACAATATCGATGATTTAACTGAAAAAGCTACATTCGAAGAAATTGTCTACCTGTTATGGCACTTAAAGCTGCCGAATGAGCAGGAGCTGAGTGAATTAAAACAACAGCTCAATGAAAATGCTCAGATTCCGCAAGAAATCATTGAGCATTTTAAATCTTATTCGCTCGATGGGGTTCATCCAATGTCTGCGATTCGTACAGCAGTATCCTTACTAGGTTTACTAGATGACGAATCAGAGATTATGGACAAAGAAGCGAATTACAGAAAGGCAATTCGCTTACAGGCGAAAATTTCTGGACTAGTCGCTGCGTTTTCTCGCATTCGCAAAGGACTTGAGCCTGTACAGCCAAAAGAAGAATACAGCTATGCTGCAAACTTCTTGTATATGCTAAATGGCGAAGAGCCGTCACCAGTAGAAATTGAAGCCATTGATAAGGCGCTTATTCTACATGCGGATCATGAATTAAACGCATCGACATTTACAGCACGTGTATGTGTTGCTACACTATCAGATATCTACTCTGGTGTGACAGCGGCTATCGGTGCGCTGAAAGGACCGCTTCATGGCGGCGCTAATGAAGGCGTGATGAAGATGCTTTCAGAAATTGGCGAAGTTGAAAACGTAGATTCCTATATTCATGGTAAGCTAGAGAAGAAAGAAAAAATTATGGGCTTTGGCCACCGCGTATATCGTCAAGGTGACCCGCGTGCAAAGCATCTAAAAGAAATGAGCCAGCGTTTAACAAACCTCACTGGCGAGCCGAAATGGTATGAAATGTCTGTTCGCGCAGAGGAAATCGTGACATCAGAGAAAAATCTTCCACCAAATGTTGATTTTTATTCTGCATCTGTATATCACAGTCTTGGTATTGATCATGACTTGTTTACACCAATTTTCGTGATCAGCCGATTCTCTGGATGGATTGCTCATATTCTAGAGCAATATGACAACAACCGACTCATCCGTCCAAGAGCTGATTACATTGGACCTGATCTTCAAACCTTTGTTCCGATCAGTGAAAGAGACTAATGTTTATAGAATAAGCGGGGGCTGATTTCAAAAGGCCAATCAGCCTCCATATCAACATCAACAAAAAACGAATCACGTGAAAAACTTTTTTGCTTGCAGACATCAAGCCAAGAAGTTTCAAATATTCACTACATAACCTGGGAGGTAATATCATTGTCACAAGGCGAAAAAATTACAGTTACTGGCGGCGTATTGAATGTACCAAATAATCCAATCATCCCGTTTATCGAAGGGGACGGAATCGGTCCTGACATTTGGAAAGCAGCATCAAGAGTACTTGAAGCAGCTGTAGAAAAAGCATATAAAGGTGAAAAGCAAATCACTTGGAAAGAAGTATATGCAGGTGAGAAAGCTTACAATAAAACTGGAGAGTGGCTTCCTGAGCAAACGCTTGAAGACATTCGTGAATACTTAATTGCTATTAAAGGACCACTAACAACACCAATTGGCGGAGGAATCCGTTCATTAAACGTGGCACTTAGACAAGAGCTTGATTTATTCACATGCTTACGTCCAGTTCGCTGGTTCAAAGGCGTACCTTCTCCTGTTAAACGTCCAGAAGACACAGACATGGTGATCTTCCGTGAGAACACAGAAGATATTTATGCTGGTATCGAGTATGCAAAAGGTTCAGACGAAGTGAAGAAGTTAATTGACTTCTTGAAAAACGAATTAGGTGTGAACAAAATCCGTTTCCCAGAAACGTCTGGTATCGGAATCAAGCCAGTTTCTGAAGAGGGAACATCCCGTCTTGTCAGAGCGGCTATCCAATATGCAATTGACCAAGGCCGTAAATCTGTGACGCTTGTTCACAAAGGAAACATCATGAAATTTACAGAAGGTGCCTTCAAAAACTGGGGTTACGAAGTGGCTGAAAAAGAGTTTGGCGACAAAGTCTTTACATGGGCACAATATGATCGTATTGTAGAACAAGATGGAAAAGATGCGGCAAACAAAGCGCAAAGTGAAGCAGAAGCTGCTGGCAAAATCATTGTCAAAGACAGCATTGCAGATATTTTCCTTCAACAAATCCTAACTCGTCCAGCTGAGTTCGATGTTGTGGCTACAATGAACTTAAATGGAGATTACATCTCTGATGCACTTGCAGCACAAGTTGGTGGAATTGGTATCGCACCAGGTGCGAACATCAACTACGAAACAGGACACGCTATTTTTGAAGCGACTCACGGAACAGCACCAAAATATGCTGGTCTTGATAAAGTGAATCCATCTTCTGTTCTTCTATCAGGCGTGCTGTTACTTGAGCACCTTGGCTGGCAGGAAGCAGCTGATCTAGTGATTCAATCTGTTGAAAAAACAATTGCATCTAAAGTCGTCACTTACGATTTTGCTAGATTAATGGATGGCGCAACAGAAGTAAAATGTTCTGAGTTTGCTGACGAGCTCATCAAAAACTTGTCTTGATTCTTAAACTTTAAAGTTAAAGGGGAAAAAGGAAATGGCAAACAAGCGTAAAAAAGTATCTGTCATCGGAGCAGGTTTTACTGGAGCAACTACAGCATTTTTAACAGCTCAAAAAGAATTAGCGGATGTCGTCTTAGTTGATATCCCGCAGCTTGAGAACCCAACAAAAGGGAAAGCTCTTGATATGCTGGAAGCAAGCCCTGTTCAAGGCTTCGATGCGAACATTACAGGCACTTCTAACTACGAAGATACAGCCGGTTCTGATGTCGTGGTCATTACGGCAGGAATTGCAAGAAAGCCGGGAATGAGCCGTGACGATCTCGTGTCAACAAATGAAAAAATCATGCGCAGCGTGACACGCGAAATCGTTAAATATTCTCCAGAAGCCATTATTGTTGTGTTAACAAACCCTGTTGATGCAATGACATATGCAGTTTATAAAGAATCAGGATTACCAAAAGAAAAAGTCATTGGACAATCGGGTATTCTTGATACAGCACGTTTCCGTACGTTTGTTGCTCAAGAATTAAATCTATCTGTCAAAGATGTGACGGGCTTTGTCCTTGGTGGACATGGCGATGA
Organism: Bacillus sp. ABR; assembly: GCF_056172715.1. Classification (NCBI taxonomy): domain Bacteria; kingdom Bacillati; phylum Bacillota; class Bacilli; order Caryophanales; family Bacillaceae; genus Bacillus; species Bacillus sp. ABR. Next base: position 731,075 of record NZ_JAOYSL010000002.1, on the reverse strand, counting down.
CATGGTTCCGCTTGTTCGTTACTCTTATGCAGGCGGTATCCCGCTTGAAACATTGATTCCAAAAGATCGAATTGATGCGATTGTTGAAAGAACAAGAAAAGGCGGCGGCGAAATCGTGAACCTATTAGGTAACGGTAGTGCCTATTATGCACCTGCTGCTTCACTTGTAGAAATGGTTGAGGCGATTCTAAAAGATCAGCGCCGCGTAATCCCAACGATTGCTTACCTTGAAGGTGAATATGGCTACGAAGGCATTTACCTTGGTGTACCAACAATCGTAGGTGGAAACGGCCTTGAGCAGATCATTGAGCTTGAGCTGACAGAAGAAGAAAGAAGTCAGCTTGACCGTTCTGTTGAATCTGTTAAGAACGTCATGAAAGTATTGTCTTAATATGAAAAAGGAAGGCTTCTCTTATGAGGGGCCTTCTTTTTGTTTACAAAACAAATCTTGTCGAAATTTTAAATTGTCCTCTTGTTAAGCTTTCGTTAAAATGAAAGAGAAAGCATGACTTCTCGCTTTTCACATAAGATACAAAAAAAAGGATGCAGGGGAAATCACTAATTGGAGGCACAACATGAATAAAAAAATATTAGTTGTGGATGATGAAGAATCGATTGTAACACTTCTAAGCTATAACCTTGAAAGGGCGGGCTATGATGTCGTCACAGCAAGAGATGGGGAAGAAGCGCTTGAAAAAGCAGCAAGTGAACAGCCTGATCTCATTGTATTAGATTTAATGCTTCCGAAGATGGACGGCATTGAAGTGTGCAAACAACTGAGAATTCAAAAAATGATGTTCCCTATTTTAATGCTGACAGCAAAGGACGATGAATTTGATAAGGTGCTCGGCCTTGAACTTGGAGCCGATGATTACATGACAAAGCCATTCAGTCCTAGAGAAGTGGGTGCTCGGGTAAAAGCCATCTTAAGAAGAGCGCAGCAATCTCAGCCTGCCCCCACGCAAGAGGACAAGGAAGAGGTCATTGCAGACCAAATCAAAATTGGTGAACTGCGCATTTTACCAGAACACTACGAAGTCTACTTCCAAGAAGAACGTCTAGAGCTTACGCCGAAGGAATTTGAACTGCTGCTTTATTTGGCCAAGCATAAAGGACGTGTCCTCACACGTGATCTGCTGCTAAGTGCCGTTTGGAATTATGACTTTGCAGGAGACACTCGTATTGTGGATGTACACATCAGCCACTTGCGGGACAAAATTGAAAAGAATACGAAAAAACCAACATACATTAAAACCATTCGCGGCTTAGGCTACAAATTGGAGGAGCCAAAGCCAAATGAGTAAAATAAGAACCCGCCTGTTTTCGGGACTTATTTTTCTCCTTTTTATTGTGTTTGTTGCACTTGGCCTTTTCTTGGATCACATGTTCCATGTTTTTTATGAAACAAAATTAACGGAACGAATGGAAAATGAATCGAGCTTTCTTCTTTCTTCCATGGATGGTGATGATCTGCAGGCGAAGCAAAACAAGGAGATCCTCAACCAGGCAAAGCAGCATCTCGACATGAATGCGTCAATTGTGGATCTGAAGGGGAATATCATACATACAACGGGTCAAGCGGAGCAAAGGGGCATCATTCAAAACACACTGAACAATGAACGGCTTCAAACAAAAGGCGTCGTCATTGAGGATGAGAAGGATGCGCTGTTTCATTACGCAGTCCCTATTCTGAAACAAAACGAACCGGCAGGCTATTTATTTCTCCATGCTTCATTCCAGCCTTTAAATGAAATTGATGGCCAGCTTTGGCTCGCATTAGCCGTTTGTCTTGGCTCGGCGATTATTATCATCGTTTTCTTTGGATACCGCATGTCGATGAAATATGTAAAACCGATAGATTATGCCACAAAGGTAGCCAAACAGCTGGAACGTGGGAACTATGATACCAATCATTATGAAGAGCTCATCATTGAAACTAGTGAGCTTAATACATCAATGAAACGTCTGGCAGAAAGCCTTCAAGAAATGACAAGCACTGGGGAAATGCAGCGGGACCGTCTGCAAACAGTCATTGAAAACATCGGTGCAGGAATTATTTTGATTGATAAGATGGGGTATATCAACCTAGTCAATCGAACCTTCCGCAAGCAGTTTAAGGTGCAAAAGCACATTTACATGCACAAGCTGTATCATGAAGCATTTACACATGACGAAATTATTGAGCTGATTGACGAAATTTTTATGACAGAAACGAAGGTGCGGAAGTTTTTGCGCCTAGCCGTTGACATTGAACGGCGCTACTTCCAAGTGGATGGTGTCCCAATTTTAAGTACAGACGATGAATGGAAAGGAATTGTCCTTGTGTTTCATGACGTGACAGAAACAAAGCAGCTCGAGCAAATGCGAAAAGATTTTGTCGCCAATGTGTCTCATGAATTAAAGACACCGATTACGTCGATTAAAGGATTCTCCGAAACCCTTCTTGATGGAGCAATTGATGACAAAGAAGCGCTGACACAATTCCTTTCCATCATTTTAAAAGAGAGTGTCCGACTCGAAACTCTCATTCAAGATTTACTCGATCTTTCCAAAATCGAGCAGCAGCATTTCAAACTAAATATTCAAGACGCCAATGCGTCAGAAATCATTCAAGAGATTGAAGTCCTTTTAAAACAAAAGGCTGCGGAAAAAGGTATTCAATTACAAGTGCGCATCCCGAAAGAGCCTGTCTATGTGATGGCAGATCCGCTGAGATTAAAGCAAATCTTCCTCAATCTCGTCAACAATGCCCTTACCTATACACCAGAGGGAGGGAGTGTCACCATTTCGGCAAGACCGCGGAAAGGCGCCTATGAATTTGATGTAGCAGATACAGGAATCGGCATGAAGAAAAGAGAGATTCCAAGAATATTTGAGAGATTTTATCGAATTGATAAAGATAGAAGTAGAAATTCAGGCGGAACAGGACTTGGTCTTGCGATTGTCAAACACCTTGTGGAGGCGCATGAAGGGACGATTTCAGTCCATAGCAAACAAGGCAAAGGAACGACTTTTACAGTGAGCCTGAAATCAAAATAGGGAAAAAAGGAAAGTCACGTTAAAATTTACATGATCTTTACAATGGATTCATGTTAAGTTAAACAATCATTGGTAGGATGAATAGGAACCCCTTCATCCAAGGAGCCAATTTTGTAAGGACGAAAACACTTGTTGTTTTCGTCCCTTTTTTTATGCAGGTTCGACTATTTTCTTTTCAAAATAAACTTTGATAAAATGATGATACAATGTGTGAAAGAGACGGCTGAAATGGCTCAGCCGATGGAGGATTAAAACATGACAGACAAAAAGAAATTAGTACTAGTGGATGGAAACAGTCTCGCTTATCGAGCTTTTTTTGCTTTGCCGCTATTATCAAATGATAAAGGCGTCCATACAAATGCCATTTATGGCTTTGCAATGATTTTAATGAAGATGCTCGAGGACGAGAAGCCAACCCATATGCTCGTCGCATTTGATGCGGGGAAAACAACGTTCCGCCACGAGACATTTAAAGAATATAAAGGCGGAAGACAAAAAACGCCGCCAGAGCTATCAGAACAAATGCCGTTTATCCGTGAACTATTAGATGCCTATCAGGTGAAAAGGTACGAGCTTCCTCAATACGAGGCTGACGATATTATCGGGACATTGGCTGTGGAGGCAGAAAAAGACGGCTTTGAAGTGAAAATTTTCTCAGGAGACAAGGACTTAACGCAGCTCTCAACAGACCATACGACGGTGGCAATTACGAAAAAAGGCATTACAGAAGTAGAATATTACACACCGGCTCATATTGAAGAAAAATATGGTCTGCGCCCAGATCAAATCATCGATATGAAAGGCTTGATGGGAGATTCCTCAGATAATATCCCAGGGGTGCCCGGTGTAGGGGAAAAAACAGCGATAAAATTGTTAAAGCAGTTTGAAACGGTAGAAAACCTGCTTGAACATATTGACGAAGTCAGTGGTAAAAAACTCAAAGAAAAGCTTGAAGAATATAAAGAGCAAGCGGTGATGAGTAAACAACTCGCAACGATTCTTGTAGAAGCGCCAATTAATGTATCAAGCAAGGATCTCGCATATGAAGGTCCTCATATGGATCAAGTGATCTCTCTTTATAAAGAACTAGGCTTTCAAACGCTGCTAGAGCGTCTAGGGGAAGCACCAGAAACAGGTGAACAGGTCGAAGTTGAAGCATTAGAAGTGAAAAAAATGACTGATGTAACGGATGAAATGCTGACAGATCACGCCGCCCTTGTGGTAGAACAGCTTGGAGATAATTATCATGAAGCGGATTTGATCGGTTTTGCGATCCATAATGAAAACGGTGCATTTTTTATCACGAAAGAAGATGCACTTCAATCAGATGCATTTAAACAATGGGTACAGGATGAAACGAAGAAGAAATGGGTCTTCGATTCAAAAAGAGCAGTTGTCGCCCTCAGATGGCACGATGTCGATCTAAAAGGTGTCGATAACGATGTCCTGCTCGCTTCCTATGTCGTCAATCCTCAGAAATCCTATGAGGACGTCGCAAGTGTAGCGAAGGAATACGGCCTGAACATCGCATTTTCTGATGAAAAAGTGTACGGAAAAGGAGCAAAGCAGGCGATCCCACCTGAAGATGAACTGAAGGAACATCTTGGGCGAAAAGCAGCGGCGATCTCTGCTCTGCATGACTTAACACTTGAAGCACTAGAAAAAAATGATCAACATGAACTGTATGAAGACTTAGAGCTGCCGCTGGCCCTCATCTTAGGTGAGATGGAATCACTTGGCGTAAAGGTAGATATTGAGCGCCTAGAGAAGATGGGTGAAGAGTTAGCGAAAAAGCTGAAAGAATATGAGGAAACCATTCACCGCTTAGCAGGAGAAGCGTTTAACATCAATTCTCCTAAACAGCTTGGCGTGATTCTTTTTGAAAAATTAGGTCTGCCGATTATTAAAAAGACAAAAACAGGCTACTCGACATCTGCGGATGTTCTTGAAAAGCTTGAAGATAAGCACGAAATCATTCGGTCTATTCTGCATTACCGCCAAATTGGAAAGCTCCAATCGACCTATGTGGAAGGCTTGATGAAGGTAACGCGCAAGGATACACATAAAGTGCATACACGATTTAATCAAGCGCTCACGCAAACAGGAAGACTAAGCTCAACAGATCCAAACCTGCAAAACATCCCAATTCGTTTAGAGGAAGGACGGAAGATTCGTCAAGCATTCGTTCCATCAAAAGAAGGCTGGCTTATGTTTGCTGCTGACTATTCACAAATTGAGCTGCGTGTTCTCGCTCATATTTCTCAGGATGAGAATTTGATCGAAGCGTTTACGCAAGATATGGATATTCACACGAAAACAGCGATGGACGTGTTCCATGTCTCAGAAGAAGAAGTGACTTCCTCTATGAGAAGACAAGCCAAGGCTGTCAACTTCGGAATTGTATATGGAATCAGTGACTATGGATTATCTCAAAATCTTGGGATCACTAGAAAAGAAGCAGCTGCCTTTATCGAACGCTATTTAACAAGCTTTAAAGGCGTGAAAACCTATATGGAAGAGATTGTGCAGGAAGCGAAACAAAAAGGATATGTCACGACACTTCTCAAACGCAGACGGTATATCCCGGATATCACCAGCCGCAATTTTAATATCAAAAGCTTTGCGGAAAGAACAGCCATGAACACACCGATCCAAGGCAGTGCAGCTGATATTATTAAAAAAGCCATGATTGATATGGCGCGTAAGTTAAAAGAAGAAAACTTGCAGGCAAATCTTTTATTACAGGTGCACGATGAATTGATCTTCGAAGCGCCGAAAGAAGAAATTGCCATACTCGAAAAAATTGTCCCTGAAGTCATGGAAAATGCACTTCAGCTAGATGTGCCGCTAAAAGTTGATTTTGCTTCAGGCCCATCTTGGTACGACGCAAAATAATAGAGAGAGAAAAAGGAGCGAGGAGCATGCCGGAATTACCAGAAGTTGAAACCGTCCGGCGCACACTCAAGCGGTTAGTCGAAGGAAAAACGATTGAAACGGTCGATATCAAATGGCCAAATATCATCAAACGTCCTGGGGAGCCGGAAGAGTTCGCAAGAAGGATGGTAGGAGAAACGATACAAACCATTGAAAGAAGAGGAAAGTTCCTGCTCTTTCATTTAGACCACTACGTAATGGTCTCCCATTTAAGGATGGAAGGGAAATACCGTGTACATGAAGCGCATGAGCCATACGATAAACATGTACACGTCGTCTTTACTTTTACAGATGGTACTGAGCTTCGGTATCATGATGTGCGTAAATTTGGCACAATGCATTTATTTCAGCCGGGGGAAGAGGAAAAGGAACTCCCGCTCTCACAGCTGGGGTATGAGCCTTTTGATGATCAATTCACTCCGGAATATTTATGGGAGCAATTGAAAAAAACATCCCGTGTGGTCAAAACAGCGCTGCTTGATCAAAAGATTGTCGTGGGACTAGGTAATATTTATGTAGATGAGGTTTTGTTTAAAGCAGGCATTCATCCAGAAACAAAAGCGAATCAGCTCAGCCTTGAATCGTGTAAAGTGCTTCACAGGCATATTATCGATACACTTCAAGTAGCGGTAGATGCAGGAGGAAGCACGATTCGCTCATATATCAATTCACAAGGTGATATTGGAACATTTCAGCTGCAGCTTCTTGTGTATGACCGGCGGGGAGAGCCTTGTCAAACATGCGGAAGCATCATTGAGAAAACAGTAGTCGGAGGGCGCGGCACACATTTTTGTGTAACCTGCCAAAAACGTCCTCAATAAAAATCAGCCATCAGCATGCTTCCTTTTTGCTGTGCATACGATAAAAAACATTCATTTTTCAGCAAGGTGTAGACTGACACACAGCCCACCTGCTCTTCATATAGTGAAGAAGAGTCTAAGGACGCCTAGAGACTCTTGATCATCGTTGCATGAACAGAAAGGAAGAGTTCAGGTATGATTTCGATTTCGCTCCTGTTTTTAGCTATTGCAGTCAGCATTGACAGCTTTTCTGTAGGCTTTACGTATGGACTTCGTAAAATGAAGATTCCATTTAAAGCGATTGTCATTATTGCATGCTGTTCAGGGATTGTGCTGCTCATTTCTATGCTGATTGGCAGCCTGCTGACGACATTCCTCCCTGTCTCAGTGACAGATAAACTTGGTGGAGGCATTTTGATCGCCATTGGACTTTGGGTCCTTTATCAATTTTACAAACCAGCGAAAGAGCGTGATTTGCTACTTCATGAAAAGACATTGCTTAATGTGGAAGTGCAGTCACTTGGTCTTGTCATTCAAATTTTGCGCAAGCCGACAAGTGCAGATATTGACCGTTCTGGGACGATCAATGGAATAGAAGCAGTGCTTCTTGGGATTGCTTTATCCATTGATGCATTTGGCGCAGGGATTGGCGCTGCGATTCTAGGCTTTTCACCAATTGTCATGAGTATCACTGTGGCCGTAATGAGCTCACTCTTTGTGTGTATCGGGCTTCGTTCCGGTCATTACTTGGCAAATTGGCGCTGGATCGATAAACTTGCATGCTTACCAGGGCTTCTGCTCATTTTAATTGGGGTGTGGAAGCTGTAAAGGAGGAAATCAATTGACGCTTGTCATTGGATTAACAGGCGGGATTGCTAGTGGAAAAAGCACCGTCTCGCAAATGATAAAAGAGCAGGGCATCCGGGTCGTGGACGCAGATGTCATTGCAAAAGAAGCGGTTGCCAAAGGTACACCAGCTCTTCAACAAATCGTTCAAACCTTTGGCGAGGATGTTCTCCTGCCAAATGGGGAGCTGAACCGGCAGCAGCTTGGAGCCATCATTTTTTCTGATGAAGAGAAAAGAAAGCAGCTGAATGCGATTGTTCATCCTGAAGTGAGAAAGGAAATGCTCAAACAGCGAGATGAAGGGGTTAGTCAGCAAGAAACCTTCGTTGTCCTCGATATCCCGCTTTTATTTGAAAGTCAGCTGGAAAGCCTTGTCGACCGCATCATTGTGGTGTATACAACGCCTGAATTGCAGCTGTCGCGGCTCATGAATCGAAATGACCTCAGTGAGGAAGAAGCGCTGAATCGTATTCACTCTCAGCAGTCTCTTGAGGAGAAATGTAAAAAAGCAGACCGCGTGATAGAGAACACACAAGATCTCGCGTTTATCAGAAAGCAATTGCAGAACATATTAAATGAATGGGAACATACAGATAAGTAAGAGTACATACACGTACTCTTCTTTTTTTATGCTTTATTCTGATTTCCTTTGAAAAGAACAGCCCTTTTTAGAAAATATACGTTTATATACTGGCAATTACATTCTAATGTGATATACTAATTTCATAAATAAATTTATTGAGTATAACACATAATAGAGGAGTGACCTGTTCATGAAGGTAAAAGCAGCGATCAATGGGTTTGGCAGAATTGGACGCATGGTCTTCAGAAAAGCAATGCTTGATGATCAAATTCAAATTGTAGCGGTGAACGCAAGCTATCCTGCCGAAACGCTAGCACATTTAATTAAATATGACACAAATCATGGACGTTACGAATGTGATGTGACAGCAGAAGATGACGCCTTGATTGTAAATGGCAAAAGAGTGCTTTTGCTTAATAATAGAGATCCAAAGCAGCTTCCATGGGGAGAGCTTGGGATTGATATCGTCATTGAAGCAACAGGTAAATTTAATTCAAAAGATCAAGCGATGGGCCATATAGATGCTGGAGCGAAAAAAGTCGTTCTAACAGCTCCAGGTAAAAATGAAGACATTACGATTGTGATGGGTGTCAATGAGGATGATCTTGATCCTGAAAAGCACGTCATTATTTCAAACGCATCTTGTACAACAAACTGTTTAGCACCAGTTGTGAAACTGTTAGATGATGAATTTGGCATCGACAACGGGTTAATGACAACGGTTCATGCTTATACAAATGATCAAAAAAATATCGATAACCCGCATAAGGATCTGCGCCGGGCAAGAGCATGTGCTCAGTCCATTATTCCAACTACGACAGGTGCCGCTAAAGCGCTTTCTTTAGTGCTTCCGCACATGAAAGGGAAATTGCATGGGCTTGCACTCCGCGTGCCAGTTTCCAATGTGTCGATGGTTGACCTTGTTGTAGACTTAAAAAAAGATGTCACAGCAGAAGAAGTCAATGCAGCCTTCTCAAATGCATCTAAAACATCTCTTGCTGGTATTTTAGATTACACAGATGAGCCGCTTGTCTCTACGGACTTTAACACGAACCCTTACTCAGCAGTCGTTGATGGATTGACAACGATGGTAATGGAAGGGAGAAAAGTAAAAGTTCTTGCATGGTATGACAATGAATGGGGTTATTCATGCCGAGTGGTTGACCTTGTGAAATTTGTCGGCGCACAGATGAAAGAGCTTTCTGCTGTTTGAAATGAAGAAGACGATCGTCCCTTTTCAAGAAATGAGAGAAAATCCCACTAAAAACACAGCTTGCAAAATGGGTCTAAACAAAGTATACTATTTTTCGTGAACTTCTTGTTCGCAGACTCATTCGGGTATACTTAAAGGGTTAGGACCTCTTAGGACTAACTTTCCCCCGTGGTATATGTCCGGTCCGGCTGCTTAGAACTTCACTCTTTCATTCTTGTTTAAAGGGGGGTCCATGATGGAAACAATCGGACGTCACGTTATCTCCGAGCTATGGGGATGCGACTGTGATAAACTGAACGACATGGATTTTATTGAAAAAACGTTTGTAAATGCAGCTTTGAAATCAGGAGCTGAGGTAAGAGAGGTTGCTTTTCACAAATTTGCACCTCAAGGAGTAAGTGGAGTTGTCATTATTTCTGAATCTCATCTGACAATTCACAGCTTTCCTGAACATGGTTATGCGAGCATAGATGTTTATACTTGCGGCGACCTAGATCCGAATATTGCAGCAGATCATATCGGAGATGAATTAGGTGCTGAAACAAGAGAAAACATCGAAATTCCTCGAGGCATGGGACCTGTACAAGTAAAACAGGCACAAGCCAAAGCACTGTAAACATAAAAAAGATTGCAATGGGAGCTGGCCAAAAGCATTAAATGCCTTTGTGTTATGCTCCTTTTTATATTTATTTGAGAAAAAATCCAACATTCCCCAGCTTGTCTATACTTTTGTTCTAGGAAAACAAAGGTTTTTTTTATAAAATAAAGAAAGAGGCATTATGGCAAAGGGGATACGTGTATGATTTTAAGACAAAATTTTAAACGGTTCATGTCAAACCATACAGAAACATCTGACGAGCATCCAGTGTCAGAACTGAAAAGCCATTACTACAAATCGACGAATGCACAAGTTTTTCAAGCGGTGGAAGCCATTCTTTCCCGAAACGATTCCTATCAAGTGACATCTGTTTCAGCAGAACGAGGTGAAATCAGCGCAAACATACGATTGCCGAAAAAAGCCTTTCTCGTGGCGACTGTCATTTCAATTCGTCCTTTTGAAACAGCTGTCGATTTTAATGTGACAACAGAAACGGCCCTGCCAACAGATTTCGGCTATAGTCAGAAGACCGTTCTGTCCCTTTATGATGAACTAGACAAACAACTTCCAAGAATAGATCGGAGCTGATGATATGAAATGTCCCACATGTCAGCACCTTGGCACAAGGGTGCTTGATTCAAGACCAGTAGATGAAGGGAAATCCATCCGTCGTAGAAGAGAGTGCGAAAGCTGCCAATATCGCTTTACGACGTTTGAAAAATTAGAAGAATTACCGCTGATTGTGGTGAAAAAAGAAGGAATTCGAGAAGAATTCAGCCGCGAAAAAATGCTGAGAGGACTTATCAAAGCGTGTGAAAAGCGTCCTGTCGCTTTAAAGCAGCTGGAGGATGTCTGCTTTAATATCGAAAAAGAACTGCGCAATCAAGGCATGTCAGAAGTGAAAAGCGAGCTTGTAGGTGAAATGGTGATGGACGAGCTGGCGAAAATTGATGAAGTGTCTTACGTTAGGTTTGCCTCGGTTTACCGGCAGTTTAAAGACATCAATGTCTTTATTGATGAATTAAAAGATCTATTAAAGAAAGAACGCTAAAAAGAGCTGGAGATTCTTCATGCTCTTTTTCCTGCGTAAAGCGTAAAACGCAAAAAGAGTGTACAATGGAAACAATCGCAATTCATGGGGAGGATCAGCAAATGACAGAGCATTGGAAGGAAGTGCTAGCCGTCGATCCGTATGTCGTCAAAAGCGCTTCATTGCTCGGTGACATCGATAGACAGCTCATCACTCTTTTATATCAGCCGCTTATTGGCATGTCCGCTTTCAGCTTATACATGACGCTTTGGGGAGAGCTGGAACAAAATCGTATGTGGGGAAAACCTGCACCTCATCGGCAGCTCATGGTCATGCTGCAGACGAATTTAAATGATATTTTTGAGGAACGTTTAAAGCTTGAAGCAATCGGCTTACTCCGCACATATGAACAGGAAACGGAAGAAGGCAGACTGTTTACATATGAGCTTGTACCGCCGCTAAGACCGGATGAATTTTTCCAAGATGGTATGCTGAATGTCCTGCTGTACCATCGTGTAGAGAAAGCAAAATATATGCAGCTTCGTGATTATTTCTCTTATCCAGGTGTTCCTGCAGAAGCAAAGAACATTTCACGGTCGTTTGAAGAAGTCTTTCACGTGTTGCAGCCAGGCGAACGCAAGATGACAGAAGAGATTCATCAGGCGACATCGCTTGATCAAGGCTATGAATATGTGACCGTTGGATCGAGTCAGCCGGCACCACTCTCAGACGAATCCTTCGATTTCGATCTATTGTTAGCGGGTATGTCTGACATGATGATTCCAAGAAAGGCTTTGACTAAGCAGGTAAAAGAAACAATTAAGAAGTTAGCTGTTGTATACGGCATCACCCCGCTTCAAATGCAAAATATTGTAGCAGGTGCATGCGGTTCGGATCAAATGATCTCAACAGAAGAGCTGAGAAAAGCAGCAAGAGACTGGTACCAAATTGAATACAGAGGCGAACAGCCAAAGCTGATTGATCAAAAACAGCCAAGACACTTGCGGCAAGATGCTTCAAAGACGCCGGCAGCGGATACTCCAGATGCAAAATTGATTGAAAAGCTGGATCATATTTCGCCTAGAGAGCTGCTAAAAGACATGGCAGATGGCATTGAGCCGACGTATGCCGACCTAAGAATTGTCGAAGATATCATGCTCGAGCAGCAGCTAGAGCCAGGTGTCATGAATGTTCTCATCTACTATACCTTACTCAAAACAGATATGAAGCTGTCGAAAACATACATGCAAAAAATCGCCGCTCATTGGGTAAGAAAGAAAATCAAAACCGTTGCTGCGGCGATGAAAATTGCCAAAGAAGAGAACAGACAAATGACAGAGTGGGCGCAGCAGAAAAAGCAGCGCAGCACATATGGTTCAGGAAAAGTCGTCAGGGAAGAGAAACTGCCTGACTGGATGAAAGAAACCGAAACGAAAGAACAGCCGGCAAAAGAGCAAACGGACAATCTGTCTACAGAAGACCTCGAACGAGAAAAAGAAAAACTGTTAGATCAGTTTAAAAATATGAAAAAGTACAATGCACATTAAGGTGAGGTGAGATGGGATGAAACCGATCGGTCGTTCATTTGAACAGCTAAAAGGACGAGTAGATTTTCGCGTGAGATACAATCAGATTAAAGAAAGTGTGTTATCTGATGAAGATGTGAAGGCCTTTTTACAGAAGCATCAAGAAGAAATACATGAAGACATGATCAATCGCAGCTTGAACCGGCTCTTTGAATATGTGCAGCAGTCGAAGGGTTGCTCTTACTGCTTAGATGACGAAAACGTCAATGCCATTTTAGATGGGTATCACCCGAAGCTTGTAATCAAAGGTCAGAGTATTGATATTGAATATTCCCCTTGTCCAGTCAAGCTGCGGCTCGATAGACAGAAAAAACAGCAAGAGCTGATGAAAAGCATGTATATTCCGCAAAATGTCCTTCAAGCGACGTTCGCTGATCTGAACGTTGTGGGAAGACAAGAGGTCATCCAAAAAGTAGGTCAATTCCTCCAAAGCTATGATGAGACTGGAAAAGGAAAAGGCTTGTATTTACACGGAAAATTTGGAGTAGGAAAAACGTATATTCTGGCAGCCATTGCGCAGCAGCTAGCGGAGAAAGAATACCCATCTCTCCTTGTTTACGTGCCTGAATTTGTGAGAGAGTTAAAAAATTCGTTAGCTGATCATACGCTAGAAGAAAAGCTGAATATGGTTAAATCCACCCCGATTTTAATGCTTGATGATATTGGAGCAGAATCGATGACAAGCTGGGTGCGGGATGAGCTGCTCGGTACGATCTTACAATACCGTATGGCAGAGCAGCTGCCGACGTTTTTCTCTTCTAATTTCTCACCAAATGAGCTGAAGCATCACTTTACGTACTCACAGCGCGGGGAAAAAGAAGAGGTCAAAGCCGCTCGTTTAATGGAACGGATTCTCTATTTAGCAGAGCCGGTCTTGCTCGAAGGAGAAAATCGCCGTCATTTATAAAAACGTATGTCACCTGAAGGAGGAGCAAATGAAATGAACAAAAGAAAATGGCTGCTTTTTCTTGTGATTGGCATTCTTGCTGCTGCGTTGTGGTGGCTGAATAAACAGCATCTTCAGCTCGCGCCGAAAGATGTGAAGAATTGGGTGCTTCAATTTGGGATACTGGCTCCCTTTGTTTTTCTTTTCTTATCTCTTTTTCGCCCGTTTGTTCTCGTCCCGATTACAGTCTTTTCGCTGGCAGCAGGTTTGGCATTCGGCAGTGTCCTTGGGACGATTTATGCCCTCATTGGGGCGACAGCCGGGGCAACAGGCTCCTTCATGATTGCGTCAACCTTTCGTGCGAAAAAGAAGGAAACGGAATCAAACAGCCGGAAGCTGAAAGCGGTGACGTCCCGCATTCAGGAGCATGGATTTCTTTATATTTTGTTATTGCGTATTGCACCGATTCATTTTGATTTTGTCAGCTATGCGGCAGCCGCTTCACGTGCAAATTATCGTGCATTTGTGGCAGCCACCTTTTTAGGCTTAATACCGGGTACAATTGCGTTAAATGTTCTCGGCTCAAGCTTTGTCAGCGGCAATTATGCCGCCTTAGTGGTTGTTTGTTTGATTTATTTGATCTTTATCTCCGTTCCACTCATTTTAAAAAGAAAGATGCCTGATTTATTTTAGGCGTCTATTTTTTATGTTTCCCCCATATATATGTAACAGATGTCGTTAGGGGGGACAAACATGCTTGAAATAATCTTTGAAGATGAATATGATACCGCCGCTTTTTTACATCTTGCTGAACACTTGGACAGTCGGCATCACATGTCAATTCAACAAGGGAAAGACCGGCTTCTCATAGAGGCGAAGGAATCAGAAGAAGCACTTGAGCACATTGTGCGGCCATTATTGGTTCACTTTTTTTTGGAATGCAAAGAAAATGAGCGCATGCGCAGCATCCTTGAAAACACCTATTTATTTAAAGATCCCGAAGAGCAGCACCAAATTCTTTCCATCGCTCACAGTATCATGAACGGGGACTTAGATGATATTCCCGGCATTCAGCAAGAGCCGTCAAGAGAAGCCCTTTTAAAAAAGGAGCTTGAGGCAATTTCTTTACAGCAAGGTGTTTTTTCAATTGGTTCATTTATGACATTTAGGCTGTCAGAGTATGATCGAAGGCTGAAGAACTATGTTGAAGTGTCCATTGAAGAATACAAAATGGAGCAAGAGTATCAAAACTTCATTCAATCGCTTCGAGACTATGTGATGGCAAGAGAGCCTAGGCTCGAAAAAGTACATGTTGTGCATCAGGACCGCCTGGTGATTTGGGAATTTCGCTACGCTTCTGAGCGTGATCAAAAACAATACATAGACAGACAGTTTGTAAGAGAGCATCCAATGTATATTGATTCGCAGCTGATTGCACCGCTTGTCTCCATTGCACCGCAAAAAATTGACCTATTTACAAATGATACAGGTCACTCGATGGTGCAAACGATTCAAAATATTTTTCAAGAAAGGGTCGAGGTGTTCCCATCTCATTCATTCCAAGAGCACAATGTTCAATTTGTACATGACCATTTCGACAAGAAAAGTGAAAAGCTTTCTTGATTTTCACGAAAAAACGTTTTATAATACGGTGTAACTTCATACAGAGACCGTATTGATAAGGACATGAACAAATGAACACCCGCTTAAAGAGAGGGAAGCCGCGGCTGAAAGCTTCCTAGCAGAGGACCATTTGCTTTACCACCTTTGAACATCAGCTGTGAACTTTTTAGTAATGGCTGACGGGAATTCCCGTTATCGAACCGCAAGCCGTATTTGCTTATGAAAAGCAAGCTGCAAGTACGGGAAAAAGGGTGGAACCACGATTCCGTTTATTCAACCTCGTCCCTTTCCAGGGGGCGGGGTTTTTATATTGCCAAAAAAAGGAGTGACCAGAGATGTCAGAACAAATTCAACTTACATTTCCAGATGGAGCAGTCAAGGAGTTTGACAAAACAGCGACAACAGAAGACATCGCGGCATCAATTAGCCCGGGCCTAAAGAAAAAAGCACTTGCCGGTAAATTGAACGGTAAAGAAATAGATCTGCGTACGCCGCTATTAGAAAGTGGAACAATCGAGATCATCACAGATAAAAGTGAAGAAGCACTCGACATTATGCGCCACAGCACAGCCCATTTGCTAGCGCAGGCGATCAAACGCCTGTATGGAAAAGAACATCACGTTCAGTTTGGCGTAGGTCCTGTCATCGAAAATGGCTTCTACTATGATGTGGACATCGATGTAGCCATCACACCTGAAGACTTACCAAAGATTGAAAAAGAAATGAAGAAAATCATTAACAGCAATCTGCCAATTGAGCGAATTGAAGTATCAAGAGAAGAAGCGAAAAAGCGCTTTGAAGCGATTGGTGATGAGTTGAAGCTTGAGCTGTTAGAGGCGATTCCAGAAGGTGAAGCTGTGACGATTTATGAGCAGGGTGAATTCTTTGACCTCTGCCGCGGGATTCACTTGCCGTCTACAGGGAAAATCAAAGAGTTTAAACTGTTAAGCCTTGCAGGTGCATACTGGAGAGGTGACAGTAACAACCAAATGCTTCAGCGTATTTACGGAACAGCTTTCTTCAGCAAAGAAGATTTAAATGAGCATTTACGTCTGCTTGAAGAAGCGAAAGAACGCGATCACCGTAAGCTTGGAAAAGAGCTGAAGCTGTTTGCAAATTCCCAAAAAGTTGGTCAAGGACTTCCGCTTTGGCTGCCAAAAGGCGCAACGATCCGCCGCGTCATCGAGCGTTACATTGTCGATAAAGAAGTGCGTCTTGGCTATGAGCATGTGTACACACCAGTTCTTGCGAATGTTGAGTTGTATAAAACATCAGGACACTGGGCGCATTATCAAGAAGACATGTTCCCCGTGATGGAAATGGACAACGAAGATCTTGTTCTTCGTCCGATGAACTGTCCGCACCATATGATGATTTACAAAAACGAGCCGCACAGCTATCGCGAATTGCCAATTCGTATTGCAGAGCTTGGTACAATGCACCGCTATGAAATGTCAGGTGCCTTATCCGGCCTTCAGCGTGTCCGCGGTATGACATTAAACGATGCACACATCTTTGTTCGTCCAGATCAAATCAAAGACGAGTTCATCCGTACAGTTCGCTTAATTGAAGAAGTGTATCAAGACTTTGGCTTGAATGACTACACATTCCGCTTATCTTACCGTGATCCAGAAGATACTGAGAAGTATTTCGATGACGATGCGATGTGGAATAAAGCACAATCGATGCTGAAGGATGCAATGGACGAGCTTGGCCACGATTATTATGAAGCAGAAGGCGAAGCAGCATTTTATGGTCCGAAGCTTGATGTACAAGTGAAGACAGCTCTTGGAAAAGAAGAGACATTATCCACTGTACAGCTTGATTTCTTACTTCCAGAACGCTTCGATCTCACATATATCGGAGAAGATGGAAAGCACCATCGTCCAGTCGTCATTCATAGAGGCGTTGTTTCTACAATGGAACGCTTCGTTGCCTTCTTAATTGAAGAATACAAAGGAGCGCTGCCAACATGGCTGGCACCTGTACAATTCCAAGTCATCCCGGTTTCACCGTCTGTTCATTTAGACTATGCGAAAAAAGTGCAAGAACGTTTACAGCTTGAAGGTCTTCGTGTAGAGCTTGACAGCCGTGATGAAAAGATCGGATACAAAATTAGAGAAGCGCAAATGCAAAAGATTCCGTACATGCTTGTTGTCGGAGATCAAGAAGCAGAAAATGGCGCTGTCAATGTTAGAAAATATGGGGAACAAGATTCAGAAACAATGGATCTTGAAGCCTTTGTGAAACATGCAGTAGCAGAAGCGAAAAAATAATGAAGCAGCCAGTGATTCTTTTTAGATCACTGGCTTTTTTCTTTTTGGAAAACTTTCTCCAATAGTGATCCAATTCCTAAAAAGAGACGTTTAGATAGTACAAAAGTAAGGGTAAGTATGTACTATTGGTTTGAGACAAATTGGGGGAATGAAATCGATGAAGCAAACAACAAACACTTTATCGTCACAAGTATTGGAGCAATCAGCTGTTCTTCGTGCTTTAGAGCACTCGCTGGCAATGATTGAATTTAATGTGGCAGGTGAAGTTCTATGGGTGAACGATATTTTTGCAAAAGCCATGGGATATTCTAAAGAAGAGATGATCGGTCTTAAACATAGACAGTTTTGTCCTCCACATATTACAGAACACACAAGCTATCACATGTTTTGGAAGCGTTTGAGAGAAGGTCAAGTCTTTCAGGAAAAAGTGCAGCGGGTCACAAAAGACGGCAGCAGCTTATGGCTTGAAGCGACATATTCACCTGTTCGAGATGAAGAAGGAACTGTAGTGGGTGTTGTGAAAGTGGCGACAGATATTACGGAGAGAGAACTCTCGATGAAACAGGTTGTAGAAGACTTAAAGGAGATGTCTGCGAAATTAATGGAACGAGCAGAAGTTGGCATTCAGCATAGTCAAAGTGTCAATGCCTCCTTTAATCATATAGCAAACGAAACCGATCAAAATATGAGCTTGCTAAAAGGATTAACAGAGCAGGTAGAGTCCATCAGCTCCATTGCGTCAACCATTAACAGCATATCCTCGCAAACCCAGCTACTCGCCTTAAATGCGGCAATAGAAGCGGCACATGCGGGTTCCTATGGAAATGGCTTTAGTGTAGTGGCAGCAGAAATTCGAAAGCTTGCGACAAATTCAAAAGAAGCGATCGTCAAGGTAGATCAATATGTGAAGGCGATCCATGCAGAAGTAGAGAAGGTCAGCAGCGGAACAAGCAGGGCAAAGACAACCGTGTTTACAAACCGGGATCTTGTAAAGCTGGCAAGCGAAGAATTCATCATTGTAGGAGAAGCAGCACGCGGCTTAGACCGGCAAGCGCAAAGTCTAGCATCAATCATTTAGCTCTGTGAATAAAAAACACCCAATCTCGTCAGGAGAAGGGTGTTTTTTTGTTTTATTTTAATATATCAAACAATTCATGTAAGTCTTTGATTTCGTAATCAGGTGTCACATCTGTTTCATTTTTCTTGCCATGGCGATTGATCCAAACGGTTTGGATGCCAACGCGAGATGCGCCGAGAATATCTGTTTTTGGATTATCCCCAACCATAATCACTTCGTCTTTTGTTAAGTTTAACAGCTGAAGGCAGTGCTCAAAGATACCTGGATCAGGCTTGCCTTTCCCATAATCCCCTGAAATCACAATCTCGTTAAAATAAGGAGCAAGCTCAGGAACACCCGCAAGTTTTTCCTTTTGAAGGCTAGGATCTCCGTTTGTTAAAAGGAGCAATTCGTAGCTGCCTTTCAGGCGGTTTAAAACAGGGTATGTTTCTTCATAGACATATGGGCGTTTCCTACGCTCTGCTGCAAAGAAATCAGCCAAATATTGTCCAAATGCCTCATCGTCAATTCCCGCTGCCCTTAAGCCATTGGTCCAAGCGTTTTTGCGATATTCTGGTGCAATGGCGTTCAGCTTTTGAAAGCCTTCGCTAATCGGTTCACTAAAATTGGACCACAGTCCTTCGAAAGGATTAATGCCGATCATGACAGTATAATCATATGTTTCATAGGAAGAGTACAGCTTTCTTGCTTCTTCACGTACAATCTGTTCAAACGATTCTGGATCGAGTCCATATTTTTTTTCCGCTTCCCGGCAAGTTTCCTGAAAAGTTGTGTGAATGCTTTTTTCGTCCCAAAGCAAAGTATCATCTAAATCGAAAAATACGGCTTTCATGATCTTCTCCCTTGTTATGTATGTGTTACCTTCAATTGCAAGTGACAGGCTCATGTTCATTTTACAATAGAAGAAGAGGCCAATAAAGAAAAGATTTGAGAGATCTTTGATCATTGACCGCACATGATAGAATAGAAAGACAGTAGAGAAGACATACATCAATTGAGGTGGCCGGTTTGCTTCATTTAATTATCATGATGATCGAGCGTGTAGGGATCATCGTTATTCTAGGATTTGTGCTTGCTCATGTGAAGGGCTTTCGCAATCTATTGCTACATAATCAAGGATTTCGGAAAAAGGCAATCCTTGTCTTCATTTTTGCTTCTTTTAGCATTATCAGCAATTACACAGGAATTGAAATCCAGCAGCAAATTGTCATGAATCATGAGTTTTCTTATCATCTCGGCTCGTCAAGCTCTATCGCCAATACGAGAATTATGGGGATCGAAATGGGCGGTTTGATCGGGGGGCCGTTTGTAGGGATTGGTGCAGGGCTTTTAGCTGGAATTCATCGCTATTCCCTTGGAGGAAGCACCGCGCTCAGCTGTGCGATTTCTTCCATTTTAGCCGGTGTCATTGCAGGTTATGTCGGCAGCAGGTTTAAGCGGAGGAATCGAATGGTGACACCTCGCCAAGCAGCTTTTTTTGGTGTGGCGATGGAATCATTACAGATGATCATTATCCTTCTGTTTGCAAGGCCATTCGCCGATGCATGGGGGCTAGTCAGTATCATTGCCCTGCCGATGATTTTTGTGAATGGAATCGGTAGCTTTATCTTTTTATCTATTTTACAGTCAGTCATTCGGCAAGAAGAGCAGGCAAAGGCGATGCAGACGCATCGTGTATTTTTGATCGCCGATCAAACACTGCCTTTTTTCCGCCAAGGGTTAAATGAACAGTCTTGTAAAAGTGTGGCGGAGATCATTCATCGGTTGACTGAAACAGATGCGGTCTCTTTAACAGATACAGAAAAGATTTTAGCGCATGTCGGAGATGGAACAGATCATCATATTCCATCTAAAAGCCTGATTACGGGGCTGTCGAAACAAGTCTTGATGAGCGGCAAGATTATGAAGGCACATTCGAAGGGCGAAATCAATTGTTCCGTCGCTCATTGCCCTCTTGAAGCCGCAATCGTGCTGCCGCTCACTTCTAACGGTCAAACGATCGGGACGTTAAAAATGTATTTCAATTCTCCGGTCGGATTAAGCAGGGTGGAAGAGGAGCTTGCAGAAGGTTTGGCGATGCTGTTTTCCACACAGCTTGAGCTTGGAGAGGCGGAAACTCAAAGCCGCCTGCTAAAAGATGCAGAGATCAAAGCCCTTCAAGCACAAGTGAACCCGCACTTTTTATTTAACGCCATTAATACCATCTCTGTTTTGTGCAGAACCAATGTGGAGATGGCAAGGAAGCTGCTGTTGCAGCTAAGTATTTATTTTCGCTCAAATATGCAAGGTGCCCGCCAGCTGCTGATTCCGATGCATAAAGAGATTCAGCATGTGGAGGCATATTTGTCACTTGAACAAGCAAGATTTCCAAATAAGTACCATGTGACCTTTCAAATTGAAAAGGAGCTGGAGCAGGTGATGATTCCGCCCTTTGTGATTCAGGTGCTTGTTGAAAACGCTGTGAGACATGCTTTTCCTAAACATCAAACAAATTGTGAAGTCATCGTATCCGCTTTGATGAAAGATGGGCATGTTTATATGAAAGTAACAGATAATGGGCAGGGAATTGAAGATGATAAGATGGCTCAACTATTAAAAGCGCCTGTCGAATCACTAGAAGGAACAGGGACAGCCCTTTTTAATTTAGATCAGCGGTTAAGAGGGATTTTTGGCAGACAAGCTGCTTTATCGATTCATAGTGACCAAGGCACTGACATCTCATTTCGCATTCCAATGGATTATGTAAAAAAGGATGATTCTCATTGATGAAGGTATTAATTGTAGATGATGAAGTATTAGCAAGAGATGAATTAAAATACTTATTACGAAGAACGAAAGAGGAAGTTCAAATAGAGGAAGCAGAAAATATAGAATCTGCTTTTGATCGGATGGTTGATCAGAAGCCGGATCTGCTCTTTTTAGACATTGATTTATCTGGTGAGAATGGATTTGATATTGCCAAAAGGCTCAACCGGATGTCTGATCCGCCAGCGGTTGTATTTGCGACAGCCTTTGATCAATATGCGCTGAAGGCGTTTGAGGTAAGTGCGCTTGATTACTTAACAAAACCATTCGATGAAGAGCGTTTGCTCCAGACCATTCAAAAGTTTAAAAAATGGAAATCTGTTGAAACGCAAGAGCACCAGCTGTTAGATGAGAAAATACCCCATCAGCAAAAATTAGCGATATCAGTTGATGACTCTATTGTGATCCTGCAAGTTGAAGAGATCATGTATGTAGGACTAAGCGAGGGGAAAAAGGTTGTGAAAACAAAGGATCACATGTATGAGGTCACAGAACCGCTGGTGGTCATTGAAAAGAAACTCCCTGAGGCTTATTTTATGAGGGTCCATCGCAGCTATATCGTGAATACCTCTCATATGAAAGAAGTACAGCCGTGGTTTAATTCGACGTACAATCTGCATATGACAGACGGGTCCATCATTCCTGTCAGCCGCACATATGCCAAAGAATTAAAGAAGTCACTCCTGCTAGAGTAGGAGGGCTTTTTTTGTTTGTATTTCAATACTCGTTTTTTGCATTTCAGTCATTGAATTCAGCGAGTTTTATTGTAAACGCTTCATTCATTTATTTCATGTCTTATACTGAGGGCAGTCGAAGAAAGAGGTGAAGGGGCATGAGTGCCACGAAAGTATATGGATTTTTATCTCAAGCATTTATTTTTGCAACCGTAATGTTCGTTTCTAATCTCATTTCAATGTATTTACCGATTCCGATGCCCGCATCCGTGATTGGTTTGGTTCTATTATTTGTTTTGTTAACAACGAAAATCGTCAAACTGGAGCAGGTGGAGCAATTAGGTACATCATTGACAGGACTCATTAGCTTTCTATTTGTTCCCTCTGGGATATCAGTTATTCAATCACTAGGTGTCATGCAAGAAGTAGGTGTGCAAGTAGTCGGCGTCATTATCATTGCAACCATTATGTTACTTGCAGCGACAGGGCTGTTTTCACAGCTTCTCATGCAATTATCAGAAAGACCACAGAAACGTAAAGAGACGAAGGAGAGTAAATCTGCTCCTTCTCATTCAAATAAACCAGCTTCAAGTACGCATTAAAGGAGAGATGCAAAATGGGTACAAGTACAATGAGTCCTTATTTTGGCATTGTCGTCTCATTAGTCGCTTTTGGAATAGGGACATTCTTATTTAAAAAATCAAAAGGTTTCTTCTTGTTCACCCCGCTGTTTGTGGCGATGGTACTGGGCATTTTATTTTTGAAAGTTGGCGGTTTTTCCTACGCAGATTATAATGAGGGCGGCAAGATTATCAAATTTTTCTTAGAGCCTGCCACGATTGCTTTCGCTATCCCGCTTTATAAGCAAAGAGCCTTGCTTAAAAAATATTGGTGGCAAATTTTATCCGCTATTTTTGTAGGTTCACTTTGTTCCATTACGATCGTATATCTCGTAGCAAAAGGAATTCATTTAGATGCGGCTGTGATGAAAAGCATGCTTCCACAAGCAGCGACAACAGCGATTGCTCTCCCGATTGCAAAAGATATTGGCGGAATTGCAGATATCACAGCCTTTGCGGTCATATTTAATGCCGTCATTGTCTATGCACTAGGTGCCTTCTTCTTAAAATTGTTCCGCATTAAAAACCCAGTGGCAAAAGGTCTTGCACTTGGTACATCAGGACATGCACTTGGAGTTTCTGTTGGAATTGAGATGGGAGAAGTAGAAGCAGCTATGGCAAGTATCGCCGTTGTGGTCGTAGGTGTTGTGACCGTTATCGTCATCCCAATCTTTATGCAATTGATTCTTTGATAGCGTCATTGTGTGAAAAAGTCTTGCCCAATTCGTTTCATCGTGTTACACTGAAAAAGTTGTTTCAAGAGTTCGGTTACTTGACGGACAAATGAAAATTGTGTAGAATAGTTAACGAATTGAATAGATATCACAAGCAGAAGCACCCGCTTCTCACCTGATTGACACATGTTTGTAGTTGACAGGTTGACCGTACATTTATTTTTTCATGCAAATGTTCGCAGTGTGGGTGTTTTATATGCCCACACTTTTTGTTTGCCTGTAAAACATACAACGAAATGGTCAAAATGAATTGTGAACTCAATTCAAAATCTCATGGAGGTGGCTCACTATTAGCAAAGATCAATTAGTTAATGAAGGTATTCGTGCGCGTGAAGTTCGTTTGATCGGACAAAATGGCGATCAGCTGGGGATTAAAACCCGCCAGGAAGCTCTGGAAATTGCTGCTAAAGCTAATCTTGACCTTGTGTTAGTTGCTGCAAATGCAAAACCACCTGTTTGCCGAATCATGGACTATGGTAAGTTCCGATTCGAACAGCAGAAGAAGGAAAAAGAGGCACGTAAGAATCAAAAAATCATTAGCTTAAAAGAAGTTCGGTTGAGCCCGACAATCGATGAACATGATTTTAACACGAAGCTCCGTAATGCAATCAAATTCCTTGAAAAGGGAGATAAAGTGAAAGCTTCTATCCGCTTTAAAGGCCGTGCGATTACGCATAAAGAAATCGGACAGCGCGTGTTAGACCGTTTCTCTGAAGCTTGCGCTGAAGTAGCAACAGTAGAAACAAAACCTAAGATGGACGGACGCAGCATGTTCCTCATGCTTGCACCAAAAGTCGAAAAGTAAAGTAACAGAGGGAGGAAACATCCAATGCCAAAAATGAAAACTCACCGCGGATCTGCTAAACGTTTCAAAAAAACAGGTTCTGGTAAACTTAAACGTTCTCATGCGTACACAAGTCACTTGTTCGCTAACAAATCTACAAAGCAAAAACGTAAATTGCGTAAGAGCGCAATCGTAAGTGCTGGAGATTTCAAACGTATCAAACAACAACTTGCAAACATCAAGTAATTTGGAATAGGAATCATAGGAGGGAATTACAATGCCAAGAGTAAAAGGCGGAACTGTGTCGCGTCAGCGTCGTAAAAAGGTTCTTAAATTAGCAAAAGGTTATTTCGGTTCAAAACATAGATTATACAAAGTAGCAAACCAACAGGTGATGAAATCTGGAAACTACGCTTTCCGTGACCGTCGTCAGAAAAAACGTGACTTCCGTAAACTATGGATCACTCGTATCAACGCTGCAGCTCGTATGAACGGTCTTTCTTACAGCCGTTTAATGCATGGCTTAAAGCTTTCTGGTATCGAAGTAAACCGCAAAATGCTTGCTGACCTTGCTGTGAATGACCTAAATGCATTCAATCAGCTTGCTGATGCTGCAAAAGCACAACTAGACAAGTAAGTTTTATAAAAGATCATTCCTTTGAGGGGTGATCTTTTTTTCTCATCATGTGAGGTGAAATGAATGAATATGGCTTTGATCCTGCTGCTTATTTTAGTGAATGGCTACGGCTTTTTTCTCATGGGTGAGGACAAACGCCGAGCCAAAGCACATAAATGGAGAATTTCAGAGGCGCATTTATGGAGTGCTGCGGTGCTTTTTGGCGCCGCTGGATCGTATCTGGGAATGCAGTATTTCCGGCATAAAACAAAGCATCCTGCCTTTCAAATCGGCATGCCTGTATTAATGATTTTGCAGTTGATTCTATTGGGCTATATCCAAGTTACTTGAAAAAGGAGCAGACGCCATCAGGACGGCGTGTCTGCTCCTTTTTTTTGTTTGATTTTTTTAATGGGCTGATCCCAATCAATTTTGGTTTGAGGATAACGCTCGATAATGTTTTCCTCTAGTTTTTCAAAGTCTTCTAATGTAAATTCACTCAGCTTCTCAGGTGACTCCGTCCAAACGTAAATGGAGTGGACAAACAGAGGATGATCCTTAGAAGGAACATGCTTCTCCCCTTCAAACAAGACACCTTTATAGACGAAATTAAAGTTTTTGCGCGCGTTTTGCTGTTCGTCCATAAAATAAAAGCCTTCTTTTAATTGTGCTTGTTTCAGCTTTCTTCTCGGATTTGAGAAGAATTTTACCGCCATGTAGAAGATGTAGACAAGCAGTGCAACAAGAGCTAGTCTCATGAGGATTACAAACATGACAGGATGCACCTCCAATACCGTTATCTGATGTACTACGAATGAAAACGCCAAAAGGTTTCAACTTTTTTTAAAAAAATATTTCGTAAAACGAAAAAATATTCATAAAAAGATCGTATTGAACGAAAGAGGTTTTGTATAATAAGAATGCACCATGAAGATAAAGGAGGATAAATGGAATGACAAAGCTAGATCAAACATTAACTATGCTGAAAGACCTAACGGATGCAAAAGGGATCCCAGGAAATGAACGTGATGTCAAAAAAGTCATGCAGACATACATAGAATCATATGCAGATGAAGTCTCTACAGACCGCCTTGGCAGCTTGATTGCTAAAAAGGAAGGAAACGCAAACGGGCCTAAAATTATGCTCGCAGGTCACTTAGATGAAGTAGGGTTCATGGTGACAAAAATTGATGACAAAGGCTACATTCGTTTTCAAACAGTCGGCGGCTGGTGGTCACAGGTCATGCTCGCTCAGCGTGTCACCATTGTAACGAAAAAGGGAGAGATTACAGGGGTCATTGGTTCTAAACCACCACACGTCTTGTCACCTGAAGCTCGCAAAAAGTCAATTGAGATTACGGATATGTTTATTGATATTGGGGCGTCAAGCAAAGAACAGGCAATGGAGTGGGGCGTACTGCCTGGAGATCAAATCGTTCCTTACTTTGAGTTTACAGTCATGAATGATGAAAAAATGCTCCTTGCAAAAGCATGGGACAACCGCATTGGCTGTGCGGTGGCCATTGATGTTATGAAAAACTTACACAATGCTGAGCATGAGAATATTGCTTACAGCGTCGCAACTGTCCAAGAGGAAGTAGGCCTGCGCGGAGCTAAAACAGCAGCGGCTACGATTCAGCCTGATATTGGATTTGCCATTGATGTAGGTGTGGCAGGAGATACACCAGGCATCACTGAGAAAGAAGCAACAAGCAAACTTGGCAAAGGCCCAACGATTGTTGTATTTGATGCTTCAATGGTCTCTCATAAAGGACTTCGTGATTTTGTTGTCCAAACAGCGGATGAGCTGAACATTCCTTATCAATATGACTCAATGCCTGGCGGCGGGACAGATGCTGGCGGTATTCATTTAACGGGGCATGGTGTTCCATCACTATCTATCGGGATTCCGAGCAGATATATTCATACCCATGCTGCAATGATTCACCGAGATGATTATGAAAATGCAGTGAAGCTTTTAACAGAAGTGATCAAAAGACTTGATCAAAAAACCGTCGAACAAATTACGTACGGTTCATAAGTAAGGAAGCCTTTCCTCAGCAGGGGAAAGGCTTTTTTTATTGAATTTCCCAGGAAATGAACGGTGTTTTTTTAAGATGCACCAAAAGAACTGTTTTTGGCAAAAGAAGAGAACATTTCCTAGTGAATAAGGCACATGTGATCAAGCGTTTATTTTTGTAAGATGAAAGCAATAAAAAGGACAGAGCCATAGAATGCCCTGCCAAAAGAGAGTTTATGGAAGTAGGTGAAGCTACCTTAAGAATAAACACATTATTCTTATTTGTCAACTTGGTTTTAAAAGAAAGAAAAATCAATCAATTTATGTTATATTTGTAACAAATTGTTTATACAAAGGGGATGGTTAAATGAATGCGGTTACAATTGTAATAGGATCTATGTGTATTTTAGCGATTGCCTATCGTCTTTATGGCACATTTATGATGGTCAAGGTATTAAAGGTGACAGATGATCATCCTACACCGGCTCACCTACTAGAGGACGGGAAAGATTATGTGCCGACAAACAAATGGGTCACATTTGGGCATCACTTTGCTGCGATTGCAGCTGCTGGTCCGTTAGTGGGTCCGATATTAGCCGCTCAATTTGGGTATTTACCTGGTCTCCTTTGGCTTTTAATTGGTGCCGTCATAGGTGGAGCTGTACATGATCTAGTCGTCTTATTTGCGTCGATGCGTAAAAAGGGGAAATCATTATCAGAGGTAGCGAAGGAAGAGCTGGGACCTGTTGCTGGTTTTTGTACAGGGCTTGCGATGCTGTTTATTATTACAATCACAATGGCAGGTTTGTCTATGGTTGTGCTTCATGCTCTTGAACGAAACCCTTGGGGGACATTTGCAGTTGGAATTACGATTCCGATTGCGATGGGGGTTGGTCTGTATTATAAAAAAACAGGCAATTTAAAGCTGGCGACATCTGCGGGATTTATTTTGCTGATGTTTGGTGTATTCCTTGGTCCAAATATTCAAGGAACGGCACTAGGTGATTTTTTAACACTTGATACAAAAACGCTTGCTCTTGCCCTGCCGATCTATGCCTTTTTTGCTGCGGCTCTGCCAGTTTGGCTGCTGCTTGCACCGAGGGACTATTTAAGTAGTTTTATGAAAATTGGTGTATTCATTGCGCTGATTGCCGGCATCTTTGTGGTGAATCCGTCCATTCAATTCCCGGCGTTTACAGAGTTTGTGAACGGAGGAGGACCTGTATTAGCTGGTCCTGTCTGGCCATTTATTTCGATTACCATTGCTTGCGGTGCTATTTCTGGTTTCCACGCATTTGTTGGTTCAGGGACAACACCTAAGATGCTGGACCGCTGGAGTGATATGAAGCCTGTTGCGTTTGGCGCAATGCTGGTCGAATGCTTAGTTGGGATTATGGCTTTAATTGCGGCTACGGCCCTGCATCCAGGAGATTATTTTGCGATAAACAGTACGCCAGAAGTGTTCCGGACACTTGGTATGAGCGTTGAAAACCTTCCGCAGCTAAGTAAGGAAATCGGCCTTGATTTAGAAGGAAGAACGGGTGGTGCCGTAACATTAGCGGTAGGGATGGCGTATATTTTTACGGGAATTCCGTTCTTTAGTCATTTGGCTTCTTACTTCTTCCAGTTCGTCATTATGTTTGAGGCTGTTTTTATTTTAACGGCTATTGATGCGGGTACACGTGTGGCACGCTATTTGATTCAAGACTTCTTAGGTGAAGCATATAAACCGCTTAAACGAACTGACTGGGTACCTGGTTCGGTGTTTGCAAGTGCGCTTGCTTGTTTTATGTGGGGATACTTACTTTACTCAGGTGACATCGGGTCTATTTGGGCGCTGTTTGGGGTTTCAAACCAGTTAATGGCTTCGGTTGGATTGATCATCGGGGCAACGGTTGTATTAAAAATTGCAGATAAAAGACGTTATATGCTGACTTGTTTAATTCCGCTTGCTTACTTATATGTGACGGTGAATTATGCAGGCTATTGGATGGTAGCGAATGTATATCTCAATCCTGAAGCATCCGGCTATAGTGTGCTGAATGCGGTGCTTTCGATCATCATGCTGATCTTAGGGTTTGTGATTATTGTGTTTGCAATTAAAAAATGGGTTGAAATCTGGCGTGATCCAGCGCTTCGAATGGAAACGCCTATCACTGGCTAAATGAAAAAGGCCGGCTTGCTTTTATAAGCAAACCGGCTTCTTTTATTGCTGCTGCTGAGGCTTTAAGCCTTGCTCTAATGTTTCAAGGATCTCATTTTTTTCGTTTTCTGATGCTTCTTGCCATAGCACCTCAAACAACACACCAAGACCTGGCAGCATTTTTTCCTCGCCGCTTTGAATAGCATCTAAAATCGTATGTTCAAGCTGCTCTTGATTATGGCCAGTAATGTTTTGAATGACTGCGCCTCTTAAATTAAAATCCATTGCCCACACTCCTTTTTTGATGGTAATAGCCCTATTCTGTCTCAAAGACAGGTTTATTATGTAGTGTGCATGAGATATAATAAATTCATGATAATTAAAGGAGTTAACGTCGCTTGAAATATATAGAATCAGCTAAAAACACAAACATTAAACAGTGGAAAAAGCTCCATACGAAAAAAGAAAGAACGAAAACGGGGCTGTTTCTCGTTGAGGGAATACACTTAGTCGAAGAAGCATTAAAGAGCGGGATCGTGAAGGAATTAATGGTCACCTCGCCCGATAGGCTTCCTCCTCATATCCAGCCTGACATTGAGCTTTATGAACTGAGCGAAGAGGCCTTTTCTGCCATGACAGAAACAGAAACGCCTCAGCACATTGCCGCTGTCTGTACAGTTCCTGTTTTTGAAGAAAAGAAGGTTGAACGGCTTCTTTTATTAGACGCAGTGCAGGATCCGGGGAATTTAGGCACACTCATTCGAACAGCAGATGCCGCTGGTCTTGATGCTGTGATCTTAGGAGAAGGAACCGTTGATGCGTTTAACGGAAAAACGCTCCGTTCCGCACAAGGGTCTCATTTCCACCTGCCTATCTTAAAGCAATCCCTTCAACAGGCAATCATGGAACTGAAAGAACGAGGCTTACCTGTATACGGCAGTGCTTTAAAAGATGCGAAAGAGTATAAAAGCGTAACGGCAGAAGGCCCATTTGCTTTAATTGTTGGAAATGAAGGAGCTGGTATTGATCCAGAGATTCTGCAAATGACAGACCAAAATTTATATGTACCAATGTATGGGCAGGCAGAATCATTAAATGTAGCTGTTGCAGCAGCTGTTCTTGTCTATCATTTGCGTGGATAATGTTGCAACATGCGTTCATTTTCACTATAATAAAACTAATATTTTAAAAACCATGATAGAGGAAGATTGTTTCAAGAAGCGGCCTTATAGGGAGAATGCATCGTAGACTGAAAGTGCATTTAAGGAAAGCTGAAACAGGAATTCACCTCTGGAGTTGTCACCGGGACCGCAGGCGTTGCTTTGCGTAAAGGTGAACCGGATTCGTTTGATTCCGTTATGTCAATGAAGCTTATTCGCACATGCATTTGTGCTTAACAAGGGTGGTACCGCGACCACAACTCGTCCCTTCTTTTATGGAGGGACGGGTTTTTTTATTGTCTTCAAACGATCAAACAGCCGTTTATCCGAGCGGTTTTGTATATCAAAAGGAGGATTACACTCATGCAAGAAACGTTAAAACAGCTTGAAACAGAGGCGATAGCGAAGGTTGAAGCAGCTAGCTCGCTCAAAGAGGTCAATGACATTCGGGTTCAATATTTAGGGAAAAAAGGACCGATTACAGAAGTACTTCGCGGAATGGGCAAGCTCTCCGCGGAAGAAAGACCAAAAATGGGTGCACTCGCAAACGAAGTAAGAGAGCAGATTGCTGGTGCCATTGCTGAAAAAAATGAACAGCTTGAAGCAGAAGAAGTAAAGAAAAAACTTGCTTCTCAAACGATCGATGTTACTTTGCCGGCAAGTCCAATCAAAATAGGGGCAAGACATCCATTAACGATAGTTGTCGAAGACATTGAAGATTTATTTATCGGAATGGGCTATACCGTTGAGGAAGGTCCTGAAGTGGAAACGGATTACTATAACTTTGAAGCATTGAATCTTCCAAAGGAGCATCCGGCACGTGATATGCAGGACAGCTTCTATATTACGGAAGATACACTGATGAGAACACAAACATCACCAGTTCAAGCACGTACACTTGAGAAATATAAAGGACAAGGTCCTGTGAAGATCATCTGTCCTGGGAAAGTATATAGACGTGACAGTGATGACGCGACTCATTCACATCAATTTATGCAAATTGAAGGGCTTGTCGTCGATCACAATATTAGCATGAGTGATCTAAAAGGAACGCTGGAGACAGTCGCAAGAAAAATGTTTGGAGAAGATCGTGAAATTAGACTGCGTCCAAGCTTTTTCCCATTCACAGAACCGTCTGTTGAAGTTGATGTGTCTTGCTTTAAATGCGGCGGGAAGGGCTGCTCTGTATGTAAAGGAACAGGCTGGATCGAGATTTTAGGTGCAGGAATGGTTCATCCGAATGTCCTGAAAATGAGTGGATTTGATCCAGAAACTTACCAAGGCTTTGCTTTTGGAATGGGTGTGGAACGGATTGCGATGCTGAAATACGGCATTGATGATATTCGCCATTTCTACACAAATGACATTAGATTCACAAAGCAATTCAAGCAGGACTAAGAGGAGGAAATCAACATGTTTGTTTCATATAAATGGTTAGAAGACTATGTCGATTTAGAAGGCATCGAGCCAGATGAATTAGCAGAAAAAATCACAAGAAGCGGAATTGAAGTGGAAGCCGTTGAATATAAAGGTGAAGGCATCAAAGGGGTTGTCGTTGGACACGTCATTGAACGTGAACAGCATCCGAATGCAGATAAATTAAACAAATGTCTTGTTGATATCGGCGAAGACGCACCGGTGCAAATTATTTGCGGGGCTCCGAATGTGGAGAAAGGACAGCATGTGGCCGTCGCAACAGTTGGGGCAGTCCTTCCTGGCAACTTCAAAATTAAAAAAGCAAAACTGCGCGGTGAAGAGTCTCATGGCATGATTTGTTCTCTGCAAGAATTAGGCGTAGAGAGCAAGCTCGTACCAAAAGAATATGCAGAAGGCATCTTTGTTTTCCCGAATGACGTGAAACCAGGGGATGATGCCCTTCAAGCACTTCAATTAGATGATGCAGTACTTGAGCTTGGCTTAACACCAAACCGTGCCGATGCCCTGAATATGCTAGGTGTCGCTTATGAGGTTGCGGCCATTTTAGGAAGAGACATCAAGCTTCCTGATACAGCACATGACACTTCTTCCGAAAAAGCAGCAGACTATATTTCTGTAAAAATTGAGGATCAAGAAGCGAATCCACTTTATGCAGCAAAGATCATTAAAAATGTAAAAGTTGGACCAGCACCGCTTTGGATGCAAACAAGACTGATGAATGCAGGCATTCGTCCAATTAACAACGTCGTGGATATTACAAATTTTGTACTGCTTGAATACGGCCAGCCGCTTCATGCCTTTGATTATGACCGCTTTGGTTCAAAACAGGTGGTCGTTCGTAAAGCCACTAATAGCGAAATCATTCAAACACTCGATGAACAAGAGCGTACATTATCATCAAAGCATCTTGTCATTACGAATGGAACGAAAGCGCACGCGGTAGCAGGCGTCATGGGCGGCTTTGAATCAGAGGTGCGTGATGAGACGACGACGATTCTTTTAGAAGCGGCATATTTCAACGGTCAAACAGTCCGTCAAGCATCTAGAGACTTAGGACTTCGCAGTGAATCAAGCACACGATTTGAAAAAGGACTCGATCCGCAGCGTACGAAGCCGGCAGCAGAAAGAGCAGCTCAATTGATCAGCATGTATGCAGGCGGTGAAGTGCTAAGCGGTACAGTTGAGGAAAATCATCTTGAAGCAAGTATGAATGTCATCCACGTATCAACTGAGCGTGTGAACAAGGTGCTTGGAATGAACATTTCAAAAGAAGATATGATTCAGATTTTCAACAAACTAGGCTTCACAGTGGGCGAATCAAATGATGTTCTTGTCGTAACAGTTCCTTCCCGCAGAATGGATATTACGATTGAAGAAGACCTCATTGAAGAAGTCGCAAGATTATATGGCTACGATAATATTCCATCTACACTGCCTGCGACAGCTGGCACGGTTGGCGGTCTCACGCCATACCAAGTGAAGCGCAGAAAGGTAAGACGTTTCTTAGAGGGCGCAGGACTTTCTCAAGCGATTACGTATTCATTGACGAATCAGCATAAGTCCACAGCTTTTGCCTTGCATCCAGCTTATGAAACGAGGCTTTCTCTGCCAATGAGTGAGGAACGCAGTGTGCTGAGACAAAGTCTTTTGCCAAACTTACTTGATTCTGTAGCATATAACTTGGCAAGACAAGCTGATTCATTTGGATTTTATGAAACGGGATCTGTTTTCTTAGCAGAAGCTGAAGGAGCAAAACCAGTGGAAAAAGAACATGTCGCTGGTACGCTGACAGGCTTATGGCATAAAAATCTTTGGCAGGGTGAGAAAAAAGCCGTCGATTTTTATGTAGCGAAAGGAATTGCTGAAGGATTGTTCGAAAAGCTTGGTGTGTCAGACCAAATCACATATGTTCAAGCAGAGCGTGACGGTCTTCACCCAGGTCGAACAGCAGATGTTCACTTAAATGGTAAAGTCATTGGCTTTGTTGCCGCACTGCATCCAGTTGTTGAAAAAGAATTGGATTTAAAAGAAACGTATGTGTTCGAGTTTGATTTAACAGATGTGATGACATCTGAAACGAAGGATATGAAATATACAGCGATTCCGAGATTCCCTGCTGTGACAAGAGATATCGCACTTGTTGTCGATCAGCATATCTCAAGCGGACAGCTGGAGCGAGTCATCTATGAAGCAGGTGGTCATCTACTCACAGACCTCTCTGTATTTGATGTGTACGAAGGGGAACATATGGAAGAAGGCAAAAAATCTGTTGCATTCTCTCTTCAATATTTAAACCCTGAACAAACGTTGACTGAGGAAGAAGTCACAGCTGTTCATACAAAAGTATTGAAAGCACTAGAAGATACGTATCAAGCCATCTTACGCGGTTAAAGAAAAAAAGCTAAGGCCTCATGGGCCCTAGCTTTTTTTATAGCATTTTTTTCGCTTTTTGTGTGTTGGCAAAATGCAGCTTTGTAAATTGACGTAAAGCATCTTCACCATGCAGCTTGATGAGCTTGGCGGCGGCCTTGTCTACATGAGGGCCGGCTCCTTTTGGGATGTCAAAGCCTGCAGCCTTTGATAATTTGTCCATTTCAATTAAAAAGGCGTACCTTGCGATAATGGAAGCCGCAGCGACTGACAAATGGATGCCTTCTGCTTTTGTACTAAAATACGTCCGCTCCCGAATGATTTTTTTCCCAGCCAGATGCCTGAAATAAATGCCTGGTTCTGCAAACTGGTCAATCAAAATAGCCTCAGGCTGCTGTCCGCCCAGTTTTTCTAGCACAGAGGTGATGACTTGATTATGAAGCAGTGCCTTCATTTTTCCTTGACTCATGCCCTTTTCCTGCATCGTATTGTACTTTTCATTTCGGAGGACGAGAAGGCTGAACGGAATGGTTTTGATGAGATCCTTGGCAATGTTGATAATTTGCGGGTCCTTTAATCCTTTTGAGTCTTTTACGCCAAGCTCTTTCATTAAAGCAAGCTGGCTGGCATCAACATAGGCCGCACAGACTGTGATCGGTCCAAAATAATCACCTGTACCTACTTCATCTGAACCGATGACCGACATGGAAGCGATGCCGGGCGGCGGACTGTATTTTGTAACAGCAGGTGCTTTTTGACTTTTCGTATCAGCTGCTTGCAAGTGGCTGAACTGACTGGCTTCAGCTTCTGCCTTTTGTCCTTGAAAGAGCACTTTCCCAGATCGATAGGCTGTAATCGTACAGCCAGGGACTTTTGCTTGAAAGAGGGCACCTGGCGGCAAAGTGTCTGTTAAATGGTGCGCATACGCGCTCTTCATCTTTTTGAGGTCTTCTGATGTTGCTTTTAAAACGGATTGGGGCACAGTGGATAACTCCTTTTTACCTTGATATCATTGATTTCTAAAGTGTACCATAACAGGGAAGGGCTCGTCTTTCCATTCAATGTCTAAACATGTTATGATAGAGACTAGGATTCTCGTGGAATGGAGGAGAAACGTTGTCTGACGGCGGTAAAACGAAAACAACAGTTGAGATTTACGGACAGTCCTATACGATCATCGGACAAGAAACGAAGATGCATATGCGACATGTTGCGTCAATTGTTGATGATAAAATGAGAGAAATAAACGAAAAAAATCCATACCTTGATATAAACAAATTAGCTGTACTGACAGCAGTCAATGTCGTCCACGACTACTTGAAATTAAAAGAGCAATACGAAAAATTAGAGATTCAGCTAAAAGAAAAGGAATGAAATTACCGTGATCGATATCATCATTTTGTTTTTGCTTCTTATGGGAACGCTTGTCGGTCTAAAACGCGGGTTTATTCTTCAATTTATTAAATTGATCAGCTTTGTTGTTTCTATCTTAGTGGCTTCCATGTTTTATCAGTCACTTGCACCACAGCTTACGTGGATTCCAGCACCTAATTTTAGCGGCGGTCAACCGCAGCTTGCTTTCTTTAGTGGAAATCTAGAAACAGCTTATTATAATACCATTGCGTTTATCATTCTGTTTATCTTGACCAAAATCCTGCTCGCCATCATTGGCGGATTGCTCACAACCATTGCAAGTATACCTGTGATTAAACAGGTGAACAAACTGCTTGGCGGTGTTTTAGGATTTCTTGAAACCTATTTATTTGTGTTTATTCTATTGTTTGTCGCTGCATTACTACCAGTAGATGCACTGCAGACAATGATGAGCAAATCAATGTTAGCAGATGTGATCGTAAACAACACCCCTTACCTGTCCGGTCTTGTCAAAGACCTATGGTCGACGTATGGAGTTTAAAAACTTCTCCTTTCCTGGAGAAGTTTTTTCTCATTCCATGACAGAAAGTTGTAGGATGAAGGGAAAGTTTGTATATTTATATAGGAAGATGCCAAAGCGGCTGGAGGATGAGAGATGAATAAAAAAGATATTATCAAACTTCTTGAAACAATTGCAGTATATATGGAGCTAAAAGGAGATAACCCTTTTAAAATTTCTGCCTTTCGTAAAGCAGCGGCGGCACTGGAACAAGACGACCGCAGCCTTTCGCAAATAGATGATCTATTAGCATTACCCGGCATTGGAAAAGGAACCTTTGCTGTGATCACAGAGTATATCGAAAAAGGACAATCAGAAACACTCGAACAATTAAAAAAGGAAGTGCCTGAAGGACTTGTTCCGCTCTTAAAATTGCAAGGACTTGGCGGGAAGAAGATTGCTAAGCTTTACCAAGAGCTTGGTGTCCATGATGCACAATCATTAAAAGAAGCATGCGAAGCGGAAAAAGTACAAGCGCTTGCAGGCTTCGGTAAAAAAACCGAAGAAAAGATACTCGCCGCTCTTGAGGAGGCTGGAAAACAGCCAGAACGACTGCCAATTGGCTTTGCATTAGATGTGGCAGAGCGGATTGATCATGCGCTTGAACAGATGAAGGGGATTCTTCGTTTTTCAAGAGCTGGCAGTTTAAGACGTGCACGGGAAACAGTCAAAGATTTAGATTATATCATCGCGACTGACAATCCTGAACAAGTCAGAGAGCAGCTCGTTGCACTTCAAGATGTCAAAGACGTCATCGCAAGCGGTGATACGAAGGTATCTGTCATTCTTGCCCTTGATTTTGAGATCAGTGTAGATTTCCGGCTTGTGACAACAGACCAATTTGCAACAACGCTGCATCATTTCACTGGCTCAAAAGACCACAATATTCGAATGCGTCAGCTGGCGAAGGAACGCGGAGAGCGTATTAGTGAATATGGTGTGGAAACAATTGAAACTGGAGAAGTAAAAACGTTCGAAGACGAGGCCGCTTTTTATGCGCATTTTCAACTTCCGCTCATTCCGCCAGAAATTCGTGAAACCGGAGCGGAGATTGATACGTATAAAGAAAGTATGCAATTTGTCGAGCTAAAAGATATTAAAGGCGACCTTCATATGCACTCAACTTGGAGTGACGGCGCATTTTCTATTCGTGAAATGGCAGAGGCATGTATCGCAAAAGGCTATGAATACATGGCGATTACAGATCACTCGCAATATTTAAAAGTAGCAAACGGTTTAACAAAAGAACGTTTACGTCTGCAAGCAAAAGAAATTGACAAGCTCAATCAAGAATTCGAGCATTTTCACATTTTCAAAGGGGTCGAAATGGATATTCTCCCGGATGGATCATTAGATTATGATGATGACTTTTTAGCAGACATGGATTTTGTGATTGCGTCTATCCATTCTAGCTTTTCTCAGCCGGAGGAAGTCATCATGGAGCGCCTTGAAAATGCCCTGCGGAATCAGCATGTAGATTTAATTGCACATCCAACAGGCCGTTTGATCGGCAGACGAGACGGCTATGCCTTAAATATAGATCAGCTCATAGAGCTTGCGAAGAAAACGGGAACTGCACTAGAGCTCAACAGCAACCCGTCAAGACTTGATTTGAAAACAGAGCATTTAATGAAAGCAAACGAAGCAGGTGTGAACATCATGATCAATACAGATGCGCACAATATCACCATGCTGGATCATATGGAAGTTGGTGTAACAGCTGCAAGAAAAGGCTGGACACCAAAAGCAAATGTCGTGAATACTTTTTCTCTAAACGAGATCAAAAAGTTTTTAACGCGTGACAGGTAGTCGTTAGGAGGCTGGACCATGCTGCAACAAAAAGTGTTAGCATCATTAGAATTTCATAAAGTAAAAGAAAAAGTCATGTCCTATACCGCATCCTCATTAGGAAAAGAAAGAGCGCAGGATTTAACTCCGCTGACGGATATCGAAACCATTCAGCATTTGCTGGAAGAGGTAGCAGAAGCACAGGATGTCATCCGTTTAAAGGGATCTGCGCCATTTGGCGGGCTAACGGATATTAGACGCGGGGTCAAACGGGCAGAAATCGGCAGTACATTAAGCCCATCTGAGCTCATGGAAATTGCAGCGCTATTATACACTGCGAAAAATATGAAGCACTTTCTCACGTCCCTGTATGAAGATGGTGTAGATATACCACGCCTTCATACATATGCAGAGACGCTGATATTACTGCCCGAAGTCAGAAAAGAAATCGAAAGCTGTATCGGTGATAATGGAGAAGTGCTTGATCATGCAACTCCGGCGCTACGAACAATACGTACGCAATTACGTTCATTAGAATCAAAAGTTCGAGATAAATTAGAATCCATGATTCGTTCACAATCTGCTTCAAAAATGCTGTCAGACACGATTGTTACCATTCGTAATGACCGGTTTGTGATTCCGGTAAAGCAGGAGTACCGCTCGAATTACGGCGGAATTGTTCACGATCAGTCATCATCTGGGGCAACCCTTTTTATCGAGCCGCAAGTGGTCGTGGATTTAAATAACACTTTGCAGCAAACCCGTTTAAAAGAAAAACAAGAGGTCGAAAAGATCCTGCAAATGCTGACAGCGAGCGTGTCAGAACACATTGAAGAACTGCTTCACAATGTAAAGGAGCTTCAAACGCTAGATTTTATTTTTGCTAAAGCCAAGTATGCAAAGGCAGAAAAAGCCACAAAGCCTGCTGTGAACGATCAAGGGGAGATTTATTTAAAACGGGCAAGACATCCTTTATTGCCTCGTGATCAGGTTGTGGCAAACGACATTGAGCTCGGTAAAGATTTTTCAACCATCGTCATTACTGGTCCAAATACAGGGGGTAAGACCGTTACTTTAAAAACGCTTGGTCTTTTGACGCTGATGACGCAGGCAGGCCTTCATATTCCAGTTGAAGAAGGCTCGGAAGTAGCTGTATTCGACCAAGTCTTTGCTGATATTGGAGATGAACAGTCCATTGAGCAAAGCTTGAGTACGTTCTCATCTCATATGGTCAATATTGTGGATATCTTAAAGAATTTGACATCTAACTCACTCGTGTTATTTGATGAATTAGGGGCAGGAACAGACCCTGCTGAAGGTGCCGCGCTGGCCATGAGTATCTTAGACGAGGTGCATCAAACAAATGCACGCGTCATCGCAACAACTCACTATCCTGAGCTGAAGGCTTACGGATATAACCGAGAAGGTGTCACAAATGCGAGCGTGGAGTTTGACATTGAAACCTTATCACCAACGTACCGATTGCTCATCGGTGTACCTGGACGAAGTAATGCATTTGAAATTTCTAAACGTCTTGGTTTGCCAGATCACCTCATTGACCGGGCAAAAGCGGATATGCATGCTGAGCATAATGAAGTAGACCAAATGATTGCTTCATTAGAAGACAGCAAGAAACAAGCGGAAGAAGAGCTGCATGAGACAGAAGTCTATAGAAAAGAAGCAGAAAAGCTTCATAAAGAATTGCAGAGACAAATTCTTGAATGGAATGAACAAAAGGACAAACTGCTTGAAGAAGCTGAACAAAAAGCGGCAGAAAAAATTGAACAAGCCTCAAAAGAAGCAGAAGACATCATTCAAGAGCTTCGTTCGATAAAAAATGAGCATCGCTCATTCAAAGAGCATGAACTCATCGATGCGAGAAAGCGTCTTGAAGATGCAGTGCCTGAGTTTGACCAGAAGAAAAAGCCAGAGCCGGTGAAAAAAGCAGCAAGACAGCTAAAATCAGGCGACGAAGTGAAAGTGCTCACCTTCGGGCAAAAAGGAACGCTGCTTGAACAAACAGGTGACAAAGAATGGAGTGTCCAAATGGGCATTCTGAAAATGAAAGTAAAAGAAAAAGACATGGAATTTATCAAATCAGCACCTGAATTTAAGCAGGAGAAAGCCATTACGGCAGTCAAAGGAAAAGACTATCATGTATCGCTTGAGCTCGACTTAAGGGGAGAGCGTTATGAAAATGCCTTAAGCAGAGTCGAGAAATATTTAGATGATGCTGTCTTAGCTGGTTATCCGCGTGTGTCGATCATTCACGGAAAAGGAACTGGCGCCCTTAGAAAAGGGGTTCAGGAATTACTGAAACAGCACCGAAATGTGAAAAATGCTCGTTTTGGGGAACAAGGCGAGGGAGGATCAGGCGTTACCATCGTCGAATTAAAGTAAAAAGGAGAAAACGCATGAAAGCCTTTTGGGAAAATGAACTTGTGGAAATTGCCGCCTATTACAGCGTGGCCGTTCTATGTCTTGTCTTATTTCTAACCATTTTTGAACTCGTCACCTCCTATAAAAACTGGGAAGAGATTCAGCGGGGGAACTTAGCTGTTGCCATGGCAACAGGTGGAAAGATCTTTGGGATTGCGAATGTGTTTCAGCATTCTATTGCACAGCACAATTCCCTTCTGCAAATGATTGGATGGGGCGTATACGGCTTTGTGATGCTGCTTGTCAGCTATTTCATTTTTGAATTTTTAACACCACGATTTAAAGTAGACAAAGAGATTGAGAATGATAATAGAGCGGTCGGGTTTATTTCACTCATTATTTCAGTTGGGCTGTCTTACGTAGTAGCAGCCGGCATTTAAGGAGACGACATGGAAAAGCTAGCAAAAGTATTAATCGTAGTTGCCTGCACTTTTGCGGTCATTGGTGCCGTTTACATGTTCCTGTGAAATGAAGAAGACAAAGTGAGAAAGCTGTCAGGGGTCCCTTGGCAGCTTTTATCTCACCCGAAGGCGGCGAAATCACATGAAGCAAATTCTGCAAAAAGACGAAATCATAAAGCGCATTGATACATGTCTCCAAATGACATCCCTGCCAAGAGACATATATGAACCGTATATTGCACGCCCATTTCAAACGACTGGATTTTTTGATGATTTGAGTCCTTATGTTCAAATCGATCCGAGCGGCTATATTCTCATTCAATATGAACGAGGAATCCAAATGCTGCACAAAAGAACAGAAGAGGCGGATGAAGTCATTTACTGGATTTTAGAAGACACGATTTTTCTCACAGTCTACATCGACATGATGAGGCAGTATCAAGTCGACAACATCCAGACGCATTTACCTAATGATCCGAGTATCCATCAACAGATCGTGGAGAGAGTAAATGAGTCATTCCGTGCAATCGGTGGATTATATGAACAGTGGCATCATGAAGGAAAAAGAGCATCGATCGAAACACCAGCGAAGAAATAAAGAGGTCATGGAACCAAGCTCTATTTGAAAAAAGCAAACTGCCTTAAGGAAAAGTTTGCTATAATAAAATAGTACGAAAGTTCAGGAAGGAGGGTTTTTATGCAGTCAGATAAACGTTGGCTTCTGCATTACCCGAATCAAATTCCCCACGAACTCACCATCCCAAATGAGACGTTACAATCTTACTTATTCAGCTCCGCAGAGGCTGCACCTGAGCATACAGCCATTCATTTTCTAGGAAAAAACATCACCTATGAGCAGCTCCAAGAAGACGCATTGAAACTAGCTGGTCATCTGATGGAAATTGGCGTGAAAAAAGGCGACAGAGTAGCGATTATGCTGCCAAACTGTCCTCAATCGGTCATTTCTTATTATGCTGTTTTAATTGCAGGCGGCATCGTCGTTCAAACGAACCCGCTTTATACGGAGAAAGAATTGGCATATCAAATGGAGGACAGCGGCTCCAAAGTGCTGATTACATTGGATTTATTGTATCCAAAGGCCTATAAAATGAAAGCGCTGACAAGTATGGAACACTTGATCATCACCAAACTACAGGATTATTTACCATTTCCAAAAAACATTCTGTTTCCTATCGTTCAAAAAAGAAAAAATAAAATAGTCATCCAAGTCGAGAAAAGTGATACCATTCATCACTTCTCACAAATCATAAAAGAATCATCAGGAGAACAAATCCCGCAGCTTGCCTTTGAACCGAAAGAGGATGTCGCTGTTTTGCAATATACAGGTGGAACGACCGGTTTACCAAAAGGGGTCATGCTGACGCATGAAAACATTTTAGCGAATACTGAAATGTGCGCTTCTTGGATGTATAAAACGACAAGAGGAAAAGAACGAATCCTCGGCATTATTCCGTTTTTTCATGTATACGGAATGACGACCGTATTAAATCTTGCTGTCAAAGAAGGGCATTCAATGATTCTCCTTCCTCGATTTGACGCAGCTGATACCCTCAAAACGATTGAAAAACAGAAACCGACACTCTTTCCAGGTGCACCAACCATGTATATCGCCTTGCTGCATCATCCGAACATTGAAAAGTATGACCTGTCGTCCATCACTGCATGTTTAAGCGGCTCGGCGGCTCTTCCTGTTGAAGTCAAACAGAACTTTGAGAAATTAACAGGAGGGCGTTTAGTGGAGGGGTATGGTCTATCCGAAACCTCACCAGTGACCCATTCTAACTTTTTATGGGGAGCGAACAAAACAGGCAGCATTGGCTGTCCGTGGCCTGGTACAGACGCAGGTATTTATTGTGAGGAAACGGGTGGCCTCAAAGAGCCATATGAGCACGGAGAAATTATCGTCAAAGGACCGCAGGTTATGAAAGGATATTGGAATCAGCCAGAGGAGACAGCAGCTGTATTAAGGGATGGATGGTTTTTCACCGGAGATATTGGGTATATGGATGAGGACGGTTTTTTCTATATCGTTGACCGGAAAAAGGATGTCATTATTGCGAGCGGTTATAATATTTACCCAAGAGAGGTCGAAGAAGCCCTTTATGAGCATGAGCTTGTCCAAGAAGTTGTTGTCGCAGGTATACCAGACCCTTATAGAGGAGAAACAGTAAAAGCATTTGTTGTGCCGAAAAAGGATGCTTATTTAACAGAGGATGAACTCGATCGCTTTGTGAGAACGAGAATTGCTTCATTTAAAGTACCGCGCGTGTATGAATTTAAAGAGTCACTGCCTAAAACGGCCGTCGGAAAAATTTTGCGCAGAGTTTTAATTGAAGAAGAAAAAAGAAAGCACGCTTCATCATCTGAAACAGCTGTTGATCAGTTAAAGAAATAACGACCTTTATCATCCGGTCGAGCGGCCGGATGATTTGAATGATAACAGCCTGCTCTGGTATGATAAAGGTTGAAAAGAAAGAAGAAGATCTCTTGACAAATCACCCGTTTCTTTTTAACATAAAGTTATGAATGAATGCTCATTCAATTTAGAAAGGGACGAAGCACATTGAAGCAGAAAAGACCGAAGTACATGCAAATTATTGATGCAGCAGTTGTGGTGATTGCAGAGAATGGCTATCATCAATCACAAGTTTCAAAGATTGCGAAACAAGCAGGGGTCGCAGACGGAACCATTTATCTTTATTTCAAAAATAAAGAGGATATTCTCATCTCATTGTTCAAAGAAAAAATGGGACAATTCATCGAACGGATGGAAACAGATATTCAAAAGAAGCCGTCTGCCAAAGAAAAGCTTCTACTGTTGATTGAGGAGCATTTTCGCATGCTGGCGCAAAATCATCATTTGGCTCTTGTGACACAGCTTGAACTCAGGCAGTCAAACCTTGAGCTGCGGCAAAAAATCAATGAAGTGCTAAAAGGGTATTTAAATATGCTCGAGTCAATTTTAACAGAAGGAAAGAAAACAGGAGAATTCAGACAAAATTTAGATGTCCGCTTAGCGAGACAAATGGTATTTGGGACGATTGATGAAACCGCAACAACATGGGTCATGAATGATCAAAAGTATGATCT
Organism: Bacillus sp. ABR; assembly: GCF_056172715.1. Classification (NCBI taxonomy): domain Bacteria; kingdom Bacillati; phylum Bacillota; class Bacilli; order Caryophanales; family Bacillaceae; genus Bacillus; species Bacillus sp. ABR. The sequence goes on along the minus strand of NZ_JAOYSL010000002.1, from coordinate 687,548 downwards.
GCCTGCACTCGCAGAAAATGTACATGATCTGCTGTTAAGCGGAATACATCAATCCTAAAGACAATGTGAAAAAGGATGATTGACATGGAAAAGATACTCAGCTTACATCATGAAGGACAGACAGCGCTCATCACGATTCAGAACCCACCTGCAAATGCCTTATCCTCTCAGCTGCTCACTGAGCTTAATGACATGTTCGATGAGCTGGAACAGAATGAAGAAGTAAGAGCGATTGTGATTCACGGAGAAGGCAGATTCTTCTCAGCAGGTGCTGATATTAAAGAATTTACCACTTTACAGGAAGAGTCTGATTATGCAAGCCTCGCAGATAGAGGACAGCAAGTTTTTGAACGGATTGAACAATGTCCAAAACCAGTCATTGCCTCGATTCACGGAGCAGCATTAGGCGGAGGCCTTGAGCTTGCCATGTCTTGTGATATCCGAATCGCAACAAAAGATGCGAAGCTTGGACTTCCAGAACTAAACCTCGGCATTATTCCAGGATTCGGTGGCACGCAGCGCCTCCCGCGCTACGTTGGTTCTGCTAAAGCGCTTGAAATGATGGGAACAGCTGAACCGATTACAGGTGAAGAAGCATTTGCCTGCGGACTTGTTACAAAGCTGGCAGAAACAGAGGAAGAAGCGCTCACAGCGGCCAAAACACTTGCGGGGAAATTTGCAGCGAAAAGCCCAAAATCACTTGAATATGTGCTTGATTTATTGAACGCAACAAAACTGTATTCGTATGACGGCGGAATGAAGCTGGAAGCCAAAAAGTTTGGTGAGGTTTTCCAATCAAATGACGCCAAAGAAGGCATCCAGGCCTTTATCGAAAAGCGCAAACCGAACTTTAAAGGGGAATAAGGGATAAGCACGACACAAGGGGGAGAAATAAATGAATATATTTGTTTTGATGAAGCGTACGTTTGACACGGAAGAGAAAATTTCTATTCAGTCTGGTGCAATTCAAGAAGATGGAGCAGAGTTCATTATTAATCCTTATGACGAGTATGCCATTGAAGAAGCCATTCAGCTTCGTGATGAGCACGGGGGAGAAGTGACCGTTGTGACAGTTGGCGGTGAAGATGCGGAGAAACAGCTTAGAACAGCGCTTGCAATGGGCTGTGACAGGGCCGTCTTATTAAACGTGGAAGATGATTTAGAAGAGTGGGACCAATATTCAGCTTCTACCATTCTTTATCACTATTTAAAAGACAAAGAAGCTTCCTTGATCTTAGCAGGGAATGTAGCAATTGACGGCGGCTCTGGACAGGTAGCTCCGCGTCTTGCTGAATTACTCGGCTTTTCATATGTGACAACGATAACAAGTATTCAAATTGACGGCGGCTCTGCATCGATTGAACGAGATGCAGAGGGTGATGTGGAAGTCATTTCTACCGAACTCCCGCTAGTCGTCACAGCTCAGCAAGGACTCAATGAGCCTCGCTATCCATCCTTACCAGGCATTATGAAGGCAAAGAAAAAGCCTTTAGAAGAATTGGAACTTGATGATTTAGATCTGGACGAAGACGATGTACCATATAAAATCAAAACAATTGAACGTTACTTACCGGAGAAAAAAGAGGGTGGCAAGGTGCTGAGCGGCGAGCTTCAGGATCAAGTCAAAGAACTGACAGATCTACTCAGAAATGAAGCAAAAGTCATCTAAACATCCACTTTACGATATCACGAGAACAAGGGGGAGCTTGAAGATGAGTAAAAAAGTTGTTGTACTTGGAGAAAGTCGTGACGGTAAATTAAGAAATGTGACATTTGAAGCCATTGCTGCCGCTCACAAAGTGGCAGATGGTGGTGAGGTCATTGGCGTGTTAATAGGGGATGACGTCAAAGGCCTAGCGGATGAACTGCTTTACTATGGAGCGGATCATGTCATGATTGTGGAGCATCCGCACCTTTCATATTATACGTCAGATGGTTTTGCGCAGGCGCTTCAAGCCATATTAGATCAGGTCGATCCAGATGCTGTGCTCTTTGGCCATACGTCTATTGGAAAAGACTTGTCACCGAAAATAGCCGCACGTCTCCAGACTGGCTTGATTTCAGATGCGATCGATGTAAGCGTTACCGGCGAACATCTTGTTTTCACTAGACCGATTTACTCTGGAAAAGCCTTCGAAAAAGTCATTTCCACAGACCGCCTGTTACTAGCGACCATCCGGCCAAACAACGTGGCGCCATTTGAGCGGGATACGTCACGAGGCGGAGAAGTCACACCAGTTTCAGTCGATATTCAAAACCTTCGGACGATCGTGAAGGAAGTCATTAAAAAAACGTCAGAAGGTGTAGATTTATCGGAAGCAAAGGTCATTGTTGCCGGAGGGCGCGGGGTTAAGAGCAAGGAAGGCTTTGAACCGCTGAATGAACTCGCTGAGACGCTCGGGGCAGCAGTCGGAGCCTCGCGCGGAGCTTGTGACGCTGACTATTGTGATTATGCCCTGCAAATTGGTCAAACGGGAAAAGTCGTCACACCCGACCTTTATATTGCATGCGGGATATCAGGAGCGATTCAGCATTTAGCGGGAATGTCTAACAGTAAAGTCATTGTAGCTATCAACAAAGACCCAGAAGCAGAAATCTTCAAAATCGCCGATTACGGAATCGTCGGTGACTTGTTTGAAGTGGTACCGCTTTTAAATGAAGAGTTAAAAAAGATGAATATCCACTCGTAACGCTCATACACTCAGAATGCTTAGGTATTCTGGGTTTTTTTGTATGTAATCAAGAAGAAAAGGAGCGGTTGACAAGTGAAGGGGACAGTAAAAGTCAATGACGTGATCGGACGCATTTCTAAACACATTTATGGGCACTTTCAAGAGCATTTAGGAAGAGGGATTTATGACGGGATTTGGGTAGGAAAAGACTCAGAGATTGACCATATTGACGGGATTCGTACCGATGTGCTGAAGGCGCTTCAAGCATTACATATTCCGGTGCTGAGGTGGCCGGGGGGCTGTTTCGCAGACGAGTATCACTGGGCAAATGGTGTAGGTGATCTCAGTGAACGAAAGCCGATGGTCAATACCCATTGGGGTGGTACAGTTGAATCCAATGCATTTGGTACGCATGAATTCATGGCATTGTGTGAGCTGCTTGAATGTGAGCCATACATTTGCGGCAATGTGGGAAGCGGGTCTGTTCAAGAATTAGCCGATTGGGTCGAATACATGACATTTCCAAAAGGGACACCTATGTCCGACTGGCGCATTCAAAATGGAAAACAAGAACCTTGGCAGCTGACCTATGTTGGTGTAGGCAATGAAAGCTGGGGCTGCGGCGGGAATATGACGCCTGAATACTATGCAGATTTATATAAACGCTATCAAACGTACGTAAGAGAATTTGCCGGGCAGCGTATTTATAAAATCGCCTGCGGCGCGAACTCTAATGACGTGAATTGGACGAAAGTATTGATGGAGCGGGCTGCACCGTGGATGGATGGGCTCAGTTTACATTATTACACTGTACCTGGTACATGGGAGAAGAAAGGGTCAGCGACTGAATTTGATGAGGATGAATGGTTTATCACGCTGAAAAAAGCCTATGAGATGGAACGGCTTGTCGAGGACCATGGAGAAATCATGGATCGTTATGACCCAGACAAGCGAATTGGGATGATTATTGATGAATGGGGGACATGGTATGACCCAGAGCCAGGGACAAATCCTGGGTTTTTATATCAGCAAAACACACTAAGAGATGCCCTTGTGTCCGCCCTCCATTTTCATATTTTTCATCGCCATTGCGAGCGGATTCATATGGCAAATATTGCTCAGACGGTCAATGTGTTGCAAGCGATGGTATTAACAAAGGACGAAAAGATGCTTCTGACGCCTACGTATCATGTGTTTCACATGTTTCAAGTGCATCAAGAGGAAGAAGCGCTTGAAGTGGAGTTCGTTTCACCGCCGTATGAACGGAGAGGTGAAAAAATTCCTCAGGTTAGTGTGTCAGCCTCGCGTTCATCAAGTAAGATGCATATTAGCTACTGTCACCTGAATCCGCATGAACAAAAAGAGGTATCCCTTGCCATTGAAGGGGTTGATGTACAAACGAAAGTCACTGGACGTGTGCTGACGGCTGATCGCATGAATGCGCATAATACATTTGATGATCCTCATTCTGTTCAGCCAAAAGACTTTCAGCAAATGACTGTAAATCCCGGGGAATTAACGGTAGAGCTGCCGCCAATGTCAGTGGTCATGATAACTGTCGACCTCACTTGATTGCATATTTCGATGTTTGGTGAGAAGAATGTTGGGGCATCATACATTGTAAATGAAGCGGAAAGGGTGTCATGTCATATGCTTAGAACCATTCTAATGATCATCGGTGCGATTGTTGTTATTGGTGCGATTATACGGTTTGTTTTTTAATTCATTTCCTAAAAAATGATTCGTAAGCATTTCATTCGCAAGTCACATTGGTAGATGCTATACTAAAAAGCATAATTTACATTGGAGGAATGAATAATGGCAATCGTAAAAGCTACTGACGCAACATTTTCACAAGAAACTGCAGAAGGTGTTGTTCTTGCAGACTTTTGGGCACCATGGTGTGGACCTTGTAAAATGATTGCTCCAGTTCTTGAAGAACTTGATCAAGAAATGGGCGACAAAATGAAAATTGTAAAAATTGATGTAGACGATAACCAAGAAACTGCTGGTAAATACGGCGTTATGAGTATCCCAACACTTCTTGTTTTAAAAGACGGTGAAGTTGTAGAAACTTCTGTTGGTTTCAAACCAAAAGAAGCACTTGCTGAACTTGTCAACAAACATCTATAAACCGATCTATGTCCAAGCGGCATAATCATTGAAGCGGTTCTCGTAAAGACGAGAGCCGCTTTTCTTTCAACATGGTATAAAACAAATGTTCGTGATACACTAGAAGGAGTGAAAGAGGAAAACAAGGACGGATGAAAATATGAACAAACTAATCAAAGAAAAACTGTCAGTCCTGCCGGATCAACCAGGCTGTTACTTAATGAAAGATAGACAAAATACGATCATTTACGTGGGAAAGGCAAAGGTTTTAAAAAACAGGGTGCGCTCTTATTTCACTGGATCACATGACGCCAAAACGCAGCGGCTTGTCAGTGAAATTGAAGACTTTGAATACATTGTCACCTCTTCTAATATCGAGGCGCTCATTTTAGAGCTGAATTTAATCAAAAAATATGACCCAAAATACAATGTCATGCTCAAGGATGACAAGACGTATCCATTTATAAAAATTACGAATGAACGCCACCCTAAGCTGATCGTCACCCGCAATGTAAAAAAGGACAAAGGGAAATATTTCGGTCCATACCCAAACGTACAAGCAGCACGAGAAACGAAAAAGCTGCTCGACCGCTTATATCCCCTGAGAAAATGCGCCACTCTTCCTGACCGTGTCTGCCTTTATTATCATCTTGGGCAATGTCTTGCACCATGTGTGTATGACATTTCCGAGGAAACGAATAAGCAGCTCGTGGACGAAATCACAAGGTTTCTAAACGGAGGACATCAGCAAATCAAAAAAGAACTGACCGAAAAGATGCAGGAAGCTGCTGAAAATTTAGAGTTTGAACGGGCAAAAGAACTGAGAGACCAAATCGCTTATATCGACTCAACGATGGAAAAACAGAAAATGACGATGAGTGATTTATCAGATCGAGATGTCTTTGCCTATGCCTATGATAAAGGCTGGATGTGTGTCCAAGTTTTCTTTATCAGACAGGGGAAATTGATTGAACGTGATGTCAGCCTGTTCCCTATGTATCAGGACCCTGAGGAAGAGTTCCTTACGTTTATGGGGCAATTTTATGAAAAGAACAACCATTTTCTGCCGAAGGAAATTTTGGTACCGGACAGTGTCGATCAAGAGATGATTGAGCAATTACTTGAGACAAACGTTCACCAGCCGAAAAAAGGAAAGAAAAAGGATTTACTTTTACTTGCCCATCAAAATGCCAAAATCGCCTTAAAAGAAAAGTTTTCGCTCATTGAGCGTGATGAAGAGCGGACAATTGGTGCGGTGAAGCAGCTTGGGGATGCGCTTAATATTTATATGCCGTACAGAATTGAGGCGTTTGATAACTCCAATATTCAAGGAGCAGACCCGGTTTCTGCCATGGTTGTCTTTCAGGACGGGAAGCCATATAAAAAGGAATACCGAAAATACAAAATTAAAACCGTCTCAGGACCAGATGATTATGCATCCATGCGTGAAGTCATTAGAAGACGATATACCCGCGTGTTAAAGGATGAACTGCCGCTGCCAGATTTAATTTTAATTGACGGAGGAAAAGGACAGATCAACGCAGCCATCGATGTGCTTGAAAATGAATTGAATCTGTCTGTCCCAGTCGCAGGTCTTGTAAAAGATGAAAAACACCGGACTTCAAATCTCATGATGGGAGATACACTTGAAATTGTTGCGCTGGAGCGAAATAGCCAGGCTTTTTACTTGTTGCAGCGCATTCAAGATGAAGTGCACCGGTTCGCCATTAGCTTTCACCGGCAGCTGCGCGGAAAAAATGCATTCCAGTCTATTTTAGACGATGTACCAGGTATCGGAGAGAAGCGTAAAAAGCAGCTCCTCAAACATTTTGGCTCTGTGAAAAAGATGAAAGAAGCCTCTATCCAAGAATTTCAGGAAGCGGGCATTCCGAAACAAACGGCCGAACTTTTAATGGAGGCATTAAAAAAATAGATTGTACTTTTCTAAAAAGTTTGTTAAGATGTGACTAATTTAATAAATGAACGTGTTGTTTGTTGAAGATAGAGGTGCGAACTTCAAGAGTAGGCCTTCAGAGATCGATGGGATCTAAGAAGGGGGCTGAAAGGGGAGCGTCGCCGAAGTGAATAAAATCCACTCATTTTATTCGCTGGCTGTACATTGAAGAAATGTAGGGCTGTCAAGAATTCATTTCTTGGAGGGCTATCTCATTGTTTGCATCGTTTAATGATGATTTTAAAGCAATGGGAGATTTGTTCTCTCATTGCTTTTTTATTTGCAGTGAGCGGACAGTCTCCAAAGCAGCCTCTTCTCTCACACGTGAACTTTTGAAAAAGGGTGGTAGACATGGGACTAATTGTACAAAAATTTGGCGGAACTTCCGTTGGGTCAACAGAAAAAATTCGCAATGCCGCAGAGAGAGTGATCGCTGAACGGGAGGCAGGACATGATGTGGTTGTGGTTGTATCAGCGATGGGTAAATCAACAGATGTTCTAGTAGACCTAGCGAAAGAACTTACAGACGATCCAAGCAAAAGAGAAATGGATATGCTGCTCGCAACTGGTGAACAGGTGACTATTTCATTATTAACGATGGCGCTCCAAGCAAGAGGCTATGATGCCATTTCCTTTACAGGCTGGCAGGCTGGTATGAAAACAGAGCATGTACACGGAAATGCAAGAATCGTGGACATTGATGAAGCAAGAATAAAAGAGGAATTAAGTGCGGGGAAAGTCGTTGTTGTGGCAGGCTTCCAAGGAATTGCAGATGACTTACATATCACAACACTTGGACGCGGAGGATCAGATACGACTGCTGTGGCACTGGCTGCCGCACTAAAAGCTGATAAATGTGATATTTACACAGATGTACCAGGAGTGTTTACGACAGATCCGCGTTATGTACCTTCCGCGCGGAAACTTGCAGGTATTTCATACGATGAGATGCTTGAGCTGGCTAATTTAGGAGCTGGGGTCCTTCATCCAAGAGCTGTTGAATTTGCAAAAAATTATCAAGTCCCGCTAGAAGTCCGTTCTAGTATTGAAAACGAATCGGGTACGTTAATTGAGGAGGAATCATCCATGGAACAAAATTTAGTCGTCAGAGGCATTGCGTTTGAAGATCAGATTACACGTGTGACAGTATGCGGGCTTTCAAGCGGTCTCACAACATTATCGACCATTTTTACAACGCTTGCGAAACAGAATATCAATGTTGATATCATCATTCAGTCTGTCACAAGCACCAATCAGACGTCGATCTCTTTCTCTGTGAAAACGGATGATTTGTCCAAAACAGTTGAAGTATTAGAAGAATATAAAGGGGCGCTTGGCTACGAGCAGATTGAGACAGAAAGCAAATTAGCGAAAGTATCCATTGTGGGATCTGGAATGGTCTCAAATCCAGGCGTAGCTGCTGAAATGTTCGCTGTGTTAGCGCAAAAAGACATTCAAGTGAAAATGGTCAGTACGTCTGAAATCAAAGTCTCAACAGTGGTCGGCCGTGATGATATGGTCAAAGCGGTTGAAGCGCTGCATGATGCGTTTGATTTATCAAAGGTGAGCGCAGCTGCTCACTCTTAAAAAGGTAAAGAGGTGACCTCATGAAAGAGGATCGCCTCTTTTTTCTATATGGAATCGGCTGAAACGGACGTAAACCCATTCATTAAGTATGCTATGATAGATGTAGACATATAAAAAAGGCGTGACCTGAAGTCCGCGCCTTTTATCAAGAGGATTAACTAGGGTCTCTTAAATCCCATTTAACGGTTAAAATGACTTTCTCAGCACGCTTTTTCACTTGTTCATAGGATTCAGCCACGTGCTCATTTAGAAGCTGAATTTGTTCAGCAATAAAACCCGCTTCCATCTGAAAGCATGGCTCCTTTTGATAGGTGAGTCGATTGGATACTAGTGGACCTTCGAGCTCAAACTCAATTTCCTGTTTTTTCGAATGGACCATTGTGAGAGTCCCCCATCCGGCATCATGGAAAAATTCGGGGATCTTTTCCCATGACTCTTGAGGAAATTTACGAGCAAGCAGTTTACCCGCAAAATACATCATAGATGAATGGTCCTGACCAAGAATATCAGGCAGCAGAACTTCGCGTATCAGCTCGTAGGCAAATCCATTGACTTCAATTTCTTTTAGCTGTTCTAAGTTAGATTCGAATTTATTCATTGTACGGCTCCCCTCTTTCAACAATTTATTATAGCTTATGTGGGCATATGATGACAGAGTTTTCCCTGAAGTCTAAGAAATTCTTATTGTAGTAAAACGAATTTTGATTTAAAACTTTTAAATTTCGGAAAATTTTAATTTATGTACGCGGTTTCTTGACGCTTTTTTGACATAGGAGTAAAATGAAATTGTCAATAAATTTGAATAAAGTGCTTACAATTGAAAGAAGCGGGGGTAAGACAATTTTCAAGCAATTGCACTTTTTTTACTAGGGGGTAAAGTAATGTCGGGGAACAAAGAATTTTTTTATCGGAGATTGCATTCTTTGCTTGGCGTCATTCCGGTCGGTCTATTTTTAGTACAGCACTTAGTGATTAACCACTTTGCGACGGATGGACCAGAGGCGTTTAACAAAGCTGCACACTTTATGGAACAGCTGCCATTCAGGTACGCACTTGAGCTGTTCGTGATTTTCTTACCACTGATCTATCATGCTGTTTATGGGGTGTACATAGCCTTTACGGCACAAAACAACACGTCTCGCTTCAGTTACTTAAGAAACTGGTTGTTCAGACTGCAAAGGGTTTCAGGTATCATCACATTGATTTTTATCACTTGGCACGTATGGGAAACACGCATTCAAGCTCAGCTTGGAGCTGAAGTCAACTACGACATGATGGCGAATATTTTAAGCTCTCCATTTATGCTAGGTTTCTATATTGTCGGCGTTTTATCTACTATTTTCCACTTTGCTAATGGCTTGTGGTCATTTGCTGTCAGCTGGGGAATTACGGTTTCACCACGCTCACAAAGAATCTCCACATTTGTGACATTAGGTATATTTATAGCGCTTTCATATGTAGGGCTAAGAGCAATTTTCGCTTTTGTTTAAGAGGAAATAGATTAGTAGAAGAGGGAGAGGGGCTACAATGAGTAATTCTAGCATCATCGTTGTCGGAGGCGGCTTAGCTGGTCTCATGGCAACTATTAAAGCAGCAGAAGCGGGAACAGCTGTTCAACTATTTTCAATCGTACCTGTGAAACGTTCGCATTCTGTATGTGCACAGGGCGGAATCAACGGAGCGGTCAATACAAAAGGTGAAGGGGATTCACCTTATGAGCATTTTGATGACACGGTATACGGCGGAGATTTCTTAGCCAACCAGCCGCCAGTAAAGGCAATGTGTGAAGCAGCGCCGTCCATTATCCACTTACTTGATCGTATGGGTGTTATGTTTAATAGAACACCAGAGGGATTATTGGACTTCCGCCGCTTCGGGGGAACACAGCACCACCGTACAGCGTTTGCTGGAGCTACAACAGGCCAGCAGCTATTATACGCACTGGATGAGCAGGTTCGCCGCTATGAAGTAGCAGGACTTGTCACAAAATATGAAGGCTGGGAATTCCTTGGCGCTGTTTTAGATGACGAGGAAGTGTGCCGCGGGATTGTCGCGCAGAACTTGACGACAATGGAAATTGAATCCTTCCGTTCAGATGCAGTCATCATGGCAACAGGCGGCCCTGGAATCGTGTTCGGTAAATCAACGAACTCCATGATTAACACTGGATCTGCTGCATCTATCGTTTATCAGCAAGGTGCGCATTATGCAAATGGAGAATTCATTCAAATTCACCCAACAGCGATTCCAGGAGATGACAAGCTTCGTCTCATGAGTGAATCAGCTCGTGGTGAGGGCGGACGAGTTTGGACATATAAAGACGGGAAGCCTTGGTACTTCCTTGAAGAAAAATACCCAGCATACGGGAACCTTGTACCGCGTGACATCGCAACGCGTGAAATCTTTGACGTATGTGTCGAGCAAAAGCTTGGCATCAACGGAGAGAACATGGTATATCTCGATCTTTCTCATAAAGATCCAAAAGAGCTTGATATTAAGCTTGGTGGAATCATTGAAATTTATGAAAAATTCATGGGTGATGACCCGCGTAAGCTTCCGATGAAAATCTTCCCTGCTGTTCATTACTCAATGGGCGGATTATGGGTCGATTATGATCAAATGACGAATATCAAAGGTCTGTTCGCTGCCGGAGAATGTGATTACTCGATGCACGGCGGAAACAGACTTGGTGCAAACTCACTTCTTTCTGCGATTTACGGCGGAATGGTCGCTGGACCAAATGCAGTGAAGTATATTAGCGGTCTTGAGAAATCTGCGGAAGACCTATCTTCTGCAACATTTGACAGCGCTGTGAAGAAAGAGCAGGAGAAATGGGACAACATCCTCAGCATGGACGGAACAGAAAATGCATACGTGCTTCATAAAGAGCTTGGAGAATGGATGACGGATAACGTTACAGTGGTTCGTTACAATGACAAACTCTTAAAAACAGATCAGAAGATCGAAGAACTAATGGAGCGCTACAAGAAGATCAACATCAACGATACCGCATCATGGAGCAACCAAGGCGCTGCCTTCACGCGTCAGCTTGACAACATGCTTCAGCTGGCAAGAGTCATTACGATCGGGGCATATAACCGGAATGAAAGCCGAGGCGCACACTATAAACCGGAATTCCCAGAAAGAAACGATGAAGAATTCCTTAAAACAACGATGGCTACGTTCAAAGGGAAAAATCAAAAGCCTGCATTCCACTATGAGGACGTCGATGTATCGTTAATTGCACCTCGTAAACGAGATTACTCGAAGAAAAAGGTGGAGAAATAAGATGAGTGAAAAAAACACAATTCATTTCATAATCACACGTCAAGATACAGCAGATGGAAAGTCTTATGATGAGGAATTCGAAATCCCTTACCGTCCGAATATGAACGTCATTTCTGCACTCATGGAAATTAGACGTAACCCGGTTAATAAACAAGGTGAAAAAACAACGGCGATCAACTGGGATATGAACTGTCTTGAAGAGGTGTGCGGAGCTTGCTCTATGGTCATTAATGGAAAACCGCGCCAGTCATGTACAGCACTAATTGATCAGTTGGATCAGCCGATCCGTCTTCAGCCGATGAAGACATTCCCAGTCGTGAGAGACTTGCAGGTTGATAGAAGCCGTATGTTCAACTCCTTGAAAAAAGTAAAAGCATGGGTGCCGATCGATGGCACATATGATCTTGGACCTGGACCAAGAATGCCTGAGAAAAAACGTCAATGGGCGTATGAGCTTTCTAAATGTATGACATGTGGTGTCTGCCTTGAAGCTTGTCCAAACGTGAATGATAAGTCTTCCTTTATGGGCCCTGCACCGCTTTCACAAGTACGTCTATTTAACGCACACCCGACAGGTGCGATGAATAAGTCTGACCGTCTAGAAGAAATTATGGGTGACGGCGGTCTTGCGAACTGCGGGAACTCTCAAAACTGTGTGCAGGCTTGTCCGAAAGGAATCCCGCTGACAACGTCAATTGCAGCACTTAACCGAGATACAACATTACAAGCTTTCCGTAACTTCTTCGGAAGCGATCACGCAGAATAACATCACATTCAGTCCTCTTTGCCAATCATGATGAGTGTTTACAAAGAGGCTGGGTGGAACACAGAATAAACGCCTCTTCCAATATGGGAGAGGCGTTTATTGATGAATAAGGAGATGATAAAGTGAGACTTCCGTCATATATTGAGGAACCGTTTGAAGAGTGGAGGGCATCCTTTCGATTTTATGTCGAAACGACTGTCCGTTTTTCAGAAACGGATATGTTTGGCCATATGAACAATGTCACCCCGTTTGTGTATTTTGAAGAAGCACGGATTGCCTTTTTTCAAAAAACAGGAATTGTGGATAAACGAATGAAACGTGTGAAAGAGACGATTACAGTCGTGGCAAACCTGCAATGTGATTACATCAAACAGGTGGAGATAGGGGAGCGGCTTCGTGTGTATGTAAAGCCGGAAAAAGTTGGGTCAAGCTCACTTATTCTTCATTATTTAGGAGAAAACGAGCAGCAGGAACCATGTTTTACAGGCTCAGTCACCATGGTCCAAATTAATAAAGAAACAGGTGCTCCTGTTCCATTTACAGAGGAAGAAAAAGAGACATTTCAAGCTCAGCGAAATGGGTAGTATGCAGCCTCATCAACGTGTAAGCTTCATTTTGTTATAATAAAAAGACCATATCAAGAAGAAACAAAAGGAGAACACATGAAGATTTTTCAATATGACACCATCGATAGTACAAATAATGAAGCGAAAAGGCTCATTCAGCAAGGAGAAAAACCTTCATTTGCTGTCTATGCACATCAGCAGACAGCAGGAAGAGGCAGGCTAGGCAGGCCGTGGGAAACGCCTGCAGGAAATGTCGCTGTGACCATGACAGTTTTGCCGCCAGAAGAACTCTCCACCCAGTCAACGATTGCTCCGCTGACCGCACTAGCGATCTACGATGTCCTCAAACCTCTCCTAAGGGCTGAGGATCACCTGGCGATCAAATGGCCAAACGATATTCTCATCAATGAAGCAAAGGTATCAGGCACATTGATTGAAGCGGACCGTACAGCCATTTATATTGGTGTTGGCATCAATGTGAAGACAAAGCCGGAGCATGTTCCGTACAAAACCATTTGCCTATCAGAGCTTACAGAGGTGAATGCCGATCAGCTTGTGAAGGAACTTGCAGCCGCTTTTGAAAAATATCATACACGCTGGAAGAATGAAGGGTTTGAAGCACTCACTGCCCTCTACAACAAACGGTTATATCGTCTTCATAAACCGCTGCGGATTTCGTTAGACCGTGAAAAACAAACATGGGAAGAGGGTATTTGCTGCGGGGTCAACCACAACGGTCATCTCCAGCTAAAAGATGAGAAAGGGCAGATAAAAGCTCATTCGGCCGGAGATATAGATGCACCGCTACAGCATTAAAAAAAGCAGACGATATTCTCGCCTGCTCAGCGTGTAGACAAACCCTCGCATTCGTTGTCAGGTCTGCGCTCCGGTGCTCACGAATGTCACATTCGCTCCGCTCCTGTGCTCGTCCTTCCTAGACTTCAAAGGTTTTCTATCACGCTGAAAAGAAGACAAAGGGCTAAAATCAAGATCATTTTAGCCCTTTGTCAACAATCTAAGCAGACGATGTTCTCGTCTGCTTTAAGCTTCTCTTTTAATCTGAGGCTGAATCACATAGTCTTGTTTTGTGAAGACAACTCCGTCTAGAATTTCTCTTGCGGTTCGAATAACTTTGACTCTGTTTTCAGAGATGTCAATTTCAGTTTGCATAATACCAGCAGGATGCCCAATACGAAGGGTGTCATCTTTTCCTTGAAACAGCTGAGAAGGAAGTGTTTCATCTAAGAAACAGCTGGCTGTCACGCAGACAGAGCCGGTAATGGCAAGTGCTTGGTGCGGTCGTTGCATCGATAGCATACGAACGATAATGTCCATATCTTCTGCTCGTCTCAAGATGCCATTTGTATCTACATAATCAGTAGGCTCGCTAATGAGCGCAAGCTTTGGAACAGCTGGAGACTGTAATGTGGCCATTTCTTTTGGTGCAAAATGACACATTTCAGCAGCAAGGGAACGAATTTCTTCTAAATCATCCAGTAATTCGTCTGTAAACTCTTCAGGCAATTCAGTTCCTTTTAATTGAATATCTTTCGCGCGAATAAAGGCAATTGGATTTGCAATGTCAACGATCGAGATTGGAATCTCCCCAAACTTTGTTTGAATCGTATCAATTTTGTTTCCAGTCGGAAAGGTTTTACCTGTGACAGCGCCTTCAGGTTTCTCAAAGGATAAATAAATGGGAGAACCAGTTCCTTTTACGCCTGGAATTTCTGCCTGTCCTTCAAATTTTACTTCTCCATTTTCGACCTCGACCTCTGCCGTAATGACTTTATTTGTATTGGTATTGAGGATACGTACAGTCGTAATGGGCTCAACCGCTTGAACAAGTCCTTTAATGATCGCATACGGCCCAACGGCTGATGAGATGTTCCCGCAGTTTCCTTTAAAATCGACAAATCTCTCATTAATGCTGACTTGTGCAAATGTATAGTTCACATCCACATCCGGGCGTGTGGCTTTATCGATAATCGCCACTTTGCTTGTTAAAGAATTACCGCCGCCGATTCCATCGACCTGCAGCCGGTCAGGGCTGCCCATAATGTCTAATAGAAATGCTTCGAGCTCATCGTGTTCATATGGTGCATTGTTAGCGTGAATGAATACCCCTTTGCTTGTACCGCCTCGCATGATTGTGATTGGAACTTTTCTCATTACTCTCACCCTCAATTTTTAATAAACTGTTTATCTAACCAAAATGGTAAAGTATAATAAGAAATAAGTTAAATACATTATTTTAAGAGAAATCAATAAAATTATTTTATAATTAGTAAAAAAGGAGGGCAAACAATGGATGAAAAAGATTGGCGGTTTTTAAAGGTGCTTTATGAAGAAAAGAACATCACAAAAGCGGCAGAAAAATTATTTGTCTCTCAGCCTGCCTTAAGCTATCGATTGAAACAGCTTGAAGAGGAGTTTGATATGAAGCTTTTCTTTAAAAGAAAACGAGGAATTGAATTTACATCAGAGGGCGAATACTTGGCTAAATATGCAAATGACATGCTCAAACAGCTGCAGCAAACAAAAGATGGCATGCTCAATATGCAAAAAAAGGTCAAAGGAACGATTCGGTTAGGGGTCTCAAGTAACTTTGCCCAGTATAAACTGCCAGAAATATTAAAAGAATTTTCTAAGCAGTATCCACATGTTCAATTTATGGTCAACACAGGCTGGAGCACAAAGGTAATGGATTTATTAGGAACATCAAGTGTGCATTTAGGGATTTTAAGAGGCGATTATGACTGGAATGGTGAGCGTTTTTTGCTCGATAAAGAGCGTCTTTGTATCATTTCAAAATCAGAAATTCAGCTAAAGGATCTCCCGAATCTGCCGCTCATTGACTATCATACAGACAGTTCATTGAAACGGCTGATTAACAGATGGTGGCAGGAAACTTTCACAATGCCTCCGCTTGTCACGATGGAAACAGACCGTCAGGATACATCAAAAGAGATGGTGAAGCATGGTTTAGGCTATGCCATTGTCCCAGAAATTTGCCTCAGACCAAGTGATGAGTTATTTGTAAAAGGTCTTTCGTATAAAGATGGACAGCCTGTTTTAAGAGATACATGGCTCATGTACCAGCCAGACTCACTTCATTTGTCTGTTGTGAAAGCGTTCATTGAGTTTTTAAGAAATCAGCAAGGTTGATTATAAAAGGAATTTATTGAATATACGAAAAAATCGATATTTTCATTATAAAAAAAGCTATTATATCCTTGAAATAGAAAGCGCTAACATATAGATCGCAAGTGCAAGGGGGCGCTTGCAGATCATGTAAAGAAGAGGATGGAGGGATATAAAGTGCTAGCTATTTTAGGGATCTTGATGGTCTTGACATTTACATTTCTCATTATGACTAAACGTATGCATCCGGTGGTGGCTCTAACCGTTGTACCTATCATATTTGCATTGATCGGTGGCTTTAACAAAGGATTAGGGGACATGATGCTTGATGGACTGAAAACTGTTGCACCATCAGCTGCTTTATTGTTATTTGCGATTTTATTCTTCGGTGTCATGCTGGATGCTGGATTGTTTGATCCTCTGATTAAACTCATTCTACGTATTGTAAAAGGTGATCCTGTCAAAATTGCTTTTGGGGTAGCGATTTTGTCTATGCTTGTTGCATTAGATGGTGACGGAACAACAACGTATATGATTACCGTATCAGCTATGCTGCCACTTTTCTTAAGAATTGGGATGAACCCATTAATTTTAGGAACAATTTCATTATTATCATTAGGAATTATGAGCGGAATGACGCCATGGGGCGGCCCAGCTACTCGTGCCATCGCGGCGCTTGGATTAGATGCAGGCGAATTTTTCATTCCATTACTCCCAACGATGGTTGGAGGCGGTCTTTTTATACTTTTTACTGCTTACGTACTTGGAAAAAAAGAAAGAAAACGAATTGGGATTGCAGAAATTCAGTACAAAGAAGAGCCGTCCATTTCTCCTGAATTGGCTGCGTCAATTGAGGATGGAGTAGCCGATATCAAAAGGCCGAATCTGATTTGGATTAACTTCTTCCTTACAATTGCTGTCATGGTCACACTAGTCCTGGATATTATCCCAATTCCTGTACTTTTCTTAATTGGATTTGTCATCGCTCTCATGATTAACTATCCAAAGGTTGAAGATCAGCGCGAGCGAATTTTATCGCATGCAGGAAATGCATTAACGGTTATCACACTTGTATTTGCAGCAGGAATTTTCACAGGGATTTTCTCAGGAACAAAGATGGTTGAGGCCATTGCCCATTTGGTCATTTACATGATTCCAGATTCCTACAGCTCATTTTTCCCGCTGATTGTTGCTTTGACGAGTATGCCATTTACATTTATTCTTTCAAATGATGCTTACTATTTCGGGGTGCTGCCGATCTTGGCTGAAGCCGGCGCAGCTTACGGGATTGATCCGGTGGAGATTGCACGTGCTTCTATCATAGGACAGCCTGTCCACTTACTGAGCCCACTTGTGGCTTCAACGCTGCTGCTTGTTGGTATGCTGAACAAAGATATTGGTGATTTGCAAAAATACGCACTCCTATGGACCGTGTTAACTGCCCTTTTTACAACACTTATTGCATTGTTAACAGGAGCCATTACAATCTTTTAAATACCACGTAAAAAAGGACGATGTCTCGGTGAGGAGACTCGTCCTTTTTTGCGTGGCTGAAAGCGCAGTAAATTGGACGCTGATATGCGGGATTTCTTGATTTTAACGTCACCTACCTCAGGTACCCGGCATATGATATCTCGACTATACAGAATCCCATTCTATAGAGACTAGAGCTCTCACCTTAGCAAGGAGGGTTACAATACTTGAAGGAGAAAGAGTTTCAATCCAAGCCGCTATTAACCAAAAGAGAAAGAGAAGTATTCGAATTGCTCGTCCAAGATAAAACAACAAAAGAAATTGCAAGCGAGCTTTTTATTAGCGAAAAGACTGTTCGAAATCATATTTCGAATGCTAAGCATACCTTTTACAAATTAATTCCTCGAATAAACAAAATAACTCCGAAAGTCATATGTTAATAAGTTGAACAAAAGGATTATAATTGAATTACAAGAAGTAATTACTTGTGTATTAGAGCAAAAATTCATACTTCTGCGACAATTTCCGACAACATTTTTTTGTACTTCATGATAAATTTAACAATGGTAAGGTGATCATATATGACAAGTACAATCGCGAAAGACTTACGGACACATTTAAGAAACTCAATTGAAATGTCTAAAGAAAGTCAAAAACAAGTTGCAGCAAAGCTGGGTATAAGCAGTAGTTATTTAAGTAAATTTTTAAATGGCAAGGATGTCTCGTTCTGGATTGTTCATAAGATCATTAATCACATCGACAAAGAGAACGAAATCGAACTTATTTTGAATTATTTTAAAGAAGGCATTAGTTCTAAAAATATTCCTGCTGCTTTAGAATATTGTTATTCCAAGCAATTGTACGATTATACAAGTGTTCTTGCACAGGAGTACAAAAATAAAAGAAATTTAAAAACTCAGGAATTATGTTCTTTATATTCGTTAATGTTAGAGTCAAGATTTATATTCGAAAGTAATACTTTTTTAGATAACCTGAGAAATTTTAAAAACACCTTTTTGGAAACTGAAATTATGGTGAAGGTCTTACAAGTCTATTACTATTATTTGAACGGCCATTATGATTTAACTATTTATACGATTGATCAAATAAATGACTTGTTGTTTCAGGTTAATGATCCGTTTCTAAAAATGGCATACGGTGCTAGGGTAGATGAAATTCAAGTCAATATTTACTTGAAGCAAAAAACAGAATTAATACAATCACGAAAAATCGCTAACAGAATTTTGGATAGGAATTTCAGCACAGCTCACAACATTACTGCTTATCATATTTTAGGTCTTTCCTATTTTCCAGAATCCTATGAACAGTCAATTTCTTATTATCTTAAATGTATTGAACTTTATTCGAAATTTCCTGATAGACAGGCCGAAATTCTGGAAAATAAAGAAGAAATATCGTTCCTTCAAAAGTACTGGAATAAAAGTATTCATGACGAATTCGCAGTAAGTGAATTCTCCTTGTTATTAAAACAAGATGGGGATTTAAGCAAATATTATAAAGATGAGAGATATCATAAATATGCGCTTCTTTTTGATGGAATAAAAGAATCTTCATCAGAAAAATTGTTATTATCACATCATTATTTTTCAAAAAGCAAAGATTATTTCAGGGCAAGTTTCCCAAAAAATGAATTGAATAGAATTGGATTTAGGTATACACTCTAAGAGTTAGGGGGTGCTATACATGACTAAACGTTTCAATGTAATTGTTTTAACAGTTACACTAGGAGCAACAATAGTTGTTTCGGAAATTCACTCACTTATCACTAACCCAGAAACAATATATGAAACAAAAGATGTAAGACCGGGAATGTAAATATAAGATGTTAAAAAGACGCTACCATAATCAGGTATCGTCTTTCGTGTTTTCTGGGGAAGTTTCCTGTTTTCAAAAAAAACGAAAACAGGAAATTCTTTTAAATATTTCTAATATGGATTAAAATATAAACAGAACAAATGTTCCTTGGAGGGAAGAGAAATGGCTATAAAATATGAAGAATTAATGGAAATCTTAGAAGCAACAAAAAAAGAAGATCAAAATCAATCCTCTTCAGGTGAATCGTCTTCTAAAAATTTAGCCTTAGAAGCTCTGTAATTTTTAAGGGCATCTAACATGAAATTACGTTCATCATCTGTTATTTGTTTGCCATCTGCATCTATAATGTTTGCATTTTTGATATTCTCAAGAGTTAGTTCTTTCGCGAAAACTACTTTCTCAGCTTCTTTACCCATTTTTTCAAGGTCACTTGGATCAGTCACAAAGTAAGTGGGATCAACATTGAAAAAATCTGCAAGTTTGGTCAAAGCCTCCAAAGAGGGACTTTTGATTTTGCCCGTTTCGAGTTTTGATAAATAGCCGTTACTTAAACCAACTTCTTGAGCGAGCTTTCTAATAGATAGTTTGGGTTTTTGCTCTTGTCTTAGTCTTTTTAAGTTTATTCCGATTAACTCATTTTTCTTGTTATCCATAAAATAAAGTCACCTCGATTTAACGCCACTGATTAGTAACAACAATATTAATTATACCATGTTTAAGATTCCTATAAGAAACTTTTATGAAATTTATGGTTGCACTGAAAGCAGAAGGATGGTATATTTTACTTGTGCTTCCTTTAGGAAGCGTATGAGGGGGTGAAAACGGTGGGCCAAGAAACTGCTTCTTTTGCAGAAAAGATTAAAAAACTAAGGTCAGATAGAAACGAAACTCAACGTCAATTTGGCTTAGTTACAGGGTTTTCTAGCTCTTATATATGTAAATTGGAAAAAGGAAAAGCAAACCCTTCGCACTCTTCTTTAGTTCAACTAAGTGAAAAATTAAATTTGCCACCGGCTTATTTTTTTTAACCTGAGTGCTTCCTATAGTGATCAAAATTCTTAGGGTAGTCCCATTGTCCAAATTGCATATTATGTTTCGAGGTGATCTTATGACTCAAAGAAAGAAAAAGAAAAAAAGCAACCTGTTCGTGGGGGAAATTTTCTTTGGAACAGAAGACAGAGAAAAGCTTTTTACTGAGGCTGTGGCACCTTATTACACACCAGTAAAAAAAGAGAAGAACAAAAAAATTAAAGAGGCTTGAAACTTTTGTTTCACCTTTTTTTAAAGGACAAGCTAAACACAAAAAGAGGTGATTAAAACATGGCTAAGTATAGACATGTTCACACGACTTTTTGGCAAGATCCAAAAGTCACAGAAGAACTGACACCAGAAGATAGATACTTTTATTTGTACCTTATTACAAACCCAAACACCACTCAAATAGGAATATACCCTATTACCAAGAAACAAATGGCTTTTGATTTAGGGTACTCGATTGAGTCGGTCAATAGCTTGATGGATCGCTTCGTAAATCATCACAAACTGATACTTTACAACAATGACACAAGGGAAATGGCAATAAAGAATTGGCCTAAATACAACTTGAATAAAGGTGGAAAGCCAATATTAGACTGTGTCACTAAAGAATTGAGAGAGGTTAAAGATAAATCTCTCATGAATGTACTTTATCCAAAAATCGAGAATACCAGCATTAGAGAAGTGTTTGAACGATACGCCGACGATACGTTGCACGATACGTCGACGACAAGCGGACAAAAAGAAAAAGAAAAAGAAAAAGAAAAAGAAAAAAAAGATATATTGTCGGGAAACCCGACTGCGGATGAATCAGAAATCCCATTCAAACTCATAACGGATCTTCTCAATCAAATGTCAGAGAAAAATTACCGTCACACCACACCAAAGACACAGCAACTAATAAAAGCAAGATGGAACGAGGGATTCAGATTCGATGATTTTAAAAAGGTTATCTTAGCAAAATGCTATGAATGGCGTGATAACCCTGACATGAGTAAATTCCTTCGTCCCGAAACACTTTTCGGAACAAAATTCGAAGGTTACTTAAACAACAGTGATGAGGTGATAAAGCGTGCACAGCATAAAGGCGGTGGCAGCCGAAGTAACCGACAAAATGACCTTCCATTCTGATTACTGTAATAAGCACACATACACTCGTGGCAGTGAAGATGTTGTAAAACCTGTCCGAATGATGGTCATGAATGGGAAAGTAATTTGCCCACGATGTGAACTGGAAGAAGAGTCAAAGAAATTGCAAAAAGAATTAGAAAGTCAAATTGAATATAGCCAGCGACAGAAAAAATTTAACACGTTGGAAAAACGCAGCATGTTCAGGGATCGAACTGTCTCACAAGCAACATTTGAAAATTACAATGTTGCTGAGCCAGAAGAGACCAAGAATAAAAAACGAATGATGGATCTTGTTAAACACTTGCAACAAGGTGAAGTGTTCAACATATTTTTGCAGGGCCATCCGGGAGTGGGGAAGAGTCACCTTGCATATGCAGCACTTAGAGAACTTAATGTGCCTCCTGATCCCGACAACCCTAAAGACAAAGGTCGATCATGCTTGTTTATCAATATGGAAGATGCTGCTACGGCAATTAAAGATTCATTCAGCAACAAAGAGAGCAAGTACACAGAAGCGTATGTGACTCAGTTGATGGGTGAGGCCGATTATCTCGTGATAGATGACATCGGCGCAGAAACAGGGTCAGAGCATTCGGATAGTAAAGCCAGTGATTTCATTCATCGTCTCATCTACAAAGTAACATCTGCTCGGCAGGATAAAGTGACGATTTATACAACAAACCTTACTAGCGAAAAGCTGTATCAAATGTATGACAGCAAGCTAGTATCACGCATCACCCAAAAGCAGCAGTACATCATTTTTAAAGACACATCGGACAAGCGTAAAGAAGTATTGCCGTTCTAAGGGAGTGTAAATGCGAAGGTTGATAGTTTAATAGATCAGCTGGCAGTAAGTCTGAGTGACTGAAAAACACAAGGAGGAACCATCATGAAAAAAGGCGGTAGAAAGCCCACGAGAGCCGAAAGGAAGATTTTATTAGTAAATGGATTGAATCCACTTTATTGGTTTGTAGAAAAGAATCTGACGACATCTGTGCATGTTGTACACAAAGAGGTCGGTCGCAGAAAGGAAATTGCGAAATGAGTGTCACTAGAATCATTTTGGATCATGTCAATTTTGAATGGACGATCGTAGGTCTTAAACGGTTTTTGGATTACTGGTACGAAGGCAGGTCGATTGAAGAGATGGCGGAATTATTTAACCGACCATCAGAAGAAGTGTTAATACTGATGATTGATTTTAGCAAGCGTGGAAAGATCAAGGAGCGCCCGAACGGTGTCGGCGCAAACGAGCCTATGTATATCAAAAAATGCACAATGAGCTACAAAAAAAGAGATTTACGCAAGCTGTTTGAACAACAACCGGTTTACTATGCTTGCCCTCAAAACGATTTTATATGGTGTGAAAGGGACATCATAGCTTTTCGGAAGATGTGGCAGGATCATGAGCCGATCAGAAATATTGCGAATCGTTTAGCACGCAAGGTTGATGATGTCATGCTGTTAATTATAGATCAAGCAGAGTTAGGTAAGATCGAACCACGTAAAGGCGGGGCACTAGGAAAGGAGTACAAGCATGAAAAGAAAAAACCTGTTGCCATTTGAGAAAGCGACAGCACGCCAGCTGGAAGTCATTGCGAGATATGAAGATTGTCCGAAACGGTTTAAGACAGCAGCCGTGCGCCACCTCAAAAAGAGAGGAGGCATCAAGTGATGACCAGTGATGATAGAGCTTTAATGATCGAGTGGTTGAGTCTGAAAAACATTGGTCACGAATATTGCGAGAGTTTATCAGACGAAGAACTCGAAAGAATCTACAATCTCAACGTTCCTCAGCGTGACGAATAAAAGGAGGTGAGCATATTGGAAAATGTAGCGAATCCATACAAAGCAGGTCCAGTGAAAGCGTGGGTTATGTCAGAGGATGAACTAGAAGCATATAGACAGCAGCACCCACCAAAACCATATAAAAAGAGACTCAAACGTAAAGATTGGCGTTGGCAGCGCACAGATCAATCCGTCGAGTCTCAGCGGTAGAATTCACATCAAAATGTGAGTAATTAAGCCCATGAATCTTAATTATATCACATGGAGTGATCAAAGTGAATGAACCACAACGAATCACATTAGAAAAAAACGACCTTTTTACAGCTGATGTTGAACCGGGGAAAATTCAAGTGATTGTCCTAGACGGTATTAACAACACGGCTCATATAACAGAAGCACCAGAGCACGGACACACGATAATCGAAACCATTAAAGGCAAATTAGATCGAATACGTTTTGACTACGGATTCAAATTCAATAAATAAGCAGGGGTTCATCCCCTGCGGGGGAGGAAAAACCATGAATTTACCTAAACATATCGAGCTTTCACAGGCGGTCAAAGCCTGCAAAAACAAAGCGATGACGATTGATGATGCAGCTGCTCATCTAGGTGTACCAAAGTTTTTTGTAGCAGCTCTTGCTGAATCTTGTCCTGATCTAGTCATCGAAGGGAACGTGGTCATGGCGAAAAGGGAATCAAACGGACCTGTCATTTTCACTCTACTGTTTTTCATGGGGATTATTGCTGTCGCTGGGTTGATGCAATGAAACAGATTGATCTTTTTAGAGAAATCATAGTGGATAACTTTGCAGGAGGCGGGGGAGCAAGCACAGGCATCGAGCTTGCGACAGGCTTATCAGTAGATATAGCTATCAATCACGATCCAGCTGCCATTGCAATGCACGAGGTGAACCATCCTGACACGGAACATTATTGTGAATCTGTGTGGGATGTTGATCCGAAACAAGCAGTTAAAGGGCGAAAAGTTGGTCTAGCATGGTTTTCCCCTGACTGTACCCACCATTCAAAGGCAAAAGGCGGCAAGCCTGTAAAACAGAGTATCAGAGGGCTTGCGTGGATTGCTGTCAGATGGGCGATAGCAGTTAAGCCACGTGTCATCATGCTTGAGAACGTTGAGGAATTTAAAGACTGGGGTCCTATCTCTAAAGAAGGTAAACCCATCAAAGAGCAAAAAGGACAGACATTTCAATCATTCGTCAAAACGCTTGAATCACTTGGATATGAAGTGCAGTTCAGAGAGTTAACGGCCTGCGACTATGGAGCGCCAACAATACGAAAAAGGTTCTTCATGGTTGCAAGATGTGACGGAAAAGAAATCGTATGGCCGAAGCCAACACATGGTGATCCCAAAAGTCTTCTTGTTCAAACAGGAAAGCTCAAGCCGTGGCGATCGTCTTACGAAATTATAGATTGGTCCATAGGGGTTCCTAGTATATTCAACAGGAAACGGCCACTAGTTGAAAATACGATGAAACGAATCAAACGAGGCATTGATAAATTCATTGTGAACAATTCATGTCCTGTACTGGTGCCGGATAAGAGCAAAGCGGCATTCTTAATCAGCTATTACACTGAACAGTCAGATAAAGAGGTAAGAGGTCTTTCGCTTGATCGTCCATTACACACAATCACAGCTGGCGGCAATAGATTTGGATTAGTTACGGTTGCCTTCTTGACTAAGTATTACGGTCAAGGAGTAGGCCAGCGACTAGACGAGCCATTGCATACCATTACAACCAAAGACCGTTTCGCATTAACAACAGTTTGCACAAATGGTAAGAGGATCGCAGACATCGGATTGCGTATGTTGCAACCAAATGAACTATTTGCAGGGCAGGGGTTCCCACCTGGATACACATTCAACATCGGTAATAAATCTGACCAAATACGCAGGGTGGGGAATAGTGTTCCACCGCAATTCGCAGAGCAGCTGGTGAGGGCTAACCTCCCTGAGATGTGCGTACCTGAGCATATGAACAAATATTATAGCAAAGCAAATTAAGTAGATTAAGGAGGATTGGTTAATGACTAGATCACCTTTAATATGGTTCGGCGGCAAAGCAAAGTACGCTGAATTAATCATAAACAAAATGCCAGGTCACAAAGTGTATGTAGAGCCATTCGGTGGTGCTGCTCATGTTATTGCCCATAAACCAAAGGGCGGGCATGAGGTATACAACGATATAGATGGTAATGTGGTCAATTTTCTAATGCAAGTGAGAAAGAATCCGAAGGCAATGCAAAGCGCTTGTGAATCCATTCCATATAGTCGACAACTATATGAACAATGGAAAGCAGAAGATTATCCAAAGGACGACTTTGAACGTGCTGTCCGGTGGTTTTATATGAACCGTTCTGGCATAAGCAAAGGCAACGCAGAAAATGTCCCTCAGACCGGATGGCGGCACAGTACACAAAGTGGTCAAAACCCTGCTAATGGCTATTTATCTGCATGTGAAGCTATTGCCAACTTCGCCAAACGCATGCAGGGAGTCATGATCGAAAAGAAAGACTTCCGAGAAATCATCGAAAAATACGATAGCAAAGAAACGTTATTTTATATTGATCCACCGTATGTCGGCCGTGAAAAATTTTATGCGGGTGGTTTTACAGAGAAGGATCACAGAGACCTGGCTGATCTGCTGAAAAATTCATCGGGGAAAGTGATTCTCTCGTATTATCAGGATCCATTGATTGAAGAACTTTATAGTGATTGGCATCAAGAAACATTTGCTGCTTACAAACAAGTTGTAGGCAGTTCTGAAAAAGATAGATACACAGAAGAAATGTTGTTGTTCAACTATGAAATCAAACAATTAAGCTTATTTGATTATACGCATAGCGGCTTAGGAGGAAACGGTATGAGTGAACATATTTAACCGTTAGTGTTGGCACGAGTTGGTTGTGAATTCTTTGAATTAGCGGCTCTTCTGAGGATATAAATGTATTATAAGTGGAAGGAAAGTATAGAATATTTAAAGTCAGTAATAATAATTATGTGTTTTTAAACTTGAAGAGAGGTATCTAGATGCCATTAAGAGACACAGAATTTTTAAACGTTAGAGTAGAAGGAATACGAGGAAGTGCAGCATTGATCGGTGTCGATGTTAATATTGACGGTAGATTGCCTTGTAAAGATACTAATGATCCTTGTTATTCCTGTTGCGATGCAAAAGGTAGTTATTACAGGACTTGTTATGCCTATACTGATGGAACGATGGAACATAAGCGCGGTTTATTTATTAATAATCAGGATATGGGATGTGTACACAATTGGGCTAATCTTGCTACTAGAATAGATGTTGAAATTTATCCTAAATTAGAGGTTTCAAACTCACAATGGAAACCAAATCCACGAGCTGGTCGAGTAAGATTTGATTTTTCAGCTGATGAGTTTACTCATGCAGCTCATGGTGGACTTTATTCTCCTGAAGTTGGGTTAGTATCGCTTCCTCTCGAAGGTTTCGCTCCATATCTTAATGGTTTTATTTGTGAAAACGGAAAAAGAGTTTCAGAAACTCGTGAATTGGATATTAAATTATGGGGGAAAACACCTCATCCAGAGAATTCGTCAAAAGGTTATAATATCTATGGCTTTGCTATTATTGGAGCGGAAGGCTCTTATTATAATACTGGACCGATGCTGTCTGGGAAATATCAAATGGTAATTACTGATTTAAAAAATAATCGATGTTGCAAAAAGGTTATCGATATAAATAACCCTGGGGAGTGTATAGATCTTTATTTAGATAAAGAGGATTTTGGTATTGATGCAGAACCTTGTTAAATTAATTTATAATTCAAGTCCAAGACGGAGAGCCTGCGGACACTGATCAACACCTTTTATGGGTGCTGGTTGGTGTCCGTTTTCTATTTATCAGAAAGGAGCAGACATGAAGAAGGAGAAACCCAAAAAGAACAAGCGGAAGCTCACTGATAACGGTGTGCAAATTTAACTGTTGCAACACCTATAAACAGTTTAAAGGAGGGAAAATGGGACCATGACGAAGCGTGGGTATAAAATTTTAAGTCAGTGTTCATTGTCATTTGAGTTGCCCAATATTTACGTGCGTAAATAGAAGTGATATAGTAGTTATATCAATTAATTCTGGTGGTGAACATTTATGATGAATGAGTTTCACTTTAAAGATATTGCAGAACTAAAAACATTTATGGACGAAGCAGTTGTGAATAGTTCTGAAGCTATAAAAATACTTGGTTGCACTCGACAAAATCTAAAACAGTTAGTTGATCATAAATCACTAACCCCAATTAAGATTACAAATAGAGAACGTCTGTTTTTAAAAGCAGATGTAATAACGTATAAGAATAAGAAAATGAAAACTCTTAAAAAATAAATTGTTTGTGAGGATAATATGAATAATTTAGAAATTATGGTGCCTTATAAAGTTGAAAATAACTATGAGGGTTTTTGTTTCTTTGCCGATGTGTTCAATTCAACTGACACTTTATATGATATAAGAATAAAATTGTTTTTTAATAGAACACGTTGGTTTGAGGCAAATTTAGTATCTGTTTTAGGCGCTTGGATAGAAAAAATGCTTAAAAGGAATTGTTATATAGAATTTGTTAGTGTTAACAATTCATTGAGGAATGTATTCCAAAAAAATGGTTTTTATAAAAAATACAATTTACAAGAAAGAGACGACGTGTATGATTCAACAATTAAATATAAAGTTTTTAATCCTAATCAAGAGGACGATTTTTCAGTTTATGTTGCTGAACAAGTACTACCAAAGATTAGAATTAATATAACTAAAAGTGTTCTTAAAACCCTAAGGACTAGTTTGAATGAAGTATTTTTAAATGCGAAAATTCATTCAAAAAGTGAAAAGGTTTATACATGTGGCCAATACTATCATATTCATCAGAAGGTAGCATTCACAATTACTGATTTGGGTAATACAATAGCTTATAACGTACGAAACAAACATAATTTTTCAAACATACATGACTATGATGCGATTGAATGGGCAACTATATATGGAAATACAACTAAAAATTATGATGATCTTGGTGGAATAGGCCTCCATATCATTGATGAATTTATGAAAATGAACTCAGGAAATTTTCAAATTGTCTCTGGCTTTGGTTTTTGGGAGAGAGTAGGAGGCCAAGTCAATAAACAGTATCTGAGTAATTTCTTTCCTGGGACTGTTGTGAATATTATTACTTCTTTAGAAAATAACTTGAGTATGACAGAAGAAATTTTGTTTTAATTTACTAGGAGGAATTTAAAGATATGAGTAAAATTCTATTGAAAGATGTAATTGGATCTAAAATAGCTGTTTCTCCCGAAAAAGGAACGACTTTATATAATTTTTTGAATAAAAAATTTAAAGAGAGAGAGTTCATTGAAATAAGTTTTGAAGGGATAGAAGATTTAACCACTGCCTTTTTAAATAGAGGAATAGGAAATTTATATAAACTTTATACGTCTGAAGAGTTAAATAAATATCTTAAAATAAGTCAAATAGATGATATGGATAGATACTTATTAAGCAAAGTAATCGAAAGGGCGAAGATTGATATAAGTAACAATCGTAATTTATCTGAAACAATAAACGAGGTCATAGATGATGAGTAAATTCAATCTTGATGAATACAATCCGGTAGATTCTGATAAATTCTTCTTAGATACAAATGTATGGATGTACTTGTATTGTAGTATAGGTAATTACAAAGAGGACATAGTTGATAAGTATAATGAGTTATATTATAAAATTTTAGACTCAGGAGCTTCAATCTACACATGTGCTTTGCAATTATCAGAGTTTTTTAATGCTTATTGTAAGTTGGAATACAATATAACTAAAGAGGCTAAAGGTTATAATAATTATAAAAAAGATTTTAGAGATACTGAACAATTTATTGAATTGACTGAACAAATACAAATGATAATTAAAAATAAAATCTTGAAAAACTCTCATAGATTAGATGATTTATTCAATGATATAAATATAGATGATATTTTCACAATTGATAAAGGGTTTGATTTTAATGATCAGTTTTTTACTTTATTATGTGAAAAATATGAAATATCAATGGTGAGTAATGATAGAGATATACTTAAGAATGCTGAAACAATTAATGTTTTGACTGCACTAAAATGATATTTTCATTCAAAAAGTAATTCAATTAAATGAACGTCCAAGACGGAGAGCCTGCGGACACTGATCAACACCTTTTAAGGGTGCTGGTTGGTGTCCGTTTTCTTTTTGTCGGAAAGGAGCAGCCATGAAGAAGGAAAAGCCGAAAAAGAACACGCAGAAGCTCACTGACAGAGATTTAAGAGAGTTGATGGGGCAAAACATGCAGCGGTTAAAAAGAGCCAAAGGCGGGGCAATGCGTAGAAAATAAAGGGGGAATTATCATGAATCAAACAAGTTTAGACATTCCGCAGATCGACGAGGAAAAAACAAGATTCAAAATGGAAAAGATGATGGGAAAATATAAAATGCTTAGGTTGCAAACGCCGGAAGACTTTCTTCCAAAGATCACAACAACATACACCATTACGCCGCCGAGTTTTTCAAATCAGTTCCACTCCTCCACAGAAGAAGCAGCGCTTAAAAAAATGGATTGGGAGATTGAGCGGGAAAAATATATGAAGCGAATTGAGAGGGGCATTAATCGTCTAACGCAAAAAGAGCGGCGCATATTAGTTATGCTCTATATGCAGGATGAAGAAATGTTTGATTACGAAATTTACGCGGAAATGGGTCTCAGCCAAAGGAATTATTATCGTGTTAAAAATAAAGCATATTATAGACTGGCCTTTGCTTTGAGAGAAGAAGTGTACAAGCAGGGGGATAAATCATGAATTTTGTTCAGCCGATAAGGGATCTTGATCAGATCCATTATATAAAGAAATATCTTGGAGAGCGGAACAAAAGGAACTTGCTGCTTTTTGTGGCTGGAATCAATTTAGGCTTGCGCATATCCGATCTGCTGGAATTGAGGGTGAAGGATGTAAGGAAGCAATATGTATCGCTAAGAGAACAAAAGACAGGCAAAGAAAAAAGAATTAAAATAAACAAAACTCTTCGAAAAGCGATAGATCAATATATCAAAGACAAAGATGATCAAGAATACCTTTTTAAAAGTAGAGAAGGGCTCAACAAACCAATCAGCCGCAGCAGTGCATATAACATTATGAGAGAGGCAGCGGACTATGTCGGGCTTGATAGTATAGGTACTCATACGCTCAGAAAAACATTTGGCTACTGGAATTATAAAAAACATAAAGACGTTGCCTTATTACAAGAAATATTTAACCATTCTAGTCCTGACATTACATTGAGATACATTGGAATTACACAAGACGCAATGGACAAAGCAATGGACGATTTCGGCTTATAAGACTCATCTGTTCAAATGGCAGGTGGGTCTTTTTTTGCGTTCTTTTTCTTCAATTAACCATAATGAGAAAATGTCCAACTCATTTTAAGGGAATTGCTGAAAAGCAAGAGGGGCAAAGGATACAGCGATTTATCCAGTTGGACAGACTATTAGATATGGTGAATTGGTGGATAATGTGGATAAACACTATAAAATTCTAGTTTAAATGCCGAAATAACCAGTGTGACGAAATTTTAGGAAAAGTGGGTGACAGAAGTGTTAAAAAAAGTTCTATTGAAATCAATTTCTCTTCAACTAATAGCTTTAGTCGATTCTGGCGTGAAAATTGATGTGGAAAGAGTTGAGGAGTTATCTTCTAAAAACAAGTTATTCGTTGAGTTGAAAAAAATAGTTAAAAACGATCCAAGTTATTATGTTTTGAATAAAATTGATGAGGAACAAACAAGTTATTTAGAAGAAACTATAAATAATTGGACGACTGCATACTCAGGAAGAGCTTGGAGTAAATTTTCAGTGCAAAACAATGGATTGAACCTAGTTTTACACTTTTTAATTGAGGAACTTAGAGAAGCAAATGACAAAGATGAAATAGGAAAATAAATTTGGGGAGATTAGTATGTTAAAAAAGAAGCGAATTAGTATAAATGATAAGGATGCTGCTTTAACTAAATATGAAGTTAGAATAATTAAAGATTCAGGAGAAGTTGAAATTTTAAAAGTAGATGCCTATTCTTATCATGGTGTATTCGATGTTCTTGTTGAACAACATGGAGAAATTATAGCTGATTCAATAAATATTAAATTTATCCAGTGACAAAACGAAATGGAACACTTCAAGAATGATATTGTCTTAAAAAGGAGGGGTATTATGGGATATTTTAAGAATCAATACTTGGAAGATAGAGATGTAGTAGACAAAGACCCTCAGAAATATTGTGCTTCTTGTAATGAAATGATTAGTGATAACGAAGCTGCGAAATATAAAGGCAAGTGTGAATCTTGTTCAACTGTAATGTCAAAATAAAAAAATGGCACACTTTTGGCACGATCTTGGCAAAGCATTCTCTCTCAGAGCGGTTATTATGGTATTAGGTGATAAATTGAGAGCGGCTTCCATTGTGGAGGTCGCTTTTTCGTTCGACAAAAGTTGCATTCGATTAAAATTAACAGTTTTAGTCCGATATACTAATATGAATTTGTGTATTGGGGGAATTTACAATGAGAGAAAAGTTTCGAGAGTTTTATTTTGACAGAGATGATAAAAAAATATGGGAAGAATCCATCATTGTTTTAGATACAAATGTTTTACTTAACTTATATAGATATTCTAAAGAAACATCGGATCAAATAATAGGGTTATTAAATAAATATAGAGATAACTTATGGATGCCTCATCAAGTTGCATTGGAATATCATTATAATAGGAAATCAGTATTAGTAGAACAGAGTGGATCATATAAGAAAGTATGTAATGCTTTAAATGAAATTCCAGAAAAAATAAGGGACATGCTGAATCAAGATTTGAGTAATTATAAGAAACGGCACAAAGGTGATGTGGAGAATTTCATTGAAATTATCCAGGCTGCAACCAATAAACACATAGAAGAATTAAATGCAAAAAACGAAAAGAATACTGAATATAATTTAACAGATAAGGATTCAATTAAATTAGAAATCACTAAACTTTATAATGGCAAAGTAGGTGATCCCTATACCAAAGATGAAATGGAAGCATTAGAAAAAGAAGCAGATGACCGTTTGAAAAAAGAGATACCACCAGGATATAAAGATTATAATAAGAAAAAAGGTCATAAATTTCATAATGGTGTTATGATACAAAATAAATATGGTGACTTAATACTTTGGAAACAATTATTGCGTTATGCTAAAGATAAGAACACTAGTGTTATATTTCTGACTGATGAACAGAAAGAAGATTGGTGGTACGATTTAAAAAGCAGAATAATAGGTCCTAAAGTGGAATTGTTAAATGAATTTACTAATGAAACTAATAAGGAATTCCATATGTTTAATTCTTTAGGTTTCGTGAAAAGACATCGAGATGTTATTAATGACGATACGGTTTCTGAAGTGAGGGAATTAGACGAATATTACAGATCAACTGAAAACCTGAGAATGGGTAGAAGGTTTTCAAAGCCATTTATACCGGATTATTTAGATCAAGATACTCTTGCTGCATTTTGCTTTTGGTTTGATAAAAAGTTTTCAAAATCATTTTTCAAAAAAATTAAATTCAGTACTATTTATGAAATTATTGAGAATGAGTTTGACGATTACACGGCAAAAAAAATTATGAGTTTCTTATACAAAGAGAATTTAGTGAAAGAAGACGTTATAAAACAGCAAATGTATATTAAGATGGATCAATTAAAGGCTAGAGTCCACGAAACTATATTGAATTTAAGCAGTTGAATTATAAAGACTAATATAAGATTGTAACATAAAGATTTTTTAAGCATCCTTCGGGGTGCTTTTTATTTTGGGGAGGGACACAACGTGGACAACTCACTCAGGGAATTAATCATTAACACAGCAATTGGACACGCAATAAGGACAGACCAATTGTATAACGGGCTTAAAGCCCTTAATAAAAGGGGATGCATATGGGCAGATGGGGAGATCATCAGGGGATTAGGCATGCTCGGTTCTTACGGTGTGAGGGACAGGCAAGCTATAGACAGCCTCCTGCATGTCAGCCAGATGCTACCATATGAAGCAGCACGATCCTATCTAGCATCATATCAAAGGGAGTACAGGGAGTTTTATGCTGTACAGAAAGTGGGGCATCTTCATGCCTTTGTTTTGTTTGCAATGATAGATGAGAGAAAAGCTGGTGAATCAGATGCCACCTAAACCATTGAGAGAGTGTAAGCTGCGAGGGTGCAGGGAGTTAACAAGGGATGGTTATTGTCCTGCTCATGCTGATGGTAAGCAGCAGGAAGCGAAGTATTACAACAAACATGTTCGAGATAAACAATCAACAAGTTTTTATAAATCAAGAGAATGGAAACAGACAAGACAACTTGTTCTATTGCGAGACAATTACCTTTGTCAAAGCTGTTTAAAACAAGATCGTGTCGTTCCTGCTGTGATGGTTCATCACATAGTGGAGCTAAAGCAGGATTGGAACAAACGATTAGATTTAAATAACCTCGAAAGCATGTGTAATAGCTGTCACAACAAGGTTCATGGCAAGCGAGGGTCATAGTACCCCCCGGCATTAAATCCCTAGGAAACGGCTTCGTGAAGATCGGTGAGCCGTCGTCTGCAAACAAACACCGCTTTTCAAAGTTTCCGAAAAACAGAAAACCCCCTCGGCGAAAATGCCGAGAGGGCTTGGTACGACTGGTTTTGTTGTTAATTCGATCATATCACGAATTTGATCAAAAACAAGCATAAATTTGAAAAAATCGAAACGGAATGAGGTGAAAAATATGCCGAGACCTGCAAAATCCGCAACCCTTCAATTAATACAGGGCAATCCAAATAAGAAAAACACAGATGAACTAGCGATGCGTGCCGAACAAGAACAGAAAATGAAAATGCGATCAAGCAACATTAAACCTCCATCCTGGTTGGATAAAGTGGCTAAAAAGGAATTCAAACGGATTGCCGAGCTATTAAAGGAAGTGGACATTATAACGGAGGCAGACATCAGCATGTTGGCCGCCTATTGTAATGCCTATTCTCAATATATTTCTATTACCAAGGTGATAGAGGAAGACGGACTCATGGTTCATAAAGATGGATTTGATGAGGACGGAAATCCAATTGAATTGATTGGAGAAGAACACCCATTATTGAAAAGACAAAAGAACTTCTTTGATCAAATGAAGTCTGCTGCAAATGATTTTGGTCTTACTCCATCAGCACGTGCAAAACTAGCGATCACCAAAACGCAGGAGATTCGGGAAAAGACGGCTGCTGAAAAGGAGTTTGATAACGTGTGACAATTAAGCAGTTTATGATTGATTACTCAAATGATGTTCTACAAGGGAAAATTGTAGCTTGTCAAAAACACATTTGGGCCTGTCAGCGTTTTTTGAATGATGTTGAACGAGAAGGAAAAGAAGAGTTTCCATATGTATTCGATGAAGAAAAGGCCCGCAGATTTCTTTTTTGGATGACTCAATTTAAACATACCAAAGGACCATTAGCAGGTGAAAATATTGATCCTGATCCTATTCAGATTTTCATTTTTGGCAATGTCTATGGATGGGTCCACAAAGATACCGATATTCGCCGTTTTACAACTGTGTATTGGCAAGTTGGCCGTAAAAATGCAAAGACTCAAAGCTTAGCAACTGTTGGGTCATATGAAGCAATGGCGCTTGGAGAAAGTATGTCGGAGGTTTATATAGGTGCAACCAAAAAAGAGCAGGCTAAGATTTGCTGGAAAGAAATAAATGCTCAAATTGAGGGTAGCGACCTTCTCAATAAACCATCAAAAAAATATAAGGTAGCATATGGGACAATTGAACATATTAAAACAAAATCAATTATCACACCACTTGCAAAAGATGCCGGGAAAACCGGAGATGGATTTAACCCTCAATGTGGAATTATTGATGAATATCATGCTCATCCAACATCAGAAATATATGATGTTATTGAATCGGGTATGGGAGCAAGATCACAACCTTTAATGGTAATTATCACGACTGCTGGACCTGAATTGAATAATCCTGCTTACCGTGTCGAGTACAATTTTGCTTCTCGTCTTTTAGATCCAAATATGGTAGAGAAAAATGACCATTACTTTGCAATGATTAATGAGTTAGATGAAGATGATGATATTAAAGACGAGAGTAAATGGGAAAAAGCAAATCCGATACTTGCAAAACACGAGTTTGGCATAAATTATTTAAGACGGCGTTTGGAAATGGCTTTGAATGTACCAGAAAAAATGCGTGATTTCCTCACCAAAAATATGGATATTTGGGTGAACATGCGATCAAACGGATATATGGATATGCAAGCATGGTCTGATTGCGGGTTGAATGAAGGTCTACCAGATTTAAAAGGTAAGGAATGTTATGCAGGGATTGACCTATCAAAACGAATTGATTTAACAGCGGCCAGTTTTGAATTTCCACTCGAAAATGGGATGTATTATGTTACAGCACACGGCTTCATGCCAGAAGATACGTTTCATGAGAGGATGAAAACTGACAAGGTACCATATGATCTATGGGTCAAAAAAGGTTGGCTAACTCTTACTGATGGAGCTGTCGTGGATTATGATTATATCCGTGCGTACATTAAACGAATGGAAAAGGATCAAGGTTGGAAAATCAAAGAGATTG
This sequence comes from Bacillus sp. ABR, assembly GCF_056172715.1. NCBI lineage: Bacteria > Bacillati > Bacillota > Bacilli > Caryophanales > Bacillaceae > Bacillus > Bacillus sp. ABR. The sequence continues at coordinate 651,464 of NZ_JAOYSL010000002.1, read as the reverse complement.
GATATGATCCATATAACGCAACGCAGTTTGCGCAACAGATGGAAGCTGATGGATATGTCATGATAGAGATCAGGCAAGGGGTTCAAACATTATCCGAGCCAACCAAGGATTTACGTGAGAAAGCTAAGGCTCGAAAATTAATTCATGACAACAATGATCTATTAACATGGGCGATGGGGAACGCTGTGACAAAGATTGATGCGCAGGAGAACATCATGCTTGATAAATCAAAATCGACACAACGTATTGACCCAGCAGCTGCACTTATAAACGCTCATGTAAGGGCTAGTCAAGTAAATCAGCAATTTGACTTGAACGAATATATCCAGTCTGGCCAATTTAGTTTTTAGAAGGAGAGCTATTGAATGAAAGAATGGTCAAAATACTTAGAAGATGTTTTCCTTTTATTTGGAATGGTTTTGATTGCAATTGCATGTTTTAGGATCTCAGTAAACACCGGGCTTTTTGTCTCAGGTGTTTTTTTCGTTTCCACTGCTTTTTTAATTAGCAGAATCACCCTGAATCAAAATAAAGAAGATGAAATAGACAGGGGTGAATGAATTTGTTATTACGAGGACGACCAAAGATTGAAAATCGTGTAGCGGAAGAAGATAGCGGATCTCTATTGAGTCCTGCTAAGTGGTTTCGGAACATATTTGCAGGTGTTGAAACGTCATCAGGGGAGCATGTCTCTTCTGAAAATGCGATCTTACATCCAGATGTGTACGCTTGTGTAAAAGTGCTTGCTGAAGATGCAGCCAAACTCCCTATAAAATTATTTCAGAGCAAAGAAGGAAGCGTAAAGACTATTCAAAACGACATTAGCAGGATGATTTTGCATAAGGTAAACCCGTATATGACCAGTTTTACGTGGAAAGCTCTTGTCATGTTGAGAATGGCAACGTGGGGAAACAGTTACAATCGTCTTGTCTATAATCGTGATGGGGATGTGGAAGCCATTTACCCACTAAATCCCGAATCAACAAATACAAATATTGATCCGGATACAGGGAAAGTTTGGTACTCAACAACTATCAATGGGAAATATGTTGAACTGCACTATCATGAAGTACTGCACTTCAAGAACCTATCTTTAGATGGCATCGTAGGTCAAACACCTATATCTGTTATTCGAGATAATATCGGATCAAATAGGGCTGCCACAAAATTCAATGCTAAGTTTTACAAAAATGGTGGGGCGCCGTTTGGTGTAATCAAAACACCGTCTTTGTTGAATAGAGAGAGTAAGAAGGTTCTTAGAGATGATTGGGAAGAAGTCAACGCAGGTCAATCCATTGCGGTACTTGATGCGGGTCTTGATTATTCACAAGTAACAATGCCTATGAAAGATGCTCAATTCATTGAATCTATGAAATGGAATCGTCAGCAAATAGCCTCCATCTATAAAGTGCCACCTCATAAAATTGGAGAATTGGACCGGGCGACCTTTTCGAATATTGAGCAGCAGTCTTTGGATTACGTGAAAACAACCCTGCAGCCTATCGTGACAAATATTGAACAAGAATTGAATGATAAAATCCTTACGCCTGCTCAATTAAAAGAAGGATTTTATTTTAAGTTCAATTTAGAAACAGAACTACGTGGAGACAGTAAAACAAGAGCTGAATTTTACGAAGTCATGCAGCGTGTCGGGGCATTCACTATTAATAAAATTCTAGAAAAAGAGGACATGACAGGTATTGGTGAAATCGGTGATGAGCATTTTGGTAATTTGAATCTAGTTCCCCTTTCAATCATGAAAGAATATCAGTTAAGCAGGGTGAGTAAGAGGAATCTGAAAGGGGGTGACGGAGATGAAGAAAAACAAGAAGTATTGGAACATGAAGCCACTGAATGATGTTTCTGCAGAAATAACTTTGTATGGTTCCATTACTGGAGAAGGTTGGTTTAGTGAAAGCTCTTCTAAAGCATTTCAAGCAGATTTGAAAGATTTGGGCGAAGTTGCCGAAATTGACCTTTATATTAATTCACCGGGTGGTGATGTATTTGAGGGACAAGCAATTCACTCGATGCTGCAGCGGCATAAAGCGAAGATCAACGTTTATGTCGATGCGTTAGCAGGAAGCATAGCTTCTGTCATAGCAATGGCTGGCGACACTATCACGATGCCGAGTAATTCAATGATGATGATCCATAACCCTTACATGGGTATGATCGGTAATGCTGCGGAATTTAGAAAAGCTGCAGAAGACTTGGACAAAATCACTGATAGCATTGTATCAACCTATTTGGCAAAGGCAGGAGAGAAACTAGAAGAATCGACCTTGCGTGACCTTTTAGATAATGAAACATGGTTAACAGCTGATGAGGCGTTGCAATATGGTTTAGCTGATGCAGTTACCGAGGAAAAGAATGTTGCAGCTCAGATAGATGAGACCATTGTTTCTCAGTTCAAAAACGTACCTGCTAAGATCGTTTCTAAACTATCCAAAGAACCTGAAAATCAAGAGAAAATCATAAGCTTGAAACAACAACAGAATGCCATACATGCAGCACTCCTAGAAATTTAGGGGTGTTTTTTTATGGGAAATTTGAGGAGGAAACCATTTTGGGGAAATCAAAAGCACACAACAAATTGCTACGTCTGCCTATCCAATTTTTCGCTAAGGAAGGTATGACAGTAAAAGAAAGAGAACTCCGCCAAGCTTTAGCGGAAAAACGTGATAAGATCATGGCTCTAAATGATGAAGGCAAGGTTGATGAAGCGAAAACAATGCTTGCTGAGGCACAGGTTTTGAAAGAACAAATTCAAAACTATGAAGAAATGCGAAATATGTACGTTGATTACGGTGATGATGATCAGCAGGATGATCAGGATGTTAAATCACAGGTGGTATCAAACGATGTCAGCGGTAAACAAGTATTAAATCATACAGAATTATTTGCTGATGCCATCATAAAAGGTAGGGCACCAAAACCATTGGCAGCAATGAAAGAATCTGTGGATGAAGATGGGGGCTTAATTGTTCCAGAAGATATCACCACAAAGATCAACGAAAGACGACGTCAATTTGATACGCTGGCTAATCTGGTTGATGTTATTCCAGTTGGCACAAATAAAGGTGCAAGAACGCTTGAAAAGAATGCTGATATGCAGCCTTTGATCGATATTGATGAATTAGAAGATATTGAAGAATTGGAAAATCCAAAGTTTGAGAGAATTAAATACGACATTAAAAATCGAGCTGGTATTTTAGTTCTTTCAAATGATCTATTGAGTGATACAAGGGAAGCACTCATGCAATTTTTAGTCAATTGGTTAGGAAAAAAATCGGCTGTTACACGCAACGTGAACATCTTGAAAGTATTAAATAAATTAGACAAAAAAGCTGTTTCCACCACAGATGACATTAAAGACATCACAAATGTGCAGCTTGATCCAGCTATTAATGAAACTTCAGTATTTGTCACAAACCAGTCAGGATTTAATCATCTTGATAAGTTAAAAGACAACCAAGGAAGATATCTTTTACAGCCAGATCCAACAAACAAAACAAAGAAACAATTATTTGAAAAAACAGTACATGTAATTTCAAATAAATACCTTCCAAATGGTGGTACTAAAACAAAACCTAAATATCCTTTGATTATTGGTGATTTGTTTGAGGCTGTAAAACTATTTGATCGTCAACAGTATTCCATCCGATCCACCGATGTGGGCGGCAAAGCGTTCTATCGAAACTCAACAGATGTACGAGTTATCCAAAGAGATGATGTCGTGCTTTGGGATGATGAAGCTGTTGTATTTGCTGAATTTACTGGAATTGAAGTTATTGATGAAAAGCCACCTGAAACTGATGAAGACAAAGCTGTAGACGCTGGAAAATAAAAATTGAAAGGAATGGATTAATCATGGCTAAAGATTTTTTGAATGAAAGTAACGGAGTGTACACATCTGCAGAGGCTGGGCCTGACGGTAAACCTATCACGCCTGTTTCTATCAGAGACAACAGCGAGGAAAACCCTCTTATTGTAAAGGGATTAAAAGGTGATCCCGGTGAACAAGGCCCTCAAGGTCCAAAAGGAGAAAAAGGTGATCCGGGAGAGCAGGGGCCAAAAGGTGATAAGGGTGACGCTGCAGTATTAGAGTCTGGCTCTGTTAAAAATGAACATCTAAGTGATGGCTCAGTAAATTCCCGGACAATCGGTAAAGGTAGTGTCAAATGGGACAATATCAATTCAGAAGTACAGAAAATGATCACTGACCTTCAAGAAAAAGTCGAAGCAATAGAAAACCCAAAATCTGAATAAAGGTGATGCCAAATGACTGAGGCAGAACAAAAAGAGCTTGAAAAAGCGAAAAAATACCTCCGCATTGATGGTGATGCGGAGGATGATTTGATTTTACATTTCATTGCTGCAGCAAAAGAGTACATCACGAATGCAACGGGTTTAAAATTCCCTAACAATTCAGCGCAAGCAGAGTTGGCGGTCATGTCATTTACAACTCACTGGTATGAGAATAGGCAAATATCCGGCACGACATCAAATCTTGACGGGGTGCTCACAACAATGGTCAATCAACTTAAATACTTGGTTGTGGACGGTGAAAAAGATGTTGAATGATATGCGGCATCGCATTCAGTTCCAAAAGAAAAAAGAAAAGAGTCGTTTGCCTGTAGATGGTGACAACGGCTGGGAAACTGTGGTTGAGTGTTGGGCCAAAGCAGAGGGATTAAAAGGTGCTGAATATTATGCGGCAGCTGCTATCCAAAAAGAACATACAATCAAGTTCACCATTCGCCACCGGGAAGACATTGACGAACATATGAGGATCTTATTCAAAGGGAAAACCTACGAAATTGAGTCTATATTACCGAATCATTCAAGGCTTCATTTTCTCACAGTTAGGGCAAAGGCGGTGAAGTGATGTTTAATTTACAAATCGATGGCTTAGAGGAATTAGAAAACGCCATTGGCAACATGCAAAGAAAGGTCAACAAGATGCATAAAGAAGCTCTTACAGCTGGCGCAACAGTCATAAAAGATGAACTTCACCCAAACACACCAAGGTCCGACAAAGCCCAGAAACACATGCAAGATGATCTTGATATTACGCGGCTTCGTACTGATGGGGACGGGATGAAGTACGTCGCGGTTGGTTGGCCGAAATCGAAGTCACGTAAGGATACACAATGGAGAATTCACTTTCCTGAATTCGGTACCTTACATCAGCCTGCGCAAAAATTCTTTACGAGAACTGTCGATGTGAAATGGGACGAGGCTATTCGAAGAGTAGCAGATGAATACCGACAGGCGCTGAGCAAACTATGATTCATCAAAACTTAATAAGGCGTGCAGATACTTGCAAGAATGCCATTTTTGAAGCGTTGGAGAATGATCCAGCGCTTTTGTCTTTAATAGACAAAGGTGACATCTATGAGCTTGCAGTGCCAGAGGGTACAAAGTCCAATCCGCCGTATGTCGTGCTGCAAGAAATCAACTACAAACCGATCAAATGGGCTGATAACAGGCCCATCCAAGATAGTGCAACCTATCAAATAGATGTTTATCACAATGCCGATCCGCAACCCATCATGGCTGCAATTGGTGATGTGATGGAGCGTTTAGATTTTGCCCCAACCATACCTATTTCTGATTTTTTAGAGAAAGAGAGATTAATCAGAAAAGGATATCGTTTTGAAAAAAATATAATACTAGGAGGATTACTATGGAGTACAGTTCAGTAACTGGTTTAAAAAACGCTCGGTTTGCACCCTTAAAGAAACAAGGGAAATTATATGTGCCTACGGAGATTTTAAAATACGAATATGCAATCAATATGAAAGTGGAAACTGAGACATCAACTGAAAAGCAGTATGCAGATGACAAACTGGTTGATTTGGTTGTTTCTACAGGTTCTACAAAACTAGAAATTGAAATGCGTGATCTTCCTATGGAAATTCTTGCGAAACTGCTGGGTATTGAACCGGATGAGAATGGTTTGTACTTGTATAAGAAGAATATCATTGCACCGTGGGTCGCAATGACGTTTGAAGGTCCAAAGGCAAACGGTAAATCTCGTCACGTCGGTTTAGTAAAAGGTCGTTTTTCTTTACCGGGTGATGAGTGGAAGACGAAGGAAGAAAAGACTGATTTCCAAACGGTTAAATTGTCAGCTGAATTTGTTGATCGTGAGCAGGATGACGTTTTCAAGGTGGTTACTGATGAAGATGCTGAAAACTTTAATCTTGATGCTTTTTACAAATCAGTTTTTGGTGATGCATACAAAGATGACAAAACAGAAAACAGCAGCAGTGTTGATATTGGAAAAGGTGCTTAAGAGGGCTGAAAAGCTCTCTTTTTTAATTAGAAAATAAAAAATAAGGGGGAGTCACTATGACTCAAAAACAAATTTCTATCTCTATTTGGTTCAAAGAAGAGAAAAAACACAAAACGTTTATTGCGCCACGAACAAACGCAAAAACACTCTATGAAGCATTTGAGTTAGATGAAAAAGCAGCAGCAGCGGAGAATGCAAAAGAGATTGTTAAAAGCATGAATGAACGAATCAAATTCATTGTACGTGTATTTCAGAATCAATTTACTTACGATCAGTTTCTAGAAGGCTTTCAATCTTTTGAAATTGCGGATGCAGTAAGAAAAATCATGATGGAAATTATGGGATTTAAAGTAGCGGAAACGCAGGAAGAAAAAGATTTTTTGCCCGACATGAAGGCGTAAATGAACCATTAAAAAACGGCAAAGATCAATTAAATAAAATCTATACCACTTTACTTGAGCAAGGTTGGAAGATGCATGAAATTGATCAAATGGATATTTTTCATTTCTTAGAATTGAACGCTGAATCGAGCAAAACAAAAGAAGTAACGATTGATCAAATATTCTAAGTCTTGAAATCCACGTCAGGGAAGGGGGGTGGTACATAAATGACTCAAGCAATTGGCAATATGGTCGCTAAGGTCAATCTGGATGATTCGGGTTTTAATAGAGGTATAACAGGGCTTCAAAGGCAATTGAGATTGACCAACTCTGAAATGAAGGCATCTGCAGCCATTTATAAAAATACTGGTGATAAATCAAAGCAATTACAATCACAAGTAGAAGGTCTTAACAACAAATATCGTCTTCAAGGGCGAATTGTTCAAGAACATCGAAAACGATATGAACAGCTTGTCAGGGAAAAGGGCCGTGATGCACGAGAAACGCAAATACATGCCCGGAAACTGAATGACTCCATCGCTGTGCACCAGAAGCTAGAAAAAGAGCTTCGGCAGGTATCTAAAGAATTCGAGCAGTTACAAAGCACCAGCAATAAAGCAGCTGGTGTTTTTTCTGTTTTTAAGAAGAACGCTGGGGAAGTATCAGAAGAGTTGCAATCTGTCTACTCTGCTGCGGGAATGGCAGGGAAGGCATTAACAGGTATCGGTGTAGCAGGCACCGTCGCAATAGGTGGAGCTGTCAAAGTGGCCGCAGACTTCGAAAAGGCTATGAGTAGGGTCGGTGCTGTGGCGAATGCATCGAATGACGAGATGGGCCGTCTCACGGAAACGGCGCGTCATTTGGGGGCTACGACACAATTTACAGACGGACAGGTTGCCGAAGGAATGCAATACCTTGCAATGGCTGGTTATAAGACAAATAACATTATCGGTGCCATGCCGGGCTTGCTTGCTACTGCGGCAGCAGGGCAAACAGATTTAGGTGTAACAGCGGATATTGTATCTGACATCCTCACAGAATTCCATATTGCTGCAGAAGATACAAACCGTGTGGCGGACGCCATGACCTACACGTTCACCAACTCAAATGCCACGCTTCAACAGATTGGACAAACAATGAAATACGCGGGGCCAGCAGCAAAAACTGCAGGTGTCAGCATGGAGGAATTAGCGGCCGCAACGGGTATCATGGCGAACAGTGGAATCAAGGCAGATATGGCAGGTACCGCATTACGATCCACATTAACAAGGCTTGCGGCACCTCCGAAGCCAGCAGGTAACGCGATACATGAACTTGGCCTTAGTGTTACTGATGCCAGTGGCCGTATGCGACCATTGTCAAATATCATTGATCAGATCAATGATAAAACGAAAAATTATACAGAAACCGAGAAAATCCGAATCGCAAAACAATTGGCTGGTCAACATGCCTTATCTGGTTTTATCACTTTGCTTCATGCAGGCGGTGATAAGATCGACAAGTTTACTAAGCAAATTGAAAACAGTGGCGGTGTAGCTGAAAAAGTTGCAAAAGGTCAAATGGACAACCTTGCGGGGTCGATGGAGTACCTGCGTTCTGCGGCAAATAACGCAGTCATTTCATTGGGTAATCAGTTTATTCCAGTGATCCGCGCCACTACTGATGGATTAACAAAAATCGTTAACTGGTTTGATCACCTGCCTCCATCTGTTATGCAAACAATTGCCGTTACTGGTGCAGCAGTTACAGCTTTCAGTCTTTTAGGTGGAGCTTCGTTGTTGTTATTGAGTCTCATCCCAAGAATGGCCGAAGGATGGAGAGTACTGCGTACTGCTGGCACATATCTGACAGGCACTGTCAGAGGATCAACAGCAAGTCTAGGAGTATACACGACACAAGTTACTGCAGCTGGTGTTGCTTCGCGAACTGCTGCAACTGGTATCAACACAGCTGCAGCATCAACGGCCGTTATGTCCACTCGTATGGGACGTTTACAACAAAACACTGGTTTAGCGACTACACGCATGGGCCGTCTAAATCAAACGGCCACAAGAACATCAAGGACAATGCGGGGTCTTGGCGGCGCATCGCGAATTGCTGGCGGCGGTTTAATGATGTTTGGTGGGCCAATGGGTATGATTGGCGGTCTTGCGCTCTCTTTTCTTCCTGAAATACTCAAATTTGGTAAAGGTATAGTCATGGCGGGGGTAAACGCAGTAAAAGGCGCAGGAGGTTTTGCAAAACTTGCAAAGGGTGGTTTTGGCCTGTTTAACATCCTTAAAAAAGGTGCAGGTGTTGTAAGTTTGCTTAGAGGCGGCTTATCGTTGCTTGGTGGTCCAGTAGGTCTTTTAATAACGGGAGTCACGCTTCTAGGCGAAGCAGGGTTTAAATATTATGACAACCTGCAAAAACGTGTCTTGCCAGCAACAATAGATTTTGGCGATAAAGTGTCTGAATCCACTTCTAAAGCTGTAAATGCTTATTCGGATATGGAGACAAAAGCCAATGCTAAATTAAATAGCCTTTATCTCAATCAAACTAAGATAACGGATAAACTAGCTGACAACATGAATAAGCGATTTTCAAAAATGGCTGACACCATAAAAAAAGGCTATCAAGATAGTGCTGACAAGTCTCTTGACGTTTTAGGAGATTTCTATTCAAAGAATAATTCACTTAAGAAGAAAGATGAGGAAAACATCCTCAATAAAATCAAAACAGGGAATGAAAAGAAGCAGAAGCAAATAGAAAAGTACGAGAGTCGAGTCAAAAAAATATATGACAAAGCAGCAAAAGAACATCGCTCTCTCACTCAAAAAGAATGGGATGAAGTTAAGGGTATCACCCAAAAGATGAGTAAAGAAGTCGAAACGGCTCTTACAAAAAGCAAGGATGAGCAAACACTCATTTCTAAAAAGTTAAAAGAAGAATCATCTACTTTGTCGGCCAAACAAGCAGCCGCGACAGTTAAAAATAGTAAATCAGCAAAAGACAAAGTTATTAGTAATGCTGAAAAACAATACAACGCTGTTGTAAAAGCTGCAGATGACCAGCGTTACGTCAAAGGCACTATTAGCCAAAAAGAACATGATGCTACGGTAAAAGCAGCGGAAAAACAAAAAGAAAAAACAATAAATGAAGCTGAAAAAAGTCATAAGGGCGTTGTAAAAGAAGCGAAAAAACAGGCTGCAGGACATATCGAGCAAGTTGATTGGGAGACTGGTGAAGTTCTCGGCGCTTGGGATACGTTTCTTGTGGATTTAGCAGGTGTAGTAAATACCATTACTGGTGGTATAAATAAAGTTCTTGAATTCATGAACTTAAAAACTATCCCAACTTGGAAACCTAAAGGATATGGGAACAAAAAGGATGGAGCAAAGCATTCTTACGCCAAAGGAACTGACTACCATCCGGGAGGCCGTGCACTTGTTGGTGAGGAAGGATATGAGCTTGCACATACTCCTGGTATTGGAACATATATGGTCGGCGTTGGTGGTCCTCAAATTTGGGATTTACCACGCGGAACATCGGTACTGCCTCATGATCAGACCAAAAAAATCACTTCACAGGGCTTACCGGGTTATGCAGGTGGTGTTGGTGATTTCTTTAAAAAGGGCGCCAAAAAAGCTGGTGAAGTAGTCGGCAAGGTGAAAGATTTCGGATCAGATATCTTTGACCTTGTGATGTCTGGCCCAAAGAAAATTATCAGCAATATATTTGGCGGTCTAATTCCTTTTAAAACTGGTAAAGGAATAGATGGTCTTGGAACAGGTATTTTAAAGACAATTCAAAAAGGTGCTTTAGGATTTTTAACAAAATCGTTAGGTGATTTTGGAGGAGACGGAGGATCATTCAAAGGTGTAGGGGGTAGTGCTGCAGTCAAAAAGTGGGTTGCACAAGCTATCAGCATCACTGGAATTTCTCCATCCTATGCAAAAGCGTTAGAAACCATTGCCATGAAGGAATCAAGCGGAAACCCGACATTAGTTAACAGGTGGGATAGTAACTGGAAGGCGGGACATCCATCACAAGGGCTTATGCAATTTATACCAAGCACATTTGCTGCATACAAAAAGCCCGGATATGGAAACATCAAACATCCAGTACATCAAATCGTTGCCGCGATTAACTATCTAAACAAGCGTTATGGCGGCATCTATAACCATCCGGGATTAAAATCTATGGCACGCGGGGGCCCTTACATTGGTTATGCATCTGGTGGTGTCATTGATAATCACCAAATCGCACAACTGGGAGAAAACGGCTGGCGAGAATATGCTATCACGACTGAACCTAAATACAGAAAGCGTTCTTTGCAGTTGTATTCTAATCTTGGGAAAGAGCTTGGAGTGCCTAGTTTTGGGGATGGTATGATCTCCACAGCTTTACAGATGCTTGATCGTATTAGTAACAAAGGAGACAAGCCTCAGAGCAGGCAGCAAGATGGATCCGATATGAGACAGATGATCGAGAACCAAAACAAGCAAATTGGTCTGATGGCTCAACAAATAGACCTGCTGTCTCAAGGATTAATGATGATGCAAAAAGGCTTTGAACAATTAATTTCAAAAGATAGCAACAATTACATGGATGGGCGAAAGCTAGATCAAACGACAGGTGAACGTTTTAGAAAAGAAGCATTTATGAGTGGGGTGAGGTAGATGGAATTATATATTGATTTTAACAATGGATTGGGTGAACAAAGCCTAAATGACTTGCTTCCTCATTTCCATCCGTTAAGCCTGACACCTGCCTCACCAATCGTAGAATTTGAGACGGTGTCATTACCACGAATTAACGGTATTGTATTGCCACAGCATCCACGGGATGTGAAGTACAAAGAAAGACAGATTCAGCTTGAAATATATATGAATTCAATCATTGCTGAAAATTTCTACAGCTATAGAAGTGAACTATATGCTTTATTAGTTAAACCGTTCCCATACTACATTTCATGTGACCTACTGCCAAACAGAAGGTTTTTAGTAACATGTGAGGGGAATTTCACAATTCCAAAGGAAAAAGAAAAGAACCATGTTGTTTTTAGCGTTGAATTCACCGATGTTTTGGGTGCTGCTGAATCGAAAAGTACATCGCTTAATCCTCAAACATTTGAGGGTGAACGATGGAGTCCCGGAATGAATATCGAGATGCGTGACGATCTAGAGTATTCATTTAAAAACAAAAAAACGTTCAGCATCTACAACATCGGAGATTTCAGAATCAATCCTTTGAGGCATGATTATCAAGTGACGTTGAGAGCAAAAGGAAAAGGTGTAACAATCATCAATCATACGACAGGTGAACGTTTGAAAATTGAAGAGGAAATATCCAAATCAAGAGAGGTTTCTTTTATTAAACAATACACCGTCGCTAACAAGAAGCGCCTTAAGACATCTGGCAGGCTTCCTTCACTTGATATTGGCCGTAATGCCTTTGAAATACAAAACGCAAGCAAAATTGAAATTGTTTTCGACACGAGATTCTATTATGCATAAGGAGGGATGGCATGGCTGCGGCTGATTTCATTAAGAAACTGGCGCCGGGAGCGCAAAAGGTTTACAAGAAATATAATGTGCTTGCGAGCCTTGTCATCGCTCAAGGCTGCCTTGAAAGTGGCTTTGGAGCAAGTGATCTATCTAAACAAGCTTATAATCTTTTTGGAGTAAAGGGGACCTACAAAGGAAAGTATGTCCTAATGTGGACCAAAGAACAGGATAAGCATGGAAACGAAACGAGAGTACAAGCCCCTTTTAGAAAGTATCCTTCTTTTGCCGAGAGTCTGGAGGATTTGGGGAGTCTTTACACTAGGCTCAGTCGCTATAAAGCGGTGGTCGGTGAAAAAGACTACCAAAAAGCTACAGCTGCTGTTGCAAAGGGTGGTTATGCGACTGACATCAATTATGCTACAAAATTAAACAGCATCATTTTTACTTACAAGCTCACACAATATGATAATTTAGATGATCTACTAGAAGAACCGAGTGAACCAGAAACACCAACGGGTCCTGATTACCCAAGCAAGGAATACGATGGAAAAGACATGCCACTCAATCAAAATTTACCGTCTGATGTGGATTTCCCGCAGCTGCATGTTTCAAGCAAGGATGGAAAGGAAGTCATAGAAATCACAGGTGCATCTGTTGATTTCACAGTTGATACAACAGGGAAAAAGTCGTTTACATTCTCGTTAGTTCGTACACAGGAAAATGCTGCAGAGTTTGAGTTGTTAGTGGTGGATAACATTTTATACCTCGATGAAAAGAAATATAATCATCAAAAATACTACATTACCAACGTGAGTCTTCATCAAGAGAATGGAATGCTGACAAAAACGGTTACAGCTGCGCATATCTTCTCTGTCCTGTTGATTAATAACAGAATTGAAAATACAGTTTCTAAGAAGTTAAGCATTAAAGAAGCCCTTGATATTGCCCTCAAAGGAACTGATTTCAAATATGTCATTCATGCAAAAGATGGTGAAATTTCTTCTGCGGAACAAGAAAACTTCGGTGAAAAAAATTCCACAGAGCTTATGGATGAAATCATTGAAGATTATGACATAGAGTTAGACGTAGATAATTACAAAATCCATGTTTACAAAAAGATGGGACAAGTAATAGACTTTGTGCTTGATAGTCGTTATAACATGCCGGGTATCACTATAACGACAGATTCCCAAAATTGTACCACTCGCGCGTGGGGATACGGCGCACAAAAAGAAACAGATTCCGATTCTGAATCAAAAGGTGATGACAAAACAACAGAAGATGAAAAAGAAGTGAAAAAAGATGAAGAGAAAGAGCCTGAGTATGTTTTTGAGCCAGTCCTTTACATTCATCCCGATGAAGATAAATTTCTCATTGAAGGTAAACCACGTTGGGCGGAGCCAATTAAAGACGAGAGGTACAAAAAATCTAGCAGCATTATTTCTGCGTTAAAGAAGCATGTTAACCCTTACCCAGAAATGACTGTAGAAGTAGAATTCCAAAAAATCTATGAACCGAAATTGCTTGAAATTGAACAAGATTTTTGGTTAGGTGACACAATCCATGTTATTGCGGATACTGCAGATGGAATAACCTTTGAGGATGATCTTAGGGTCATATCATTTCAGCATAACCCTCTCAATCCGTATAGCAGCCCAACGATAACATTTGCGAACTTCCGCAAGGACATTCAGCGTATCAATGTAGATCAAGTGAAGAAAATGAAAAATTTACAACGATATATAAACGACATGCTCAAGACGCTTAGATAGGGTCTTTTTATTTTTGCCAAAAAAGGAGTGAGAACATGGTAAGGCTGAGAAAACAATATGATACAACCCGAAACTCAAGATACGCTCATCAGTTGAGTGAAGATATGCAGTCTATAGAAAATCATTTGAATCAGAATGAAGATGATTTGAAACGACATAAAACAAGCGATATTGCTCATACATCTAATCAAATCAAACACGGATTGTATTCAGTTGCGAATCGAATAGACAACATATGGTCAAGAATAATCAATCTAGTATTAAATCACGATGGAAAAGACGTAAAAGAAGTCGTTGATATTCGTGTCGCTAGGGATGCATCCATTCATCCCACCGCAAAAGATCGTCTTGATTATGATTTCCAAATACTTGAGCAAGAAATTGAAGATTCTGCAGTTTCTCTCAATCTCAAAAAATTCATCAAGAAATACGGGAGCTTCACAGCAGGCTTTAAGGCTGCACTAAGCCTTGCAAAATTATATCCTGTGCATATTGTTGTGCCACCCGGTAATTACAAGCTGACGGAGACAGCCCGCATATATAAAAATACTCATTTGACCTTACAAGCTGGCGCCGTTATTAGGCGCGGATTTGTAGGATCAATGCTTGTAAATGGTGACAAAGACGATCAAACCAAAGGCTATGAGGGACACGGGAATTTGCTGATTGACGGTCAGGGAATGTTTGATAGCGCTGGTGATGAATATAAGGAACAGTCTTCTGTTTTAGGATTTGCTCACGCAGATGGAATAGTTATCAAAGGGATTCACATACGTGATGTTTGCGGAGGGCACGGTTTAGATTGTGCTGGTAACAAAAATGTGTTAATTGATGATGTCAAATTCTCAGGATATGCAGATTATAAGGGAGATAGGTGGTTTTCAGCAGCTATTCAATTGGACCTTATGAGATCGTCTGAAAACTTTGGGGCGTTTGGTAGCTATGACAATACCCCTTCTGAAAATATAATTGTTCAAAGGTGCCATTTCAGTAAATCAGATAAACTAGGCGGCTATGCACGAGCAATGGACTCGCATACTAGCACAGATGGTTTTTGGTATAAAAATATCAAGTTTTTATTCAACGTTGTGGAAGATACAACTGAATGGGCTGTTTCAGGAAACAAGTGGGAAGATGTCTTGATTGAAGGGAACACATTTTTAAATTGTGCATCTGGTGTAAGGTTGCTACTTCCGGCCGTTACATCAAAATATACGCAAGATAAGAATGGGAATCCTACAAATCGAATCAATAAAGTGAGAAGGCACATTGTTTCAAAAAATACTTTTATTAACGTAAAAGACCGCCACGCCGTACAAGTTTATGGACGTAAAGGTTATCAAACAATCGAAGATGTGAAAATTAATGGAAACTTTATAGATGGAGTTAAAGTAAAGCATGCTATTCATCTATCTGACGTAGTTGGCTTCACTGTTTCAGACAATGAGTTTAATAATGTAGGACATCATGGAGTTTTATTGACTCGTTGTAAGAATGGACAAGTTGATCTAAGCATTGGTAAAAATATTGAAGGAAACGGTATACGAGTGGAGTTTGGATGCGAAAACGTCAGCATCAACCGAACTCGACTAGATGAAGTAGGTTATTCAGGAATATCAGTTTCTGGAGACTCAAAAAACATTGATGTTGACGGAGCTAATATCAACAATGCGGGAAAGCGCACTTCCTCTTCAAATCCATATTATGGGGTCATCTTTATGGATGGTGTAGAAGATTCTTCGGTTAAATTTGTGACTGTCAGAGGAAAGAAATGCAGATACGCGATGTATTTGACCAGTAAATGCTCACGCATTCAGCATTTCGGCAACCGACTTAAAGGAGCCGGCGCAGAAGGTTCTTTGAAAGACAACAGCGTTGATCCTATTAAATCATTTGAAAATGTAACATGAGAGAGGTGATAACATGTTTCGCAAAAATGGTCCACTTGATTTTGATGTAAACGCGTATACCAGTTCAAGCGTATCAACCAGCATAAATTTTTGGACGCAGGACCGTCAGACAGCACGGTTGATATTTAAACTCACGAAAGATGGTGTGCCGTTACCTCTTGCAGCTGTCACAGGAAAACTTGTATTAGTTATGGCTGACGGCAGCCGATTCATTCGAGACGTAACAATTATTGATCGTGTCGAAGGTCAAGCTGAATACATCTTGTCAGACAATGAAGTTAAGCACTTTGGCTTAGTACAAGCTGAATTAAACTTGTACTATACAAATGATCAATCTATGTCTGTGCATCAGTTCTCTTTTAACATTTCAAAGTCACTCATTGATCAAGATATTGTACCGATCACCGAGTATTATGTAGACGAGTTTGAGGCATTAAGAGAGAAAATTAACGAACTGTATGAGGAAACAATTCAAACAATTGACGAGTTACGATCAAAATTTGAGGACTTGGAAAAGATTGAAACAAAACAGGGCGCGCAGTCTAAAGCAGATGCAGCACTTGCGGCAGCTAAAAAATACACGGATGCTCACGCAGAAACACCTGCAGGTGCAAATGATAAAGTATCGGCAGCACTGGAAGCGGCAAAAGAATACGTCGATCCGCACCTTGAAAACAAAAAGATTCACGTAACAGAATCAGAAAAAAGTAACTGGAATAACGGCCAGCTGCACAGGCTTACACCTAACGACGGTAAAGTTGCAAGGTTGCCAAACGGTACTGATATTTTTTTACTGCCAACGGGTTTTTATATGGGAGCAAATCTGTTAAATCTGCCTGTAGAGAATGATTCCAGCTTCTATTACATTGAAGTTTTAGAAACAGCATATCTTCAAGGGGATGTATATTATAAAAGAATTATAGCCACACGCTCATTTGATAATTTAACATGGATCGGTACGTTCCATGCACAGGGCTTTCGAGGGTGGAAACGTCTCATAACAGACGGAGACGCTGCAGTCACTTGGAAAAAACCTTCATTGTCCAAAGGATGGAAGCAATATGTATCATCAGATGGATTTCCACACACGTTATGCTACTCAAAAGATGCCTTGGGAGTGGTGGAGATCATCGGGTCTATTACTGGTGGAGTGATTGGTAATGATGTCGAGGCGTTTACATTACTTGAAGGATTCTTTCCCTTGCAGTCATTTCACTTTATTGGTGTAGCATCCAGTTTGGGGACACCGGGTGTACCACAATATCACCGAACCTATATAGGTACTGACGGTCGAGTTTGTGTTCAATCTTGTTCTAATACGGTAAACCCAAATGAATTTATTACGTTTGGGGTCCGTTTTAAAGCAAAGTAAATGTGGGAGGTGCGAATATGATCTGGGTGTATAAATATGATGAAAACTACATTTGGCAAGCAGACAAAGACATCGAAGTAGATGTAGAAAACGGAGAGGAAATCCCCAAAGGCTATACAGATAAACAGCCGCCAGATGGGCTATTTATTGCAAAGTACGATCCCAAAAAAGAAGAGTGGTTTGAATCAGCAACACAAGAATACATTGATAGTTTGCAGCCTGATCCACCGCCACCAGATGATGTAGCGCTGCTAAAAAAACAAGTCGCTCTACTTACATTGCAGCTTTCGCAGCTGCAGAGAGGCGGGGTATCATGATTTATCCAACGGCGTCCGACATTAAAGTATTTTGGGATTGGGGCGTTTACACTCTTGAAATAATGAGAGAGTATGTCTCTTTAAAGGTAATCACAAAAGAAGAATTTGAGCAGATCACTGGCGTTTCATTCGACAAGCCAGCTGCTTCTGCAGATTTAGGTTCTACAGCATCTTAACAGGTGCTTTTTATTTTGCCTTCGAAAGGAGGTGACAAACGAATGGGGGATATAAAATTGTTTATTAACTTTGAAACTTTGGATTTAGCGAAGACTTATTTATTTGGCGGAGTGAAATTTTTGGACTTGCTCTTGCTGTTGAGTGTCATCGATGTGTTGACAGGAATCATTAAAGCATGGAAGATCGGCAAGCTACGCAGCCGAACTGCATGGTTCGGTTACGTGCGAAAAATGCTTAGTTTTGTTGTCGTGATTGTGGCCAACATTATTGATCAGATTATGGGTTTAAATGGAGTGCTGACCTTTGGGACAGTGCTTTTTTATATTGCAAACGAAGGTCTTTCTATAGTAGAGAACCTTGCACAGATCGGCGTTAAAATTCCGGCTGCAATCACTGACAGATTGCACGTGATTGAAAATGATAGTCAAAAAGAAGAATCAGAAAAGAAAGCTGCTGAGTAATCGGCGGCTTTTTTCTATATAAAAACAAATTAAGGAGTAGATGAACATGACAAAGAAAATTATGATTGATCCGGGACACGGCGGGCACGATCCGGGTGCAGCAGCAAACGGATTAAAAGAAAAAGATCTTGTACTAACTATCGCAAAGAAAACAAAAGCGATTCTTGAAAAGGTGTACGGGGCAACGGTCAAACTCACACGATCTACTGACGTTTACGTTGATCTGTCTCAAAGGGCAAGACTAGCAAATAATTGGGGCGCCGATTATTTTGCTTCTATCCATATCAATGCAGCTGGCGGCACAGGCTTTGAGACGTATCGTTTCGATAAATTATCAGCAGCATCCAGCACTGGCAAGCAGCAAAAGATCGTACATGATTCTATTTATAACAAGATCAAAGCTAAAACATCAGACCGCGGGAAAAAGTCTAAAAATCTTGCAGTATTGCGAGAGACAAAAATGCCAGCAATCCTAACAGAAAACCTTTTCATTGATCGGGAAAAAGATGCTGCGTTGCTGAAACAAGATGCGTTTCTGAATTTGTTGGCCGAGGGTCATGCGGAAGGGATCGCGGCGGCTGTCGGTTTAAAAAAGGTATCCTCTTCAACTAAAACAAAGCCTAAAAAGGAAACGGCGCCAAAAGGCAATAAAATGGCCGTGGTGAAGCCGAATGCGGACGGGTGGCTATGGGTCTATGATAAGCCGAATTGGTCAGCAAAGCACAAAAAGGTGAAACCTGGTGAAGCATTTACGATTGATAAGACTGTGACGGTTAACGGATCGAAAATGTATAAACTTAAATCAGGTTTATACATCACGGCTGCATCTAAATATGTTCAGGTAAAACAAAAGTAAAATGAAAAGCCCTTCCTTATTGGAGGGGGCTTTTTTACGTTTAGTACTTCATGATGTCTCCTCAATGGATAAAATACTACTATTAAAAAGTTCTAAATACAAATAATTCTATTATATTACAATAAAATCTTAAATTTACCTTAAATATCCTCTAAAGTCTTTATTTAAATTTGAAGTAAAACTATACTAAAGGAGCTTTAAATTACATAAATAGGAGGATTAATAGGTGAAAATCACTAACAAGGTTTTAAGTTTACTATTAATATTTTCATTATTTGTAGGTGTTACGGGTTTTATTCCACAAGTGAAAGCTGTCGGTCAAGACGAAGATGAGGTTTATTTAGAAGATAGTAGTGTGATTATTGAAGAAGATAATGATGCTGATGCTGAAGAAGAACTTGAAGAAATTCAAGGAGTGGAAGAAAACTCGGATGAAGGTACTCTAAGCGAAGAAGAACTAAAAAGTATTAAAATAACTACTCAATCTTGGGATAGAGGTGGTTTTAACGGAGGTCGTATCGGAGGCGGCGGTGGAGGTGGTTCCATTGTACCAAAGCCAAAACCAACACCAAAACCAACAGCGAAACCTAAGCTTCCTGCAAAAGGTTTTAAATCTGGTGCAGCAGGTGAAAAATTCCTAAATGATTATGTAGGTGGAGTTGGGCATAAGGTATATAAAAATGTTCGAGTATATGATCATAAAAAAGGTAAATGGGTAAAAGAGAAAAGAATTGTGGACGCTTATGTTCCAAGTACAAGAGTGGCACATGAATCAAAAGTTGGTTACACAAGTCTATCAAATTTTGTAAGAAAACAGATTGACAAAGATGTAGCTTTAAGAAAGGCTGGTCAAGTGGATGGTGTGAAGTGGCACTTTTTTAAAAGTGCTAAAACTGGTAAAATAGGAGCAACTAAAAATTTAAGAGAATATTTAAAGAAAAAGAAAGTTCCTTATCAATACCACGACTAATGTTTTGGAGGCTATTAAATGGATTACCCTCTAATGGAACCACCATTTGAAGTAGGATCACACGAATCACTTTCTAAAAAAAAGGCGCAAATTCTTTTTGATTGGTTTATTGATGAAATACCTCAAAGGATATCTGTTTTAGAAGAATTTACGAATGGTGAAGTAGATTTTAATTATACACCGGAATCTTTAATTGACGTGTATAGTTGGTACTTATCTCAAATTGAAATTTATGAGTTATCCGAAGAAGAAATAGGAATAAAACTTGAAAGATTAAGTCAATATCCTGACTTTATTTATCAAGATGAAAAAGAACGGTTACTAGCTAATCCAGTTGAAATTGGAAAAGTGGATTATGCGATAGCAATGGATATTGGTATATATTATGGGGAAACCGTTAGGAAAAACTATCCGCAAGTGAAGTGGACATACTTTACTAAGCCTAAATCACATCCCTTTTTAAATAAGCCAGTATTATATTTTAATGATGCTGATGATGACATGATATCTTATGAAAGAGAACCAATCGATATGATGTTTGTTCTTAATCAAAGAATAAAAAGAGGAGAGATTACAGATCACAGTCTGTATGAACTTTATCAATACGATGTGAATGAAATTCTCGGCATCTTTGAGGATCCTGAAGATTAAGATAAGAGCAACTTCTGACTTGGAAGTTGCTTTTTTTTTTGTGTATCAGACATTTGGATACAGAAAGGTTGGTTAACTGATATTAAAACCGCCATTCTCTTTTCTCTTTATCCCATTTCAATTCTTCTTTTTCCAGAAGGTTTTTGACTGCTTGCCTAACAGTCTTTTCGTCTTTACCTGTTTTTCTTTTCAGATCATCAATTGTTGGATTCTTACGGAACCGGCTCATGTTGTAGATGATTCGGTAAAGCTTCCTTTCAAGATCCGTCACGGCATACCCTCCTATAAATACAGAATATACGTTCGATTATAAAGGTAAATAAATAGCCCTACAAGTCGAAGGGCTATTTCAAAATAGTTGATTTACTTTTAATGATCATGTTATCTCCTGATCGTTCGTAGGAGAATTTGGCTGCGCTCTTATCACTTATGTATGGCACTTTCCAAAATACAGATAACTGCGAAATCGAGTCATTATCCGATCCAATCTTAGCGGCTATATCTTCACTAAGCATTTCCGTCATATTATAAGATGTTTTAGCAGAATTTTTTGCATCAAATGATAAGTGAACAAGAGCAATTAATTTATTTGGCTCACCCGATCCCATATCTTCATTTATTTCAATTTTTTCAATTGAAGCAGTAGTGTAATTATCTTCTATAATAGATTCAATTTCATATTCAGCATCACTTTTTAAAGATTCTAATTCATCTTCTTCATCTGCTGCATCTGACTCGTATGTTTCTTCGGAATTTGTTTCATTCAGTTTTGTGAGTAAACCAATTTCGGTTTTAAAGCTCAAATTATCATCTTCAAAATATAAGCGAGCTGTCGAGTCATTCTCAATTCCTTTTTCTCCTTCGTATTCCCAAACGAAATCATTGTCTCCCTCATTTTCTTCTGATATAGCGGAACCACCAACAATTTTTTTTACTTCTTCAGGGGTCATTCCTTCTTTTAATTGTTTATATTTTTGAGGAGTTATAGATGAAATTTTGTAACTCTCGTATTTCCAAACAAATGAATTCAAAAATGATATTGATAACAATATAAGAAGACAAGTAATAAAAACGCCTTTACCTAATTTCCTTGACTTTGAGAAAATTAATAGAATAAGGCCTATACAAATTCCTATAACCATTATACCGGCAAATATCGAAATGAAAATTCCCATTTTGTCCCCCCTAAGAATGGCGCTCTTCTGAGTCAATAACCATTATATAACAATGATGGAATTTATGAAGCCTTTTTAACGAATTCATCGTTCAGGATGTTATAATTTATATGGGAAATTAATAATTGGGGTGTGTTATATGCATTTCCGCAAAGAATCAGTTGACGAAATCATCAAATATGACGATTACCCTTATAAGGTCTATACAAGGGTTTCGACAGATCGCGACGAGCAAATAAGTTCTAAAGAAAACCAGATCGACGTTTGCAGGTACTGGATTGAGCAACACAATTACGAATGGGATGACCGTTCTGTTTTGTTAGATGATGGTATTAGTGGTACTGTTCTTGAAGATAGGGCAGCAATGAAATACATTTTTTCATTGGCAGAAAAGAAAGAAATAAAAATGGTGATTTTTAAGTCCATCACACGTCTTGCCCGTGACTTAAAAGATGCGTTATACATCAGAGAGATTCTAGTGTCTAATGGGGTTCGTGTCGTTACACTCGAAGAAGACTACGACTCCCTTTACGAGAGTAAAGCGTCAATGAAATTTGAAATGTCTGCTCTGTTTGCGGAGCAGTTACCTAAGTCTATGTCAGTCAATATAAGTGGTGTACTTGCAGCAAAAGCACGCCGTGGGGAGCACTCTGGGCGTGTACCATATGGTTATACGAAAGATGGTAAACACCTTGTAATTAACGAAAGTGAAGCTCAAGTAATTAGGATGATTTTCCACCTTTATAATAACGAGGGGCTAGGTCAGAAAAGAGTTACATATGCATTGCAAGAAAAATGCAAAATTGGTGAAATACCTCCTCCTAGAACAACAAGAAATTGGCAGCTTACAACAGTTCAAACCATATTAAAAAATCCAATTTATTGTGGTGTGCACATTGCTAATAGACATACCACGATCAAAGTTGATGGCAGAAAAAAATTTATAAGAAATCCACCTGAAAAATGGAACGTTTATGAAGACTTTTGCCCGCCGATTGTCTCAAGGGAAGAGTGGGAGAAAGCAAATAATAAACCAACAGTTAATAAAAAAACTAAATTCACACCTTGGAATGAGCTGAGACAACTGCTTATTTGCGGGAAATGCGGATCTAATATGGTCATTATCCAAACCAGCAGAGCCAAAAAAAACGGAGAGAAAACTTATTGGAAATATGTTAAATGCAGTAATTACAGGAGATCTGGTCCCGAAGGCTGTGTGAACCATGTTCCCATCACTTATGAAGAGGTCCGAGATTTAGTGATTGAAAATCTCATCGAATTCTCTAGGGATATATCACACGATTACAAAAAAAATGCATTTGAGCAAAAAGAAAAACAAATAAATTCTATTAAAGCAGAGTTAAAATCTCTAGAAGCGAAAAATAAAAGGTTGCTTGAACTTTATTTAGAAGATCAAATGATTACCAAAACAGAATTTCAAATGAAGCGAAATGACATTCAAGCTAAAATTGTTAAGCTTGAACAGAGTTTATTTTCCTTACAGCAGGTCCATGATGAGAAAAGTTCAATGATGGAAATGCAAGCTGTTCTTCGAGAGCTTGAAGACAAAGAGAACGATTTGAAGCATGTGTTTGATAAGCTCATTGATCATATTGTGATCCACCCAAACGGGAAAATGAATTTTCATTATAGATTTAAATGATCCTGTAAGTTATACTCATTTGTAAAAGGTATGCATAACAAATGCCATGCAAAAGCTAGGAGTCAAAGGCCGTTCACAGGCCGTAGTCGAGCTTCTGCGTATGGGTGAGCTAGAGCTCTAAAGTCAGCCGGTTTTCCTTCCATATCGGGAAGGAACCGGTTATTTCTATATGGTTTCCATGAGTCTCTTCTTGCATTTTCTTTGAAAAACGAGGAAAATAGACATGTACGTTTTAATCAAAGTGAGATGCTATAGTGAGGTATCAATAAAATGGAAACGAATGAGTCTGGCCATGTTGCAGAGATTGAAAAATCATTGCGCCACATTGCTGCAATTATTAAGCAAAAAGGCAGAGAAATCCTGAATCAATATACAATTACACCTCCACAATTCATCGGGCTTCAGTGGCTCTATGAATTCGGAGATATGACAATAGGTGAGCTGTCACAAAAGATGTATTTGGCTTGCAGCACAACCACTGATTTAATTGATAGAATGGAAAAAAGTGAACTTGTCGAACGGGTGAAAGATCCATCTGACCGCCGCGTGGTTCGCATTCATTTATTGCCTGAAGGCGAGAGGATCATTCAAGAAGTGATTGCTAAACGCCAAGAATACGTCAGTGAACTTCTAGGGGCTTTCTCAGAAGAAGAAGCCATCGTTTTCAACCAATCCTTAACGAAACTACAGCAGCAAATGAAAAGAAAATGAGGCGATTTTGTTGGATCAACCAATCGGCGTCATTGATTCCGGCGTCGGCGGTTTAACCGTTGCAAAGGAAATCATGAGACAACTGCCAAAAGAAAACATCATTTATGTAGGCGATACAAAACGATGTCCATATGGCCCTCGTAAAGAAGAAGAAGTTCTTCAATATACTTGGGAAATGGCGCACTACTTATTAAAACACCACCATATTAAAATGCTCGTCATTGCGTGCAACACAGCAACAGCGATCGCACTGGACGAAATCAAAGCAACGCTTGATATTCCGGTCATTGGTGTCATTCAGCCCGGCGCCCGTACAGCGATCAAGGTGACAAACAATCAGCACATTGGCGTTATTGGCACAGTCAATACGATCAAAAGCGAGGCATACAAAGAAGCGCTGCTGTCACTAAAAGCAGGTCTAACGGTTCAAAGCCTGGCGTGTCCGCTCCTTGTCCCATTTGTGGAAAGCGGTACGTTTTTAGATCAGACAGCAGAGGCAGTGGTGAAAGACTCCCTTGAACCAATGAAAGAAACAGGAATTGATACACTTATTCTGGGCTGCACACACTATCCGATTTTAAAAGAGCCGATTCAGCGCTTTATGGGCAGTGATGTCAGCATCATTTCATCAGGGGATGAGACAGCGAGAGAAGCGAGTACGATTCTCTCATATAAAGGGCTGTTAAATACCTCTAAAGAAGCACCTGTCCATACATTTTACACAACAGGACAGCAGCAAAATTTCCAAAACATCGCTCGTGACTGGTTTGGCTACCTGCCAGGAAAGGTCGAAACCGTGTCACTTGAACACATCTATCAGCAATAACCCCTTCTACTTGAAGCGGGTTATTTTTTTATGAAAAGGGTCTAATCCTCGGGGGAAGCTCGTATACATAGTAGTACAAACTACTAGAGGAGGGTGAAGTATGCTGAAAAAAGGATCTACAGCAGCTGTTACGTGTATCGCGTCAGCCATGCTTTTGTCAGGATGCGGATTGTTTCAAACAGACCAAGCGAAAACAGAGATTGATCCACCACAAAACGTCACATATGTGAAAGAAAATAAAGAAGATAAACAAACAGCCAAAGAAGGAAAAGAAGAGAAGCAGGCAGATACGGTGATGAGAGAATTATATTTAATTGATAAAAACGGGTATGTCGTATCTCAATCCATTCCGCTGCCGAAAAATGAAGGAAGTGCCAAACAAACCCTTGAATATCTCGTGGACGGGGGACCTATTTCTAACTTAATGCCGAATGGATTCAGAGCAGTGTTGCCTGCGGACACGAGCGTATCTGTCGATATTAAAGATGGAACGGCGATTGTGGATTTTTCAAATGAATTTAAAAACTATAAAAAAGAAGACGAACAGCGAATCCTGCAATCTGTTACTTGGACGTTAACACAGTTTGATTCCATAGCCAAAGTTAAATTGAAGATGAATGGACATGAACTAAAAGAAATGCCTGTGAACGGTACACCCATCTCAGATGATTTAAGCAGAGAAGACGGTATTAATATCCAGCACGAGGCTACCGCTGATATGACTTCAACAAAGCCTGTTACTGTCTACTATTTAGCTGAATCTGATGAACAGACCTACTACGTTCCGGTCACCACAAGAGCACCAAAAGACGAGGATGATCCGATTACAGCAGCAATTGATGAGCTCGTCTCTGGACCAAGCAAAAAAAGCCATTTGCTTACAGACTTTGATCAAGATGTGAAGCTGAATGATGTACCAAAAGTAAAAGATGGACATGTGACACTTGATTTCAACGAATCTATTTTTGGCAGTGCAGATGAAAAGAAAAAGGTGATTTCACAAAAAGTTCTTAATAGCATTGTGCTCACATTAACCGAGCTGCCGGACGTCAAAAGCGTATCTGTTAAGGTCAACGGCAAGGCTGAGCTTGTGAACGAAAAAGGAGCAGAGCTCACAAAGCCGGTTTCACGACCAGAACAAGTGAATACAGGTAGTTTTTAACGTCACACATTGATATAATGGAGAAAAAGAGGCATGCATATTCGCTGCCTCTTTTTTATTCCGAGCGGTTAGAACAAGCCGAGGTTGTCAAAGTTAGTAGGAGAACCCCGCTGGCATACGCGCGGAATGTATATCGTAACGGAGGTAAAACATGAGATTAGATGAAAGACAATATGACGAATTGAGAAAAATTGAAATAGAGGCAGGCTACATCACGCACCCAGAAGGCTCTGTCTTAATCTCAGCGGGAAATACGAAGGTGATTTGTAACGCATCGATCGAAGACCGCGTACCTCCTTTTTTAAGAGGAGAAGGAAAAGGCTGGATTACAGCAGAATATAGCATGCTACCAAGAGCAACTGCACAAAGAACGATAAGAGAATCATCTAAAGGAAAAGTCACAGGACGTACGATGGAGATCCAGCGTTTAATTGGACGAGCACTCCGCGCAGTCGTTGACTTAGAAAAGCTTGGCGAACGCACGATTTGGATTGATTGTGATGTCATTCAAGCAGACGGCGGCACACGCACAGCGTCCATCACAGGTGCTTTTGTTGCCATGACACTCGCGATTCAAAAGCTGCGAGCTGAAGGAGTTATCAAAGAAAACCCGATTACTGATTATTTAGCGGCGATATCCGTAGGAATTGATTCTCAGCAAGGTCTTCTGTTAGATTTAAACTATGAAGAAGATTCTTCTGCTGAAGTAGATATGAATGTCATCATGACAGGCGCTGGACGCTTTGTTGAACTTCAAGGAACAGGTGAAGAAGCGACATTCTCAAGAGAACAGCTAAACGGACTGCTTGATTTAGCCGAAAAGGGCATCAAAGAATTAATCGAAAAGCAAAAAGCAGTAACAGGAGAAGTCATCGAATAAAGAGAAGGGTTTGATCAGGATGAAAACAGCCATCATTGCAACGCACAATGCGGGCAAAGCGAAAGAATTCAAAGCCATTCTTGAGCCAAAAGGATTCACGGTCAAAACACTAGCAGACATTGGCTTTACTGAAGAGATTGAAGAAACAGGACAAACCTTCGAAGAAAATGCCATCATCAAAGCGGAGGCCATTCAAGCCAAAGCAGGTGAAATGGTCATTGCAGACGATTCCGGTCTGTCCATTGATTATCTAGGCGGGAAACCTGGCGTGTATTCAGCGAGATACGCAGGTGAGCATAAAGACGATGCGGAGAATGTGGAAAAAGTGCTGAGCGAACTTCAAGGTATTGAAAAAGAAGACCGCACAGCCAGATTCAGATGTGCCCTTGCTGTCAGCATACCGGGAAAAGAAACAAAGACGGTAGAAGGATCAGTAGAAGGCTTCATCGCAGAAAAGCCAATCGGCGAAAATGGCTTCGGATACGACCCAATTTTCATCGTCAAAGACAAAGACCAGACGATGGCCGAATTATCACCAGAGGAGAAAAACAAGATCAGCCATCGAGCGGTCGCGCTTCAAAAGCTTTCATCACTGCTAGACGCAAATGAATAAGGGGGAATGAAGCCATGAAGATACTCATTATTAGTGACAGTCATGGACTCACAGACGAACTTCAAACCATTGCCAAACGGCATGAGGCTGAAGTCGACATGATGATCCACTGCGGAGATTCAGAACTCGAAACGAACCACCCAGCACTCGAAGGATACAAAGTCGTCAAAGGAAATTGTGACTTTATGGGCGATTTTGAAGAAGAGCTCCTGCTCCCACTTGATGGAGGCGGAAAACTATTTCTCACTCACGGACATCTGCATGGCATCAAACAATCCTTACTTCAAGTCTACTACCGTGCAGAAGAGCTAGGCGCAGACATTATCTGCTTTGGCCACTCGCACATCCCGGGCAGTGAACTGCTAAGAGGAAAACTCCTCATTAACCCAGGCAGCGTGCACCTGCCAAGAGTGCGAAAAGAGCGCAGCTATGCTATACTGACACTAGATGGAAGCGAAGCAAACGTACAGTTTTTCACAGACGAAGGTCAGGTCATACAAGACCTCGAAAACACTGTCACATTGGAAGGTATTTCATAAGGGTGCAGCATTTGCCCCTTATGAAAAAACTTTCGAAAAACCGTTGACTTTAAAGAACAATAGTAATATAATAAATCTTGTCGCTGAGGTAATACACCACAGCACACTACATAACAACATGTCCCAGTAGCTCAGCAGGATAGAGCAACGGCCTTCTAAGCCGTCGGTCGGGAGTTCGAATCTCTCCTGGGACGTAATTAAATAATGAATGATTACAAAAAAAACGTCTAACCTAATATTTGGACGTTTTTTTGATTGCTTATTTCCCGGCTTTGAAATAGTCTTTTAAAATCAAGTGATGTGTTCAAGTAAATTTAATAAAACAAAGCAGTAAAAAGATGTATTTAATTAATTTTTATTTATAGAACTAATAATTTCAATTCGATCTTGAATGCTTCCTGTATCGAGTTCGCTCAATAATGTTTCTATCTCTCCACTAATTTTAAACTTATAAATCCCATCTTCTTGTATGAGGTGCACTCCTATATCACAAGTTCTACTTACTTGTTTTGAGCTAAGTGAAATATCTTTAAAAATATTAAGCATTATCCTTAAACTACCCCAAAAATCTTTCTCACCAATATTTAAATCATATTTTTTTTCTGTGAATTTAATCCTATTGGGAGATTCAAGGAAATCTCCTGGATATACAATATTTATTGATCCATTTTCTAAAATTGTGAGATTTGTTCCAAAATGTTTGTTTGAGAGAAATCCAACTCTAAGGAAAATACTCGTTTCATTAGCACCTATCCAAGAAGCGACTACTACGCTGGCATCTATATCTTCTTCAAATATTGGATTTTCAGATTTACATGCATCTAGTACACTTTTAAATAAAATTTCAATATTATTTGTATCTTTAATTTCATGTGATGCTAATGTTTCTTTTAGTTTAAATAGATAATCGGACAGACCTGCTCCACTCGCCCATCCCATATTTCTCAAGTTAACAAGTTTAACATGACCATCTTCAAAACCATGTTCTTGGTAGCGCCCGAAGTTTATTCTGTTATCAGATAGAATAATTGAAAATTCTTTATTTACATATGATAAAACTGCAGTCAACTTTACCCCTCCTTATGGCTATATTTCGCTAGATAGTTACATTTATCCTCTAAAAATAAAAATTCACACTTAATGAAAACTTAAAGAATCTATGAAAAATCATAAAATTAGTAAGCTTTCATAACATAAATAACTAAAAAGCTCCATGATTTGATTCTAACTTAAACATTACTATTGTTCCCAAAGAATAATTTTATTTATATAATAGTAAAAAATGAAGTTGATCTTAATAGACCTGTTTTTAAAATTATCAATTTCACAATTGGGATCTATGTTCCAAACATGCCTTTGAAAAGTGCTGAAAGGAATGATCACTTGTAAAATATCAATCCAACAAACCTACTATATGAAAATGGAGAGACAACAAACCACTCAGAAGGTAATCAATTATTCGCCAAACAGATCGGTCATATAGAGATCACGAGCGGTCATATCGCTGCCTGTGATCCTTTTGTTTCAGAAGGGACCAATCGTTTACAAGGAAAGTTACTCTAGGAAAATATCCTATTCTACTTTTAGTAAAGCGATTAGAAAGTGGTGACGAACGCGTCGTCTATGCAATGATCAAGTTTACAAACGAGCAACCAATAGAATGGGAGCTTGCCACAAGATCAGGACAGGATATCAAACAATTGAAAGAAGACGAGTTCTTCGGCTACGGTGTAAATGCGGGAATGGGCTGTTTCATTGATGCGGAGGCAGCACTATATCTTCAAGCTTATGAGGATAAACGATATAAAGAGGACAATGATTTTTATCTTTATGAGGAATTTGCAGAAGCGCTTGAACAAAACTACAAGCACACATGGGGCTGGCTCGTCACCCGTTTCATGACAAGGTGGACATTGCCATGTTTACGACAGGTTTCGGTGACGGGATGTACCCAAGCTTTTGGGGGCAAGATAAAAACGGGGAACCAGCTTGCCTTGTGACGGATTTTCTAATAATGGACTGAGAAGAAACCCATGAATCATCATGGATTTTTTAATGGGGAAATAGAAAAATATGAGTAATGCCAGCAATTAATTAATATAAATATGAAATAATTCAAATGTGAAAGTTTGATTTTAAAAATTTATAGGTGCATTGGGGAAACAGTAAGTAAATAAGTAATAAATATATATATAAGTAACAAAAACATGAAAAAAATAAATAACTATCCGATATTTGTTATGTAAACAAATAGAAGGAGTGTGGTTATCTTGAAAAAATGGCTTTTTATTTTCATTTTATTATTTTCTGCATTAAGTTATCCATTACAATCTATTAAAGCAGAAAAAGCAGAAACGCTTGAATGGGAAAAACGAGCAGAATTGCCGGATGCAAGAGTAGGTGCTGTAAGTGAAGTGTATGAGGGGAAAATTTACGTAATTGGTGGAACAGGTCCGAGCAAGCAATTTACTAATACTACTTATGTATACGATACTAAGCAAGATAAGTGGTCAGAAAAAGCTAGTATGAAAACAGGCCGTATGGGTGCTGCCAGTGTTATTGTAGGTGATCATATATATGTAATGGGTGGTAGAACAGAACAAGGACTTACAAATAGTGTAGAAGTTTATAATATCAAAACAGATACATGGGAGGGTGTAGAAGATCTCCCATTTGAATTTAAGATAGCTCCATATGATTTATATGCAGGTGTTATAGATAATAAAATCTATATTTTGGGTTATAGAAGTACCTTAAAGCATTTGGTGGACAGTAACACGTATAGTTACGATATAAAAACAAAAGAATGGACAAAGAAGAAAAAATTCGAAAATGACGCTCCAGCTGGAGATTCTGTAGTTATAAAAAATAAACTCTATGTTTTATCTGGACAAGCAACGTTTGAATACGATCCATCAATAGATCAGTGGACAAGTTTAGGACTGGGGGGAATTGGGAGTTATTATGATGCATTGAACTTTGAAGATTTAATTATAAGAACAGGTGGAGTTCCCAAAGTCACTCTCTATGATAAAAAAACTAAGACATCAAGAACTATCCCTAATTCTTCAGCTCCTTATCGAATGGGGCACGTATCTGCCATTGTTGATGATACACTTTACGTAATTGGAGGTATTCCGCAAAGTAATGATACCCCTACCCACGCTAGGGACAATTTCAAATCTAATTTATCTATTTCACTAAAAAGTCTTAAGAACAGTGATACTACAGCTCCTTCAGGTGAGAAAGACCCGGATCCAGCAACACCACCAAAAACTAATCCAGGAGACAAAGACCCAGAACCAACAACACCGCCTAAAGACGATGCAACAAATGAAGACGGCGATGCACTACTCATCATCACAATGGTCAATGGCTTGCAAAAAGAGTATGACCTCTCCATGAAAGAAGTCAACGCTTTCCTATCATGGTACAAAAAGCGTGATGCAGGAGAAGGTCCAGGTTTTTATGAAATTGACGAGCATGACAATAACAAAGGTCCATTTGAAAGTAAAAAGGATTATGTAGTGTTTAAAAACATTCTCATGTTCGAAGTCAATAAATATAAGAAGTAATTGAAATCAAAGCCATCTAGTCGCCTAGGTGGCTTTTGCGTTAGTTCGACAGCTTTCAGCAATTTTAAGGCAAATTTAAGCTCGGATTTTATTTCAAATGTATTAAATCTTTGTTACAATAAGACAGCTTTGCTCAAAAGAGACATTCCAAGGTTCGACATTTTTTTAGCAATTCTTAAAAATTTTATGTTTTAACATGAAACTCTTTTGATGATCCATGCGTCTCTATAAGTGTCAAAAGAAAAGAGGTTATCAATATGCTATTCAAAAAGCTATCAGAAAATAAGTCTGTAAAATGGATAGGATATACAAGCTTTTACTTACTTATTTTGCTATTATTGTTCTTTATTTACGGATTCCACACAGCAAATACGGGATCATTCATTTACAACGATTTTTAATTGGAGATTAAACTATGAAACTATTACACACGATTCATGAATACCAGCAAACGAAACCAACACAGCCAGCATTTGTTTCTCAACAGGCGTCGATCACATATGATGAGCTTTGGCATTTATCAGACCAAATGGCTGGTGCGATCGATGCAGTCGCAGCTGGCAGTGAACCTGTCATTGTCTACGGTCATATGGAGCCAGAGATGCTGATTTCTTTCTTAGGCAGTGTAAAATCAGGCAGACCTTATATTCCGGTCGACATCTCGATACCTGTCGAGCGCATCGTCTCAATCATTGAAAGCTCAAAAGCCAGTCTATTGATATGTGCAAATGAGCAGAATGTATTAGATGTAGAAGAGCACATTGAAGTGAAAAGTGCGGCATCGCTTTTAGCACTTGAAAAAGAAGCACCGCCATCCACGCAGTGGGTTCAACAAGATGATGTTTTCTACATTATTTATACGTCTGGCAGTACCGGAAAACCGAAGGGCGTTCAGGTAACCGCCAATAATTTAGAAAGCTTTACAGAGTGGATGTGCCGGGATTTCCCAATTGGTGAGGGACGCACATTCTTAAATCAAGCACCATTTTCTTTTGACTTATCAGTGATGGATCTCTATCCAGCGCTTCAATCAGGCGGCACGCTATACTGTTTAGTAAAAGAACTCGTCAATAAGCCAAAGGATATGTTTGCAGCACTTGGTCAATCTGACGTTGAAGTGTGGACATCCACACCATCCTTTGTGCAAATGTGCTTAATGGACCCTTCCTTTACAGGAGAGCTTTTACCAGAGCTGAACGTTTTCTTGTTCTGCGGTGAGGCGCTTCCTGTAGCTGTAGCAAGTGCACTTCTGGAGCGTTTTCCAAAGGCGCAGGTCTTTAATACGTATGGTCCAACTGAAGCAACTGTTGCGATCACATCGATTGAAGTCACGCAGGAGATTCTTGATCAGCACGATTCTTTACCAGTCGGGTATGCCAAACCTGATACAGATATCGTCATTTTAGATGAAGAAGGCAAGACACTTTCTGATGGTGAGAAAGGCGAAATTGTCATCGTGGGGCCAAGCGTCACGAGAGGCTACTTAGGTGAACAAGCCTTAACGGATAAAGTGTTCTTTGAATACGAAGGACGCCCTGCTTACCGCACAGGTGACGCAGGTGTGGCGCAGGATGGATTAATTACGTGCCACGGTCGTCTCGACTATCAAATTAAGCTTCATGGATACCGGATGGAGCTTGAAGAAATTGAATATCATGTAAGCGAGACAACCTATGTCAATGCTTGTGTGATTGTGCCATTCCAGCCAAACGGTCATGTCGAGTACTTGATTGCAGCGATTGTTCCAGCAGCTCATTCATTTGAAAAAGAGTATCAGCTGACAAGTGCGATTAAGAAAGAAATGGCGGATTCACTGCCAGCGTACATGATTCCAAGAAAGTTTGTCTATCTTGAGCAGCTTTACATGACGCCAAACGGGAAGGTTGACCGTAAGAGAATCGCGAAAGAGGTTCTTCTATGATTCCGTTTAGTTCATTCTTTTTCTTCATTCTAATTGGTATTCTTCTTTTGCCGACAATCATTCTTGGTCTTCGCGGCAAAAGAATGCAGGGCTACAACATGTTTGCAACGGTTGTGGCACTCGCGCTTATTTTCTCAAAAGATGCACATGGCGCACTGCTGCTCTTCTTGTTCACGGTGTGGCAAGTCTTAATCATTCGCCTGTACCTTGCATACCGGTTAAAGGCAAATCAGGCATCCGTTTTCTATGCAGCAGTGGTGGCATCAATTTTGCCGCTTGTGCTGTCAAAGGTATTACCGTTCTTTTTAACTCATCAGCCGCACCAGCCGCCGCCAATAAACTGGCTGAGCTTTTTGGGGATCTCGTACTTAACATTTAAAGGTGTTCAGTTAATTATCGAGACAAGAGACGGCTTGATTAAGAAGAAAATTCCGATTCATCGTTTGGTCTATTTCATTGTCTTTTTCCCGACGATTTCATCAGGTCCGATTGACCGTTACCGCCGATTTGAAAAAGATATGGATACACCGCCTGAAAAGGAAGCATACAGTGATCTTCTGTATTCCGGTATTCATAAAATTTTCATTGGCTTCTTATATAAGTTCATTATTGGTTATCTGATTCACACGTATATTCTGATGAATATTCATCACATTAGCAGCAGTCACTTTGTTCAGCAGTTAACGTATATGTATGCTTACAGCATGTATTTGTTCTTTGACTTTGCTGGATATACAGCATTTGCTGTAGGTGTGAGTTATATTATGGGCATTAAATCGCCAGAGAACTTTAATAAACCGTTTATCAGCCGCAATATTAAAGACTTCTGGAATCGCTGGCACATGTCCCTGTCCTTCTGGTTCAGAGACTACGTGTTTATGAGATTTGTGTTCTTTATGACCAAAAAGAAGTGGATCAAGAACCGTATGGCTGTATCAAATATCGGGTACTTTGTCCTCTTTCTATTGATGGGTGCTTGGCATGGTCTTGCCCTTCAATATATTATTTACGGACTATATCATGCAGTTGTTATGTCCGGTTACAATTTATTTGAGAAATGGAATAAAAAGCACAAGTGGTGGCCGGATAATAAGGTCACAATGGTTGTGTCTATCATTATTACATTCCATGTGATTTGTTTCGGATTTTATATTTTTTCAGGAAAACCATTTCATCATTAATGATTAAGGGAGTAGAAAATTATGGAATTTAAAAATCAAGTATACGGTATTATTGCAGAGGTTTGTCAGGATGACGTTGTGAAAGAAAATCCAGAGATTGCGATTTTTGAAGAAGGTCTTCTTGATTCATTTGGTACAGTAGAACTGCTTATGGCAATTGAAAGTCAACTCGGAATCACTGTTCCGATTACAGAATTCGATCGTGATGTGTGGGATACGCCGAATCATATTGCTGAGCAGCTGGCAGAGATGAAGTAATGAAAAAGCGTTTTTTTGGGCCGCTTATTTTAGCGGCTGTTCTATTCATTGGTGTTCTTCTTGTACCAAATGCATGGCTCTCACACCTGATCCCAAAAGACAAATTACAAAAGTCAGCTACAGAATTAGATCCAGGGATGTTTCAAGGGCTTTATTTACAAGATGAAATGCTAAAAGATCCAACTTATTTGCCGATCTATGGATCTTCTGAACTATCACGTTTTGATCCATATCACCCTTCGAATTTCTTTCATGAGAATCCTCAAGGGTTTACACCTTATCTTATTGGAAAAGGTGGATCGCAATCATTAATTCATGCGATGAACTTTGCAGCGCATATGGATGAATTAAAAGGGAAGAAGCTTGTATTTATCGTGTCCCCACAATGGTTTGTGAAATGGGGATCTGACGAGAATCACTTTGCACCTAACTATTCAGCGCTTCAAGCGCTGAATCTCGCCTATAATAAAGAAATTGATCCAACTGTGAAAAAAGAGCTGATCAAAAGAATCATGAAGTTTAAAGCAGTCAAAAACGACATGGTGATTACAGAGCTTTTTAAAGCAGAGCTATCTGGAAACAAGTTCGCTTATGGCGCGATTTCTCCTATTGCGAAAATGTATTATGGTATGCTTCAAAAGAAAGACATGTACTATACGATTGGATCGGGGCATGAGCGCAAGCTTCAACCGTCTCCTTCAGTCAAAGGAAAAACATGGGCAGAGCTTGAAAAAGAAGCGAGCATTTTTGGTGCGAAAAGAGCAGGGGATAACCCGTTTTATATTAATCAAAAACTGTTTGACCGCAAACTGAAACCGATCATGAAGAAAATGAAGGATTCCCGTGAAGGTCATTCTTATGCCGAATCACCAGAATATAAAGATTTTCAAATCATGCTGGATATTTTAAAACAAGCAGGGGCAAAGCCTTTGTTTGTAACGATTCCTGTCAACGGAAAGTGGTATGATTACACTGGTTTTCCGAAAGAAGGCCGTACAGGTTATTATGAAAAAATCAATCGTCAAATTCGAGATAATGGGTATGAAGTCGCAGATTTGACTAAGCATGAGTACGATCCATATTTCTTTAAAGATACGATTCATGTGTCTTATAAAGGATGGGTTTACATCGATAAAGCAATTGAAAAGTTTTACAAAGAGCAGTAGAAAGAGCAGCTTTCTGCTGCTCTTTGTTTGTCGAATCAGCGGATATCTTGTATAACTGAGGGAAAAGGGCTATGCTGTAGATGGAGGCGATATGATGAATCGTTCTGAGAAAAAAGAACTATTAAAGCGTTCGAAGAAGCATTTTAATGATCATGCCTTTTGGGAAAAGCTAAAAAAGACGGCACAAAAAGCTGGTGTCTCTCTAGTCTATGCTGTGCTATTACTTTACTATACATTGCAAAAACCCGAAGTGCCTGTCAAAGCAAAGACCTTGATTATTGGAGCACTCGGCTACTTTATCCTTCCGCTTGACCTCATTCCTGATACATTGATTGGTGTCGGCTATACAGATGATTTAGGCGCCATTACATTTGCTCTATTTCAAGTAGCAATGTACATTGATGATGATGTGAAAGGAAAAGCAAAAGACAGGCTGTCAAAATGGTTCGGCGAAAAAACCGATACGTCTTTGATTGATCAAAAGCTTGAGGATGGCGGTATGCCGTCTGCATAAAGAAAAGCCTCCGTTATTGGAGGCTTTAGCGTGTAGACAAACCCTCGCATTCGTTGTCAGGTCTGCGCTCCAGTGCTCACGAATGTTTCAATTCGCTCCGCTCCGGTGCTCGTCCTTCCTAGACTGCAAAGGTTTTCTATCACGCTGAAAAGAAGACAAAGGGCTAAAATGATTTTCATTTTAGCCCTTTGTCAACAATCTGAAGCCTCCGTTATTGGAGGCTTTTTTCTTTTATCCTAAAAATTTCACGCAAACTGGATGAGGGACGGTAATGTCTGATTGTAATACAGTGAGTCGTCCTGTTTCTTTGTCGCGTTTGTATAACACGAGATTGCTAGATTCTTGGTTTGAACCGACGAGGAATTCTTCTGTTGGATCAAGCACAAAATCTCTAGGCCAGTTTCCTTCAGAAGAAGCAATCTCGACTAGGCTTAATCGGCCGTCAGCGTCTGTTTTAAAAATCGCAATGCTGTCATGACCGCGATTTCCTGCATAAACAAATTGGCCGTCTGAAGAGACATGAATGGCACTTCCTTGATTGTTCTCTGTAAAATCGCTTGGAATGGTCGCGATTGTTTGAATCTCTTCAAAATGACCATCTTCAAAGTAACGAAGCACAATGACCTCTGAGCTTAGCTCTGTCATGACATATGCCACAGGTTTCGTTGGGTGGAATGTGATATGACGAGGTCCGCTGCCTGGCTTTGTTTCAAATGTATGAGCAAGCTGAAGTTTGCCGTCTTCTTTCTTATACGTATAAATTCCATCTGTTCCAAGGTCAACAGCCACAGCAAATTGTTCATCTGGCGTGAGACCCATAAAGTGGGTGTGTGGCTTTTCCTGACGATCTTCGTTAGGGCCAGTTCCTTCATGCTGCGCCTGTGAGAGCGTGCGGATCACTGAGCCATTTTCAGCATCGATCTCATACATCTCTGCTGTCCCTTTATGATAGTTTGCTGTATACGCTGTTTTCGTTTGACTGTCCACGCTGACGTGACAAGGAGAAGCTCCATCGGCAAGCTCTTGGTTGATGAAGTGAAGTCTGCCTGTTGTTGAATCAATTTGATACGCAGCAAGGCCGCCCTGTGATCCTTTTTTCACAACAGCATAAACAAAATTTTGATCCTCTGACACGGTTAAATATGTAGGATTTTCAAGCTCAGCAGCGACTTCTACTTGCTCAATCTGCTGCTTGTCCGTATTTAATGTAAACGTATAAACGCCTTTACTGTCTCCCTTTGTATACGTACCGATATAACCTCTGATGTTAGCCATGTATTGCCCTCCTTCTATTAGATGCTCTCATTCTATCATAAATTCATAGGAAAACGCTTTAGAAAGGCATGCCAAAAGAAAAAACAAAGTCATTGAAATCTCACAATATTCATCAAAAATTATGTGAAAAAATATCACAAAAGTTTTCTCAAAAGAAAAGCGTTCATGTAAAGTAAATAAATTGAAGAAAAAATACAAAAAATTTTAAGTTTTTTCATTCCTTGTCTAGCAAAGGTGTAAGCGTATACATTTAATTTTGATTAGTCTAAATTGTCTAATAATTTTAAAAATGCTGTTGACACTGTATGGAAAGCGGCGTAAGATGGGTTCAACAAAAGCTAAACAAACACGCAGTGCAAGCGATTGACACTTCAAAATAAAGTGTCTGAAAATTCAACTACTTTTTGTTTGAAAGAGAGGGTGCTCACTGAAAATGGAAGACCAAAAGGAACAGTGGATCTTTTTAAACGATGAACTCGTGAAAAAAGAGGATGCGAAAATTTCAGTTTACGATCATGGCTTTTTATATGGCGACGGTGTTTTCGAAGGGATTCGCGTGTATAACGGAAATATCTTTCGAATGAAAGAACATTTAGACCGTCTGTATGATTCCGCCAGATCCATTATGCTGAACATTCCATATTCACTTGAGGAACTCACGGAAAAAATGATTCATACAGTTGAAAGGAACGGCCTAAAGGATGCCTATATCCGCCTTGTTGTCTCAAGAGGAGCGGGTGATCTTGGATTAGATCCTAACAACTGCGGGAGAGCCAACACAGTGATCATTGTAGAGCCGCTGGCCATTTTTCCAAAGCACCTATATGAAACGGGTATTGACATTGTGACGGTTCCAACAAGACGAAATCGTCCAGATGTTCTTAGCCCAAAAGTGAAATCATTAAACTATTTGAATAACATTCTTGTCCGAATCGAAGCCCATATGGCCGGTGTGAGTGAAGCGCTGATGCTGAACGATCAAGGGTACGTGGCGGAAGGTTCTGCAGACAACGTGTTTATTTATAAAAAAGGCAAGCTTTATACACCGCCAGGTTATATCGGCGCACTTGAAGGCATCACAAGAAATGCCATCATGGAAATTGCAGAAGACTTAGGCTACGAAGTGAAAGAAGAACCTTTCACAAGACATGATGTGTATACAGCAGAAGAAGTATTTCTAACAGGAACCGCAGCCGAAGTCATCGCCGTTGTAAAAGTTGACGGCCGTACAATCGGTGAAGGGAAACCTGGGTTCCACACAAACAAACTTCTTGAACAATTCCGTAAGCGGGTAGTTGAAGAAGGAGAAAAAGTTGTTTTTACAGATGAAAACATTCATGCAAGTTAAATAGATATCGATAAACGTTGAAGAGGACTAGTAGCTTTAGAGTCAGTATCTACAGAGAGCCGGTGCTAGCTGGAAACCGGTGTTACTTTCTAAAGTGAACTCACCTCTGAGTGTCTGCTTGAAATGATAGTAGGGCAGGCCGAGTGACATTGCTCACTCGTTACCAAAATGGACGAAAGATGTCCATGAGACGGCAACAGGGTTTGCCGTGAACAAGGGTGGTACCGCGAAAAACAAAGCTTTTTCGCCCCTTTGACCTAGTGAAAAGTAGTGTCATTGTGGGGTGAGAAGGCTTTTTTATATGGTCTCATATCTCTATCTTGAATGGAAAAGGGTGAAAGGACTTGACTGAAGCAAGACAAAGAGGAGGAAATCAAATGGGGACAAATGTACAAATGGAGACGGAAAAATCAAAAGCACCACAAACGATGAACGGTGCACTCATGTTAATTGAAGCACTCAAAAGAGAAAAAGTAGAAGTCATTTTCGGCTATCCAGGCGGAGCAGTTTTACCAATCTACGATAAAATTTACGATTCTGGTTTATTTCATGTTCTGCCAAGACATGAGCAGGGAGCGATTCACGCAGCAGAAGGATACGCAAGAGTATCTGGTAAACCAGGTGTTGTCATTGCAACATCAGGGCCTGGAGCGACAAACCTTGTGACAGGAATTGCAGATGCGATGATTGATTCACTTCCCCTAGTTGTATTCACAGGGCAGGTGGCAACGTCAGTCATTGGA
Organism: Bacillus sp. ABR; assembly: GCF_056172715.1. NCBI lineage: Bacteria > Bacillati > Bacillota > Bacilli > Caryophanales > Bacillaceae > Bacillus > Bacillus sp. ABR. Next base: position 611,255 of record NZ_JAOYSL010000002.1, on the reverse strand, counting down.
TCGGATGCTTTCCAAGAAGCAGATGTACTCGGCATCACAATGCCAATTACAAAGCACAGCTACCAGGTGAGAAATCCAGAGGAATTACCGGGTGTCATCAAAGAGGCATTCCATATTGCAACAACAGGCAGACCTGGTCCAGTATTGATCGATATTCCAAAAGATGTCGCAGGCATTGAAGGAACGTTTGAATATGACCAGCCAATTGATTTACCTGGTTATCAGCCAAAAGTAGAGCCGAACTATTTGCAAATTCGCAAATTAGTAGAAGCTGTCAGCAGAGCGAAAAAACCAGTCATTCTAGCAGGAGCCGGCGTTCTTCATGGCAAAGCATCTGAAGAATTAAGACAGTATGTAGAGCAGCAGCAAATCCCAGTCGCTCATACATTGCTTGGACTTGGCGGATTCCCGGCAAAGCATCCTCTTTTCCTAGGGATGGCTGGTATGCATGGCACATATGCAGCAAACATGGCTCTTCATCAATGTGACCTGCTCATTTCAATCGGAGCAAGATTTGATGACAGGGTAACAGGCAACCTCAATCATTTTGCGAAACATGCGAAGGTCGCTCATATTGACATCGACCCAGCGGAAATTGGCAAGAACATTCATACCCATATCCCGGTTGTTGGAGACAGTAAGCTCGTTCTTGAAGAGCTGATCAAACAAGACGGGAAGCAAGGGGAATCAGACGAATGGAAAAATCAATTAGATCAGTGGAAGGAAGAATATCCACTCTGGTACGTTGAAAACGAAGCTGAAGGTTTTAAACCTCAAAAGCTGATTGAATACATTCATCAATTCACAAAAGGTGAAGCCATTGTCGCAACTGATGTCGGACAGCATCAAATGTGGGCGGCACAGTTCTATCCATTTGAAAATGCAGATAAGTGGGTCACATCTGGAGGACTTGGCACAATGGGCTTCGGATTACCAGCAGCCATCGGCGCCCAGCTTGCTGATCAAGAGGCAACCGTTGTAGCGATTTTAGGAGACGGAGGTTTCCAAATGACCCTGCAAGAACTTGCCGTTATCCGTGAGCTGAACCTTCCAGTCAAAGTGATTGTACTCAATAATCACAGCCTTGGAATGGTAAGACAATGGCAAGAAATTTTCTACGAAGAACGCTACTCACATTCTAAATTTTCAGAGCAGCCAGACTTCGTGAAATTATCTGAAGCTTATGGCATTAAAGGAATCAGAATCTCATCAGACGAAGAGGCGAAAGAAAAGCTCGAAGAAGCCTTAACCTCTAGAGAGCCTGTTTTCATCGATGTCAATGTAGCGAGAGATGAAAAAGTATTCCCGATGGTAGCACCGGGGAAAGGACTTCATGAGATGGTGGGGGTGAAACCTTGAAAAGAATTATTGTGTTGACTGTATTAAATCGATCAGGCGTACTGAACAGAATCACAGGCCTCTTTACCAAAAGACACTACAACATTGAAAGCATTACGGTCGGCCATTCTGAGATTCAAGATGTATCACGCATCACGTTCGTCGTCCATGTAGACCAAGAGAAAGACATCGAACAGCTGACAAAACAGCTGAACAAACAAATCGATGTTCTGAAAGTAACAGACATTACAAACCAATCAATCGTTCAGCGAGAGCTGGCTTTGATAAAAGTCGTATCTGCACCAGCATCTAGAATGGAGATCACGGGGGTCATTGAACCTTTTAGAGCTTCTATTGTAGATGTGAGCAGAGAGAGTGTCGTCATTCAGGTGACAGGTGAGTCTTCAAAAATTGAAGCGCTCATTGAATTACTTAAGCCATACGGCATTAAAGAAGTCGCCAGAACTGGCACCACGGCCTTTGCGAGAGATAATCAGCAAAAGCCGCAAACAAATAAAACAATTTCAATTGTCTAAACAAAAGGAGAGAGTCAAATGGTAAAAGTATATTATAACGGTGATATTCAAGAAAACGTATTAAATGGTCAAAAGGTAGCGATCATTGGTTACGGATCACAAGGTCATGCACATGCATTGAACTTAAAAGAAAGCGGCGTAGATGTCATCGTCGGCGTGAGAAAAGGCGGATCTTATACAAAAGCACAAGAAGACGGTCATCAAGTATTCACAGTAAAAGAAGCAGCAGCACAAGCAGACGTCGTCATGGTACTACTTCCAGATGAGCAGCAAAAGAAAGTATATGATGAAGAAATCAAAGATCAATTAGAAGCTGGAAACTCACTTGTATTCGCACACGGATTCAACGTTCACTTCCATCAAATTGTTCCTCCAAGTGACGTAGACGTGTATCTAGTAGCTCCAAAAGGTCCAGGACATCTTGTGAGAAGAACGTATGAGCAAGGCGCTGGTGTACCTGCCCTATTTGCTATCTATCAAGATGTATCTGGCCAAGCGAAAGACAAAGCACTTGCTTATGCGAAAGCGATCGGCGGAGCAAGAGCTGGCGTTCTTGAAACAACATTTAAAGAAGAAACAGAAACGGATCTTTTCGGTGAGCAGGCAGTTCTTTGTGGAGGTCTTACTTCACTAGTGAAAGCAGGTTTCGAAACGTTAACAGAAGCTGGTTATCAGCCAGAGCTTGCATACTTCGAGTGTCTGCATGAACTGAAATTAATCGTTGACCTTATGTATGAAGAAGGATTAGAAGGCATGAGATATTCAATCTCTGATACAGCACAATGGGGTGACTTCGTATCAGGACCACGCGTTGTAGATGCAAAAGTAAAAGAATCGATGAAAGCTGTTTTGACTGATATCCAAAACGGAACTTTTGCAAAAGAATGGATCGTTGAAAACCAAGTGAATCGTCCACGTTTCAATGCAATCAATGCAAATGAAAATGAGCACCAAATTGAAATCGTTGGTAGAAAGCTTCGTGAAATGATGCCTTTCGTTAAACAAGGAAAGAAAAAGGAAGCGGTGAGCGTCGGTGCGGAAAATTAATTTTTTTGACACAACACTTCGAGATGGAGAGCAATCACCAGGAGTGAACTTAAATGCACAAGAAAAGCTAATCATTGCAAAGCAGCTTGAGCGCCTTGGGGTTAATATCATTGAAGCGGGTTTTCCCGCTTCATCCCGAGGGGATTTCTTAGGCGTACAAGAAATAGCAAGAACGATTAAAAACTGTTCTGTTGCTGGTCTTGCACGATGTGTGAAAGGTGACATTGATGCTGCATGGGAAGCATTAAAAGATGGAGTGGAGCCAAGGCTTCATGTCTTTATTGCTACTTCTGACATTCACCTGAAGCATAAACTAAAGAAAACACGTGAAGAAGTCGTAGAACAGGCTGTCGCAATGGTGAAATATGCGAAAGAACGTTTTCCAGTTGTCCAATGGTCAGCAGAAGATGCGTGCCGTACAGATCTTGCTTTCTTGGCAGAAATTGTAGAAAAGGTCATTGACGCTGGGGCGAGTGTCATTAACTTGCCAGATACAGTTGGATACCTAGCGCCAAAAGAGTACGGGAATATCTTTAAATATATGAAGGAACACGTTCCGAATATCGACCGCGTTAACTTGTCCGCTCACTGTCACGATGATCTAGGAATGGCTGTGGCAAACTCACTTGCTGCCATTGAAAATGGAGCAGATCAAATCGAAACGGCTGTCAACGGAATTGGCGAGCGCGCTGGAAATGCCGCGTTAGAGGAAATTGCAGTAGCTCTTCATATTCGAAAAGACTTTTACCAGGTCGAATCAACGATTCAATTGAATGAAATTAAGCGTACAAGTGATGTAGTGAGCAAATACTCAGGAATGATTGTGCCGCGTAATAAAGCAGTCGTTGGAAACAACGCTTTTGCACATGAATCAGGTATTCACCAAGATGGTTTCCTCAAAGAAAAAACAACCTATGAAATTATTTCTCCAGAGCTTGTCGGTGTGACAACAGATGTGCTTGTCCTTGGAAAACACTCCGGAAGACACGCGTTTAAAGACCGCATGAAAACACTAGGCTTTAAACTAACGGAAGACGAAATCAATAAATTCTTTGAGACTTTCAAGAACTTGACAGAGAAGAAGAAAGAAATTACAGATGATGATTTGATCTCTATTATATTAGAAGAAAAAGTAGCAGATCGAAAAATTGGCTACGAATTTGAAAGTCTGCAAGTGCATTATGGAACAGAACAAATGCCAACAGCAACAGTTTCTCTGAAAAACCAAGAAACACAGGCAGTCATTCAAGAAGCAGCTACAGGTGCAGGCAGTGTAGAAGCTGTGTACAACACGCTTGAGCGCTGTATGGAAGAAAGAATTCATTTGCTGGACTACCGCATTCAATCAAATGGAAAAGGCAGAGATGCACTAGCAGAAGTATATGTCACTGTTTCAATAGAAGGAAAAGAAACAGCAGGACGCGGTGTAGCGCAAGATGTGCTTGAAGCATCGGCGAAAGCTTACGTCAATGCAGTGAACAGACATTTAATCTTCAAATCAAATCTAATTGAAATTGAGAAACATCACGCGATCTCTTAGGAAAGGAGGAAGGTTCTCATGAAAAAGAAAATTGCACTTTTGCCCGGCGATGGAATCGGACCGGAAGTCGTGACATCTGCAGTCGCTGTCCTTCAAGAGACAGCGGCTCAATTTCAGCACGAATTCGAATTTGAAACTGCGCTCATTGGCGGTATCGCAATAGATGAAAAAAATAACCCGCTTCCAAAGGAAACAGTAGATGTATGCAAAAGCGCTGATGCGATTTTATTAGGAGCAGTCGGCGGACCAAAGTGGGATCAAAACCCGCCAGAGCTTCGTCCAGAAAAAGGCTTGCTCGCCATTCGTAAGCAGCTGGACTTATTTGCTAACATCCGCCCTGTAAAGGTGTTTGATAGCTTAAGCGAGGCATCTCCGTTAAAACAGGATCACATTAACGGAGTCGATTTCGTCATCGTTCGTGAATTAACAGGCGGTCTCTATTTTGGTGAACCAAGCGAACGCTATACAGATGATGAAGGAAAAGAAGCTGCCGTTGATACGCTCCTTTATACAAAGGAAGAAATTGTCCGCGTATTAAAAGAAGCGTTCGATATGGCCTTAACGAGACGGAAAAAAGTGACGTCTGTGGATAAAGCGAATGTTCTTGCTTCTAGTAAACTATGGCGGGATGCAGTAGAAGAAGTTGCTTCTCAATATCCAGAAGTTGAATTTGAGCATATGCTCGTTGACAATGCCGCCATGCAGCTGATTTACAAGCCCGCTCAATTTGATGTCATTGTGACAGAGAATATGTTCGGTGACATTTTAAGTGATGAAGCTTCGATGATTACTGGATCACTCGGCATGCTGCCATCTGCTAGTTTATCAAGCACAGGCCTTCATTTGTATGAGCCAATTCATGGTTCAGCACCCGATATTGCGGGGCAAAACGTTGCAAACCCTCTGGCAACCATTTTATCAGCAGCAAGCTTGCTTAGAACATCCTTTGCATTAGAAGAAGAAGCGGCTGCAATAGAAGACGCTGTGGAAGCTGTTCTTGCCTCTGGCAAACGAACAAAAGATTTAGCAGCAAAAGAGGGAACATATCAAACGACTGAAGAAATCACTAATGCGGTTGTAGACGCACTCAAGCAGCGCGTGCAAACGATTGTATAAATAGAATCTTGTGGAATTAGATAGAGGGAGGAAAAGGGTTATGCCTCGAACAATCATCGAAAAAATATGGGATCAGCATATAGTCAAAAGCGGCGAGGGGAAACCAGACCTTTTATATATTGATCTGCACTTGGTGCATGAAGTGACATCACCTCAAGCATTTGAAGGATTAAGACAAAAAGGGCGTAAGGTGAGAAGACCTCAAAACACGTTTGCGACGATGGATCACAACATCCCAACTGTGAATCGATTTGTGATTAAAGATGAGATTGCTAAAAAGCAAGTGAGTGCCTTAGAGCGCAACTGTGCGGAATTTGGCGTTCGTCTTGCTGATCTCCACAGTGTTGACCAGGGAATCGTCCATGTCGTTGGACCGGAGCTTGGATTGACACTTCCGGGGAAAACAATCGTTTGTGGAGATAGTCATACATCAACTCACGGCGCGTTTGGCGCACTTGCCTTTGGGATCGGTACAAGTGAGGTTGAACATGTACTTTCTACACAAACACTTTGGCAGCAGCGTCCGAAAACGCTAGAAATTAGAGTAGACGGAAAGCTTCAAAAAGGGGTAACCGCCAAAGATGTCATTTTAGCCGTCATTGGTGCACACGGCGTGAAGTTCGGTTCAGGTTATGTCATTGAATACACTGGGGAAGTATTCAGAAACATGACGATGGATGAGCGGATGACTGTTTGTAATATGTCGATTGAAGCAGGCGCGAGAGCAGGATTGATTGCACCTGATGAAGTCACCTTCGAATATTGCCGCGGCCGGAAATATGCACCGCAGGGCGAGGATTTCGAAGCAGCTATTAAAGAATGGGAAGAACTTAGAACAGATCCAGGTGCAACCTACGATAAAACCATTGTGTTAGATGGAAATAAGATTTCACCAATGGTTACGTGGGGAATTAACCCAGGAATGGTACTGCCTGTGGATGCATCAATTCCAGGACCTGAGGACTTTGCACAAGAAGATGATCAAAAAGAAGCGATTCGTGCTTACGAATACATGGGAGTCCATCCGCATCAGCGTATAGAAGATATTACGATTGAGCATGTCTTTATCGGCTCATGTACGAACTCAAGAATGACTGATTTACGCCAAGCCGCTTCTATGATTGAAGGACAAAAAGTAGCAGATCATGTCAGAGCGATTGTGGTGCCTGGCTCTCAAAGTGTCAAATTGCAAGCAGAAAAAGAAGGTCTTCATGAAATCTTCCTTGAAGCAGGATTTGAATGGAGAGAATCAGGCTGCAGTATGTGCCTTAGTATGAATAACGATGTGGTACCGGAGGGCGAACGCTGCGCGTCCACATCAAACCGTAACTTTGAAGGGCGTCAAGGGAAGGGTGCGAGAACGCATCTTGTCAGCCCGGCAATGGCTGCAATGGCTGCGATACATGGCCGCTTTGTCGATGTCAGGAAGTTTAATCAAGAGAAAACAGTCGTGTAAGGAGTTGTCATAGATGGAGCCTTTAGTCACTCATAAAGGGAAAGCCGCTGTGCTTAACCGGATCAATGTAGATACAGACCAAATTATTCCGAAGCAATTTTTAAAAAGAATCGAACGAACAGGATATGGCCGCTTTGCCTTTTTCGACTGGCGTTATTTAGCCGATGGCAGCCCAAATCCAGATTTCGAACTGAATCAGCCGATCTATGAAGGAGCATCGATTTTGATCGCAGGAGAAAACTTTGGCTGCGGATCATCTAGGGAACATGCTCCTTGGGCGCTTGATGATTATGGCTTTAAAATTGTCATCGCACCATCATTCGCAGATATATTTCATCAAAACTGCTTTAAAAATGGGATGCTTCCGATTCGCCTTGATTATGATGTGTGGAAAACCTTCGCAGCGTCATATGAGAACAAAGGGTATGAGATGACGGTTGATCTTGAAAAACAGCAAATAGAAGATCACGAAGGGAATATCACCCCTTTTCAAGTCGACCCTCACTGGAGAGAAATGCTCATAAATGGTTATGATGAGATTTCATTAACATTACTACTAGAAGATGACATTCAAGCATTTGAAGAAAAGCGCAGCAGCTGGCTGCGCGCCTAAGCAACGAGAAGCTGTCCGCCCGAGGTGTGACGGCTTCTTTTTTGCATGAAAACCTCTCGTTACTTGTGTTTACTAATCTTCGTTGGTAAACTGATAAAAAATATGCGCCCGAAAGGAACGTAAGCATGAAGCATGACAAGAAGAAAGATAATGTCATTTTGTTTCCTGGTCTGAAAGAAAGACTGATTGAAAAAGGAATGGCAGCATTAAAAGATAAACAGTATCAAGAGGCGCTTCACTTGTTTTCAGAAGCAAAATCGTATGATGACGATGAAGAATCCGATATTCACCTCGGAATGGCAATTTGTTTTCTGGAGCTGGGTGAGCTGCAGGATGCAAAGCGTGTTTGTGAAAAAATGCTGCATGAAGGATATGGCCACTATTTCACTGTGCTCCAAGTGTATATGACGATCTTAATTCAGCTGAAAGAATATGAAGAAGTTAAACAGACAATTGAGGCTGTGCTCGAGGAAAACCATCTTCCGGCAGAAAGCGCGGAGCATTTTTACAAGCTGCTCGAATTTAGTAGAAAAATGATTGAATCACCTGAAGAGATTTTAGATGAAGATGAGGACGCCGGAAGTGAGGTCAACATAGATGACATGCTGAAGCGGCCGGAAGAACAGGTTCAGTTCATCCATTCATTGAAAGACCGGAATATTAAACCGCATATGGGTCTATTAAATACTATCTTACAAAATCCTGATGGGAACCCTTTGGTCAAATCAATGATCCTGCAGCTTCTGGCAGATCATGATGTGGCAAAGCCGGTTCATGTGACAAAATTCGGTGATTCTTTAACACTTATTCCTTCTGAGGCTGTAAAGCCAGAGCAGATGCCGCTTCTTCAGCAAGTCCTTCGTATGCTCGATGACACGCTCGGCAATGAGAACCCAACCCTTTACCAAGGCGTGGAAGAGCTATGGCGCCGGCACTTATTTGTGCTGTATCCATTTCTTCCTAAGTACACAGATCCGAGTCTTTGGGCAGCGGCACTTCATAAAGTCGGCTATGAAATGCATGGGATCGAGATTGAACTCGAAGAATTGCATCTATTGTATGAATTTAACGAACGAGAGCTGAGAGAAGCTTGTACAATGCTGAAAGATATTGAAGAAATTTCTTATTTGTAATTTGTCGATTTAGTTGAAAGACGGACTTGTTATGTTATAATATAATGGTTGTATTTGTGCATATATAGTGCAGTTGTCAGATTCCAACGGTTGAAAGACGATATGTATAATCAAGTCAAATGTTGTATACATAATGCAAGCTTCTTAGCGGAGTGCGTGGTTTTTGATTGGACGAAGTCTTTATGATGCTTTAGAATGGAGCAACGCACAATCTGAATAGATTTTTGGAGGGAAACACACATGTCAGTAAAATGGGAAAAACAAGAAGGTAACGAAGGCGTTCTAACTGTAGAAGTTGACGCTGAAACATTTAACAAAGCACTTGATGATGCATTTAAGAAAGTGGTTAAGCAAGTATCAATCCCTGGATTCCGTAAAGGGAAAGTACCACGTGGTCTTTTCGAGCAGCGTTTTGGTGTAGAATCTCTTTATCAAGATGCATTAGATATTCTTCTTCCAGTTGAATATCCAAAAGCAATCGACGAAGCTGGTATCGAGCCAGTTGACCGCCCTGAAATCGATGTTGAGAAAATCGAAAAAGGCGAAAGCTTAATCTTCACTGCAAAAGTAACAGTGAAACCTGAAGTAAAACTTGGTGACTACAAAGGTCTTAACGTAGAAAAAGACGACACAGCTGTTACTGATGAAGATGTACAAGAAGAGCTTAAAGGCATGCAAAACCGTCAAGCTGAGCTTGTTGTCAAAGAAGAAGGCGCAATCGAAAACGGCGATACAGTTGTTCTTGATTTCGAAGGATTCGTTGATGGAGAAGCATTCGAAGGCGGAAAAGCTGAGAACTACTCTCTTGAAGTAGGTTCTGGTTCATTCATCCCTGGGTTCGAAGAGCAATTAGTTGGTCTTGAAGCTGGCGCTGAAAAAGACGTAGAAGTTACATTCCCAGAAGAATACCATGCTGAAGACCTTGCAGGTAAACCAGCTGTATTCAAAGTGAAAATTCATGAAATCAAAGCAAAAGAACTTCCAGCACTTGACGATGAGTTCGCTAAAGATGTTGATGAAGAAGTAGAAACACTTGCTGAGTTAACTGAAAAAACGAAGAAACGTCTTGAAGAAGCAAAAGAAAACGAAGCAGAAGGAAAATTTCGTGAAGAGCTAGTTGCGAAAGCTTCTGAAAATGCGGAAGTTGACATCCCACAAGCGATGGTTGACACAGAGCTAGACCGCATGATGAAAGAATTCGAACAACGTCTTCAAATGCAAGGTATGAACCTTGAGCTTTACTTCCAATTCTCTGGACAAGATGAAGATGCGCTTAAAGAGCAAATGAAAGAAGATGCTGCTAAACGCGTAAAATCTAACCTAACACTTGAAGCAATTGCTGCTGCAGAAAACTTACAAGTGTCTGACGAAGAAGTGGAAGAAGAACTTTCAAAAATGGCTGAAGCATACAACATGCCAATTGAAAATATCAAACAAGCGATCGGATCTACTGAAGCAATGAAAGAAGATCTAAAAGTTCGTAAAGCAATTGATTTTCTTGTAGAAAACCGTTAATATGGTGCATAATAATAAAACAGGGCGCGAGTGACTCGTGCCTTGTTTTGTACAATTTTTGACTTATCATCGCTTCTTTTGGAAACGATAGTGTAAGTCGCATCTTTCTGTCATACATATCTCAATGTGCAGTGTTAGAAACACATCGTTACCGTCTTTTAGGAAAGTATGGTAAAATGCATACATACTGGACCCAGAAAGGTAGCTGACTGTTAGCTACAGGCAAGTGAAGAAGAATAAGGGGTGAAAGAATGTTTAAATTCAACGAGGAAAAAGGTCAATTAAAATGCTCGTTTTGCGGAAAAACGCAAGATCAAGTGCGTAAACTGGTCGCAGGACCTGGCGTATATATATGTGATGAATGTATCGAGCTTTGCACGGAAATAGTTGAAGAAGAGCTCGGCACAGAGGAAGAAGTTGAATTCAAGGATGTTCCGAAGCCTCATGAAATTCGGGAGATTCTTGATGAATATGTCATCGGACAAGACAATGCGAAAAAATCCTTAGCTGTAGCGGTTTATAACCATTACAAACGGATCAATTCCAACAGCAAGATTGATGATGTTGAGCTTTCGAAAAGTAATATTTCTATGATTGGACCAACAGGAAGCGGTAAAACATTACTTGCTCAAACACTTGCTCGTATTTTAAATGTTCCATTTGCGATCGCAGATGCAACATCATTAACAGAAGCAGGTTATGTTGGTGAAGACGTAGAGAATATTTTACTAAAGCTGATCCAGGCAGCGGATTATGATGTAGAAAAAGCGGAAAAAGGCATTATCTACATCGATGAGATCGATAAAGTAGCAAGAAAATCAGAAAACCCTTCTATCACTCGAGATGTATCTGGGGAAGGTGTCCAGCAAGCCCTTTTGAAAATTCTTGAAGGAACAGTTGCTAGTGTACCGCCTCAAGGTGGACGTAAGCATCCTCATCAAGAATTCATTCAAATCGATACAACAAATATCCTCTTTATTTGTGGTGGAGCCTTTGACGGCATTGAGCAAATCATCAAACGCCGCTTAGGTCAAAAAGTAATTGGATTCGGTGCGGAAAATAAAGTCGAAGATCTTGAAAAAGAAGTCCTTCTATCAAAAGTACTGCCAGAAGACTTGCTTCGCTTCGGTTTAATTCCAGAATTCATCGGTCGTCTACCGGTTATTGCAAGCCTAGAGCCGTTAGATGAAAAAGCACTTGTAGAAATCTTGACGAAGCCTAAAAATGCGCTCGTTAAGCAATATACAAAAATGCTTGAGCTTGACGATGTAGAGCTTGAATTTGAAGAAGATGCTCTTAGCGAAATTGCGAAAAAAGCAATTGAGCGTAAAACAGGAGCTCGTGGTCTTCGCTCGATCATTGAAGGCATCATGCTTGATGTGATGTTTGACCTTCCATCTCGTGATGATATTGAAAAATGTGTCATCACTGGTGCAACGGTTGCTGATGGTGAGCCGCCGCGTCTTGTGTTAAAAGATGGCACAGTCGTCAACAAAGATACAAAAACATCTGCATAAGAGAAGTCTCACTCCTGAATCATTTTGATTCAGGAGTTTTTTATTTATCGTGGAAGACGTGTTTATTCCGTCCAGCTCTAGGAAATACTAGCAGACAGAAACCAATACATACGATAGATGAAGGAGGGAGCACCGATTGAGCTGGACAGGAATCGTATTATTTATACAGCTGTTCTTTGGTATCGTCATCGGGCTGTACTTTTGGAACTTACTGCGAAATCAGCGCACACAAAAGGTGACGATAGACAAAGAATCAAAGAAAGAAATGGAAGCACTCAGAAAGATGCGCTCAATCAAGCTGAGTGAGCCTTTATCAGAGAGAGTCCGGCCAAAGGGATTTCAAGATATTGTAGGGCAGGAAGACGGCATTCGTGCTCTAAAAGCAGCGCTTTGCGGACCAAATCCTCAGCATGTCATTGTCTACGGCCCACCGGGAGTTGGAAAAACAGCCGCTGCCCGTCTTGTCATGGATGAAGCGAAACGTCATGCTGATTCACCGTTTAAGAAAGATGCGGTATTTGTGGAGCTCGATGCCACAACCGCAAGATTCGATGAACGGGGCATCGCAGACCCACTCATTGGTTCCGTGCATGACCCGATTTACCAAGGGGCGGGAGCGATGGGACAGGCAGGCATTCCGCAGCCAAAACAAGGAGCCGTTACGCATGCTCATGGCGGGGTTCTGTTTATTGATGAAATTGGCGAACTGCATCCGATCCAAATGAACAAAATGCTGAAAGTCCTTGAAGATCGGAAAGTATTTTTAGACAGTGCCTACTACAGTGAGGAAAACACCCAAATTCCGAATCACATCCACGATATTTTTCAGAATGGGCTTCCGGCTGATTTCCGGTTGATTGGTGCTACGACAAGAACACCTGAAGAAATTCCACCAGCCATTCGCTCAAGGTGTTTGGAAATTTTCTTTAAGGATCTTGACCAGCATGAACTGAAAATTGTTGCTGCTAAGGCTGTCCAAAAAATCCAAAAGGAATTAAGTGATGAAGGGCTGAACCTGTTAACCTCCTATGTGAAAAATGGCCGTGAAGCAGTCAATATGGTGCAGATCGCCGCTGGAATGGCCGTCACAGAAAACCGAAAAGACATCACGATCGAAGATGTCGAGTGGGTCATTCATTCAAGTCAGCTGACACCAAGATATGAACAAAAAGTACCGGAAAAGCCAAAAGTCGGGGTAGTGAATGGTCTGGCTGTCTACGGACCAAACAGCGGTGCCCTGCTTGAGATTGAAGTGAATATATGTAAGGCGCTTGAAAAAGGCAGTATCAACATTACAGGCATTGCAGAAGAAGAAAGCATTGGCAGTCAGTCTAAATCCATTAGACGAAAAAGTATGGCCAAAGGGTCTGTTGAAAATGTATTAACAGTGCTGAGAAACTTAGGCATACGGACAAATGAATATGACATCCATATTAATTTCCCAGGCGGTGCCCCGATTGATGGACCGTCTGCTGGGATTGCCATGGCGGCGGCGATTTTCTCTGCCATTCATCAAATCCCGATTGATCATCTGACAGCAATGACAGGTGAAATCGGATTGCAGGGTCAGGTGAAGCCGATCGGCGGTGTGATACCGAAGATTAAGGCGGCGAAACAAGCTGGTGCCACAACCGTGATTATTCCTTATGACAACCAGCAGTCGATCTTAAAAGAGATTGAAGGCGTCACCATTGTGCCTGTGAAGCACTTCCAAGAGGTGCTGGATCAGTGTTTGGTCAACCCGCCAGACGAGAAGAAAGATGGACTAGAAGAGGAAATGAAAAGAAAATCTGTTTAATCCCCATCACATATGGGGATTTTTTAGTGAAATAGATCTTTTTTTCTTTTTCAAGATAAAAAGAAAGGGTATACTACGGTAAGATCATCATTTCTCAAGTCTTTTACATTGTACAAGACTGAAACAGGTATATTATAATGATTCATACTAGTGACGGAGGTGTCAATCAACATGGCAGATGAAATCAAAAAGAATGTTCCGCTCCTCCCATTGCGAGGCTTGCTTGTTTATCCAACAATGGTCTTGCATTTGGACGTTGGACGCGAGAAGTCTGTTCAAGCATTAGAACAGGCGATGATGAACGATCATATGATTTTTCTAGCAACACAGCGGGAAATTTCAATAGATGAACCAGGTGAAGAGGAAATTTTCAAAGTCGGCACCTACACAAAAATTAAACAAATGCTGAAGCTGCCGAATGGAACGATTCGTGTACTCGTAGAGGGCTTAAATCGAGCGCAGATCGAATCATATGTGGAGCTTGAGGACTATACGTCCGTCGATATTAAAGAATTGGCAGAAGAAGATTTAAAGGACGCAGAAGCAGAAGCACTCATGCGCACTTTGTTAGATCACTTTGATCAGTACATAAAAATTTCAAAAAAAATCTCAGCTGAAACATATGCAACGGTGACGGATATTGAGGAACCGGGGAGAATGGCAGATATCGTCGCTTCTCACCTGCCGCTTAAATTAAAGGACAAACAAGAAGTACTGGAAACAGTGGATGTTAAAAAACGTCTGAACCGTGTCATCAGCTTAATCCACAATGAAAAAGAAGTGCTGGAGATTGAAAAGAAAATTGGTCAGCGCGTCAAACGTTCAATGGAACGAACGCAAAAAGAATATTATTTGCGTGAACAAATGAAAGCCATTCAAAAGGAGCTAGGTGACAAAGAAGGAAAAACGGGCGAAGTCAGTTCATTAATGTCTAAAATCGAAGAGTCCAGCATGCCGGATTCTGTTCGTGAAACGGCACTAAAAGAATTGAACCGTTATGAAAAAATTCCTTCAAGCTCTGCGGAGAGCTCTGTCATTCGAAATTATATTGATTGGCTGATCAATCTTCCATGGGGCATCTATACAGAAGATCGTCTAGATTTAAAGCTGGCAAGTGAGATTTTAGATGATGAGCATCATGGGCTGGAAAAGGTCAAAGAACGTGTGCTTGAATATCTTGCTGTACAGAAGCTGACCAATTCATTAAAAGGACCGATTCTTTGCTTAGCAGGACCTCCTGGGGTAGGGAAAACGTCACTTGCCAAATCGATTGCTAAATCACTTGACCGAAAGTTTATCCGTATCTCTCTTGGCGGTGTGCGTGATGAATCTGAGATTCGTGGACATAGAAGAACGTATGTAGGCGCGATGCCAGGCCGCATCATTCGCGGGATGAGCAAGGCAGGCACAATGAATCCGGTGTTTCTTTTAGATGAAATTGATAAGATGTCCTCTGATTTTAGAGGTGATCCGTCTTCTGCGATGCTTGAAGTGCTGGATCCAGAGCAAAATCACAACTTTAGCGATCACTATATTGAAGAGACATTTGATTTATCACAAGTGTTATTTATTGCCACTGCCAACAATTTAGCAACCATTCCGGGCCCACTTCGTGATAGAATGGAGATTATCACGATTGCAGGGTATACAGAGGTTGAAAAAGCAGAGATTGTGAAAGATCACCTTCTGCCGAAGCAGCTAAAGGAGCACGGATTAAAGAAAGGGAACTTGCAGCTTCGTGAAGCAGCGATTTATGATATGATCCGCTATTACACAAGAGAAGCAGGAGTTCGCGGGTTAGAGCGTCAGCTTGCGGCCATTTGCCGAAAAGCGGCAAGAGCGATTGTGGCTGAAGACCGAAAACGCATCACAGTGACGGAAAAGAACTTATCTGAATTCCTTGGAAAAAGACTTTACCGTTATGGTCAGGCTGAAACAACAGACCAAGTGGGGGTTGTTACAGGACTTGCGTATACGACAGTTGGCGGAGACACCCTATCAATTGAGGTATCACTCTCGCCTGGTAAAGGCAAGCTCTTGTTAACAGGTAAGCTTGGTGATGTCATGAGAGAATCTGCACAGGCGGCATTCAGTTATATTCGTTCCAAAGCAGGTGAACTGAACATTGATCCTAATTTTAATGAAAAGCACGATATTCATATCCATGTTCCAGAGGGTGCGGTTCCAAAGGACGGGCCATCAGCTGGTATCACCATTGCGACGGCTCTTGTATCAGCACTCACAGGACGTCCTGTGTCAAAAGAGGTTGGTATGACAGGAGAGATAACGTTAAGAGGAAGAGTGCTTCCGATTGGCGGACTAAAAGAAAAAGCATTAGGCGCACATCGTGCAGGATTGAAAACCATTATTCTTCCAAAGGACAATGAGAAGGATATTGATGATATTCCTGAAAGTGTGAGAGAAGGACTAACCTTTATTCCGGTCTCACATTTAGATGAGGTGCTTGAGAAAGCGTTGGTAGGAGAGGGAAGATGAAAGTAACAAAATCAGATATCGTCATTAGTGCGGTGAAACCAGAGCAGTACCCGAGCGGCGGACTGCCTGAAATCGCGCTTGCTGGACGATCAAATGTTGGAAAGTCCTCGTTCATCAACTCATTGATTAATCGTAAAAATTTAGCGCGTACGTCTTCTAAACCAGGTAAGACACAGACGCTTAATTTCTACATTATTAATGATATGCTCCATTTTGTGGACGTTCCGGGCTACGGCTTTGCCAAAGTATCAAAAACAGAGCGCGAAGCCTGGGGTAGAATGATCGAAACGTATATTACAATGCGTGAAGAATTAAAAGCAGTTGTCCAAATTGTGGACCTGCGTCATAAGCCATCAGTAGATGATGTGAACATGTATGAATTCCTTAAATATTACGGAGTTCCCGTGATCGTCATCGCTACAAAAGCGGATAAAATTCCAAAAGGCAAATGGGAAAAACATGCGAAAGTCGTCAAACAGACGCTCGACATTGACCCATCAGATGAACTCATCTTATTCTCTTCTGAAACAAAAAAGGGGAAAGATGAAGCCTGGAATGCGATCCTTGCGAAAGTAAACGGCTAAAAAAAGCATCTGCGATGAGCAGATGCTTTTTTACATTAGTTTTCTTTTCAGCGTGAGATGAAAACCCTTGAAGTCTAGAAAGGACGAGTACTGGCGCGGAGCGAATTTGATATTCGTGAGCACCAGCACGCAGGACTGACACCGAATGCGAGGGTTTGTCTTCTCGCTGAAGGCATCTGCGATGAGCAGATGCTTTTTTATTGTATAAGTTATTTCCTTTTTAAAAATAATAAGAGGAGACTGACAGCAATCAGTACATAAGGCCAGTACAATTCAAAGCCAGAAGTAGGAATCGAAAGGGAACTTAGCTGTTTTGTAATTTGCTGAAAGAAATAAAGGAACAGACCGAGTGCGATCAGCACAACACTTTCAATACGATATTCTTTTTTCTGAGATGATTTCACAAAGAGTGCAAGTCCTACGATGAATACAATCATCGTAAATGTGTCTGGCCAGTGGTCCAATTTAGGCTGAAGAATAAAGTGTAGCGAAAGGCCTGTCATAAGCATACCGATAAACACATGAGCGCTTTCTTGCTCCTTCTTTCCTTGATATAAAAAAGCGAGTCCAAAAAGCAGTACAAGTGTATACCATTTCTCTTGATCCTTCCAAATGTCAAATTGACCTCCTGAGAGAATGGCATATAGCGCTACAGCCAGTAAAGTAAGCGGCAGCAAAATGGATTTCTTCTTCAAAGATGTCACCTTCTTTTAAGCAGATCATTTGTCCGCACGCGCCAAATCTGGTAAATTGCTTGAAGTGATGATAAGGCATAAACGGTGTCGAACATTTTTCTACTATATCACAACATTTTTGAAATCTGTTCACAATTTTTATCCAGTTAAAAATGAATATATGTTATAATCATTATAAATAATAAATTCTATATTGTAATTATTATAAATTAGACAGGGCGTTGGGGGTGCAAGCTGAAGTTATGCATATTCTTGTTGTGGGTTTAGATTATAAAACAGCCCCTGTTGAGATACGGGAACAGCTGAGCTTTGAACCGAGTGAGCTCGGAACAGCGATGTCCAAGCTTAAAGAAGAAAAAAGCATTCTAGAGAATATCGTCATCTCAACATGTAATCGAACAGAGATCTACGCAGTAGTAGATCAGCTTCATACTGGACGGTTTTATATAAAAAGATTTTTAGCCGATTGGTTCGGTTTAGAAAAAGAAGATGTCTCTCCTTATTTGAAGTTCTATGAAAACGATGGAGCGGTTGAGCATTTATTCCGTGTGGCCTGTGGACTTGATTCCATGGTCATTGGTGAAACGCAAATACTCGGTCAAGTACGCTCAAGTTTTAAAGTAGCTCAAGAGGAGAAGACCATTGGTACCGTTTTCAATTATTTATTTAAACAGGCGGTCACTGTTGCAAAACGCTCTCATGCGGAAACGGATATTGCGTCTAATGCGGTGTCTGTCAGCTATGCAGCGGTTGAGCTTGCTAAAAAAATCTTTGGACGTCTTTCTGATAAGCATGTCCTGATTCTTGGCGCGGGCAAAATGGGCGAACTGGCGGCTCAAAACCTTCAAGGGCAAGGAATTGGCCAAGTAACGGTTATCAACCGAACATTTGAGAAGGCAAAGGAATTGGCCGGTCGTTTTTCAGGAGAGCCTAAGAGCTTAAACCAATTAGAAAAAACATTATCCGAAGCGGACATTTTAATCAGCTCAACGGGTGCGAAACAATTTGTCATTACAAAAGAAATGGTCGAAAGTGCGAATAAAAAGCGGAAGGGCAGACCTCTATTTATGGTAGATATTGCTGTACCCCGTGATTTAGATCCAGCCATTTCTGAAGTAGAAGGTGCTTTTTTGTATGACATTGATGACCTTGAAGGCATCGTGGCTGCCAACTTAAAAGAGCGCCGTGCAGTGGCTGAGCAGGTTGAGCTCCTGATTGAAGCAGAAATTGTAGAATTTAAGCAATGGCTGAATACGTTAGGTGTTGTTCCAGTCATTTCTGCACTTAGAGAAAAGGCACTCACAATTCAAGCCGATACGATGCAGAGTATTGAGCGGAAGCTTCCAAACCTCACAAACCGTGAAATGAAGCTGTTAAATAAACATACGAAAAGCATCATCAACCAAATGCTGAAAGATCCTATCTTAAAGGCAAAAGAAATTGCCGCGGAGCCAAATGCAGAGGAGAAACTTTTACTCTTTAAAGAAATCTTTGATTTACAGGTTGAAGATGAAGAGAAAAAGGTCGAACCTGTACAGGTGGAGCAAGGGGCATTTCAGCTGTTCAAACCAAATATGGCACAAGGCTTTGCTACAGTTGCCAGTGAGTGATTAAGCGATGATGGAATCCATTGTAGCGAGACTCAATGAAGCAACGATCTTAATCTATGCACTAAGTGTCTTGTTCTATTTCATAGATTTTCTTCAACACAACCGGAAGGCTGGAAAAATGGCTTTCTGGTTGCTTTCTATTGTCTGGCTGCTGCAAACAGTCTACATGTTCTATATTATGATGGAAACAGACCGATTCCCTGTGTTGAATGTAGCAGAGGGGTTATATTTTTATACGTGGGTGCTTGTGACACTTTCTCTTGTGCTCACAAAAATATTGCGCGTTGAATTTATTGTCTTTTTTACAAATGTGATCGGTTTTTCCATGATGGCGATTCATACCTTTACACCATCTGACCTCCATTCAGCAGAACTAACGGGGAAGCTGACGAGTGAACTGCTCGTGATTCATATTACGATGGCGATTTTATCCTACGGTGCCTTTTCACTTTCTTTTGCATTTTCACTGCTTTATCTCTTTCAATATCGTTTGCTGAAAAAGAAAAAATGGGGAAAATGGCTTTTGAGAATTGAAGACTTATCAAAGCTGGATCATATGGCATACGTATTAAACATTATTGGTGTGCCAATGCTTTTGCTTAGTTTAATTCTTGGCATCATTTGGGCATATATCTCGTATGATACGTTGTACTGGACAGATGCAAAGGTGCTTGGTTCGTTTATTATGCTGTTTTTATATGGCTTTTACTTATATATCAGATTGGTGAGAAATATGCAGGGCAAAATCGTGGCATTTTGGAATGTCGCTTCATTCCTTGTGCTGATGATCAATTATTTTCTGCTTGGTAGCTTATCAACCTTTCATTGGTTTCAATAATGATGAGTCTTAAAGGCATTGTCGGGAGGAAGACGTATTGCGTACAATTAAAGTAGGTTCTAGACGAAGTAAGCTGGCAATTACACAAACAAAATGGGTCATTCAAAAGCTGTCTGAACTAAACCCTTCTTATTCTTTTGAAATAAAAGAAATTGTAACAAAGGGTGATCAAATTTTAGATGTGACTTTATCTAAGGTTGGCGGAAAAGGACTGTTTGTTAAAGAGATTGAGCAGGCGATGCTGAATCATGACATCGATATGGCGGTGCACAGCATGAAGGATATGCCGGCAGCTCTTCCGGAAGGTTTAGTGATTGGCTGTATTCCTGAGCGTGAAGATGTGCGGGATGCACTTATTTCGAAGAATCATCTGAGTCTCAGCGAACTGCCTAAGGGTGCAATTGTGGGAACGAGCAGCTTACGGCGCAGCGCACAGCTTCTTCAGGAAAGACCAGATCTTGAGATTAAATGGATTCGAGGAAACATTGATACGAGATTGGAAAAGCTGAAAAATGAAGAGTATGATGCCATTATTCTAGCGGCTGCCGGTCTGTCCAGAATGGGATGGAGCAAAGAGGTTGTGTCGGAATTTTTATCTCCTGAGACGTGCCTTCCAGCCGTTGGACAAGGCGCGCTATCGATTGAGTGCCGCGGGGATGATGAAGAGCTGTTGCAGCTTCTCGCCCAATTTACGAATGAATATACGAAGAAAACGGTTCTCGCAGAAAGAGCCTTCCTCAAACAAATGGATGGAAGCTGTCAGGTGCCGATCGCTGGCTATGCAACGATGAATGAGCATAATGAAATTGAACTAACAGGTCTTGTTGCATCTGCTGATGGGCACACAATTATTCGAGAAACCGTCACAGGCACTGACCCTGAAGCAATTGGGACAGCGTGTGCGAAGCAGATGGCCGATAAGGGAGCAAAGGATTTGATCGACAAGGTGAAAAAGGATCTGTCTCAATGAGCATAGGCAAATCGCTTCACGGACAGACGGTGCTTGTCACTCGAAATGAACGTCAAGCGGGCGTGTTTCAGCAAAAGATTGAAGCGCTGAACGGCCATGCGGTTTTAACCTCTCTTATTCGGTTTGAGCCTACGCTCACAAAAGAAAAAGCGCAGGACTTTTTAAAGGACTTAGAAAATAGCCAATGGCTTGTTTTCACGAGTGTGAATGGTGCGTCTTTTTTTCTGAACTACATAAAAGACCATCATTTCCAAAAGAGCTTATCCCATTTAAAAGTGGCTGCTGTAGGAGAGAAAACCTCTGCCTATCTTGAGCAGCACGGCTTGAAGGTGGATGTTGTGCCAGAACGATTTATAGCGGAAGAACTGGCAGATGCATTACTTGACCATGTACGCCCAGGAGATCGTGTGTTTGTAGCAAAAGGGCATCTATCACGAGATGTGGTGAAAGAGACCCTCGTTCCGCTCGGCATAGAGGTAAAAGAATGGATTTTATATGAAACAGTCAAGGATGAGGAAGGAATTGCTGCTCTTAAAACGGCAATGACGAAGCAATCATTTGATTTTATTACATTTACGAGCTCATCTACTGTTCATTCTTTTATGCATGTGATGGAAGCAGATGCAGCGAAGCTGGCCGCATCTGACACCTGTTTTGTGACGATCGGTCCTCTGACAAAAGAGGCACTGCTTCAATACGGGATTTCTTCTGAAACCCCAGATACTTATACGATAGACGGAATGCTTGATTTGATGTGCCGTTTATCTGAAAGGAAGTTGAACCATTGATGAAATTTAACAGACACCGCAGATTGCGGACAAGCGCAGGAATGAGAGAATTAGTCAGAGAAACTTTTTTAAGACCATCTGATTTCATTTATCCGATCTTTTTTGTAGAGGGAGAAAATGTCCGAAAAGAAGTCTCTTCAATGCCAGGTGTGTATCATATTTCTGTAGATCTTGTGAAAGAAGAAGTCCAAGAGCTTGTTGATCTTGGCATCAAATCGATCATTGTATTTGGTGTGCCAGATCATAAAGATCATGTAGGCAGTGAGGCGTATCACGATCACGGCATTGTTCAAAGAGCAACGCTTGAGATCAAAAAGCATTTCCCAGAGCTCGTGGTCATTGCAGACACCTGCTTATGCCAATATACAGATCACGGACATTGCGGAATTGTTGAAGATGGAGAAATTTTAAATGATGAATCTCTTCAGCTACTAGCGAAAACGGCTGTCAGCCAAGCGCGCGCAGGTGCAGATATCATCGCGCCTTCAAATATGATGGACGGTTTTGTTGTCGCCATTCGTGAGGCGCTTGATGAAGCAGGCTTTATTCATGTACCAGTTATGTCTTATGCCGTGAAATATGCAAGTGCTTTTTACGGTCCGTTCCGTGATGCAGCACATAGTACACCGCAGTTTGGAGATCGTAAAACATATCAAATGGACCCTGCAAACCGTTTAGAGGCTCTAAGAGAAGCGCAATCTGATGTAGAAGAGGGAGCTGACTTCTTGATTGTCAAACCATCTCTTTCTTACTTAGACATTATGCGTGATGTGAAAAATGAATTTACACTCCCTGTTGTTGCTTACAATGTGAGCGGAGAGTATGCAATGGTAAAAGCCGCTGCTCAAAATGGCTGGATTTCTGAAAAAGAGCTTGTTCTGGAAATGCTGACAAGTATGAAACGTGCAGGAGCAGAACTCATTATTACGTATCATGCAAAAGATGCAGCAAAATGGCTCTCAGAATAAAGAACGGATAGACAGGAGGACATTGAAATGGGACGTAGCTATGAAAAATCAAAACAAGCATTTGAAGAAGCACAGCATTTAATGCCTGGTGGTGTCAACAGCCCTGTGCGTGCATTTAAATCAGTCAACACAGACCCGATTTTTATGGAACGAGGCAAAGGTGCCAAGATCTATGATATTGATGGAAATGAATATATCGATTATGTCTTATCATGGGGACCGCTGATTTTAGGACATACGAATGATCGTGTCGTTGAAAGCATTCAGCGAGTAGCGGAAAATGGGACAAGCTTCGGTGCTTCTACGTTAGTTGAAAATGAATTAGCTAAACTTGTATCAGAGCGGGTCCCTTCCATCGAAGTTATTCGCATGGTCAGCTCTGGTACAGAGGCGACGATGAGTGCACTTCGTCTAGCTCGCGGTTTTACAGGCAGAAATAAAATTGTGAAATTTGAAGGTTGCTATCATGGCCACGGTGATTCTTTGCTCATTAAAGCAGGTTCTGGAGTGGCAACGCTTGGACTCCCGGATAGTCCTGGTGTTCCTGAAGGGACTGCAAGCAACACGATCACAGTGCCGTACAATGATTTAGAAAGCATTCAAGTTGCTTTTCAAGAATTTGGCGACGATATCGCTGGTGTCATTGTAGAGCCGGTCGCAGGAAATATGGGGGTTGTCCCTCCGCAAGAAGGTTTCTTGCAAGGGCTGAGAGACATTACGGAACAATATGGATCATTACTCATTTTTGATGAGGTCATGACAGGCTTCCGTGTGGATTATCACTGCGCGCAAGGTTATTTTGGCATCACACCTGATCTGACGTGTCTTGGTAAAGTCATTGGAGGCGGTCTTCCGGTCGGTGCTTATGGCGGAAGAGCGGATATTATGAGACAAATTGCGCCAAGTGGTCCAATTTATCAAGCAGGAACGTTATCTGGTAACCCTCTTGCGATGACAGCAGGCTTAGAAACTCTAAAACAGCTGACACCTGAGTCTTATGAAGAGTTTAAACGAAAAGGTGACCGTTTAGAAGAAGGTATTTCGAAAGCAGCAAAAGCATACGGAATTCCATTAACGTTTAACCGTGCAGGTTCCATGATCGGATTCTTCTTTACAAATGAAGAAGTGATCAATTATGACAAAGCGAAAACAGCTGATCTCGCTTTATTTGCTGAATTTTACAAGGAAATGGCCGATCACGGCATTTTCCTCCCGCCTTCTCAATTTGAAGGACTATTCCTGTCAACAGCTCATACAGATGAAGACATCGAATATACGATTGAGACAGTGGAAAAGGTTTTTCAAAAACTACGTCGATAAAACAAAAGCCGATATGGAGACATATCGGCTTCAGATTGTTGACAAAGGCTAAAATGATCTTGATTTTAGCCCTTTGTCTTTTTTCAGCGTGATAGAAAACCTTTGCAGTCTAGGAAAGACGAGCAGCGGAGCGGAGCGAATTTGACATTCGTGAGCACCGGAGCGCAGGACTGACAACGAATGCGAGGGTTTGTCTACACGCTGAGCCGATATGGAGACATATCGGCTTTTTGCGTTGGAGAAAACGAATCATATTTTCACTTCCTCCCACATACAACTGTATTGACATCTAATTTTATTTTTTAAGGATTAGATGAAAGGAGGACACCGACTTGTCTCAAAACAATCGATTACAGTTTTCGGTAGAAGAATCCATTTATTTTAAAAGCGGACAGGAAGTCAGTGAGCTGCTGTCAATTTCTCTCGACCCTGATATTCTCGTTCAAGAAGTGAATGATTATGTTTCCATTAGAGGTTCACTCGAGCTAACAGGAGAATACAACATAAATCAAGAGGAGCTATTGGGTGAATTGAGTTCCTTTCCAACATACAGGGAAGCAGATGAGGTAAAGGTAAGAGAAGACGGAACGGCGGAGCTTCTGCATCAATTTCCAGTCGATATCACCATTCCGAAGAACAAAATTAGTCATTTAAATGATGTGTTTGTGTTTATTGATGCGTTTGATTACCAGCTGACAGAGAATCGTTTGCTTACCATTCAGGCTGATTTAGCCATCGAGGGCTTGTTAGACGAGGAAACGCCTCAAGCGCCTGTAGAGGAGCCGTATGAATTTGTCCATCGTCCTGAAGAGGATTATGGTGATATGGCTTACGATTATCAGTTGCAGCCGGAACAAGAAGAGCAAGAAGACCTGCAAGGCGAAGAACGTGAGGATGATGAGAAGCAGCCTGTATTCCAACATGACACGCGCGCCGAGCAAGAGGAACAGGAAGATCAAGAAGAAGAGGAAGAAGAAATTGAGATAGAACTGGTGAACAGGGAAGTAGAGGAAGTGTCCGAAGAACCGGAAGAATCAGAAGAACAAGAAGAGGCGGAACAGCCGAATAACCAAGAAGAAGCTGTGGCACTTGGCTATCGATCTATCCCTGAAGCTCACGTGCAGGAACCGCCATTTTTTGAACCGCCTAAGCTTTTAGAAGAAGAGGAGCGGGAGGAAACATTCTTTGAAGTGGAAGTGAGAAAAGATCCGGAAGCTGCCGAAGAGCAGGAAGAAACGGTACAGTCATATCCGGCATTTGAATCACCTGCTTATCAAGTGGAACCTGAGCAAGAGGAGCAGGATGACGAATATCAGCTCGGGCGGTTATATGAACGGGAAGCACCTAAAATATATGAGTCAGCTCAAGAAGAAGAGGAGCTTGAAGAAGACGTGAGAGAAACGTCTGGCAGTGAGAACTCTCTTTATTTAACAAAGCTGTTCGCTAAGCAGGAGGAGGAAGATTTTTCTCGCATGAAAATATGTATAGTTCAGCAAGAAGATACGGTCGATCGTATTTGTGAGAGATATCAATTGAATGTGCAGCAGCTTCTTCGCACAAACTCATTATCGATTGATGCGGAGCTTGAGGAAGGGCAGATTCTTTATATTCCTGAATATCAAAAAAGTAATGCATAGCAAGCGATGACTGACCGAGAAAATGTGGTGAGTGAACGTGGATGAAATCCAATCTGTCTTATACGAATACGGACTTGAGGCTGAATATATTGAACCTGTCAGTCCTGTTGTCATCAAGGTATATACAAAGCAGGGTGTATTTGCCTTGAAGCGAGTAAAAGCCAACCGGCATATGCAATTTACTGAACAAATGCTTGAACTAGAATCAAAGGGATATCGCTCCTTTGTGCCGATTTATCGGACGAAGAGCGGTTCCTTTTTCTCAAGTCATCGGGAAAGCCAGTATGCATACTATCTGATGCCGTGGCTGACGAATGAAAAGAGAGAAGAGCAGGACGATAAGCACGAATATTTATTTCAAGAGATTGCAAGACTTCATAAGCGTACTGAAGTCATGATGGATATCACAGAGCAAGAGATAGAAGCGCATTACACCCAAATCAAGAGCAGATGGGAAACAGAGAAAGACATGTATGAACGATTTATAGAGCGGGCAGAACAAACGTGGTATATGTCGCCATTTGAGCTGGCCGCTGCTATGTATTTTTCAGAGGCGATGTCTGCCAGCGAATTTGCGCTTGAGCGTTTAGAAGATTGGCATGAAGAAATGAAAGACAAAGAGACAACGCGTGTTGTGCTAAATCATGGACAGCTATCGATCCATCATTTTTTGTATAATGATGTAGGAACAGGACATTTCACCAATTTCGAGCGGTCTAAAAAAGCCGCCCCCATCTATGATCTTCTGACCTATTACTTTCGGACATTCAAAACCTATCCCACGTCTTGTCCTGAATGCACTTCTTTGTTTTATACGTATCAAAAAGGAAACCCTCTTCGGGAGGAAGAACTGCATTTGTTCCTAAGCTACCTTGCTTATCCGCAAGGGCTGTTTGATACAGTAAAAGCTTATGAAGCAGGCGGACAGGATGAAATGGAAAGCTGTCAGCAGCTGTTAAGAGCGTATTGGCAGATGAAAAATTCTGAGCCGACCGTTATGAAGATTCATGAGATTGAGCAGGCTAGACGGCTTGAAGAAGAACAAAGTGCCTCGTCATCAGCGGAATGACGAGGTTATGCTGCGTTGGCTTTATATGGACAGGTACATAAGCATGAGTTTTTTAAAACCAATCAAGATGAAAGGCACAGGCGAGAAAAATAAGAATACCTAGAATGAGGACGTCAAATGTTGTAGGGAAAATGATCGTACGAAATCCTTGAAATATAGCAATCGGGAGAACGACTTGGGAGGCAACTGCCCGAATTTGTCTCAGCCAGGGGGGGAGTGTGTAAGGATTGATCTTCTTCAAATCAAACGCCCTCCTTCTTCATTTTGTTATTATCATATGGGCAAAAGGGCGAAGGGTGCCTGCCCAATTTGTATAAAGAAGAAGAAAAGCGGAAAAGATGATTGACGAAAACAAAAGGCATTTAGTAATATTAATAAAAGATGAGTATGTGCTGATGAACGTGATATATCGTAAGCGTAGATCAGGAAGAGTACGAGCAAGACCCTAAAGAGAGGGAAGCCAAGAGCTGAGAGGTTTCCTAGGATGTACTTGTTTGGAAGGTCGCCTGTGAGCTTAATTTCTTGAATGAACAAGTAGAGAAATTCGGGAGAACCCCGTTATCCTTTAGAGTGTATGGGACACGTGTATGTGTCTCGTGAAAAAAGGTGGTACCGCGAAAAAGCTTTTTCGTCCTTTTATAAGGATGGAAAGGCTTTTTTTATGTTTCATCAGCAGAAAAAATGTGGAGGTTACACAAATGGGAACAAATAATCAAGAAATGCCAACAAAGTACGATCCTAATGCGATTGAAAAAGACCGCTATACGTACTGGCTTGAAGGGAAATTCTTCGAAGCACAAAATGACAAAACGAAAGATCCATATACAGTCGTCATTCCTCCACCAAACGTGACAGGAAAACTGCACCTTGGGCATGCATGGGACTCTACACTCCAAGACATCGTGACACGTATGAAACGGATGCAGGGCTATGACGTTCTTTGGCTTCCAGGTATGGACCATGCCGGTATTGCGACTCAAGCAAAAGTCGAGGCAAAGCTTCGCGAAGAAGGCGTAAGCCGGTATGACCTTGGCCGAGAGAAATTTGTGGAAGAAACGTGGAAGTGGAAAGAAGAATATGCAGATTTTATTCGCAGCCAGTGGGCGAAAATGGGTCTTGGTCTCGATTACTCCCGTGAACGTTTTACTTTAGATGAAGGTCTGAATAAAGCCGTTCGCCAAGTGTTTGTTCAATTGTACGAAAAAGGGCTTATTTATCGCGGAGAGTACATCATTAACTGGGATCCAGCAACGAAAACGGCACTTTCTGATATTGAAGTGATTTATAAGGATGTTCAAGGTGCGTTTTATCACTTGAGATATCCGCTTTCAGATGGCACGGGTTCAATTGAAATTGCGACAACAAGACCTGAAACAATGCTGGGAGATACAGCCGTAGCCGTACACCCTGATGACGAGCGCTATCAGCATCTAATTGGAAAAACAGTGGTTTTACCAATTACAGGCCGTGAGATTCCAATCGTCGGTGATGACTATGTTGATATGGAGTTTGGTTCAGGTGCTGTGAAAATTACACCTGCTCATGACCCGAATGACTTTGAGCTTGGAAACCGCCACGGGCTAGAGCGTATTCTTGTCATGAATGAAGATGGCACAATGAATGCGAATGCCCTGCAATATAAAGGAATGGACCGTTTTGAATGCCGCAAACAGCTTGTGAAGGATTTACAAGAAGAAGGCATTTTGTTCAAAATTGAGGACCACATGCATTCAGTTGGTCATAGTGAGCGAAGTGGAGCTGTCGTTGAACCGTATTTATCAACACAATGGTTTGTGAAAATGCAGCCGCTGGCAGACGAAGCCATTCATCTGCAAAAAGGTGACGACCAAGTTCAATTTGTTCCAGACCGATTTGAAAAGACATATTTACATTGGATGGAAAATATCCGTGACTGGTGTATTTCTCGTCAGCTATGGTGGGGACACCGTATTCCGGCTTGGTATCATAAAGAAACGAAAGAAGTATACGTTGGACTTGAAGCTCCAGAAGATATTGAGAACTGGGAACAGGATAACGATGTACTTGATACATGGTTCAGTTCAGCGCTTTGGCCGTTTTCTACAATGGGCTGGCCGGATGCAGACAGTGAAGACTTCAAGCGCTACTATCCAACCAATCTGCTTGTAACTGGCTATGACATTATTTTCTTCTGGGTATCCCGCATGATCTTCCAAGGTCTTGAATTCACAGGAGAAAAACCGTTTAAAGATGTCCTCATTCATGGGCTTATCCGCGACGAACAAGGGCGTAAAATGAGTAAGTCGCTCGGCAACGGAATTGATCCAATGGAGGTCATCGACAAGTACGGTGCGGATTCATTAAGATATTTCTTAGCGACTGGAAGCTCACCAGGTCAGGATCTTCGTTTTAGTTTTGAAAAGGTTGAATCCACTTGGAACTTTGCGAACAAAATTTGGAACGCATCCCGTTTTGCTTTAATGAATATGGATGGTTTAACGTATGATGAGCTTGATTTAACAGGAGAAAAATCAGTTGCTGACCAATGGATTTTAACACGCTTAAATGAAACAATTGAAAGTGTCACACAGCTTGCTGACAAGTATGAATTCGGTGAAGTGGGCAGACATTTATACAACTTCATTTGGGATGATTTCTGTGATTGGTACATTGAAATGGCGAAACTTCCGCTTTATGGAGAAGACGAAGCAGCGAAGAAAACGACTCGTTCGATCCTTGCGTATGTATTAGATCAAACGATGAGACTTTTACATCCGTTTATGCCGTTCTTAACAGAAGAAATCTGGCAGCATCTACCGCATGAAGGTGAGTCCATTACTGTTGCGGCATGGCCTGAAGTGAAGCCGGAGCTTTCCAACGAACAAGCTTCTGCTGATATGAAGCTGCTTGTGGAACTCATTCGCTCTGTTCGTAACATTCGCAGTGAAGTGAACACGCCAATGAGCAAACAAGTTGAACTTTACATTAAAGCCTCTACATCTGATGTGCAGGAACGCTTAGAGAAAAACCGTTCATATATTGAGCGCTTCACGAACCCAAGTGTTCTTGAAATTGGCACAGATATCCCAGCTAGTGATAAAGCGATGACGGCTGTTATTTCTGGAGCAGAACTCATTCTGCCGCTTGAAGGCTTAATCAACTTAGATGAAGAAATTGCTCGTCTGCAAAAAGAGCTTGATAAGCTGACAAAAGAAGTGGAACGAGTACAGAAAAAGCTTGGCAACGAAGGCTTTATGAAAAAAGCGCCTGAAAGTGTCGTAGAAGAAGAGCGTGCGAAAGAACGTGATTATGTCGCAAAACGCGAAGCTGTTCAAAAGCGTATTGAAGAGCTGAAAGCATAAGGTTGAAAAGACGGCTCCTAATGAAAGGGAGTCGTCTTTTTTGAAAATTTCGTATGAAATGAGAGATGACATTGTTTACAACCTATCATGAAGCCATTGATTGGATTCACAGCAGACTGGCCTTTGGCGTAAAACCGGGTCTTGAACGAATGAAATGGCTGATGAACAGACTAGGAAATCCGGAACAAAGTATAAAAACAGTACATGTTGCAGGTACAAATGGTAAAGGATCAACCATTGCGTTTACGCGTTCTGTGTTGCAGGCAGCCGGCTATTCGGTCGGAACTTTCACCTCTCCGTTTATACTAACGTTCAATGAAAGAATCAGTGTTAATGGAGTGCCTATAGAAGATGAAGAATGGTTGAGTTTGGTGAATGAAATCAAGCCTTTTGTTGACGAATTAGATCAAACAGAGCTTGGCGCAACTACAGAATTTGAAATCATTACAGCATGTGCATTTGCTTATTTTGCTCATGTGCACCAAGTAGACTTTGTCCTCTTGGAAACAGGGCTTGGGGGAAGACTTGATTCTACAAATATTGCTGTTCCTATTTTAACAGCGATTACGTCGATTGGTCATGATCATATGGCCATTTTAGGTGACACACTTGAACAAATTGCAGCTGAAAAAGCGGGTATTATCAAAGAGGGTATTCCAATGATCACGGCAGTTCACCAGCCTGAAGCTCTTGCTGTCATTCAAAACACAGCAAAAGAAAAGAATGCTGAATGTATTTCATTACATGATACTTGTAGCTTTGATGAGCAGCAGCCGACAGAAACAGGTGAACGTTTCACGTTACGCACATCAAAAAAGCAGTATCCGCAGCTTGAAACAGGATTAATCGGAACGCATCAAAGGCAAAATGCTTCCCTTGCTGTTTTACTCATTGAATGGCTGGAGCAAGAAGGCTATATTAGTGTGACAGAAGAGCAAATATATGAGGGCATTCGGCAGGCAGCTTGGGCTGGGAGATTTGAAAAAGTCAAAGATCATCCTCCAGTGTATTTAGACGGCGCTCATAATGAAGAAGGGATCGACCGTTTAATTGAAAGTGTACAAGCTCATTTTTCTAGTAAACAGGTGCATATATGTTTTAGTGCTTTAAAAGATAAGCCGTACAAGCAAATGATTCAAAAGCTTGAAGCTGTCAGTTCTTCTATCCATTTTGTTTCATTTGATTTTCCAAGAGCCGAATCAGCTGAAAAGCTTTATGTATGCAGTCAGTTAGACGTAAAGTCGTATGATGATGACCCTCGTACAGTGCTTGAGTTCATTCAGAAAAAAAGTGATGATCCGTCAGCGGTGATCATTGTGACAGGCTCTCTTTATTTTATTTCAGATATACGAAATCGTATGATCGGGTAACACAAAAACGCAAATGGCTTTAACGCCATTTGTGTTTTTTTCTTTTGATATGCAGATGGAAAGTAAAATCATATTTTCGCTATGTGCTCAATGAATACGATCGTGATAAAATCCGGTCTATCTTATTCTCGGAAGGGGTCACGATATATGATAGGCATTTTTGTGTTTCTTGCAGGCGTCACCATGGGGTCGTTCTTTCATCTAGTTGGTGAAAGGCTGCCGCTTAAGCGATCTATTCTTCTTCCTCGTTCTCACTGCACAGTCTGTAAACAGCCGCTTTCCCTGCACGAGATGATCCCGCTCGTTTCGTATGCGTTATTGAGGGGAACTTGTAAGCATTGCGGCACTCGGCTGTCTTTGTTATATCCACTGGTTGAGCTGCTGTCAGGCAGTCTTTTTTTGCTCATGTATAGAATCGCTGGTATTTCGTTTGAAGGTCTTTTTCTTGTGATTCTTTGTAGTTTATTTGTGATTGCTGTCGTGAGTGATCTCCTTTATATGAGGGTGCCAAACGAGCTGTTTCTCTTCTTTTTCCCTCTTTTCGTCATATACCGCACGCTTGAACCTCTTCTAATTTGGTGGGAAGGAGCGTCTTCGCTTCTTTTTTGCTTTCTCATGTTTTATAGTTTAGAACGTTTCAAGCCAAATAGCATGGGCGGAGCTGATATGAAGCTGTTCGGTGTTCTTGCGTTTTGCTTTGGCTTCAAGCCATTCCTTCTCATTCTTTTCCTCTCGTGTATCTCTGGAATCGCCTATGCGAAGGTTTTTTCTTTTCGATTAGATGAACCATTTCCCTTTGTTCCTGCGATCTCTTTTTCTTTTTGGCTGTATCTCTATGGAGCTCATGTCATGCTCCCATTCGCAGGGTCGACCGGTTGAAAAAATTGGCGAACACTTTTTTTCCCTGCCGACAAAAGTCTTGTTCTTTTTTTTTTCCGCTATGTTAAAGTGTGAAACAGAAAGAAGGACGGGTACATTCGCGCTGATTCATTGGACAAAAAGGTCTTTCTTACAAACAATGTCAGAAAGCGGGGAATGACAGTGAAAAAAAGGCAGGCAAAAAAACAAGGGTTAAAAGTCAATATTAATGGCAAAGAAGAAATGCTTCATGAAGATGACCACCAGCCGCCAAAACAGCAAGAGGATGATCAAGTGACGTTTTCGAATTGGGAGGAAAAAAGGCAGTCAGAACAGGAGACAGCTGCATCTGAGGAAGAACCGGCTAAACCGAAAGAAGAAGACTTCCAGTGGGATGACGCAGCTGATCATATTTATCATTCTGATCCAAAGGTCGTCACACCTTATCAAAAGAAAAAAGGCTCCTTTGATCAGAAGTTCGGTAAAAACCGCGGCCCGTTTAAGAGAGTGATGACAACGATTGTGTTTGCAGTGGTTCTTGGGACAGGCCTTGGTGTGTTTGCACTTAGCTTAAGTCAAGATGGTACTCAGAATCCATCAGGGGGAGATATCAGCGTTTCAGCGTCCGGAAATCAATCATCAATGAAAGCGGGCGGTGATGCGCCGCCAGCAGATACTGCTGATGAATCAAAAGAGAATAAAGATGAAAAAAGCGCCTCTGGCCATTTTTCAACCTATGTCGTACAGGCTGGAAAGTTTTCCTCTGAAAAAGGAGCAGATGAATTAGTTGGCAGTTTAAAAGAAGCAGGGTATGCGGGGAAAAAGATCTCAATGGATGATGGCTATTATGTCATTGCTGGGCTTGCGACAGAACAGGGCATGACAAGTGCTGTTGGGAAGAAGCTGATTGATCAGCACTTTGAGGCATGGGGAGGCAAGGAGCTCTCATTTCAAGTACCGGATGAGCTGACTAGTTTAATAGAAAAGGCATCTGTATTATCCTCTAAGGTCATTGCAGGAGACGATGTGGATCAAAAGGACGTTACGCAGCTGATCTCTGAGCTTGAAAGTGCCAAAACAACGGACGCACCAGCTAAAAGCAGTTTGCTGAAAGCGGTGCAGCTGTTAAATGAACCTACTGCTGAAAACGGGTGGAAATCTCAGCAGGCACTGCTTGATCAATTAAATACGTAAAATCATATTTTAAGAAACCAAACTAGTCAAAAAATGACTAGTTTTTTTCTTTTTCATCCAACATAATGATGAAGGAACATGAAAAATGAATTTTCGTAAATTGTCGGTAAGATGTACATTTGATAGGATGAATGGGTATCTTACTTCTTAGGCTAAACCCTGAAAGGATGAACAAACATGAACCGATTGATTCTCGCATCTCAATCCCCTAGAAGAAAAGAATTGCTTGATCTAGCAGGGTTTTCTTATGACATTCAAGCAAGTCAATTAAAAGAAGAAATAAATCGAAACTTTTCTCCTGCAGAGAACGTCCAATGGTTGGCAGAACAAAAAGCAAGTGATATTCAAAGATTATATCCCGAAGCTGTGATTATTGGTGCAGATACGATTGTTGCAATTGACGGCAAATGTCTTGGGAAACCAAAAGACAAGGAAGAAGCGGCCTCAATGCTTCAATTATTGTCAGGAAAGACACATCAAGTCTTGACGGGTGTCACGATTCAGTCAGAGAATAGAAAAGAAACATTTTATGAACAGACAGAAGTGACGTTTTGGGCACTTACGCAAAATGAAATAGACCGCTATATCGAAACGGGAGAACCGCTTGATAAAGCGGGAAGCTATGGCATTCAAGGAAAAGGCGCACTGTTTGTTCAAAAAATAGATGGTGATTATTTTTCCGTTGTAGGTCTCCCTATTGCCAAAACAGTTAGAGTGCTCGAAACATTTGGAATCACCCCTTTTTGATGACAGGAAGGAATCTAAAAGGAGTGGGCATCATGAACGATTTCCCTATGTTGCTAAAGCATTTTCCTCAAGATGAAAAGCCGAGAGAACGATTGATCAAATATGGTCCCGGCAGTCTGTCAAACCATGAACTTGTTGCGATTCTTTTAAGGACAGGCACAAAAAAGGAATCAGTTCTTCAAATTTCCGCAAGACTTCTGCAAACATTTGGCGGTCTTCGCACTATAAGAGAAGCCTCAATTGAAGAAATGTCGAAGATTCGAGGAGTTGGAAAGGCGAAGGCGGTCTCTCTTTTAGCTGCTTTAGAACTCGGCACTAGATTACACCATCAAACGACGGACAACCGCTATGTAATCCGCACACCAGAGGATGGGGCAAACTTTGTGATGGAAGATATGAGGTTTTTACAACAGGAAAATTTCGTTTGTCTTTATCTCAACACAAAAAATCAAGTTCTTCATAAACATACCGTGTTTATTGGAAGTCTGAACTCATCCATCGTTCACCCGCGTGAAATTTTCAAAGAGGCCTTTAAACGGTCCGCTGCTTCATTTATTTGTGTGCACAACCATCCATCTGGAGATCCGACGCCCAGCAGGGAAGATATTGAAGTCACACAGAGACTATTTGAATGTGGAAAGCTGATTGGAATACAGCTGCTTGATCATCTTGTCATAGGTGATCAAAAATTTGTGAGTTTGAAGGAAAAAGGG
Source organism: Bacillus sp. ABR (assembly GCF_056172715.1). Classification (NCBI taxonomy): domain Bacteria; kingdom Bacillati; phylum Bacillota; class Bacilli; order Caryophanales; family Bacillaceae; genus Bacillus; species Bacillus sp. ABR. The sequence goes on along the minus strand of NZ_JAOYSL010000002.1, from coordinate 576,448 downwards.
TATTTGTAACACTTTTTTTTTCAATGTTTTACGATATAATAGAGTTTATGAGTTTTTCCCTAAGGGAATTTTGGTTTAAGAAAGGAAGATACATACATATGTTTGGAATTGGTACAAAAGACCTTGGAATAGATCTTGGAACAGCGAATACGCTTGTTTTTATTAAAGGAAAAGGCATAGTTGTGAGAGAACCTTCGGTCGTAGCTTTGGAAACTGATACGAAGTCTATAGTGGCGGTCGGAAATGATGCTAGAAATATGATTGGGCGTACACCTGGTAATGTTGTGGCACTACGCCCAATGAAAGACGGAGTCATTGCAGATTACGAGACGACAGCAACAATGATGAAATATTACATTAATCAAGCATTAAAAGGCAAAGGGCTTTTTGCTCGTAAACCTTACGTCATGGTATGTGTGCCATCTGGCATTACAGCTGTAGAAGAGCGTGCAGTTATTGATGCAACAAGACAAGCTGGTGCACGTGACGCATACCCGATTGAAGAACCATTTGCTGCGGCAATCGGTGCTAACCTGCCTGTATGGGAGCCAACAGGAAGTATGGTTGTGGATATTGGCGGCGGTACAACAGAAGTAGCGATTATTTCTCTTGGCGGCATTGTGACATCACAATCAATCCGTGTTGCAGGTGATGAAATGGATGATGCGATCAGCAGCTATATCCGTAAAACGTATAACCTGATGATTGGTGATCGTACGTCAGAAGCGATTAAAATGGAAATCGGTTCTGCGCAGCCTGATGTACATGATGAGATGGACATTCGCGGACGTGACCTTTTAACAGGTCTGCCAAAAACAATCTCTATTACGGCAGAAGAGATTGCAAAAGCGCTTCGCGATACGGTGGAAACAATTGTCGATGCAGTAAAAATGACGCTTGAAAAAACCCCGCCTGAGCTGGCAGCAGATATTATGGACCGCGGAATTGTTTTAACAGGAGGCGGTGCATTACTGCGTAATCTTGACAAAGTCATTAGCGATGAAACGAAAATGCCAGTCATTATTGCTGAAGATCCGCTTGACTGTGTGGCGATCGGAACAGGGAAAGCACTAGAACATATTCATTTGTTCAAAGGAAAATCAAAAGATAATCGATAATCGGGCGTAATTAAAGAGGTGTAAGACATGCCGCAGTTTTTTATGAATAAAAGATTAATGTTGCTCCTTGTCTGTGTCATCGTACTGGTGGCCATGATTGGTTTTTCAGTGAAAAGCGGCAGAGGTGCTTCATGGCCGGAAAAATTAGTGGGGGATACGACAGGCTTTTTTCAAGGTGTCTTTCATAAACCATCACAATTTATTGCCGGTATTTATGGGAACGTACAAGATTTAAAGAACACATATGATGAAAACGAGCGTCTTCGAAAAAAACTTGATGGACAAACCCAATATGAGGCGAAACTTCAAGAACTAGAAGATGAGAACAAAAAGCTTCGCAAACAGCTTGGCTATGTGAACTCTGTTCGTGATTACACGCCAATTCTATCAACTGTTATCGCAAGAAACCCATCTCTTTGGGATAGCTTTGTGATGATTGATAAAGGGAAAAAACAAGGCGTTGACAAAGATATGGCGGTCACAAATGAGAGTGGCGCATTAATTGGGAAGATTGAAAGTGATAAGCTCAACAATTTTACTTCAACTGTAAGGTTGCTAAGCTCTACTGACCAAAATAATAGAATTTCAACGAAAATTTTTGCGAAAAAGGGCAAAGAAGAACTCAATGGAATCATTAACGGTTATGACAGCAAGAAAAAAATGCTGACTATGAATATTCTAAAATCCGATGCAGATGGGGATGTCAAAAAAGGAGATCTTGTTGAAACATCTGGAGCAGGGGGCGTATTCCCGCAAGGCTTGACGATTGGTAAGGTGAGTGAAATCGAGCCAGACCATTACGGCCTGACAAAGATCATTTACGTAGAACCAGCGGCTGAACTCAACAATTTAGACCGTGTGATTGTGGTGAATCGCAGCACAAGTACAGCAGATGCATCTGAATTGACGAAGGAGGAAGGCTCGTGAAACGTGTCCTTCTAGCTTTCGTCATGTTGTTTATCTTCGTATTTGACAGTATTTTTGTCGATTTAGTGAAGCTCCCATTTGTTTCAGAGAATCAAATTTTAGCTCCTCATTTCATTTTACTTGCACTTGTATTTATGACTGCTTTTGTGAATCAAAAATATGGTGTGATTTACGGATTTATCTTTGGACTTTTATATGATATTTCATATACAGGCATACTTGGTGTTCATATGTTTGGCTTTGGGGCGCTTTGCTATTTGCTAGCAAAAGCCTTTAAAGTTCTGCAAACGAATATGTTAGTCGTCGTCTTTCTGTCGATTATTGCTGTTTCCGTCATGGAGTTTTATGTATACGGCGTTCAAGCGACAATTCAACCAGGGATTATGCCGTTTAATACGTATGTCATCGAACGCTTTATTCCAACGATTCTTTTAAATACTGCTGCGTCTCTCATACTTGTTGTGCCGCTTAGGCTCTTTTTCATCAATGTGAAACAAGGACTGATCGACGAATAAAAGCAGGAGTTTGTCCAATTACGGCGAAATGAGTATGTTGTTGAGGTGAGCATCTTGAAAACTCAAAAACAGCAATATGTGACGATAAAAGGTACAAAAAACGGATTAACATTACAGTTAAATGATGACTGTTCGTTTGATGATCTTCTTTCTGGCTTGCGAGAGGTTCTTTTACTTGAGCAATATACAGATGGAAGAGAAGGACATAAGGTCAATGTGCATATTAAGCTTGGTTTTCGTTATTTAACGGAGGATCAGGAGACGCGTTTGACTGAAGCGGTGTCTGAAAATGAACATCTCGTGATCCACTCCATTGAAAGTGACGTCATGTCAACTGAAGAGGCGAGACGATTAAAAGCAGAGGCTGAAATTACTTCTGTAGCAAAAATTGTACGCTCTGGACAGGTGCTGTATGTCGAAGGAGATCTTTTATTAATAGGAGATGTCAATCCTGGCGGAACGATTCGCGCAGGAGGAAATATTTTTGTGCTTGGCGCATTAAAGGGTGTGGCGCATGCTGGATGTAATGGCAACAAGCAGGCTGTTATTGCGGCATCTCATATGATTCCAACACAGCTTCGCATCGCACAAGTTTTTAACCGTGCACCAGACCAAAAAGAAGATGGAAATGAAATGGAATGTGCTTATTTAGATATAGATGGCAATATGATCATTGAACGCCTGCAGCAATTGGCTCATATAAGACCTAATCTGACAAGGCTTGAGGGAGGAATGTGAAATTGGGCGAGGCTATTGTGATTACCTCAGGAAAAGGCGGCGTTGGCAAAACAACAACATCTGCAAACTTAGGCACAGCACTAGCAATTCAAGGGAAAAAAGTGTGTCTAGTTGATACCGACATCGGCCTTCGGAATCTGGATGTCGTGATGGGGCTTGAAAACCGCATTATTTATGATCTAGTTGATGTAGTAGAAGGAAGATGCAAAATTCACCAAGCGCTTGTAAAAGATAAGCGTTTCGAGGATCTTTTGTATCTTTTACCTGCTGCTCAAACAAGTGATAAAACGGCTGTGGAGCCGGAACAGATCAAAGAATTAATTCAATCATTGAAACAAGACTTTGATTATGTTGTCATTGACTGCCCTGCTGGAATTGAGCAAGGCTTTAAAAATGCTGTATCAGGTGCAGACAAGGCCATTGTCGTGACGACACCTGAAATCTCAGCTGTGAGAGATGCGGACCGAATCATCGGTTTGTTAGAACAAGAAGATATCGAACCGCCTCGTTTGATTGTCAACCGTATTCGTACACACATGGCGAAAAATGGCGATTCAATGGATGTAGATGAAGTGGTACATCACTTGTCGATTGATCTACTTGGCATCGTAGCAGATGATGATGATGTGATTAAGGCTTCAAACAATGGTGAACCGATTGTTATGGATGCTAAAAACAAAGTATCGATTGCATATCGCAATATTGCCCGCCGCGTACTAGGCGAATCTGTTCCGCTTCAATCCTTTGAAGAAGAAAACAAGGGAATGTTTGCAAAGCTGAAAGCATTTTTTGGTGTAAGAGCATAATCGTGATAGAAAACCTTTGCAGCCTAGTAAGGACGAGCACTGGAGCGCAGACCTGACAACGAATGCTAGGGTTTGTCTACACGCTGAGACCGATTCGATTTAGAATCGGTCTTTTTGTTGCATATCAGATGAGGTTGTCACATAAAATGTACAAACTGTTTGTATGTAAAGGGTGATCTCATGAAAAGAGTGGACGAGTACCGAAAGAAAATCGCGCAGCGCCGCAAAACGATGCAGCCAGCTGCTCCTCCTAAGAAGACGGCTTTCAAGAAAAAAGAAGATATCCCGCCATGGGTTATGCTGACAGAGGAAGAAAAGCATTCTGACTCGACCTCCTATGAACCGGCGTCCCATCAGCCAAAGAAATATCGTCATCCCTTATTTAACCCGAATACCTTTGTGCTTAAATGCTTATTATCAGCGTCCCTTGTGTTGATTGCTGCCATTTCGTTTAAAGGTCAGGCAGGTCCGTTTCAGCAGCTGAAGCCGGTGATTACTCAGACCTTTGAGCAAGATTTTCAATTTGCTGCTGCCAACCGTTGGATTGAAAAAACAGTCGGACATCCGCTGGCATTTTTAACAGAGAAAAAAGAGGGCCAAAAGGACGTACAAGCGAATCAAGAACTAGCTGTGCCTGCCTCTGGTAAAGTGCAGGAATCCTTTACGCAAAATGGAGCAGGGGTCAAAGTTGAAACATCCGCTGAAGCCATTGATAGTATGAAGGAAGGCTATGTGGTCGAGGTGAAAAAGAAAAGCGACACAGGGCTTACCGTTGTGGTGCAGCATGCAGATAACAGCTATAGCTGGTACGGTCAATTAAAGAAAGCCGATGTGGCCTTATACGATTTTGTTGATAAAGGTGAAAAAATTGGCCAGATTTCGCTTGATGATCAAGGGAAGGGCACGTATTACTTTGCCATTAAACAAAATGAACAATTTATCGATCCTATTCAGGTGATGACCTTTGAATAGATGGCTGCTCATGCTGACGAAAATTCACATCCATCCGCTGCTGTGGATTGTGATGGCGTTTGCGATTCTGTCAGGTCAAATTAAGCCGCTGCTTTGCCTGCTTGTGATCGTCTGTGTCCATGAACTTGGACATGCAGCGGCTGCATGCTATTATCATTGGCGCATTCGGCGGATTTTTTTACTGCCATTTGGCGGAACGGTTGAAGTAGAGGAACATGGAAACCGTCCGCTAAAAGAGGAGCTGGCGGTCATTTTGTGCGGGCCGCTTCAGCATGTACCGCTCCAGCTCATGGCGTGGCTGTTCATGGAGGCTTCTCTTATCTCGCATGACGTCTTTACGATGTTTACCTTTTATAATATGGCGATTTTTCTTGTCAATCTTTTGCCCATTTGGCCGCTTGATGGCGGAAAATTATTCTTTTTGCTCTTATCTATTTTTTACCCTTTCCAACGTGCACATGCTCTAGCCATAAAAGGCTCACTTGTCTTTTTCGGTCTATTGACAGCAGGATTACTTTTGTTTGCACCGCTGCAATTCAATGGCTGGGTGCTGCTCACTTTTTTAGCTTATTCACTCGTGATGGAGCACAGGCAGAGGCATTACGTCAGGGTTCGTTTTTTACTAGAACGGTATTACGGTAAAAAAGAGCAAAAGGTAGAAAAACTGATTCCGCTGAGAGCAAGTGCAGAGGAAAAAGTTTACGAAGTGATGGCACGATTTCAAAGGGGCTGCAAGCATCCGATTATTATTGAAAGAGATGGCGTGAAGATGAGTCAGCTTGATGAAAATGAACTGCTCCATGCGTATTTTTCAGATCGCAGAACGACCTCCTCAATGGAAGAGCTTCTTTTACCGTACTAATGGTGAAAATACATTGACATTCTGCGTCTAGTTTGATATATTTTTTAATGTTATGGATATGTAGCACCCGTGCTACAACCGCGCGGAGCAGGTGTAAAGAGCCTATGGCCCCCTGTATTCGGCGAGTCTGAGTTTATTAGGAGGTGCAGAGATGTACGCAATTATCGAAACTGGTGGTAAACAAGTAAAAGTTGAAGAAGGTCAAACTGTTTATGTTGAAAAACTAGCTGCTGAAGCAGGTGAAACAGTAACTTTCGAAAACGTATTGTTTGTCGGCGGAGACACTGTCAAAGTGGGTAACCCTTCAGTTGCTGGAGCAACAGTAACGGCTAAAGTTGAAAAACAAGGTCGCGGTAAGAAAATTACTGTGTTCAAGTACAAACCGAAGAAAAACAACCACAAGAAACAAGGTCATCGTCAACCTTACACTAAAGTTGTTATCGAAAAAATCAACGCTTAAGGCGTGTGAGTGATATGATCAAAGCAACCATTACTCGGTCATCAGCAGATGAAAGCATTACGTCTTTTCAGATGACTGGACATGCCGAGTTTGCTGAAAAAGGTCAGGATCTCGTTTGTGCAGGTGTATCTGCTGTTGTTTTCGGCTCAGTCAATTCAATTATTGCACTGACAGGATTGGACCCACTGCTTGATATTGGTGAAGAAGGCGGCTACTTCTCTTTTGAACTGCCGGCTGATACAGATCCAGTATCCTTTGAAAAAGCCCAGCTGCTTTTAGAAGGCATGGTCGTTTCCTTAGAGACAATTGAACGAGATTATCACGATTATGTGAGAATATCAACAAAAAATAGGAGGTGAACTTCATGCTTAGATTAGATCTTCAATTTTTCGCATCTAAAAAAGGGGTAGGTTCTACAAAGAACGGACGTGACTCTGAGTCTAAACGTTTAGGCGCTAAACGTGCTGATGGTCAATTCGTAACTGGTGGTTCTATCCTTTATCGTCAACGTGGAACGAAAATCTATCCAGGTGAAAACGTTGGACGCGGAGGCGACGACACTCTTTTCGCTAAAATCGACGGAACGGTTAAATTCGAACGTTTCGGTCGTGACCGTAAAAAAGTGAGCGTATATCCTGCGGCACAATAATTGCTAAAAACTCCGGTCATTGACTGGAGTTTTTTTCACTTTTACAAGCAGTACCGAAGATGATAAAAGAAGATGCACTCCATAAATATCAAAGAACGTTTGCTGACTTTGCCTCATTTTCTCCTATACGATCAGAAAAAACAACCTTTCCTCACATAACTAGTGTTTTTCTATGCTGTCTTCTCTGTTATAATTCAGGGAGACATATTGATGATAAGACTCCTAAAAGAGAGACCAAACGATTGGGAGTGCGATAATGGAAGAGATACCAAGTAAAGAAAATGAAAAATTAACTCACGTTGCATTAACAAATGAATTGATCTATCTGCTCAGTCGTTCAAGACACGACTGGATGAATAAATTACAGCTGATCAAAGGCAACTTGACATTAGAAAAATATGACCGCGTGTTTGAAATTATAGAAGAAATGGTCATTGAAGCACAGCATGAATCCAAACTCTCAAATTTAAAAATTCCCCAATTGGCCTATTACTTTCTAACATTTAATTGGGAGTCGCATTTTATCACCTTAGAATATGAAGTGCTTGGTGAAACCCGAGACTTATCAGCATATGAATCACAGCTGCTATCGGTATCACAGGAGTTGTTTTCGATATTCGATCAATCAGTTTGCCAAAAAACTGAAAATCATTTAACGGTCACGTTCCAAACAGATCATGAAGAAAATGATGTGATCTTATATTTTGATTTCAAAGGAAAATTAACAAGTTTGGATGCGTTAAATGCGTTTCATGACGCAAACTATCCATGTATGAGTATAACGCAATTTCATGTGACGCCTCATGAGTCCATGATTGAGCTTTGTTTGAGGCAAGAACGAGATATGTGATGCAGAGAAACGGAGGAAGTTATGTTTGTAGATCAGGTTAAAGTGTATGTTAAAGGCGGTGACGGCGGAAACGGTATGGTGGCGTTCCGTCGTGAAAAATATGTACCAAAGGGCGGCCCAGCAGGCGGCGACGGCGGAAATGGTGCAGATGTTGTATTTGAAGTAGACGAAGGACTTAGAACGTTAATGGACTTTCGTTATAAGCGTCATTTCAAGGCTGACCGCGGCGAGCATGGAATGAGTAAAAACCAGCATGGCCGAAATGCGGAAGAAATGATTGTCAAAGTTCCGCCTGGTACGGTTGTGACAGATGCAGAGACGGAACAAGTACTAGCTGACTTGACAGAGCATGGGCAGCGGGCTGTGATTGCCAAAGGCGGACGTGGCGGACGTGGAAATTCACGCTTCGCAACACCAGCAAATCCTGCGCCACAGCTTTCTGAAAACGGTGAGCCAGGTAAAGAACGTGACGTCATCTTAGAATTAAAAGTACTTGCAGATGTTGGACTTGTTGGTTTCCCAAGTGTCGGGAAGTCAACGCTGCTTTCAATTGTCTCTTCTGCGAAACCAAAAATTGCGGATTATCATTTTACAACGCTTGTGCCGAACCTCGGAGTTGTTGAAACAGACGATAACCGAAGCTTTGTTATGGCGGATCTGCCAGGACTGATTGAAGGAGCGCACGAAGGCGTTGGCTTAGGTCATCAATTTTTACGTCATATTGAGCGTACACGTGTCATTGTCCATGTCATTGATATGTCTGGACTTGAAGGGCGTGACCCATACGAAGACTACGTGACGATTAATGAAGAGCTTGAGCAATACAATATGAGATTGACAGAGCGTCCGCAAATCATTGTTGCGAACAAAATGGACATGCCAGATGCAGCTGACAATCTAGCGGCATTTAAAGAAAAATTAACGGATGACTATAAAGTGTTCCCGATTAGTGCGATCACAAGAGAAGGGCTTCGTGAGCTCTTATTTGAAATCGCCAATCAGCTTGAAACAACACCGGAATTCCCGCTCTATAATGAAGAGGAGCTGTCGGATAACCGCGTGATGTACAGATTTGATGAGGGCGATGCACCATTTGAGATCTCTAGAGATCCTGATGGCACATTTGTCTTAACGGGTAAAGCACTTGAGCGTCTCTTTAAGATGACAGACTTCTCAAGAGATGAATCCGTTAAACGATTCTCTAGACAGCTGCGCGGAATGGGTGTCGATGATGCGTTGCGTGAGCGCGGTGCAAAAGATGGCGACATCATTCGTCTGCTTGAATTTGAATTCGAATTTATTGATTGATCAACAGGAGGGTCCAGTCCATGGGCTCTCCCGTTTTTAAAAGGGGAGAAAACAGGTGAAAGAAGAAACGTTCTATTTAGTAAGAGAGGATGTACTTCCAGAGGCGATGCGAAAAACGCTTGAAGTCAAAAAGCTTCTCGATCGCAAAAAAGCGGATTCAGTTGCCGATGCTGTTCAAAAAGCGGATTTAAGCCGCAGTGCTTTTTATAAATACCGAGATGCTGTTTTTCCATTTTATACAATGGTGAAAGAGCAGATCATCACATTGTTTTTCCACCTTGAGGACCGGTCTGGGGCTCTGTCAAGGCTGCTTCAAATTGTGGCTGACTCTGGCTGTAATGTGTTATCCATTCACCAAACGATTCCGCTGCAAGGAAGAGCAAATGTCACCCTATCGATTAGTACGGCAGGTATGGCAGATGATATTAACACCGTCATGAATCAATTAAGAAAGCTTGAATTTGTCGAAAAAGTTGAAATTTTAGGTTCTGGGGCGTAAAAGGAGAGATCATAGCAGATGAAGCAATTAACTGTAGGTTATTTTGGACCAGAGGCAACATTTACTCATTTGGCCGTATGCTCTTGTTTTCCAAAAGATGCAGTGCAGCGTGCCTATGCAACGATTCCGCAATGTATGGATGCTGTGTCAAAGGGCGAAGTCGATTTGGCGGTCGTTCCACTTGAAAATGCACTCGAAGGATCTGTGAACTTAACGATTGATTATTTAATTCATGAAGAAGCGTTGTCCATTGTGGGGGAGATGACAGCACCGATACGGCAGCATTTGCTTGTCCACCCGTCAAGAGCGGAGAGCTGGGAGACGTTAGATGTCATTCAATCACATCCTCACGCGATTGCCCAGTGTCATCAATTTCTGAAAAAACAGTACCCTCATATTCCTCACCGGCCAGTGGAATCAACAGGCTATGCAGCAAAATACCTCAGTGAGCATCCAGATGAAGCTGTCGGGGCTATTGCCAATGAAATTGCCGCAAAAACGTATGGTTTGACGATTGCGAAAAAAGACATTCATGATTATCCGCACAACCATACACGCTTTGTGATTTTACATAAAGATCCTAACGCATCGTTCCCAATGAATTCTGGTTTCTCATCAAAGCCAAAAACGACCATTGTGGTCAGTCTGCCTAAGGATGACCAATCAGGTGCATTGCACCGCGTGTTGTCTGCTTTTTCTTGGCGGAATCTCAACTTGTCAAAAATTGAATCCCGTCCGACAAAAACAGGTCTTGGACACTATTTATTTATTATTGACATCGAAAAAGAAATGGATGATGTCCTAGTCCCTGGTGCGATTCAAGAATTAGAAGCGATTGGCTGTGAGGTCAAGCTGCTCGGCAGCTATCAAACATATGAATTAACGAATGAAAAATAGTGTCCCATCCAGGACACTATTTTTTTAGTCTTTTATTAAAAACCCAGCATCATCCAGCGCTTGAATGGCTTGGTCAAGCTGCTTTTGGCTGTAAGAAGAGAGAGTATGCAAATGCACGCCGTCTGTTAGTTCTGACAAGTAGGACGCGCCGGTGTTAGAAATATGATGGACAAAATCAGCGACTTGTTTCCGTGTACTGACGCGAATGGAGGCCGTTAGTTCACCATAAACAGGGTGCTCAATGATCACATCTTTCACCGTCACTCCAAAGTCTACAATCAAGGTCAGTTCCTCTTCTGTGCGAGCAGGATCATGCTTACAGGCGATGATTTGTTCAATTTCTCTTTCTGGCGCATGCTGCGCTGCCATATACACATAGCCTTGGCTTGTGGCAATAATGGGTTCATTTTTTGCTTTTAATAATGAAATATCTTGTACAATGACTTGTCGAGAGACAGCCGCTTTTTTAGCTAAAAAGCTTCCAGTAAGCGGTGTGTCTGTTTCTTTCAGCCACTCTAAAATGGCGGTTCTTCTTTCTTCGCCAATGAGTTTCCTCTCTTGCTCCACGTCCTAAGCTCCCTTCTTCTCCTTTTGCAAATGCTCAAATGTATGCAAAAGCTGATCGATGTCATCTTTTGATGACTGCCATCCAAATGATAGTCGAATAAATTGAAGGGCATCACGATCTGATACACGCAATGCCTTCACAGCAGGGGAAGGATGGTGATAACCAGAAGCACATGCGCTTCCAGTTGATAGACAAATCCCATGCCGGTTACATGCTAACATTACATATTGTCCTTCAAACCCTTCAAAAAAACAACCAATAATATGAGGCAGCGTACGGCGATTGTCATTGTCCTGAAGTGTACGAACTGGCAACTGTCTGATTTTTAACTGCTGAAGAAAATAATCACGCAGCTGTTCATCTAATTTTTGCTGTTCATCCAGCCTAAGCATTGCTTGTTCACTTGCAGCAGCAAAAGCACCGATACACGGTACATTCACTGTCCCTGGACGTAAGCCATTTTCCTGAACTGCTCCTGTATATAAAGGTTTCCAAGGAACATGAGCGCCCATATAAACGGCACCAGCGCCTTTAGGAGCATACACTTTATGACTTGAGATGGACACGGCATCGACTCCAAGTTCTTTGATGGACACACGTATCTTTCCAAATGTTTGCACAGCATCTGTATGAAAAAGAATGTTCCTTTCTTTTAAAAGAGGTGCTAACTCAGCAAGCGGCTGGATAATCCCTGTTTCTGAATTAGCATGCTGAATAGATACGAGTCCTGTTTCAGGCAATAATGCTTTTTTGAGAATGTCCTCTGTTATGATTCCATCCTGATTCGGTTCAATGATCGTGACTTTTACGCCAAGACGCTCTAAGCTGCTAACTGCATGATGAACAGAAGGGTGCTCGACTGATGTTGTGATGACATGCTGTTTATGTGGTGGTAGTCCATTGATGATCGATTGAATCGCAAGGAGATTGGATTCAGTTCCACCGCTTGTAAAGTAGATCCCATCTGGTTCACCCTCGATCATGGCAGCGAGTGATTGTCTGCTGTAAGTCAATATGTCATTTGCTTTTCCCCCAGCATCATGAAGACTGCTTGCATTTCCGTAGAAATTTTTACTCAGCTGCTCAAAAACATGCAGTGCTTCTTCTGAAACAGGTGTAGAAGCTGCGTAATCTAAATAAACCAACCTATCCATCTCCCGTGTGAAAATTTTTTCTTGTATTTATTTTAGTGTTGTGTAATGATATGTGTCAAGACAGGTGTAAATGACAGGAGGGGCAATGGTGTCATCAATCAAAAAAGTTATTGTGGTGGGATCAGGAATTGCAGCGCTTTCCTTTGCAAGAAATATCTCGAAAAACTGCCAGGTCATCATGATGACAAAAAAACAATTTTCATCTAGTAATTCCATGCTGGCACAAGGTGGAATTGCTGCTGCCTTTTCAGCACATGATTCAGCTGAGCAGCATGTGCAAGATACACTAGATGCTGGCTGTGACCACAATGATGAAAGAACCGTACAAGAAATCGTGAGACTTGGAAAACATCTTGTGCAGCAGCTCGTAGCAGATGGATGTCCATTTGATCAAGATGAAGCGGGAGAGCCGCAATTAGGCAAAGAGGGGGCACACACCACTCATCGCATCTTGCATGCAGGAGGAGATCAAACAGGGAAAACCCTTGTACAGTATCTGAAAAGTCAGCTCGGCTCACATATTCATTTATATGAATATCATCATGTCATTGATCTATTGGTTCATGAAGGGACATGCAAGGGTGTTGTATGGAAAGACGAGACAGGACACGTACAAACAATGACCGCAGATGCCGTTGTTTTATCAACAGGCGGCTGCGGCTCCCTATATGAGACAAACACAAATGATCCTTCTGTAACAGGAGACGGACTGATGATGGCCTATCGAGCAGGTGCGCAATTAGTGGATCTAGAATTTGTTCAATTCCATCCAACTCTTTTGACAATCGATGGAAAAGCAGTTGGTCTCATTTCAGAGGCAGTACGGGGAGAGGGAGCTTATTTAGAAGATGAAACAGGCAGGCGGATCATGAAAGGTATTCACCAACAAGCTGATTTAGCACCTAGAGATGTGGTCGCTAGAGCTATTTTTCATGAGCAGCAATTAGGCCATCAATTGTATCTTAACATCCATGATATTCCGCATTTTTCAGCCCGTTTTCCCGCAATAGATGCGATGTGTCAGCGTGCAGGTGTCAATATGGCGAGCGGCAGGCTGCCAATTTCCCCGGGTATGCACTTTTTAATGGGCGGTATCAGTGTCAATGAATATGGAGAAACGACTGTTCCAGCGCTATTTGCCATTGGAGAAGCGGCCTGTACTGGCTTACACGGTGCGAATCGATTGGCGAGTAATTCTCTTCTGGAAGGTCTCGTGTTAGGCAGCAAAGCGGCACAAAGAATTGAACAGCTGCCTAAACAGAAAGAAACAAGTCCACCTTTTTCTATTCAAGAAATATGGATGGTTCCAATGATTTCAAAGGATCAGCTGAGACAATGGATGACTACATTTGCAGCCATTGTGAGAGATGAAAAGGGCTTGCAGACTTTGCTTCATACGTTACAGCATGTCACTTTTCAGCAAATTAATGTGAAGGATATCACAAATGAACAGATCGAATTAAGCAATCAATGGGCATTAGCGGTTTGCCTTGCTCAATCTGCATTACTCCGTACAGAAAGCAGAGGCGGCCATTATCGAATGGATTATCCAGAGCGAAGCGATGCGTTGTGGCAGGGCAGGCAGATTGTTCATGAAAAAGGTCATATTCATATCATGAAAAATGAAAGGATCGGTGCCAAATGGAACGTTTACAGTTAAAACAAATGCTCACTCATTTTTTTACAGAGGATATTGGCTTTGGAGATGTATCAGCTGATGCCATCTTTGGAGACAAGAAAGGAACAGCTCTTATCATTGCGAAACAATCTGGTGTATTGGCAGGATCACAACTGATTGAAATAGGTTACCGCCTGTTGAATGAACAGATTCAAACTGAGCTGTTTTTTCAAGAAGGTGATTGGATTCATTCAGGCGCTGTACTGGCGAAAATAAAGGGCCCAGTCAACGACTTATTAAAGGGAGAGAGGGTCATTTTAAATCTATTGCAGCGAATAACAGGTATCGCCACCTTAACACATGAGGCGGTGCAGCGATTAGGTGACCCGTCTATTACGATTTGTGATACGAGAAAAACGACACCCGGCTTGCGTATGTTAGAGAAATACGCAGTGAAGACAGGCGGTGGAAAGAATCATCGCTTTGGCTTATCAGATGGGGTCATGATTAAAGATAATCATATTGCCGCATGCGGCTCTATTCGTGAAGCTGTAGAAAAAGCAAGAGCATATGCCGGTCATATGGTGAAAATTGAAGTGGAAATTGAATCAGAAACGCAGCTAATGGAAGCCATTGATGCAAAAGCGGATGTCATCATGTTTGATAACTGCTCTCCGGACGAGGTTAAACGTTTTAAACAAATGACGCCAGAGTCCATTCTGACAGAGGCTTCAGGGGGCATTACGCTAGAGACATTGCCAAGCTACAGGGGGACAGGAGTCGACTTGATTTCACTTGGTTTTCTAACACATTCTGCTCCAGCATTTGATTTTAGTATGAATATGGAATTCAGTCATAAAGGGGGAACAACTCATGTCCATGCTTAATGTATTAGCCAATCAACATGCAGCCATGATGCCAGATGAATATAAACACCGCTCTGATGATGAAATGAAGCAGCGAGTGTTAGAAATCAAGCGGGCTTTTGGATCAAAGCTTTTTATACCGGGTCATCATTATCAAAAGGATGAGGTCATCGAATTTGCAGATGCAACAGGAGATTCATTGCAGCTGGCACAAATAGCGGCCGACAATCACGAGGCTGAATACATTGTGTTCTGCGGTGTTCACTTTATGGCAGAAACGGCAGATATGCTGTCAAACAAGAATCAAAGCGTCGTATTGCCAGATATGAGAGCAGGCTGTTCCATGGCAGATATGGCAAACATGAAACAAACAGACAGAGCATGGGAGCAGCTCACTGATCTGTTTGGAGATACAATACTTCCGCTTACGTATGTCAATTCAACAGCAGATATTAAAGCATTTGTCGGCAAGCATGGCGGGGCGACTGTTACTTCATCAAATGCTAAAAAAGTACTCGAGTGGGCGATGACGCAAAAAGAGCGGATTCTGTTTCTCCCTGATCAGCACCTAGGGCGTAATACGGCTTTTGATTTAGGTATTCCGCTAGAAGAAATGGCTGTCTGGGATCAGATAGAAGAAAAGCTCATCACCGATCAGCCGCTTTCCCGGATCAAGATGATTTTATGGAAGGGCCATTGCTCCGTACATGAGAAATTTACCGTTCGGAATATAGAAGAAATGAGAAAAAAAGACCGTGACATTCAAATTCTTGTCCATCCTGAATGCACGCATGAGGTCGTAAGGGCTTCTGACCTAGCAGGTTCAACGAAATTTATTATTGATACGATCAAACAGGCGCCAGCAGGCAGCAAGTGGGCGATTGGAACAGAGATGAATTTAGTCAAACGGATCATAGCGCAGCACCCAGATAAACAAATTGAATCCCTTAACCCAGATATGTGTCCATGCTTGACGATGAACCGGATTGATCTGCCTCATTTGCTATGGTCACTTGAAAGCATTGAAAAGGGTCAGCCGGTCGGGTTGATACAGGTCAATGAAGACATCACGAAAGACGCTTTGCTTGCACTCGAGAAAATGCTCGCCATTAAATAATGATTCAGCCCCTCCTATCAGAAAACAAGTTTTTATCATATCGGCTTGTAAATAGGCATAAATTTATGTTGAAACATATTGTACTTCTGACATAACCGTTACGTTCACGTTTTGCATAGGAGGGGAAAACGTTGAAAATTCATATTGTGCAAAAAGGAGACTCCCTTTGGAAAATTTCAAAGAAATACGGAGTCGACTTTCAAGAATTGAAAAAACTAAATTCTCAGCTCAGTAATCCTGATTTGATCATGCCGGGTATGAAGATTAAAATTCCATCTAGTGGTGTTCCTGTAAAAACAGATCATCACAAAGCAAAAGAAATGCCAAAAACGAAAGAACATCCGTATGTGAAAGAAAAGCCAAAAGATGTCGTGCAAGTGCAAGATACAAAACCGAAGGAAAAGCCAAATGAACCGGTACCTTATGTACCGCCAGTGCCAAAGATCGAGCAGCCAGTTTTTCCACAAGTCGATGTGAACTATTATCAGACCAATCTCTACCAGCCATTCACGCCTCCTCCCAAAAAAGATCATTATGAGAAAAAAGATCACGTTCACGAGAAAAAAGATCACAAGGATCATTTTCATCATGAGAATAAAGACCATAAAGATAACAAGGGTCATTCCCATCATGAAAATAAGGACCATAAAGATAACAAAGACCATTTTCACCATGAAAATAAAGGTCATCTAAAAGATGAAGTGGCAAAGGGATATGACCCGTTTATTCATATTCCGCATCAAAAAGAGGAGGGAAAAGACATGGAGCATGGCAATTACCCAAACCTTCCTAACTTCCCGCAAATGCCAAATGTGGGAGGGGCAGCGGTAGGAGGAGTGGCTGAAAATAACGAGCATCATCACCAGCATCATCATGAACCATATGATCCTTATTTTGGTTATGGTCATGGTCATTACATGCCGGCGATGTATCCATATCCGCAGCAAATGGTGCCGGCATCACCAATTTTACCGGGATCAGGACTATGTTATCCTATCCATCCATATTATCACCATCATATGATGCCATATCCATACCCGGCTCATCCATATTATCCTGCGTATCAAGCGCCTGCTTACTACGGGGAGAATCATGAGCACCATGCAAACGACGGACATCACTGGCATCACCATATGCATTCAAACGCCAATGCAAATGCCAATGCAAATCAAGGCTTTTATCCAAACGTCTCAAATGCAGCATATGGCAAGGAAGACTGCGGATGTGATGATGGAATGAAGCATCATCAGCCTTGGCCAGGACATTATCCGAATCCTGTTCCTTATGGCCAAATGGGAGCTTATCCAGCTCAGCCATATATGCAGCCATATCCAGGTCAATCCGTATTTGCAAGGCCGGAGGAGGAAGAAGAGGATTAATGACAGAAGGAACGATCTCAATCGTTCCTTTCAGCGTGTAGACAAACCCTCGCATTCGGTGTCAGGTCTGCGCTCCGGTGCTCACGAATGTCAAATTCGCTCCGCTCCTGTGCTCGTCCTTCCTAGAATGCAAAGGTTTTCTATTACGCTGAAAAGAAGACAAAAGGCTAAAATCAAGAACATTTTAGCCTTTTGTCACCATACCAGAAGGGACGATCTCAATCGTTCCTTTTTTTGTTTATAACTGACAGCTTGATTTTCTTCCTAACTGTACATGCTAAAACAGAGCCTGTTTCGCGCTCATGAGATTGAATTTGTACAGGGGGTTTTTCGTTTGAGACAAAAATGGCAAAAAACAATCGCATTAGTGCTTCTTCCTATTGGGTTAACAGCATGTGGTACAAATGACAATGCAGGTGTAGATACAAGGCATAATCAATCAGGTCAGCCGGTCGGATATCATTCGAATAACCGTGCAGATGACAATAACCAAGATCATCAAGGACCAGTTTCTGAACTCATGGAAGGGATGAACGGTGGGAATACAACGAATGTTGATTATCGCACCCGTCCTCAAGCCGATGATCGAATGCCTCTTGCAGGTGGAGATGGACGCTACAGTCATGGAGATATGAACTATCATAACCAAATGTCGTTCTCAGGCTACGATAAACAAGAGAACATCCAGCGTTCAAGAAAAATTGCCAACCGCGTCAATAAAATGAATCACGTGGCAGACTCTCAAGTCATGGTGACGGATGAGAATGTGTATATTGCCATTAAATCAGATGGCCGCCTGACGTCAGAAGGTGTATCACAAGTAGAAGAAGCAGCGACTCGTTATGCAGATGGAAGAGCAGTCCAAGTCATGAAAGATGAAGGTGCATTCACACGCTTTAGAGATATGAGAAGAACGCAATTTGAAACAGGACAAACAGGCATGACCCGATAGTTTGACACAAAAAGGCTAAAGTTCATCACGAACTTTAGCCTTTTCTTAAAAATAAACCTTGATGCCTATATAAAATTCGTAAAAGAAATAACAGCCAAACCCTAATAATAAAATACCAGCAATAATGGATGTCCACTTGATCATCGTCCGATTCATCACTTTTCTTGTTAAGGATACAAGGGTGAGTAGACCAATGTCATGAAGGAGAATCCCTGCCAAAATACCGCCGGCAGCCAGCATAAATTCAGATGAATCTGTTTTTGTATAAGCATCTGCAAGTACAGCACCAAAAACAGAAACCCAGAACACAAGATTTCCAGGAGATACCGCCACGAGCAAGCCGTTTCGATATGTTTTCACGAATGATTTATTGACCTTTTCTCCTGCTAAATGAATATCTTGATCCGCATTTTTAATGGAATCGTATGCGAGAATCATTAAAAATACAGCTCCAATCAGCCAGAGCGGGATTTGAACAAACGGCAAAGATAAAAACTGAGCAAATCCAGCATATAAAGCCAAGATGAGTAATAAGTCTATGGTCATACCGCCTGCTCCGACAGTTAAACCATGAAAAAATCCGTTTTTCAGTCCCTGTTTTGTCATTTCAACCGTGATTGCTCCAACAGGCAGAGCAATTGAGAATCCTACGACGATAAATGTGAGAAATGTTTGCAATCGACTAGAACTTCCTTTAAATAAATTGTATAAAAATTCTCCGTTTAGATTAATTATACATAATAGGAGAAAAGGATCAATGATTATTTCAGATTTAATTGAAATGAGAGAGATAGATGATGTATAGAAGACTGTATATCAACATGATCTATAACGCTTGTAGGGGAAAGGAACTATTTTCCTGAATCTTCTTTTCTTCATGATGTCTCTATGCTACACTGATGTGGAAATCAATAAAAGTGACTAGGGGTGCCCGTAAATGGGCTGAGAGAGAAGTATAAGCTTCTTAACCCTTTGGACCTGATCTGGCTCGTACCAGCGTGGGGAAGTTGAAGATGATGCATGTATCATATCAATGATATGCATGTTTATTTCTGACGACGAAACCAGGTTCTTTAAATAGAGCCTGGTTTTTTGCTGGTGCTGATTCCATCCTGTCCGGTGACAAGAAGAAAAGGAGAGAACAGCAAATGAAAGAAAAGAAAAGTGTCCCATCCAACCAATCATTGTTATCTAGCTTTGACGGCAGCCATAAGGTGTATGAGAAAGGATCAAGACCCGATATCTTAGTGCCAAAAAGAGAGATTACGCTCTCACATACTGTGACAGAGGCGGGCGACATAAAAAATGAACCAGTCCGTGTATACGATACGAGTGGACCGTATACGGATGAGAACGTTCATATTGACGTCACAAAGGGGTTAAAGCGTCTTAGGGCAGCATGGATTGAAGAAAGAGGAGATACAGAAAGCTATGAAGGGCGTCATGTAAGACCGGAGGATAATGGATACCGTTCAAGGGAGAAGGAGTCCATCCATTCTGTCCAAACTAATTTTCATCATAAGCCGCTCCGCGCGAAACAAGGAGCGCGCGTGACGCAAATGCATTATGCCAAAAAAGGCATCATTACGCCTGAAATGGAGTTTATCGCAATAAGAGAAGAGCTAAGCCCTGAGTTCGTTAGAGAGGAAGTAGCGAGCGGAAGAGCCGTCATTCCTTCAAATATTAACCATCCAGAAAGTGAACCAATGATTATCGGAAGGAATTTTCATGTCAAAATCAATGCGAATATTGGCAATTCGGCTGTCACGTCATCCATTGATGAAGAGGTTGAAAAAATGACATGGGCGATCAGATGGGGGGCAGATACAATGATGGATCTGTCTACTGGAAAGGATATTCATACAACGAGAGAATGGATCATTCGGAATTGCCCAGTCCCAGTAGGAACCGTTCCTATCTATCAGGCCCTTGAAAAAGTGAATGGAGTCGCAGAAGATTTGACGTGGGGTGTGTACAGGGACACATTAATTGAACAAGCGGAGCAAGGTGTAGACTATTTCACGATTCATGCTGGCGTGCTGTTAAGATATATTCCGCTCACTGTCGATCGGGTGACCGGAATTGTTTCAAGAGGTGGTGCAATTATGGCAAGATGGTGTCTTGCTCATCATCAAGAGAATTTCCTCTACACTCACTTCGAAGACATTTGTGAAATTATGAAAAAATATGATATCGCCTTTTCACTTGGAGATGGACTTAGACCAGGCTCGATTGCTGATGCCAATGATGAGGCGCAGTTTGCAGAGCTGGAAACGTTAGGTGAGTTAACAGAGATTGCTTGGAAACATGATGTGCAGGTAATGATTGAAGGGCCCGGACATGTCCCAATGGATAAAATCAAAGAAAATGTGGACAAGCAAATGGACATTTGCAAGGAAGCACCATTTTATACGTTAGGGCCTCTTACAACAGATATCGCACCTGGGTATGATCACATTACATCCGCGATCGGTGCGGCCATGATCGGCTGGTACGGAACAGCAATGCTGTGCTATGTAACACCAAAAGAGCATTTAGGTCTGCCGAACAAAGAAGATGTGAGAGAAGGCGTGATCGCCTATAAAATTGCAGCACATGCCGCTGATCTAGCAAAAGGACATCCTGCGGCTCAAAAGCGCGATGATGCTTTATCGAAAGCGAGGTTTGAATTTAGATGGCGGGACCAATTCAACCTGTCACTTGATCCAGAAAGAGCCTTGGCGTTCCATGATGAAACATTGCCTGCCGAAGGCGCTAAAACCGCTCACTTTTGCTCGATGTGCGGACCGAAGTTTTGCAGTATGAAAATTTCTCATGATATCCGCAATCAATCTGAAGAAGTAAAAAGAGAGATGGAAAAGAAGGCGAAGGAGTTTGTCAGTCAAGGAAGTCAAATTTATCAGCCATAAAAAAAGAACCTCGCACGATGCTGTGCGGGGTTTTATCAAACCGCTGAAAAGGCTTTTCTTAAAAGGTGAAAAAATGCCTTTGCTGCATATGCCATCATGTCCACACTTGGAATGAGAGCATCTGTTAAATGAAAAAAGACTGTTTTTCTTTCTGGAGATGTTCGTTTCTTTTTCTGCTTCATCAAGGGCAGCCTCCTTTTTCACTAATATACTTCTTTGCAGATATGAGAGATAGATATGTTGTGTGAATTTAAACAAAATTTAAACTTCTTGGGTTTGAATGGAAAGAAGGAGGGGAAACGAGTTGAATAGAGAATGAATGAAAAGAGCTGATCTATTTGACCAGCGAACAAGAAGAGTGGAAGGTGATCTTATGATGAAAGTATTTAAGGTAACATTTCATATGAACAATGGGGAAGTGCTTGATTTCGAGCTCAAACGTCCAGCTACCTATGATGTGTATAAAAAAATTGAAGAAGCCAATCATTGGTTTAAGCTGAATAATGAAATCATTAACCTATTAAACGTCAATAGTATCCATGTAGAAACAGAATAACAACAGAAAGCCGCTCAAATAGAGCGGCTTTTGTTATGCAGAAAAATCATTTCGATTATTAAGCTGCCCGCGGGACAGCCAGTTCTTTTTATACAAATAAGCAATCACTTCAAGCCAAAGACGCGGTGCTTTTTTAGGGAAAAAAGGTTTTTGGTAATAAGCATAAGCGGCTTTTAAATCATCCCATTGATGACATGCTTTCGTTTGCGTGAATCTGGCAACGTCAATGACTCTGATTCGTCCTTCTTTTGTTAAGATCAGATTGCGCAGATGGATATCAGAAGGATTCAATCCTTTCTCGCGCGCTTCCTCCAGCGCATCATCGACTTGATTGATCATTTGTTTTTTAATAGGAATTCCTTTTGTAAGGCATTCATAGAATGTGTAGCCTTTAATATATTCCATTAAAATATACTGATCCCCAGACTCATAAATCTCAGGGTAGTAAGACGAACCAGAAAGTTTTTCGTAAATGGCAGCCTCTTTGCGGGCAATATGCTGATAAGAAGGGAAAAAGACTTTTAGTGCCATTTTCTTGCCGTCTTTTTTATATAAAAAGACATAGGCACTTCTTCCTTTGCCGCACAGTTCAAGCTCTGCTGGTTTATAGGCAAGCTTATGAAAACGTTTCTCTTCATGATACTGAATCGATTCGGCTAATCTTTTGACATCTGACATTGACTTCACCTTCTTTGGTTTCAGTTTATGCGGCTGAAAAACGAATGATGAAAAAACGTGTCACTCGATAAAGCAATGGATTGTATAAAACATAACATTTACGAATGAAGGATACAATGAAAGACTCTTACCATACATTTGAATCATCGATGTGGTTAATGTTTAGAAAAATGGGTCAAACTACATATGTCATGCATCGATCTCATGTTCTAAAGAGGTGTAAATAGTGAAAGTGAAGATGAAATGTTTCGTTACAGGACTTATCATGACAAGTGTGCTTTTTTTCGCTGCGGATATGGAAGGGAAAGAACACTTGCAAAAGCAGTCAAACTCTATCACCGTCCAGCTTGAAAAAGTCTATTTAGACGGCGATGTGAGTATTGAAAGACACCGAGCATCATTAGAAGACAAAGACACATTCTGGGCGCAGTATAAAGGCTGGACGCTGGTAGAACAAAAAGAGGATTTTGCCCTTTTTAGAAAGCAAATTGATGATATCTCTCCATTAAGTAAAGCAAATGGATATATCGGATTATCAGAGGACGGTGTGATTTCTACGTTTCATGGAAGGCCTGACGGCTGGGCGGAGCCTATTCATCTCTTTTTTCAAATTGATACGTCCCGTTTAGAAAGTCATGTGGAAAAACAGCTTGAGCAAGGTATTCCTTTTCGAACAAAGGATGAATTTGAGCATGTGCTTGAAGTCATGAAGCCTTACCGAAATGAAATATCGTTTTAAAGCATGTAACAGCTTGCTGGTGTGAAGACCGCAAGCTGTTTTTCATGGTTTCATGATAAAAATGTACTGAGCGAACGTATGTTAACTTTTATTGCGGTTTTCTCCTCGATTTATGTTACAATGAAGAACAGTCAAAGAGGTGAAAACGGTGATAGAGTTTGTAAAAGGGACCATTGATTATGTGTGCCCGCAATATGTTGTCATTGAAAACGGCGGAGTGGGATATCAAGTCTATACCCCAAACCCGTTTATCTATCGAGTAAACAAACAAGAAACGATTTATACGTATCATTACATAAAGGAAGACGCATTTTCGTTATACGGTTTTCAAACACGAGAAGAAAAAGCGCTGTTTACAAAACTGTTAAATGTCACAGGAATAGGGCCAAAGGGCGCACTCGCTATTCTTGCTTCCGGTGATCCTGGCGCTGTCATTTCAGCGATAGAACGTGAAGATGAAGCGTTCCTGATTAAATTCCCTGGTGTGGGCAAAAAAACAGCACGTCAAATCATTTTGGATCTAAAAGGAAAACTTGCAGATGTGGTACCAGAAATGATTGGCAACTTATTTAATCACGAGGACCACATTCAGGTTGAAACGCAGCAAACTGCATTAGATGAAGCGCTTGAAGCCTTGAGTGTCCTTGGATACGGTGATCGTGAAATTAAAAAGGTTCTTCCATTATTAAAAGAAGAAAAGAATCTTACAACCGATCAATATGTGAAAAAAGCTTTACAAAAAATGTTGAAATAGGGTGATGTCTCATGGATGAACGGCTCGTCTCAACTGAAGCAGACAACCATGAATCAGCCATTGAGCAAAGTCTGCGGCCACAGACACTTAGCCAATATATCGGTCAGCAAAAAGTAAAGGATAATCTCAGCGTATTTATTGAAGCTGCCCGCATGCGGCAGGAAACGCTTGATCACGTCCTTTTATATGGACCTCCTGGACTTGGGAAAACAACGCTTGCGTCGATTATTGCCAATGAAATGAATGTTCAGCTGCGTACAACGTCAGGACCAGCCATTGAGCGTCCTGGAGATTTGGCGGCCATCTTAACGTCTCTTGAGCCAGGTGATGTATTGTTTATTGATGAAATTCACCGCTTGCAGCGCTCAATTGAGGAAGTGCTGTACCCAGCAATGGAGGATTTTTGTTTAGATATTGTCATTGGAAAAGGAGATACAGCACGCTCTGTACGGCTTGATTTACCGCCATTTACGCTTGTAGGTGCAACGACCCGTGTCGGGCTGTTAACTGCGCCGCTTCGTGATAGGTTTGGGGTACATGCAAGATTGGAATACTATGAGCAAAGAGATTTGGCTCACATTGTGGCAAGAACAGCCGAGCTGTTTGAGATTGGGATCGATATTCGCTCTGCCGAAGAGATAGCGAGACGTTCCCGTGGAACACCGAGGGTTGCCAATCGTTTGCTCAGAAGAGTAAGAGATTTTGCGCAGGTGCTTGGGAATCATGCTATTACGCAGGACATTGCGGAAGATGCACTTGAGCGTCTTCAAGTCGACAGGCTTGGCCTCGATCATATAGACCATAAGCTACTTTTAAGTATGATTGAAAAATTTAGAGGCGGTCCTGTTGGGCTTGATACGATCTCAGCGACAATTGGAGAAGAATCACATACGATTGAAGATGTGTACGAACCGTACTTGCTGCAAATTGGTTTCCTGCAAAGAACACCAAGAGGGCGGGTCGTCACAAGAGAAGCGTATGAACATTTTCAAATGGAGGTTCCGATTCGTGACTGAATTCCCTAAAATATTAATGATTTTAGGTGGTGTCCTTTTTGCCGCAGGATTAGTGTTTCAATTGGTTGGTAAGCTTCCAGGTGATATTTTTGTGAAAAAAGGAAATGTAACGTTCTTTTTTCCTGTCATTACATGCATTGTCATTAGCATCGTACTAACCATATTACTGAATATCTTTGGACGGATGAAATAACGTTAACTAGTTAACTACAGAATAGGTGAAGGAAATGAAGCTAGAACTATTTGATTTTGATTTACCAGAAAGATTGATTGCCCAAGTGCCGCTTGAAAAAAGAGATGCATCAAGACTGATGGTCTTAAACAAACAAACGGGTGCGATTACACATGATACATTCTCACAAATCATCGATTATTTTCAAAAAGGTGATTGTCTCGTTCTAAACAATACTCGCGTTCTGCCTGCACGTCTGTTTGGTATGAAAGAGGATACAGGTGCCAAAGTTGAGCTGCTTCTATTAAAACAAGAAGAAGGAGATAAATGGGAAACACTTGTAAAACCAGCGAAACGGGTGAAAAAAGGAACGGTTATCACTTTTGGTGATGGACGGCTCAAAGCGGTATGTACAGAGGAAATGGAACATGGCGGAAGAAAAGTCGAGTTTCAATATACAGGCATTTTTTATGAAGTGCTTGAATCCCTTGGTGAAATGCCGCTGCCTCCATATATTAAAGAGCAGCTTGATGACCGTGAACGCTATCAAACCGTTTATTCAAAAGAGGTTGGCTCCGCTGCTGCCCCAACTGCCGGTCTCCATTTTACAACCGAGCTGCTGGATGCGCTGAAAGCGAAAGGTGTACACATTGCTTTCATTACGCTGCACGTGGGGCTTGGCACGTTTCGTCCCGTAAGTGCAGAACGTATTGAAGAACACGAAATGCACGCAGAGTTTTATGAAATGAATGAAGAAACAGCTGATAATCTTAATCGCGTTCGCAAAGAAGGCGGACGGATTATTTCAGTCGGCACAACGTCAACAAGAACGCTTGAAACCATTGCAAGTGCACACAATGGTGAGTTCAAAGCCTCAAGCGGCTGGACGTCGATCTTTATTTACCCTGGCTACACATTCAAGGCAATTGATGGCATGATCACAAATTTCCATCTGCCAAAATCCTCGTTAATTATGCTTGTCAGCGCATTAGCTGGACGAGAGCACGTACTAAAAGCGTACAATGAGGCTGTGAAAGAGGAATACCGATTCTTCAGCTTTGGCGATGCCATGCTGATTCAATAACATCATACAACAAAGACAGGAGGGCTCATTTTTGTCGCAATTACCGATACGTTATGAGTTCATTAAATCATGCAAACAAACAGGTGCACGTCTTGGCCGCGTTCATACACCGCACGGCTCTTTTGAAACACCTGTATTTATGCCAGTAGGTACACTGGCTACAGTCAAAACAATGGCGCCTGAAGAATTAAAGGCAATGGATGCAGGCATCATCTTAAGCAATACGTACCACTTATGGCTCCGTCCAGGTCACGATATCGTAAAAGAAGCAGGCGGTCTGCACAAATTTATGAACTGGGACCGAGCCATTCTAACTGATTCAGGCGGATTCCAAGTTTTCTCATTGAGTGAATTTAGAAAAATTGAAGAAGAAGGCGTTCACTTCCGTAATCACTTAAACGGAGACAAGCTGTTCCTATCTCCTGAAAAAGCTATGGACATCCAAAATGCGCTTGGCTCTGATATTATGATGGCATTTGATGAATGCCCGCCATATCCTGCAGAGTATGATTACATGAAACGTTCTGTGGAGCGGACAAGCAGATGGGCAGAGCGCTGTTTAACAGCGCACCAGCGTCCAGAGGATCAAGGGCTGTTTGGAATTGTCCAAGGCGGAGAATACGAAGAGCTTCGAAAACAAAGTGCAAAAGACCTTGTTTCACTTGATTTCCCAGGCTACGCCATCGGAGGCTTATCTGTAGGGGAACCAAAAGATGTGATGAATCGTGTACTTGAGTTCACTACACCATTTTTACCGGCAGACAAACCAAGGTACTTAATGGGTGTCGGCTCGCCAGATTCCTTAATTGACGGCGCCATTCGCGGTGTAGATATGTTTGACTGCGTACTGCCTACGCGAATTGCAAGAAACGGTACCTTAATGACAAGTGAAGGCCGTCTTGTTGTGAAAAATGCAAAATATGAGCGTGACTTTAGACCAATCGATGAGAACTGTGACTGCTATACATGTAAAAACTATACACGCGCCTATATTAGACATCTCATCCGAACAAATGAAACGTTCGGAATTCGATTAACAACTTATCATAATCTTCATTTTCTGTTAAAATTAATGGAGCAAGTGAGAGAAGCTATCCGTGAGGATCGTTTAGGTGATTTTAAAGAAGAGTTTTTTGAGCGTTATGGCTTTAACAAACCGAATGCGAAAAACTTTTAACGCATAAACGAAAGGCTTTACAATGCTTTAGAAAGGGGTGAAATAGAATGGATGGTGGTATGGGTTCAATCATTATGATTGTTGTCATGTTTGCTGTGCTTTACTTCTTGTTAATCCGTCCACAGCAAAAGCAACAGAAAGCTGTGCGTCAGATGCAGCAATCTTTATCAAAAGGCGATAAAATCGTCACAATCGGTGGTTTACACGGTGAAATCGACTCAATTGATGAATCAAAAGTGGTCATCAAAACAAGCGAAAACAACCGTTTAACTTTCGATCGCCGTGCTATTAGAGAATTAGCTGACAAAGGCTAATCCTCCGATACATAGCAATAAAAAAAGAGCGATATGAACCGCTCTTTTTTTATTTACCTCGAAGATTGACGCCAATCATTCCCCCCAGCATACAAATGCCTAAAAATGCTCCATGATAGATGAACTGCTCTGGTGAAAACGTTTTTCCAAACCCCAAATATTGAAATAAAAATACAGTGAGAGAAAAAATGATAGATGTGATCGCACCAATTAGCCAGCCGCGCTCCTTTGCTTTCCCGCCAGAAATGATGCCTCCTAATAACAGGGCAACAAAGGACAAAATCATAATCATCCATTTAAATGATGATTCCTGCATACTTGTGAATGTAAGCATGAGCGACACAAGTAAACTTGTGACAACCATCACGACAAAAATGGCAATTAATCCGGATAAAATGCCTTTTCCAATATGTTTTGTTTCTTGCATGTGATTTGTCTCCTCTCCAATTGACCGAAGCTTGTCTTTTACTAAAATGTATTCACAGTGGAGAAAAAATAGACATGTTTCAGACGTTTCTTTTCTACATAAATAAAGTGTTTTGACACAAGCTATGTTGGAGAAGGAGGGTTTACATCACATGCAGGACATCTTGATCATTTCCATGAGAACCATCATTCTATATTTTCTTATTTGGTTTATCTTTCGCTTAATGGGCAAAAGGGAAATTGGCGAGCTGAGTATTTTAGATCTAGTCATTTTTATGATGATTGCAGAAATTGCGGTTCTCGCCATAGAAGAAGTAGAGGATCACATGTTACATACGGTATGGCCAATCCTGCTGTTAACCTTCATTCAAATCACACTTGCCTATCTCTCATTGAAATTCCAAGGCGTCCGGCGCTTTCTTGACGGCAAACCGGTCTTGCTCATCATCAATGGCAAAATAGACGAGGGTGCTATGAGAAAACAGCGATACAATTTTGATGACCTGCTTATTCAATTAAGAGAAAATAACATCGACAGTATTCAGGATGTCTCTTACGCTATTTTAGAGCCGTCTGGAAAGCTCGCCGTCGTCGAAAAAGAAAACAAGCTCAAACATGCAGCGCTTGAGCTTCCACTTGTTGCGGACGGTGTAGTGCAGCATGATCACCTTAAGCAAATCAATCAAAATGAACAGTGGTTGAAAGATGAGCTTGCTAAAAGAGGTTACCATGATATCGAGCAAATCTCTTACTGCAGCTTTAATCAAAAAACATTTTATATTGATTTGAAAGATGAAGTGATCAAAAAGAGATGAGCTAAAACAGATGAGCTAAAACAGCTTCCCAATGAACGGGATGCGGCGCAGCTCTTCTCGTTTCACTAGTCCTAGGCAGATTAATAGAATGACATACAGCATGCACGTAACAAAGATGAGTGTTACAAGTTCAATAGGAGCAGAAAAGAGTCCGTTTACTTGAGATTTCAGCCAAAGGCTGACAGCCCCCGTACCGATAATCACAAGGACGCAAAGTCCATATTCCTTTAATGGTAAATGAATAGGTAGCACCTTTCCAACAGTTGCCGCATGGAGCAGTGTGACAAGGATGATGCCGATTAAGATCGCAAGTGCTGCGCCCATAATGCCAAAGCCAGGCTGTGAAGCAAGAACAAAAATCATCCCTGTTTTTACAATTGCACCTATCAGGCTGTTGGTCATCGCCGCACCAGCTAAATTGAGTGCTTGAAGTACGGCTTGAAGGGGCCCCTGAAAATAATATAGAAGGAAAAATGGCGCCATAAATTTCACATAAACAGCCGCATGCGATGAACCATACATAAAGAGCGTTAAATCTTCTGCGTAAACGAAAAGAATAATACATGAAATGCCTCCGCTGAGTAAACAAAGGCGCATCGCCTGCTTCAGCCGGTATTCGACCGTTTTACGTTTATTCTGCTCCATTCCTTCACTGATCGCCGGAACTAATGCAGTTGAGAGTGAATACGTAATAAAACTAGGCAGTGTCAAAAGGGTCAGGGCAAGCCCGGTCAACTCCCCGTACTGCCTTGTCGCCTCAACAGCCGCATATCCAGCAATGGCAAGACTTTGCGCGACAACAATCGGCTCTAAAAACCACGAAATATTCCCGATAAAACGGCTGCCTGTTGTTGGCAGGGCAATGCTCATCAGCTGCTTAAATGTGTCCTTCCCGTCATGAATCGCCTTAAAAAATCGTTTTCGAATACGAATGGTCTTTTTATAGCGAAAGGCAATCAGTAAGTAAGCAAGTGAAATCATCTCTCCAATCACAGATGACACCATCGCACCTGCTGCCGCAAATTCAATCCCGTAAGGAAGGAAAGCCGTTGTACATACCGCGACTAATGAAATTCTTGCGACCTGTTCCAGAACTTGAGACATCGCGAGCGGACTCATTTGCTGTCTGCCTTGGAAATAGCCTCTTAACACACTGGAAATGGCGATGACTGGTACGACGGGTGTAATGGCAAGCAGTGGATAGACCGTTCTAGGGTCTGTCAGCATATTTTCTGCCATGATAGGCGCAAACCATAAAAAGAGCGGCGTGAAAATCAGGCTGAGTGTTCCTGTTATCGCAAGGGACATGACCAGAATACGTTTTGTTTTCTGTTTGTCACCCCGGGCTTCTGCTTCTGCGACAAGCTTACTAATGGCGACAGGCAGTCCGAATTGCGTGAGCGTCACGGCGAGAAAAAAGGTAGGTGCAGCCATCATATAAAGTCCGACCCCTTCTTCGCCAATGAACCTCGCAATGACAATTCGATTGACAAAACCCAATATTCTCGTGATAAAACCTGCTAAAATTAAAATAATGGTCCCCTTTAAAAACGTTTGCTTCGTCAAATCACAGATCACCTGCCTTCTCAAACGACATAGAATCATATACAATAAGATATGCGTGTATATCGTCCAAGCATGACAAGTCTCTCGATAAAAAACTGAAAAGGGGGAGCTACGCAATGACACAACATCCAGCTGCTATTTACAAAGACCATTTAAAGCCTTTTCTGTTCAGTAAGCTTGAAGAATTCATCGTTTTGGGCTATAAAGATGTAGATTTAGAGGAATTATGGTCATACTTAGAGAATAAGAAGTGGAAGAAAAAACAAGAGTATCCGATTCATGAAATGGTTGCAGATATCTTATCTGTGAAAATAGGCGAATTTATGAACTATGCAACCGTTCAGTCGTTTAAAACGTCTGCTTTTTTGGACAGTGAAGATGGCAAGAATATGCTTGATGAACTGTTAAAATAAGCCATCTTAATGGATTCAGGTGTTTAAGGAGGAAATACATAATGAAAAAAGGGCGCATTCTTGCGTTTTTCTTAGTGGTTCTGTTAATCGGAACTGGCGTGGGCTTACTAACAAAGCCTGTTGCGAAAGATATGACGCTAGGGCTGGATTTACAGGGTGGATTTGAAGTCCTGTATGATGTACATCCAGTGAAAAAAGAGGACAAGATCACAAATAGTGTTCTCGTTAGTACAGTGGAGGCTCTTAACCGAAGAGCAAACGTGCTTGGTGTAAGTGAGCCGAACATTTCGATTGAAGGCAACAACCGTATCCGCGTGCAGCTTGCGGGTGTAAAAGATCAAAACAGAGCAAGGGAGATTCTTTCCACTGAAGCACAGCTATCCTTCAGAGATACGAATGATAAAGAACTCCTAAACGGGGCTGACCTAGTCGAAAACAGTGCAAAACAAACATTCAGTCAAACGAATGAGCCAATTGTGACGGTTAAACTAAAGGATGCGAAAAAATTTGGTGACGTCACAAGAAAAGTAGCAGCGATGGCACCAAATAATCAGCTTGTCATTTGGCTTGATTACCACAAAGGAGATTCCTTCAAAAAAGAAGTCTCAAAATCAAACCACAAGTATGTATCTGCACCAAATGTGAATCAAGAGATTAACAGCAGTGACGTACAAATAGAAGGAAAGTTTACTGTCCAAGAGGCAAAAGACCTTGCGAGTATTTTAAATGCCGGGGCATTGCCAGTGAAATTAACAGAAAAATATTCCACATCTGTGAGTGCACAGTTTGGTGAACAAGCACTGAACGAAACAGTGTTCGCAGGAATAGTAGGAATCGCATTTATCTTCTTATTCATGCTGTTTTATTACCGATTACCTGGTCTTATAGCTGTCATCACACTTTCAGCTTATATCTACATTACGCTGCAAGTGTTTGACTGGATGGGCGCGGTTATGACACTGCCTGGAATTGCCGCACTCATTTTAGGGGTAGGGATGGCTGTCGATGCCAACATTATTACTTATGAGCGGATCAAGGAAGAGCTGAAGCTCGGCAAATCAGTCCGTTCTGCTTTCAGATCAGGGAACCGCAGATCATTTGCGACGATCTTTGATGCTAACTTAACAAGTATTATTGCCGGCGGAGTGCTGTTCTTCTTCGGGACAAGCTCTGTAAAAGGATTTGCAACAATGCTCATCCTCTCGATTTTA
The DNA here is from genome assembly GCF_056172715.1 of Bacillus sp. ABR. Taxonomy (NCBI): domain Bacteria; kingdom Bacillati; phylum Bacillota; class Bacilli; order Caryophanales; family Bacillaceae; genus Bacillus; species Bacillus sp. ABR. Next base: position 544,363 of record NZ_JAOYSL010000002.1, on the reverse strand, counting down.
ACAAGCTTTATCACAGCTGTTTTCCTATCAAGATTCCTTCTCGGTCTTCTTGTTGAAAGCCGCTATCTTGACCGGAGAAAAGGCTGGTTTGGTGTTCGTCAAAAAGACATTATGAACATCCATGAGACAACAGAAACCACCGAGCCAAAAACACCATTTGATAAGTGGGATTTCGTCAGCAAACGTAAAGGATTTATGATTTTCTCAGCTACTATCACCATTGCGGGAATCATCGTTCTTTCCATCTTCAAGCTGAATGCGGGAATTGACTTTACAAGTGGAACTAGAATTGATATTCAAAGTGATCACAAGCTGTCAACTGAACAAGTCGAGCAAGACTTTAAAAAGCTTGACCTTGAGACAGACAGTGTCGTGTTATCGGGTCAAAAAGAGAATCAGGCAGCAGCGAGATTTGTCGGTGTGCCGAACAAAGAAAAGATTGCTGAAGTGAAAGATTACTTCAAAGATAAATACGGAACGGAGCCAAACGTAAGTACAGTGTCTCCGACTGTCGGAAAAGAACTTGCCCGTAATGCGCTATATGCCGTCATCATTGCCTCCATCGGGATCATTTTATATGTATCCGTCCGATTTGAGTATAAGATGGCGATTGCGGCAATTATTTCACTGCTATATGATGCGTTCTTTATCGTGGCCTTCTTTAGTATTACGCGCTTAGAGGTGGATGTCACCTTCATTGCCGCGATCCTCACGGTCATCGGGTACTCGATCAACGATACGATCGTTACCTTCGACAGGGTTCGTGAGCAAATGAAGAAACGTAAACCGAAAACCATTGAAGATCTATCGTACATTGTGAACTTAAGCTTACAGCAAACCTTTACGCGATCTGTCAATACGGTGCTGACTGTACTTGTCGTTGTTGTCGCACTGCTTATCTTCGGATCAGCGTCGATTACAAACTTCTCCATCGCCTTACTTGTCGGCTTATTAACAGGGGTGTATTCATCCCTTTATATCGCGGCACAAATTTGGCTGATGTGGAAAGGCCGCGAGCTGAAAAAACCAGCTAAGATAGATACAGATCAAGATATTTAATCTAGAAAAACTGCCTTCTCGGCAGTCTCAGCGTGTAGACAAACCCTCGCATTCTTTGTCGGTCCTGCGTGCCGGTGCTCACGAATGTCAAATTCGCTCCGCTCCGGTACTCGTCCTTCCTAGGGCTGCAAAGGTTTTCTATCACGCTGAAAAGAAGAAAAAGGGCTAAAATAAATATCATTTTAGCCCTTTTTCAACAATCTGAGACTGCCTTTTCGGCAGTCTTTTTCTATTGAAAAAACATTTTGGGTTTCATTGATCTTAAAATGGTCTTTTGCTATAATGACTTACGTTTAGATCAGTATAGAAAGCGGGTGTCTGTTTAAGGCATTTTGCTTTATTCATTGGAGGGGCTGTGATGAAGGTTCGGGAAACTGAACTGCCAGGTATCGGTCATAAAGCCGAAATGATCACAAGAAATAATGAGAAGCTTGCCATCATTACACATAATGACGGCAGAAGAGAAATGTATCATTTTCAGGAGGACGACCACGAAGAAACGATTTCTGGTATCCTGCTAAACGATGAAGAAGCAAGACAAATTGCGGCTATTTTAGGCGGCATGGTCTATAAGCCGAAAGCGCTTGAAACCGTAGAGGTAGCCATTGATGATCTAGTGATTGAATGGTTTAAAATTGAAAAGAATGCACCAGCTGTTCAAAGAAGCATCGGTGAACTCAATGTTCGCCAAAACTATCAAGTAACAGTCATCGCCATTATGAGAAAATCACACGAGAAGATTTTAAATCCAGGACCAGATACCATCATCGAAGAAGGGGATACCCTTGTTATTTCTGGAGAAAGAAAAGAATTAAAGAACCTGATTAAAGAAAAACTCAGCAGCTGATGATGCCCATGCTGATAGGTTTTCTTCCGCTGCTTTTTTTCTGTGTTTAAAAAAGGCAGTGAAAAGGGAAGAATAAAAGAAAAAGCTTGGGGGATTTGTAGATGAACAAACAACAATGGACCATCATACTCGCATTTATTTTCGTATTAATTGTCTCAGTATTTGCCGTGATTAATGTACGGCCTGTCGAGGTAGACTACTTATTTGGAACGGCTGAATGGCCGCTGATCCTCGTCATTATCGGTTCTGTTTTAATGGGCGGACTGATTGTGGCATTTGCAGGGATCTTCCAAATTGTGAAACTGAAACGTGAACTAAAGGCATTAAAAGCTGAGCGTGCAGCTGCTGCACCTGCTGCTTCGACGAAAAAGGCAGACAAAGATCTTCAAAAAAAATCGCATGTTACGCCTTTAAAAGAACAGCCAGCATCATTTGACCGGAAGGAAAAATAATCTTCCAGCACAATTTCATAAAATAAAAATTGAAACCCCTCAGGCCACTCTAGTATAATAGTGTGGTTGAGGGGTGAATTTATGTTATTATCCAAAATGCGCTGGGAATATGAACATCCAAGCGAAGAAAAAGTGAAATCACTCTCTGAAAATCTGAATATTTCAGCGCTGACTGCATCGCTTCTCGTAAAAAGAGGACTTGAAGAAGTAGAAGAGGCGAGGTCTTTTTTATTTGATCAAAAAGCCGAATTTCATGATCCATTCCTATTAAAAGGAATGAAAGAAGCAGTAGAGCGCATCAACAAAGCGATCGAAGAGCAGGAATCGATTGTGATCTTCGGAGACTATGATGCAGATGGTGTGACAAGTACGTCTGTACTTTTACATACATTAAAAGAGCGGTCTGCGATAGTAGACTTTTATATTCCAGATCGGTTTAAAGAAGGCTATGGGCCTAATGAACAGGCTTTTCGATATATCAAGGAGCAAGGAGCATCGCTTGTCATCACGGTTGATACAGGCATTGCTGCTGTAAATGAAGCACGTATTGCAAAAGAAATAGGGCTAGACCTGATCATTACAGATCACCATGAACCAAGTGAGGAGCTGCCTGAGGCACTTGCCATTGTCCATCCTAAGCAGCCAGGCTGTGAGTATCCCTTTAAAGAACTTGCTGGTGTAGGTGTAGCGTTTAAAGTGGCGCATGCACTTCTTGGGGAGCTGCCAGTTCAGCTGTTAGATCTTGCAGCAATCGGGACAATCGCGGATCTTGTACCGCTTCATGATGAGAATAGATGGCTCGCCAAAAAAGGGCTTATGCAGCTTCGTCAGTCGAATAGACCGGGGCTGAAAGCGTTATTGAAAGAAGCGGGAGCCACTTTAGAAGAAGCGAACGAGGAAACGGTCGGCTTTCAAATTGCGCCAAGGCTGAATGCTGTAGGACGAATTGAACAGGCAGATCCAGCTGTTCACCTTCTTATGACTGAGGATAAGGATGAAGCAGAAGAGCTCGCTCGTTTTGTACAGGAACTGAATAAAGAACGACAAAAGATTGTCAGTACGATCACAGAAGAAGCCATTCAAATGGTGGAAGAGGCAGGCGATGACCAGTCTGCGATCGTTGTAGCGAAAGCTGGCTGGAATCCGGGCGTTGTCGGAATTGTTGCCTCTAAATTGACGGATACTTTTTCTCGTCCGGCGATTGTGCTTGGAATAGATGAAGTAACGCAAATGGCAAAAGGATCAGCCCGGAGCATTCCTGGCTTCGATCTATTCTTCCATCTAAGCAAATGCCGCGACATCCTGCCGCATTTCGGCGGGCATCCGATGGCAGCAGGGATGACACTTCGAGCGGATGATGTCGCTTTACTAAGGGAAAGATTAAATCAATATGCCAATGAAACATTGACGGAAGAAGATTTTATTCCCATTCAGCGGGTCGATGCTGTGTGTAAGGTAGACGAATTGACGGTTCAAGCGATTGAAGAAGCAGGGATGCTGTCACCATTTGGTATGTCAAACCCAAAACCGTTCATTATGATTGAAGATGCGAAGCTTGAAGATATCCGAACAATTGGGGCAAATCACAACCATATTAAAATGTCTCTGAAAGACGAAGACAAGCTGCTTGACTGTGTCGGCTTTCACCAAGGGAAATTAAAAGAAGAAATTGTTCCAGGAAGCCGCATTTCCGTGATTGGAGAAATGTCCGTCAATGAATGGAATAACCGGAAAAAGCCCCAGCTGATGCTAAAAGATGCACGAGTTGATGAATGGCAGCTGTTTGATCTGCGCGGGAAAAAGGATTGGGAGAAGAAAGTTTCGACGCTTGATTCAGAAAAATCTTTGGTTATCTGTTTTGATGAAGCAACGAAACAAAACGTCGATATCCCCATTCATCATGTTCATGCAGAAAATGTATCAACATTTGATGTACACGGAAAGTATGTGGTCTTTGCGGATGTTCCGGCAGATGACCAATTGCTGAAGCAGCTTTTAGAAAATCAGAAGCCTGCCAGAATTTATACGGTTTTTCAAAGAGAAGAAGATCATTTTATGTCCTCTTTCCCAAGCCGTGATCAATTCAAATGGTTTTATGGGTTCTTGTTTAAACGGGGAAGTTTTCCTATCAAAGAACAAGGAATGGAGCTTGCCAAACATAGAGGCTGGACAAAAGATACAATCATTTTTATGACAAAGGTGTTTTTTGAACTCGGTTTTGTTAAAATAGAGAATGGTGTGCTGTCAATAGTACTTGATGCCCCTAAAAAAGATTTAACGGCATCAGCGTCCTATACAGCAAAACAACGATTGATGGAACTCGATCAAACACTAACATATTCCTCAGCTAAAGAGCTGAAGGAATGGCTGAATAGCATGATGAGCGAAGTCTCACCTGTGCTTTGACGTACGAGGAGGAAAAGGAAAAGATGGATTTAAAACAATATGTGACAGTTGTACCTGACTACCCAAAGGAAGGTGTACAATTTAAAGATATTACAACGTTAATGGATAAAGGCGAAGTGTACCGTTATGCAACGGATCAGATCGTTGAATACGCGAAGGAAAGAGACATTGATCTCATTGTTGGACCTGAAGCGCGTGGATTCATTATTGGCTGCCCTGTAGCATACGCACTTGGTGTAGGTTTTGCACCGGTTCGTAAAGAAGGAAAGCTTCCTCGTGAAGTCATTAAAGTCGATTACGGCTTGGAATATGGTAAAGATGTATTAACGATTCATAAAGATGCGATTCGTCCTGGTCAGCGTGTCCTGATTACTGATGACTTACTGGCAACTGGTGGAACAATTGAAGCGTCCATCAAGCTTGTAGAGGAATTAGGCGGCGTTGTGGCAGGGATTGCATTTTTGATTGAGCTGACGTATCTGGACGGCAGAAAGAAGCTTGACGGCTACGACATCATGACGTTAATGCAATACTAATGGAGTTTTTCGTAAAAAGCACTCAGTAAGAAGGGTGCTTTTTTCCTATCAAAAATCTTTTAGCGGACTTCTTCTCTTTACATCTATCGAATTTTTCTTGATAATAAACTACAATACAGTTTTCATTTAAAAAGGTGATTCCATGGCGAACGAACAAGTTTTAACGGCGCAGCAGGTCATTGACAAGGCAAGAGAATACCTGTCCGCTGAACATATTCAATTTATAGAGCGAGCATATGAATATGCTGAAAATGCACACAAGGAGCAATACCGGAAATCTGGTGAGCCCTATATTATCCATCCAATTCAAGTGGCGGGCATTCTTGTTGACCTTGAAATGGATCCATCAACCATTGCAGGCGGTTTCCTGCACGATGTAGTTGAGGATACAGATGTGACATTACAGGATTTAAAAGATCATTTTAACGAAGAAGTAGCAATGCTTGTTGATGGTGTCACTAAGCTCGGGAAGATTAAATATAAATCACAAGAAGAACAGCAGGCCGAAAACCATCGAAAAATGTTTGTTGCAATGGCGCAAGATATCCGCGTGATCTTGATTAAGCTGGCAGACCGTCTTCATAACATGAGAACGCTCAAACATCTTCCGCAGGAAAAGCAGCGGAGAATTTCAAATGAAACACTTGAAATCTTTGCACCGCTTGCGCACAGATTAGGGATTTCAAAGATTAAGTGGGAGCTTGAAGATACAGCACTCCGCTATTTAAATCCGCAACAATATTACCGAATTGTGAATCTGATGAAGCGTAAACGAGCGGAACGTGAGGAATACTTGGACGAGGTTGTCAATGAAGTGAAAGACCGCGTGTCTGAGGTGAACATCAAGGCTGAATTTTCCGGAAGACCAAAACATATTTATAGCATTTATCGCAAAATGGTCTTGCAAAATAAGCAGTTTAATGAAATTTATGATCTGCTTGCCGTTCGTATTTTGGTCGACAGCATTAAAGACTGTTATGCGGTGCTCGGTATTATCCATACATGCTGGAAACCGATGCCAGGCAGATTTAAGGATTATATTGCGATGCCAAAGCCAAACATGTACCAATCTCTTCATACAACGGTGATTGGGCCAAAAGGTGATCCGCTTGAAGTTCAGATCCGTACAGTGGAAATGCATGAAATTGCAGAATATGGGATTGCGGCACACTGGGCATATAAAGAAGGCAAAGAGTCAGCAGAATCAACGGAAGAAGCGGTCTTCCAGAAGAAGCTTTCTTGGTTTAGAGAAATTCTTGAATTCCAAAACGAATCCACAGATGCAGAAGAATTTATGGAATCGTTAAAAATCGATCTCTTCTCTGATATGGTGTTTGTGTTTACACCAAAAGGAGACGTCATTGAACTGCCATCGGGCTCAGTTCCGATTGATTTCTCTTACCGGATTCACTCGGAAATTGGGAATAAAACGATCGGTGCCAAGGTCAATGGCAAAATGGTCACACTCGATCACAAACTAAAAACAGGTGACATTATTGAAATTCTGACATCAAAGCACAGCTACGGGCCAAGTCAGGATTGGGTCAAGCTTGCCCAAACCTCCCAAGCGAAGCACAAGATCAGACAGTTTTTCAAAAAACAGCGCCGTGAAGAAAATGTCGAAAAAGGCCGAGAGCTCGTGGAAAAAGAAATCAAAAACCTTGAGTTTGATGTCAAAGACATTCTGACCGCTGAAAACCTGCAAAAAGTGGCTGACAAATTTAATTTTTCAAACGAAGAGGACATGTATGCAGCTGTTGGATATAACGGCATTACTGCACTACAAGTTGCCAATCGTTTAACGGAAAAAGAAAGAAAACAAAGAGATCAAGAAGAGCAAGAGAAAACCGTTCAAGAAGTGACGGTGGAACCAAAGACGTATCACGGGAAAAAACGGGAAGCTGGCGTAAGGGTCAAAGGGATTGATAACCTGCTTGTCCGCTTATCTAAGTGCTGTAACCCTGTTCCTGGCGATAGCATTGTCGGCTTTATTACGAAGGGCCGAGGCGTATCTGTTCACCGTGAGGACTGTCCGAACGTGAAGACAGGAGAAGCGCAGGAGCGGTTAATTCCGGTCGAGTGGGAGCATGAGCAGCCTGCTAAAAACCGTAAAGAATACAATGTGGAAATTGAAATATTAGGATATGATAGACGCGGCTTACTCAATGAGGTGCTTCAAGCAGTTAACGAAACCAAAACGAACATCTCCTCTGTTTCTGGGAAGTCTGATCGTAACAAAGTGGCGACGATCCATATGGCGATCTTTATCCAAAATATTAATCATTTGCACAAAGTAGTCGAGCGCATTAAACAAATCAAAGACATTTACTCTGTTCGCCGATTCATGAATTAGAAAGGAAGTATATCGTCTATGAGGCTTGTTGTGCAGCGTGTGACAAATGCATCTGTGAAGGTAGAAGAAGAGATCACAGGTGCCATAAGTGAAGGATATATGGTGCTTGTTGGTGTCACACACGAAGATACAGAAGAAGATGTGTTTTACTTAGCTGAAAAGCTTGCACATTTACGTATTTTTGAAGATGAAAATGGGAAAATGAATCGTTCACTATTGGACATAAAAGGAAGCGTTCTGTCTGTGTCGCAATTTACCCTTTATGGTGATACGAGAAAGGGCAGACGGCCGAATTTTATGAAAGCCGCCAAGCCGGATGTAGCCAATTCGCTTTACGAATGTTTCAATAAAACCCTTAGAGAAAAAGGTATCCATGTTGAAACTGGCCGTTTTGGTGCGATGATGGACGTGTCATTGACCAATTCAGGACCAGTCACGATCTTGATGGACAGCAAAGAATAGATTCTCTTTAGACTGTAGATGAACTCATGCGGGAGTTTGTTTAGAGTCTTTTTCTTTTGTGGCCAAATAAAAAAAGAGGCGCAGAGGCCTCTTTTTTTAACGGAAATATTGTTTTAATCCTTCAGTCATTCCTTCTGTGACTCGTTCTTGGTAAGAGGCGCTATAAATGATCGCTTCCTCCTGAGGATTGCTTAAATACCCGAGTTCATATAAAAGGGAAGGGCGTTTGTTTTCTCTTAAAACAAAGTAATCTCCGAATTTGACACCCTTATCAGGGATTTGAGAGCGTTTTGCGACTTCGGAATGAACGCTTGACGCTAATTGCTGATCTTTTGCTGCGTGATAATAATACGCTGTACTTCCTCTAACACTTTGGTCCATAAAACTATCATAATGAAGACTAATAAATGCATCTGCATTTCGGTAATGAGATGTCGCCACCCTCGATTGAAGGCTGATAAAGGTATCGTCACTTCTAGTTAAATACACATTTGCACCAGAAGCTCTTAATTTGCCTGCTAGTAAATTGGCGGTTTTGATGGTGATGTTCTTTTCAAAAGCACCGTCTGCGCCAATTGTGCCGCTGTCTTTTCCGCCATGACCAGGGTCAAGAACAATCGTTTTTCCTTTTAAAGAACCAGTCCCAGACGATGAATCGTGCTGAGGTCTTGGCGCTTCGCTGCTATTTTTCTTCGTTTGAACGACCCAGCTCGCTACATAGCCAGTTCCGCCGTTCGATAGTGTCACCTCGTACCAGTCACCTTGCGTCCGAACAATGTGATAGGCAGCTCCTTTTGTTGCTCTTTCTGCAATCCCAGCAGAGGTAGAAGCGCTTTTTCGAATGTTGGTGCCGTCATAGACAATGTACGCTTTTTGCTCAGAAGCCGAAGAGGATGAACTCTTTTCAGGTGCAGAGCCTGCTCCTTTGCCTGTGACAATGTAATAGCTTGCAACCCAGCCTTTTACGCCTTTCCCCTCAATTTCATACCAGCCGTTCTGCTCTCGCAAAATGGTGATCTGTGTGTTGCGGGCAAGTGAAGCGATGACTTGTGCATTTGGTGCCGCGGATTGCCTCACATTCAAGCTCGATACGCCAACTGTGCCTGTCTGGTTAGAGCGAGAAGACCCACCGGAGCTTGATTGAGAAGTTTTCTGCCCCCCTGAAACATAATCAGAGTGAACCCAGCCTTCTGCTTGTTTATAAGAAATTTTCGTCCATTCGCCGCTTGTCTCGAGCCTTTTAGCGGAAGCGCCTTGCGGGAAAGTACCAATCACTTGATAGGAAGTCCCAGGGCCTGTCCGGATGCGAAGGTCGGAAGCTGTCGATGTAATGGTACTGTCTCCTGCCGTGCTTTGACCTTGCGCCTTTGGTTTCTCTGTTTTTTGAGCGCCGGATGATGTGGTGATCAGCCATGAGACGACCCAGCCTTTTTGTCCGTTTGATAATTGGATCTGCACCCATTCTCCTTGTTCAGTGAGAATAGGATAACTTTCGCCGCGTTTTACTACAGCTGCGATTCCATAGCTTAAACCAGGGCCCGTTCTCACATTGATTTCATCTGTTGCGACCACAGCTTGATCTGTTTGTGCTGTAGCATGTGTCATAGGCAAAGAACTCGCGATGAGAACAAAACAAGTAAGCAGCATCATCATTTGATTGTGTTTTTTCAGATTCAAAACGGTGTTTTCCCCTCCCTTGTAAAACCGATGAATGTTAATTCGTTATGTAGTGGATGAATTCCTTGCAGTTTCCCTAATAAAAATGAATCAATCTGTTTATACTAAATAAAAATGTGATAAAAGGATGTACAAACATGAGATTAAGCAGAAAATTAGGACGAGTGCAATATAATGGACATCGTGATATCGACCGCTGGCAGCATGACGAAATGGATCAGCCGGGCTTCCTTGAAGAAACCGCATCTGAATACGGATGTACCTCAAAAGAAGAGCTGGAAAAGAAAAAGAGGCACGGCAAGGGTTGACAGAGAGGCAGCACCGACCTTATTATAATATAAATCAACACACTTGAAAATTTAAAATGTGGAACTGATGATAGAGAATAGTAGGGTAAATTGCGTGAGCAGAGAGGACTCGCCTTAGGCTGAAAGCGAATCCGCATGGCATTTATCACGAAAGAACACTCTGTAGGTTTCCTGCTGAACGCTCGAAAAATGAGTCAATAGGCGGAGAACGTGAATCTGCGTTAAGGATTTGAGCGGGAACATGCTTGATCATGTTCCAACTAGGGTGGCACCACGGGTATAACTCTCGTCCCTACTATACACATAGTAGAGGCGGGGGTTTTTTATATGTCCACATAAAAAATGAATGATGGTCGTAGGAGGACGAAAAATGAGTTTTAATATTCCAAGAGGCACACAGGATATTTTACCTGGAGAGTCAGAACGCTGGCAGTATGTTGAACAAATTGCGAGAGATACATGTGCAGCCTTTCAATACAAAGAAATCCGCACACCGATTTTTGAGCATACAGAGCTGTTTGCACGGGGAGTAGGCGAATCAACTGATATCGTTCAAAAAGAGATGTACACATTTGAAGATAAAAAAGGACGTAGCATCACACTCCGTCCAGAGGGAACAGCTTCAACCGTCCGTTCTTATGTTGAAAATAAATTGTTTGCACAGCCGGCTCAGCCAACTAAGCTGTATTACATCGGACCAATGTTCCGCTATGAACGTCCGCAAACAGGAAGATATCGTCAATTTTATCAATTTGGAATCGAAGCGATTGGTTCCAAAGATCCTGCCATTGATGCAGAGGTCATTTCACTTGCGATGAGTGTGTATGAGAAAGCAGGCCTTTCTAACTTAAAACTCGTCATTAACAGCCTTGGTGACAAAGAGAGCCGTGCAGACTACCGCACAGCACTGGTCAAGCACTTTGAGCCAAGAATTGAGGAATTCTGTCACGACTGTCAAACTCGTTTACATCAAAATCCGCTGCGCATTCTTGATTGTAAAAAGGATCGTGATCATGAACTGATGACAACGGCTCCATCCATTCAAGATTACTTAAATGAAGAATCACGGACGTATTTTGAAAAGGTCAAACAATACTTATCAGATATAGGCATTGAGTATGTCGTCGATCCAAATTTAGTGCGCGGTCTTGATTACTACAATCACACAGCATTTGAGATCATGAGTAATGCAGAAGGCTTTGGTGCGATTACAACATTAGCCGGCGGCGGCCGTTATGACGGACTCGTTGAAGGAATTGGCGGTCCTGAATCACCAGGGATCGGATTTGCGATGAGTATTGAGCGTTTCCTATCAGCGATCGATGCTGAAGGAATTGAGCTTCCTCTACAAGATGGTATTGATCTATACATTGCTGCTCTCGGAGATGAAGCGAAGGATTATTCTGTTTCATTATTAAACCGTCTGAGAAAAGAAGGTATCTCAAGTGAAATGGACTATACAGGGAAGAAACTAAAAGGACAATTTAAAGCAGCTGATCGTTTAAAAGCCAAATTTATTGCAGTTCTTGGTGAAGATGAACTTGCACAGCAAATTGTGAATGTGAAAGATACAACTACGGGTGAACAAATTGAAGTGAAGCTTGATGAGCTGATTCAAATGTTGAAGGCCCACCAGAAAGCGTAAAGAAGGAGTGGAATGTTTGTGTTTGGTAGAACTTTTTATTGTGGAGAAGTAACAGAAGACCAAATCGGTCAGTCAGTTGTATTAAAAGGATGGGTTCAAAAAAGGCGTGACCTAGGCGGTTTAATCTTTATTGATTTGCGCGACCGTTCAGGGATTGTACAAGTTGTCTTCAATCCAGACTTATCAAAAGAGGCGCTTGAGACAGCAGAATCAATTCGTAACGAATATGTCCTTGATATTAAAGGAACGGTTGTCGCAAGAGAAGAAGCAACGATCAACCCAAATTTAAAAACGGGCAAAATTGAAATTCAAGTCGAAACGGTCACCGTTTTAAATGAAGCGAAGACTCCTCCATTTGTGATTTCAGATCAAGCAGACGAGGTATCAGAAGATGTTCGTTTAAAATATCGTTACCTAGATCTTCGCCGCCCTGCAATGTTTGAAACAATGAAAATGCGACATGAAGTCACAAAAGCATTCCGCCATTTCTTAGACGACAACGGCTTTCTAGACATTGAAACACCAATTTTAACGAAAAGTACGCCAGAAGGTGCGCGTGACTATCTTGTTCCAAGCCGTGTACACGAGGGAGAATTTTATGCACTGCCTCAGTCTCCGCAATTATTTAAACAATTGCTGATGGTTTCTGGGATGGACCGTTATTATCAAATTGCCCGCTGCTTTAGAGATGAAGATTTGCGTGCTGACCGTCAGCCGGAATTCACACAAGTCGATATTGAAATGTCCTTTATGAGTCAAGAGGACATCATGACGCTTGCTGAAGAGATGATGGCGAAGGTAATGAAAGATGTCAAAGGTGTAGACCTTACATTGCCATTACCTCGTATGACATACGATGAAGCCATGAATTCCTATGGATCTGATAAACCGGATACACGTTTTGAGATGAAGCTGGTTAACATTTCAGATACGGTAAAAGACTCCGATTTCAAAGTGTTTAGTGGAGCTGTGAAAAATGGTGGAGCTGTGAAAGCCATCAATGTAAAAGGGGCTGCATCGAACTATTCAAGAAAAGACATTGATGCACTTGGTGCATTTGCAGCGAACTACGGTGCAAAAGGTCTAGCTTGGCTAAAAGCAGAAGGGACTGAATTAAAAGGTCCGATCGCTAAATTCTTTGATGATGCAAAGCAAGCTGAATTAAAAGAACAGCTGCAAGTTGAAGAAGGCGACCTTTTACTCTTTGTCGCAGATAAGACGTCTGTTGTTCATGATGCACTTGGTGCGCTTCGCTTAAAACTTGGTAAAGAGCTTGAACTGATCGATGAGTCTGTATTCAATTTCTTATGGGTTGTCGATTGGCCGCTGCTTGAAAAGGATGAAGAAGAAGGCCGCTTCTATGCTGCCCATCATCCATTCACAATGCCAGTTCGCGATGATCTTGAATTAATTGAAACAAGCCCAGAAGACATGAAGGCACAGGCTTACGATCTTGTGCTAAATGGCTACGAGCTTGGCGGAGGTTCTATTCGTATTTTTGAAAAGGACATTCAAGAAAAAATGCTTGGCTTACTTGGTTTTTCAAAAGAAGAGGCCTACGAACAATTTGGCTTCCTTCTGGATGCGTTTGAGCATGGTGTTCCTCCGCATGGCGGAATTGCGCTTGGGCTTGATCGTTTAGTGATGCTGCTTGCAGGCCGTTCTAACTTAAGAGATACGATTGCATTCCCGAAAACGGCAAGTGCGAGCTGCGTTCTCACAGATGCCCCTGGCCATGTGAGCGAGGCGCAGCTTGATGAGCTGAGTTTAGCGATTAAAACAAAAGTAAAACAGTAAAATAGGCGCATGTTTATAGGTATGTAAACGCTTGAAAAAGAAATATGCCTATGATATGCTTTCATCAATCAATAAATAAAGTCCTGATACGTACGGTGGTTACCTAGTTTTGACCGAACATTTTTTTATACGGGAGCTTGCCTTTCCTTTCTGCATAAATGCCTCATTAGAGGACTTATAAAGTCAGGAAGAAAGCACCCACCTGCATGGTGCGGGGTTCAAAACGAAGGAAATGCTGGCGGCGTCATCGGGACTTTTTTGTGTTTTTTTCTTTTAGAGAAGGATGACGGAGAAGTCTGAATATGATATGATTCTTTCGATTCATTTTAAATAAAGGTGGAGTGAGGCACTTGTTACATCAGTTTTCAAGAAACGAGCTTGCCATTGGCAAGGAAGGCTTAAATATACTAAAAAACAGTACAGTTGCAGTGCTTGGTGTGGGCGGCGTTGGTTCATTCGCAGTAGAGGCACTCGCTCGTTCAGGCGTTGGCCGTATTGTTCTTGTTGATAAAGATGATATTGATATTACAAATGTAAACCGTCAGCTTCCAGCATTGCTATCAACAGTTGGCCAGCCAAAGGTTGACTTAATGCAGGCGAGAATCGCTGATATTAATCCAGAATGTGAAGTTGTTGCGCTTAAAATGTTTTATACAGAGGAAACATACGAGCAATTTTTTGAGTATCCGCTTGATTATGTCATTGATGCCTCAGATACCATTCACTATAAAATTCATTTAATGAAAGAGTGTCTGAACCGCGGTGTGAACATCATTTCAAGTATGGGAGCTGCGAACAAAACAGATCCGACACGCTTCAAAATTGATGATATTTCAAAAACACATACCGATCCTATTGCAAAAGTCGTGAGAACACGTCTGCGTAAGGAAGGGATTCGTAAAGGAATTGAAGTCATTTTCTCTGATGAAAGTCCGATTGTCATTCGCGAGGATGTCAGAAAAGAAGTTGGAAATGATGAAGCGAAGATTCGCAAGGCGCAAATGCCGCCATCATCCAATGCGTTCGTTCCGTCTGTTGCCGGACTGATCATGGGTGGTCATGTCATTATGAAGCTTTTAAAGGATATTCCGATTACACGTGTGAAGGATAAATAAACAGCCCGCCTGCTAATATGCAGGGGGCTTTTTTTATTTTTGGCGTTTTAAATTTTCATAGACCTGTTTCAATGCACCTTCAAATTTTCCGGTTTGCTTCGGTACATAGTATTGCTTGTTTTTCAGCGGATCAGGTAAATATTGCTGCTTCACCCAGCCGTTCTCGTAATCATGTGGGTATAAGTAATCGACACCTCTTCCGAGTGCTGTGGCGCCTTTGTAGTGTGCATCCTTTAAATGAACTGGAACCTCACCAATTTTCCCTGTACGAATGTCACCAAGTGCCGCATCAATCGCCTTATATGCCGAATTGGACTTAGGAGAAAGACACAGTTCAATCACTGCGTTCGCCAGCGGAATCCGTGCTTCTGGGAAACCGATTCTTTCTGCTGTTTGTACTGCGCTTAACACGCGGTTGCCTGCCTGCGGACTGGCTAAGCCAATGTCCTCGTAAGCCATCACGAGTAATCTCCTTGAAATGCTTTCAAGGTCTCCTGCTTCGATCAGTCTGGCAAGGTAATGCAGCGCCGCATCTGTATCAGATCCCCTAATGGATTTTTGAAAAGCCGAGAGGACATCATAATGAGCATCACCATTCTTGTCATGTGAGAAGCTCTTTTTTTGTAAGCATTCTTCTGCTGCGGCAAGAGTAATTTTGATATGCCCGGTCTCATCAGGTTTTGTCGATAAGACAGCGAGTTCTAGTGCATTTAAAGCAGAACGCACGTCTCCTCCGCATCCATTGGCAAAATGATTCATCGATTCATCGTCCACGGTCACCTCATAACCGCCAAGCCCGCGATGCTCATCCTGTAAGGCTCTTGTTAACGCAGCTTTGATTTGCTCTGTTTCAAGCGGCTTCAGCTCGAATATTTGTGTCCGGCTTCGGATGGCGGGATTGATCGCATGATAGGGATTAGCCGTCGTTGCGCCAATTAAAATGATCATGCCATTTTCTAAATAAGGAAGGAGAAAATCCTGCTTTCCTTTATCAAGCCGGTGGACTTCGTCTAAAATAAGGATCACCTGTCCGCTCATTTTCGCTTCAGCGGCGACAGCCTCCATATCCTTTTTGTTATGAATGACCGCATTTAATGTACGAAAAGCAATGCTTGTACTGCCAGCAATTGCGGTCGCAATCGATGTTTTGCCGATGCCCGGCGGTCCGTATAAAATCATCGAGGATAAATGCTTTGCCTCGACCATTCGTCTAATAATTTGACCTTCTCCAACAAGATGCTCCTGCCCAATAATGTCTTCAATATGACTTGGGCGCATCCGGTACGCTAAAGGTTTCATAATTATCTCTCCTAAAGCAATGTCTTGTTTGTATAGAGTACCGAAATTTCTTCAAATAGAAAAGGGATGCGTCCTCCTATTATGCTCAATACCCGTAAATGAAAGTTGGCTGAAAGTATGATATAATTGCTTTTGGTCTATATATCAGCGTATATGAAATCAGAAAAATAATTGATGACATAGAATAGAAAACGCAGAGGTGTTTAACTTGAAAATATCAACTAAAGGCAGATATGGTCTGACGATCATGATCGAATTAGCCAAAAAACATGGCGAAGGCCCTACATCATTAAAATCAATCGCTCAAAACAATGATTTGTCTGAGCATTATTTAGAGCAGCTTGTATCACCACTCCGCAATGCCCGTCTTGTAAAAAGTATCCGCGGTGCGTATGGCGGCTATGTTCTTGCACATGAACCAAACGAGATCACAGCAGGTGATATTATTCGTGTATTAGAAGGACCAATTAGTCCTGTTGAAGTCATCGAAAACGAAGAACCAGCAAAGCGTGAACTATGGATTCGTATTCGTGATGCAGTAAAAGACGTACTAGACAATACAACTCTTGAAGACTTGGCAAGCTACACAGATGACGGGGATCAAGACTCGTATATGTTCTATATTTAGATCAGAGGTGTACCGGAAATGGAACGAATCTATTTAGATCATGCAGCCACAACGCCGATGGATCAGCGTATTGTGGACAAGATGATGCCGTACTTTACAGAGATATTTGGCAATCCCTCTAGTATTCATTCATATGGGCGCGAGGCAAGAAAGTGGCTCGATGAAGCAAGAGAAGTCATTGCAAGAGAATTACACTGTAAACCACAGGAGATCATCCTCACAAGCGGTGGAACTGAGGCGGACAACCTGGCGATCACAGGTGTTGCCATGGCAAGACAGCATGAAGGAAAACATATCATCACAGTGAAAACAGAGCATCATGCGGTGCTGCATACATGTGAACGCCTAGAGAAGCTAGGATTTGAAGTGACGTATTTAGATGTGGACGAAACGGGATTGATTCATCTTGATCAATTAAAACAAGCATTGAGAGATGATACGATTCTTGTGACCGTCATGTACGGCAATAATGAAACAGGTGTGATTCAGCCAATCAAAGCCATTGGCGAACTTCTATATGATCACACTGCTCATTTTCATACAGACGCAGTACAGGCGTTTGGCACAGTGCCTATTGATGTAGCAGATCTCCATATTGATCTTTTATCTGCTTCTGGCCATAAGCTGAACGGTCCGATGGGAACAGGCTTTTTATATGTAAACGAAGGCGTGAAACTTTCTCCGCAAATATTCGGAGGGGAACAAGAAAGAAAGCGCCGTGCTGGCACTGAAAATGTGGCAGGAATTGTTGGACTTGCAGAAGCTGTTCAATTAACGAAGCAAAATAGAAGAGAAAAATCGATGCATTATGGTAAGCTCAAAGAAACTATGCTGCAAGTATTCGAAGAGGAATCTCTTAATTTCTCTATCAATGGACATCCGAAAGAGACATTGCCGCACATTTTAAATGTTCATTTCCCGGGCGTCTCCATTGAATCGCTGCTTGTGAATTTAGATATGGAAGGAATTGCTGTTTCAAGCGGATCGGCATGTACGGCTGGATCTGTCCTTCCTTCGCACGTGTTAAGCGCCATGTATGGCGAAGAAGCAAAAGAGCTGACATCCTCAGTCAGAATAAGCTTCGGTCTTGGGAATGAAGAGGATCATGTGAAGCAGGCGGCACGTAAGATAGCAGCTGTTGTCAAACGCCTAGCCAAATAAATGCTTCCTTTTGTTCGTGTGTGAAAAATGAAACAGCGAAGCACCTGAAGAACGAAACGCGTATGTTGTTTCATTGAAATTGGAGTTGATGAAGATGACAAAAAGACCAGAAGATACAAGAGTTGTGGTCGGTATGTCCGGAGGAGTCGATTCATCAGTTGCCGCTCTTATGCTAAAGGAGCAAGGCTATGATGTCATCGGCATATTTATGAAAAACTGGGATGACACTGATGAAAATGGTGTTTGCACAGCAACGGAAGATTATGAGGATGTCATCCGCGTGTGTAACCAAATTGGAATCCCATATTATGCAGTGAATTTCGAGAAGCAATATTGGGACAAAGTGTTTCAATATTTCCTTGATGAATATAAAGCGGGCAGAACGCCAAACCCAGATGTCATGTGTAACAAAGAAATTAAGTTCAAGGCATTCCTTGAGCATGCATTGTCACTTGGTGCGGATTATTTGGCAACAGGACACTATGCCCGTGTTGATAGAACTGGTGATGAAGTCAAAATGCTGCGAGGTCTTGATGCAAACAAAGACCAAACGTATTTCTTAAATCAGCTGACACAGGAACAACTTGATAAAGTCATGTTCCCAATCGGTGATTTAGAGAAAAAAAGGGTTCGTGAATTGGCAAAAGAAGCAGAGCTCGCAACAGCAACGAAAAAAGATTCAACAGGTATCTGCTTTATTGGAGAAAGAAACTTTAAAACGTTCCTCAGTCAATATTTGCCTGCACAGCCTGGTGTGATGCAGACAATGGACGGAGAAGTAAAAGGGGAACACGATGGACTGATGTATTACACGATCGGTCAGCGCCAAGGACTTGGCATTGGCGGCAGTGGTGATCCTTGGTTTGTCGTTGGGAAAGACTTGGAGAAAAACATCTTGTTTGTTGAACAAGGCTTCCACAATCCACTTTTATACTCTGAAAGCATTTCAGCTGTTAATATCAGCTGGACTCGTCCTCATATTGTCGGGGAAAACGGTGAATTAACGTGCACAGCAAAATTCAGATACCGTCAAGAAGATCACCATGTGAAGGTCAAAATGACAGGTGAGCAAGAAGCAATGGTTATCTTTGATGAGCCTGTTCGTGCTGTTACTCCGGGACAAGCGGTTGTTTTTTATGATGGTGACGAATGTCTTGGCGGCGGTACAATTGACGATGTCTTCAAAGATGGTCAAAAGCTGTCGTATGTGTAGTATGTTTTCAAAACCTCAACGTCGCTGTTGAGGTTTTTTAATGAAAGGATGAGAGAGCGAATGAATCATAACGAAATCGGCATAGAAGCCTTGAATCAAGGGAATATCGAAAAAGCAGCTGAAGCTTTTACAAAAGCGATCGAAGAAAGCCCGAAGGATCCGGTTCCATATATTAACTTTGCGAACTTACTTTCAAGTATCAATGAATTTGAACGTGCTTTAAACTTTTTTCAAAAAGCAATTGAACTTGATCACACTGCTGCCGCAGCCTATTACGGGGCAGGAAATGTGTATACATTAAAAGAAGACTTTATGAAAGCGAAAGATTATTTTGAACAAGCACTAAAAGCGGGCATGGAAAATAGTGATTTGTTTTATATGCTTGGGCAGACGCTCATCAAATTAGAGCAGCCAAAGCTTGCGATGCCGTATCTTCAGCGTGCCGTTGAACTAAACGAAGAAGATAATGAAGCTAGATTCCAATTTGGCATGTGCTTAGCCAATGAACACATGCTGGAAGAAGCGGTGACAACTTTTACTGAAGTCATCACGCGTGATCCGCAGCATGCAGACGCCTTTTATAATTTAGGGGTTGCGTATGCGTACTTAGAGAAAAAAGACGAAGCGCTTGAGATGCTGGGTAAAGCCATTGACGTGCAGCCTGACCATATGCTTGCACTACATGCGCAAAAGCTGATTCAAGAAGCAGAATAGATGGAAGGAGGGAAGACCTGTGCAGGAACATCCAGATCAAATGAAGCTTGAGGACGAACCGTTTTTAAAGGGGACCATTCAAGCCGTTATTTTCCATAATGAAAGTAATTTATACTCGGTGTTAAAGGTGAAAGTCATTGAAACATCGGAAAACTTAGAGGAAAAAACAGCATCTGTCACAGGCTACTTCCCCGCACTTCATGAGGAGGAAACCTACACCTTTTATGGCAAAGTCACAAGCCATCCGAAATTTGGTGAACAGTTTCAGGCCACTCATTTTCAAAAGGAAGTACCGACAACGAAGCAAGGAATCATACATTATCTCTCAAGTGATTTATTTGAGGGGATAGGAAAAAAGACGGCGGAAGAAATTGTGGGACAGCTTGGCAATCAGACGCTTCATAAAATTATGCGTGACCCAGCTGTTTTGTACGATGTACCGCGCTTATCCAAAAAGAAGGCGGATAAGCTGGCCGCAGCGCTTCAGGAACATC
The DNA here is from genome assembly GCF_056172715.1 of Bacillus sp. ABR. Lineage (NCBI taxonomy): Bacteria > Bacillati > Bacillota > Bacilli > Caryophanales > Bacillaceae > Bacillus > Bacillus sp. ABR. The sequence goes on along the minus strand of NZ_JAOYSL010000002.1, from coordinate 524,197 downwards.
AAGGACTGGAACAAATCATGATCAGCCTGAATCAATATGGCTTTGGTCCGCAGCTCAGCATGAAGATTTACCAAGTGTACGAGAGTGAAACGCTGCAAAAGATCGAGGAAAATCCGTATCAGCTTGTTAAGGATGTTGAGGGGATCGGATTTATTAAGGCGGATGAGCTCGGCGCTAGAACAGGCATCTCAGGTAATGATCCAGAGCGGATTCGCGCAGCCTTGCTATATACAGTGGAGACAGCCAGTCTACAGGACGGTCATACGTACATACAAACGAAAGATTTGATCGTCGAAACCCGCAAGTTGCTCAACCAAACAGGCAATGATTACAAAGTGACTGAAATGGATGTTGCCAATCAGATCATTGCACTTGGCGAAGGAAAAGAAATGATCATTGAAGATGACCGCTGCTATCATCCATCCTTATTTTACGCGGAGCAAAGTGTTGCCAAACGCATTCAAAAAATCGTCTCCCAAACAGAATACGCGGATCAATTTCCTGAATCAGAATTCCTGCTTGCACTTGGTGAGCTGGAGGAGCGGTTAGGCGTCCAGTATGCACCGACTCAAAAGGAAGCGATTCAAAAGGCACTCATGTCCCCGATGCTACTTTTAACAGGTGGACCTGGTACAGGGAAGACGACGGTCATTAAAGGAATTGTTGAGCTTTACAGTGATCTTCACGGTGTATCTCTTGATCCGAGTGATTATAAAAAGGATGAATCCTTCCCATTTGTACTTGCGGCACCAACTGGCCGGGCAGCTAAACGGATGACAGAATCAACAGGGCTTCCAGCTGTCACCATTCATCGGCTATTAGGCTGGAACGGATCAGAAGGCTTCTCACATGATGAGGAACAGCCGATTGAAGGAAAGCTTGTCATCATTGATGAATCTAGTATGCTGGATATTTGGCTGGCAAATCATTTGTTTAAAGCGATTCCTGATCATATCCAAGTCATTATGGTAGGGGATGAACATCAGCTTCCGTCTGTAGGACCAGGTCAAGTTTTACGGGATTTGCTTGCCTCAAAAGCTGTGCCGGCTGTTACTCTGACAGATATTTACCGGCAGGCAGACGGCTCAACTATTGTTGAACTTGCCCATGATATGAAAAATGGTGTGCTGCCAAAGGATATTACTGCACGCTCAAAGGATCGGTCCTTCATTCAATGTTCAGCTGATCAAATGAAAGAAGTCATTGAGAAAGTCGTCAGCAATGCTGCTCAAAAAGGGTTTTCGGCAAAGGACATTCAAGTGCTCGCACCAATGTATAAAGGAAAAGCAGGCATCAATGAGCTCAACAAAATGCTGCAGCACATTTTGAATCCTAAAAAACCAAAAGGCAGAGAAATCCCATTTGGTGATGTGGTGTACCGGACAGGTGACAAAGTGCTTCAGCTTGTGAATCAGCCGGAGAACAATATTTTTAACGGTGATATCGGCGAAATTGTCTCGATTTTTTATGCAAAAGAAAATACAGAAAAAGAAGACATGGCCGTGATCTCTTTTGATGGAAATGAAATCACCTTTACGAAAAAGGATTTTCATCAATTTACTCATGCCTATTGCTGCTCCATCCACAAATCACAAGGCAGTGAATTCCCCATTGTTGTGCTGCCAGTTGTGAGGAGCTATTACCGAATGCTTCGGCGTAATTTGCTGTACACAGCGATTACACGAAGTAAAAAGTTTTTAATACTGTGCGGCGAGGAATCAGCGCTGGAGTGGGGCGTGAAAAACAATGAGGATTCCCTCAGACAAACGTCCTTAACGATGCGGCTTGTGCAAACCGAACAAATTATGGATGCAGAACTTGAAGCGCTCCAAAAAGAGCTTCCGTTTAGCGTACATGACGCAAATATTGGCATGGAGGGAATCACTCCGTTTGATTTTATGCATGAGTAGAAGGCTTCCATACGGAAGCCTTAGCGTGTAGACAAACCCTTGCATTCGTTGTCGATCCTGCGCTCCGGTGCTCACGAATGTCAAATTCGCTCCGCTCCGATGCTCGTCTTTCCTAGACTGCAAAGGTTTTCTATCACGCTGAAAAGAAGACAAAGGGCTAAAATCAAGATCATTTTAGCCCTTTGTCAACAATCTGAGGCTTCCATACGGAAGCCTTTTAGCGCGGAAAGAACTTCTTCCATTCCGTTCATGGAAGCCATTTCTTCGTATGAGTCATGAAGCAAACGCACACGATAAGACTGTTCCGCAAAAGGTGGTTGAGCACATTTTGAGAACATGCCGAGAACTTGAAGGAATGACGATCTATTCAGATGAGCTGTCCCAATCGCTTGGTTCCATAAAAGATATTTGCTTTTTAGCCGGAGGCAGCTGCGGAGGGTATGTGTTAGAGGGGAAAAAGAAAGACTGTGCACTCATTCCATTCTCTGGATTTGATCAGCTTACAGACAAAGGTTTATATGTGAGCTGCCAGGAGGGAGTAGGCATGGATTCCTCTGCTCCATTCTTGTTATTTTCGAAATTAAAAAAGAAAATGATGCAGTCGCCTGATGGTGAAAATTTAGGCATTTTGGAAGATGTATACTTTTGTACAAATTCGGGCACAATCGTAGCATATGAACTCTCGGACGGCTTCTTTACAGAGCTATCAGGGATTCGGAAACAGCTGCAGGCTGCCGGAACCTTGATGAACGTTCAAAAAGAAGCACTGGTTCTAAACCGAACGTAAAGAGGTGCTGATTATGCTCATTTGCCCAAATTGCAAATGTAAAGACATCGGAAAAATTGGGGTCAATCAATATTATTGCTGGGGCTGTTTTATTGAATTGACGCTGACAAAAGGCAAAATATCGACACACCAAGTGGAGGAAGACGGGACACTAAGCAGCTTAGATGATCTGTTTAGTGACGATGAACGTTCAATTCAACTATAAGTGTTAAGGGGGAATTTCGAATGGGCAAAATGACTTCTTCACTATTAACGCTTGGTGCAGGTGCACTTGCATATCACTTTGCAAGCCGATATGATATGCCATCAAAGCGGGATATGAAAAAGCTAAAAAAACGTGTTATGAGAATGATGTAAACAAAAGGGCTAAAATGATCTTCATTTTAGCCCTTTGTTTTTTTTAGACCGGGGCATAGGGTTTGTCTATAAGCTGAGGTGTTACGCTTGCCTGTATTCTAATCGTCTTGCAAGAATGGATAAGCTGAAATTGACGACAAAATACATCATAGCTGCCAATAGGAAAATCGGCAGTAAATAGGATTGGCTTTGACCGTTTAATATTTGAGCGTGATGTAATAATTCTGGAAGCGCAATGACAACGGCAAGTGACGTATCTTTTAAAAGAGATATGAATTGACTGACAATTGGCGGCATCATTCTGCGCAGGGCCTGCGGCATAATAATCATTTTCAATGTTTGAATATAGGTTAAACCAGAAGACCTGGCTGCTTCGATCTGGCCCTTATCAATTGATTTAAGGCCGCTCCGAATAATTTCTGACAGCATCGCGGATTCAAACACGGTTAAAGCTGCAATGGCAGAGGCTGTGATGCTTAGCTTGATGCCGATTTCAGGCAATGCAAAATACGTGAAAAAGATGATCAGTAAAAGCGGCAGGTTCCGAATGATTTCTACAACAACCGCAAGCACTTTTGATAAAACCGGGATTTGAGCGAACCGCAATGTGCCGACGACTAATCCAATGATAAAGCTCAAAATGATGGAGATAAAAGCCACTTTTAAGGTGACAGCAAATCCTTCAAGTAAAAAGGCGAGATGATCAGGCTGGTAGGCACCTATAAAATCCAAGATAATTCCTCCTCTCTAGTGGCTTCTTGCTAATCTTCTTTCTAAATAACCAACGCCTAGACTAAGCGGAATGGTTAATAGCAGATAGAACATGGCAACAAATATGTAGACATCAAACGTCACAAATGTTCTAGATGCAATAAGGTCACCTTGATACATGAGATCAAACCCTGCAATGACACCTAAAATCGAGGAGTTTTTGACAAGGTTAATAAATTGATTCCCAAGAGGGGGAATGACGATTTTAATCGCCTGAGGCAAAATGATATACCGCATCGTCCCGCCATATGACAGACCTGAAGCGCGGGCTGCTTCCATTTGTCCAAGCGGTACAGCTTGTATCCCTGCACGAATGGCTTCAGCAATAAAGGCAGACGTATAAATGGCAAGGGCGATCGTTCCAGCAGTAAAGCCATCTGCTACAATACCTAGCACGGGTAAACCAAAGAAGAAAACAAAGGTGATCAATAATAACGGAATATTCCGAATAAATTCCACATAAGCCGTTCCGAACCAGTTGAGCGGCCTAAATGGCGCAATTCTCATAATGGCAATGAGTGTACCGATCAAAAAGCTTCCAATCAGAGCAATGACACTTGCACCAAGGGTATATTTAAAGCCTTCTAAATAAAGATGGAAATTTTCAGTGAGAATGGAAAACCGCAGCAATCAGTTCACTTCCTTCCTGATCAACAGGGGAGCCATTGAGCGGCTCACCTGAGGCATTGATGTTAACCAATCAAATGTTATTCTTTGATCCATTTTTTAAGAATTTTGTCATATTCACCATTGTCTTTTAACGTTTTTAAGGCTTTATTGATCGCATCAGTTAATTCTTGATTCCCTTTTTTCACAGCAATGCCATAAGGCTCATCTGTAAAGGTGCCGCCGACCACTTCATAATTTGAATCTTCATCTGCCATACCAAATAAGATCGCATTATCAGTTGTCAGCACTTGCCCTTGGTTTGATTTTAATGCTGTAAAAGCCTCCTGATAGTTCTCAAATTCTAATACGGATACTTCAGGTGCTTTCTCACGGATATTTTGAGAAGAAGTAGATCCTTTCACGGCCAGCACCTTCGTTCCTTTTTTAAGATCATCAATGGACTGAATGTCGCTTCCTTTTTTCACAAGCAGTGATTGTCCTGCTTCAAAGTAAACATCTGAGAAATTGACTTCTTTTTTACGCTCTTCTGTAATTGTCATGGTGGCTACAATCGCATGGATATCTCCTTTTTGAAGCAAGGGAATTCTTGTTTTAGATGTCACTTCCTTAAATTCTGCTTTTCCTTCATCGCCGAGTATTTCCTTTGTGATGGCTTTTGCAATATCAATATCAAATCCTTCAATATCACCGCTGCTCGGATTTTTTAGACCGAATAGCCGTGTGTCATTTTTTACACCGAAAATGATTTTTTTGTCTTTCTTAATGGTTTCTAATGAGCTTCCTTGTTTTGCATCAGTTGAGCCTTTTTCTGTAGATCCGCAAGCAGCCAAAGCGGCGATGCAGCAAGTCATAAAGAGCAGCAGGCCAAAGCGTTTCATTTTTTTCATTAAACCATTCCCCCTAGTGATTTAAAATACGGCTTAAAAATAATTGAGCACGTTTCTCTTGCGGTTTTTCATAAAATGCAGCCGGTGTTGATTCTTCAAGAATTCTGCCCTCATCAATAAAGACAATGCGGTCGGCCACTTCACGGGCAAAGCCCATCTCATGCGTGACAACAACCATGGTCATGCCTTCACGGGCCAGCTGCTTCATCACATCTAATACCTCGCCGATCATCTCTGGATCAAGTGCAGATGTCGGTTCGTCAAAAAGCATCACCTCTGGTTTCATCGCAAGCCCTCTTGCAATGGCAACGCGCTGCTGCTGTCCGCCTGAGAGTCGTGAAGGGTAGGTGTCTGCTTTTTCAGGAATGCCGACTTTATTTAAATAAAATTCAGCTGTTTCCTTTGCTTCTTCCTTGCTCACTTTTTTGACCTTCATCGGCGCAAGCATAATGTTTTCAAGCACCGTCTTATGCGGATAGAGGTGAAAATGCTGAAAGACCATTCCGATATTTTGCCTGACAAGATTGATGTTGGTCTTCGGATGCTGAACAGACACTTGGTTGACGAGAACTTTTCCCGCATCAATGCTTTCAAGACGATTGATACACCTGAGCATCGTGCTTTTACCAGATCCTGAAGGACCGATGATCACAACAACCTCCCCTTTTTGAATATGTAGGTTAATGTCCTTAAGTACATGGAACTGGCCATAATGCTTGTTGACTTCTTCGAATGTGATCATGAAGAACCTCCTCTTATGTTTCATTGGCTAAAGCTAAAGTGGATTCTAGCACAACTTGTGTAAAAAGAAGTAAATGATGGAATATTTTCTGACGAGATTTTACAGCAAATAGTGACTTTGGATGGAGTTGTATGTTTCATGTGTATTCATTTTTAACAAAGTTAGGACAAATTTTATTTACGTGGATAATTGCAGAAGATGGTTAAACAATAAGAAAAGAGGTGAAAAAGGTGAAGAAACGTCCGATCCAATTTCTGATATATGCTGCAGGGATCCTGCTTGTCCTTGCATCCTTGCTCATTTTACTGCAGCTCGACGAGTTATGGATGCCTGTTTTTTTATTGCTGAAGGCGGTTCTCATTCCGCTTCTCATCGCCATTTTTATTTCTTATCTGCTTTATCCGATTGTGGAAAGACTTCATGCACGAGGGCTGCCGAGAACAGTCAGTCTCTTACTCATCTATGTCCTGTTTTTTGGCGGGATTGGGTTTGCGGTTTATAAAGGAGCGCCTGTGATGATCGCACAGTTAAATGAGCTGTCAGAACAAATTCCTGTCCTCGCCGAAACTTATAATGGCGCTTTATCACATATTCATCGTCATACGAGCCACTGGCCTGACGGACTTCACGACCGCTTAGACCGCTTCATTGTTCAATCGGAGACATATGCAGCCAATAGTGCTGAGCGGATGATTCTTAGCTGTAAGGTTTTATTTGATTACGCATTAGTCGCAGCACTCATTCCTTTTCTTGTTTTTTATATGGTGAAGGATATGAACACGATGAAGCGGGCGGCATGGTATTTAACGCCGCCATCATTTAGAAAGAGGGGAAAAGCTTTTGTCAAAGCAGTGGATGAATCGCTTGGTGATTATATTCGAGGGCAGTTGCTTGTTTGTTCTTTAATCGGGGGTGCAGCAGCCATTGTGCTCTGGCTTTTTCATATCCCGTATCCGCTTGTTCTTGGGATGCTGATAGGGGCAACGAACGTGATTCCTTATTTTGGACCGATTATTGGCGCAGTTCCTGCCATCTTTATTGCGTTTACCATCTCGGTGAAATCGGTCATCATTGTACTGATCACAGTAGCGGTGCTGCAATTTTTAGAGAGTAATGTCCTCAGCCCAATCATTGTAGGGCGAAGTCTTCATATGCATCCTGTCGTCATTATGCTTGTCTTGCTTGCAGGAGGAGAGCTGTTTGGCTTAATTGGGATGATTTTAGCCGTACCAGCAGCTGCAATTATCAGGGTGATCATTGTGCAATATATCCTGATGAGACGAAGCGTTCATTGACAAGACGAGCCGAGTTGTCTATAATAATTTCGATTCATACATATTGAAATTCAATGACGGACCCGAGTACGTTAAAAAGCTGTTGCAGAGAGAGGCTTTATTTGCTGAGAAAAGCCTTATCAGACCTTTAACGGAAGCTAGTCCCGAGTGCAGATAAACACTGCCGCTCTCTTCCGGCGTTATCGGATGTGAAGGTGATAGACGAATTTGTCTATAATCAGGGTGGTACCGCGAGAACATCTCGTCCCTGTGTAAGTCGTTTTGTGCTTGCATAGGGCGGGATGTTTTTTCGTTTGTGTGGAGATTGATGAATGATAAGGGAGGATTTTTGAATGAAAACTTTAACTTCAGCTCAAGTACGTCAAATGTTTTTAGACTTCTTTAAAGAAAAAGGACATGCTGTAGAACCGAGTGCGTCTCTTGTACCGCATGACGATCCGACACTTTTATGGATCAACAGTGGTGTGGCAACATTAAAAAAATACTTTGATGGCCGCGTCGTACCTGAAAATCCGCGTATTTGCAACGCGCAAAAATCGATTCGTACAAATGATATTGAAAATGTAGGGAAGACAGCACGCCATCACACGTTCTTTGAAATGCTTGGCAACTTCTCTATTGGTAACTATTTTAAAGAAGAGGCCATTGAATGGGCGTGGGAATTCCTCACAAGTGACGAGTGGATTGGCTTTGATCCGAATTTGTTATCTGTGACAGTCCACCCAGAGGATGAAGAAGCGTATATCCTTTGGAGAGATAAAATTGGTGTGCCTGAAGAACGTATTATCCGTCTGGAAGGCAACTTCTGGGATATTGGCGAGGGCCCAAGCGGACCGAATACAGAAATTTTCTATGACCGCGGTGAATCATACGGTCACGACATGAACGATCCAGAATTATATCCAGGCGGGGAAAACGAGCGTTATTTAGAAGTATGGAACCTTGTGTTCTCTGAATTCAACCATAATCCAGATGGGTCATACACACCACTGCCGAAGAAAAACATTGATACAGGGATGGGTCTTGAACGAATGGTATCTGTCATTCAAAATGTGCCGACGAACTTCGATACAGACCTATTCATGCCAATTATTCGCGCAGTCGAAACGATCTCTGGAGAAAGCTATGGCGAAACAAAGGAAAAGGATACAGCATTCAAAGTGATTGCTGACCACATCCGGACAGTTGCCTTTGCTGTAAGTGACGGAGCGCTTCCTTCCAATGAAGGCCGCGGATATGTATTAAGACGTTTGCTGCGCCGCGCTGTGCGTTATGCAAAAACGATCCATATCCACCGTCCGTTTATGTATGATTTAGTGCCAGTTGTTGCTGAAATCATGAAAGACTTCTACCCAGATGTACAAGCAAAAGAAGAATTTATTGCGAAAGTCATCAAAAACGAAGAAGAACGTTTCCACGAAACACTGAACGAAGGGTTAGCCATTTTGTCAGAAGTAATCAAAAAAGAAAGAGACAAAGGCAGCTCAAAAATTTCAGGTGAAGATGTATTTAAGCTGTATGATACGTATGGATTCCCTGTCGAGCTAACAGAAGAATACGCAGAAGATGAGAACATGACAGTTGATGGAGAAGGCTTCCAAGCGGAAATGGAGAAGCAGCGTGAACGAGCAAGAAATGCGAGACAAGATGTCGGCAGTATGCAGGTTCAAGGGGGCGCTCTAGGCGATATTAAAGTAGAAAGCACCTTCGTTGGCTATGAAAATCTAACAGCAGATGCCCGTATCATTGAATTGCTTCAAAATGGTGAAATTGTCTCGGAAGCACATGAAGGAGACACGGTGCAAATCTTGTTAGATGAAACTCCATTCTATGCGGAAAGCGGCGGACAAGTAGCGGATAAAGGGACACTAAAAAGTGCAGAAGCCATCATTGAGATCAAAGATGTGAAAAAAGCGCCAAACGGTCAGCATGTCCATGAAGGAGTCGTCGTAAGCGGTACGGCTCAAAAAGGTCTCGAAGTCACTGCAGAAGTGGAATCAGCTCTTCGAAAAGGTATTGTGAAAAACCATACAGCGACACACCTTCTGCATCAGGCGCTAAAAGATGTATTAGGCAGCCACGTGAACCAAGCAGGGTCATTGGTGAATGAAAACAGACTTCGTTTTGATTTCTCTCACTTTGGACAAGTGACGAAAGAAGAATTGTCTCAAATTGAAAAAATCGTGAACGAAAAGATTTGGGAAGGCATTTCGGTTGCGATTGACCTGAAGCCAATTGCTGAAGCAAAAGAAATGGGCGCAATGGCGCTGTTTGGCGAAAAGTATGGCGATATTGTCCGCGTAGTCCAAGTCGGCGATTACAGCATCGAGCTATGCGGCGGCTGTCACGTGCAAAACACTGCGGAAATCGGTTTGTTTAAAATTGCGTCTGAGTCGGGTATTGGTGCTGGAACACGCCGTATTGAAGCTGTGACTGGTCAAGGTGCCTATGAAGAATTAAATGACCAGCTGGCGATTTTAGAACAGGCAGCAAATGAGCTGAAGTCAAATACGAAGGACGTTCCAAAACGAATCGCTTCATTACAGGCGGATTTAAAAGAGGTTCAAAGAGAAAACGAATCTCTTCTTGCGAAATTAAGCCAAGCAGAAGCAGGCTCTATTTTAGAGAAAGTGACTGAAATTGGCGGAGTAAAAGTATTAACTGAAAAAGTAAATGCTAAAGACATGAACCATTTAAGAACAATGGTTGATGACTTGAAAGCTAAATTAGGATCAGCTGTCATCGTCCTGGGAGCCGTTCAAAACGGAAAAGTAAACATTTCAGCAGGAGTGACAAAAGACGTGATCGAAAAAGGTCTGCATGCAGGGAAGCTTGTGAAGCAGGCAGCTGAAATCTGCGGCGGAGGCGGAGGCGGACGTCCAGATATGGCACAAGCAGGCGGAAAACAACCAGAAAAACTTGAAGAAGCACTGGCATCTGTCGAAGAATCTGTCAAATCCGTTTTATAATCAGGCGATGTAGTGTAGAATAATGGTATTAGATGAGCGGTTAGAAAAAAGCTTGCTAGTAGAATGTTGGAAGAGAGGTGCAAGAAGCAGTGAGTTCATTTGATAAGACAATGAAGTTTAACTTCTCTGATGATTCAGCTGAAACCAATGTGAATGAAGTGCTCATTACAGTTCATGACGCACTCCAAGAAAAAGGATACAACCCGATCAATCAAATTGTCGGATACTTGCTGTCAGGCGACCCTGCTTATATTCCAAGACATCAGGATGCACGCAACCTAATTCGTAAACTAGAACGAGACGAATTAATTGAGGAATTGGTTAAATCGTACTTAGAGACACATAAAGAGGCGTAAAACATGAGAATTTTAGGCTTAGATTTAGGCACGAAAACCCTTGGTGTTGCGATCAGTGATGAAATGGGATGGACAGCGCAAGGGATTGAAACAATTAAAATTGATGAAGCAGGCGGAGACTTTGGTCTCAGCCGCCTGTCTGAGATTGTTGCAGAATATGGAGCGGATAAAATTGTACTTGGCTTTCCAAAAAATATGAACGGCACGGTCGGTCCTAGAGGCGAAGCCAGCCAATCATTTGCGAAAGTGCTAGAAAACACGTACAATGTTCCTGTTGTGCTTTGGGACGAGCGTCTGTCAACAATGGCAGCGGAAAAAATGCTCATCTCTGCAGATGTGAGCAGACAAAAGCGTAAAAAAGTCATTGATAAAATGGCGGCTGTTATGATCCTGCAAGGATATTTAGACAGCTTAAATTAAAATGAGGTGAATCAAATGGAACACGGAGAAAAGCAAATTACAATCGTTGATGATAATGGAAATGAACAGCTTTGCGAAGTACTATTTACTTTTGAAAGCGACCATTTTAACAAATCTTATGTTCTTTACTACCCAATTTCTGAGCAAGACAATGAGGAAATTGAAATTCATGCATCAAGCTTCACACCGAACGAAGACGGTGAAGATGGCGAGCTAGAGCCGATTGAAACGGATGAAGAGTGGGACATGATTGAAGAAACGTTAAACACGTTCTTAGATCAAGAAGACGAAGAATAGAACGAATAAAAGGCCTGTGAACAGATCTTCTTGATCTTTCTTCACAGGTCTTTTTTTACGATCATTATGTTAACTTAAATTTATTTCATGTTGACATAATGAACTGTACCTTTTACTCTATTTTTAACAATAAATTGAGTGAGGGGCATGAATATTGAGAATTCAAGATATGATGCAAATAGCGTTAATGACAGCGGTTATCGGGATGTTAGGCTTGATCCCGCCGATTTTACTGACATTTACACCTGTACCGATTACATTGCAAACCGCAGGTCTTTTGCTTGCTGGGGGGCTGTTAAAGCCAAAGCAAGCACTGATCAGTTTATGTCTTTTTCTTTTGGTTGTGGCAGCAGGCGCACCTCTTTTGTCAGGTGGGAGAGGCGGGATAGGGGTCTTTTTTGGTCCAAGTGGTGGTTTTCTTCTTGCTTATCCTGTTGCTGCCTTCATGATCAGCTTATGGGTGAACCGGCTGAAAAAAGTAACCGCACTGCGTCTTTTTGTGATCTATGCGGTTTGCAGTATTGTGATTTTGTATATGAGCGGTATTCCTTTTCAAGCCATGATGATGCATATTAAGGTGTCGCAGGCGGCTTTCCTTAGTTTGATTTATCTTCCAGGTGATCTCATCAAAGCGGGAATGTGCGCTTTCTTTACGGTCAAAATCATACAGGCCATGTCATATCGAAAAAGGGATCTGCATAAAGGGAGGCGTGCAGTTTGAACAGAATAACGGAAAGCTATGCAGTACATGCAGAAATGAAACGAGATCAGATTGCCATCATAGATGAGCAAGAAAGCATTACATATGAAGATTGGTATGAACGTGTGCAGAGATCGGCACAGTGGTTACAAGGAACGGCTCATCAGCAAAAAAGAATCGCTTTTTTATTATCAAATGGTGCTTCTTTTCTTCAAATATTTGCGGGCGCTGCTTGTGCAGGGTGGACAGCCGTTCCGCTTGATCCGAGATGGAGTCATCAAGAATGTGTAGAAAAGCTCTTGTTAAGTGAGGCGGATCTCGCCATTATAGAGGATCGATTGATGAAAAGATTTGAACAGGGAAGCGTGGACATGCCGATTCTTTCTTTATCTGAATGGAAGGAAAGAATGAGCCTTCTCACAGACATCAATCCTTGTAACAACTGCGATACCGAGAAGGATCCTGTCTTTTATATGGGATTTACGTCAGGTTCAACAGGCTCACCGAAAGCCTTTATTAGACGTCAGCAATCATGGATCGAGAGCTTTCGAATGACAGCTGCTTCATTTGGAATCACTCATCAAGATCATGCTCTTATATTAGGTACACTCTTATCCTCTCACTTTTTATATGGTGCTATCAGTACATTATACTTTGGCGGCACAGTGACGCTTTTAGAAAAATTTGTGCCAGGAAAAGCGAAGCAAGCCTTAGAGACAGGTGATATCACCGTGATGTATACTGTCCCAACAATGACAGAAACGTTACTGCAAATCGATGCTTTTAAAGGAGACAATCCGCTTCTTGTCATGTCATCGGGAGCAGATTGGAGCATCTCGTCAAAAGAACAGCTCGTCTCCAACTATCCACATATCACTTTTTTTGATTTTTATGGTACATCAGAGTTAAGTTTTGTCTCTTACTTGTCTTCAAATGACTTTCTGCAAAAACCTTCTTCTGTTGGACGGCCTTTCTCCTCCATTCAAGTAGAAGTAAGGCGGCCCGATCAATCTGTCTGTCAGCCAAATGAAACAGGGAGGATTTATGTAAAGAGCCCAATGACTTTTTCAGGTTACTTACATGAGGAGAAACCGCCGCAGGAGTGGCTGACAGTTTACGATATGGGATGGCTGGATGAAGACGGTTATCTGTATATGAGCGGTCGTGAGAATGGCATGATCGTCTATGGAGGTCTGAATATTTTCCCAGAGGAAATTGAGCGTGTGCTAAATGAACAGCCAGAGGTGAAGCGGTCGATTGTGGTGGGCGTTCCTGACCCATATTGGGGTGAAATCCCTGTTGCCATACTGGAGCAAGTGCAGCAAATAAAGGTGGTTCGACAAGCTGTTAAAGAAAAGCTTGCGGCCTACAAGGTACCAAAAAAATGGCTTATGATTGATCAAATGATTGAAACATCCGGCGGAAAAATTGCCCGCGTGAGCATGAAAAGGTGGGCGGAGGAGCAATTGTCATGCAAGCGATGATCGTACAAGCAAAACGAACACCCTTCGGTGACAAAAATGGGATGCTGAAAGATTATCGCCCAGAGCAATTAGCCGCTCCCCTTATTCGGCATTTGTCTCAGAACATGACACCAGATGACGTCATATTAGGCAATGTCGTCGGAGGCGGTGGAAATATGGCCCGTCTGTCCTCATTAGAAGCAGGGCTTCCTTTACACGTTCCCGGTATGACGATTGACAGGCAATGTGCCTCTGGTCTTGAAGCGATCCGAACAGCTTGCATCATGGTTCAATCGGGGGAGGGCTCGATGTATATCGCTGGCGGGACTGAGAGCATTTCCAGATCACCAATGAAAGAAAGAGCCCGCTTTTCACCGGAGTGGATAGGAGATCCACATATGGGAGAAGCAGCAGAGCTGACCGCGTCGGCATTTTCTGTTACAAGAAAAGAACAAGATGACTATGCCCTTTTAAGCTGGGAAAGGAGTTTAGCCGCATTTAAACATGGTACATATGCAGAAGAAATCGTTTCGGTAGACGGGCTGAGTATAGATCAAGCAGCTGCTAAAATAAGACCAATGACAAAGCTGATCAAGCGGGCAAAACCTGTATTTTTGCCGGGGAAAGGAACTGTGACCACCGCCAATAGCTGTAAGGAAGCAGACGGAGCAGCTGCTGTCGCTGTGATGGAAAGATCGTTAGCGGAAGCAAGTGGATGTAAGGCGATGCTGCGGTATGCCGGAAGTGCTGTGACAGCGATACATCCTCATTTTCCAGCTGCTTCACCGATTGATGCGATCAAGAAACTTTTACATCAAGAGAACATCAAGGCAGAGGAAGTGGCGCTTTTTGAAATCAATGAAGCATTTGCGCTGAAAGCAGCACTTATTGCCCGCATGCTGGGGATACCATATGACCGGATCAATAGAAGAGGCGGTGCACTATGCCTTGGGCATCCATACAGCGCGTCAGGAGCTGCTATGATGGTGAGATTATTTTATGAAGCGCACACCTTACCGAATGGAAGCTATGTCATGGCTGCTATTGGAAGCGGTGGCGGTGTTGGTTTAGCCGTTTTGTGGCAAGTTTTGTCATGACATGCATGAGCAAGGAATTGCCGAACTCCGTCGAATCATGTACTATAAAAGCTAGATGTGAGGAGGGCCATGCATGTTTTCAGAACAAAAGAAACGACCATTCTTCAAAAGAAAAATGGGGATCGTCCTGTTATCTGTCCTTGCTGTCATCATCATTGCAGCATTATCAGGCTTTTTATATGTTAAATCAGCACTCGGACCGGTCGATCAAAAAAGTAAACAAACGATTAATATTCATATTCCAAATGGGACATCTGTGCGCGAAATTGCGGGCATTTTAAAAGAAAATGGGCTCATTTCGAATGACACGATTTTCACTTATTATGCGAAATACAAAAATGCGTCCGGCTTTAAAGCGGGTTATTTTCATTTGAAACAAACAATGGACGCAGACACGCTGATCAAAAAGCTGACATCTGGCGGAACAGATTACGCCTTTCAGCTTGTGATTCCAGAGGGAAGACAGCTATCTGATATTGCAGCGATTATTGCAAATCAGACGAATTTTTCAGCGAAGGAAGTTGAAGCAAAGCTGGATGATCCTGCTTTTATTCAAACACTAATGAAAAAATATCCGAAAACCGTGACATCACAGGTGAATGGGAAACAGGTGAAACATCCGTTAGAGGGTTACTTATTCCCTGCTACGTATCCATTTTATCGTGAGGATGAATCACTCGAGACGATCATTGAAACGATGATTAAACAAACAGATCAATACGTGAAAACGTATGAAAAAGACATGAAAAAGAGAAACATGTCCATACATGATGTGTTAACGATGGCATCACTCATTGAAATGGAAGCAACAGAAAAGACAGATCGGGCAAAAATCTCAAGTGTATTCTATAACCGGTTGAAAAAGGACATGCCGCTTCAAACTGACCCAACCGTTCTTTATGCACTTGGTGAGCATAAATCCCGCGTTTATTACAAAGACCTAAAAGTGAAATCTCCTTATAACACGTATAACAACAAAGGGCTGCCGCCTGGACCTATTGCAAATGCTGGTGAATCCTCTTGGAAAGCAGCACTGCATCCAGAGAAAACGGATTACGTTTACTTCCTTGCGAAGAAAAATGGAGAAGTCGTATTTACGAAAACGTTAAATGAGCATAATAAAGCAAAAGCGAAATACATCACAGGCAGCAATTAACGTACAAGTGAATCGAAAAAGACTGTAGACAATACGAGATTGCCTGCAGTTTTTTTCGTTGGAATATCCATTTTATAGGTTCGCAATTACCACTTCTTTGTGGTAAAATATATCGGGTTGTTTTTACTTAGATGAACGAAAGATTGACGAGAAAGAGAGCTGCAATAGGCAGGACTCTTCTTTTTCAGGTCATGAAGGAGCTAGACAGATAATGACTATCGAAGATGATCGAATAAATGATTATATTGAACATTTAATTCACCCAAGTCCTGATGCAATCGCTCAATTAGAGATATATGCAAAAGAGCATCATGTGCCAATTATGGAAAAGGTGAGCATCGAGCTTTTACTGCAGCTTCTTTCGATGAAAAAGCCGAAGAAAATTCTTGAGGTTGGGACAGCGATTGGCTATTCCGCCATTCGAATGGCAACAGCTCTGCCAGATGCTGAGATTTATACGATTGAGCGAAATGCAAAGCGCTATGAAGAAGCGACACGGAACATTGAGGAATTAAAGTTAAAAGAAAGAATACACGTGTTTTTTGGTGATGCGATGGAATCGGCTAAAACGGTCCAAACGATGGCGCCCTATGATGTGATTTTTATTGATGCTGCAAAAGGGCAGTACAAGCGTTTTTTTGAATTGTTTGAACCGATGCTTGCTCATGACGGAATGATTATTACAGACAATGTATTATTCAAAGGCTTAGTGGCAACGAATTATGAAGAAGAAATTGAAGATAAACGAAAAAAACAATTAATTGGAAAAATTGATCGATACAATCAATGGCTCATGTCAAACCCTGATTTCCAAACGTGCATTATTCCAGTTGGAGACGGGATCGCCATTAGTACAAAAAGAGGTGACCAATCATGAAGAAACCAGAATTGCTTGTAACGCCAAGCAGCGTGTCAGACGTCATGCCATTAATTGAGGCAGGAGCTGATGCATTCTTAATAGGCGAACAAACATACGGTATTCGTCTTGCAGGTGAGTTTTCAAGAGAAGATGTGAAACAAACGGTTGAGCTTGCACATGCCCATCAGAAAAAAGTGTATGTGGCGATGAATGCAATTTTTCATAATGACCGCGTCCAGCTGCTTGGAGATTATTTAACTTTTCTCGATTCATTAAACGTGGACGGTGTCGTCTTTGGAGACCCAGCCGTGATCATGGCTGCAAAGGAAACAGGAGTGAACCTGAATCTTCACTGGAGTACAGAAACGACTGGGACAAACTATTACACTTGTAACTACTGGGGTAGAAAAGGTGCATCGCGTGCTGTTCTTGCAAAAGAGCTGAATATGGACAGTGTGATCGACATCAAAGAAAATGCTGAAGTGGAGATTGAAATCCAGGTCCATGGCATGACATGTATGTTTCAATCAAAACGTACGCTCATCGGCAACTACTTTGAATACCAGGGCAAACAAATGGATGTCGTAGGCAGACATATGGAGGAAGGGCTATTCCTGCATGACCAAGAGCGTCAAAACAAATACCCTATTTTCGAGGATGCCAACGGGACACATATTATGAGTCCAAATGATGTGTGTATGATTGACGAATTAGAAGAGTTTGTTGACGCAGGCATTGACTCATTTAAAATTGACGGAATTTTAAAGTCACTTTCTTATATGACAGAGGTGACATCACTTTATAGAAAAGCAATTGATTTACTAACGACTGACAAAGACGCGTATGAAGATCAGAAAGAGGACTGGGTGAAGCGAATTGAAGAGATTCAGCCAGTGAATCGTTCGATTGATACAGGATTCTTCTTTAAAGAAACGGTTTATTAAGATAAGAGGAGGCAGAGGAAATGGCATTATTGAAAGATGGTATTTCTGAAATGATTGATGGGAAACGTGTCATTACAAAAAAACCAGAACTGCTTGCACCCGCAGGAAACTTGGAAAAGCTGAAAATTGCTGTACATTATGGAGCTGACGCTGTTTTTATTGGTGGGAAAGAATTTGGGCTTCGCTCTAATGCAGATAACTTTTCTATTGAAGAAATGGCAGAGGGCGTCGCATTTGCAAACAAATATGGCGCACGCATTTATGTGACAACGAATATCTTCGCCCACAATGAAAACATGGATGGGCTGGAGGAATACCTTCAAGGGATTGAAGGCGCTGGAGTAGCAGGCATTATCGTAGCTGATCCACTGATCATTGAAACATGTAAACGTGTTGCACCGAAGCTTGAAGTCCACTTAAGCACACAGCAATCTCTTTCAAATTGGAAAGCTGTTCAATTTTGGAAGGAAGAAGGGCTTGAGCGTGTGGTGCTTGCACGTGAAACAAGTGCGCTAGAAATTAGAGAAATGAAAGAAAAAGTCGATATTGAAATCGAAACATTCATTCATGGTGCGATGTGTATCGCATACTCTGGCCGCTGCGTGCTCAGTAACCATATGACGGCAAGAGATTCTAACCGCGGAGGCTGCTGCCAGTCCTGCCGCTGGGATTATGATCTTTATAAACTAGAAGGTTCTGAGGAAGCACCATTATTTGGTGAAGAAGATGCACCATTTGCGATGAGTCCAAAAGATTTGAAGCTTGTTGAATCCATTCCTCAAATGATCGAAATGGGAATTGACAGCTTAAAAATCGAAGGACGGATGAAATCCATTCATTATGTTGCCACTGTTGTCAGTGTGTATCGTAAAGTCATTGATGCGTATTGTGCTGATCCAGACAATTTTGTCATTCAGCAGGAATGGTTAGATGAATTAGATAAATGTGCAAACCGTGACACAGCACCAGCCTTTTTCGAAGGCGTACCAGGAACAGATGAACAAATGTTTGGCATTCATGGAAAGAAAACGACCTTTGATTTCGCAGGTCTTGTTCTTCATTATGATGAAAAAGAACAAATCGTGACATTGCAGCAGCGTAACTTCTTTAAGCAAGGCGACGAAGTCGAATTCTTCGGACCAGAAATTGAGAATTTCACATGCAAAATTGAGACGATTTGGGATGAAAAAGGAAATGAACTAGATGCCGCTCGTCATCCGCTGCAAATCGTCAAATTCAAGCTTGATCAAAAAGTATACCCTAGCAACATGATGAGAAAGGGGAAATAACAGCCACATGAGGAGTAAACCAGTTGTCATTGGTATTGCTGGCGGCTCGGGTTCAGGTAAAACGAGCGTCACCAATTCGATTTATGAAAAATTTAAAGGACATTCCATCCTCATGCTTCAGCAAGATTTATATTACAAAAATCAAAGTCATATGCCATTTGAAGAGCGCCTGCTCACGAACTATGATCATCCGCTTGCATTCGACAATGACCTGATGTTTGAGCATTTGGAACAGCTCCTAAGGTACGAATCCATTGAAAAACCAATATATGATTTTAAACTGAACACACGTTCAGAAGAGACTGTTCATGTTGAGCCGAAGGATGTCATTATCGTTGAAGGTATCTTTGCGCTCGAAGATGAACGTTTGAGAGACTTAATGGATATTAAACTGTATGTCGATACAGATGCAGACCTTCGCATCATCCGCCGCATTTTACGCGATACGAAGGAAAGAGGCCGGTCGATCGACTCTGTGATCGAACAATATGTATCTGTTGTCAGACCGATGCATAATCAATTCATTGAACCGACAAAACGATACGCCGATATCATCATCCCAGAAGGCGGCCAAAACCATGTGGCAATAGACTTAATGGTCACAAAAATTCAAACCATTCTTCAAAACCGAGCAGAGTAAATGGTGGCGAAGAAAAAGACCTTTACAGTGTAAAGGTCTTTTCAGCATCATATTAATAAACAGTCACGAAAACTTGTCCTAAGATAGACGATCCTTTATAAAGAGTGATAGTGGCTTTACCAGTTGAATGAGCGGTCACTAGTCCACTAGAGCTAACAGAAGCTACACTCTGGTTATCTGTCCAATAACGTGTAGCTGCAGAATCATAGACCGAGTGCCGCTCACCAACTCTTAAAGGTAAACTGTAATCTTGAATCGAAATCACATCTAAAGTTTGAAATCCAGAAGAACTGTGATTGACTGTGAAATCCGCTGTTTCTTTGGCTGAAGCCATGCCCATTAGTGAAAAAGATAAGGTAGAGATGGATAGAACAGAAACAATTGTTTTCTTCATGTTCATTTAAAACACTCCCTAGCATATATTTGGTCTTGCATTGATAGAATTCAACAAAAACCAAATATTTCCTTGTTAATATTTGTTAATGATATGTGAACATTTATGAAAGCAGCATTATCGGAAAAAATCTTGAGGGTTTGATATGATAAGAAAACAATGAAGAAAAGAAGAGTTGGAGAAATCACTACCACATAGCGAAAGAATGAAGTTGAAAAAGTATATTAAAAAAACGACAAACAAATCATCACAAATTTTCAAACAATTCTTGATCAAAACGCAATTTTGTAATAATATAGCATAGACATATCGTACACTGACCATATTATGTATTGGAAGATGGAGAATGGGTAAGCTATTCTTCTACATATGATCGAAATGGCCGAACGAGGTACAGGAGCTTCCTGTGCCTTTCCACAGTTTGTGCGATTTTAGACCGCTGCGGAGTGGTCCTGTCTAATAAAAGGCATAATAGTTGCATCTAAAAGGGACGCCATGTAAGATGGACTTTTACGAATATGGGACAGAAGGAATGAGGGCCTGAACATGTCCTCATTCTTGTATATTTCAGTCGTCACTCACGTGCAGAAATTTGTATGATGAGGATTAATAGAAGGAGTGAATGATTCATGGCACAAGAGAAAGTATTTCCAATGACAGAAGAAGGAAAGCGTAAATTAGAAGAAGAACTTGAACATTTGAAAACGGTTAAACGTAAAGAGGTTGTAGAGCGTATTAAAATCGCTAGAAGCTTTGGAGACCTCTCTGAAAACTCGGAATATGATTCTGCTAAAGAAGAGCAGGCGTTTGTAGAAGGCCGTATTACAACGCTTGATAATATGATTCGTAATGCCAAAATTATCGAAGATGAAGGAAATTCAAATGTTGTTTCACTTGGTAAAACGGTGACATTCGTTGAATTACCAGACGGCGAAGAAGAGTCTTACACCATTGTGGGAAGTGCAGAAGCTGATCCGTTTGAAGGCAAGATTTCAAACGATTCACCGATTGCAAAAAGCCTTTTAGGTAAACAAGTAGACGACAAAGTAACCGTTCAAACACCTGGCGGAGAAATGTTCGTCCAAATTGTAAAAATTTCATAATCACGTTTATCACGTAAACACCTCGTCCACAATAGGGACGAGGTGTTTTTATGCGCAAAAAAAGAAGAATTCAATGGACAGGTGCGATTATTTTTATGCTATTTCTCGGTCTTCTGATGAGACTGGCAGAAATTCAGCTGTTCTTCACAGAATCGTTTTCAAAGCTTGATATCAATTTAATACAAGAAAGTGTCAAACAGCGAACAGAAGAAGTCGTCATTTCAGACGGACGCGGTGAGTTTTTAGATCGAAACGGCCAAGCACTTCTTACAAAAGAACAGCCCGCGGTTATCTTATTTCCTTTCCTGCAATATGATCTTCCGCGCTTGCAGCAAACTGCCTCAATTCTTGAGATGGAAGAGAATGAACTCAAAAAACAGTTAACAGAAACGAAAAAACCGCTCATTTTAAAAGATGACATTTCGAAAAAAAAGCTGAAAGACATCAATGATATGAAATATTCAGGTGTGTACGGCGTATATATGAAAGAGAAGGACAAAAAAAGACTTGCCCTCCACACATTAGGTTTCACAAGCGAGAATCCAGAACTATTGAGAAAGCGTTATCCTGACAAAAAAGAGCTTTCCATTCGTACTGAAATCGGCACATTTGGGCTGGAAAGCACCTTTGACGAATTTCTATTACCCGAGCAAGACACAAAATTGTTATATCATGTGGACGGAAGGGGAAACCCTTTGTTCGGTATGGACGTCAAATATACAGCAGAAGCTCATTCCTTTTATCCACTTCAGGTACAGACAACAATAGATGAAGACATGCAGGCTGAAATGGAAAAGGTGCTCAAAGAACAAGGCGTTGAAAAAGGCGGTGCCGTTCTGCTTGACATTGAAAAAAGCAGTGTGCTGGCGATGGCGAGTACCCCAAATGTCACAAGCAAAAACCGGCACGAGGCAAGAAATTACATGCTGACAGCGATTGCACCAGGCTCTGTCTTTAAAACGGCTGTGCTTGCCGCAGCAATCGAAAAAAACCTTGACCAGCCACAAACCATGTATGACTGTCGAAAGAATTTATATGGAGAGCCTGAAGGAAAACAGGAAGTGCTAAATCTGACGGACAGTTTCTCAGAGAGCTGCAATTATACCTTTGCGACACTTGCTGAAAGGCTCATTCAAGCAGATGATCAAATCATCGAAAAGACGGCTGCAAAGCTTGGACTCTTAGATCGAGCTGGCTGGGAAGGGGATGTCTATCATAAGCAGCACTTCAAACAGTTTGATCGTGAAGAAACAGGCAGTGTGTGGGGAGATAAAAGAGACAAGCATGTCAAAAAAGCCATTGCACAAACCGCAATAGGACAAAAAAATGTCAAAACGACTCCTCTGCAAATCGCGAATATGATGGCTACGATCGCAAGAGGAGGAGAACGAAAAGAAGTGAAAATCGCAGAAAAAGTGCTGTATCAAAACGGAACAACGATGCTGTCCTTTCAAAACAAACGGCCTGAAGGGAGCAGCATAGACCGCTATACAGCTCAAAAGCTGCAAAAATTCTTAAGACAGGTGGTGACCTCTGACAAGGGAACCGGAAGAAGGTTTCAAGATTTGCCATACGATGTAGCGGGGAAATCAGGTACTGCCCAAACCGGCGGTCAAGACAAAAAGGGGAATCCGCTTTATCATAAGTGGTTTGCTGGATACTTTCCGGTAGAAAAACCAAAATACGCCCTTGTCGTTGTTCACCTTGACGAGACAAGTGGCCGGGCTAAGACAAATGATGCGTTTTATGATATTGTAAAAAAGGTCAATGAAATTGAAAAGAAACAGACATAGAACATCCCTTCATGACATGTTAGAATAGTAACGACTTAGGGAACAGAGGCAAAGGAGTGCAGAGATTTTGAGTAGAAATTCTCGATTTGAACATCGTGATAAGCGCAGAAAGGCAAATATGGTGCTTAACATATTAATTGGTATCGTTGTGGTGCTTATTTTGGTTGTCGCATCGAGTTTGTTAATTTTTAATAAGCCGAAAGATACAGATGTAGCGGATGCACCATCAAAAACGGCACCTGCAACAAGTGAAAATAAACAAAACTCAGAAGAAGATGTGAAAGATCCAAAGAAAGACACATCCGATGATTCAGATGCAAAAAAAGATGATTCATCTGATCAAGACGACGATACGAAGAAGACAGATGATGAAGAAAAACCTAATAAAGATGCGTTAAAAGACGCCAAAGAAACAGACGGCGGCAAAACAAGTGACGTCGACAAAACATACGAAAACGATGACTGGGAGCCTGTAGGAACAGAGCAATCCGGTTCACATACAGCAACCTATGATTCGAGCTCAACAGACTGGAAAGAAATGATCAAAGCGATGTCTTATGCGACAGGGATTTCAGAAGATCAAATGACCGTTCTTTGGTTAGGAAATAACGGAGGTCCTCAAGATGCAAAAGGAACCATCCGTGATAAATCAACAGGTGAACGCTACCGCGTGGAAATTACGTGGGTAGATGAAAAAGGCTGGAAACCTGTGAAGGTTGAAAAATTAAGATAAACATGAAAAAAAGATAGCAGATATGCTATCTTTTTTGTTTAAACATTCGCTTTAAAATGAACAACTGCTGTATACAAAATCCGCTCATCGATCACAGTCGTTTGATGACTGACAGAATGAACGGTCAGCAGAATCGCCTGATTATGTTCAATTTGTTTTTGGATCTTTTGTTCAAGTTCTTTTAAAGATGTTGCTTCAAAAAATTCAATTTTATCCTTTAAAAAATCCAGCTGAAAATCCATTTGATTCACCTCTCTATACTCTTCATTCATCTTAATCTCTCTCCCTCAGAAGGGCAAATATTTTTCTACCTCTCCCAGTATTTTTTAGTAGGAAAGAAACAGAAGTTGTGGTAGGATAGGAACTGTTCGACGGAATAAAACATACTATACGCATAGGAATAAAAAGATAAAGTGGAGGGAAAGAAAATGGGACGTGAATTTCTTTCTTTATTTGATCATTGGGCTGACTCTTATGACGACACGGTGAGTGGTCATGACGAGCAGTATAAAGAAGTGTTTCGCCGGTATCCGGCTATTTTAAAAGAAATTACCCGCCGTTCAGGCCAATATGTTCTTGAGTTTGGAAGCGGTACGGGGAATCTAACAGCGCTCCTGCTTGCAGCTGATAAAAACGTGTTTGGTGTTGAACCATCAGATGCCATGAAGAAAGCAGCTCTTCAAAAAGGAATACCAAATATACTTCATGATGGGGATTTTTTATCATTTCCAGCGACGCCTTTTGAGCCGGATACGATCGTCAGCTCATATGCATTCCACCATTTAACGGATGAAGAAAAAAAACAAGCCATTCACACCTATAGCAACATCCTTCACTCAGATGGTAAAATAGTCTTTGCTGATACAATGTTTCAAAATCAAGCAGCACATCAAGCTGAAATCGACAAAGCGAGAGCTGCCGGGTTCGATCAGCTTGCAGAGGATTTAGAAACGGAATATTATCCATCCATTGATGTGTTAAAGCAAATCTTTGAAGAAGAAGGTTTTAGCACATCCTTTCATCAAATGAATGATTTTGTTTGGATCGTAGAAGCGAAGAAAAGGGAATGAAAGGATGTTTTTGTTTTGAAAATCGCAGTTATAGGTGCAATGGAAGAAGAAGTGACGATTTTAAGAGATCAACTAAAGAATGCTACACAAGAAAACATCGCTGGGTGTGAATTTACAACAGGTGTTTATGAAGATAAAGAAGTGATTTTATTAAAATCAGGGATTGGAAAAGTAAATGCAGCGGTCAGCACAACATTACTGCTTGACCGCTTTCAGCCAGATTATGTGATCAATACAGGATCTGCTGGCGGTTTCCATCACTCATTAAATGTAGGTGATATTGTCATCTCTACTGATGTGAGACATCATGATGTAGATGTGACCATCTTTGATTACGAATATGGACAAGTGCCGGGACTTCCAGCTGCTTTCATTGCAGATGAAAAGCTTGTGAAGCTTGCAGAGGAATCTGCTTTAGAGATCGATCATATTCAAGTGGCAAAAGGAACGATTGCAACAGGAGATTCATTTATGAATGATCCGGATCGTGTAGCGTTTGTAAGAGAGAAGTTTCCAGAGCTATATGCGGTGGAAATGGAAGCTGCAGCCGTTGCACAAGTATGCCAGCTCTTTGGTACGCCATTTGTTGTCGTTCGTGCGCTATCAGATATTGCAGGGAAAGAATCCAATATCTCCTTTGATCAATTCCTTGAGCAAGCAGCGATTCACTCAACCGACCTTGTCTTGCGTATGATAAAGCAAACACAATAAAAGAAGGGGTTTCCCCCTTCTTTTCCATGCAAAGGAAGGGAATTATATGGCTGTCATAAAGGATATTACCGAATTAATTGGCCGCACACCGCTTTTAAAGCTGTCAGGGATTGGCGTCCCAGAAGGCGTTGAGGTGTATGCAAAGCTTGAGATGATGAATCCAGGTGGAAGTATTAAAGATCGTTTAGGTGATATGCTCATCAGAGAAGCATTAGCATCTGGCAAACTGCGTCCAGGCGGAACCATTATTGAAGCAACTGCTGGGAACACAGGAATTGGGCTTGCCCTAAGTGCAAGAAAGCATCAATTGCAGACCATTTTTTGTGTACCAGAACATTTTAGTCAAGAAAAACAACAGGTGATGAAGGCGCTCGGTGCAGAGATTATTCATACGCCAAGAAATGAAGGCATGAAGGGTGCGATTGATCGAGCCCTTGAACTAGAGGCAAGCCTTGACAATGCCTATTGTGTTTTACAATTTAAAAACCAAGTAAATCCATTGACTTACTACAGAACGCTAGGTCCGGAATTATGGTCCGACTTAAAAGGGAATATCGATGTATTCGTCGCAGGAGCAGGATCTGGTGGGACTTTTCAAGGTTGTGCCGCCTATTTAAAAGAGCAGCATCCGTCGTTAAAAACGGTTGTTGTGGAGCCTGAAGGGTCAATTTTAAATGGTGGGGATCCGGGCCCGCATAGAACAGAAGGAATTGGTCTTGAATTTATCCCAGATTATATGGAGCAGGCTTTATTCGATGAGATTTACACTGTCAGTGATGATGATGCGTTTCGAATGGTGAAAGAAGCAGCTGAAAAAGAAGGTGTTCTCATCGGCAGCTCTTCTGGTGCTGCTTTATTTGCCGCTTTAGAGGAAGCAAAGAAAGCAGCACCTGGGTCAGTCATTGTGACCATTTTTCCTGACAGCAGTGAGCGATATTTAAGTAAAGGAATTTATGAGGGAGGAAAATAGAATGAAACCAAAAACAATGATGATTCACAGCGGAACAACGGGTGATGAAAGAACAGGCGCCGTGTCTGTACCTATTTACCAAGTGAGCACGTATAAGCAGCCAAAAGCAGGCGAACATACGGGGTATGAATACTCCAGAACAGCAAATCCAACAAGAACCGCACTGGAAACAGTCATTCGTGATCTTGAAGGAGGAGCAAACGGCTACGCATTTGGTTCAGGGATGGCAGCCATTACGGCTGTGATGATGCTGTTTAACAGCGGGGATCATATTGTGCTGACAGATGACGTGTATGGCGGAACCTACCGCGTCATCACAAAGGTGCTAAACCGTATTGGCATTACTGCAACCTTTGTTGACACAAGTGATCCTGAAGCGGTGAAAAAAGCCATTTTACCTGAAACAAAAGCCGTTTACATTGAATCACCAACCAATCCTTTACTCAAAATGACGGATCTAAAAGCGATCGGCGAATTGACAAAGGAAGCCAACATCTTGATGATTGTCGATAATACATTTTTCACACCGTATTTCCAAAAGCCGATTGAATATGGTGCGGACATTGTTCTGCACAGTGCGACTAAATATTTAGGCGGTCATAGTGATGTTGTGGGCGGGCTTGTCGTCACAGCGACGAAAGAGCTTGGAGAAGAACTGCACTTTGTTCAAAACTCGACAGGCGGAATTCTTGGACCGCAGGATTCATGGCTTCTCATGAGAGGGATGAAAACACTTGGGCTAAGAATGGAAGCACATCAACAAAATGCACAGAAAATCGCTGAGTTTTTAAAGCAACATCCAGCTGTCACACGTGTTTATTATCCAGGTCTCGGTACTCATCCTGGCCATGAACTTGCGAAAACACAAGCATCTGGCTTCGGCGGAATGATCTCTTTTGATATTGGAAAAGAAGAACATGTTGATGTATTTTTGAGCCAGCTAAAGCTGTTTACGATCGCAGAAAGCCTTGGAGCTGTTGAAAGCTTAATTTCTGTCCCTGCCCGGATGACCCATGCGTCCATTCCAAAAGACCGCAGGGAGGAGCTTGGCATCACAGATGGTTTAATTCGTATTTCCGTTGGGATTGAAGATGTTGATGATTTACTACATGATATCAAGCAAGGACTTAGCGCGCTGGCGAATGGATAGATTTACATGCTCCTCGCTTTCTCTCACTATGTTAAGCTATGAATAGACATTGATAACTGGAAGGTGAAACAAGTGAAGAAAAAGTGGAGTGATTTAGTGACAGATTACAAGCAGTACGCTTTTATTTTGCTTGCTGTCAGCACCTTTTTATATATTGGTACGATCTTACCGAACCAGCACATCGAAGCATCTCCAAAAATGCTGATGATGGGAATAGATTGTGTTTTCTTATTAGCCGCTTTTGTTTGTGTTAAACGTGCGATTTTCTTTCAAAAGAAACTGCAAGAATTAGATGAAGATTAATTCGAAA
The DNA here is from genome assembly GCF_056172715.1 of Bacillus sp. ABR. Classification (NCBI taxonomy): domain Bacteria; kingdom Bacillati; phylum Bacillota; class Bacilli; order Caryophanales; family Bacillaceae; genus Bacillus; species Bacillus sp. ABR. The sequence goes on along the minus strand of NZ_JAOYSL010000002.1, from coordinate 496,394 downwards.
GCCTCCTCATGTGCCTGAGGGGGCTTTTTTCATTGTATTGGACAATCGGACAAGAATAACTGTAGAAATTTAGTCAAAAACACAAAAATCATCTATATTACTAAAAACAGGTTTACAAAATGGTGCTTGCTGGATATACTTACAAAGTAATTAAAAAAACGTAAAGGAGGCTGAAGAATATGTTATTCGTATCTACTTGTGATCAATTCAACCAACAATTTCATCATGTCATCAGCCTGTGGAAGAGTTCGTGTTCTTCCTTTGCCTTATACGGTGCACGCTTTATAACTGTTTAAGTAGTAAACGAGGATTTCACACGTATCATCCATTGCAGGTTGGAAGACAATGTCTTTTGAGCTGTATTTTTGTGTGCCCGCAGGTCAACTGATAAAGAAGATCTGCGGGCTATTTCGCGTGCTGCGAACTGAAGGGAGGTGAGCGTATATGACAATCCATTTATTTTTTATTACATTGACGATCAAGCGTAAATACAAGGATATTGAGACTGTTCTTTACGAACAAGAAGTCGAAACATTTTATGAAGAAATGAAACAGAAACAACTAAAGTATATGAACTAAAACAGGAAATGAAAAAAGTGAAAAGGAGGAGATTGACATGTTTATGATGCTTGCCATGCTTGATTGTTATACGAGGGAGAAGGACCAGGTTTAGACACGCTCCACATTGATCACCTGCACATATGATAACCGTAAAAGGAGATTGTGAGGTGATCAATAAATGTCGATGTCACCCTATATGAGATTTCCGTCTGTGGGGCACGGATATGCATCTATTCCGCATTCCTTAAAGCACGGGTACGGCAATCCATACCGCATGCAAAGAGAGCAAGAGGAAATGCTCAGACGTTATATGTATCAATACCGGACTTATTGGTATTAAAGAAAAGGAGCAGGAAACGTCATGGTTTCCTGCTCCTTTTACATTAGCAAATCCAGCTTGCACCAATGATGATCAACAAAATGAACAGTACAACAAGCAATGCGAATCCGCCTGCAAAACCGCCACCGTAGCCACCGCAGTAGCCTCCAGAATAACCGCCAAAGCCCATAATCTAGCACCACCTTTATCTTATCAAGATACATTTATAAATTATGCAGCTCATGCAGAAAACGAAATCAATCTGAGCACAAATAATGAAAACGCCTATTCAGGTCAAAAAATTTTCACTTTCTGCGAAACATTTTCTGAAAAGGAGCGTCTTATAAAGGATAAATAAATTAGGACTAGGTCTTAATTTTTGTTAGGTGAGAGCCGATATGAAAAGTAAGAAAATTTGTAAATAGTTATATTTACTGGTGAAAAGCAGGTGTTAACATTGATTCAAAGCTGGATTGGGAAACAAATGAGAGAACCAAAAGGCTTGTTCTCAAAATGGGTTGCCCGCTATATGGAAAAAAATCATCATAATATCAATGAATGGACGCTTCAACTCTTAAATATACAGGAAAATGACCGAATTTTAGAAATTGGGACTGGAAGAGGCATCACCTTATCAAAGGTAGCAGAAAAACTTGACCGCGGAAAAGTATATGGAGTGGATGCCTCTCGTCATATGATTAAATATGCAAAAAGAAAACATAAGAAGCTTGCGGAACAGGACAAAGCCGTTATTACGCTTGGCAAGGCTGAGCAATTACCTTTTGAAGACAGATCATTCAATAAATTATTTACGGTGCAGACGATCTATTACTTGAAGGATATTGAGCAAGTTATGAAGGAAGTGTACCGCGTCCTTCAAGTGGATGGTGAAGTATTTTTATCTTTTCAAAAGCAGGAGCTGGTAAAGGAACAAAAACGGTCAAAATCTTTTTCATCGTACAGTGAACAAGAGATCAGCCGTCTGTTTTCAGCTTATCACTTTAGAGAAGTCTCGGTTTATCACTATGATACATACATCTGTATCAAAGCTTTAAAATGATGAAAATATTTCCCAGGTAATGAACAAGCACTCAAAAAGAGGCTCTTCGTCAGAGGAGCCTCTTTGTCTGCAATTGAATGTAAAAATAAATAAAGGCTCTTCATCAGAAGAGCCTTTTGTATGTAAGGTAGGCGCCAGCCAGGTGTGTAAGGAATGATAGTATATATAAGGAATTTGTTTGTCGATTAAGGATACCTGTCTGGCTTATTTCTTATATCGACACCGTTCTGCAAAAGTTTAGCTTTTTTTTCAATATTTTCTTTTTTATTTCACTGGAAGACACATTTTTCTTTCTCATGTAGACATGTACCTCCTTCTTTTTCACATAATGTGCGGTTTGAAGAAGGAAATTGCTTAAGAAATAGAGAAAATTGTAGAGACTTCATTTTTAAACAAAAGGGAGGAATGAAATCATGTCGGGAAACAAAGGTGTCGTTTATAAAGGAGCAGGAAAAGTAGCAGTTGAGGATATTGGATACCCTGATTTGGTCTTAAAAGATGGCCCGGGTGTACCTAAAGCCAATGTGGGGCGCAAATGTGAGCATGGCGTCATTTTAAAAGTAGTGACGACGAATATTTGCGGAAGTGATCAGCACATGGTAAGAGGGCGTACGACTGCACCTGAAGGACTTGTCCTTGGTCATGAAATTACAGGTGAAGTCGTTGAAGTTGGGCGAGATGTGGAATTTATTCAAAAAGGAGATCTCGTGTCCGTTCCGTTTAATATTGCATGCGGACGCTGCGTCATGTGTAAGGAACAAAAGACCCATGTGTGCTTAAATGTAAACCCGGACCGTCCAGGCTCTGCCTATGGATATGTAGATATGGGCGGATGGGTTGGCGGTCAATCCGAGTATGTCATGGTTCCATATGCAGATTTTCAGCTGCTCAAATTTCCAGACAAAGATCAAGCGATGGAAAAAATCCTTGATCTGACAATGCTTTCCGATATTTTCCCGACAGGTTTTCATGGTGCTTATACGGCAGGAGTAAAGCCTGGTTCGACCGTATATATTGCAGGTGCTGGTCCAGTAGGTCTTGCAGCAGCCCATTCGGCTCAGCTTCTTGGCGCATCTGCTGTGATTGTTGGAGATCTGAATGAGCAAAGACTGGAGCAGGCAAGAAGCTTCGGCTGCGAGACGATCAATTTACGAAAACATGATCGAATCGGCGAACAAATTACGAATATTTTAGGGGAGCCAGAAGTCGATTGTGCTGTCGATTGTGTCGGCTTTGAAGCTTCGGGTCATGGAGATCAGGGAGAAGCACCAGCGACCGTTTTAAATACAATTATGGATATTACCAAAGTTGGCGGCAAGCTTGGAATTCCAGGGCTTTACGTCACAGAAGATCCAGGAGCAGTGGATGCCGATGCAAAAGTCGGTTCTCTGAAAGTGCGAATTGGACTTGGCTGGGCGAAAGCTCATACCTTTGTGACAGGTCAAACCCCTGTTATGCAATATCATCGCAGTCTAATGAAATCCATTTTAAGCGGAAGAGCACAGATCGCCAAAGCCGTCAATGCGACCGTCATTGACCTTGATCAAGCCCCTAAAGGATATAGTGACTTTGATTCGGGTGTGGCGAAGAAATTTGTGATTGACCCGCACGGGATGCTTTCTCGATAATTTTTAACATGAAAGGAGCCGCTCAATAAAATGGGACGGCTCTTTATTGTGGAAAATCCAATCTATTTCAAAGGGGAGGAATCAGATGAATGCAGATCAAGCCAAAAGAAGAGTTATAGAACAATTTGGGAGAAATGCAGAAAAGTATGTGACGAGTCAAACTCATACAAAGGGAGCAGACCTAGATCTAATTGTTGAATGGGCAGCTCCAGAAGAAAGCTGGGTCGTTCTCGATATAGCAACTGGTGGCGGGCATACCGCAAAAACACTGGCTCCATATGTGAAACAAGTGTTTGCGACGGATTTAACGAAAGAAATGCTTTCTCATACATCACTTCATTTAAAAGTTTATCCACAAATTTTTTATGTAGTAGCGGATGCAGAAAGCCTTCCTTTTTTAGATGGCACATTTGATATGGTCACATGCCGAATTGCAGCACACCATTTCCCGCACCCTGAACAGTTTGCCAAAGAGGCATCTCGTGTATTAAAGTCAAATGGTCTGTTTTTCTTTATTGATAATATTTCGCCAAATGATGAAGAGCTTGCACTATTTATCAATGAGCTAGAACGATTGAGAGACCCAAGTCATGTCTCCTGTCTATCTACAGAACAATGGCGGGAATTGTTTTTAAAAGAGGGAATAAAAGAAGTAAAATCAATGGAACGAAAAAAACGTTACCCTTTTCAAGAATGGGTCAAGCGAACAACGAAAAATTTAAAGGAAGAAGAGATTGTTACAGAATACTTGTTAGATGCTAACGAGAAAATAAAGCAATATTATAGATTGAAAATGACAGAGGATCAAATAGAATCAATAGAGGTAGATGACTGGATTGCTCTTTTCAGGAAAGGGTAAAAGTAAATCATTCAAACCAGTCATAGAAAGGAATCAATCAAATGCTGAATTTTAAAGGAAAAACCGTCATCATCACAGGCGCAGCCAATGGAATTGGTGAAGCGATCGCCTGCGGCTATGCAAAAGAAGGGGCGCGTGTGATGCTTGCGGATATAGATGAAGAGAAGGGGAAGCGTTTGGAGGAGCAGCTGAGAAAAGAGTCCTATGAAGTTTATTTCATCAAAACGGATGTGAAACAAGAGAAGGATATCCAGCGCTTAATGTCGTTTGCAGCGGAGCGCTGTAAAACGATTGATATTCTCATCAATAATGCAGGCGTCATGTGCACAGCATCGCCTTATGAGTTAACAGTCGATGAGTGGGATCATGTGCTGCATACAAACGTAAGAGGGACTTTCTTATGTGCTAGAGAAGCAGCACGTTATATGAAAGAAAATCCAAAAGGCGGTTCCATTGTGAACATTTCATCCACCCGTGCGACCATGTCAGAGCCTCATACGGAAGCTTATGCTGCATCAAAAGGCGGGATTTCCGCGCTTACTCATGCCTTGGCGGTTTCTTTTAGTCAGGATCACATTACGGTGAATAGCATTTCCCCTGGGTGGATTGAAACGAAGGATGAGAAAAGTCTTCGAGAAGTTGACCATCAGCAGCATCTTTCCAATCGAGTCGGCACGCCAAAGGATATTGTGAAAGCTTGTTTTTATTTAACAGATGAAGACAATCAATTTGTGACCGGTACAGATTTGGTTGTTGATGGTGGCATGACTAGAAAAATGATTTATGCGGATTAACATAAAAAAACATTGACGCTTTGATCGAGCGGCAGTACAATATGTAACAATTCAGCTGAAGATCGTGATGAAAAAAAGACACAGCGCCAATAGAGAAGAGTACATCATAGCTGCCCCACACAGAGAACTCCGTGAAGCTGAGAAGGAGCTGGGAAGCATGATGGAACCAAGCCTCTTAGCTCTGCACCGGATTCTCTCGGATGGTGGTGCAGCGAATTTCTCCCGTTACAGAGAAGGGTGAATGATCACCCGCTAAGGTTCATCTGGCAACAGATGAATGAACTGAGGTGGCAACGCGGAGTAAATCCCGTCCTCAAGACAGAAATGTCTTGGGGGCGGGATTTTTTTTATGACAAATAGGGGGGACAATGATGAAAAAACATTGGCGGGATATGAGTATTTTGCTTGGAGCCATCGGGATCGCAAACATAGGAGAATGGATTTATATGATTGCCCTCCATCTGCTTATTTTTCAAGAAACGGGCTCTGTACTTGCTGTAACAGCAGTTTATTTGCTAAGACCGGCAGCTTCTCTTTTGACCAATAGCTGGTCTGGCAGTTTGATTGACAGACTGAATCAGCGTAATGTGATGATCAGTTTAGATATTACCCGTGCTTTGCTCATTGCATGCATCCCATTTGCCTTATTTTCAGGACATCTGCTCATCCTGTATGTCATGGTGTTTTTCATACAGATGGCACAAGCGATGTTTCATCCAGCGTCGATGGTGTATATGACAGGACTCATCCCGGCCGATAACCGAAAACGGTTTAATGCCATTCGCTCTTTATTACAATCCGGTGGATTTTTACTTGGACCCGCAGCAGCAGGTCTACTTTTTCTCATCGGGACGCCTGTTCTTTCAATTTATGTAAATGCGTTCTGCCTTTTGATATCTGCTCTGTTAACGATGTGTTTACCGAATTTGCTCAAAACAGATGCTGGCCAAAAGGGGTTTTCCCTTTCAATGTTAAAAGAGGATGCAAAGCTTGTTCTGCGATTTAGTCTGACGTCACGCCAGATCATGGCGGTATATTTATTATTTAGTGCGGCGATATCGGTCCTTCCTACGGCCATTGACTCACTTGAAACAGCCTTTGCAAAAGAAGTACTGCTGCTGACTGATACCCAATATGGCCTTCTTGTTAGTGTGGCTGGAGCAGGCATCATCGCAGGGGCAAGTCTTAATTCGGTCATTGTCGAAAGGCTGTCAGTTTCGCTGATGCTTGGAATCGGCAGTTTGTTTGTGGCGTTTGGCTATCTTATTTATGCATTTTCCAGCACCCTATTTGCAGCCGCTGTTGGATTTTTTGTTTTAGCCTTCTTTTTAGCTTTTGCGAATACAGGTTTTATGACGTTCTATCAAACAAATATCCCAGTAGAGGTGATGGGGAGGATAGCCAGCTTTTATGCTTTCATTGAAGCCATTTTGACAATAGCCATGACAGGAATATTCGGCGGGCTCGCTCATGTTTTATCGATCAGAATGTCCGTCATCATTGGGTGTATATGTATGCTTCTTATCTGTCTATTGCTATGTTTTGTCATCTTTCGTCCATTGACTGTCAAAAAAATAGTGCATCCTACTTAGAAAATTAAAAAAATTATGTTATCATTATTTAAGTAAGTTAATTAAATTGATGAGAAAAGGAGTCTTACAAATGAAAGCACTACGCTGGCACGATCAAAAGGACATTCGACTAGAGGAAATTGACGAACCAACAGTTGCTCCAGGTAAAGTGAAACTGAAAGTAAAATGGTGCGGCATTTGTGGTAGTGATTTACATGAATATTTAGGCGGACCGATCTTCATTCCTGTGAATGAACCTCATCCACTTACAAAAGAAAAAGCACCAATTACATTGGGACATGAGTTCTCTGGGGAAGTTGTTGAAGTAGGAGAAGGCGTGAGCAATTACAAAGTAGGCGATCGAGTGGTTGTTGAACCTATTTTTGCAACTCACGGGCATCAAGGTGCTTATAACTTAGATGAAAACATGGGCTTTTTAGGACTTGCCGGAGGCGGCGGTGGATTCTCTGAATATGTATCAGTTGATGAAGAATTACTTCATTTATTACCAGACGAAATCTCATATGAGCAAGGCGCGCTTGTTGAGCCTTCTGCAGTTGCTTTATATGCGGTACGTTCTAGTAAAGTACAAGCTGGGGATACAGCGGCTGTGTTTGGTTGCGGACCAATTGGTTTACTTGTCATTGAAGCATTAAAAGCAGCTGGTGCTACTGATATTTATGCAGTTGAATTATCAAAAGAACGCCAAGAGAAAGCAAAAGAGCTTGGAGCGATCATTGTAGATCCTTCTCAATATGAAGATGTTGTTCAAGAAATCGCAAGCCGTACAAACGGTGGCGTCGATGTTTCTTTTGAAGTGACAGGTGTACCTGTTGTATTGAAGCAAGCAATCCAATCAACTAGAATTTCAGGCGAAACCGTCATTGTAAGCATTTGGGAAAAAGGCGCGGAAATTATGCCGAACGATATTGTCATTAAAGAACGTACAGTGAAAGGAATTATCGGCTACAGAGACGTATTCCCATCTGTATTAAACTTAATGAGAAAAGGCTATTTCTCTGCAGACACACTCGTCACGAAAAAAATCAAGCTGGACGATGTGATCGAGGATGGCTTCCATGCTTTAATCAATGAAAAAGATCAAGTGAAAATTTTAGTCAGTGCTGAATAAGTAGGATAACAAAGGGAATGGCATAAGTCATTCTCTTTTTTTTATGTGATCAGGTCATTTTCATAAAGAAAGGTGCGGTTGAATAGTGATAAGGGAAAAGATGTTTTTGATAAGGGAGATGACATCATGTTTTATCACATCAAAGAATTGCAATATGAAGCAAAGCCCTCAAAACCTGATCCGCTTTACGCGAAAAAGCTGCAAGAAGTATTAGGCGGTCAATATGGTGAAATTAGTGTGATGATGCAATATTTATTTCAAGGCTTTAATTGCCGGGCAGACCAAAAATATAGGGATTTATTATTTGATGTTGGGACAGAGGAAATTGGTCATGTCGAAATGCTGGCGACAATGATCGCTCGTCTACTTGATAAAGCACCGGTAAAAGAACAGGAACAGGCGTATCAAAGTGATCCGGCACTTGCGGCTGTTATGGGCGGAATGAATCCGCAGCATGCAATTGTTGCCGGCTTAGGGGCGATGGCAGCGGATAGTCAAGGGTATCCGTGGAATGCCAAGTATATCATTGCAAGCGGAAATTTAATGGCGGATTTCAGAGCCAATTTAAATGCAGAATCACAGGGGAGACTTCAGGTCACAAGGCTTTATGAGATGACAGATGACCGCGGCGTCAAAGATATGCTTTCCTTCCTCATTGCTCGTGATACATATCATCAAAATATGTGGCTTGCGGCAATTAAGGAATTAGAAGAGCGGGAAGGGGATGTCGTCGTACCAACCACTTTCCCTCGTTCACTAGAAAAACAGCAAGTATCCTATGATTTGTTTAACTTTTCAAGAGGGGAAGAAAGCAAGGAAGGCAGATGGGCACATGGCCGCAGCATGGATGGAAAAGGAGAGTTCAGATATATTTCTGCACCTGTCGTATTCGGCTCAGCACCAAAGCTCAATCCCGCACCAAAAGAACTGTTTAACACACCAAAAAAGGGTGAATAAAAAAGTCGATCAGGTTTTTGTGCCTGATCGACTTTTTAACGTCCGAGGGTTCTGCCGTACACGCTGACACGTTTCTCTAATAATGCAAAAGCTAATTCAAAGAAAATGCTCAGCAGCCAATAGATCAAAGCAGAGACGAGATAAGTTTCTAAAAACTGATAGCCGTCATTTGCAATGATCCGGGAAATACCCATGATTTCGAGTACCCCAATTGTAAACGAAAGAGATGTCGCTTTTAATAGCTGAACGAGCTGATTGCCTAGGTTCGGTAAGGCCACAACAAATGCCTGCGGCAAAATAATGCGAAGCATCGCCTGCCTTGTGGTCATGCCTACAATTTTTGCCGCTTCCAGCTGCCCTTTGTCTACTGCCAGAAGTGCACTTCGGACCACCTCTGTTAAATGGGCGGCTGAATGCAGGCTGAAGGTAATGAGGGCAACAGCTAATGGGGAGACCATGTCCGGGTGAAAGGTCAGCCCGAATGTGCCGCTCATGCTAGTTAGAACAAAAGGAAGCCCATAAAAGAAAGCAAACAGTTGAACAATTAGAGGCGTACCTCTAAAAAAGGAGACGTAGAGCGTGACCAGCTGCCTGAGTACAGGGATGCGAAAGAGACGAATAAAAGCAAAAACATATCCGATCACAAGACTCACAGCCATAGAAACTAGTGCAATTAATAAGGTGAAAGGAACGCCTTTTAGAATATGAGGTACTTGGTCAATCGCAAATTGAATATCAATGGTTTGCATCTAAATCGCCTCCTTAACGTGACAGGCTGGTGCGGCCTTTTACAAATTTCTTTTCAAGCAGCATGGTGACTAGTTCAATGCTCATACAAATGAGCCAGTACACAATCGCAATGATTACATACACTTCAAACATGCCGATTCCATAGTTATTTCCTAAGATGATCTTCACCTGTCCCATAATATCGATGAGCCCGATCGTAAAGGCAATCGCCGTGTCTTTCACAAGATCAATGGTGTAATTTCCGAGGTTTGGTAGGGCAATGAGAAAGGCCTGCGGGATAATGATCCTGATCAAGGCCTGTGTATCTGTCATCCCAACAATGTAGGCGGCTTCCAGTTGATCTTTTCCAACTGATGAATACGCACTGCGAAAAACTTCAGATAAATAAGCACCCGTATGTAAAGAGAACGTCATCATCACAAATAACACACGATCCCAATGGTTGATTTGAATTCCTGCCACAAGTAAAAGCTGAGGCAGTCCAAAATAAATTAAGAATAACTGAACAATTAATGGCGTACTTCGTGTAAAAGATAAATAGACAACAGCCAATTGCTTCAGCACTGGGATTTGCTTAATACGAATGCATGCAAATAAAAGCCCTATCAAGATGGCAAAAAACAATGACACTACAATAATGAGAAAAGTGAGTGGCAGGCGTTCAAGCACCTGTAAAAAGATCCGCAGCCAATCTCCAGCTGTAAACGTCATGACGCTTCCTTCCTTTCTTCATATTGATAGCCTTGCTCTGAGATGTAGTCAATATCTTGAAAGAAATCAACCCCAAACCACTTTTTCGCAAGCTTAGGCAATGTTCCATCATCAATCATCTCTTGTGTAACCCGGTCCAAATCTGCTGCAAGCTGTTTTTGACTTGGCTGTAAGACAAGATAGATCGGCTCCTTTGACACGATCCCGCCCACTTTGACCTTCAGGTTCAGATGCTTTTGAATGGTATCAAAGGTCGAAATATTCATAAAGGCCGCATCGGACCTTCCGCTTTCAACGCGCTTTAAGTTGAGTTCATTTGAAGGGCTCTCAATGGTTGTCAGCGGAATATCTGGATCATGTTCTTCATTATATTGATTTAATATGGAACGCAATCCGCCGCTAGGACTTACAGGAGCCAGCTTTTTAGATGTCATATCGTCAAGCGATTGAATATCCTGGTTTGATTCATTCACAATTAAACCTGTCATCGAATAGCCGTACGGAACCTTAGGATAAAGAAACCGCTTTTCGCGTTCAGGGTTACTGAAAAACCAATTAGCCGCCATTTCAAACTTCCCAGCGCCAACACCAATAAGATTGGATTCTTCCTCGCCAAAGATGTAATCAAAATGGATGTGCGGAAGTCTTTTTTCCACTTCATTTAAATAATCAATGTTATAGCCAATCGGTTCGTTTCGGTCATTTGTCGCTAAAAAGGGTGGATTGACCTCTGCACTCAGTGCGACTTTCACAATTTGTTTCCCATCATCTGTTGTTGTTTTTACACTGCTGCAGCCAATCAAAGAGAGGAGAAACAGAAGGACACCAGATGTCATGAATGCTGTCTTTTGCTTCATATGTCTTCCTCCGATCCTTGCCACATTCCGCGATGAATTCTGGATAAAAATTGTTTCGTTCGTTCATGCTGAGGCTTCATCAGAACATCTTCTGGTGAGCCTTTTTCAACAATTTCCCCATCTGCCATAAAGATCACCGTATCCGCTACGTCCTTTGCAAAGGAAATTTCATGCGTCACAATGACCATCGTCATCCCTTGGCTTGCAATATCCTTGATCATTTCAAGGATTTCTCCAACCATCTCTGGGTCCAGTGCGGACGTTGGTTCATCAAACAGAAGCACCGCAGGATTCATCGCAAGAGCGCGGGCAATTCCAATCCGCTGCTGCTGCCCGCCAGATAGTTCACTCGGAAATGCATCCTTTTTATGAAGCAGTCCAATCCGCGTTAAAAATTGCTCTCCAACCTTTTCTGCTTCTTTCTTAGACATGTTTTGAGACACAATCAATCCCTCTGTAATATTTTCAAGTGCCCGTTTATTTTGAAACAAGTGATAATGCTGAAATACCATGGAAGATTGCTGCCTTAGTTTTAAAAGATCTTTTTTATGATATCGTTCAAATTGAATCGTGGCTTCTCCAACAGTCAGCTTTCCTTTGTCTGGAATGTCGAGGCTGTTTAAACTGCGGAGAAGTGTTGTTTTTCCTGATCCGCTCGGTCCAATAATTGCGACCACTTCACCTTCTTGTACGGAGAAATCAATGCCTTTTAACACATGGGTCTGCCCATAAGATTTATGTAGATTAGTAGCTGAGATCATAAAAGCATCACGTTCCTTTGACAGATGTACTTAATATTGATAAAATTTAACACATTAAATCCTATAAGTAAAGTGTGTTTTATTCATTCCAATTGGAAAAATGAGATATCATAGATTGTGAGAAACAGAGGAGTTGGATACATTTTGTCTAAAGCATTATTTGTCGATACCGATTTTCAAAAAACATGGCTCAATCAGCTGGAATCTCTTCGTGAAACGATCGAACAAAACGCAAAAAAACATGATGAAGGCGCTTATTTTCCTAAAAAGAATATCGAATCATTAGTAAACATGGGATATACAACCCTGTCTCTTCCCACTGAATATGGAGGCGGAGGTCAATCTGTAACAGATATGGTTCTATTTCAAGAAACGCTTGGGAGCATGGACGGAGCAACTGCCTTATCGATCGGCTGGCACCAAGGAGTTGTAGGTGAAATTTATGAAAAGAAACTATGGAATGAGAAACAGCTGCAATTCTTTGCGGAAGAAGTGAAGAAGGGCGCCCTTGTCAACCGCGCTGTGAGTGAGGCGCAGACCGGCAGCCCAACAAGAGGCGGCAAGCCTGGAACAACAGCAATTAAATCAGGTGATCGCTGGGTGATCAATGGACGTAAAATTTTCACAACGATGTCACCAGCTCTCACATACTTTTTAGTCGGCGTATGGATTGAAGAAAAAGAAGCGATGGGATTCTTCTTAATTCACCGTGATACAGAAGGTGTTTCTATAGAAGAAACATGGGATGTTGTCGGCATGAGAGGAACAGAAAGCCATGATTTAATCTTAGATCAAGTTGTGGTCTCAGATGACATGCTTGTTGAAGTGCAAAAAGGACCTCGAGGCGGTACATTAAACCCTTGGATCGCACATATTCCTTCCTGCTATTTAGGGATTGCGCAAGCGGCAAGAGATTATGCAGTTCAGTATGCCATCACTCATTCACCGAACAGTATTAGCGGAACGATTAGTGACCTGCCAAATGTCCAAACATTGATTGGCGAAATTGATTTACTACTAAAGCAAGCACGCCACGTCATCTATTCAACGACAACATTGTATGAGCAGCCTGAGAAAAGAGAGCTGTTAATCAATGAATTCGGTGCAGTGAAGCATACAGTCGTCAATCATAGTCTGCAGGTGGTTGATAAAGCCATGCGTTTAGTCGGTGCAAAAAGTTTGAGTCTTGGCTGTCCGCTGCAGCGTTACTATCGAGATATTCGTGCTGGGCTCCATAACCCGCCAATGGATGATATGACGATTTCAAAAATCGCGAAGCAGGCCATTGAAGAGAAAAAAGAAAGCTAATATGATCAGAAAGCCGGATGAAACCGGCTTTTTTTATTTGGCAGAAAAGAGGACAAGCGTACCTTATGTCTCATCGCTCAGGCATGCTACAATCGATACAAATCATGGGAAAAGGAGCGATTTTTTTGAAGAAAAAGCATATGAAATGGTTGGTTTCTTCCATTATGCTGATGGCACTTTGTATCGGTCAGCCGTCATCAAGTGAGGGAACATCACCAGCATGGTCAGTAGATGAATTCTTGAAAGACAGGGAAGGCACATTTGTGATACAAGAAGTAAAAGAAAAATCGCCATGGGTATATAACAAAAAAAGAGCGAATCAGCGCTTTGCCCCACAATCAACATTTAAAGTGGCAAATGCCCTCATCGGACTCCAAACCGGCGCGGTGAGAGATGAATATGACATCAAATATTGGGACGGAGTAAAAAGAGAAATTGATAACTGGAATAAGGATCATACACTGGGCTCTGGCATGAGAGATTCAGTCGTCTGGTACTATCAAGCCATGGCGCGTGACATCGGGGAAGAACGCATGAGCCATTGGGTGAAAGCCATACACTATGGCAATGAAGACATATCTGGCGGAATCGATCAATTTTGGTTAAGCAGTTCGTTGCGCATTTCTCCAGTAGAACAAGTCCATTTCCTCAAACAGCTATATGAAGAAAGTCTCCCATTTGACCTATCTGTCATGAGAACGGTCAAACGAATGATGATCCAAAAAGAAGAGAAACATGCCACCCTATACGGAAAAACAGGCTCCGGCTCAGGCATTGGCTGGTACGTAGGTTTCATCAAACATGAAAACAAAACCTACATCTTCGCCACAAATATCGAAGGCACAGGACTAGAAGCAAAAGAAATCACCTATCGTATTTTGAAAAAATATCATTTGATTGAAGCATCCGTGTAGGGTGCTTTTTTATATGAAAAAGGAGATATATTGATAAGTTGATGATATATGGGTTAGTTTGAAAGGATGATATATTTATAGAAATATATTGAAGTTTCATTTCAAATATATTATTATATATGGCGTAATGTTACAAATGTTACAAATATATGATAAGGAGATTAATATGGATCTAAAAAGAAAAGTAAAATGGAAAAGGAATATCGCAGCACTATTAGCCTTTGTGATGCTTTTATCAATGTTTCCTTCTGATATTTTTGCAGAAGAACATGACGCAAATACAAAATCAAGTCATAATCGCTTAGAAAAATTAGATGATTCAAAAGCCCTTGAAATGGCAGGGATTGACGAAGACGAAATTGGAAAAGATGGAGAAGTTCTTTCAGAAAGAACAGAAAACAGCAAGCTTTTTTATGAAGGAGAGGGTGTATTTACACAAGAGGTATATCCTGACCCTATTCATATAAAAGAAGCGTCAGACGCTGAGTGGGAGGACATCTCTCCTGAATTAAAGACGATCTCGCAAAAAGAAATAGAGACAGAAAATGCGAGATTAGAATCAACTTTTCAAAAGCAAATGAAGCAAGGACTATATGCTACATTTGAACACAAGAAGCATCAAATTGAATTTTCAATTTTAAAAGCTTCAGGTAAAAACAAATCAGAAATCAATTCCAAGGATACCTCAGCACAATTTAAAGAGAACACCAATGAGCTTACATATGAAGAGGTATTTCCAAATATAGATTTACGATCATTTACCTTTAATGAAAACATCAAAGAAGATATTGTACTCAATCAATATGATGGCTACAATTCTTTTACATTTAAAATAAAGACAGATCTAACTGGAGAAATTGAGGAAGATGGTTCTATTACTTTTTATGATCAGAAAAAGCGGGCCATTTTTCAAGTCCCAAAACCATTTATGACTGATTCTAATTTAGATGAAAAGTCAGGTGAAGTGGCTCGCTCAGAAGATGTGAGCTTTAAACTAGAAAAAGAAGACGATGGCTATTTACTTCGTGTGACTGCTGATGAGAAATGGCTTAAGGATCCTGAACGAGTTTATCCTGTGTCTATCGATCCATCGACTTCTTTATCTGTGTCAGCAGACACATTCATCATGAGTAAATACCCAACAACAAACTATTCATCCTCTACGCAAAAATGGGATGCTAATCTGAAAAGTTATGTACTGAAAACCGGTTATTATGATAAAACAACTGGTACAAACTACGCCTTCATGAAGTTTAATTCATTCAAACCGATTCAAAATATGAATGTAACAAAAGCGACGCTCAAAACGTATGTTGCTCATTCATATTACGGGACGAAAGCAACTGGTCTTTGGCTGGATACAGTGAATGCCAACTATGATCATACAAAGCTAACATGGAACAATAAACCAAGTTCTAAAAACATCGGTAAAGCCAATGTTTATAAAGGACAATGGGCGAGCTATGATGTGACATCAACCATCAAAGCTTGGAATAGTGGAACAGCTAACTATGGCTTTAAATTACATGCAAATGGAAATGGACAAGACCATTGGAAAAAAATAATCTCATCAACAAACTCTACTAATAAACCAGTCATTGAAGTAACGTATACCATTCCACAGGCAAATGCACCAACTGTAAAAGGTTTTAGTAATGGAAATGGGACAGGCTACTTCAATTTAAGTTGGAAAAAGGTAGCTGGCGCAAAAGGTTACAAAGTGTGGCTATACAACGGAAAAGAATATGAAGCCATTTCAGTTGGAAATGTGGCATCATGGAGTACAAAAGGAAAGAATATATGGCCAACAGCGAGCGAGATAGCAGCAAAAAAATATAAACTTCATTTAGACGGAAAAGGTGGCACTGAATTAGCAGTGGATCCTTCTCCAGTTTACAAAAACTCAGGCGGTAAGTATGCGACAAGTAAAAATTATTGGGTAGCTGTAAGTGCGATCTTCGACCAAGGTGAAGGCGCAATGTCAGCAAAGGTAAAGCCTGTCGTGCCGAATGTTGCTAGAGCGAAAGCACCTAGTACAAAAGGTTTCAATAATAATAACGCAACAGGTTACTTTGATCTTTCTTGGACTTCAGTTTCCGGTGCAACTGGTTATAAAATACAAATGTTTAATGGGAAAAGCTATGAGACATTGGATCTTGGGAATCAAACATCATGGTCAACTAAAGGGAAAAAAGTATGGCCGACAGCTGCTGAGATCAAAGCAGGTAAATATGCATTGCACCTCCAAGATGGTAAAGGGGCGGAGCTTCCAATTCATCCTGGTGCGACTTATAAAAATGCTGGAGGAGATGCGGCTCAAAAACATTATTCCTTCAGAGTGATTGCCTACAATAAAGATGGAGAGGCTATTGCTTCACCGCCAGCTGGACCAACTTTACCTGATCTATCTAGACAAAAAGCTTTATCTGGATATGCTTATACCAATACAAAAGAAAGCCAAACAGGTTATATCAATTTACATTGGGACAAAGTGAAAAATGCAAAAGGGTATAAAATTAACATCTATAATGGTAAGGCATATCAATCATTTGATGTGGGTGATGTCGATCATTGGACAACACAAAACAAGAATATTTGGCCGACTCCTTCTGAAGTTAAAAGTGGGAAATATGTGCTTCATACAGATGGTAAAGGCGGGGAATTAGCGCTAGACCCATCACCTGTATATGAAAATGCGAATGGAAATTATAAAGGACGCAAGAACTACTCCTTTACCCTTTCCGCTTACGATGCAAATGGAGAAACCATTCCAACACCAGCCTTTAATCCGACATTCCATGAAGGGGCCGAATTCCTTGGAACAGAGGATTACTGGTCGATTATTGATATACCAGACGGTCAGCTTAATGGTGCAACTGGGAATGTGATTGTCAGTGAAGAAGAAATGTCGATTGATGGAAGAGGACCGGGGCTTGGAATTGGTCGAACATACAACAGTTTAGATGCAGCTGACCACCTGTTTGGTCAAGGATGGTACGCAGATATAGAAACGAGTATCACGCCAACAAAAGAAGGTGCTATCTATCTTGATGAGGATGCTACAACCCATGTTTTTACAAAAAAAGCAGATGGCACGTATCAACCACCAACAGGTATTTTCCTTGAATTAACGGAATCAAAAGATGAATACATGTTAAAAACGAAGGATCAAACCTTTGCGCACTTTAGTAAAAACGGTGGGAAAATCACCAAGGTTGTAGATGGACATAAAAATACAACGACATATAAATATAATGAAAACAATCAGCTCACTTCAATGGAAGATGCATCTGGCCGAAAAATAACAATGGATTATGATGAAGATGGTCATATCATTTCGGTTCAAGGACCAAAAGGGAAAAAGCTTTCATATGAGTATGATGCAGGTTTACTAACGAAAGTCATAGATTCAGATGGAACAAGTATCTCATATGAATACGATAAAGATGGCAAAGTGATTAAACAATTCTCTCAAAACAGCACAGAAGATCAGCCTGTTTTTACAGAATATCAATATGAAAATCATCGTTTAGTCAAGGCAACCAATGCAAAAAAAGAAACATTTGAGTACGCATATGATATGTCTAAAAAGACACTCATGCTGACACAGCCAAATGGTCGAAAAATACAGTATACGTATAACGAAGCAGCCAATCCAATTCAAGTTGTAGATGATGCGGAAGGGCTTAAAATCACCACTAAAACGAAATATGAAGGCAACCAAATCGTAGAAGAAATTGACCCAAATGATGTAGAGAAAGGAAAAGCTACAGAAAGCTATTCGTATGACAAAAATGGCAACGTCATTCAGGCGAAAGATGCTTATGGGACAGAAACCTACGAGTATAACAAAAACAATGATGTCACTAAAGTGAAAGATACAGAAGGAGATATTACAGATATCGCCTACGATGGATTAGATGCTGTATCTGAGACAGATCAAAGTGGAAATATGTCTTCAGCAAGTATTTATGATTCTTACGGGAATTTGATACAAACAAGTAAAGAACTTGCTGCAGGCGCGAGTATTTTGAAAAATGGCAGTTTTGAAGATACGCTAACTGGCTGGAAGCTTACAGCATCTAAGGATGACGGGAAATTAGCGCAAATAGCTGGGAAAAGTGGTGCGTTATCGGGGGGCCGAGTATTAGAGGTCAGTTCACAGTCGACAACTGAAGGAACAGAACTTGGCTATTCTTCGGCTACACAAGAAGTAATACTAGAGCCAAATACGACGTATACACTGAGTGGGAAAATAAAGACAGAACTAACGAAAGCAAGAGCATTTTTTAACATTGATTTAAGAGATACAAACAATAAACGAATTCAATGGATCAGCAACGGCTACAGCACATTATCAGGCAAAAACGATTGGACAAAACGCCAAGTTTCGTTTACGACGCCATCTCATGCAGGCAAAGCTGTGATCTATATGGAAGTGGATCATCGAGATAAGGCTGGAAAAGGAAAAGCCTGGTTCGATGAGATTCAGCTGGAAAAAGGCGAAGTTTCATCAAGTTACAATCCAGTCAAAAATAATTCCTTTACGGATAAAACAATAAGCTGGAGCGGAACAGGTGGTTCATTAGATAATGAAGAAGGCTTTAACGATGACGTTTCGTTAAAAATTACAAGAACTTCTTCAACTCAAGCAAATGCCATCTATAAACAATCTGTACCGATTGAACAAAGTGCGAATGATCAATCTGTGTATGTCACCTTGACTGGGATGTCTAAGGCTGAAAATGTCAAAGCTTCAAATGAAAATGATTACTCACTTCAAGCGTCCGTTACGTATACAGATGGCACAACAGGAACGTTTAATGCAAAATTCCCAACAGGTACACAAGAGTGGAACCGAGCGGCGGTTGTCATACCAAAAACAAAACCATTGAAAAAAGTCGACGTTCAGATTGTTTTCCAAAAAAGCGCGACTGGAACGGTTTGGTTTGATGATATCCGTCTAGTAGAAGGTAGTCTGTTAACGAAAACCACTTACGACGAGAAAGGGAACTATGCTGTTAAAGAAGAGGATGAGCTTGGTTACTCATCTCAATCTGCCTTCGATGAAACAGGCAAAAAACTTTCTGAAACCGATGCGAAAGGCGAAAAAACAACATTCGAATATGACCAGGCTGATCAGCTAAAGAAAATCACTTTATCTAACGGGACATCCATTGTGAGAACCTACGATAAAGAGGGCAATGAACAGTCGAAAACCATTCGTGCAGAGTCAGATCAGACGTATCAGTTTGAATACGATCTGATGGGTAAATTGACAAAAACCATTGATCCATTAGGGAATGTGTTGAAAAGTGAATATGATGCGAATAGCAACTTAATCAAAACCATTTCTGCAAATGGACATGAAGTGTCTCTCACGTATGATGGTACAGACCGAGTGAAATCCAAGTCATACAATGGAACAGAAAAATATAACTTTAGCTATGATAAAAACGGAAACGAAACAACGGTTGTCAACAAAGAACAAAACACAACCAAAAACAGAACGTTCGACCAACAAAACCGCATCACAAAGTTAGCAGAGCGTGGCAGCAGCCAAACTTGGACGTATCCAGCCGATTCAGATAAACTGAAATCCTTTGAATGGACACACGGAAATCAAAAAGGGACGAACCAATTCAGTTACAATAAGCTTGATCAAATGACGCAGATGAAGGATTCGAGTTCTACGTATTCGTTTGATTATGATGAAAATGGAAATGTTCAGTCCTTTATAACAGGTAACGGCAGTGGTGCTAGTTTTGCTTATGATGAGCGCAATTTAATTAATGATTTGCATATTGGAACAAGCCAAGGCACAACGATCTTAAACGAAGCTTACGAATATGATCAAAATGGAAACAGAATAACGGTTGATCAAGGAAGCAACGGGAAGATTCGTTATGAATATGGAAAATTAGATCAATTGATCAAAGAAACTCATCCAGATGGCACGGTCATTGAGTACACATATGATGGGTTTGGAAACAGAAAAACCGTCACGACTGAAAAAAATGGCACTAAAAAAACAATCAACGCATCATTCAACATCATGAACCAACTGACAAAGGTAAATGATGAGACTTTAACTTATGACAAAAATGGCAACCGAACGTCTGACGGGCAATTCCTTTATGAATGGGATGCAGAAGATAACATTACAGCCATCACGAAAAAAGGGGAAGACAAGCCATTTGTCACTTACAAATATGATGAGCGTGGATATAGAATTCAAAAAACAGTGAATGGAAAAGTCACCAATTACTTTTATGACGGCGACAGCCTGAATGTTTTATACGAAACAGATGGAGACAACGAAGTCACAAAAACATACACATACGGTGAGAGTGGACAACTCCTTGCAGTCACACAAAACGAGAAAAAATATTTCTATCACTACAATGCACACGGTGATGTCATTGCCATCACAAATAGTGCAGGAAAAATCGTTGCTGAGTACGAATACGATACATGGGGCGTTCCAACAAAGGTAAAAGAAGATGAAGAAGTAAAAGGAAATTCATATCGCTATGCTGGTTACCGCTTCGATGAAGAAACAGGACTTTACTATTTAATCGCTCGCTACTATGAACCGAGAAACGGCGTATTCCTATCACTTGATCCATATCCAGGAGATGATGGAGGAGCACTAGATCAAAATGGATATATTTATGGAAATAATAATCCAGTTATGAATGTTGATCCAGATGGCCATTGGGTGTGGATGCTAGCTGGAGGAGCTATTGGAGGAGTTTCTAGTTATAAAGCTGCTAAAGCCAGAGGTGCAAAAGGATGGAAGTTAGTGGGTGCTACAGTTATTGGAGTAGCTGGAGGAGCTATCGGAGGAGGGGCTCTACGAATTGGCAGTTCTCTGTATAAAGCTGGGAAACTATCTAAAACCTATTGGAATGCTAAAAAAGTTGCTAAAGCGAAAAATGGGACTGTGAAAAGAGCAAGAAATAAAAAAGGATGGGTAGTAACGACTAAAAAGCATACAGTAAGATTAATGGGAAGGAATTCTGGTGAAAGAAAAAAACCTTATTACAGAATGAGTCATAAAACGAAGGGAGCTATGAATAAAAAGGGGGAATTCAGTGAACGTAGAGAACATACTCATATTAAATTGAAATGGCGCTCATATAAAAACATAAATAAGAGGATACGTTAGGAGAGTAAATGAGATGTTTAATAGTGTAGAAAAATGGATCGATTATCTAGATGGGGGTTGTAATGTACTTGGAGTCACATTTGATTTTTTTCATAAAGAATTAGTACTGAGCGTAAAAGTATCAGAATTAAATAAAGTTACTCAACATGAAATACGATTTATGAATGTGGCAAGTCTTTATTATAATGGTGGAGAAGGTAATTATAGATTTGAAGAATTGATAGAAGAAGAGATGAATTGGCAAATTTTCGAATGCAGTTACCATCCTAATGGAATAGGGAACCTCAAAAATGAACTTCTTGAAGAGTTTGATTCGAATGCAAATTTCTTATTTGACATAAATTGTATGATACTTGCGATAGAATCCAAAAAAGCAAGTTTCGACTCGCAGGAATTTATTTGCTAATAAAATAGTAATTAAAAGGGTAGCTTTAGGTAATTAAAGCTGCCCTTTTTAAAATGAAGAGAATATTTCTGGAAATCTATAAATATTAATATAAATTAGACTTTGATTAAATACGATTATCCTTTTTTAAGAAGGTTTAAACAAACTTCACATCGGAAACAGAAACCCTATTAAAGTTATTAAACAATGTTATCAATACATATTTCAGTCCGCTTATCCAGATGATATCGTCTCTTTTGAAGAAGATACTGTTATATGGTCCGATAATTTTATTTATTGCACTTGTTGCGGGGACCTCGAGTCTTGTGGTCGATCATAAACGAATACCGAAAAAACAGTTAAACGTGCTGCGTCAGTCATTTGAAGAGCAATATCCCCAAATCAAATCGTATCAACAGATCCTTGAATCATATCCTTTATTGCACTCCTATGTTCAATACCATGAAGAATCAAGAAAACAAATCATTGCACTTATATAATAACCTCTTGGAGGACAAACGATGACATGGTTTTTAGATGAAAAAATCCAGAAGCAAATCCCTGATTTCGATATCAACCATCTGAAGCAAATCAATGAATTTCACTACTTTAAAGAGTATAATGAACATTACGACTTGATCAATTGTATTGTTCTGCACATCCCATATGAATCCCCGAATCTACAAGCAGACATTCATCTGAAATTCACCAATGTCTCTTGTGTTCAAATCAAAGATTTGGAGTTAACAAACGATGACTATCTTTTCTTGGACATTCAGCTTTTAGATAGGGGCTGGGAAAATTTGAATTACTTTGTCGAAGACTTTGAAGAACAATATTTTTCTTTTTATTGTGAAACGGTTCAAGTCATACAAGTAATATCAAATGAATCGTGATAGTCTGCCAACATATGCCTAAATATGTTTCCCCATCCCAACACAGAAAGGTGCAATGACATTGAATCGAATCTTGAAATGGCTCTTATTTGCGGCGGTCATCGCTGGCTTATTGGTATGCGCATTCTTTGTGTTCCGTTTCAACCAGCCTAAACCGACGACAAACATCCATTATGCAGACACACAAAATAAACAGCAAACCCTCGATATGTATATGCCGAAGGGCAAAGATGAAGACAAAAAGAAGAAGCATCCAGTCATGATCTATCTCCATGGCGGCGGCTGGACAGGCGGCGATAAGAATAGAGTCGCTTCTAAAGCTGATTATTTTACAGGTCAAGGATATGTGTTTGTTTCGATGAATTACAGGCTTCACCCTAATGCCAACTATGAGCAGATGGCAGATGATACGGTAAACGCCATTAAATGGGTGAAGGATCATGCGGATGAGTATCAAATTGATTCATCAAAAATCAATGTCATGGGTCACTCAGCGGGCGGTCATTTGACGGCGCTGGTTGCCACAGATTCGACCTACTTAAAACGTGTGGGGCTGTCGCCAACAACGATCAATTCCATCGTGATTTTAGATGGGCCGTTAAACATCAATCAATTTATACAAGCCATCCCATCGTACAAAAAAGTCTTTGGCAAACAAGAGAAGAACTGGACAAAGGCATCACCTGTCACTTATATGAATCAAAAGAATTTACCACCTGTCTATTTGGTCACGGGCTGGGAAAATCCTGAGGTGTACAAATTTGCTGAAAAACTGAATCATGACAAAGGCTCTCGGTTTGTTTTTCGGGTGCATACGCTGAGCCACAGTGACTTGAACAAATGGTTTGGATCAGACAGGGCGCCAAAAGAAGCACAAAAAATGACGGAGGCTGTGATGGCTTTTGTTAAAAAACAAAATCAATAACGAAGACCATATGCTAGGCAATCCATTTTGTTGCAGTTATGATAAAACCTAAGTGGTTTGTTATTAAAGGAGTGTATGTCGTTGTCATCACGAATGGAAAATAAAGTGTTCAACTGCGAAAAGGAGCTGACGCTGAATATTATCGGCGGTAAGTGGAAAATGCTGATTTTATGGCATCTGGGCAGAGAAGGGACAAAACGTTTTGGTGAGTTAAAGTCGTTAATGCCTGGGATTACGCAAAGAATGCTTGTCAATCAGCTAAGAGAATTAGAGGAAGATCACATTGTGCACCGGGAGGTTTATCCTGTCGTCCCGCCAAAGGTTGAGTATTCTCTCACAGAATTAGGAGAAAGCTTAATGCCGATTTTAGAGGCGATGTATGATTGGGGAAAACAGTATCTCGACAGCAATTTCTTAAAAGATGATAAATAGAAAGACTACCGATTGTAGACAAAGGGCTAAAATAACTTTATTTTAGCCCTTTGTCTTTACCCTGAGATACTGCCCAAAAGACAGTATCTTTTTTGTAACCATATGCGGAAAAGTATAGTATGTAAAAAAAAAGTGCGTACTTACATTGCGTCATTCCTGTTGTTATACTCATTTCATCGTTCAAGATGCATCATCCGCGGAGCTCTTGAAGATGAGATGAAAAACGGGAGTGAAAGTTGATGAAATTACAATTAGCATTAGATTTAGTGAATATACCAGAGGCAATTGAGCTGATCAAAGAAGTAGAAGCATCCATTGATGTGGTCGAAATTGGGACACCTGTTGTGATTAACGAAGGGCTTCGTGCTGTAAAAGAAGTCAAGCAGGCTTTTCCGAATTTACGTGTACTTGCTGATTTGAAAATTATGGATGCTGCCGGCTATGAAGTGCAGCAGGCATCTGAAGCTGGAGCAGATATCGTCACCATTCTTGCAGCGGCAGAAGATATGTCTATTCAAGGAGCGGTGAAAGAAGCGAAAGCAAGAGGAAAACAAATTTTAGTTGATATGATTGGCATCAAAGATATCGCAGGCCGTGCAAAAGAGCTGGATGCGCTTGGAGTCGATTATATTTGTGTGCATACAGGCTATGACCTGCAAGCGGTTGGTCAAAATTCATTTGCTGATCTTATGACGATTAAAGAAGTTGTCAAGCAAGCGAAAACAGCGATTGCAGGTGGAATTAAGCTTGATACGTTACCTGAAGTCGTGAAATTAAACCCTGATTTAATCATTGTTGGCGGCGGTATTGCAAGCCAGGACAATAAAGCAGAAGTGGCTGCACAAATGAAACAGCTGATCGCACAATCATGAAGACCAGCGACTATGTGAAAGCCATTTTAAATGAGCTTTCTGATCATTCGTCTGCCATTCAAGACGAACAAGCAGAGCGTCTGGTCACAAGTATTTTATCTGCACAAAAAGTCTTTGTGACAGGTGCGGGCAGATCCGGCTTGATGGGAAAATCGTTTGCGATGAGACTTACGCATATTGGCGTCAAGGCATATGTAATTGGAGAAACGAATACGCCTTCTTTTACAGAAGAGGATCTTTTGATTGTCGGGAGCGGCTCTGGCCGTACAGAGTCTTTACTCGTCCTTGCAAAAAAGGCAAAAGCAATTGGCGGAAAAGTGGCAGCATTCACGCTTTCTGCTGAGTCACCTTTAGCTGATTTATCGGATGAAGTCATCTTATTGTCAGGTGCACCGAAGGATCAACAGGAAGGAAACCATCATACCATTCAGCCAATGGGCTCACTATTTGAGCAATCGCTTCTTCTGACATACGATGCGGTCATTTTAAGGTTAATGGAAATAAAAGAGCTCGACACACATAAAATGTACGGTCACCATGCAAATTTAGAATAGGTATTTTCAAAGCCTTTCCTTTCTTAAAAGGAGAGGCTTTTTCATTTAAATCAAGATCAGAATCTTGACATCATCTATTTGATGTAACTATAATTGTTACATCGTTAAAGAAAAAGTGCAGCACGGAAGGAAGATGAACATGAAAGTACAAATTTGGTCAGATATCGCCTGTCCTTTTTGTTATATAGGAAAAAAACAGCTGGAAACAGCGCTAGAACAATTTCCAGAGAAGGAACAGGTAGAGATAGAGTTTAAAAGCTTTGAGCTTGATCCACATGCACCTGTTGATGTCGATCATGACGTTCACGATATGCTTGTCAAAAAATATGGCATGAGCCGCAGCCAGGCCATGGCAATGAATGAGCAGGTGAAGCAGGCTGGTAAAGAGAAAGGAATCGATTTTCAATTCGATCCGCTCGTGTTGACAAACACTTTTGATGCTCATCGATTGGCGCAATATGCTGGTCAAAAGGGGAAAGGTGATTTCGTCATGGGAGAGCTGTTTCAAGCGTATTTTACAGATGGAAAGCATGTTGGTGACCGTCAAACTCTTTTAGACATTGCAGAAAAAGCAGGTCTTGACTTAAAGGAAGTAGAGCAAGCTCTTGACAGCGAGGAATTTGCAGATCATGTACGAGAAGATGAAAAAGAAGCGAGACAGCTTGGTATTAATGCCGTACCATTTTTCTTAATCAATAACAAATATTCAGTGGCAGGTGCACAGCCAGCAGATACGTTCCTGCGCGCACTTGAAACAGCTTGGACAGAGGAAGCAGCTCAAGCAGAGAAAGCTGCTGACAATGCGTTTGAAGCGGCATGTGCAGATGGCGTATGTGCGGTGCCTTCCCCTAAAGAAGAGGCATAATAGATATGTTCCCTATCTTTTTATAAGATGGGGATTTTTTATTGATTCATGATGGATGAGGGGAAACACATGTCTTTCATTTCAGGAATCCGACCCATTCACGCCTTATGCTGGAATCTAAAATAAAATGAGCCACTTGGAGTAAGGGCTCATTTTATTCGTTTGATCGTTTCACCTGGAACCAATTCAGGCTCGTAAAACGTTTGATCAGGGAGATTCTTTTTCCCTTGTACTTTTTTAATCATCCAGTCTGCTGCATCACGGCCCATTTGCTCCTGTGGATGGGTCAGTGTTGTCAGCTTCACATGGGCATTTTTCTGGGCAATATACGAATTATCCTGTCCAATAATCGAGAGATCATCTGGAATGGACAGCCCGATTTCGCTGCATACATTGGCTACTTCTAAACTCACCTCATCGTTATAGCAAACAAGGGCGGTCAATTCATGTCTGTGCGACATCAGAAATGTGTGAATTTGCTCTCCCAAATGCTGCTTTGATTCTGTATCGAAAAAGAGCACATGCTCAGGCAGGAAATTAAGCTTCGCTTCACCTAGCGCTTGAATATAGCCCTTCATCCGATATTTTCCCTGTAAATCATCTGTTTTTGAAATAAGTCCAATTTGCTGATGGCCCGAGGTGATCAGCTCTTTTGTGGCTAAATAGCTGGACTTCACATCATCTAAACAGAGAAAAGGAACCTCTAGCTGCTCATAATAGGCATTGATCATAATGAGCGGTACATCCTGTTCTTTAAAGGATAAGTAGTACGAAATGTTTGGATTATATAAATTGCTTTTCGTCGGCTCGACAATAAGTCCGTCCACCCCAAAAGATAGCATCATTTCCAGCGCTTTTTTCTCCTGCTCAACATCGTTATTTGTGCTTGCCAGTAACAAGGAATAGTTCTCTTCGTTTAATCGGCTTTCAATGCCTCGAATGATGGAAGGGAAAATGTAATCGGATATGTATGTTGTAATGACCCCAATCGTTTTCATATGTGCATGTCCCGCAGGTTTTGTTTGATATTGGTTGGTCACAAATGTGCCTGAACCTTTTTCGCTGCGCAAAAATCCTTCACTGGACAATTCCAAAATGGCTTTTCGAACTGTATGTCTGCTTACTTGATACATGTCTTGCAGGCTTGATTCGGTTGGAATGCGCTCCCCGATCCGATAATCCCCTGTGAGTATTTTGCTTTTTATATCATCAATAATGATCTGGTACTTCTTTTTCATCATTTCACTTCTTTCTCAGTTGATCATCTACTCGGATTGAGAAGAAATTGTATGGACATATTTTAACATGGTTGTCGAATCAAAAACAGGCGCTTTCCTTTTCTGTCATGACCCCTCCAGAAAAAATGCAGGTTTTTGTCACATTGTGTATGTACAACTATATTTATTATTGACATATGTACGTACAAATATTATATTGTGATTGTACCAGAGAATCAATGAATCTAGAAAAACAAAATTGAAACCGCTATCAAAATGGGGGTGAACGTAGATTGAATCATAAAGAGACGGCCAAAGCCTTGAAAGAAGGACGGACATCTTTAGGCATTGAATTTGGTTCAACACGAATTAAAGCGATTTTAATAGATGAGGAATTTCAGCCAATTGCACAAGGTGCATATGAATGGGAAAGTTTTCTCCAGGATGGCATTTGGACGTACAACTTAATTGATATCATTACAGGTCTGCAAGTGGCCTATCGAGAGATGAAAGAACAGGCCGAGCAAAAGTATGGTGTGACCATTCAAACCATTGGCTCAATCGGGGTATCAGCGATGATGCATGGTTATGTGGCATGTGATCATACAGGAGAGGTTCTCGTTCCGTTCCGAACATGGCGAAATGCAACGACCATCGAGGCGAGTCAAAAGCTGACAGATGTATTTCAATCTCATATTCCAGAAAGATGGAGTATTGCTCATTTGTATCAAGCGGTATTAGAAGAGGAAAAACACCTATCCCGATTAGAATATATGACCACTTTGTCTGGATATATTCACTGGCTGTTAACCGGAAAGCAGGCCATTGGTATTGGCGATGCATCAGGGATGTTTCCAATTGATGACGAAACGAAGGACTACAATGAAGAAATGATCCAGCAATTTGAAGCGTTGATTGCAGAAAAAGGCTACCCGTGGAAGCTTCGCCACCTTTTGCCGCGTGTCTATTTAGCAGGCGAAGAGGCTGGCGTGTTAACTACAGCAGGAGCTGCCATTTTGGATCAAGGAAAACATTTGCAGCCAGGCATTCCATTTTGCCCGCCGGAAGGTGACGCTGGAACGGGAATGGTGGCGACAAACAGTGTAGAAAGACGGACTGGGAATATTTCTGTTGGGACATCTGTTTTTGCCATGATTGTGCTAGAGCAGGATCTAAAAGGTGTCTATCCAGAAGTGGATCTTGTCACGACGCCGGATGGACTGCCAGTTGCCATGGTTCATGCGAATAACTGTACAAGTGACCTAAACGCTTGGATGAATATATTCAGAGAGGCATTTGAAGCACTAGGCATGCAAGTGGAGTCAGAAAGGTTATACGAGTCCCTATTGCAGCAAGCTTTAGAAGCAGATCGAGATGGCGGCGGACTCTTAAGCTATGGCTATTACTCTGGTGAAAATATTACGAGACTGCCAGAAGGAAGACCTCTTTTTGTCAGGTCTCCTGAAAGCCGCTTTAACCTCGCTAATTTCATGCGCACCCATTTGTTCTCCGCTTTTGGTGCTATGAAAATAGGCATGGACCGGTTAAAGGAACAGGAGCATGTAGTGATTGACCGCTTACTAGGACATGGGGGATTATTTAAAACACCGCTCGTTGGACAAAAAATGGTTGCCGCAGCGCTGAATACACCTGTATCAGTCGTTTCAACAGCGGGAGAAGGCGGTGCGTTTGGGATGGCGGTCCTTGCTTCATATATGGTCCATCATCATCAGCAAACATTGGCTGAATTTCTTACCCACCGGGTATTTGCCCATACATCAGAAGAGCCCATGGAGCCCGATCCACTCGATGTCAAAGGCTTTGACGAATTTTTAAAGCGCTATCAAAAGGGGCTTCCGATTGAAGAGGCGGCAGTAGCGCATCTGATGCAAAAGAAAGGAGTGACGACGGTATGCTAGATCGCTTAAAAGAAGAAGTGTATCAAGCAAATTTAGATTTGCCAAAATACGGACTTGTGAAATTTACATGGGGCAATGTCAGTGCATGTGATCGTGACAGTGGTTTGTTTGTGATTAAGCCGAGCGGCATAGCGTATGACCAACTGTCAGCAAAAGATATGGTCGTGGTGAACTTTGACGGTGAAGTGGTGGAAGGAGAATTCAGTCCTTCGTCAGATACAGCTACACATGCGGTTCTTTACAAACACTTTGAGGAAATAGGGGGCATTTCACATAGCCATTCTATGTGGGCAACCGTTTGGGCGCAGGCAGGTCTTGATTTACCAGCAATGGGCACAACACATGCCGATACATTTTACGGCGCCGTTCCGTGCGCTCGTTTTCTGACAGAAGAAGAAGTCAATCGCGGTTATGAGGTAGAGACCGGCCGGCTGATCATCGAAACGTTTGAGAAAAGAAACCTAGATGTCATGGCGGTGCCGGGTGTATTGCTTCAAGGGCATGGTCCGTTTACATGGGGGAAGGATGCAAAAAGTGCGGTCACAAACAGTGTGATTTTAGATGAAGTTGCCAAAATGAACCTTTTTGCCAAGCAATTGAACGAATTTGCGGAGCCATTGCCGCAGCGAATTTTAGATAAACATTACTTAAGAAAACATGGAAAGCATGCGTATTACGGACAAAAACCTTCAAGATAAAGAAAAGAGGGATATCAATGTTAACAAGTCAGAAAAAAGAATTTTGGTTTATCGTTGGGTCACAGCATTTATATGGTGATGAAGCACTGCAAAAAGTAAAAGCAAATGCACAAAAGATGACAGATGCCTTAAATGAGAGCGGTTTACTTCCTTATCCCGTGATCTTGCAGGAGCTGGCTGTCAGCGCCGATCAAATCACAAAGCTAATGAAAGAGGTCAATTATCGCGATGAAGTCATTGGCGTGATGACGTGGATGCATACATTTTCACCAGCGAAAATGTGGATACGCGGGACCAATCTTTTGCAAAAGCCTCTTTTGCATCTTGTCACACAATATTATGAAAAGATTCCGTGGGACACGATCGACATGGACTATATGAATCTTCATCAATCCGCACATGGAGATAGAGAATATGGCTATATCAATGCACGTTTAAATAAACAAAACCAAATTGTGACCGGTCATTGGTCGAAGCCTGAAGTGCAGCAGCAAATTGCTGATTGGATGGACGTTGCGGCTGCCTATCATGAGAGCTTTCACATCAAAGTAGCCCGGTTTGGTGACAACATGCGGCATGTGGCCGTGACAGAAGGCGATAAAATCGAAGCGCAGATTCAATTAGGATGGACCGTTGATTACTTTGGAATAGGCGATCTCGTCGAATATGTAAATGCAGTAGAGGAAGAAGAGGTAGATGCATTATTTGCTGAGTATTTAACGCAATATGATGTGAATTATGGAACGTATTCAGTTGACGAATGGGAAAAAAGTGTCAAGGTGCAGGCGCGATATGAAATCGCCATCAAACGTTTCTTAGATGAAGGCGGCTATCATGCCTTTACAACAAACTTTGAAGATTTACATGGGATGAAGCAGCTGCCTGGACTTGCGGTACAGCGGCTGATGGCAAAGGGATACGGCTTTGCTGGGGAAGGCGATTGGAAAACGGCTGCACTATCCCGCTTATTAAAGGTGATGAGCCATCATCAATCTACTGGCTTTATGGAGGACTACACATATGAAATGACGTCTGGGCAGGAAGCAGTGCTGCAATCTCATATGCTGGAAGTAGATCCAGCGCTCGCCCATACAAAACCTGTCATTGTCGTGTCTCCACTTGGGATTGGAAACCGGGAAGATCCAGCACGTCTTGTATTTGATGGAAAAGCAGGCGAAGGTGTCGTTGTCTCCATAGCTGATTTTGGAACACATTTTAAATGGCTGATACAAGAAGTCGAAGCCTTTAAACCGGAGGAAGCGGCACCTCATTTACCAGTTGCGCGTGTATTGTGGAAAATCAAACCGAATTTTCAGGATGGCGTCAAAGCATGGATTAAGCAAGGCGGAGGCCATCATACAGTCGTGTCTCTCAATTTAACGGTTGATCAAATTGTTCAATTTGCAAAGCTTGTCAATGCAGAATATGTGGTTTTATAGAAGAAGGGTGAAAGGTCTTCTACTGTTTACAGTGGAAGCACAGGGAGAAATGAAAGCGGTTAATTAAGTGAGGGGGTCATCCACTTGGAGAAAAAAGTGTCAAGCAAATTTATCTTCTTTTTCGGGTCCTTTGCAGGCATCTTATTTGGGTATGATATTGGTATTATTGCAGGGGCAGAAGGACATATTCAGGAAGAATTTCAGCTCAGCCCATTATGGCTTGGAATTGTTGTCTCTTCATTAATGGGCGGGGCCATCATTGGCTCCATCTTAAGCGGTCTCTTAGGGGATAAATTTGGCCGCAGAAAACTCATTTTGGTCTCTTCCGTTATCTTTTTTGTCGGGGCTATCGGATCGGCTGTCGCACCAGAAGAGATTTCACTCACCATCGCTCGGATCTTTTTAGGGACAGCAGTAGGAACAGCCTCATCATTGGTTCCGGCTTACATGTCTGA
This sequence comes from Bacillus sp. ABR, assembly GCF_056172715.1. Classification (NCBI taxonomy): domain Bacteria; kingdom Bacillati; phylum Bacillota; class Bacilli; order Caryophanales; family Bacillaceae; genus Bacillus; species Bacillus sp. ABR. Next base: position 464,384 of record NZ_JAOYSL010000002.1, on the reverse strand, counting down.
AATCGCTCCTGCTAAAATCCGCGGGAAATTATCTGGACTCAATCAGCTCATGATTGTAACTGGACTATTGCTCAGCTATATTGTCGCGTTTGTGTTTGAACCCATCCCAGACAGCTGGCGCTGGATGCTGGGAAGTGCTGCTTTATTTGCGATCGTGCTTTATATTGGCATGCTGAAGCTTCCTGAATCTCCGAGATATTTGATTAAACACGGAATGGCTCATAAAGCACGAGAGGTATTAGGATCACTGCGTTCTTCCCGTGAGGAAATCGACTTAGAAATGCAGGAAATCTTAGAAGTCGCCAAAGAAGAACGCTCGGGTATTCGTGAATTGTTTCAAAAGAAATTCAGAATGGCTCTTTTCATTGGGGTTGGAATGGCGACCCTTCAACAAATTCAAGGCGCGAACTCCATTGTCTATTATGCAACGAGTATCGCTCGGAATGTAGGTCTTGCGCCGCAGGTTGCCGCAGGTTTTACAGTCATTGTCGGTGTCATTTTTGTCGTCACGACCGTGATCTTTTTACAATTTGTTGACCGCTTTGACCGCCGAACGATTCTCACTGTAGGGGGATCGGGCATGGCTCTTTCTTTCTTTGCCCCAGCCGCATTAGGTGCACTTGGCGTCAGTGAAGGAATTTTAAACTGGGTGACATTGATTTCACTTTGCTGCTTTATTTTGTGCTATGCCTTCTCGTGGGCACCGATCACTTGGATCATCATTGGCGAAATCTTCCCGCTATCTGTAAGAGGCATCGGAGCAGGTATCTCTTCTGCCTTTAACTGGACCGGATCGTTAGCAGTTGGACTCGTTTTCCCTATCTTGGCAGATCAATTCAGCTTTGGGGTTATTTTCTCCTCATTTGGCGTCATCTGCTTAATCGGACTATTATTCACCCGATTTGTGCTAGTCGAGACAAAGGGAAGAAGCTTAGAGCAAATCGAAACCGATATGGCTGCACGTGTATAAATTTAAGAAAACCATCTACCCACACGGGATAGATGGTTTTTTTACTCAAGCGTCTGTTTAAGCTCATCTGGCAGTAAATCAATTAATTGATCATAGGATGACAAATCCAGCACTTCAATCAGTGCATAATATTTCGCGTAAATTTCACTCAGCTGATCAGGATGATTGGTTTGATATTGATTCAGATGTAATTGAGTTAGTTCTAGTGCAATGTCTAGCTTGTTTCGTTCGAATGGCTGTGCCGTGTTAATCATATCGTTCACCTCTTATTTGATGATGAGTAGAAAAAATGCAGTGAATAAAAAGAGCTTATGTGTTGTTTTCATATATGTTCTATCTTCTCAATATATCATTTGTATAATATGTTAAAATTGTCCTTTTGTAAATAAAAAGAAAACTAGATAGAAAGTGGATTTCTTTAAAAATAGACATGCATCTAATCACGAAAGGTGCCTCTTACATACGATAGAGTGTAAGTGAAAGACAACTTGAAGGGGTGTTAAGATGAGCCGAAATCGATTAGATGATTTCTTCTTTGGACCTCGCAGAGAAGAAACGGTTGTTTTCCCCACACGTCAAATTGTCAACACAAGAACGAATGAACAAACGATCAGAAAAATTCATCCAACGCATATCACAAACGTCAATAAAAACATTAAAAGAATAGAAAACTACTATCCGGTCACTGAATCGACTCACAACGAGTATATTGTAGAAGAATACGATTGCGGCAGTGATATCAAAAACCCTTGCTGCCGTCCGGTGAAGCGCTGTAAGTGGTAGTGAAGGGGCATCCTTTTATAGGATGCCTTTTTATATTCAGGAATAAAATTTTGATCCAAAGTTCTTTTCAAGATAAAATTGGAAGTATCCATCATTCTTTTGGAGGTGATTTTCTGAATATTCGATTGTTAACAACAGATGATGCTGAAGAATATACAGCACTCAGACTAGAAGCACTGCAATTAAATCCAGAGGGTTTTGCGATGAGCTATGAGGAAGAGCAATTCAATACAAAGGACAAATATAAAGCGCGTTTTGCTTCGGCGCAATCTATGTGGACATTCGGCGCTTTTCATCAAGGGCAGCTTGTGGGGGCAGTCACCCTTATCCAAGAAACCTTGCAGAAGTTAAAGCACCGAGCGAATCTGACTGCGATGTATGTAACACCTAGTGCTCGCAGAATGGGAGCAGGCAATGCCTTAATGACGAAAGCTCTTTCCTTGGCGCAAGAACAGCAGGACATCGAGCAAGTGTATTTATCAGTGGTGACAACTAATCATTCAGCAAAGCGCCTCTATCGCTCCGTTGGATTTGAGTCGTACGCTGTCGAAGAAAAAGCGTTAAAATGGGCTGATACATATGCAGATGAGGAAAAAATGGTTTTATTTTTATCATAGACTGGAGGAGATAGAAGTGAATCAACAGGCCATGCGCATTACGTTAGCAGCAGGACCCAATAGTGAGTTGGAATCTTTTGCACTGCGTGCAGCACTTGAAAACTTCGGCGCGAAAGTCGATATGCATTGGATTGGAAGACCAAATGACCTGATTCATGTGTTATCTGGTAGAAATAGAGGAGAAATAGATTACCTTCTTTTATCGTTTCATGGTGAAGAAGGAGCATTTATCATGCCTGAATTAGGGGAAGATGTATACGAAGATGAAGAGCCTAGGGATACTGCTTTTGGAGCGGATGAAATCAAGCGGTATGCTTCCTTAGAAGGAGTTCATGTTATCTCTACAGGCTGCACACTAGGAGAGAAAAATCTAGCAGATGCTTTTTTAGAGGCAGGAGCTACATCTTATTCGGCGCCGGACGATTACATAGATGGGAATGCAGCTTTTATCTTTGTGCTGACCATGATGTACGAGCTCATGAAAAATACAAAGACGGTCAGAGCGGCATTTGATCGAGCGCGTTCCATTGATGAAGAAACGAAATTATTTCAACTATATATGCAAAAGTAATCAAAGGACTGAGAAATCAGTCCTTTTTTTATTCCTCTCTAAAAAATGTGTCGAAAATGTGACAATTGTGTGATTTGCAAACTAAAAAGGGGGCATGCAAAGTCTATCCTACAAACACACGTCATTCAGGCATGACGGCATCACGAGAGGAGAATCATTGTGTCAATTAAATGGAAAGTCAGTCTCGTCCTATGCGGACTTGCGATGATCATAGGAATCGCCGCGTTTTATCATAATCAGCAGGCAAGCGGGACAGAGAAGAAGAAGGTAGCACCAGATGCGAGCTATAAAGAAGTTGAAATTGTGACCCTCGTGAATGACGGGAGATACTTGAGATATGCTGTGAACTATCCTGTGTTTCATCAAAAAAAGCTAGATCAAGAGATGAAAAGATTTGCAGAAACAGCGCTCGATAAATTCAAAACATCATTTAGTGAAGCAAGTGATGTCGATGAAGATCATCGATACGAATTAAACATAGATTACGAGATTACTCATTATGCCAAACAAACTGCTGCGATCAAATTCAATACATATGAATTGAAAGGCGGAGTAAAAGGCGCACATGAAACGAAGATATTCAATTTTGATTTCAAGAAACAGCATTTTTTATCGATAGATGATCTATTTTTATCAAAGAAAGAAAGTCTGAAAAAACTGTCTCAAATGACATTTGAGGAGTTAAAAAAAGATCGCTCTCTTGCTGAAAACGAGCATTTGCTTAAACAAGGAACATCTCCTGAGGCAGAGCATTATCGGTATTTTGCCATCAAAGATCGTTTTATTGAATTCTACTTCCCAGCAGGGCAAATTGCACCAGACAAGAAAGGCCCTCAAGTGCTGGCGATTAAGAAAACACTGCTTAAAGGAATGTTAAAGCCAGAATACATCAATAAAGAAAAGAACAAAAACGAGAAAAAAGAACCGATCGCAAAAAGAAAGATTGTAAAACTGCCTAAACAGCGAATATTTAACCCACATCAAAAAGCCATTGCCCTTACATTTGATGATGGACCAAATCCATCAACGACTTCAAAAATCTTAACAGCTTTAAAAGAAAACAAAGGACACGCGACATTTTTTGTATTAGGCAGCAGGGTTCAATATTATCCCGATATGCTAGGTGAAATCAGAAAAGGTGGAAATGAAATCGGAAATCATTCCTATAACCACCCTTTACTCACAAGATTGCCATTAAAACAAGCCATCAAACAAGTCGAAGATACGCAGCAAATTATTGAAAAAGCTAGCGGATTCAAACCCACTCACTTTAGACCGCCATATGGTGGAACAAACGGACAGATCAACGAGGCTGTCAACATGAAAGTTACGCTTTGGGACGTTGATCCTGAAGACTGGAAATATCGCAACAGCCAATACGTCGCAAACTACATTCTCACCCATGCGTCTAGCGGAGAAACCGTCTTAATGCACGACATCTATGACACCTCTGCCAACGCGGCTGTCACGATTATCAACGAATTGACGAAGCAAGGATATCAGTTACTAACAGTATCGGAGCTTGAGCAGTGGAAGGAAGCACGGGCGAAAAAGGTGAATTGAATACGTTAAAAAGATGCGAGTCTTAATGGATTCGCATCTTTTTTAAAGCATATTATGAAGATAAAGGGAAAATATGTTAAAGTGATTATAGAAAGGGAGGGCTTCGAATGGTGTTGATGAGGTTGATCAGCATATATATGCTGACAGCGTTTAGTTTGGGATTTGTTATAAACTATGTACCTGGTTTGATGCTGCCCATCTATATTCTTGCGATGATTGGGCTCATTTTATGTCTCGGTCATATTGCGCTCCATTATATTCGACGAATTAGACATATGTTGTTTGAGGAAAAACGGTAAGATTTCCCCTATGGAAAAAACCTCCTGCTAGTTGCGTGAGGTTTTATTTTTTTATGTTCTAACAGTTGGATGATTTTCTCGTTTGATGCTTTGATTTGTCTAAAAAGAGAAACGATATTCCCTGTAAATCCTATGAGGACAATAAGTAAAATAATGATCATCCACAAGCTATGACCTCCAATCGATATGAAGAATACGGTACAATAAGAATGTATAAAATGAACAGTTCGTGCCATTTATTCGACAATTGGTGTGAATGGATTGTTAAGGGGGATTCATTTGAAACGAGTAGACGTGGTTTCAGCTATTATTTATGACGAGGAAGAAAATATATTAACGGTCAAGAATGTAAAGGGATATTGGGAACTTCCGGGCGGTGCTGTGGAAAAAGGTGAACACCTGCAGCAAGCTGTCATCCGTGAAGTGAAAGAAGAGACAGGGTATGTTGTCAAAGTAAATGAACTTCATTCGGTTCGTGAAGCATTCTTTCAAGATAAAAAGCATCATGCGCTGATCATTACGTTCTTTGCGGAAATGATCGGGGGAGAGATGAACATTCTAGATCCGGATCAGGATATTGAAGAAGTAAAATGGGTCAGCACTCAAACCTTTCAAAAGCTAAACCCAAAGCTATTTCACATGCTAAAATTAAACCAACAAACACAAGCCTTTTATGATTTTGAGGGAAATAGAACAATTGGTTAAATCCAAATTGATATAGGCATAAAGGAGCGATATGGATGTTTTTATACTACGGCCCCACAGGAGCTCCAGTAGAAAATCCGGGAGAAGAATTCATGAAAAAGATCTTCTTCCAGGAGGGTGAAGAGTATTGGAAACAAGGTAACGGAGAATCTTCCATTGAGATAGAGGAAGATGGGGAATGCGAAAGTCTAGTTTTCTTTTATACTGAACCGTATGGATTCTTTATCATCAGATATCCAGATTTTTTAGTCCCTTTTCAAAAGGTAGAAAAGATCGAAACGATCGAGCATTTGGTCGCTGGATCACCATTGTATGTGCCATTGTGCAGCTATGTCGACCGCAATCAGGCGTATCAAATCATTCAACAGTTTTTGACGACAAAAAAAGTCCCTGACTTTGTTGATTGGGTTGAGTTGAGGAATATTGATTTTCAGCATAATGTGAAAAGTTAGGGGAGTAAGGTGAAAGTGTGTATAAATGAAAGAATACATAGTTTAGATGAGAGTATGCATTTACATGTAGGATATGATGAACAAGGTTATGATTATGAAGGCGTCTTTTTTAAGAGTTTAGAAACAGGAAGATGGTTATTGTTTTTTGATCAGAAAAGTTACGGGTTGAATCTCTTAAAGAGTTATGAGGAATACGACCATTTAGGCTTATTCATTGGGGAATATCCAATTGAAGATGATCAAATTGAAGAGGAAGGTCAGCGATTATTTGAGTGTTTTTTAAAAGGAAATGGCATAGTGGGATAAATGAATGGATCTTTAACTGACCTTACTTTTCATAAGCATGTACTGATTTTAACTTTCTACCGATAAAATTAGCAGATACAGGTGTTAATTCTTTTTCTCTTGCCCAAACAGAAAGTTGACCGATATGGTGAATTTCGTGGGCAATTATATGATGTAATATTTCATTTTTAGTGTATTCACCTTTATCCCAAGGAACTGTTACTATTCGATCTTGTTTTCCATCTAAATGAGATTTTAAAAATTCAACTATTTCATGTCGTAAAGTAGTTGAGAGCGTTTTTACTTTCGCCAGAGTCTTGTAATCATCAAAATCTAATACCACGTCTTCTTTACCCTGAATACCACGAATCCAACTATATTCAACATCCATAATGTGAAAAAGAGTGTATAAAATACTCCCTACTCCACCTGTGCGGTCTTGTAGCAACTCTTCTGTTGTTAGTTGATTACACCAGTTAATCCATTCGTCTCTCACCTGCCAGTTGTACTCAAAAAACTTATTCATTATCATCACTCCAAAGTTAAATTGTTTGTTTAATTACTGCTATCTCTTAAAGATATTCTTGTTGAATTAAACGACACAATGTAAATGATCTGGTGTCAGTTTAGAACCAATCATACTATCAACCTTGTTTTCATAACATAGCCCTTGGAAACTGTTACGTTTATAGCGTCTCTTGCAGCAAGTTGTTATTTTTGGTAAGTGGTAGTTTATCTACAATTACTAACCCCGAATATTTGTTCCTATATTGATTATACTAAGCTTTCTGACTGGTATCAAATAACAATAACAACATTTTAAATTGATTAGCAAGAATAAATGAATCATTATATTTTATTTTTTCGTATTTAAATTTTTAAGCATAAATGCAGAATACAATACTTATATGCAAATCGCTTTGTCATCATTTCCTGCAGCTCTCTAAATAGTGGGGCATAATGAATAGGATTTCCTTCATGTCTTAGTTCATGAACATGACCAAAATCTTGCCATTGTTTTGAGGGCTAAGGCGGCAGCTATTATCAAAAGAAATGCAGAGAGACAGTAGCTTATTGCCGAAATAAAAAACAGACCTCATGAGGTCTGTTTTTGTTAAAAGTTAGGGAAATTCATTTTCACTTCCCCTTCTCCCGCTTCCGTTTTTCCTTCTCCGCCCGGTAAAACTCATGAAACATCTTCATTAGCGCCCGCTTCTCAATCCGTGACACATAGCTTCGTGATATCCCAAGCTCCTTGGCTATTTCTCGCTGCGTTTTTTCTTTCTTTAAATCAAGGCCGAACCGGCCGACAATGACTTCTTTTTCTCGGCCGTCGAGAATGTCGATATACTCCTTTACTTTTTCAAGCTCCATGTTGAGCTGAATGGTATCGATCACATCTTCATTTTCGGATTTTAAGACATCGATTAATGAAATTTCGTTGCCTTCTTTATCCTGACCAATGGGGTCATGCAAGGAGACGTCTTTTTTCGTTTTTTTGAGCGCGCGTAAATGCATGAGAATTTCATTTTCAATACACCGCGCTGCATACGTTGCCAGCTTTGTTCCTTTTCCAGAGGAATAGCTTTCGATGGCTTTAATGAGTCCGATCGTCCCGATGGAGATGAGGTCTTCAGCGTCTTCCCCGGTATTTTCAAATTTCTTTACAATATGGGCGACGAGCCGAAGGTTATGTTCAATCAGCATGTTTCTTGCGTGTTCATCGCCCTGTGCCATGAGGGCTAAGTATTTTTTTTCATCATCTCCCGAAAGGGGCTGTGGAAAGGCATTGTTTTTGACATAGGACACTAAAAACACCAATTCTTTGACCATCAATCCCATCGCTGTAAATACTCCTGCCACGATTTTCACCTCCACCATGTTTAGGCTGCTGCCTATATCCTCAAATGTATGTGAAGGAGGGATTGTCTGTGTCTGTACGATGAAAAAATCCTCTTTTTCAAAAAAATCGTGCTTCTGTTCGTCTCTTTTTTATGTTTGCGGTTTCTTTTCGGTGCTTGGCGGTCAAGAAGCGTGCTAAAATATGTAATATTAGACCGAAAAGGAAGGGGTCATTTCGGAACATGGGGAAGGTTCTATCTTCACATGTAGGTATGAAAATTAATGAATGGTATCGAATGATACGGCAGTTCAGTGTTCCAGATGCGGAAATCTTGAAAGCGGAAGTTGAAGCGGAAATTGAACAGATGGAAGAGGACCAGCATTTACTGATTTATTATCAGCTCATGTGTTTTCGGCACCAAATCATGCTTGACTATATACACCCTTCAAAATACCAACCTTTCTCAGTATCTAATCTAGTCGATAAAATCGAAAATTCCAATCATGAGTTATCTGATATGCTGCATTATTACCATGCATTTTTTCGTGGCATGCATGAATTTAGTCAAAAAGAATATTTAGAAGCCGTCAAATATTATCGAGTCGCAGAAAAGCAGCTGTCCATGGTATTTGATGATATTGAGCAGGCAGAGTTTCATTTTAAAGTGGCAGAAGCCTACTATATAATGAAACAAACACATGTCTCCATGCACCATATTTTAAAGGCGCTGGAAATATACGATCAGCATGATGCGTATACCATTCGCATCATTCAATGTCTCTTTGTCATTTCAGGAAATTATCAAGATTTAAAACGAAAAGACCGGGCACTGCCTCATTTAAAAAAGGCAAAACAGCTCGCATCTCAAATTGATCACCCGCGCATATACAGTTCAGCGCTCTATAATTTAGGAAAATGTTATGGCGAGCTTGGCTATAGAGAGGAAGCGGAACGATATTTAACGGAATCCGCTGATCTTGCTAGCAAAGAGCTGCTCCCAACGCTTCCACATACGCTCTATACGCTGGCGAAGCTGCTTTTTAGACAGAATGAACAGGCGGATGCCCTGCGCATATTAGAAGCAGGGAAATTGGCTGCAAAGAAGCATGAAGACCAGCTGTTCTGTCATATGTTTGAGTATCTGGATGCTTTATATGTTCAGGAAATCAATGAAGACCAACTGCAAAAAACCATTGATTATTTGGAAAAACTTAGCCTATACTCTTATATAGAGGATATCTCACTAGAAATTGCGACAGCCTTAGAAGCCTCTCAACAATACAAAAAGTCCAACCAGTATTATCAGAAATTATTATGGGCTCAAAATCAAATCCAAGAAGGAGAGTGTCTGTATGAATTCTAAGCAACGTTCGACAGTTGAAGAGAGAAACCAAACGTGAAACACAAAGAGCGGGCCAGTATGGCCGGCTTTTTTTTATGTGAAAAAGATGTCGATATCCTCATGAGGTTTGCATGAATTGATGAGAAAGCGGGCAATTTAATTGGTAATGATGTTCGGTGGAGGAGGCGGTCGAATGAAAGGGCTGCATATCTTAATGTGTATATGGCTGCTATGTGCTTTTGTTCCTAATAAAGTAGAGGCACGTACATTAAAACGAGTCGATCTTGAAAAAACGGGACGTGCCTTTTGGGACATGAGAGCGGAACGGAAAAAGATTGCAATCACCTTTGATGATGGACCTCACCCAGTGTATACAAATCAAATATTGGATGTGCTGAAGGAGCATCAAGTGAATGCGAGCTTTTTTGTGATAGGGAGCCGAATCCATGCATATCCGATGATCGCAGAACGGATTGTGGACGAAGGGAATGAACTTGGCAATCATACGATGAATCATACGTATTTTGACCTGTTGTCGTCAAAGGAGATCAAGCGGGAATTAAAAGAATCAGCGGCTCATATCGCTTCACTCCAGCCTGGCGGTCCCTTATTATTTCGCCCTCCTGGTGGACGTTTAACAATGAAATCATTCCGCATTCTGTCAAAGCAAGGGTACGATGTGGTTATGTGGTCCTTTACGCAAGATCCGAAGGACTGGTCAAGACCAGGCGCACATAAAATTGCAAGCCGAATTATTGATCATATTCAAGGCGGCGATATCATCCTTTTACATGATGGCGGGGGAAATCGCAAGCAAACGGTAGAAGCATTAAAGCAGGTGATTCCTGAATTAAAGAAGAGAGGCTATGAATTTGTAAAAATAAGTGAGCTGCTTCACCATGACAAAGCATATATGCCAGTTCAACTGCAATAGTAATCATTCGTCAAAAACAGTCATTCATTGAAACCAAAAGTCTTGTCGTTTACTATATGAAGAGGGCTTTTGGAGGTGAATGTTGTGAAGAAGTATGTTTTCCTTTTTATCCTATTATGTGTTGCTGCCGGGTGCTCAAAGCCAGTACAAGAAAGCGTCATTGCATTTGGTGACAGCAATACGAGAGGATCGAACTGGGACTTTCGAGATTATCCAACATCTGAAAAATGGGTGAATCTCATGAAAAACGTCGAGCGCGGCCAAATTCAAGTGAAGAATGCAGGCATTGGCGGGCAGACGACTGAAGATGCGAAGCTTCGTTTTGAGCAGGATATTTTAAAGCAGAAACCAACTTACGTCCTCATCATGTTCGGTACGAATGATGCGGCGATTTTAGACGGGAAACATCCCCGAGTGACGAAAAAAAGGTTTAAAGAAAATTTATCCTACTTCATTTCTGAAAGTAGAAAAGAAGGCATTACCCCGATTCTCATGACCTGTGTGCCTGTTGTAGAAGGCGGGAAAAAGGGCTTGTATTATTACTCTAGATATAAGTCATCTTATTTTGCCGGAAGAGGCGGGGCAAGAGCTTGGCAAAACTCTTATAATGACATCACGAGAGAAGTAGCGAAGGATGAGCAGGTGCCGCTTGTCGACAACTGGAAAGCTTTCATCCGAGAAGCTGGTGAAGATAGTGATCATGCCCTGATTCAGTCAGGCTTGATCGACCCTTCTGGCAATCATATGACACCAAAAGGTGCGAGAATTATTTATAACGAAATCAAAGAGCGTGATGTCATCAAACATTTTTAAATGATGGCCATCTGCCTAAACAAGACCATCCATCCAGCATAGTCTAACAGTATATCTTCCTAGAAGGAGGTAACTGATATGTGGGGATGTCCTTATCCTTACCCTGCGTGTTCGCCTTATCCAGCACAAGGAGCAGGAATCGGTTACGCTTTTCTTGTTGTGTTCCTTGTGGTCATTTTAGTCGTAGGCGGAGGGTTATGGTTTTGGAATGAACAGCCTTACAATTAAGACACCTCTTCTTTTATCAGAAGGGGTGTTTTTTACGGAAAATAGTAGTAAGCCTATAGCGCAAGTGATATAATATCAGTCACCTGAGTTTAAAAAAGGAGAGTGCTCGGGAGGCATGGTTCCTGTGATATGGAATTAAGAGGAAACAGAGAGCATATGCCCGAGCGAACGTCTTTTCATTTCTGTCTCAATTAATTCAATGAAGTCGCGATTTAAGTTCATTTCATTTGCTTTATAATACGATTCTATAAGTAAATCATCTGACAGCTTTTTCATACTAGAAACCCATATGATGGGAAAAACACCTCCCCTGAAAAAGTTGGCATAAAATTTGAGGAAAAGACATATCATCATAGGTTGATCGACTGTCTTTGAAGTACCTTTAATCTACCATGAATGGGAAACAAGAACAATCGTTCTGTTATCCACATGGTTAAGTGGATAACTTGTGGGTAGAGTGTTTATAATTGAATGAAAGCGTGATGAAATATAGGTGGATAATGTGTGTAAAATTATCCACACCTGTTGAAGGGCCTCATCATATGTCGAAAACTTTTTCATTGTATTCGATAGACAGACAAATTGTGATTTGATTCGACACAATCGCTGAAAACCAATGGAAGAAAGGGTGCAAATTGTGCTAAAGAAGTATTTCTTACCGGATGAATTTGTGAAAAGTATATTCCACATTTCACCGCAAAAATTAAAAGAACGAAATGTAAAAGGAATTATTACCGATCTAGATAACACACTAGTAGAATGGGACCGTCCAAGTGCGACACCGCGCTTAATTGAGTGGTTTCAAGAAATGAAAGATCACGGGATACAAGTGACGATTGTATCGAACAATAATGAAAAAAGGGTCAAGCTTTTTTCTGAACCGGTTCATATCCCGTTTATCTATAAAGCGAGAAAGCCTATGGGAAGAGCCTTTAATAAGGCAGTCGCTGATATGCAATTGAAAAAAGAAGATGTGGTTGTCATTGGGGATCAGCTCATGACAGATGTTCTTGGCGGGAATCGTCATGGCTTCCATACGATTTTGGTCGTTCCTGTTGCTGCCTCGGACGGATTTTTCACAAAGTTTAACAGGCAGATTGAACGCAGAATTTTAGGAGCCTTAAAGCGTAAGGGCCACATTCAGTGGGAGGAAGAGTAATAATGGAAAAGGTTGTTTGTATTGGCTGCGGTGTAGCCATTCAGACGGAAGATAAAGATCAATTAGGATATGCGCCGGCAGCATCTCTATTGAAAGAAGATGTGATCTGTCAGCGCTGTTTTAGGTTAAAGAACTACAATGAAATTCAAGATGTTTCTTTAACAGAAGACGACTTTTTAAATATATTGCACAGCATTGGAGAGACAGATTCTCTCATTGTGAAGGTCGTTGATATTTTTGACTTTAACGGAAGCTGGATCAATGGACTGAGCCGTATTGTCGGTGGTAATCCGATTTTACTTGTCGGTAACAAAGTGGATATTTTACCGAAATCCGTGAAAAAAGATCGTCTGATTCATTGGATGAAACGGGAAGCAAAGGAAAACGGATTAAACCCTATTGATGTTTTCTTAATTAGTGCAAGCAGAGGCCAGGGCGTACCTGAGGTGATGGAAGCGATTGATCATTACCGCGAGGGAAGAAATGTCTATGTTGTCGGCTGTACGAATGTTGGGAAATCAACATTTATCAATCGAATTATCAAAGAAGTATCTGGAGAAGAGAATGTCATTACTACCTCCCAATATCCAGGTACTACACTTGATGCGATTGAAATTCCGCTTGATGACGGGTCTGCTTTATTCGATACGCCGGGCATCATCAACCGCCATCAAATGGCACACTATGTCAGTAAAAATGACTTGAAGATTTTAACGCCGAAAAAAGAATTGAAACCGAGAACGTTCCAATTAAATGAAGCACAAACGCTTTATTTTGGCGGACTGGCTCGATTTGATTACGTAAAAGGCGGCAGAACGTCATTTGTCTGCTATATGCCAAATGAGCTGAACATTCACCGTACAAAGCTGGAGAACGCAGATGATTTATATGAAAAACATGCAGGAGAACTGCTGTCACCGCCATCAAAAGAGGGAATAGAAGATTTCCCGCCGCTCGTTCCGCATACCTTTACCATTGATCAGCCAAAAATGGACATCGTCTTTTCAGGTTTAGGCTGGGTCACTGCAAATGATGCGGACAAGCAAATCAAAGTTTATGCGCCAAAAGGCGTTCATGTGTTTATGAGACGTTCGTTAATTTAAATGTTCAAAGGGGGAGAGACCTTGAAACCTTTATACGGAGTAATCGGAAACCCTGTTGGCCACTCAATGTCTCCGGATATTCATAATGCAGCACTAAAGGATGCTGGAATAGATGGACATTATCATGGCTTTCAAGTAGAAAATGATGACCTGAAAGATGCGATTAGCGGCATGAAAGCGTTAGGAATCAGAGGCATTAACGTCACTGTTCCGCACAAGGTAGAAATCATGAAGTACCTTGACAAAATTGATGTAACAGCTGAACGCCTCGGTGCCGTCAATACGGTGCGGCTCGAAGGAGATCAGCTCGTTGGGTACAATACAGATGGAGAAGGCTTTCTTCATTCATTGCTTGAAGCCCTGGATCAGCCGTTATCAGAGCTGTCATTTCTCTTGATTGGTGCTGGCGGAGCGGCAAGAGCGATTTATACGACAATTGCTCAGTATGCACCGAAGAGCTTTGATATTACGAACCGCACCATTGAAAAAGCTGAAGCTTTAATTGAAAGTGCAGAGGGGAAAATCACATCTCATGCAATCACATTAAATACAGCAGAAGAGCAACTTGGGGAATATGATGTCATCATCCATACGACCTCGATCGGCATGTATCCGAATGTTGAAGAAACCCCGATTTCTTTAGCGAACGCAAAAAAAACAGCGGTCGTTTGTGATATTGTGTATAATCCAATAGAAACAAAACTGCTAAGTGAAGCAGCAGGTTTAGGCTTGAAAACAGTAGATGGGGTTGGCATGTTTGTTGGACAAGCAGTAAGAGCCTTTGAACTGTGGACAGGCATTACGCCTGACGCCGGAAAAATGAAGTCAATTGTCATAGAGAAATTAGGAGGAACACCATGTTAAAAGGTAAGCAAAAACGTTTTTTACGTGCACAAGCACATCATTTATCACCTATTTTTCAAGTTGGAAAAGGCGGGGTAAATGACAATATGGTCAAGCAAATTTCCGAGGCGCTTGAAGCAAGAGAACTGTTAAAGGTCAGCGTATTGCAAAATTGCGATGAAGACAAAACGGAAGTTGCGCAAGCACTTGTAAAAGGTGCAAAGGCTGAACTCGTTCAAACGATCGGAAATGTGATTGTCCTTTACAAAGAATCTAAGGAAAATAAACAAATTAAGCTGCCGTAAAGGTGGATGCGATATGAAAAAAATAGGGTTGTTCGGCGGTACGTTTGATCCTCCCCATAATGGGCATTTGCTGATGGCAAGTGAGGTGCGGATTCAAGTTGGGCTTGATGAAATTTGGTTTATCCCAAACCATATGCCTCCTCACAAAACAGGGCGGAAACGAGCAGATAGTCATCACCGGATAAATATGGTGGAGGCGGCGATTCAGTCAAATCCGTATTTTCAGCTCGAGCTCATTGAAATGGAGCGGGAGGGTCCGTCTTATACGGTAGATACAGTCAATCTGTTAAAGAAGCGTCATCCAGAAGATCAGTTCTTTTTTATGATAGGAGCGGACATGGTCGAGTATTTGCCAAAATGGCATCGGATCGATGACTTGCTTCAAATGATCACCTTTATTGGGATGAAAAGACCGGGTTACGTTGGAAGTACGGCATATCCTCTTTTATTTGCAGATGTTCCAGCTTTTGATGTATCATCGACATTGATTAGGCAGCGAATAGAGCAGGGGAAACCTGTTGATTATTTGATTCCGAAAGCTGTTGAGCGTTATATAAAGGAGCATCATTTATATGAATCGTGAAGAAGCATTGAACTGTGTCAAAGAGCAGTTAACAGAGCATAGATATACACATACACTTGGAGTCATGGAAACAGCCATTTCATTAGCGGAACGGTTCGGTGCAGATGTGAAAAAAGCAGAGATCGCCGCTATTTTTCATGATTATGCGAAATTTAGACCAAAGGAAGAAATGAAGGGGATTATCGAGCAAGAGAAGATGAACCCTTTATTGCTTGAATATTCGCCTGAGCTTTGGCACGCGCCGGTTGGTGCCTATTTGGTCAAAAAAGAAGCTGGAATTGATGATCACGATGTGTTAACAGCCATTGAATTTCATACTTCCGGCAGACCAGACATGACTTTACTTGAAAAAGTCATTTATGTCGCAGATTATATTGAACCAGGACGACATTTCCCTGGTGTCGAAGAAGTAAGGGAGTTAGCAGAACATGATCTAGATCGTGCACTGATCCAATCATTAAAAAACACCATCAGTTTTCTAATGAAAAAGAATCAGCCAGTCTTTCCAGATACGCTTGCTACTTACAACTCGCTTGTGCATAAGAACAACTAAGGAGGAATTTTGGATGGATTCATCATCAATTTTAAACGTCGCAGCAGGAGCATGCGATGATAAACGGGCTGAGGATATTATTGCCCTTAATATGCAAGGAATCTCACTTGTTGCAGATTATTTTCTCATTTGTCACGGGAATTCTGATAAACAAGTGCAAGCCATTGCAAGAGAAGTAAAACATCTTGCAGAGGAAAGTGGAATTGAAGTAAAGAAGATGGAAGGCTTTGATGAAGCAAGATGGGTATTGATTGACCTAGGAGATGTCATTGCCCATGTGTTCCACAAAGAAGAAAGAGGATATTACAATCTAGAAAAGCTTTGGGGAGATGCGCCGAGAGAAACGCTTTCACTTGGCATTAACTCATGATTTATCAAGGGTTTGCAGGTGTGTATGACGAGCTCATGACACATGCACCTTATGATGAATGGGTTCAATGGATCCAGCAGTATATGAAGCCGCATGCTGCCATCATCGATGTAGGCTGTGGAACTGGAGAGATTTCTCTTCGGTTAGCTGAAAAGGGCCACAAGGTCACAGGAATTGACCTCAGTGAAGAAATGCTGGCCTTCGCGCAGCAAAAAGCTCAGGCGAAAAAGCAGTCGATTCAATTTCTACATCAAGATATGAGAGAGGTTACGGGCTTTGTGCAAGCCTTCCAGGCAGCCGTTATTTGCTGTGATTCCTTGAATTACTTAAAAAACGAAAATGACGTCAAAAAAACCTTTAAAAACATGTTTCAGCTTTTAGAGGCAGATGGGGTTTTACTTTTTGATGTTCATACGCCTTATAAAATGGAAGAGGTATTCCCGGGATCGACTTTTGCAGATCAAGATGAAGAGATTAGTTATATTTGGCAGAGTGATAAAGGGGATGACATGTATTCGGTCATTCATGATTTAAGCTTTTTTGTAAAAGATGGAGACATGTATCAGCGTTATGATGAGACGCATGAACAGCGCACATTTCCATTTGAAACATATGCAGCGTTCCTTGAGTCCGCTGGTTTTGAACAAATAGAAGTGACCGCTGATTTTACAAATGAAGCCCCCGGTGAATTTGCCGAAAGATATTTCATCTCAGCTAAGAAACCAAAAACCATCGTTTAATAGAACGATGGTTTTTTAAAACCCTTTTTTCGCTTGTTGCAAAGATGATTAATTTCTGCGATCATCAGTGAACACACTTGGTGGATATTGATGCGCAACTGCTTCAAGATCTTCATCGAATTTTTCATGGGTGTTTTGAAAGAGGCGGTGAAACATATCTTGCACACCTGCTTCAAGTGCTTTAATGCCTTCACCAGTGACCCCGCCTTTCACACATACTTTGTCTTGCAGTGTCGGAAGGGTATAGACTCTTTTTTCAATCAAACGGCCAAGTCCAACCAGCATATCTTCTGCTAAGGTGGTGGCTTCTTCTTTAGAAATATCCGTTTCTTCTACGGCCGCTTCAATCATCATCTGAACGAGAAAACTGATAAAAGCAGGACCGCAGCTGACAATATCGGAAGCCGCTCTTGTAATCGAATGATGGATCTCGATTGGTGTTGAAATGCACGAAGCCAACTGTCTTAACGCTGTTTTCGTCGCGGCATTGCATGATGAACCAAAAGTTAAAAGTGATGCGCCTGATAAAGCGCGGTTTGTAATGCTTGGAATCAGCCTGGCTGTTTGACAAGGAACGATATCCTGAAGCTGTTCAGGATGAACCGGACTTGTAATGATGACAATGGTTTGCTGCTCCGTTAAAAGAGGACTCAGCTCTTTTAAAAGTGGATAAATATCAAGTGGTTTGACACAAACAAAAATGAAATCTTTATTCGTGACAGCCCCTGAAAGCTGTTTCGTTACTTCAAGCTCTGGATGGTTCTTTTTTATATTGAACGCTTTTTCAATGGTTCGGTTTGTAATGGTGATCGATGAGGGATTGACTGCCTTTGATTCAATAAATGCCTCAGTAAGTATGGTACCCATGTTTCCTGTACCGATTAACCCTATATTCAAACGTTCTCCCTCCTTAGACGCATAGGATCTGTTATCTTCTAAACAGTATGTTGAGCAGTAGAAAAATATGATTGAAAGAAGCGTGAGTAAGTGAAACGACTCATTCCATTAAAAAAATACAGTCTTTATATTGCAGCTGGGCTCATGGTTGTGATAATCATCAGTTTCTTCTTTTTTACTGGAAAAGGGGAAGGCAGCAGAGAACCAAATGTATTGAAGGGGAATAAAGACATGCAAGTCACATTAGAAGACAAACAAGAAAAGACAGAAAAAGAGCCATCGACGATTTTTGTAGAGGTCAAAGGAGCTGTAAGAAAGCCAGGTGTTTATACGTTTCAATCTGATGCTCGGGTAGAAGAAGCGATTCGAAGGGCAGGAGGCTTTACTAGCAAAGCAGATTCGATTGAAATCAACCAAGCAGCAAAATTAGAGGATAGTATGATGATTTATGTTCGGAAGCAGGGGGAAGCGGAAAGAGAGACGCAAACAGCATCAGCCGACGCATCAACGGGCGTTGAAAAGAGTGAGGGTGTGAATGTCAATCAGGCCGATGCATCCGAATTGCAAACCATTAACGGCATAGGACCAGCTAAAGCCGAAGCTATTATTACCTATAGAGAGGAACACGGGGATTTTCAACAAATTGAAGACTTGCGGAACATTTCAGGTTTTGGGGAAAAGACGATTGAACGGCTGAAAAGTCAATTGACCGTGAAGTAGAATTGACGGTATAGAAGAAAGGCATGTACACTTAATATCAACCATCATTCTGGAGGGATCAGCTCGTGGAAAGAATTTCATGGAATCAATATTTTATGGCACAAAGCCATTTGCTTGCTTTACGAAGCACCTGTGAGCGGTTAGCTGTTGGGGCAACCATCGTAAGGGACAAGCGCATCATTGCAGGGGGGTATAATGGCTCCATTGCCGGTGATGTTCATTGTGCGGATGTAGGGTGCTATGTCATTGATCATCACTGTGTTCGCACCATCCATGCGGAAATGAATGCTATTTTACAATGTGCCAAATTTGGAGCACCTACAGCTGATGCTGAAATATATGTCACACATTTTCCTTGTTTACAGTGCTGTAAAGCCATCATTCAAGCGGGTATACGGACAGTGTACTATGCAAAGGATTATAAAAATCATCCATATGCCGTTGATTTATTCGAGCAGGCGGGTGTTCAAACGGAGCAAGTTGAATTAGAAGAAATGATCATCGACTTAAAAAATCAAGAAAAATTGGCCTTTGTTGCAGATTTAATTGGGAAGCTGAGTGAATCAGGACTTAGCGAAACAGAAATTCGCGATATGCATGAGAAGGCGAATCAATTATTTACTTCCTATGTTTAAATATTTGCCGTTTGGGGCAATTTCAGCAGCTGTTGGAATTGCTCTTGCTGCATATCATCTTCATATGTATTTCCTTCTCTTTCTTCTTATCATATTACTTCTCAGCCTACTGAAAAAAATGCCCCAGCTTTTTTTAATGGTCAGCCTATGCGGGGCTGTCTATATACTCATTTTTATGGTTCATGAGTCTCTTGAAACGGAGCTGCCCGTACAAGAAAAATTCCTATCTGGTTCCGTTGTGATTGAAAGCATTCCGAAAACAGATGGCAATCGTTTTTCAGCGACTGTATCGACAGACCATGAACGACTAGCCACATTTTATACAATTCAAACAGAGCGTGAAAAGGAGGCATTAAAAGAGGTAGAACCTGGTATGAGCTGTCACATGACAGGTGATGTTCGCCCAGCAAAACACGCCACCATTCCTAACGGGTTTCAATACGATCAATTTTTAAAAACAAAAGGCATTGACGCTATTTTTCTGCCGCAGTCGATCAAAAACTGTACAAAAAAAGGCGGTTCTTCCTACTATCTTCAAGCGATGAGGCAAAAGGGTTTGACATTTTTAGAGGACCATGTGCCAAAACACTCTGTTGGCATTGTACAGGCACTTATTTTTGGCGATCGTGAGTTGATAGAACCTGACACATTAAGAGATTATCAAATGCTCGGTATTATTCATTTACTAGCGATCTCAGGATTGCATGTGCAAACGCTTCTTGCGTGTTTATTTTGGTGTCTCCTTCGTGTGGGTGTGACAAGAGAGACAGCACGTATTCTTCTATTATGCTTTCTTCCTATTTATGCTTGTTTGACAGGTGCTGCACCATCTGTGTTAAGAGCTTGTCTCATGGCAGGAATCTATTTAGTGATGACTAGTCTGCCAAAAGAATTGAAACAGCCTTCTGCTGTGGTATTAAGTGCAACGTTTTTACTCTTATTAGCGATTCATCCTCTTTATTTATTTGATATGGGATTCAGCTTTCCTTCGTGGTGACGTTTTTTATTTTGTTATCGACGAGGATTTTATCAAAACCAAAAAGTTCGGTCATGCAATTATTCCTGATTTCCTTTATTGCACAGCTTGCTTCGCTCCCTGTTCTTTTATATCATTTTCATCAATTCTCTTTACTGAGCGTTCCTTTGAACATGATATTTGTTCCTTTTTTTACGACGATCGTCATGCCATTATCCTTACTCTTTTTTCTTTTGACGATCGTTTATCTTCCGCTTGGACAAACATTGTTTCAACTGCTTGATTCGGTGATCCAGCTTAGTCATCAATTGTCAGCCTATATGGCTGATTTTGATGGATTCAACTTGATTTTTATGAAGTCAACTTGGTGGCATATTGTTCTTGAGGTGAGTGCCTTAATTGTTCTGTTAGTTGTGATGGAGTGCAAAACGTCTGTGAAGTCCTATGCTGTGCCGCTCCTTTTTCTCATTGGTGTCTTGAGTGTTCACTATTTCACCCCGAATTTTTTCGAAAAAGGGGAAGTGACGATGCTGGATGTAGGACAGGGGGATAGTTTGTTAATTCAGCTGCCCTATCGAAAGGGGCACCTGCTTGTGGACACGGGAGGCAGACTTTCTTTTGAAGAAGAACCGTGGAAAAAAAGACGAAAAGTGTCTACGATCGGTGATCAAACGCTGATCCCGTTTTTGCATTCTAAAGGAATAGCGAAACTTGATGTCCTTATTCTGACGCATGCGGATCAAGACCATATGGGAGAAGCAGTTCGTTTAATCAAGGGAAATAAAGTAAAGCGGCTGGCCATTCCAAAAGGCTTTGCACGGAGTCCAGAGGATGCGGAGCTGTTAAAAGAAGCAGCTGATCAAGGGATCATGATTGATGAATTAGAGAGAGGAGATCAGCTTCAGATTGGAGAGCAAATATTTGACGTTCTTCATCCGTCTCGTGATCGAGTGACAACTAAGAATAATGATTCACTCGTTTTGACATGTACTCTAGGCGGGAAGCGGTTTATGCTCACTGGAGATCTTGAACAAGAAGGGGAGCGAGACATTATAGAAGCCTTTCCTCATCTGCGGGCAGATATCTTAAAGGTTGGACATCACGGGAGTAAAGGGTCGACAAGCGAAGAATGGCTTCAGCATCTCAAGCCCTCACATGCACTCATTTCAGCAGGTGAACGCAATCGTTATCAGCATCCACATCAGGAAGTCTTGAAAAAATTAAAGGATCAGCAAATGAAGGTGTATCGTACAGATACCGACGGGAGTGTGACGTATGAATTTCTCGATGAGGAAGGAACGTTTTACACTCACCCTCCATATGATATCTTACAAACTCAATAAAAAAACTGCCAAAACGGCAGTCGTGTAACCTTCATGAAGTTAAGATCCAACGAGGTGTATAATAGTTGCCAAAATAAACATTGAGGCGAAAAATCCGAATGTGACGATAAAACCAACGGCTGAGTCGGTCACATCATTCCGCTTGCTTTGAACATTTTTTTCAAATTCATTCATTTTCATCCCTCCTGGCTAATTTTAGTATACTTGAACTCATTTGGAATTGCTAGAAGGTAAAGTAACCGTTTTCCATTTTCATGATCATTTTATGAATATCGTCTGACAGCAGGCTGACCCGGGAGCTTGCGCCGGACGTTTACTATAAATGAGGAGGCGGCACTTTCAGCTTCCTCTTTACTAATGTCTTCACACACTTTAGGATAGAGGAGGAAGTGAAAGAGAGGGATTCAATTGATGGTCTTTGATGTATGGAACAATTTAAAACGAGGGGATATCCATCCCGTTTATTGCTTATATGGGAAAGAAACATATTTACTGCAAGAAACCGCCGCTAAATTGAGACAAGCTGTAGTAGACGAGGAAACGAAAGATTTTAATTACTCCATCTTCGATATGGAAGAGGTGCCGCTTGAACAGGCTGTGACGGATGCAGAAACATTTCCGTTTATGGGAGAACGACGTCTCGTCGTGATCAAGAATCCTTATTTTCTTACAGCTGAGAAGAAAAAGGAAAAGATCGAGCATGAGCTTTCTGTATTAGAAGCTTATTTAGAAAAGCCAGCGCCCTATACCATTCTCGTGTTATTAGCACCGTATGAAAAGCTGGATGAGCGTAAAAAAATCACCAAATTGCTAAAAAAGAAAGCTGCTGTTGTTGAGGCGAAAGAATTAAACCCAAAAGAAACAACTGATTTCACCATCACACTGGTGAAGACAGAAGGAAAGATGATTACATCTGAAGCGGCTGAGCAGCTTGTGATGTTATGCGGCGGAAGTCTATCCTCTCTATTCCAAGAGGTTCGGAAGCTAAGTACATATATTGGAGAGCGGGAAGAAATTGAGTTAGCAGATGTCAATCAGCTCGTTGCAAGAAGCTTGGAGCAAAATATTTTCGAGCTGATTAATCAAATCGTAAACAGACGCCGCTCTGAGGCCATGCAGATGTTTTATGACCTCTTGAAGCAAAATGAGGAACCCATTAAAATATTAGCACTTATTTCAACTCAATTTCGATTGATTTTGCAGACGAAGTATTTCGCTCAGCAAGGATATGGACAAAAACAAATTGCTTCAAATCTAAAAGTCCACCCATTCCGGGTCAAACTTGCTATGGATCAGGCAAGACTGTTTTCAGAAGAAGAGCTAAAGCAGATCGTCAAAGAGCTTTCAACGATTGATTATGAAATGAAAACGGGTAAAAAGGACAAGCAGCTGCTGTTAGAATTGTTCCTGCTTCGATTGTTAGGCGCTTGAACATAAAAAAACGACCTTCTAAAAAGAGGGTCGTTTTTGTTTAGATGTATAATTGCCAGTCTGTCCTTAGGCTCGGCCGGTCAGGACGGACGTACAGTTAAACAGGTGCCTCATTACTGAGGCGTTGCAAGCATTATGCAGAAAGTCCGTTTACTTGTTTAGCAAGTCTTGATTTGTAACGCGCAGCTGCGTTTTTGTGTACAAGACCAGTTTTAACGGCTTTGTCAATGCGTTTTGCAGCAGAAGCAAGAGCAGCTTTTGCTTGCTCAGCATCGTTGTTAGCTACAGAAACTTCAACTTGTTTAATCGCAGTACGCATCGCAGACTTAATTGTTACGTTATGTGCACGGCGTTCGTTATTCGTTTTTGTACGTTTGATCGCTGATTTAATATTTGGCATGTGTTTCACCTCCTAAGATACAACCTAAACACAATTGTCTTAAGGTTAAATCTTCACAATAGAACAAATTGTATTCTATCAAACACACCTTTAGAATGCAATATAAATGTAAAGTATTTTTCATTGATGACGTGCTCGAATGTTTCTTTCAAGAGATGGAAAGACTACTGTTAATTACTTGGTGGAAGGAGTCTTTTTATGGAGAAACAGAAGCTCGATTTAAGCGTTTATCAAATCCGGACAGACCTTGCTGTTGAAACAAAAGAGATACTAGAACAAGAGAACGATCCGAATGTCGTCAAAAAGGACGGGATCCAAGGGATCGTCGAAAAGGAAAAAGATGAGCAAGGCATCCGCATCCGTACTGTAGAAATCACGAAAGAAGGGGAGGAGCTGACTGGCAAAAAGGCAGGGACCTACTTGACGTTTGAAGCGCAAGGCATTCGGGAGAAAGACTCTGAAATGCAAGAAAAAGTCGTCCAAGTCTTTGCCCGTCATTTTGCTCAGTTTTTAAAAGACAGAGGCATTCAGGCAGATGCGAGCTGCCTTGTAGTAGGACTGGGAAACTGGAATGTCACGCCAGATGCACTTGGTCCTCTCACAGTTGAAAACCTGCTTGTGACCCGCCATCTCTTTGAATTGCAGCCGGAAAATGTTCAAGAAGGCTATCGCCCGGTTTCCTCTTTGTCACCAGGTGTGATGGGACTGACTGGTATTGAAACAAGTGACATTATCCAAGGTGTGATTGAGCGATCTAAGCCTGATTTTGTCATTGCTGTCGACGCCCTTGCTGCTCGTGCGGTGGAACGAGTGAATACAACCATTCAAATTTCTGATACAGGTATCCATCCCGGTTCTGGTGTAGGGAATAAGCGAAAAGAATTAAGCAAAGAAACATTGGGCATTCCAGTGATTGCGATTGGCGTTCCGACAGTGGTGGATGCAGTAACGATTGCTAGTGACACAATTGATTATGTCTTAAAGCATTTTGGTAGAGAACTAAAAGATGATAGACCATCCCGCTCTCTTGTGCCGGCTGGTTTGACATTCGGGAAGAAAAAAGTGCTTAACGAAGAAGACTTGCCAGATGAGGAAACACGTCAATCATTCTTAGGCATCGTAGGAACCCTTCCAGAAGAAGAGAAAAGGCAGCTAATCCATGAAGTGCTTGCGCCGCTCGGGCAAAATTTAATGGTCACGCCTAAAGAAGTCGATACATTCATTGATGATATGGCAAACGTACTTGCCAACGGATTAAACACAGCGCTTCATCAAAAAATCACTCAAGATAACAAGGGTTCATATAATCATTAATCGGTTCTACTTTCTCTAGCTCGCTCATAGTGTAATTACTAGAAAGCGTGCTGGAGGGAGTAAATCATGAAAAAAAGACCCCGCCGTCCTCGACAGTTGGTCGTTGCGATTAATGGAACGAAAGTAGTCAAAAGCATTTTCTTATTTATTGCCGCTCTTGTTGTGGTGTTTGTGATGTCAGGAGCTTTGACATCTTTAAAACCCGAGCTGAGGCCGCAAGCCTCGTTATATGGTGTAGCAGATGAGCTCTCTGGCGCATTTTTTGCCACATTAATGGGTATGGAAAACCAATATTTCGCCTCAGCAGTTCCAGAAGCTCAAAAAGGATTTCATTTCTCTGGGCTGTCACTGAAGCTTGCAACCAGTATTAATTTAGAAGACCCGCGCAGTTTTCTAGGAAGAGAACTTCCAGGCTTTGAACATTTTGATACAAAAATCATCTTAGCGGGTGAAGGCACAGACTATACCAACATGCCAATGGAATCGCCGCCTCCGAGTGAAGTGATCCAAGATGAAAAAGAAGCAAATTTAGCTGAACTGGACAAGCTCGATGAAGATGGGCCGAAAAAGCCTGCTAAAGAACCGGACCGGTCAACAGGAAAACGAAAAGCTGTGTACATTTATCACACACATAATACGGAATCATATTTACCATTTTTAAAAGGAGAAACGAACCCAAATAATGCACGGCACTCAAAAGTGAATGTTACCCTTGTCGGCGACATGTTTGGAAAGGCACTTGATCAGCAAGGAATCGGCAATACAGTCGACAAAACGGAAATTGAAAAAAGACTCGTGAAAAAAGGATTAAAGTATCCGCAGTCTTATAATGAATCAAGATTAGTCGTGAAAGAAGCCTTAGCGAAAAATGATGACCTCGATTATTTAATTGATATTCACCGGGACTCAAGAAGAAAGAAAGATACGACAGTCGAAATCAAAGGGAAGAAATATGCGAGAATTGCGTTTGTTGTAGGGAAGAAGAATCAAAGCTATGAGAAAAACTTAAAGCTTGCGACAGAGTTCCACCATTTGATGGAGAAAAAATATAAAGGTCTTAGTGTCGGTGTGTTTGCCAAAGGAGAAATTGGTGATAATGGAATCTATAATCAAGATTTATCCGACAAAGCCCTTCTTTTAGAATTTGGCGGAGTGGATAATAATATGGAAGAATTAAGAAATGCATCCAATGCAGCAGCTGATGTATTCAGCGATATTTTCTGGGACGCGGAAAAGGTGGATGGCAAAGCAAAGGGTGAGAAAAAACGCTCTTAAGGTGGTGACGGGTATGGGCTCATTTATTGGGAAAACCATTATTTTAGGATTGGTCTTGCTGTTTGGTGTCTTTTTAGGAATGCAGCAAGCGAATAATGGCATGCTGCAAATGAAGGGCTACCATGATCCGCAATTAAAAGGAGCTTTCTCCATTCAAATGAACGACGATGAAGAAAAGGAAGCTTCTATCTTAGGAACGGCTGTTACAGAAAAGGATCTTGCCGAAAAACAAAAGCAGCTCGAGGAAATAGAAGGCTTTAATGCCTTTTCCAAAGCAGGAAAAGCCCTGTCTGATGGTATGACACATGCAGCCCGTTCTCTTTATGATTGGGTGAATGGGAAATAAACGAATTTCATGAGATATCACCCTTTTAATCAAAGCCGCTGACCGATAAGCGGCTTTTCTTGATTTCGATTGAATCTTTACAGCCCTATTGATATAATCTAACCTAGCGCAACCCGCGTTTTATAGTAGGAGTGATAGATTGTGACAGATAAAGAAAAACGATTAGAACGGCAATCAAGAATTCGAAATTTCTCCATTATCGCCCATATTGACCATGGGAAATCCACATTGGCGGACCGTATTTTGGAAAAAACAGCGGCGATTACTCAACGGGAAATGAAAGAACAATTACTTGATTCCATGGATTTAGAGCGTGAACGCGGCATAACGATTAAACTAAACTCTGTCCAGCTGAAGTATAAGGCGAAGGATGGAGAAGAATATATCATGCACCTGATTGATACACCAGGGCATGTCGACTTCACCTATGAGGTATCTCGAAGCCTAGCTGCCTGTGAGGGTGCGATTCTCGTAGTAGATGCAGCACAAGGAATTGAAGCACAGACACTTGCGAACGTTTATTTAGCTCTTGATAACAACTTAGAAATTCTTCCGATTATCAATAAAATCGATCTGCCGAGTGCAGAGCCTGAGCGTGTAAGAGAAGAAATTGAAGATGTCATCGGGTTGGATGCGTCTGAAGCTGTTCTCACCTCTGCTAAGGCGGGTATTGGAATCGAGGATATTTTAGAACAAATCGTTGAAAAGGTGCCGGCACCTGCTGGAGATCCAGAAGCACCACTTCAAGCCCTTATTTTTGATTCTCTTTACGATGCGTATCGCGGCGTTATTGCGTACATACGAATTGTTGAAGGAACCGTCAGACCTGGTCAGAAAATTAAAATGATGGCGACGGGGAAAGAATTTGAAGTTCTTGAAGTCGGCGTATTCACACCAAAAGCCATGCCAACAGATGAACTCACAGTTGGAGATGTTGGCTACTTAACCGCTGCGATTAAAAATGTCGGTGATACACGTGTAGGGGATACGATCACAAGTGCGGAAAACCCTGCGAAAGAAGCGCTGCCAGGATACAGAAAGCTAAACCCAATGGTATACTGCGGACTTTATCCGATTGATACAGCGAAATACAACGACTTACGTGAAGCGTTAGAAAAGCTTGAATTAAATGATTCTTCACTTCAATATGAGGCAGAGACATCCCAAGCACTTGGCTTCGGTTTCCGCTGCGGCTTCCTTGGAATGCTTCATATGGAAATCATCCAAGAACGGATTGAACGTGAATTTAAAATTGATCTGATTACGACAGCGCCAAGTGTTATTTATGATGTATATATGACAGATGGAGAAAAAATCGTCGTAGATAACCCGTCCAATCTGCCTGATCCGCAAAAGATTGAGCGAATTGAAGAACCATATGTAAAAGCAACAATGATGGTGCCGAACGATTATGTAGGCTCTGTGATGGAGCTTTGCCAAGGAAAGCGCGGAAATTTCATCGATATGCAGTATCTTGATGCGAACCGTGTGAGCATTGTGTACGAAATTCCTTTGGCAGAGATCGTATACGAATTCTTTGATCAGCTAAAGTCCAACACAAAAGGCTACGCGTCCTTTGATTATGAACTGATTGGCTATCGTCCATCGACATTAGTGAAGATGGATATCATGCTGAATGGCGAAAAAATCGATGCCCTTTCCTTTATTGTTCACCGCGATTATGCGTATGAACGAGGTAAGATCATCGTAGAAAAGCTAAAAGAACTGATTCCACGCCAGCACTTTGAAGTGCCAGTTCAAGCAGCAATCGGTCAAAAAATCGTTGCTCGTTCCACCATTAAAGCGATGCGTAAAAACGTACTTGCCAAATGTTATGGTGGAGACATTTCCCGGAAAAGAAAGCTTCTTGAGAAGCAAAAAGAAGGGAAAAAACGCATGAAGCAAGTGGGCTCTGTTGAAGTCCCGCAAGAAGCATTTATGGCCGTGCTGAAGATGGACGACAGCACACCGAAAAAATAACATCCTCAAGGCTGCTTGCTTTACAATGTTCGCCTTGACGTTTATAGTCGATAACAAACAAAGGCGCCGCAGCGATAAACTGCGGCTCTTTACCTGTAAAGAAGGTGTCATCAAATGAAAGCAGCATACATTCACATTCCATTTTGTGAGCACATTTGCCACTATTGTGATTTCAATAAATTTTTCATTAAAACGCAGCCAGTCGATGAATACTTAGCGGCTCTTGAAAAAGAGATGCAGCATACGATCGAACAAAAGGGCGAGCAGGAACTCAAGACGATTTTTCTTGGCGGGGGAACCCCGACATCACTGACTGTCAGCCAGCTAGACAAGCTCATGAACAGCATTCACCATGTATTAAAGCCGACAAAAAACCTGATTGAATTTGCAGTGGAAGCGAACCCTGATGAATTATCACTCGAGAAGCTGCATGTGTTAAAAGAAGCCGGTGTCAATCGGCTGAGTTTTGGCGTTCAAACCTTTGAAGACGATTTGCTCAAAAAAATCGGACGAGTTCATCAAAAAAAGGATGTCCTTACGTCCTTTGAGCGGGCTAGAGCTGTTGGATTTGACAATATTAGCCTCGATCTCATGTTTGGCTTGCCGCATCAAGAAAAGCATCATGTGATGAATTCACTTGAGACAGCTTTCTCGCTGGGGGCAGAGCATTATTCGGTTTACTCACTCATCGTCGAGCCGAAAACCGTTTTTTACAACTTAATGCAAAAGGGAAAACTTCATTTACCGCCGCAAGAACGTGAGGCTGAAATGTATGAGCTTGTGATGGATGAAATGGAGCGCCATGGATTAAAGCAGTACGAAATTAGCAATTACGCCAAACCTGGCTTTGAAAGTCAGCATAACCTGACCTATTGGAGCAATGAAGATTACTTCGGTTTTGGTGCAGGCGCACACGGGTATGTAGATGGCGTCCGAAATGTGAACGCAGGGCCGGTGAAGCATTATTTGGAGCTGATTGATCAAACAGGGTTCCCGTATAAGGAAACACATCAGGTCACAAAAGCAGAGCAAATAGAAGAAGAAATGTTTTTAGGTCTTCGAAAGATCGAAGGAGTGAAAAGTGCTGATTTCCAAGCAAAATATGGTACTGCACCAGAAGCACTTTTTCCCACTGTTCTTGAAGAATTAGAAGAAAAAGGCCTCATTGTAAAAGATGACATCGGGATCCGTTTAACAAGAAAAGGAAAATTGTTAGGGAATGAAGTATTTCAAGCGTTTCTCGGTGAGTTATAATTGACATTTTAATTTGAGTTTGGTAATTTTGTTTATACAATTAGCACTCGTTGAAAGAGAGTGCTAACAGGGGTGATGATGATGTTAACAAATCGTCAGCTTTTGATTCTGCAAGTCATCATTAATGACTTTATTCGTTCGGCGCAGCCAGTTGGATCAAGGACTCTTTCTAAAAAAGAAGACATTACATTCAGCTCTGCGACGATTAGAAACGAAATGGCTGATTTGGAGGAACTTGGTTTTATTGAAAAGACCCATTCTTCATCAGGAAGAATTCCTTCCGAAAAAGGATATCGTTATTATGTAGATCATTTGCTCTCTCCGCGAAAACTGTCGTCTAAAGAGCTTGTGCTCATCCAGTCGGCCTTTCAGGAGAAAATTTTTGAGCTGGAAAAGACAGTTCAAAAATCGGCGGAAATTTTATCAGATCTCACAAACTATACATCGATTGTGCTTGGTCCAAAGCTAAGTGAAAATCGATTAAAGCAAATTCAGCTTGTCCCTGTTCAACCGAACAAAGCAGTGGCAATCATGATTACAGACAGCGGACATGTTGAAAACAAAACCATTACCTTCTCTGAGCATCTCGATGTCTCCGATATTGAGAAGCTGATGAATATTTTAAACAGCCGCCTAGCCGGAGTCCCGATGGATCAGCTGAAGGACAGAATGTATAAAGAAGTTGTGATGCTTCTTCGCACGCATTTAAAAGATTATGATCATATTTTAGATGCGCTCGGCAATACATTTACATCGACTCAAAATGAATCAAAACTTTTCTTTGGCGGGAAGATTAATATGTTGAATCAGCCGGAGTTTCATGACATTGACCGCATTCGTTCACTCATGATGCTTATTGAGCAAAAGAATGATGTCATGCAGCTGTTTCATCCAAATCAGCAAGGAATCACCATTAAAATCGGTTCAGAAAACAATTTGGAAGCGATGGAGAATTGCAGCTTAATCACAGCCACTTATTCGATTGATCAAAAATCACTCGGCTCCATTGCTGTCATCGGTCCAACCCGTATGGATTATGGCAGGGTTGTCAGCCTCTTGCATCATGTATCAAAAGACTTGTCAAACGCACTTTCCAATTTGTATGATGAGTAGGGTGATAAAAGATAGGGGCATAGCCCCTTCGTATTTTTGAATCTTTTGAGGGAGGTGAACACAATGTCAGAAGAAAAACAGACACCTGAGCAAGAAGCAGAGGTTGAAGCACAAGAAGAAGCAGTTCAAGCAGATAATGAGGAAGTAACACATGATGAACAGTCTGCCTTCCAAGAAAAAATCGATGAATTGCAACAGCTTCTAGATGAAAAAGAAAACAAAATTCTGCGTGTTCAAGCAGATTTTGAAAACTATAAACGCCGTGCTCGAACTGAAGTGGAGACCGTGCAAAAATATCGTTCTCAACATGTTGTCAGTGATCTTCTCCCAGCTCTTGATAACTTTGAAAGAGCGCTTGGAATTGATCCAGACAATGAGCAGACGAAAAGTTTGTTAGAAGGAATGCAAATGGTTTACCGCCAGCTGGTAGAAGCGTTGAAAAATGAAGGCGTTGAACCAATTGAAGCTGTCGGCAAAGAGTTCGATCCAAACCTTCATCAAGCCGTCATGCAAGTTGAAGATGAAAACTACGATTCAAATATCGTTGTAGAAGAATTGCAAAAGGGCTATAAACTCAAAGATCGAGTTATTCGTCCATCAATGGTAAAAGTAAATCAATAACTACATAATGGGAGGTCATCGAATATGAGTAAAATCATTGGGATTGACTTAGGAACAACAAACTCATGTGTTGCAGTACTTGAAGGCGGCGAGCCAAAAGTCATTGCAAACGCTGAAGGAGCACGTACAACACCATCTGTTGTCGCTTTTAAAAACGGAGAGCGCCAAGTGGGTGAAGTAGCAAAACGTCAATCAATTACAAACCCAAACACAATCATGTCTGTTAAAAGACATATGGGTACAGATTATAAAGTAGAAGTTGAAGGCAAGAACTATACACCGCAGGAAATCTCTGCAATCATTCTTCAACACCTTAAATCTTACGCTGAAAGTTATCTTGGTGAAGAAGTAACAAAAGCAGTAATCACTGTTCCTGCATACTTCAACGATGCAGAACGTCAAGCAACGAAAGATGCTGGTAAAATTGCCGGTCTTGAAGTAGAACGTATCATCAACGAACCAACAGCAGCTGCACTTGCGTATGGTTTAGATAAAACAGATGAAGATCAAACGATCCTTGTATACGACCTTGGCGGCGGTACATTTGACGTGTCAGTTCTTGAACTTGGAGACGGCGTCTTTGAAGTGCGCTCAACTGCTGGGGACAACCGTCTAGGTGGAGACGATTTTGACCAAGTCATCATTGATCACCTAGTGGCAGAATTCAAAAAAGAAAATGGCATTGATCTTTCTAAAGATAAAATGGCGCTTCAGCGTTTAAAAGATGCTGCTGAAAAAGCGAAAAAAGATCTTTCAGGTGTATCTTCTACACAAATTTCACTGCCATTTATCACAGCTGGAGAAGCAGGACCTCTTCACCTTGAATTAACGTTAACGCGTGCTAAATTCGAAGAGCTTTCTGCAGATCTTGTAGAGCGTACAATGACACCAGTACGTCAATCACTGAAAGATGCTGGTTTATCTGCTAGCGAGATTGATAAAGTCATCCTTGTAGGTGGATCAACTCGTATTCCTGCAGTACAAGAAGCAATCAAAAAAGAAACAGGCAAAGAGCCTCATAAAGGTGTAAACCCTGATGAAGTTGTTGCACTTGGTGCAGCGATTCAAGGTGGAGTTATCACAGGAGATGTCAAAGACGTTGTTCTTCTTGACGTAACACCACTTTCTTTAGGAATTGAAACAATGGGCGGCGTGTTCACGAAGCTGATTGAACGTAATACAACAATTCCAACAAGTAAATCTCAAGTATTCTCAACGGCTGCTGACAACCAAACAGCTGTAGATATCCATGTCTTGCAAGGTGAGCGCCCAATGGCTGCAGATAACAAAACATTAGGCCGCTTCCAATTGACTGATATCCCGCCAGCACCACGCGGCGTACCACAAATTGAAGTATCATTTGATATCGATAAAAACGGTATTGTCAACGTACGTGCGAAAGATATGGGTACAGGCAAAGAGCAAAACATCACAATCAAATCTTCTTCAGGTCTTTCTGATGATGAGATCGAAAAAATGGTCAAAGAAGCAGAAGAAAATGCTGAAGCAGATGCGAAGAAAAAAGAAGAAATCGAAGTGCGCAACGAAGCAGATCAATTAGTGTTTACAACTGAAAAAACATTAAAAGATCTAGAAGGCAAAATCGATGAAGAGCAAGTGAAAAAAGCAAACGACGCGAAAGATGCACTAAAAACTGCGATCGAAAAAGGCGAGTTTGAAGACATCAAAGCGAAAAAAGATGAGCTGCAAACAATCGTTCAAGAATTAACGACAAAGCTCTATGAAGAAGCTGCAAAACAAGCACAAGCTCAGCAAGAAGGCGCTGAAGGTGCTCAAAAAGCAGATGACAATGTAGTGGATGCAGAATACGAAGAAGTAAACGACGATCAAGAGAAAAAATAATCACCTTTACTTTTGAAAAAGACTGCTGAAACGTACTCGTCAGAAAGTCAAAGTCAGGATCTCTTGGCTTTGACTTTTTTTCTTTTCAACGATGAAAGGAATTGAAAAAAGTTAAATCAAAATGATACAATCGTATTTATGTGAGAAAATCGGGAGTGTGAAGAGATGAGTAAGCGTGATTACTATGAAGTGCTTGGCGTAAGTAAGAGCGCCTCAAAGGACGAAATCAAAAAGGCATACCGCAAGCTTTCAAAAAAGTATCACCCTGATATTAATAAAGAAGCTGGCTCAGATGAGAAATTCAAAGAAGTAAAAGAAGCCTATGAAACCCTTTCTGATGATCAAAAACGTTCGCATTATGACCAGTTCGGTCATACCGATCCAAACCAAGGCTTTGGCGGCGGCGGTTTTGGTGGAGGAGGAGACTTTGGCGGCTTCGGCGGCTTTGATGACATCTTCTCTAGTATTTTTGGCGGCGGAGCGAGAAGAAGAGATCCAAATGCACCGCGCCAAGGAGCGGACCTGCAATATACAATGACGCTTTCATTCGAAGAAGCGGCATTTGGAAAAGAAGCAACGATTGAAATCCCTCGTGAAGAATCTTGTGAAACATGTCATGGATCAGGTGCAAAGCCTGGTACGCAGGCGAAAACTTGTTCACATTGCGGAGGATCGGGTCAATTAAATGTTGAACAGTCAACCCCATTTGGTAAAGTGGTCAACCGCAGAGTATGTAACTACTGTAGCGGAACAGGGAAACAAATTGATCATAAATGTTCAACATGCGGCGGATCTGGCAAAGTGCGTAAGCGTAAGAAAATTAACGTGACAATCCCTGCAGGTGTAGATGATGGTCAGCAGCTCAGAGTATCTGGTCAAGGTGAACCAGGTGTAAATGGAGGACCTCCAGGCGATCTATTCGTTGTATTCCATGTGCGTGCGCATGAATTCTTCGAACGTGATGGAGATGACATTTACTGCGAGATGCCGCTCACCTTTGCCCAAGCTGCATTAGGTGACGAAATTGAAGTGCCGACATTACACGGAAAAGTAAAATTAAAAGTTCCTGCTGGCACTCAAACTGGCACGAAGTTTAGACTTAAAGGAAAAGGTGTGAAAAATGTACGCGGCTACGGCCAAGGCGATCAGCATATCGTTGTACGTGTCGTCACACCGACAAATTTAACAGACAATCAAAAAGATATCATTAGAAAATTTGCTGAAGTGAGCGGAAATAAACCGGACGAACAAGAAATGAGCTTTTTCGATAAGGTAAAACGCGCATTTAAAGGCGAGTAAGACGGATAAGGAGTTGGTAGTATTGAAGTGGTCAGAAATTAGCGTCCATACAACAAATGAAGCGGTGGAACCGATCACCAATATTTTGCATGAAGCAGGTGCAAGTGGTGTCGTGATTGAGGACCCGCTTGATTTAGTCAAGGAACGTGAAAATGTATACGGTGAGATCTACCAGCTCGATCCGAATGATTATCCGGATGAAGGTGTCATTGTCAAAGCCTATCTTCCAATGAACAGCTTTTTGATGGAAACGGTAGATGAGATCAAAGAAGCCATCAACAATCTTCTTCTATACGATATTGACCTTGGACGCAATACACTGTCAATTTGTGAAGTAAATGAAGAAGAATGGGCCACCGCATGGAAGAAATACTATCATCCTGTGAAAATTTCTGAAAAATTCACCATCGTTCCAACGTGGGAAGAATATACGCCGGTTCATTCTGATGAACTGATTATTGAAATGGACCCTGGAATGGCATTTGGAACAGGTACGCATCCCACAACCGTCCTTTGTATTCAGGCGCTTGAGCGCTATGTAAAGGAAAACGATACGGTGATTGATGTTGGAACAGGCTCTGGGATTTTAAGTGTGGCAGCAGCAATGCTTGGTGCAAAGGACATTCAAGCCTTTGATCTCGACACCGTTGCGGTAGAAAGTGCGAAGCAAAACATCGAACTAAATGGTGTAAGTGACCAAGTGACGGTCAAACAAAACAACTTGCTTGATGGGATTTCAGGTGAGCGTGATGTGATTGTCGCCAACATTCTGGCAGAAGTAATTTTGCGCTTTACAGATCAAGCCTATGACCTATTGAAGAAAGATGGCTATTTCATTACATCAGGCATCATTGGACAAAAGAAATTACAAGTCAAAACAGCATTAGAAGAAGCAGGTTTTGATATTGTTGAAGTGCTGTCAATGGAAGATTGGGTCAGCATTATAGCGAAAAAATAAAGCGAGTAGGTGTCAGGACACGTATGCAACGATATTTTATCGACCTCACGAAAGAAGAAGTGACGTTAAAGGGAGCCATCGTTATAAAAGGTGAAGATGTACATCATCTTTCCAATGTCATGCGGATGAAAGCAGGGCAGGAAATCCTTTGTTTAACAACAGACGGCTTTGAAGCGCTCAGTAAAATTGATACAATAACAAAGGAAGAAGTGATTTGTCACCTTGAAAGCTGGACAAATCAGGACAGAGAACTTCCGATTCGGGTGACGATCGCAAGCGGTCTTCCAAAAGGAGATAAGCTTGAGCTCATTATCCAAAAAGGCACAGAGCTTGGCGCAAGTGCTTTTATCCCATTTCAAGCGGCTCGTTCTATTACAAAGCTAGACCAAAAAAAGTCACATAAAAAACGAGAGCGCTGGGAGAAAATCGCGAAAGAAGCAGCAGAGCAGTCCTACCGGAATATCATTCCGCGTGTTTATTCAGTATCAACGTTTAAAGAGCTGACGCAATTAGCTGGTGAATTCGATAAATGTGTCGTTGCATACGAAGAATCATCGAAAGAAGGAGAGCAAAGCCGTTTTCAAACTGTGCTTCAACAGATGAAAGGCGGACAAACCTTGTTAGTGGTTTTTGGCCCTGAAGGCGGTTTGGCAGAAAAGGAGATTGAAGAGCTTGAAACGCTTGGTGCAGTCATTTGCGGGCTCGGACCACGCATTTTAAGAACAGAAACCGCTCCTTTATACGCGCTTTCCGCTATATCTTATCAAACAGAGTTATTAAGAGGTGAATCATGATGGGAACAGTAGCGTTCCATACACTTGGCTGTAAGGTCAACCACTATGAAACAGAGGCGATCTGGCAGCTGTTTAAAGAAGCTGGCTATGAAAGAAAAGAGTATGAATCAAAAGCAGACGTATATGTCATTAATACATGTACGGTCACGAATACAGGCGATAAGAAAAGCCGCCAAGTCATTAGAAGAGCCATTCGTCATAACCCGGATGGTGTCATTTGTGTAACTGGCTGCTATGCGCAAACATCTCCAGCAGAAATCATGGCGATTCCTGGTGTTGATATTGTGGTTGGAACACAGGACAGACATAAATTACTAGGTTATATAGAAGAATACCGCAGAGAAAGACAGCCGATCAACGGGGTTGGCAATATCATGAAAGCACGTGTGTTTGAAGAACTTGATGTTCCTGCCTTTACAGACAGAACGCGCGCTTCATTAAAAATCCAAGAAGGCTGTAACAACTTCTGTACATTCTGCATTATTCCTTGGGCACGCGGCCTTCTTCGTTCTCGCGATCCAGAAGAAGTCATCAATCAAGCGCAGCAGCTTGTTGATGCAGGCTATAAAGAAATTGTGCTTACAGGTATTCACACAGGCGGATACGGAGAAGACTTAAAGGATTATAACTTTGCGAAGCTTCTGAGAGCATTAGATGAACGTGTTATTGGCTTAAAACGAATCCGTATTTCATCTATTGAAGCTAGTCAAATTACAGATGAAGTGATTGAAGTGCTGGATCAGTCAGATAAAATTGTCAGACACTTACACATCCCGCTTCAATCTGGTTCAAATACTGTGCTAAAAAGAATGCGCCGTAAATATACGATGGAATTCTTTGCAGAGCGTTTAACAAAGCTGAAAAAAGCATTGCCAGGACTTGCTGTCACCTCTGATGTAATCGTAGGATTCCCTGGGGAAACAGAAGAAGAATTCTTGGAAACGTACAATTTTGTCAAAGACCATCAATTCTCTGAGCTGCACGTCTTCCCTTACAGCAAACGTACAGGTACGCCGGCTGCAAGAATGGAAGATCAAGTGGATGAAAATGTGAAAAACGAACGTGTTCACCGTTTGATCGCTCTTTCTGACCAGCTTGCGAAAGAGTATGCATCTGCATATGAGGGGGATGTGCTAGAAATTATTCCGGAAGAATCCTTCAAAGAACAAGAAGGAAACCACAATCTTTATGTTGGTTATACCGATAACTATATGAAGGTTGTTTTTGAAGGAACAGAGGACATGATCGGACGTCTGGTCAAAGTGAAAATTACGAAAGCGGGCTATCCTTATAACGAAGGACAATTCGTTCGCATCAGCGATGATGTGCAGCCAGACAAAGTGAGAATGACCTCATAATAGATAAAAAACCGGCAGCCAAAAGGGCAAGCCGGTTTCTTTTATTTTGACTGATTCGGCATGAGACACAAGATCAATGCGTGAAAAGGGCGTATGAACGGGAAGAAGAGGAGAGAGCTTGCCACATTAAACAGCAGGCTGAAATGCGCAATCTGCTGGGCGGGTGAGCTTGCAAGAAGGGCGACAACCTCTGTAATCAGGACGAGAAACGGGAGGCATAAAAGAACCCCGATTACATTAAACACGACGTGTGCATAAGCCGTTTGACGTGCTGCGTAGCCGCCAGATATCGCAGCCATCACAGCCGTAATACATGTCCCAATATTGGAACCTAACACAAAGCTGATGCCTTCCTGAAGTGCCACAGTTCCCTCATTCATAAATCCCATTAAAATGCCGATACAGACGGAGCTCGAATGAACAATCGCTGTGAAAATGGTACCCGAAAGCAGCGCTGTCCAGTCTGAATGCTGCATCATTTCAAGAAAACGCAATGTCTCAGGCTGACTTGTCATCATCCCTGCAATTTTTGAGAAGCCTTGAATGCAAAAAAAGATCATCCCGAGCCCAAATAAACTTTTTCCTGCATGTCTAAAAGATGTTCTGCCAAAAAGGATGCATACAAGACCGGTTATGATCAAAACCCACATGAAGACATCCATTTTAATAGCGATAAATTCTGTCGTAAACGTGGAGCCGATATTGGTTCCAAGAATCATAGGGATCGATTTTTTAAAAGAGAGAATGCCTGTACTGACAAAGCCGATGACGATGACCATAAACGCCGAACTGCTTTGTAGAACCCCTGTAAACACAATGCTGACCAAGAATGCTTTGACCGGGTGATCTGTAAAGAGAAGAAGTGATTTCTCAATACGAGAGGACGCAAGCGCCATTAATCCTTTTCTCAGCAAACCCATTGACCATAAAAAAATGAAAATAAGTGCACAAAAATAAATGATCGCCATCATAGAAAAGTCCTCCTCTTACCAATGAATATATGGACTTGTCTACCTGCTCATGACGAAAATATATTTCCAAATCACTTAGTTGACCTCACACAAGGCTTATATTATAATGTCTAGGTACATGTTTTGCATGTATATCTTTTTTTAATGCAGTCGATTGGTGTATTCGGAGGGAGGGAAAGAGAATGTCAAAAACGGTCGTTAGAAAAAACGAATCGCTTGAAGATGCTCTTCGTCGCTTTAAACGCAGTGTATCCAAAACTGGAACATTGCAAGAAGCAAGAAAGCGTGAATTTTATGAAAAGCCTAGCGTAAAGCGCAAGAAAAAGTCTGAAGCTGCTAGAAAACGTAAATTCTAAAGAGGGTGGATTTTATGAGTCTTCTTGAGCAATTAAATTCTGATATGAAGCTTATGATGAAAAACCGTGAGAAAGACAAGCTTGTTGTCATTCGTATGGTAAAGGCTTCGCTGCAAAATGAAGCAATTAAGCTTAAGAAAGACAGTTTGACCGGCGATGAGGAACTAACCGTCCTTTCCCGCGAGATTAAGCAACGTAAAGACTCCCTCCATGAATTTTCGAAAGCTAATCGCTTAGATTTAGTAGATAAAGTTCAAAAAGAGATTGACATCTTAGACGTTTATTTACCTGAACAGCTTTCTGAAGAAGAACTGCAAACGATCGTGAAAGAAACGATCGCTGAAACAGGTGCTTCCTCAAAGGCTGACATGGGTAAAGTGATGAGCGCTATTATGCCAAAAGTAAAAGGTAAAGCTGATGGAGCTGTCATTAACAGACTTGTCAGCGAGCAGCTGTCTCAATAAAAAAGTATCCTTCTATTGTTAGAAGGGTACTTTTTTTATGCCCTCATGATTCTGTCATATAAAAATGAAACCTATGATACATTTGTAACGTATGTAAAGGAACAGTAAAATGGAAGAAAGAGAGGAGGGATCACCAAATAGATGAAAAAAATAAAAATTTATATTGCTCTCTTCAGTTGTTTTATAATATGCTTGTTATTAGGGGTTCAATTGACCGCGAAATCAGCAGATCAGAAAGTTCATGTTATCCCAATTGAAGATACAGTAGAAAAAGGACTTTCTAAATTCATTGAACGATCGTTTGAGCAGGCAAAGGCGGAACGGGCGAAGCATATTATTCTCGACATCAATACACCGGGTGGTGCAGTCGATGCAGCGCTTGAGATCGCAGATACCATCCGCGCTTCCGATATCCCAGTGACAGCGTTTGTCAATCATAGAGCGCTTTCAGCCGGGGCATTCATCGCGCTAAATGCCGAGCAAATTTATATGACCCCGAATGGAAAGATGGGGGCTGCTGCGATCATTGATGGAGAAGGCAATGCTGCCGATCAAAAATCTGAATCTCTATGGCTTGCTGAAATGAGTGATGCTGCCGAAAAGCAGGGGCGTGATCCAAAGTATGCTCTTGCCATGGCGGATGTAGATATAGACGCAAAAGAAGCCGGTGCACCAAAAGGGGAATTGCTCACCTTTAACACAGATCGGGCGCTTCAATTCGGGTATGCAGAAGGTGAAGCGAAAAATATGGATGACTTGCTTCAGAAGCTGAAATTAACAGACGCTTCTGTTCAATACGATGAAGTGAGCTTTGCTGAAAAGGTTGCGCGTTTTCTTACGCACCCAATCGTCATTCCGATCCTTTTATCCATTGCAAGCTTAGGATTAATTGTTGAGCTCTATTCTCCTGGCTTTGGAGTCCCGGGCACCATGGGAGTGACAGCGCTTCTTCTATTCTTTTATGGTCATCTCGTGGCAGGTTTTGCAGGATATGAGACATTGTTCCTGTTTTTAGCAGGGATTGCACTCATCATTCTGGAATTGTTTTTGCCAGGGGGAATCGTAGGTGTCATTGGACTGATCTGTGTCGTTGTCAGCTTATTTTTAGCAGCTGGAAGCTTTACAGAAATGGCGATTTCCATCTTGATTGCCACTGCTGTTTCAATCATAGCAGTTATTTTATTGACAAAGGTGTTGGGGAAACGTATGAAATTCTTTAAAAAGTTCATTTTAACCGATTCAACCAATAAGGAAAGCGGTTATGTCTCAAATGAAACAAGAGAAGATCTTGTTGGACAAATCGCAGTGACAGCAACTGCACTTCGTCCATCTGGTACGATCGTATTCGGAGATGAGCGCATTGATGTTGTGTCAGAAGGTGCATTTATCGATAAGGATGAGCAAGTAAAAATTGTGAAAGCGGAAGGCTCACGCATTGTCGTGAGGAAAGTATAGATATACTGATTTTAGAGGAGGAATAAAATGGATCCATCTACTTTACTATTATTTGTGATTATCGCAGCAGGTTTGATTGTTCTTTCGATCTTTTTCACCTTTGTACCGGTGATGCTGTGGATTTCTGCCCTAGCGGCTGGCGTAAAAGTGAGCATTTTTACACTTGTAGGAATGAGACTGCGCCGAGTCATTCCAAACCGAGTGGTCAACCCGCTCATCAAAGCACATAAAGCAGGTCTTGATGTGACGATTAACCAACTGGAGAGCCACTATCTTGCAGGTGGTAACGTGGACAGAGTTGTGAACGCATTGATCGCAGCTCAACGTGCGAATATCGAATTGAACTTTGCTCGCTGTGCAGCCATCGACCTAGCAGGCCGTGATGTACTAGAAGCAGTTCAAATGAGTGTAAACCCTAAAGTCATTGAAACACCATTTATCTCTGGTGTTGCGATGGACGGGATTGAAGTCAAAGCAAAAGCACGTATTACAGTTCGTGCAAACATCGACCGTCTTGTCGGTGGTGCAGGGGAAGAAACAATTATTGCCCGTGTAGGTGAAGGGATTGTCTCGACAATCGGTTCATCAGATAATCATAAAAAGGTTCTTGAGAATCCTGATATGATTTCTCAAACGGTTCTTGGTAAAGGATTAGATTCAGGTACTGCATTTGAAATTCTCTCGATTGATATCGCAGATGTGGATATCGGTAAAAACATCGGGGCGATTCTGCAAACAGACCAAGCAGAAGCAGACAAAAACATTGCACAGGCGAAAGCAGAAGAACGCCGCGCAATGGCTGTTGCACAAGAGCAAGAGATGCGTGCGAAAGTTGAAGAAATGCGCGCGAAAGTAGTAGAAGCAGAGGCTGAAGTACCACTTGCAATGGCTGAAGCATTACGTGAAGGCAATATTGGTGTCATGGACTACATGAACATTAAAAATATCGATGCTGATACGGATATGAGAGATTCATTTGGTAAAATGACAAAAGGTCCATCTGATAATGAAAACAAATAAGCATCCTCTCACGCTTTAAGGAGGGAGCCCATTGGACATTCTATTTGAAAATCCGCTACTAATTGCGATTATCATCGGTATCATCTCTGCCGTCTTTGGGAAAATCGGCAAACAAGAGGAGAACGAAGAGAAGAATCAGCAAAAGAAGCCCGCTCCTCAGCGTAAGCCGGTGGCCCAAAAACAAACAAAGCAAACAAGTCCAGATCCAGTCGTGACGGATCAGCTGGACGATTTCGGTGATGTACATGATCATGGCGGGATGAAGAAAAAAACTTCTCAGTCCTTACAAGATCGCTATACGGCTACACTTGCCGAAATGGAAGAAAGAAAAAACGAGTTGAACAAAGAGTTTCAATCGCTTGAAAGAGAGCTGACAAGGCCAAAGGCTGCATCTGCTGAAGTGAGGCCAAAAATCATTGAGAAGCTGAACCAAGATACAATTGTTCAAGGAATGATCCTTGGAGAAGTATTTGGAGAGCCGCGCGCGAAAAAGCCGCACAGAACGATGAAACGGCCATATAAAAGATAAAGAAGAAAGTCCCCTTCAAAAAAGGGGGCTTTTTTTTGCCTGATAACGATTTTTCATAAAGAAAATGCTGAAACGGCTGTTTTACGGGATTCATTAGCATGATATGAACCCCTGAGGAATAGGATGATATAGAGGCTTTCTCATCAGTCTCACCATCTTTCAGTTTGAAATCATACACATGAGGTGGGAAGGGGTTCTTATTGAATGGGAAAAAGAAAAAATCGACTTAAAGCATGGCTGACAAGAACACTTGAAATCCCTCCAGACGTGATGATGGATCTTCCCCGTATTACGATGGTTGGCAGACTCCACATTTACATAGAGAACCATAAAGGGCTTTTGCTTTTCAGTGATCAAGAGGTAAGGCTGATGCTCAAACAGGGACAATGCATTATTTCAGGGAAAGATTTTGTGATTAAAACGATTTTGCCAGAAGAGATTTTATTGGAAGGGAAAATCGATGAGGTCCGTTATATTGATTCTTAACTGACGGAGGGGAGAAGCGTGAAGAATAAATGGTTCGGCTATTTTATTGGCAGAGTGGAAGTGGAGATCAAAGGAAATGGCATTGAGCGGCTCATCAATGAGTGCACGAGGCAGGGGATCACAATGTTACAAGTGAGCCGCCGTCAAGACAGCGTGCGCTTATTTATTCGCCTATCAGATGTACATGCCTTCAGAAAAGTACGCAGACATCATGACGTGACATGTTCATTTCATCAAAAGAAGGGCTTTCCGTTTCTACTTCTTTGGTCAAGGAAGAATATCGGATTTACCCTTGGGATTGTATGCTTTCTAGTGACGATATTGGCGCTTTCAAACATGGTATGGAAAATTGATATTAAAGGAGCCAATCCAGAAACTGAACATCAAATGAGAAAGCATTTAGACGACATTGGGGTGCAAAAAGGACGTTTTCAGTTTCTAATGGGAACACCTGAAAAAATTCAAAAATCCCTGACAACCAATATTCAAAGCATCACATGGGTCGGCGTTGAACTAAACGGCACAACCTTTCAAATGAAAGTTGTGGAAAAAAATGAACCCGAAAAAGAAAAATACACGAGTCCTCAGCATATCGTCGCCAAGAAAAAGGCTGTCATCACGAGAATGTATGTAGAAAAGGGGGAGCCGCTTGCCGCGGTTGATGAACATGTAAAGAAAGGACAGATGCTTGTCTCTGGACTCATTGGCAGCGAAGATCAGCAGAAAACGGTAGGAGCCAAAGCGAAAATCTATGGTGAAACGTGGTATCGTTCTGAAGTTTCTGTCCCTCTTCGAACATCTTTTGACGTCTTTACGGGTAAAATGAAGACAAAGCACAAGCTCTCCGCATTTGGAGGCTCACTGCCATTTTGGGGCTTTTCTTTTAAAAAGGATGATTTTAAGCAGCCAAAAACAGAAACAGAAGTTCATCCGCTTCATTTCTTAAACATGCAGCTCCCATTCTCTTATGAAAAGGAAATCACACGTGAAAGTGAGAAAATAAATCGAGAATACACAAATAAAGAAGCGGTTCAAGCAGGGATTAAAATGGGTAAAAAAGAATTAGAAGAGAAGCTAGGTCAAACAGGAGAGGTGAAAAGTGAAAAAGTTTTGCACGAGACAACAGGGAATGGTAAAGTTAAGTTAATCATCCTTTACCAAGTAATAGAAGATATTGTTCAACCAACACCTATTGTTCAGGGAGACTAGAGAATGACAGAACATTTACTTGAGATTCAACAAAAATTGGATAGTCCAAACGAAGCGATTGCTTTATTTGGCAATCAAGATGCTTATCTGAAACTAATGGAAAACGAGCTGAACGTCTCCATTATTACGCGTGGAGAAAAAGTGTATGTTTCTGGTGAGGAAGCATCAAGAGATACAGTAAGCCGTTTGATCACATCTCTTTTACATCTCATCCGTAAAGGAATCGAGATATCTGAACGGGATGTCGTCTATGCCATTAAAATGGCGCAAAAAAACAAGCTGAATTATTTTGAGAATATGTATGAAGATGAAATTACGAAAAATGCCAAAGGAAAGTCGATCAGGGTGAAAACAATCGGCCAGCGGGAATATGCTGCGGCGATGAAAAAAGATGACCTGGTCTTTGGGATTGGACCAGCTGGTACAGGGAAGACGTATTTGGCAGTCGTCAATGCGGTACATTCATTGAAAAATGGACATGTGAAACGGATTATCCTGACAAGACCAGCTGTTGAAGCAGGAGAGAGTCTTGGCTTTTTACCAGGCGATCTAAAGGAAAAAGTAGATCCTTATTTAAGACCACTATATGATGCCTTGCATGATGTGCTTGGCAGTGATCATACGGAACGTTTAATCGAGCGCGGCGTGATTGAAATAGC
The DNA here is from genome assembly GCF_056172715.1 of Bacillus sp. ABR. Classification (NCBI taxonomy): domain Bacteria; kingdom Bacillati; phylum Bacillota; class Bacilli; order Caryophanales; family Bacillaceae; genus Bacillus; species Bacillus sp. ABR. Next base: position 419,597 of record NZ_JAOYSL010000002.1, on the reverse strand, counting down.
ACCCCTTGCCTATATGAGAGGCCGGACGCTTGATGATGCATTTGTTATTTTAGATGAAGCGCAGAATACAACACCTGCCCAAATGAAAATGTTTTTGACGAGACTTGGCTTTGGTTCTAAAATGGTCATTACAGGAGATATTACACAGATTGATCTGCCAAAGGGCATGCAATCAGGTCTTGCGGCTGCAAAGGACATGCTTGCAGAGATCAAGGGCATCTCATTTATTGAATTAGACCAGACAGATGTGGTCAGACACCCGCTTGTGGCGAAGATCATTGGCGCATACGAAAAGCAAAAATGAACTGAGTGACCCGATCGTCTTCATCGGGTCATTTTGTTTCGATCGTGGTTTAAAGTAAAAAAGGAGGTACTTTCCTTGAGAAAGAATCAAAAAGGCAGTAAGCGCAAAAGACTGCTGTCTAAAAAAGAACCTCAGAAAATGGAGCGCTCACGTTATTTAAATGTTTTGCTGTACGCTGCTTTAGCAGCCATTTTATTCGTGGTGCTCTTCTTCCATGTAAAGCCTGAATCGCTCGACTTAGATTTATTTTCTGTGAGCGAACAGACCATCTATTCTCCGTCAACCGTTGATGATCAAGAAGCGACAGAAGAAAAGAAACAAGAAGCAACAGATCAAGTGGAAGATCAATATACGCTCAAAAAAGCGTATTCTGATAATCGTGTAGACCTCATCTCATCCCTCTTTGAAGCCATTAAAGAAGAGAAGAAAGCAGCTGATGATAAAGAGAAAGCGCCATCAGATCAAGAAATGGTCAAGCGTGTCAAAGAAAAGCTCACAACAGATATGCAGGAAGCTGTTTCGGATCAATCCATCAAAGCACTGCTTCAGGCAAGTGATGAGAATCTCTCATTTACTAAAGATTCCATCATCACAGTGGTGAATTCACTGATGAGTAAAGAAATCACAGCAGCGAAATTACAAGATGAGAAAAAACAAGTCAAAACAGAGCTTGAAAATAATTCGATTCCATCAAAATACTTAAATGCAGCGAAAGAAATCGGTGAATTTGCGATCATCCCAAACTATGTATTTGACCCAGTGGCAACAGAGAAGAAAAGACAGGAAGCGGCTGACAATATTCAGCCAGTGCAAATTAAGCAAGGGCAAATCTTAGTTGAAGAAGGAGAGCTCATCGACCGGGAAGTTTATCGCAAATTAGAACTCACGGGTCTATTAAACAGCTCAAATTTATTTAAGCCTGTAAGTGGTCTTTTCATATTAATTGGCCTGTTCTTAGCAACGATTATTCATTCCCTTGAATCGAGAAAAAAGTCGCTTGTCCATAAGAATAAGTCATTACTGCTCTATTCGCTTATTTTTACGATTATTTTAATGATCATGGAAGTGTTCAGTCTCTTCCAGGAAACGAAATATACAACGATAGGCTATGTTGTGCCAGTGGCACTTGGCACGATGTTGATCAAACTGCTCATTAATGAGCGGTTAGCAATCTTCTCCGGTCTTGTATTTGCTCTTTGCGGCAGTATGATGTTTAATCAAGGAGTAACCGGCGTCTTTAACTATGTGATCTGCGCCTATTATCTGATGAGCGGGATGGCAGGTATTTTATTTTTAAGAAAACATAATGCAAGATCAAAAATATTGCAGGCGGGGCTTTTGGTGGCGCTGGTGAATGTACTTGTGGTTTTATCCATTACACTGATCCAAAACTCTTCACCATCAGGGCTTGAAATCGGTGTGAACCTCATGATGGCGATTGTGTCAGGGTTTGCATCATCTATCTTGGTCATTGGGTTAATGCCTGTTTTTGAGAGCATGTTTGGCATTCTTTCCACAATGAAGCTGATCGAATTATCTAACCCAAATCATCCGCTGCTCAAAAAGATTTTAACCGAGACACCAGGTACATATCATCATAGTGTCATGGTGGCGAATTTAGCGGATGCTGCATGTGAAGCAGTCGGTGCAAACGGTCTTTTAGCAAGGGTCGGCGCTTATTATCATGACATTGGGAAAACGAAAAGACCGCAGTACTTTATCGAAAACCAAATGAACATTGATAATCCGCATGACAAGCTTTCTCCTCAGCTGAGTAAAAATATTATTATTGCCCATACGACAGATGGCGCTGATATGCTGAGAGAAAAGAAGTTTCCTGAAGAGCTTGTCGACATTGCAGAACAGCATCACGGAAAGTCTCTTTTAAAGTTCTTTTACTATAAGGCAAAAGAGCGTGATGATCAGGTGACAGAAGAAGAATTCCGTTACCCTGGTCCAAAGCCGCAATCAAAAGAAGCAGCGATTATTTCTGTGGCTGACAGCGTTGAAGCGGCGGTTCGTTCCATGCATAATCCAAATCCAGAGCGGATTGAAAAGCTTGTCAAAGGCATTATTTCGGATAAAATGCAGGACGGGCAATTTAGTGAATGTGACCTGACATTTAAAGAATTAAATATTATCAGCCAAACAATTTGTACAACATTAAAGGGGATTTTCCATTCTCGGATTGAATATCCAGATGCCCCGAAGCAGAAGGTGAAGTAAATGACATTGTTAATCGATTTAATAGATGAAACAGGACAAGTATCAAAAGAGCAGCTTGAAGAAGTGGAAAAGCTTCTTCAGTTTGCTGCAGACGAACTTGAGGTCAAGGATCAAGCGGAAGTATCAGTGACGATCGTTTCGAATGAAGAGATTCATCAAATCAATAAAGAATACCGCGGAAAAGACGCGCCAACGGATGTGATCTCCTTTGCACTTGAGGAAGAAGGAGAAGGGGAGATTGAAATCATTGGAGCGGATGATATCCCGCCTGTACTTGGTGACATTATCATTAGTGTAGATCGAACGAAAGAGCAGGCGGAGGAATATGGACATTCCTTTATGAGAGAGCTTGGATTCTTAACGATTCATGGCTTCCTTCATTTGCTCGGGTATGATCATATGACAGAGGAAGATGAAAAAGAAATGTTCGCCAAACAGACAAAAATCTTGGATGATTATGGCCTTTCGAGATCATCGTAAGAAAAGAAGGCCGCTCGCTCGTTTTTTTCGGAGTTTTTACTATGCATTTAGAGGAATATGGCGAACTTTCTTGAATGAACGGAATTTTCGATTTCACACAGTCGCAGCCATCATCGTGGTGATCTGCGGCTTTTGGTTCCGCATTGACCCATTTGAATGGCTGATCGTTCTTCTTCTATGCGGGGGGATGTTTGCGCTTGAACTTGTCAATACAGCCATTGAACATACAGTGGATCTGATGACAGAAGAAAGACACCCGCTTGCAGAGAGAGCGAAGGACGCTGCGGCAGGCGCTGTTTGCGTTTACGCCGCAATTTCGGTTATGATTGGGTTGATCATCTTCTTACCGAAGATCATGCAATAGAACAATATTACTATTTATTAACATTTTTAGAAATGGGCGTGAAAATGTCACGTGAATTATGTAAAATATAAATGTGACAGTGGTACCATTTCTTCTGAAAGTGGGAACTAGGAATGAACAAACAAGAGTTGATTTCAGAAGCAATCAAAGCAAGAGATTTTGCATATGTACCCTATTCTAAATTCAAAGTCGGTGCAGCGTTACTGTCGAATGATGGAAAAGTGTATGGCGGCTGCAACATTGAAAATGCAGCATATGGTATGTGTAATTGTGCGGAAAGAACAGCACTTTTTAAAGCCTATTCAGAAGGCATTACATCTTTTCAAATGTTAGCAGTGGTGGCTGATACAGACCGTCCTGTTTCGCCGTGCGGCGCATGCAGACAGGTCATTTCAGAGCTATGTGCACCTGACATGCCAGTGATTCTAACGAACTTAAAAGGACATATATACGAAACAACAGTAAACGAACTATTGCCAGGAGCATTTTCACCGGAGGATTTAAATGACTAACGAAAGCTTCAAATCAGGATTTGTATCAATTATTGGAAGACCAAATGTAGGGAAATCAACCTTTCTTAATCGTGTTATTGGACAAAAGATCGCCATCATGAGCGATAAGCCCCAAACGACGCGAAACAAAGTGCAAGGTGTCCTGACAACGAACACATCACAAACGATCTTTATCGATACACCGGGGATTCATAAACCTAAGCATAAGCTTGGTGATTTTATGATGAGGGTGGCTCAAAATACACTGAAGGAAGTCGACCTGATCTTATTTATGATCAACGCACAGGAAGGCTATGGCAAAGGTGATGAATTCATCATTGAACGACTAAAGCAAACATCTACACCGGTGTTCCTTGTCGTGAATAAAATTGACCAAATTCATCCAGATGAACTGTTTCTTTTAATTGATGAATACCGTACACGTTATCCATTCAAGGAAATTGTGCCAATTTCAGCTCTTGAAGGAAACAATATCGACACGCTTCTTCAGCAGATTGAAGGTTATCTTCCAGAGGGCCCTCAATTTTATCCGGCAGATCAAGTAACAGATCATCCAGAACGGTTTATTATTTCTGAATTAATTCGTGAAAAAGTGCTGCATTTAACGAGAGAAGAGATTCCGCACAGTATTGCGGTTGCGATTGAATCGATTAAGCCAGATGAAAATGGCAAGATCCATGTCGCGGCAACCATTGTCGTAGAACGTGATTCGCAAAAAGGGATCGTCATTGGTAAACGAGGCAGCTTGTTAAAAGAAGTGGGACAAAAAGCGCGCAGAGATATTGAAGCACTTCTAGGCTCAAAAGTGTATTTAGAGCTTTGGGTCAAAGTTCAGAAGGACTGGCGTAATAAATCCACTCACCTTCGTGACTTCGGATTTAGAGAAGACGAATATTAAAAAATCGCTGCATTTGTCAGTAAATCTGACAATGGTGCGGTTCGATTAGTAAAAATTGTTTATCATGAAATGGAGGTAGCCTGGTCAAGATAAAATTAATATGTTGGATGTAGCGTTGCTGCTTCTAATAAAGAAAGGTGGGGTTTTTATGTTGAATTTTACATGGAACGTATTTTCACAAACAGGAAGCGTTGACACGTATCTGCTTTTCAAAGAGTTAGAAAAGGAGAACCTGGAAAGACCCGATGTACTTGAAGAAGAAATAGCACGATTTGATTTTCCAATTTTATAATTCTTGACCCCCTCCAGCGCTCGGAGTGTAGACAAATGCTCATTAAAAGTGAAGGAATCGTCCTTAGAACAACAGATTATGGCGAAACAAACAAAATTGTCACGCTGCTCACTAGAGAACATGGGAAAATTGGCGTGATGGCAAGAGGCGCAAAAAAATCAAACAGCCGCCTGTCAGCCATAAGTCAGCCGTTTTTATACGGCACCTTTCTTATCCAATCATCAACAGGACTTGGAACGCTCCAGCAAGGCGAAATGATTGAAAGTATGCGGGCCATTCGGGAAGACTTATTTCTGACCGCATATGCCGCATATATGACGGAATTGATTGATAAAGGGACAGATGAAAAAAAGCCAAACCCTTATTTGTTTGAGCTTCTACTTCAATCTCTGCGTCATCTCAACGAAGGCACAGATGCTGATATTATTTTATTTATCGTAGAGGTTAAAATGTTATCAGTGATGGGGATGAAGCCTGAACTTGATCAATGTGTTCACTGTGGTCAAAAAGAAGGGCAGTTCCATTTCTCGATAAGAGATAACGGCTTTATTTGTCAAAATTGTTTTTCGAAAGATCCATATAAACTGCCCTTATCCCCCGCAGCTGCAAGGCTGCTCCGTTTGTTTCATTATTTTGATTTATCAAGGCTTGGTCAGGTTGATGTGAAGCCTCAGACGAAACAAGAAATTCGTCAAGTGCTTGATCACTACTATGACGAATATTCCGGCCTCTATTTAAAATCAAAAAAATTCATGAATCAGATGGAATCCATGAAAAAGCTAATGGGTGACGAAAACAAAAGTTGACATCTCCCATGACTTTTTGTAAGATCATCTAAGATAAAATATGTTGCATTGACAGAAAGAAGTACTTACGTAAAATCCATAAAAAGCGACCTTAGGGCGGTGTGAGCTAAGGATGGAGGCGTAACGAAAGGCATTCTTGAGCAGCGTAAAACAAAGCGGCTGGATGCTACGACACCAGCAAATAGGGTGGAACCGCGGGAAAAACTCTCGTCCCTATGTTTGCAAAGAACCTTGCGAGCATAGAGACGGGAGTTTTTGTGTTCTCTTACAAGGTTCTAATCCCACCCGCCATACATAGCGGTTGGTGTAGAAAAGATGGAGGTGCGATCATTGAATATTCAAGACATGATTTTGACGCTGCAAAAGCATTGGTCAAATGAAGGCTGCGTATTAATGCAGGCTTATGACACAGAAAAAGGTGCCGGAACGATGAGTCCATACACGTTCCTCAGAAGCATCGGCCCAGAGCCATGGAAGGTAGCATATGTAGAGCCTTCAAGACGCCCAGCTGATGGCAGATATGGAGAAAACCCAAATAGATTGTATCAGCATCATCAATTTCAAGTGATCATTAAGCCATCACCTGACAATATTCAAGAACTATATCTTGAATCATTGAAAGCACTTGGCATTGACCCGCTGAAACATGATATTCGTTTTGTGGAAGATAACTGGGAAAATCCATCTCTTGGCTGTGCAGGACTTGGCTGGGAAGTATGGCTTGATGGGATGGAAATTACGCAATTCACGTATTTCCAACAAGTCGGCGGATTAGAATGTAAGCCTGTTTCTGTTGAAATCACATACGGTATTGAACGTCTTGCTTCTTACATCCAGGACAAAGAAAATGTCTTCGATCTTGAATGGACAGACGGATTTACGGTCAGAGATTTATTCTTAATGGCTGAATATGAGCACTCTGTTTATACATTTGAAACATCTAATACTGACATGCTGTTCGAGCTATTTACAACCTATGAGAAAGAAGCACACAGTCAAATGGACAAAGGACTTGTTCACCCGGCATACGATTATGTCCTCAAATGCTCTCATACGTTTAACCTGCTCGATGCAAAGGGCGCTATTTCTGTGACTGAGCGGACTGGTTATATCGGAAGAGTGCGTCAGTTAGCAAGAAAAGTAGCCAAAACCTATTATGAAGAACGCGAAAAATTGGGATTCCCTATGCTAAAAGAGGAGGCGGCTTCTCATGAATAAACAAGATGTATTACTTGAAATCGGCTTAGAAGAGATGCCGGCTCGTTTCATGCCAGAAAGCACAAAACAGCTAGGTGAGAAAGTAAAAGCATGGTTTGAAACGCAAAATATTTCATTCGAAGAGACTGCTTTATTCAACTCACCAAGACGTCTTGCTGTACTTGTGAAAGGTGTTGCAGAAAAACAAGAAGACATCAAAGAAGAAGCAAAAGGTCCAGCTAAAAAGATTGCCCAAGATGCTGAAGGCAATTGGACAAAAGCTGCTGAAGGCTTCGCCCGGGGCCAAGGTGCTTCAACAGATGATCTCTATTTCAAAGAGATCAAAGGAGTGGATTATGTCCATGTCCAAAAGTTTCAAGAAGGGAAGCAAGTCAAAGACCTTCTCCCAGCGTTAGGTGAGATCGCTGCTTCATTAAGCTTTCCAAAGAACATGAGATGGGGAAGCGAAGATTTACGCTATATCCGTCCGATTAAATGGATTGTTTGTTTATTTGGACAAGAGATTGTACCTGTTGAAATTGCCGGGGTGAAAAGCGGCCGTGAAACAAGAGGACATCGTTTCCTTGGTACGACAGCCAGCATTGACTCACCTGCTTCTTATGAACAAACTTTGCGCGATCAATTTGTGATTGCAGACTCAGATAAAAGAAAACAATTAATTACTGAACAGCTAAATGCGCTATCTTCAGAAAAAGGCTGGGTCATTCCTGTTGATCCTGAACTTCTAGAAGAAGTGAACGATCTTGTAGAATATCCAACTGTGCTGTCTGGTTCCTTTGAAGAGGAGTTTCTTGCATTGCCGGAAGAAGTATTGGTGACAACAATGAAAGAGCATCAACGCTACTTCCCTGTGAAAAATGAGCAAGGAGAATTATTGCCGCATTTTATTACAGTCAGAAATGGAAACAGTGAGGCGCTGGAAAATGTCGCAAGAGGGAACGAAAAAGTACTTCGCGCACGTTTATCAGATGCTGCATTCTTCTATAAAGAAGACGAAAAACTAGTGATTGAAGACAATATTAAAAAGCTTGATAAAGTGGTATTCCATGAGAAACTTGGAACAATCGGCGACAAGCTGAAGAGAGTGACAGACATTGCAACCCGTCTAGCGGCGCATGTCGGAGCAGATGACGAAACAACAAAACGCGTGGCTAGAGCAGCAAGTATTTCGAAGTTTGACCTTGTGACTCAAATGGTCTATGAATTCCCTGAATTACAAGGAATCATGGGTGAGAAATATGCAAGAGCTCTTGGTGAACATGAAGAAGTGGCAAGAAGCATTAACGAGCATTATATGCCGCGCTTTGCTGGTGATGAGGCGCCGTCTACTTTGATTGGTGCGATTGTGGCCGTAGCAGATAAGCTCGACTCTATTTGTTCATTCTTCTCAATCGATGTGATCCCTACAGGTTCTCAAGATCCTTATGGACTTAGAAGACAAGCGAGTGGTATCGTTCAAATCCTGCTCGACCGTCATTGGAATATTTCATTTAAAGAGCTGTTAGCACTTGCTCAAGTAAAGACAGAACATGAAGCTGCTCTAATTGAATTTTTAACGCATCGTTTAAAATATGTTCTTCAAGCAGAGCATATCCGCCATGATGTTGTTGATGCAGTGCTGGATGTTGAAAATATTGAGCCATATGCAGTCGTCAAAAAAGCAGCTGTTCTTGAAGAGAGTGTAAAACAAGAAAGCTTCAAAGAAACGGCTGAAGCATTGGGACGTGTCATTTCAATCAGTAAAAAAGGCGAAGACGCAGAGATTCAGCCTGAACTGTTTGAAAATGAACATGAGCAAAAGCTGTTTGAGGCGTATCAGCAAGTAGAGAAAGCTGTCAAGGAACATGTAGCAGCAGGACAATACAGCTTGGCACTTGAGGCGCTGGATACGTTAAAAACACCAATCGTTCATTATTTCGATCACACAATGGTTCATGCGGATGATGAAAAACTGAAGCGAAATCGTTTGGCACAGATGGTCAAACTGGCCAAAGTGATTCAATCATTTGCGAATATGAACAATTTAATTGTAAAATAAATACCTAAGAACGGTTGCCTTTTCCGAAGGGCAATCGTTTTTTACTCATTTAATTCACGGTTTTTGAGTGGATTTTTGTTTCATTCGGACAAAGATGCGCTATAATATGATGAGTTATGAAAATGATATACATAAAATAAAGATTTCGCTCTCTCTATTTAAAGGTGGTGAGTACAATCGAGTTAAATAAACGGCAAGAGCAGATTTTACAGATTGTCAAAGAGAATGGTCCGATCACTGGAGAGCATATCGCCGATCGGCTGAACTTAACAAGGGCGACCCTCAGACCGGATTTAGCCATTTTAACAATGTCAGGCTTTTTAGAAGCAAGACCAAGGGTCGGCTACTTTTTCACAGGAAAAACAGGCACGCAGCTTCTCGCAGATAAGCTGAAAAAACTTCAAGTGAAAGACTTTCAATCCATTCCAGTGGTGATACATGAGAATGTTTCGGTTTATGATGCGATTTGTACGATGTTTTTAGAGGATGTGGGCACATTATTCGTTGTGGATGATCACTCTATTTTAACAGGGGTGTTATCAAGAAAAGACCTCCTTCGCGCAAGTATAGGGAAACAGGAGCTTCCATCTATCCCTGTCCATATTATTATGACAAGAATGCCGAACATCACCGTTTGCCGCAAAGAAGATTTCATTATGGATGTGGCGAAGCACTTGATTGAAAAGCAAATAGATGCACTTCCTGTGATAAAAGATACGGAAAAAGGCTTTGAAGTAGTCGGAAGAATCACGAAAACAAACATGACGAAAATACTTGTCAGCTTATCGGAGAACGAAATAATCTAATGACAGAAGACTGCGAGGGGATGTTATGAGTAATCGCGTAATTTTTGTGGTATCAGATTCAGTAGGAGAAACGGCAGAGCTCGTGGTCAAAGCGGCACTTAGCCAATTTGATGGCGGCTCATCAGACCATTCAAATATTAGAAGAATCCCGTATGTAGAGGATGTTGGTACGATTAAAGAAGTCATTTCACTGGCGAAAGCAGATAATGGGATCGTCTGCTTTACTCTTGTTGTGCCAGAAATGCGCCAATTCTTAATCGAGGAAGCAGAAGCAAATGGTGTTGTTTATTATGACATCATCGGTCCACTCATTGATAAAATGGAGACGGCCTATGGAAATGAAGCGAAACATGAGCCGGGTCGTGTACGTCAATTAGATGAGGACTATTTTAAAAAGGTAGAAGCCATCGAGTTCGCTGTGAAATACGATGACGGCAGAGACCCAAGAGGTATTCTAAAGGCTGATATTGTGCTCATTGGTGTATCACGCACGTCTAAGACACCATTATCTCAATATTTGGCGCATAAACGGCTGAAGGTAGCGAACGTACCAATTGTACCTGAAGTTGATCCGCCAGAAGAGTTATTTTCAGTTGATCCGAAGAAATGTATCGGTTTGAAAATTAGTCCAGACAAACTAAATCATATTCGCAAAGAGCGTTTAAAATCTCTTGGTTTAAATGATCGCGCTATTTATGCGAACATTGAGCGGATTAAAGAGGAACTAGAGTATTTTGAAAAAGTGGTTGACCGCATTAACTGTCAAGTCGTTGATGTATCGAATAAAGCAGTTGAGGAAACGGCAAATGTCATTCATCAAATGCTGACCAAAAGAGGTTCCGAATAAACTCAGGATGCTCCTCCTGGGTTTTTCCTATGGGGGGAAACGGGTAAACAAAAACAATAGCATATTTGCTGCATTTGTATTATAATAAAAAATTGTGATAAAATGATTGATTTTAGGTTTAAGTTAAGTCAAGAACGAATAAACTAATATTGGCAGAAGTCAAGTGATTCTGAACATAACTTTTCGACAAAATGAGTTTTACTGTTGATTGCTTTATGGGGGAAAAGTATGGTCTTTTTGCTTCTCTAAAGCAGGAATAAGGTGGAGGGATGGAGAATTAGTCACCTGAATGAACGTAAAAAAGAGAGGACGATTTATGTCGATGCAGATGCTTGTCCTGTAAAAGACGAAATCCTTTCTGTCGCATCTCAATTTAAAGTACCAGTGACATTCATTGCTTCATATGAGCATTTTCAAACCAAAAGATCTCCACTTGAAGATTGGCGGTTTGTAGATACACATAAGGAAGCAGCGGACTTAGTCATTGCCAACTCAGCTGCCGCGCATGATATTGTCGTCACCCAAGATATTGGTCTTGCCTCCTTACTGCTTCCGAGACAGGTCATTGTTCTGTCTGAAAGAGGACGAATGTACACAAACGAAACAATTGATTTTGATTTGGAACGCAGGCATGTTTCCAGCCAACAGCGAAGAAAAGGTGTATACGGAAAAGGTCCCAAAAAGCTTTTAGAAGAGGATAAGAAGCGATTTATGGCGCAACTACAAAAAATCCTGTCGAATCATGAAGGATTTTTAAATTAAAAGGCGAATAATGTACGACGGAGTGTTATTAGGATGAGCAAACGTATACCAGATGAACTTTTGGAGCAGATCCAAAAAAACGCAGACATTGTCGAAGTGATTGGAGAATACGTACAGCTTAGAAAGCAGGGTCGAAATTACTTCGGTCTTTGTCCATTCCATGGTGAAAATACTCCTTCATTCTCTGTTTCAGCAGATAAGCAAATCTTCCATTGTTTTGGCTGTGGTGCAGGAGGCAATGTGTTTTCGTTCCTCAGACAAATGGAAGGCTACTCATTTATTGAAGCCGTTTCACATGTGGCTGATAAGTACCATATTGATCTGCCTGATCAGGTGGCGAATGCTCAGATGAGTTCCTCTCAGCAAGAGGACACAGCAGATCATAAAATGATTGAGGCCCATGAGCTTCTTAAGAAATTTTACCACCATTTGCTGGTAAATACAAAGGAAGGTCAAAACGCACTCGATTATTTACGGTCCAGAGGCTTTACGGATGAAACAATTGCCAAGTTTGAGATCGGGTATGCTCTTGATTCTTGGGATTTCGTGACCAAGTTTTTAGAAAAACGAGGATTTGATCCTGTGATGATGGAGAAGGCTGGTCTTTTGATTCAACGTGAAAACGGCACAGGCTTTTTTGACCGCTTTAGAGATCGTGTCATGTTTCCCATTCATGATCATCATGGAACGGTCATCGCTTTTTCCGGAAGATCGCTTGGTGATCAGCAGCCTAAATATATGAATAGTCCTGAAACGCCGCTTTTTCATAAAAGTAAGCTGCTTTATCACTTTCATGACGCACGTATGCATATTCGCAAACGCGAACGGGCAGTTCTTTTTGAAGGATTTGCAGACGTCATCTCAGCTGTTACATCAGGTGTCGGTGAAAGTGTTGCAACAATGGGTACGTCTCTTACAGAAGAGCACGTAAAGCTTCTCAGGCGGAACGTAGAAGAGATCATCCTTTGCTATGACTCTGATACGGCCGGATACGAAGCGACCATGAAAGCGTCAGATTTGCTTGGAAAAAGAGGATGTAAAGTTCGCGTTGCCATGATACCAGATGGACTTGATCCAGATGATTACATTCGTAAATATGGCGGCGAGAAATTTAGGAATGACATCATAGATGCAAGTGTGACATTAATGACGTTTAAGATGAATTTTTTCCGAAGAGGAAAAAACTTATCAGACGAAGGAGACCGTCTTACTTATATGAAGCAGGTTCTCCGAGAAATCAGCCGGTTAAACGGCTCTTTGGAGCAAGAGATTTACATGAAACAGCTTGCTGGGGAGTTTTCGATCTCACTTGATTCATTAAAAGAACAACTGGAGCTGTTTGAAAAGCAGCAGCGGCAAGAAACCAAAAGCACACAGGAAGAAAACGGGCTTGAAAAACGGCGTGCACATCTGTCAACACAAGTGAGAAGAAAGCGTCTGCGGCCGGCATATGAAAATGCAGAGCGAATGCTGCTTGCTCATATGTTAAAAAGCGATGACGTGATCCGCAAAGTACTTGACAGAATCGGGATTGAATTTAATATAGATTCGCACAGGGCGCTGGCAACGTACATTTATGCCTTGTATGAAGAAGGCAAAGAACCAACGCCGCAGCATCTGATGAATCGGATAGAAGATGATGTCATGAATCAGCTGTTGACGGATATATTGATGATTCAAGTCGGAGACGAACTAAGTGAAGCTGAATTAAGTGATTATGTAAAAAAAGTGTTGAATCATCGGAATTTGTCAATGATAAAGGAAAAAGAACTAGAACGTGCAGAAGCGGAGAGGCAAAAAGATTTCTTCAAAGCGGCAACACTTGCAAAAGAAATTATTCAGTTGAACCGTTCGCTGAAGTAATACGTCTATTATTAATGACAGGACTTACGGCTGGCAATGAATCCTTTACGGGAGGAGCATAAGACCGCAAGCATCTTGCCTTCATCATTATTTATTTTATTCCTATTTGCTTCGTCTTCTGTTTGACAGAGAGAGAAAAGCAGGGCGGAAGCAAATCGCAAGTTACTTTAGAATTCGTTGCAAGCTTTGGAAGGAGGGATCCATAATGGCTGATAAACAAGCCCACGAAACCGAAACTGAATTAACCTTTGAACAGGTGAGAGATAAGCTCACTGAAACGGGTAAAAAACGGGGCGTTTTAACATACGAAGAAATTGCAGAGCGTATGTCTAGCTTTGAAATTGAATCAGACCAAATGGATGAATACTATGAATACTTAGGCGAACAGGGTGTAGAGCTCATTAGTGAAAACGAAGAGACAGAAGACCCAAATGTTCAGCAGCTGGCTAAAGCGGAAGAAGAATTTGACCTGAATGATTTAAGCGTACCACCAGGTGTCAAAATCAATGACCCTGTTCGTATGTACTTAAAAGAAATCGGACGCGTCAATTTGTTATCTGCTAAAGAAGAAATAACGTATGCTCAAAAGATTGAAGAGGGCGATGAGGAATCAAAAAGAAGATTAGCGGAAGCGAACCTTCGTCTCGTTGTCAGCATTGCGAAACGCTATGTCGGTCGTGGTATGCTGTTCCTTGACTTGATTCAAGAAGGAAACATGGGTCTGATGAAGGCGGTTGAGAAGTTTGATTACCGCAAAGGATATAAATTCTCAACATATGCGACTTGGTGGATTAGACAGGCGATCACACGTGCGATTGCCGATCAGGCGAGAACAATCCGGATCCCGGTTCATATGGTGGAAACCATTAATAAATTGATCCGTGTTCAAAGACAGCTTCTGCAAGACCTAGGCAGAGAACCAACGCCTGAAGAAATTGCTGAAGACATGGATTTAACTCCAGAAAAGGTAAGAGAGATTCTTAAAATTGCGCAAGAGCCTGTATCTTTAGAAACACCTATTGGTGAAGAAGATGACTCGCATCTTGGTGATTTTATCGAAGACCAAGAGGCGACATCTCCATCTGACCACGCTGCGTACGAACTCTTAAAAGAGCAGCTTGAAGATGTATTAGACACGCTGACGGACCGTGAAGAAAATGTGCTGAGACTACGTTTCGGACTAGACGACGGAAGAACACGCACGTTAGAAGAGGTTGGTAAGGTGTTCGGCGTAACAAGAGAGCGTATCCGACAAATTGAAGCGAAAGCTCTTCGTAAATTAAGACACCCAAGCAGAAGTAAACGATTAAAAGACTTCTTAGAGTAGAAACCGGACGGATCTTGAAAGAGATCCGTTCTTTCTTATCAAAAATGAAAACGCTTTTTTCAATCTGATTATATTTTACTGAATAACAAATGAATTTGCAACGTTCTTAGAGAAAAGATGTATAAAAAATACATCTAAATGTGCTGGAGGCTTCATTTCTCATCTTGAATCATTTTTGTCTAATCTGTGAACTTGACCAAAGTTTTGTATCATAATTCGTTTACTTTTTGTAAAATTAAAGTAGAATTAGAATTGTTTGCATAGTCTCAAAGGGGTTTTTACAAAGGGGAGGATGAAAGAAATGAAACGGAATCCACTTATACCATTTTTATTGATTGCCATTTTAGGTATTGGACTCACTTTTTTCTTATCAATGAAGGGGCTGAAAGATGAAGAAAAAATTGCCTCAGGGGGCAAGGAGCAAAAGCAAGAAGAGACAGCAAATGCGACGCCGGAAGAATTGTATAAACAGAACTGTCTAAGCTGTCACGGGGAAAACTATGAAGGCGGCGCAGGTCCTGCTTTAAAAGGTGTTGGAGACAAGCTTGAAGTGGCTGACATCAAGAAGAAAATTCAAGAAGGCGGCAACGGGATGCCAGGCGGGCTGATTCCGAATGAAAAGCTCGATGAAATGGCGGAATGGGTGTCTAAAATTAAATAATCTTACACAAAAAGCTCTTTTTCAAAAGAAGAGCTTTTTTCATTTGAAAACGACTTTTAAAAAGTCCATAATTTATATAAGATAGACAAGTATGAACATTAAAGAAAAGTAGTGATACGTATGAATGAAATGAATTTATCCAAACGATTAAAAAAAGTCGCAGACTTTTTACCAGATGAGGCAGTCTTCGCTGATATCGGCTCAGACCATGCCTATTTGCCATGCTATGCGATCCTGCATCAAAAAGCAGTGAAAGCCATTGCTGGTGAGATTACCGATGGACCGCTCCAATCGGCGCAGCAGCAAGTACATAGACTTGAATTAGATGAACAGATATCGGTCAGAAAAGGAAATGGCCTTGAAGTCATTGAAAAAGGCGAAGTGAATGCAGTGACGATTGCAGGTATGGGCGGGGCACTCATCGCAAGCATTCTAAATGATGGAAGGCATAAGCTCGCAGGCCATGAGCGGCTCATTCTTCAGCCAAATATCCATGCCCACCATATTCGTTTATGGCTTTATCAAGAGGGGTATGAATTGATGGATGAAGTCATTTTAGAAGAGGACGGCAAAATATACGAAATCATCATCGCAGAAAAAGGCGATAAAGATAAAGCTTATGAAGGAATGTCACTTGAAGCAGGCATGCTGGTTGGTCCGTTTCTTGCGAAAGAGCAAAATGACGTCTTCCAGCGCAAGTGGATGCAAGAGCTTCAGCATATGGAGAAGATAGAAAGTCAAATTCAGCAGGCAGCACGGACAGAAGAAAACAAAGAGCGCCTTGAAGAGCTGAATGCGAAAATAAAGACGCTAAAGGAGGTTTTGACTGTTGGCTAAAACAGTAAACGGGCATGAAATCATCCAATTGTTTGAACAATTTTCACCAAAGGCATATGCCATGGAAGGTGATAAAATTGGTCTCCAGATTGGAACATTGAATAAAAAAGTAAGTAATGTGATGATCACCCTAGATGTATTAGAGAATGTAGTAGATGAGGCGATCGAGCGAAAAGTGGATCTCATTATTGCTCACCATCCGCCGATTTTTCGTCCATTAAAAAATGTAGCGACAGATCAGCCGGCTGGACGGATCATTGAAAAATGCATCAAACATGATATTGCAGTATATGTGGCACATACGAATTTAGACGTAGCTGATGGCGGAGTCAATGACTTGCTTGCTGAGGCTTTAGAGCTTGAGGACACAAGTGTGTTAGTGCCGACATACGAGGATCCAATCAAACAGCTTGCTTTGTATGTCCCTGAAGAGTTTGAAGAGGCCATCCGGACAGCTTTAGGAAATGCGGGCGCAGGACATATCGGCAACTACAGCCATTGTGCGTTTTCAAATGAAGGGACAGGCAGCTTTTTGCCATCAGAAGAAGCTAAGCCGTTTATTGGGGAGTCGGGTCAATTAGAATTTGTGAAAGAAGTGCGGATTGAAACCATTTTCCCAGCAAGTATAGAAAAACAAGTGATTCGCGACATGATCAAAGCACATCCTTATGAAGAAGTCGCCTATAGTGTACACACGACAGATCTTCCTCCTATTCAAAAAGGCCTTGGCCGTATTGGAGAGCTAAATGAGCCTATGACACTTAGAGATTTCACACAATTTGTGAAAACGAAGCTAGATGTGCATGGTGCTCGTTTTGTAGGAGATCAAGACGCTGTAGTGAAAAAAGTGGCGGTGCTTGGCGGAGACGGAAATAAATACATCCATCAAGCGAAAAGAATGGGTGCAGATGTGTATGTGACAGGAGACCTTTATTTCCATGTTGCGCATGATGCCATGATGCTTGGGCTGAACGTAGTGGACCCAGGGCATTATGCTGAAAAGATTATGAAAGAGGGCGTAAAGGCGAAGCTTCAATCGCTATGTGCAGATAAAAAGTATGACGTACAGCTCTTTGTTTCTGAATCAAACACAAACCCATTTCAATTTATGTAAACAAAAAACGTCAGAGCGGATATGCTCTGACGTTTTCTTATTTCTTTGTTTTGACGCGAGGTAAAATTTTAGAAAGAGGAACCGTTCGTTCAATCTTCCAGGTCGTTTCATCATCCGGTTCATAGTTTTCTAAGAAACGAATGACTTCCTTTGTAATAGGTGTTGGTGTTGAAGCACCAGCAGTAACAGCAACGGTTTTGACGCCCTGCAGCCATTCCAGCTTGAGTTCACTTAAATCGCCAATACGGTAAGCCTGCGTTCCGGCTATCTCCATTGACACTTGTGCGAGACGGTTGGAGTTATTACTTTTTGGATCGCCGACAACAATGGTTAAATCGGCTTGACCAGCTTGCTGCGAGACAGCTTCTTGACGCACCTGTGTCGCAAGGCAAATTTCTTGATGATACTCGACGTGAGGGTATTTCTCTTTAATCAGCTCCATCAGATCGTGGACATCCCATTGAGACATCGTCGTTTGGTTCGTGATGAGCAGTTTTTCTGATGTTAGATCGAGCGCCTCAATATCGGCTTCTGTTTCGACAAGATGTACCTTGTCAGGGGCTACTCCGACAGCTCCTTCTGGCTCAGGATGCCCTTTTTTTCCAATATAAATAATGTCATAGCCATCGGCTGTTTTCTCTGAAATGAGTTCGTGGGTTTTCGTGACATCAGGACAGGTCGCATCAATGGCGACAAGGCCTTTTTCTTCTGCGATTTGACGAACCTCAGGAGAAACGCCGTGAGCCGTGAAAATGACTGTTCCGCTTTCTACCTGCTTTAAAATGTCTAAGCGGTTTGGTCCGTCCAGTGTGTAGATTCCATCTTCCTCGAAGGCATCAGTGACATGTTTGTTGTGCACAATCATACCTAATATATAAATTGGGCGTGGCAAGTTCTTATCAAGTGCGGCATTTTTAGCAATGACCATTGCATCCACAACGCCATAGCAATAGCCACGCGGCGATATTTTAATTACATTCATTTATTCGTCCTCCTGTAGGGAAGTGCTGCTAGAGAAGAACAATATAAAAAGCCGTAAAAAACGGCTTTTTATCATTCTCTTGCTTCCATTATAGCCAAAGTAAGCGTATATATCAAAGATTGTTATACGCAGTGAACACTTCGCCGTTAAAAGATCACTAGACATATAGTTTTGGAACAGAGCTGCCAGATCTTTTTTTCGGTTTTGCTTCAGGAGCAGGTGATGTGTGTGGTGCTGCTTTTTTGACAAGGATGTCTTCGGGTTCAACATTTTCTTCTATTTCATCAGTTTGTGCTTCTTCCTCGGGCACTTCTGTTTCCGCGCTGGTCTCCGTTGATTCTGCATCATCATCATTTGCATTTGCTTCATCATCGTCCGCACTGCCAAGCTGGCTGTACAGTTTAATCATTGCAGGTAAGTTTCTCACTAAAGGACCGTATTGCTGAATCATTGGCGTAAATTGCTGCGCCATCCCGAGCACTTTTTGAACATTTCCTAACATGCTTGAGAGAGTCGCAGGATTCGTGAAGCTCTGGATTCCTTGTAATCCCGCACCACCTCCAGAGACTCCAGCTCCTCCTGCACCAGGAAGAAATTTAGAGAGCATGCCTTTAATTCCTGCTCCGCCGCCTAGTGCACGGCTCTCACCTCCTGGAATTCCGCCCATCCCGGGTAAACCGCCTCCCTGTACAGACGGGGAGCGAGGCATCATTTGCTGAAATGGATTGCCTTGCCCTTGAAAAGGCTGTTGGATAGGAGGCTGCTGCCCTCTTTGAAACATTCGGGGCTGTCCGCCATTTCCAAGGTGCCGGCGTGAGGGGCGGCGCGGCTGAAAATCGCCCATAGGCCTTTGCCCTAACATACTTGTACCTCCCTTACTGCATTCTCTTTCTCTTCATAGGTTATGCAAGGAAGCATCAATTGGTTTCCTGTAGGAAAAGCGGACATGGTTTTTTTACTGAAAATCAGCTATAATGAGGAGATGAGCAAAAAGGCATTGCCTTAAGGAGTGAAAACATGAAAGAAACAAAATTTACGACATATGAATTAAAGCCTTTTATTATAGATGCTATTCATGAACTAGGCTTTTATGAGCCGACTGATATTCAAAAAAGAATCATCCCTGCTGTTTTAAAAGGAGAAAGCGTGATTGGCCAGTCACAAACAGGAACAGGAAAAACTCATGCGTACTTACTGCCGCTGATTCATTCAATTGATCCAAGCAAAGAGCAGGTACAAGTCGTGATTACTGCGCCTACAAGAGAATTAGCCAATCAAATTTTCAAAGAAGCTCAAACGATTTTAAAGAATGCTTCTCCAGAAGAAGAGATCAAAGCAAAGCTTTACATTGGCGGAACGGACAAGCAGAAATCGATTCAAAAGCTAAAAAACCAGCCGCATTTGGTTGTCGGCACACCTGGACGTATTGCTGATCTCATTCATGAGCAGGCGCTGAATGTTTACAAAGCGACCTCTCTTGTCATTGATGAAGCGGATTTAATGCTGGATATGGGATTTTTAGAAGATGTGGACCGTATTGGTGCACAAATGCCAGAACAGTTGCAAATGCTAGTGTTCTCTGCAACCATCCCAGAAAAACTAAAGCCTTTCCTGAAAAAATATATGGACAATCCAAAGTATGCGCATGTTGAACCAAGACGGATTACAGCAGAAAACATTCAGCATATTTTAGTTCCATCTAAACAGCGTGATAAATTAAAATTGCTCCATGAAATGGTGACGAATGTACAGCCATATTTAGGGATTATTTTTGCCAATACAAAAACAACTGTTGATGAAATCGCATCGTTCCTACAAGAAAAAGGAATGAAAATCGGTTTGCTTCATGGCGGATTAACGCCGCGCGAACGTAAAAAAGTCATGAAACAAATTGAAGATTTGGAGTTCACTTATATTGTGGCATCTGATCTTGCAGCTCGCGGCATTGACATTAAAGGCGTCAGCCACGTGATTAACTATGAGCTACCATCTGATCTTGATTTTTATGTGCACCGCGTTGGAAGAACAGCTCGTGCTGGTTCATCTGGAATTGCCATGACCATTTATGAGCTGGCTGATGAGGATGCACTCATTCAAATTGAGAAAATGGGCGTTGTGTTTGAAAACAAAACCATTGTTCATGGCGAATGGCGAGATGCAGATGACCGTCTGAAGCGTCAAAGACGTAAAAAAGCACCAAATGAAATTGAAGAAAAAGCAAAACGTCTTGTGAGAAAACCGAAAGCCGTCAAACCTGGATATAAAAAGAAAATGACACGTGAGATGGATAAAATCAAAAGACAGGAACGTAGAAAGTCAAAGCGTAATGGAAAGTAGGGGGAAACATTGTTAAAGATTGGTTCACATGTATCCATGAGCGGAAAACATATGCTTCTTGCAGCGAGTGAAGAAGCTGCCTCTTATGGTTCGAATACGTTTATGATTTATACAGGTGCACCGCAAAATACGCGCCGCAAAAAAATCGAAGACCTCAATATTGAAGCTGGACAAGCGCATATGAAAGAGCACGGCATGACAGATATCGTCGTCCATGCTCCGTATATTATCAATATTGGAAACACAGTGAATCCCGCGACATTTGAGCTTGGCGTAGACTTCCTGCGCTCTGAGATCGAGCGTACGGAAGCGCTAGGTGCAAGACAAATTGTTCTTCACCCAGGTGCGCATGTTGGAGCAGGGGCAGAAGCAGGGATTCAAAAAATCATTGAAGGCTTAAACGAAGTCATTGTGAAAGGTCAAGAGGTTCAAATCGCACTTGAAACAATGGCAGGAAAAGGATCAGAGTGTGGAAGAAGCTTTGAAGAGCTTGCCCAAATTATCGACGGCGTGACACATAACG
The DNA here is from genome assembly GCF_056172715.1 of Bacillus sp. ABR. Taxonomy (NCBI): domain Bacteria; kingdom Bacillati; phylum Bacillota; class Bacilli; order Caryophanales; family Bacillaceae; genus Bacillus; species Bacillus sp. ABR. Next base: position 398,400 of record NZ_JAOYSL010000002.1, on the reverse strand, counting down.
AAGCTCTTTCTGTCTGCTTTGATACGTGTCACACGCACGATGCTGGTTACCCGATTGTGAGTGACTTTGATGGTGTATTAGAAGAATTTGACCGAATCGTCGGTATTGACCGAATCAAAGTTCTTCATATTAATGACAGTAAAAACGTACAAGGCGCAAGAAAAGACCGACATGAAAATATCGGTTTTGGTGAAATTGGTTTCGATGCACTGAACTATATTGTGCATCATCCGCAGCTTCAAGATGTGCCAAAAATTCTAGAAACGCCTTATGTAGGTGAAGATAAAAAGAACAAAAAACCACCTTACAAATTCGAAATTGCGATGCTGAAAGAAAAGCAATTTGATGAAGGCTTACTAGATAAAATTACAGGTCAATAAAAAAGGATATAAACATGTTGAGGTGCCGCTAAATGCGGCCCTTTTTTGCTTAACTTGTAAACTGGTTAAACAAATCATTCACAGTCTGTGCTGTCTGTTTAGAAGTAATCGCTTCCACTTGCTTAAGAAGCCGGTTACGCTCTGAATCATTAAAAATATTGATATTTTTCCCGTTCATGAGTTTGGCAACCTCAGCTGCTTGATGTGACGTTAAACTGACGCCATACTGTTTCGCATACCTTAACAGATCATTTGCTGTGATCTGATTGAGCCGCTGCAGGACAATTTTTTGGATTAAAATCAATTCCATTCCTCCCCTCTGTAACAATGTATGGGCGAAAACGGAAAATGTGCAAAAAATTTTATTTTATTCTGTGAAATGATAAAATAGTAAAATGAATAAAATGTTCATTGAAAATTTAACATGTGTAGAAGGGAGAACGTATGGCAAATAGTAAACAGCATAGAAAGGAATCAGTGCCTCATTTTATTTTGAGAATTTTTCTGATTCTAGTAGGGGCTGCATGTGCAGCAGTAAGCATTGAATTATTTTTAGTGCCAAACAATATTATTGATGGGGGCATCATCGGCATTTCGCTTATTTTGGATTATCTCTTTACAGATAACCCGTTTATAAATTTTGCGACGATTGTTGTCATTTTAAATATTCCATTTATGATATCAGGATACAAGCATATTGGGAAAACCTTTCTGGTTTCCACTGTGATTGGGATTGTCAGCTTAGCCGTGATCGAATCTTCACTTCATCATGTGGAGGCATTTACAACACAGCCGATCTTAGCCACTGTATTTGGCGGGCTATTACTTGGATTTGGTGTTGGACTTGTCATCCGTAATGGAGGCTCAATGGATGGAACAGAGATTTTAGGAATTCTTTTGACGAAAAAAATCCCTTTCTCCGTCGGTGAGTTTGTTATGATCGTCAATGTGTTCATTTTTATTTGGGCGGGCTTTGTTTTCGGACCAGAGCAGGCTATGTATTCTGTCATGACATATTATTTGGCAATGAAAACAATTGATGCTGTCATTCAAGGGCTTGATGAAACAAAAGCTGTCATTATCGTATCAGATTATTATGATGAAATTTCAGATGCGATTCTGCATCGACTCGGCAGGGGAACGACAAAGCTGAGAGGAAAAGGCGGCTATACAGATGAAGAAAAAGATGTCATCTACGCCGTTGTCACAAGGCTTGAAATTACAAAGCTGAAATCCATCGTATTTGAAATTGATGACCAAGCATTTATCACGATTATGGATACGCATGAAACAAAAGGCGGTAAGTTCAAAACAGCCATTCATTAGCTTTTATTTTACTTTTTTATCTTTCTTTTATATAATGAAATGTATGTATGGACAGAGAAAATGGCAAAAGCCATTTTCTTTTTGTTGTATAAATCGTAATCATTCTTTTTATATTGATTAAAGGTGGAAAGATTCATGGCAAAGCCAATCATTGAAATGAAGGACATTTCGTACTCATATGGACAGCGAAATGTCATTGATCACATTCATTTAACAGTAGAGGAAGGAAACTTTCTAGCACTTGTTGGACCGAATGGTTCTGGTAAAACAACCTTATTAAAATGCCTGCTTGGGCTCATTAAACCGCAGCAAGGGGAATTAAAGCTATTTGGCACGCCTGTTTCAAAATTTAGAGACTGGGATCAAATTGGATTTGTTTCTCAAAAGGCGAATAGCTTCAATACGGGTTTCCCTGCTTCTGTATATGAGGTCGTCGCAAGCGGATTGACCGCGAAAATTGGTTTGTTTAAACGAATGAGCAAGCAGGATAAATGGCAAGTGGAAGATGCCATTCGCTCAGTTGGTATACAAGATTTAAAGCATCAAAACATCGGGGAGCTATCTGGCGGTCAGCAGCAGCGCGCATTTATTGCCCGTGCGCTTGTCAGTCAGCCAAAGCTGCTCATTTTGGATGAGCCCACAGTTGGGGTAGACCAGCGGACAGTAGAAGGCTTTTATCAGCTGCTCGAAACATTGAACAAAGAAAAAGGAATGTCTTTAATTCTCGTCACACACGACGTTGGCACCGTTTCCGATAAAGTCACCCATGTGGCTTGTTTAAATCAGACACTGCATTTCCACGGGGATGCAGAAGCGTTTGATTCAATGGATGATCAGGCGCTATCCCAATTTTACGGGCATGACATTCAAGTGATTCATCACGACCATCACCATCATGGGGGACATGAATAATGCTATTTCCATTTTTTCATTATGAATTTTTACAAAATGCGTTTATCGCAGGGTTACTGATTGGTTTTATTGCGCCCTTACTTGGTGTATTTATTGTCGTCAGAAGGCTCTCGCTTATTGCAGATGCCCTCAGCCACGTATCACTTGCCGGTATTGCCGCAAGTCTATTTCTTGATAAAAAGTTTGGCCTTTTGACAGGGGTAAGCCCGCTGTACTTAGGGATGGCTTTTTCTGTTGCTGGTTCATTATTTATTGAACGTCTGCGCTCCGTGTATAAGCATTATCAGGAGCTTGCCATTCCCATTATTTTATCAGGGGGAATTGGGATCTCCGTCATCTTCATTTCACTAGCGAATGGCTTTAATACAGATTTGTTTAGTTATTTATTCGGAAGTGTCAGTGCGGTGTCAAGACTCGATCTTTGGATTATTGTAGGGATCTCACTCGTTGTTGTGTTAGTTGTTGTGCTTTTATATAAAGAATTATTTTTGCTTTCTTTTGATGAAGAGCATGCAAAGGCTTCTGGTATTTCAGCAAAATGGATTCATTTTATTTTTATCTTAGTCGTCGCACTTGTCATTGCGGCATCGATGCGTATCGTTGGTACACTGCTTGTGTCGGCGCTCATGACGCTTCCTGTTGCGGCAAGTATCCGCATTGCCAAAGGATTTAAACAGGCGATTTTCCTTTCGATCTTGTTTGGTGAATTGTCGGTATTAGCCGGATTGATTTTAAGCTATTATCTTGATTTAGCGCCAGGCGGAACCATTGTGATGCTGTCTATTTTGATTTTAATCGGGTGTATTAGTATTGGGAAATTCAGAAGGGGGAATCAACATGAACGTACAAGAAGCGCTTGATTTATTAAAGGAAAAAGGCTACAAATATACAAGCAAACGAGAAGATATGCTTCAATTGTTTTCTGATTCTGATAAATACTTGACTGCTAAAAATGTGCTGACGGCACTAAGTGAAGATTACCCGGGTCTTAGCTTTGATACAATTTATCGAAACTTGTCACTATATGAAGACCTTGGAATATTAGAAACAACGGAATTGTCAGGGGAGAAACTATTCCGTTTCAAATGTTCATTTTCCCATCATCACCATCACTTTATTTGTCTTACATGCGGGAAAACAAAAGAAATCGATGCCTGTCCTATGGACAAGCTTGACGCCGATCTAGAGGATTATCATATTAGCGGACATAAATTTGAAATATACGGAACGTGTCCTTCCTGCGAACCGAAGGAAGTTCACTCGTGAAAAAAAGCCAGCCATGGAGCTGGCTTTTTTGTTTTGTCTTTTGAAAACGTTTTACAAAGGGTGGCTGTTTCATTAAAATGAGATCAAGGTAATACAACGTGCAATTTGAGTCTTTTGGAGTAAAGGGAGGGGTCAAAAGTGGCATATTACGTCGTGTTTGATGTAGGCGGGACGAGAACGAAACATGGATTAATGGATCAGGATGGAAAGCTAATCACTAGCGGTGACTATCAGACGAACTGCCGGCAGCTTGAACCGTTTTTAGAAGCGATGGCGGATGTGGTCAGGGAATATCAAAGGATGCAGGTTGTCAGGGGTATCGCCATCAGTCTTCCGGGCTTTGTGGACAGTGAATCAGGTTATACAGAATTTGCAGGCGCCATCATCGCCTTAAATGGTCAAAATGTAAAAACACTTTTAGAAGAGAAAACATCTCTTCGTGTAGAAGTGGAAAATGATGCGAACTGTGCAGCTCTCGCAGAAAAATATAGCGGCCATGCGAAAGGGTGTGACAGCTTTATTTGTATGACGCTTGGCACAGGTGTTGGCGGTGGTATTTTCGCTGGTGGTCAGCTTGTGCGCGGGGCTTCCTTTCGCGGCGGTGAATTTGGCATGATGCTGACAGAAACAGACAATGGACAATTTACAACACTCAACAGCAGCGCTTCAACGGCTGGTCTCATTCGCAGCTATAAAGAAAAGCAAGGAATTCCGCAAAGTACACAAATAGACGGCCAAGACATTTTTGAAAAGGCGAAGCACGATCCGTCCATTGAAAACCTGGTGGATCAGTGGTACAAGCGAATCGCCATTGGCATTTACAATGTAGCAACCGTCCTCAATCCAGAAAAAATTCTCATTGGCGGCGGCGTGAGCGCAAGACCAGATTTACTATCAAGTATTGAGAAACACCTACATACACTGCCTGCGTGGAAGAACATTCAGGTGAAGCTGGAAACGTGTTATTACTTGAATCAGGCAGGCATGAAGGGAGCGTTGTACCATTTCCTCATGAAAGAAGGGCAGCTTGCTCCATCGAAAAAGCCGATACATTAAACGTATCGGCTTTTCTACCTTAATAAGCAGCTTGCAGACTTTGTTCATATTGTTTGATCCATTGAGACGCTTCGTGCCAGTTGTTTACGCGAATAATTCTGTCGTCAATTGGCATCTGGTTATAAGGGGAGTTAAAAAGTATAACCGGGATGTCTGCCTCTTTTGCAATCATTGTGGCATTGCCGTGATGGTCTTCAAAAAATACATCAATCTTGTGCTTTTGAACGGCTTCCAGCTTATGATGACCGCCAACCAGCTCAATGTCATCATAATGCACGTCATGTTCTTGAAACCACTTGTAGGTGATATCTGAATGATGCTGCCTTCTTGCTGTAATATAAATCAATTTATGCTGCTGCTTCATTTGGTCGAGGATTTCTTTAGCACCCTCAGCAGGCTTTGCCTGTTTATAAATAAGAGGCTCATGCTCATTCATCCAGCCCCAAAATTCTTCTTGAGAAATCTTTAAAAGCTTCGTCAAATCATATTCTGTCATATCATCTAGTGTCATGGCACATTGGAACGACTCGTTTAAATAGGGAACAAAAGTGTCCTGCGCCGTCACTGTACCATCAATATCAATTCCTAAACGTAACATGCCCACACTCCTCATTTTTATACTCTTAAAGTGTAACATAATCATTTCACAATTCCAGCAAGTTTTAGCAAACATGAAACAGACATTTTTGCTCATACTAAAAAAGCTCCTTTCTATTAACCAAAAGGGGGAATTGATCATGGAAAGAGACGAGGATTTCAGAAGAAATGATCGTGAAATCGACACACACTTTAGTAATGATGATGGCTATTTAGAGGAAACAGCTGCTGAAATTGCAGAGCCATATCAAGCATCAAGAGATCGAGAAGATAGACGAGGACGTGACCATGCAGGTGACGATTCGGGCAGTAAAGGGATAGGCTATACAGCACTCGCGATTGCGATTATCTCATTATTTGTCTTGCCGGTGCTATTAGGGGTAGCGGCAATCGTCGTTGGTTATATTGCACGAAGAAAAGGAGCACATGCGCTTGGCGCGTGGTCAATCGGGATCGGAATTGTTTCCGTCATCCTAGGCATATTTATCACCCCGTTCTTTTAACAAGGACAGAAAAACGCCTGACAATGACGTCAGGCGTTTTTTGTTAAGCATTCGCTTGTTTTTCTTTTTCAGCTTCCATTTTCGCATAATGTTCTTCAGCGATTTTATCGATTTCTTTTTTCAGTTCTTCGACCATTGTTTCTTCCGGTACTTTACGAACAATTTCACCTTTACGGAACAATAATCCTTCGCCTCTAGCGCCTGCGATGCCGATATCTGCTTCACGCGCTTCACCTGGACCATTTACAGCACAGCCGAGGACTGCTACTTTAATCGGAGCTTTGATTTTAGAAATATATTCTTCGACTTCATTTGCAATGCTGATAAGGTCAATTTCAATTCGTCCACAAGTTGGGCAGGAGATTAGTGTTGCTGCATTTGATGCAAGACCAAATGATTTCAACAATTCACGTGCTACTTTTACTTCTTCAACTGGGTCAGCACTTAATGAGATACGGAGTGTATTCCCAATCCCCATATTCAAAATAGCGCCAAGTCCAGCTGCACTTTTGACTGTACCTGCAAATAACGTACCTGATTCTGTAATCCCAAGATGAAGAGGATAATCAAAGGCTTTAGCCGCTTTTTCGTATGCCTCAATTGCAAGGTTTACATCAGATGCTTTCATACTGACGATGATGTCATGAAAGTCTAGGTCTTCTAGAATTTTAATGTGATGCAGTGCACTTTCGACCATACCATCTGCAGTTGGGTAGCCGTATTTATCAAGAATCTTTTTCTCTAATGAACCAGCGTTTACCCCAATACGAATTGGAATGCCTTTTTCTTTTGCTGCTTTGACAACAGCTTCAACTTTTTCTCTTCTTCCAATGTTTCCTGGATTGATTCGGATTTTGTCTGCGCCTGCTTCAATCGCTTTCAGTGCAAGCTTGTAGTCAAAATGAATATCCACAACAAGCGGGATGTTAATTTGTTTTTTAATGTCCGCAATTGCATTTGCTGCACGCTCATCTGGACATGCGACACGCACGATTTGACAGCCTGCCTCTTCTAAACGTTTAATTTCAGCGACTGTCGCTTCGACATCATGTGTTTTGGTTGTTGCCATACTTTGAATGACAACCTCATTATTTCCACCTATAGTTAAAGGTCCCACTTTGACGGGACGCGTTTTAGTACGATGTGTGACTTCACTCACTTGTCAATCGCTCCTTAGTGTACAAGCAATTCTTTGCCGTGTACGTCGTGTTTTACAGTTCATATTGTAACAGTCTCTTCGTATGAATGACAAGGAATTAACGTTTTATCTCTTATAGACAGGAAACTTATATGTACTGCCTGCTCTGATTTCGTTCGCTTTCACACCTTGATTCAGCTCCTCGAAATCTTTAATGACATCATCAAGTGGCTTGCTTGTATGTACGATGGAGAGGACCGTTTCACCTTGTTTTACCGTAACGTTCTTATATGTCTTTTTCTCAGCTGTTTGAAGGGCACTTGCTGGAACGGCTGGGTTTTCCTCAACAGGAATGGTTCCATTTTTTAAATCAAAAAAGATAATAAAGAGGACAAATAAACTGATTAGTAAAAAAAGAATTCGCCGCATTTTACTCACCGCTTTTAAGAGTTTACTTCAGTCTATGCATGTCCTGAAATGATAGAACCAAAAAAGAGGAGAAAAGCTGGAAAGGATGGTTCTAGTTAGTTCTAGTATGTCTTGTAATAAAACTGCTTGGGTCGTTGGTGTAAATAGGAGAGCAATCTCATATGGCGATTATGATAAAATAAGAAAGGGGGAGATTTTATGAAGAAAGTTAGTCAGCATATATATGTGAGAACACTGACAGAAAATGATGCAGAATCACTGTTAACATTAGAACTTGAGAATCGCTCATATTTTCAGGAATTTACACCTTTGATCAAAGATGATTTCTTCACGTTACCTCGTCAAATTGAACGAATTCAGCGGAGTAGGCAAAGAAGAGAACAAGATGAATCATACATGCATGGTATCTTCTTAAATGAAACAGGTGACTTAATTGGGACGATCTCTTTAAGTTCTGTCGTAAGAGGTCCGATAGAAGGAGCTTGGCTCGGGTATGTACTCGATCAAAGACAGGGCGGAAAAGGATATATGACAGAAGCCATTCGTTTAATCATTGACTATGCCTTTTTTGAGTTGAATCTCCACCGGATTGAGGCTGGAGTAAAGCCGAGTAACAAGGGTTCCATTCGTGTACTTGAAAAGACAGGTTTTGAAAATGAGGGACTAAATCGTAAAAAAGTAAAGATTAACGGAGTGTGGGAGGATCATTATTTATTTGCGATCATCCATCCAGATGAGTCCTAGCGTATGAACATACATAAAAAGCTCCTCCGAGACGGGGGAGCTTTCATTGTGTAGACAAATCCTTGTTGGATGGATCATTTGCTTTTTTTTGCAGGTATTTCTTTTACAACAAGATATAAAAAGATAAAGTTAATGACCCAATTCAATAAAAATGAGTTTGCAACAGGTGTGTTTAATGCACTCATGATGGCGAAAAAGACCGTGGTTAATGTGAGTGAATAAGCGGAGAGCTTCCAAAGCATTTGGAAAGACAGCTCTTTTTGCTGCATTCGTTTAATAAATGTACCAAGCATTGCAAGGAATGTTGCGCTAATAAACATGAGCGCCGCAGTTGATAAATATAGCAGTACACAGATGACAGGGATAATAATCGCTTGGTTCTGATTTGTGACGCGAGCAAGTTCGTCTTTTGTCAGCGTTCCGCCTAGGAGCTGGTATGGAATATCTGTCATTTGCCCATCAATCGCAATCACTGCTTTTTCCTTTAATAAAGCAATGGCTGTTTGCTTTGATTCAAGTTCACTTGCTTTTATTTTTTCAGCAGGATCAAAGATGATCGTAATGCCGTTTTCTTCTTTTTCTATTGGTGCACTTTGATCCGCTTGAAGCTTTCCTTTTTCAATTGAAAAGTCGGGTAAATCTTTTTTGATCACGTGCTGAAATCCTGACATCGCATTCGAGATCTCTTGACTCATGTGATATCCCTGAGGAACTGCTGCGATAATTGAAAGGATAAAAATGAATAAAATCGCTTTACCGATCCCTGTAAAACGTGCTTTGGCAACATCTTTTGGTGAATAAATTCCTTTTAACAATAGATTAAATACGTTCAATACCTATTCACTTCCTACATTCTTTTCTATTTCTCATATTGTATCAATGTCTATCCATCAAGTACAAGTATGGCCTCATCACTGGTTAAGATAGAAGGAATGAGGCATAATGTATACAGCATATAAAAAGGAGGCGGCAGGGTCTTGGACGTGCTTTATTGGATACTGATTGGCTGTGCATTTATCATTGCGTTTGTTGGACTGGTTTATCCAATTATTCCGAGTGTGGTCTTTATGGTACTCGGATTTATTCTATATGGCTTCTTCTTTAGTTTCGAGCCGCTTACACTGACGTTCTGGCTCATTCAAGCGATGTTTACTGCCGTCTTATTTGCGGCGGATTATGTTTCAAATCTTATAGGGGTCAAGCGCTTTGGCGGCAGCAAGGCAGCTATTTGGGGAAGCACCATTGGGTTATTAGCTGGTCCTTTTGTGATCCCCATTGCAGGAATTATTATTGGTCCATTTCTCGGGAGTGTCATTGCAGAGCTCCTTGTTCATCAAAAAGATTTGAAGACGAGTGTGAAAGTCGGATTAGGCTCATTAATTGGATTTGTATCAGGTGTTTTTGCAAAAGGATTGATTCAAGCGTTGATGCTGGGCATCTTTTTATTTTATGTCCTTCGCTAAGTTGAAAAAGGGTGTTTAAAACTTTATCTAAAGGGCTAAATACAAAATAAACACTGAAATGTTTCAGAACATGAGCAATAACGTTGAAACAAGCTGTTTCTTTTGATACTCTTTGAGTAGGGTGAATTGCTGACTTACAAAGGAAGCATTTCAGTACATACATTTTAAGGAGGAAATTAACCATGGCTTTTAAACTTCCAGAATTACCATATGCTTACGATGCATTAGAACCACATATCGACAAGGAAACAATGACGATTCACCACACAAAACACCACAACACATATGTAACAAACTTAAACAAAGCAATCGAAGGTGTATCAGCTCTTGAAGATCAATCAATTGAAGAGCTAGTGGCTAACTTAAACTCAGTGCCTGAAAACATTCGTACAGCTGTACGTAACAATGGCGGAGGACATGCAAACCACTCATTATTCTGGACGCTTCTTTCACCAAACGGTGGCGGCGCACCAACTGGTGAACTTGCAGATGCAATCGAAAAAGAATTAGGCGGATTTGAAAAATTCAAATCTGATTTCGCTGCAGCAGCTGCAGGACGCTTTGGTTCTGGTTGGGCATGGCTTGTTGTGAACAACGGAAAACTTGAAATCACAAGCACGCCAAACCAAGATTCTCCTTTAACTGAAGGAAAAACGCCAATTCTAGGACTAGACGTTTGGGAGCATGCTTACTACCTAAACTACCAAAACCGTCGTCCTGATTACATTTCAGCATTCTGGAATGTTGTGAACTGGGATGAAGTAGCTCGCCTTTACAGCGAAGCAAAATAATGATTTGATTCTAAAAGACCTGCTTTCAAGAGAAGCAGGTCTTTTTATATTTTCCCTCCTTTTTTTACATATCTGCCTTTTGATGAGACAGACTATTGTGTAGAAAAGGAGAATGAATTGTATGAGCAGATTAAAGAAAATGTTCGGGGACATGGATGTTACAAGAGATTTATTGCTCCTCCTCACGATTGGCGGGTTATACGCACTTGCCATTGCGCTTTCAAATACGTTTGTAAATGTGTACTTATGGAAACAGTCTGGGAAATTCACAGATCTTGCGATTTATAACTTGGCCATTGTGGTGCTTCAGCCCATTACGTTTTTATTCGCTGGCCGGCTCGCTAAAAAAATAGACCGGGCGTTTGTCCTTCGTTTCGGTGTCATCTTTTTAGCCGCTTTTTATTTGATTGTTTTAATGGCAGGAGAACAAGCGGCCGCACGGCTTGTTTTATTGGGAAGTGTCCTTGGGATCGGCTATGGTTTTTACTGGCTTGCTTTTAACGTACTCACCTTTGAGATCACCGAGCCTGAAACAAGAGACTTCTTTAATGGGTTTCTTGGGGTGCTTTCCTCAACTGCCGGCATGATCGGTCCTCTCATTGCGGGGATTGTCATTTCTCAGTTAACGGATGATACAGGCTACACAGTCATTTTCACATTATCGCTTTTTTTGTTTTCACTAGCGGTTGTGATGAGCTTTTTCCTCAAAAGAAGACAGTCAAAAGGCAAATTTATCATCAAACAAATTTGGAAAGAACGTCATGCAGACGCGAATTGGCGTAGGATTACAACAGCTCACTTTTTTCAAGGGCTTCGTGAAGGGGTCTTTGTCTTCTTAATCAGTGTCTTCGTATTTATTGCAACAAACAGTGAGCTTGCTCTCGGGACGTTTGGTTTAGTGAATTCAGGTGTTGCGTTTTTTGCTTATTTCTTCGCTACGCGTTTGATTAAGAAAAAGTGGCGGAAGAAGGCGATTATGCTTGGCGGTCTGATTTTATACGGCGCCCTGTTTTTAATCGTCTTCCACTTGTCCTATGTTTCACTTCTCATGTATGCGGTAGCGATTGCAATAGGATATCCGCTCCTGCTTGTTCCTTATGTATCCTTAACATATGATGTCATCGGCCATGCAAGGTATGCCAGAAAGGCCAGAATTGAATATATTGTGGTCAGAGAGCTATTTTTAAATGCCGGCCGTATTAGTTCGATTATTTTGTTCCTGCTGTCTGTCACCTTACTAGGTGATGAGCTCGGAATCCCAGCATCTCTTGTTGTGCTCGGGGCGGGACATACCCTCATTTATTATTTTGTAAAAGATATTCATTTAAAAGAAAAAACTGCTGATATGAAAGAGGCTGACGGTCAAAAGCCAGTTTCTCACACGAACCTTATTAAGGGAGAAAGGTAAAATTTCTTACCAATGGAACATCAAATTTCTAGATAAATGATAGAAAAACCGCTAAAATGATGATGGCACCTTTTAAATACAAAAAGGGGTGCCATTTCTTTCTTGATAGAAAAGGTGATGTGATGAGAAACAAGAAAAACAAAAAAGACGCGAAGGAAGGGCGCAAAACACTTCCGATCCGGCTGAATTTATTATTTTTAGCTGCGTTTATTATTTTTACCGGCGTTGTCGTTAGACTCGGGTTTGTGCAAATTGTCAATGGAGAAGATTATAAAAAGCAGGCAGAGAAACAAGAGGATGTGAATGTCAGCTCATCTGCTCCGCGCGGAAAAATTTACGACCGAAACTACAATACGATTGTCAGCAATAAAGCGCTAAATGCCATTACATATACGAGAACCTCGACGACTTCACAAGAAGAGCGGCTCAAAGTGGCATCAAAATTAGCGGATATGATTCATGTGAGTACGAAAAAAATCACAGATCGGGACAAAAAAGATTTCTGGATCTTAACGCATCCGAATGAAGCGAAAAAGCTTGTTCAAAAGGAATCAGAATTAAAGGGTGACGATAAGGTCTCTGATGATAAACTATATGAGCTTCAGCTAAAACGCATCACAGACAAGGAATTAAATCAACTGACGAAAAAAGATTTACAAGTGCTTGCCATTAAAAGGCAGATGGATGGAGGCTATGCACTGACGCCTCAATTTATTAAAAATGAAGATGTAAAGCCAAGTGAAATTGCTTACGTCTCTGAGCATTTGGACGAGCTGCCAGGTGTTGATGTGACGACAGACTGGTCACGCAGCTATCCGTATAAAGGACTGCTCCGCAGTATGCTTGGCAGTGTGTCTTCGAGTGATGAAGGTCTTCCGCAGTCACTTCTTGAGCATTATCTATCACTCGGCTACAGCCGAAATGACCGTGTAGGAAAAAGCTATCTTGAATATCAATATGAAGATGTCCTGCAGGGCCAAAAGGAAAAAGAACAGAGTACAACTGATAAACAGGGCAATGTCACAAGCTCTAAAGTGTTAACTGAAGGTAAGAGCGGGAAAGACCTTGTGCTGACAATTGACATTCAGCTGCAAAAAGCGGTTGAAAAAATTATTGAAAAGAACTTGAGAAGTGCGAAACAAAGAGGGGGAACAGAGCTTCTTGATCGCGCATTTGTTGTTATGATGGACCCGAGAAATGGAGAGGTTCTCTCTGTTGCGGGTAAGCAGATTTCAAACAAAAACGGAAAATACAAGTTCGATGATTACTCATTAGGAACGATGACATCCTCATATGCGATGGGATCAGCTGTAAAAGGGGCAACGGTACTAACCGGATATAAAACAGGCGCTATTCATATTGGAAGTACCCAATATGATGAACCTCTCTATATCGCTCAGTCACCGCCAAAGAAATCCTATCAAAATATGGGACTCATTAATGATTTAACAGCACTAGAGCGTTCATCTAACGTGTATATGTTCAAAACAGCGATCGCTATTGGGAAAAGCGAATATCGTAAGAATCAGCCGCTCCCAATTGATCCGAAAGCATTTGATACGTTCCGCTACAATTTCAGTAAATTTGGCCTTGGCGTCAAAACTGGTATTGACCTGCCAAACGAGGCAACGGGCTACAGAGGAACGTCTACACAATCGGGCCTTTTACTTGACTATGCGATTGGACAGTATGATACGTTTACACCGCTGCAAATGGCGCAATACGTTTCAACCATTGCAAATGGGGGATATCGTTTACGTCCGCAGCTTGTCAAAGAAGTGAGAGAGCCAGATCCGCAGCGCGGCATTGGAGCTGTGACAGAATCCGTTAAACCGGATGTATTGAATAAGCTAGACATGACAAGTGATCAAATCAAGCGTGTCCAGCAAGGCTTCAAGCTTGTCATGCAGAACCCAAGAGGGACAGCCTATTCAAACTTTGGCAACAAAAAGTATAATCCAGCTGGCAAAACAGGAACCGCCCAATCATTTTATGACGGTCCAATTAAAAGCAAGCGCGGTACACCGACGTATAACACAACTCTTGTTGCGTATGCGCCGGCTGATAATCCAGAAGTGGCTATTTCCGTTGTCGTGCCATGGGTGTATCAAGACTACAACCAGCGCTATCCAATTACTAATGATATTGGTGAACAAGTATTAGATAAGTACTTTGAACTGAAATCAAAACAGGAAAGCAATGATACACAGGCGAAAAACAAAAACAAAATTGAAAATGAAGCAGAAACAAATAACTAGACCTTTCATAGGTAAAAACGCTCACTTTTTGTGGGCGTTTTTTTACGTTTTCTTCAAAAATCCCGATATAAATTGACAAAATTCATAAAAAACGCCGCAATTTCTCTACAAAACTTCGACATTTACAAAACCTTAACATTCCATTTAAACGAAATTAATAAAGAACCTTTAATGTATTACTCGTAGGACAAATTATTCAGGGGGTATTCTTGAAATGAAAAAGAACAAATTATGGCTGCTTACTTTCCTTACTATCGCATTGTTAGCATTCGTCACAGCATGCGGAAACAGCAGCTCAAGCGGAGATTCAAAAGACAGTAAAGGAAATGCTTCAAACAAAGATGAGGCATCAGGTTCCATTACCATCTCAGGATCATCTGCGATGCAGCCTTTAGTTCTTGCGGCAGCAGAAAAATTCATGGATAAACATCCAAAAGCCGATATTCAAGTACAAGCCGGCGGTTCAGGAACAGGACTTTCTCAAGTTTCAGAAGGATCTGTACAAATTGGTAACTCAGATGTATTCGCTGAAGAGAAAGACGGAGTCGACGCAAAAGCTTTAAAAGACCACAAAGTAGCAGTTGTTGGAATGGCCGCAGCTGTAAACCCTGAAGTGGGTGTCAAAGACATCACAAAGGACGAATTGAAAAAAATCTTCACTGGTAAAATCAAAAACTGGAAAGAGCTTGGCGGGAAAGACCAAAAAATCACGCTTGTTAACAGACCTGATTCTTCAGGAACACGTGCAACATTTGTGAAATATGCACTTGATGGTGCAACACCTGCAGAAGGAATCACAGAAGATTCTTCAAACACAGTGAAAAAACTGATTGCAGAAACACCAGGTGCGATTGGATACCTTGCATTCTCTTATTTAACAGATGACAAAATTACACCGCTTAGCATTGATGGTGTGAAACCAGAAGAAAGCAATGTAGAAAGCGGTAAATATACAATTTGGGCATACGAGCACTCTTATACAAAAGGTGAGCCGGAAGGTCTAGCAAAACAATTCTTAGATTACCTTATGAGTGACGAAGTACAAAAAGAAATCGTTAAAGACCAAGGCTACATCTCAGTCTCTAATATGAAAGTAGAAAGAGACGCAGCAGGCAAACAATCAGATAAGTAAGAGGTCTTGAATTGCTGATGAAGGAAAAGTGGAGCATTTCACTTTTCCTTTTATGACATTCATAGGAGTGTAGAAAAAGATGAAGCAGATAGAACATACAGAAGCGAGCGATCGGCTGATCAGCTCGAAGAAAAATAGGCAAATGGATGAAGTAAGAGGAAGTATTTTGGTAAGATTCTGCGCATTCTTAATGATTGCAGTATCCATCGCCATCACCATCTTCCTTGGCATTAAGGGTTTACAATCTTTCATCGTAAATGGTGTAAGCCCAATTGAGTTCTTAACCAGTATCAATTGGAACCCAACAGCAGAAAACCCGGAGTACGGCGCATTTCCTTTTATCTTTGGATCGATCGCCGTCACACTTCTATCGGCACTCATTGCAGCGCCGCTAGGCATCGCAGGAGCGATCTTTATGACAGAAATTGCACCTGCATGGGGCCGGAAAATTCTCCAGCCAGTCATTGAATTGCTTGTAGGGATTCCATCCGTTGTTTACGGATTCATAGGTCTTACAGTATTGGTGCCGTTTATCGGACATTTCAAATCAAGCGGTTCAGGGCATAGCGTATTAGCAGGAACAATTGTCCTGTCCATTATGATTCTGCCAACCGTTACATCCATTGCAACTGACGCAATGGCTTCCCTTCCAAAAAGCTTGCGTGAGGGATCGTATGCACTTGGCGCAACAAGGTGGCAAACGATTAGACGTGTGCTTGTACCAGCAGCTCTTCCAACATTAATGACAGCTGTCGTTCTTGGGATGGCGAGAGCATTTGGAGAAGCCCTTGCCGTTCAAATGGTCATTGGAAACACACGTAATTTACCAGAGAGCATTATGGATACAGCTGGTACATTAACAACCATTATTACGTTAAACATGGGTCACACAACGTATGGAAGTGTTGAAAACAATACACTTTGGTCAATGGGGCTTGTCCTTCTAGTTGTATCGTTTATGTTCATACTCATTATCAGATACTTGTCGTCTAGGAGGAAGATTTAATGAATAGCAAAATGACTGATCGTTTTGCCACGATTGTTTTTGGATTATGTGCCGCCATTATTACGGCGATCCTAGTTGGTTTGTTTTCTTATATCATTTTCAACGGTGCAAAAGAATTAAACTTTGACTTTTTGACAACCCGCTCAAGTGCGATTGGCTCTGGCGGCGGCATTAGGGATCAGCTGTTTAACTCGTTTTACATTTTGTTTATTACAATGCTGATCACAGTACCACTTGGTGTCGGCGGCGGAGTGTACATGGCTGAATATGCGCCTCAAAACAAAGTCACTGATTTTATTCGCACATGTATTGAAGTGCTGTCTTCACTTCCTTCCATTGTCATTGGTATGTTTGGTTTACTCATGTTTGTCAATTTAACAGGCTGGGGCTATACAATCATCGGAGGAGCTCTTGCGCTCACCGTGTTTAACCTGCCAGTGATGGTCAGGGTGACAGAAGACGCGCTTCGCTCTGTACCGAAGGATCAAAAGGAAGCATCACTAGCGCTTGGTGTGACGAAATGGCATACAGTGAAGACGGTCCTGATTCCAGGTGCGATTCCTTCTATTATTACCGGTGCGATTTTAGCATCAGGAAGAGTTTTCGGGGAGGCAGCAGCGCTTCTTTTCACAGCAGGTCTCACCACACCGCGTCTAGATTTTACAAACTGGAGTCCATTTTCTGATACGTCACCGCTGAATATTTTTAGACCGGCAGAAACATTAGCCGTTCATATATGGAACGTCAATACACAAGGAATCATTCCAGATGCAGAGGCCATTGCAAATGGTGCCTCAGCGGTACTAGTGCTTTCAGTTTTAGTATTCAACTTAGCAGCTAGATGGCTTGGTTCATTTATTCATAAGAAGCTTACGTCAAAATAATGTGAGAAAGGTGTGAAGGGGATATGGTTCAAATGCTAGCAGAAAAAAAAGAGATTGCAGCAAAAAAGGCTCCACTTCAAGCAGAACAGATTTTACAGGTGCAGGATTTAAGCATTTATTATGGGGAAAAAAGAGCGGTCAATCACATTTCATTTGAAGTTGAGAAGAACGCAATTACCGCATTAATCGGTCCATCTGGCTGCGGGAAATCAACCTTTTTACGCAGCATTAACCGCATGAACGACTTGATCCCAGGTGCGAGAAGTGAAGGGGCGATCATGTACGAAGGGCTCAATATTTTGGATGACCGCATTAATGTGGTCAATTTAAGAAGAGAAATCGGTATGGTTTTCCAAAAACCAAATCCATTTCCTAAATCAATCTACAATAACATTACCCATGCGTTAAAGTATGCGGGTGAAAAAAGAAAATCAGTGCTTGATGATGCGGTAGAGGAAAGCTTAACAAAAGCGGCGCTTTGGGATGAGGTCAAAGATCGTCTGCACCGCTCAGCTTTGTCATTATCCGGCGGTCAGCAGCAGCGCCTTTGTATTGCCCGTACACTTGCGATGAAGCCTAGCGTTCTTTTATTAGATGAACCTGCTTCTGCCCTAGACCCGATCTCAAATGCAAAAATTGAAGAGTTATTATCAGAGTTGAAAAATGATTATTCGATCGTCATTGTGACTCACAACATGCAGCAAGCGTTACGTGTATCTGATCATACGGCCTTTTTCCTGAACGGTGATCTAGTAGAATATGATGCCACTGAACGTATCTTTACACGTCCTGCGCAGCAAAAAACAGAAGACTATATCAATGGTCGATTTGGATAAGGCGGGTGGATTTTGATGAATTCAGTAGCAACTGAAACAGCAAAAAAAGAAGTGTTTCGTGTGAATGATATGAACCTTTGGTATGGACAGCATCACGCACTCAAGCATATTGATTTAGACATAAGAGAGCATGAAGTCACAGCAATTATCGGTCCGTCCGGGTGCGGAAAGTCAACGTTTATCAAGACCTTAAATCTCATGGTCAAAACAGTGCCAGGTGTGAAAATCACCGGGGATATGATGTATAACGGTGACAATATTTTAAAAGGCCGTGTCGATCTCGTGGAACTGCGTAAAAACGTTGGGATGGTCTTTCAAAAAGGAAACCCATTCCCTCAATCTATCTTTGATAATGTCGTCTATGGGCCAAGAATTCACGGGGTGAAGAGCAAGCAGCAATTAAAAGAAATCGCTGAAAAAGCGCTTCGTGATGTTGCCCTTTGGGATGAAGTGAAAGATCGCTTAAGTGCGCCTGCATTAGGTCTTTCTGGCGGTCAGCAGCAGCGTCTTTGTATCGCAAGAGCTATTGCTACAAGCCCAGATATTTTATTAATGGATGAACCAACATCAGCGCTTGATCCTGTCTCAACATTAAAGATTGAAGAATTGATTATGAAATTAAAAGAGAAATATACGATTGCCATTGTGACGCATAACATGCAGCAAGCGGCAAGGGTATCAGATAGAACAGCCTTCTTCTTAATGGGGGAGCTTGTTGAGATCAATGATACGAATGTGATGTTCTCTGAGCCAAATGATCAAAGAACAAATGATTATATATCTGGTCGATTTGGATAACAAAAACCCCTGGAGGTCAGCGCCGCCAGGGGTTTTTACTGTTATTTTGTTAAGGCTTTGACGATTTGTTTGAACGTCATCCCTGTTTTTAAATTGAATTTGCCTGCACGAATTTCTTTATGGTAGCCGGCGTCAATCACGTAATCATTAAAATCTTTAGACGAGTTGATGATTCCGTCCTTCTCAAGCATGTCTGAAACATCACTTGTGCTCATCCCGTTTTTAATAACGAATTTGACCGATTTGCCTTTAGGCTTGTCTGATGTTTCTTTATCATTTTTAGAATCGCCGTCTTCATTTGCTTTCAGTGCTTTTTCTTTATAATCAAGAAGCTGCTGATATGTTTCACGGCTAACGGAGACTTCTTTTTTAGAGTCTAAATAGTTTTTCACGTCAGTGTCTGTTACTTTCGCTGCGAGCGTTTCTTTTGTGGTTGTATCAGCCGCCGCTTCATCTTTTCCAGTGAGGAAAAAAACGATTGCCAGAACACCAGTTGCAAAAATCATACCTGCCGCAAACGTTTGGATGCTTTTTTTCGTCATACAAGCACCTTCTCGTTGTCTTTAATGATCATGTTGACCTCATCTACAGATACATGCTCAGCGCGCGCAATGGCCTCAGGAGACATGCCATTTTGATGCTTTGAAATGATTTGTCTTGCGATAGATGGATCAATTTCTGAATGTTTGCGGACGACGATATTTGTTTCAAGCAATTCTTCTTCAAGAACCTTCATTTTCTTTTTCAGTTTATAGATTTCTTGCATTGCAGATAGTTGAAGTGTTTCAAGTTCCTGCTCGACTTCTTTAATCGGCTCTCTTTGAAAATATGAGAATGCGATCAGTACGATACTGACAACAAGCAATCCGATAATTGCAATTTCCATGTTTCATCACCTTTTATTCGTATTTTAATGCTGAAAACCATAAAAGGCTTTCATGATTGTTTCAGACAGTTTTCGACCCTTCTTTTTTATACCATAAAAAAGCTAGTTTCAAAAGGAATTGCTGAAAAAATCACCTTTTTTTCATCTTTTTTCTTTTTATATGAAAAACGAGTATGAAAATCTTGCTCGCTGTCAAAATAAAAGAGGGTTTCTCATGTATACAGTACGACAAAGATTGACGTTTTATAGGGGAGCAGGCCATTTTTCATGAAATGATCATACGATATAGATCAGAACGCAGACGGATTGCACTGAAATTGAAATTGGTGAAAAAACATTCTAGCATTCCTAAGCTAGAAGTGGTATTATAGTTAGGTCTGAATGTGAATTGATTTTAGTTTGGAGGGAAAAACATGCGCGTAAATATTACTCTAGCTTGCACTGAATGCGGTGAGCGTAACTATATTACTAAAAAGAATAAGCGAAACAATCCAGATCGCGTTGAATTCAAAAAGTATTGCTCACGTGATAAAAAACAAACTTTACATCGTGAAACAAAGTAAGCAGCAGGGAATTTTCCTGCTGTTTTTTTATGATGGGAGATGATCTGTGTGAAAAAGGAACTTCGCCTTCAAACATTAGCCAAGCTGGATCAGATGAGTGCTGAGGATTTCGAGCGAAGCACCGCTTTACTTCATGAGCACTTGTTTCAGCTACCAGCATGGAAAGAAGCAAAAACGATTGCACTCACCATGTCTAGAGGAAAAGAGGTACCGACAATGCCTCTCATTGAAAAAGCATGGCAGGAGGGGAAAAAAGTATGTGTACCCACCTGTTTTCCGGAAACAAAAGAGATGACGTTTTATAAATATACACCGGAAACGAAGATGATATCCCGCTACTTTGGGCTATTGGAGCCAGATCCTCTGGCGTCGGCCGCTGCATCTAAAGAATCAATCGATTTGATCATTGTGCCTGGGGTGTGCTTTGATCGACAAGGCTACCGTATCGGATATGGGGGCGGCTACTATGACCGCTACTTAGCTGACTATCACGGCGAAACACTTGCCCTTTGCTTGACTGTACAGCAAACCGAGCATATTCCGGTTGAAACGCACGACATTCCGGTCTCAATTATCGTCAGTGAGAAAGGTATCTTATATCAAAAATAAAGTCCGCTGCTTGTACGGTAGAACGGGCTTTTTTGTGTTGAGACCGTTTGGTTTGATTTATGCCTTGGTCGAAGTGAATGTTGAGTTGATATCTCTTTAAAATTTAAGTTGCGGCTTCACTTGTCTGTAAGTTAACCGATTTTAATAATAGTTTACGTTTATTCATTTAATGACTTTTTAGCTATTAGGAGGCATATATTGAAAAAATTTCGAGGAAAGAAAAGATACTTCCGTAATTTGTGGAAGGAAGTTAATACTTTTGACTTGCAACTTGATCATGATTATTGGTTCGATTTTTTTCATACCCATCTTGATTTTTGGGGTGTTGGGAAAAATAGTTTGAAAATAAGAAGAGAGCATATAAAGGCTCATATCGCTTTATACAATAGGTTGCTAAAGCAGCTCGAAGAATTTGAAAAGCCATACCAAACATGGATCTGTATTCACGAACAAGATCCAATGTTAGATGCTGTGTATGTCCATTCACCAAATCCAAATGATGATGACTTCCCGCACAAGCTTGAAGAATTAGAGCTGAATTGTAAGCTACCTCATACGTTCAAGGATTTAGTGAACCTTCATCAATTTGATGTTTCCTGTTATCGATCAGAGGGTGAAGAGGTTTATTATATTCAATCAAAAGCACAAGGGATTAGATTGTAAAGGCTGGCTAACGAACGGAACCATTCAAAGCGATAAAAACGATGGTTCATGCATAAACAAATCCTATTTAAGCCACGATACGAACATAGGAGGGAATATGATGAATAAAATGATTTGGAGCATTGTGTTCACACTGTTTGCATTCGTTCTCGTGCAAAATCGTTATCGGCTCATGAATTTGATTTTAGGCCAAAATCAAGTACGTCACTTTTTGATTAAATGGCTGATGAAAATCCCATATTTTCGGACGAAATTTATTCGCCAAGCATTCTAATCCCGCAAATGCCGGGATTTTTTTGTTTTGAAATGCGGATCAGAACGATTCTTGCTATAATAATGTAAAAAATGGAGCGCGAATGTATGAATGTCATAGATAGTCTATTTTGGCGAGTTGTTGATGAACTAAGACAAAAAGGATACGAGATGATTCAAAGTCCGTACCCAGAAGATGAAATATTTTTTGAAGCACCACGAAACTCAGGCTATGATCTCATCCGTCTGTATAGAAAAGATGTGAATTTCAGACAGGAGATCGTTCGAGATATCGAGGAGCAAACATACCGGATCAATCAGCTGAGAGAAGCTATGCGTAAACGATCGCTTCATCTCTTGCAGCTGCAATTTACAACTGATGTTCCAGTAGATGATTGGGAAGACTTAAATGGTCAGCCGCAAAAAGAGAATAAGGTGACAGTTACTCCTGTGTTACTCAATGCAGACACGCTTCAAAACGATGTAAACGAACTGCAAAAATGGCTCAATACATCTCTTGCAGTTGATGTAGAAGAAGCGAAGAGAGACACAGCTGAGGATGCAATGAAGCTTAAAAGGAACGTGCTCCAGGCATTTGATGATCAGGAAAAACAGCGTGAACGAGAACGGGCCGTGTTTCAAAATGGCAGACCCATTTTTACCTACTTGCTGATCGCTGTCCAAGTGGTGATGTTTCTTTTACTTGAGCTGTCTGGTGGAAGTACCAATACGGCAACTTTAACAGCATTTGGTGCTAAAAATAATGTGCTGATTTTAGAGGGTGAATGGTGGCGCCTGATAACACCAATGTTTTTACATATTGGCTTGACGCACTTACTCTTTAATACTTTTGCTCTTTGGTCCGTTGGAGCGGCTGTTGAGAGAATTTATGGATCAGGAAGATTTTTGCTCATCTATTTGATTTCCGGCATTTTTGGCTCCATAGCGAGCTTTGTGTTTAATACGGCAATTGCAGCCGGTGCATCAGGCGCGATTTTTGGCTGTTTAGGGGCACTGTTATATTTAGCTATCTCAAATCGAAAGCTTTTCTTTCGGACGATGGGGACAAATATTATTGTCATTATCCTCATTAACCTAGGAATAGGCTTCACTGTATCAGGTATTGATAACGCAGGGCATCTTGGCGGCTTGGTTGGCGGCTTTTTCGCCGCATTAGCTGTCCGTCTGCCTAAACAGACGCAGCCTGTCAAAATGCTTCTTGCGACTGCTGTTTTGCTCTTGATTGGCGGTCTTGGATTGTATACAGGGTTTCATTCAGATAATCAAAAGGAAGCAGCGGCAACAAGTGAGGCAGCGAGTTTATTTGATGAGAAAAAGTATAGCGAAGCAAGTGAACGACTAGAGGAATATGTACACGAAAAAGATGCATCAGCTGAGGCACTTCATATTTATGCACTATCGGAAGCGCAGCAGGGCCACCTTGATAAGGCCATTCAATTTTTACAAAAGTCGCTCGAAAAAGATCCAGATGATCCAAATAAACTGTATCATTTATCGTTGTTATTCGTAGAAAAAGGAGAGACAGCGAAAGCAGAAGAACTATTAGAGAAAGCATTAAAACAGGATCCTCAAAATGATCAATTTTTAAAGCTGAAACAATATATCGAAAATAGTCAAACACGTTGAATGACTTGACTGAAAGCGCATTTATGAATACGCTTATCCTATCTGTTGATGAGAAGAAATGGTGGAAACAATGAAAACGTTATATGATGTACAGCAGCTGCTTATGAGATTTGGAAATTATGTGTATTTCGGAGATCGTGAAGTAGAATTAGAATTTATGGCAGACGAATTGAAGGAAATGTATACATCGGGCATCATTGACCGGACTGAATGGTCAAACGCAATGACGATTCTTCAAATGGAGTTAGCCAAACTAAATCGAAAAACAATGTGAAGGTGGAGGGCATATGACAGGGGATTGGTTTGTAGGTATTGATCTTGGCGGTACGACAATTAAGCTTGCGTTCATTAATCTATATGGTGAAATTCAGCATAAGTGGGAGATTCCTACGGATAAATCCGGGCAGACGATCACAGTCGATATTGCCAAATCAATTGACCATAAACTGGTTGAGATCAGTATGCCGAAATCAGCACTTATTGGGATCGGAATGGGTGCACCTGGACCTGTAGATAAAGTATCTGGAATCGTCTATAAAACAACGAATCTGGGCTGGACAAACTATCCGTTGAAAGATCACCTAGAGGCAGAGACAGGACTTCCATCTGTCATTGAAAATGATGCGAATATTGCTGCACTCGGTGAAATGTGGAAGGGTGCAGGAGATGGCGCAAAAAATATCCTGATGGTCACACTTGGAACGGGGGTTGGCGGCGGCATCATCGTCAACGGTGAAGTTGTTCAAGGGGAGACAGGAGCTGGCGGAGAAATTGGCCATATTTGTGCCGTTCCATTTCAAGGAGCACCTTGTAACTGCGGAAGAACAGGCTGTATTGAAACAATCGCATCTGCAACTGGCATCGTCCGGCTTGCAAAGGATAAATTAGAAACCGAGCAGCATACATCTTCACTTGGCACGCTCGCTTCGCTATCAGCAAAGAATGTATTTGAAGCGGCAGAAAACGGAGATGATCTTGCAATGCGTGTCGTAGAAGAAGTGACGACACATCTTGGACTTGTCCTAGCGAATCTTGCCAGTGCTTTAAACCCAACGAAAATTGTGATTGGCGGCGGTGTTTCAAAAGCAGGTGAGCTTCTTCGCAGTAAAGTAGAACGCGTTGTGAAACAACATGCGTTCCCGCCTTGCGCAGACGATGTCGAAGTGGTGATAGCATCACTCGGAAACGATGCGGGTGTCATCGGTGGTGCATGGATGGCAAAAACCAAATGGCTGTCTTGAACAAAAAAGTCATAATGATGTCATTTTTATTAAAAAAAGCGATAGATAGGCATGAAATTGGATGTTTAGCATATTCATAAGTTTGTCATGAGGAAAAAGACATTGATTTTCCATCATATACAGGATAAGATATACTTTAGTTATTTTTCTAGAAGCACCAATAATTAGGGTATATCCTGAGCCTGGGTGCGCGCTTAGCATAAGGAGGTTACAATGCGAAAGAATAGATTAAAGGCGATTTCATTTTTACTGATTGCGACATTGCTGATGTGGGTCAAAACCTATGTTATCTATAAATCTAGCTTCAATATTAAAATTGAAAATTTCATGCAGGAGTTTATCCTGTTTATTAATCCGCTTAGCTTTCTTTTGTTTATCTTCGGTATCGGTTTATTTTTCAAAGAGAAAAATCGAAATCGATATATCATCGTGACAAGCTTTATCCTGACATTCATTTTGTTAGCCAACATTGTGTTTTATCGATTCTATAGTGACTTTCTAACCATCCCCGTCCTATTTCAAACAAACAATATGGGTGACCTCGGGTCAAGTATTACCTCTTTAATTGAACCAGTCGATTTACTGATGTTCGTTGATATCATCATTTTAATTTGGCTCTATAAAAAACAGCCTTCCTTTAGAACAGATGTCACAGTTTCACGAAAAGAACGAGCAGCATATTACTTATTTGTGGCAGCTACATTTTTCTTTAACCTTGGTTTAGCTGAA
This sequence comes from Bacillus sp. ABR, assembly GCF_056172715.1. NCBI lineage: Bacteria > Bacillati > Bacillota > Bacilli > Caryophanales > Bacillaceae > Bacillus > Bacillus sp. ABR. The sequence continues at coordinate 372,883 of NZ_JAOYSL010000002.1, read as the reverse complement.
ACAGAAAGACCAGAACTGCTTACTCGCTCATTTGACCGTGAGATGCTGGTGAAAAATATCAGCTTATATAACTTCCATATTTATGATGGGGTATTGCAATCGAAGCAGTCTGCTCAACGAGCCCTTGCTGACAGTAATAGCTTAACTGAAATTGAAAACTATGTAAGCGCAAATCAAACGGACCGTAATGAAAAGACATTTGGTCAAGCGAAAGGACGAAATGTCATTCTTGTATCACTTGAGTCTACACAGAGTTTTGTGATCAATGAAAAATTAAACGGGAAAGAAATTACTCCGTTTTTAAACAAATTGATCAAGAAGAGCTATAACTTTACTAATTTTTATCACCAAACAGGTCAAGGGAAAACATCTGATTCAGAGTTTATTGTAGATAATTCTCTTTATCCACTTGGAAGAGGGGCTGTGTTCTTCACAAATCCAAGTAATGAGTTTACAGCGACACCTGAGCTGTTAAAGGATGAAGGCTACCACTCTTCTGTTATTCATGCGAATAACAAAAGCTTCTGGAACCGTGACCTTATCTACGATAGCTTTGGCTACGATAAGTTCTTTGATATTAAATCATTTGATGTGAATGAAGAAAACTCAGTTGGCTGGGGACTGAAAGATGGTCCGTTCTTTGAGCAGTCCGCTGAATTAATGAAATCGATCCCGCAGCCTTTCTATACGAGATTGATTACATTAACGAACCATTTCCCTTTTGATTTAGATGAAGAAGATAAGCTCATTGATGAATATGATTCAAAGAGTAAAACGCTGAACAAGTACTTCCCTACAGTGCGTTATCAAGATGAAGCCCTTAAGCTTTTCTTTAAAAAGATGAAGGAAGCTGGGTTATACGATAACTCCATTTTTGTTTTATATGGGGATCACTACGGAATTTCTGAAAACCATAACGAAGCCATGGGACAATTTTTAAATAAAGAGATTACGCCATTTGAAGAAGTACAGCTTCAAAAAGTCCCGTTTGTTGTACACATTCCAGGGGTAACGGATCAACATCCAAAAGAAATTGATACGGTAGGCGGTCAGGTCGATATCCGTCCAACTGTACTCAATCTTCTAGGCATTGATACAAGTAAACAAATTCAATTTGGTCATGACCTTTTATCGAAAGATACGAATGACTTTACAGTACTCCGTGATGGAAGCTTTATTACGAAGGACAGCGTTTTTACAGATGGTGTTTGCTACAATAAAGAGACGGGCGAGCCAGCAGATGATAAAAATGTGTGTCAGTCTTATGAAGAGAAGGCGAAGCAGGAGCTTCAATTCTCTGATCAAATCATCTATGGAGATCTCCTTAGATTTTATGATCGAAACAGCCCGGACCATTCACCATCCAAAAAAGAAGGTGAAACGGAGCTGAAAAAGGCGTCCTAATAGATGAAAAAACCTCTGCTATTTTTAGAAGCAGAGGTTTTCTTTTTTTGCCTGACGGCTCATATAATATGAGAGGAGGGATGTAAATGAAGACAACGTCGTTTGGAAAAATTGAATGGCAGCTGGATGAAGCGGAGAGGGATGCTGTGGAAAAGCAGCTTGGTATTGGCAAAGCTGCTTTTCATTTATCTAATCAAACAAGCACTGATGACCTTCTTTTACCGGGATATAAACTTCCAGAAGGAGTCCATGTATTTGATTCCATCGGTGATGTGCAGAAATTTATTGCGCCTTATAGACTGCAGCAATCCGATGATTGGATCAATGGAACATTTGAATATGATAGCGCTCAATTAGAAGAAGAGCTGAGCCGCTTGAAAGCCGTATTTCCTTTTCTTCATATCAGCGTCATTGGCCACTCAGTGCTTGATACACCTATTTATGAAATCCGAACAGAGCCTGTTCAGCATTTACATTCTATTCATCTCAATGCCTCATTTCATGCAAATGAATGGATCACGACGTCTGTTTTATTAAAATGGTTGAAATCGCTTTGCTTAGCAGCGTCTGACCCGGTGCAGGCAAGACATTATGAAGCGGTGCATATTCTGCAGACCACCGCTTTATCCATCGTGCCAATGGTCAATCCAGATGGAGTGGATTTGGTTCGTAATGGACCGGAGTCACTAGGTCTTCATCGTGAAGAATTCACACTGCTAAACGGTGGATATTCCGATTACCGGGAATGGAAAGCAAATATTCGAGGGGTGGATTTAAACAATCAATTCCCTGCTTATTGGGAGATCGAGTACTATCGTCATCAGTCGAAGGCTCCGTCCTACCGGGATTATCCTGGGCGTGAGCCGTTAACAGAACCAGAAGCGAAAGCGATGGCAAATCTTGCGTTGCGAAAACGATTTGACCGGCTGATTGCCCTTCATACACAAGGAGAAGAGATTTATTGGGGTTTTCTTGGCCATGAGCCAGCCATCTCAAAAGAAATGGTCAAACGATTCGAACAAGTAAGCGGCTACAAACCGATCCAATATCTCGACAGCTATGCAGGCTATCGCGATTGGTTTATTTATCAATTTCATAATGAGGGCTATACAGTTGAGCTTGGTCTAGGGAAAAATCCTCTTTCCATGGATCAATTTGATTCGATTTATGAAAAAACAAAGCGGCTTTTATGGGAAGCGTGTAAGTGTTAAAAGCACCTGTCTGGTGCTTTTTCATATTGGAGCAACAATCAATTGCTTATGGTCAATAAAAACAATGTTGAAGTAATTGACGAAGGCTTTCTTGTAAGCTATTGTGAAAGATATGGATGTAAAAAAAAGGATATGATTTAGGGAGATGTCGACTATTGAGTGCTCAAAGCCTGTGGAAAAGAAATTTTACTTATCTCTTTGTTTCTAAAATGTGCAAAATTACAGCTGATAGTTTATCTTTCAACACCATCTTATGGCTTTTGGTACTAGGAGGGAAAGGAGCAATAGGGACAGCTTTTTTTATTGCGGTCAGCTTTGTCCCTCAAGCGATTGTTGGACCATTTATTACGCCTATGATGAAGCCGCATCAATTGAAATTTTGGATGTGCTTTGCTGATTTAACACGAGGAGCGATTATTCTTTTGATCGTGGTTAGTTACTTTTATGGTTTCACACCATTAGTCCTCATCATTGGCTGCATGCTGCTTCATTCGGCGACAGGAGGCTCCTACGAACCGGCATCTGTATCGATTATTCCAAAGCTTGTCCATGAGGACCTCATACAAAAGGCGAATGCAACCATCCAATCAGCAAGTCATGTCGTAAGACTTGTGACGGTAACGATTTGTGGAGTCATGATTGCATTTGTAGGCGTAGGCTATACAATGCTTGTGATCATTCCCCTTTATCTTTTGTCCGCTTTATTGGTGTTCATGATTTCATATCAAACAGAAGCCATCATCGATAAAGCCAAAAAAGGATTATCTTACGGCAAAAGATTAATTCGAGGTTTTTCACTTGTTAGAAGCCATCATATTTTGTTTCCATTAGCCATTTTTTGTGTCTGCTCAAACTTTGCTGCGGCACCATGGGAAGCATTGTCTGTTATTTATTTAACTGAAGATTTACATAGTGGACCGGTCGTCTATTCATTCATCAAAGTCACAACCGCACTAGGCGCATTTTTGATGGGGTTTGTTTTGACAAAAATAAAAGTGAATCGGTATGGATTGCTGTTTATAGGTGCTGGGATTGTTGATGGAATCGCCTTCTTCATCACAGGTATGAACGCATTGTTACCACTTGTGTTTATATCAGCTTTTGCTTTAGGAGCAGCCATTAGTGCAGTTAACGTACCCGAACATACGATGATTCAATTGTCAGTAAAGGCAGAGGATCAGCCGCAAGTGTACGCGATTATCAACATGATTTCCTTCTTGATGATTCCGTTAGGCGCTCTCATTGGCGGTTATATGGCTACACTGTTTGGATCTGGGTATGTCATTGCGGCTGGCGGCATCATTGAAGCTGTTTCAGGTATATGCTTGCTTTTGTTTACAAAGATCGGAAAGGTAGAGAGGGCGGATTTGACGATAGAACGAGACAAACCTGCTGTAAACGCAACGTAAGCATGGCATGATTGATTGAAGATAGGTTACAATGAGGACGAGAAAATATGAGATTTGATTGAAAGGGGAAAAACGATGGCTATAGCAGACGTCACCATCATTCCGATAGGCACTGAAACACCAAGTGTCAGTGCTTACGTAGCAGATGTACAAAGAATTTTAGAAGGTTTTCAACAAGAAGGGAAAATCAAATATCAATTAACACCGATGAATACGTTAATTGAAGGCGAATTATCCGTTTTATTTGAGGTCATTCAGCGCATTCATGAAGCCCCTTTTGAAAAGGGATTGCACCGAGTAGCGACCAATATTCGCATCGATGACAGACGGGATCAAACCACAACGCTTACAAGCAAATTAGAAAGCGTGAATAAGCATTTAAATCAATAAAAAAAGCCTGCTATATGCAGGCTTTTAATGTGCAGTTGGATAACCGCTATAGATGATGGTCATGACAGTGAACCATCCAAAAACCAAAAATGTAGCGCCAGCAAAAGCGATGGCAAGTACGTTCACTTTTTTTAGTGAGCGATAGATACCGAGCGCAGCTAAAATCGTGACTAGACCAAAAATAATGACGAGCATCATGTGAAAGTCCCCCTTTGTCATCAATCCCCTTGATTTCCTTTCTTTTCATTTTAACCGTTTTCATAAAGCTTGTCGAGTAGATTCCAGTTGACGATTGTTTGAATTTTTATTGAATAGCCTTCATAATAAAAAAGAATCAATAAAGTAGGTGATGAAAATGAATTGGAGAAGAATGCCACTAGGCTATGTACAAGCGAACGCATATATTTGGAAAAACGAGCAGGGAGAATGCTTAATTTTTGATCCAGGCGGCGAAGCGCAAAAGCTGATTTCCTATGTAAAAGAAAAACAGCTCACACCGCTTGCTGTCTTATTAACACATGCTCATTTTGATCATATTGGTGCGGCAGATGAGGTACGCGAAGAGTGGGGAGTGCCGCTGTATGTACATGAAAATGAAAAAGAATGGCTCACGAACGCTGAATTAAACGGTTCAGCTCGATTGATTGGAAATGGAATTACGGTCAAAGAAGCTGAAAAATTGATTACGACAGAAGGAACTCTTCAAATTGGATCGTTTACATTAGAAATGTTCCATACACCTGGGCATTCACCTGGCAGTGTGTCTTACTATTCGGCGGAAGAGGGCTTTGTTATTTCTGGTGACACGCTATTTGAAGGTGGCATTGGGAGAACAGATTTAGTAGGCGGCAGTCAGGAAGTGCTGCTTCAATCAATCCATCATAAATTATTGTCCTTGCCAGAATCAACTCTTGTATTAAGCGGGCATGGCGGGGAAACCACTGTGCTGACAGAGCAGGAGCAAAATCCGTTTATTAATGGTTTTTCTCTTTAATTGCAGGCATGAAAAAAGCATCTCTTTAGAAGAGATGCTTTTTTCAATTAATGTCCGGTACCGGGAACCATGATGAAAATCGAATAATATGTAAATCCGGCAAAGAAAATCGTCAAGTACGCTCCGAAAATGTAAATATACATTCTTTCGGATAGATTCAAGTAGGATAAAAATACAAAAAGAACGGTTTGACCGAAGAACAGCAGCGATGCATCTTTCATATGTCCTAAATAGAACATGACAGCAAAAATACCCGTCCAAAAGCCAAGCACGCGGAACATGCGATTCATTTCTTTCCCTCCCCTAAAAAAACCCCTTTGATTCATATTATAGCTGATCACCACTTGTTATGTAAACATTTACATTTTTGACAACGTGTGAACAATTTATTTTGAATGCAGAAAAAATTTTTTTGAAAAAATGATGAAAAAGTGTTTATGCTGAAAAACATGAGGGTACTTACTCCATAAGAGAAAAGGTTAACGACCTAAGGAGGAAGACTAATGAGTGACATTACTTTTTATTCATACCCAAGCTGCACGTCTTGCCGCAAAACAAAACATTGGTTAAAGGCGAATCAAATTGATTTTAAAGAGCGTCACCTTTTCAGAGAAACGCCAACTCTAGATGAATTAAAAAAGATTCTTTCTTTAACAACAGAAGGAATGGATGAAATTTTAGCCACACGAAGTCAAGCTTTTAAAAGCTTAAATTTAAATATTAATGACTTAAAAGTAAACGAGGTTTTGCAGCTTCTCATTGAAAAACCAAAACTGCTTCGAAGACCAATCATCATTGATGGAAATAAATTAGTAGTTGGTTATAATCCAGGAGAACTCATGAAAATATCAAAAAAGAAAGCGATTCATCAATCAGTTTCCTAATAAAAAACGAAGATCAGCTGAAACATGCTTCAGCCGTCTTCGTTTTTGTGCTGAACTGGGCTAGCTGGGTTCGAACCAACGATCACGGAGTCAAAGTCCATTGCCTTACCACTTGGCTATAGCCCAATATCAAACGTGTAATGATATTGTTCACCATCTACGGTCATTTATACATAAAAATTGTATGTCACGAGTTTTAAGTGCAAAAGGAGCGAAAGAAGTAAATGAAAAATGAAAAATCAAAGCAATTATACGAATTTATCCTAAAAGAAGCCCCTGTCATGACCGAAGAATGGCTAAAGACAAGAACAGAAGAAGGCTCATTATATTCTAAACATGCTTCAGAGGAAACAGAAAAGAAGCTGAAAGAACAGAACACAGCGTTTATTCAAACCATTGCAGCAACACTTGTGACACTGTCAGACAAAGTAGAAAACCATTTGAAAAAGTGGTCTGTTGATATTGCTCGAGATCGAGCAGTGCACGAGGTGCCGTTATATGAAATCATTGGACAATTTAAGATTTTCCGCCACATTTTCTGTTCGAGAATTGAGACATTCACCCAAGAAACAGAGCTTGAAGTGACGCTGCAAGATGTGTGTCAGTGGAATCAGCATTTTCACGCCACATTTGATGATATGATTGAGCGTTTATCAGAAGAATATGACCGCGTCACACTCAGTCAGCTGAATGCACAAAGAGAGATGATTCAAGAACTGAGTGCCCCTGTTATTCCGGTATCAAAGGAAATCGGGATTTTGCCATTGATCGGAGAAATCGATACGTACCGGGCTAAAATCATATTGGAATCTGTGCTAGAACAGGCTTCAAGACTGCGTTTAACGCACTTATTTATTGATATATCTGGCGTTCCTGTTGTTGACACGATGGTTGCTTATCAGCTGTTTAAAGTGGTCGATAGTGCGAAGCTATTAGGAATTGAGACGATTATATCAGGCATTCGCCCAGAGATCGCTCAAACTGTAGTGAAACTCGGCATTGATTTCTCAAAAGTAAATACAGAACACAGCCTTGCAAAAGCTTTAGAAAAAAGAGGATTTCGCATTTTTGAAGAGCAGCAGCAAGAAGCCACATTATGACGAAAAAACCTGCACTTGTAAAAGTCAGGTTTTTTTATATGCTCTTTTCTAAAAAATGATGTGATGCATCTTGAGTTGAGGGTTTTCATGCTTTATTAGTCATGAAAATCATAAAATGCTCTTTTGTCATTCAGGTTCCTCCATTCTACAATGTGATCAATGAAAGGAGTGATCCACTTGTATGGGATTGAATATTTAAGGCAAGAGCTGCTAGAAGAAGCATGCCGCATGAGAGCATCTGATGTGCACATTGTCCCAAAAGAAAAGGAAGCGTTGGTATCTTTCCGCGTAGACTCAGATTTAATCCAGCAGCGAACCATTGATAAAAAAACCGGCGAGCGGCTCATTGCTCATTTTAAATTTTTATCTTCTATGGATATCGGGGAAAAAAGGAGACCGCAAAATGGGTCATTAGCTGTGATACTAAGAAGCGGCCAGGTGTTTATTCGAATGTCTACCTTACCAACTGTAAATGATGAGAGTTTAGTGATTAGAATATTGCCGCAGGATCATGTTCCGAAAATAAAACACCTGTCACTATTTCCGAAAGCTTCAGCCAGGTTATTGTCATTTTTGAAGCATTCGCATGGGCTCATTTTATTTACCGGTCCAACCAATTCGGGGAAAACAACAACCCTCTATTCACTGATCCAGTTTGCAAAAAAGAATTTCAACCGAAATATTATTACGCTTGAAGATCCTGTGGAAACAAGAAATGAAGAAGTGTTACAGGTTCAAGTAAATGAAAAAGCCGGCATTACATATGCCGCAGGATTACGCGCTATTTTAAGACATGATCCAGATATGATTGTGCTAGGAGAAATAAGAGATGCTGAAACGGCCAGAACGGCGATTAGAGCAGCACTGACAGGCCATTTAGTATTGAGTACGCTCCATGCAAAAAATGCAAAAGGAGCTCTTTATCGTATGCTTGAATTTGGTGTCACGATGAATGAACTTGAGCAAACGATGGTTGCGATTGCAGCCCAGCGATTAATCGAGCTCACCTGTCCTTTTTGCGGAGAAACATGTCAGCTTTACTGTAAATTAAATCGACCGATCAGACGAACAAATGTATTTGAACTGCTGTTCGGAAAAGAGCTTGGTGAGTGTATCAAGGAGGCTAAAGGAGAATTTGCTCACTCGTCATATGAAACACTGCAAAGATTAATTCGTAAAGGAGTGGCACTTGGCTATCTATCAAAAAACACTTACCATCGCTGGGTTTATGAAGAAGCGAGCCTCTAAAGTATGGTCTAAAAAGGACCAAGCTGAATGCCTATCAAAACTGGCTCAATTAATTCAGGCTGGATATACATTGATTGAGGCATTAGTGATGGTGAATATCCAGTTATCAAAACAACAGCGGCAGCAATTAAAACTAGGTATTCAGTGGCTGCACGAAGGCGAGCCTTTTTATGTAGTGCTCGAGCGACTCCATTTTCAGCGGGAAGTCATCGCCATACTATGTTTTTCTGAGAAGCATGGTAGTCTAGCCCGTGCTTTAGAACAAAGCGCCCGTTTTTTAGAGAAAAAAGTCAAGCAGTTAGACACGTTTAAACGCATGTTGCGTTACCCGCTCTTCCTCATCTTCACGGTTTTGATCGTGCTGATACTCGTTCAGAATATGATCATTCCTCAATTTTCTGTTTTGTACTCATCGATGGATACCCGCATGTCTTGGCTGATTCAAGGAATGTTTGGAATGTTTCAATTCCTTCATGCTTTTCTGCTCATCACCAGTTGTCTGTGTATTTGTCTTACCGGCTATTATGCTTTGTTTTTTAGGAAAAAGTCGACGCTTGAGAAATTGAGGGTGATGAGTAAGCTGCCTTTTTTATATAAAGGGATGCAGCTGATGCATACATACCTTTTTTCTCTTCAGCTAAGCGGACTGCTTCAGGCTGGATTATCGATGTACGAGGGTTTGCAAGCTTTTAAACAGCAAAGCTACTTACCTTTTCTTCAAGAAATAGGTGAACAAATGATGGATGAGTTAAGAAAAGGAGAAAGCATGGCACATCAAGTAAGTGAGAGTCCTTTTTTCGAAAAACATTTTGCAGCCATCATCAAACATGGTGAAGCAAGCGGGATGCTAGCAAGAGAAATGTACACGTACAGCCAATTTCTATTAGAGAATGCAGAGCTGAAAATTGAAAAATGGATGTCTTGGCTGCAGCCGGTGATCTATGGTGTGACGGCACTTCTTATACTCATCGTATATTTATCTATTCTTTTACCAATGTATCAACTAATGGAGCAAGTGTAAGAAGGAGGACAAAGACATGAATGATAAAGGGTTTACCCTGTTAGAAATGTTAATTGTCATGCTCGTGATATCCATTCTTTTACTCATTACCATACCGAATATCACACGTCATCACCAAGCAATTCAAGCAAAGGGCTGTGAAGGGCTCAAATCAATGGTCAGCACACAAGTGATGGCGTATGAATTGGAGCATGATGGGAAGACGCCATCTTTAGCTGAGTTAGAAAAAGAAGGTTATGTTAAAAAGGGATTAACCTGTCCTAATGGAAAAGCGATTGTCATTCAAAACGGCAACGTGAAGCATGAATAAATTACTTTTACATGAGAAGGGTTTTACCCTCATAGAGCAGCTAATGATCTTACTAGTTCTATCGATTCTATTGTCGATCATAGGAATGAAAATCCCAAATTTAATAGTAAGCGCTGAAGCCAAAAGACAAGTAAACCTCATGAAACAAGATCTTCAATTGGCATCATATACTGCATTTATCAAAAAAACACGTGTGCATGTTGAGATCCAACCGCCGCATGTATCTTATCAGGTAATAGATCAAAAGAGTAACGAAGTCATTGCTTCTTATCAGCATAAAAAGGGCAGCATCAAGACTTCTACATTCTCGCAAGGTATCTATTTTAATGAAAATGGACATCCAAGCAGCGGTGGATCTCTCATTGTCGAATTTGGCAGTCAAACGTATAAACTCACGATTTATTTAGGAAGCGGGCGAATCCATGTTCAAAAGCAATAGAGGGTTTAGTACGATTGAAACGCTGTTTGCTTGTCATATCTTCCTATTTGCAGCCCTTGTGATTATGCCGGCCTATGAAAAAATCATGATGGGGAAAAAGGAAGTAAGAGCCAAACTTGATGCTTACCAAATCTTGCATGAACAGATGAATGAAGCGTTCATAGAAGGTAAAAAATCTTCTGTCAAAAAGAAGCGAGGCGACAACACATATGTATTCAATTGGAGTAAAGAGAAGGGATGTGTATCATACAAATTGCAAGAAAAGCAGACGATATGCTTTCACCAGGTTGTGGAACGGTGAACAAGGTTTTACCCTTGTCCAGGCTTTGTGGCAATTGCAGCTATTTTTGTTCCTCTCTTTTGGCTGTGTACTGATCTTTTCAACAGCTGAGAAAGCCCTTCCTTTTGAAGAGATTAACCGATTTTCACAAATGGAGTGGAAACAGACTGTCCTGCAATTAGATGAGGAATTAAGCCGTGCAACGGCAGTTCGATCGGTGCAAGGAGGTAAAGCGTTAGAGTATGTATCTGATCAAGGGCGAGTGGTAACGATTGAGCCATATCAAGAGATGCTTCGAAAACGAACGGATCAAACTGGACATCTTCCTTTATTGCACAAGGTAAAACAATTTCAGGTGAGAACGAGTCAGCATAGAGCCATCCTGAAAGTCACAGATGGATCTGGTAAGGTTCATGAAGCCGTTTTTTTCACATATAAAGGGGTGGTTCCGAAATCGTGAAAAGAGAGGAAGGGTTTATCTATCCGCATGTGCTTGCTGTGATCCTATTTTTTCTCTTGATCCTAGGAGCGATAACGATGGGCTTTCAAAAAGAGCTGAGAAGTGCAGAGCTCACGATTTCTTTTTATAAAAAACAGCATCTTTTTAGGGTGGGTGTGAGTGAAGCTGCCAGCTCAGTAAAACGCATTTGTGAAAAGCAGAAGATCTATATTGATACAGAAGAAGGGCATGTGACACTGAAGCAGATGAAATGCGATCAACAGAAAAAACGTGTCCTCGCTTTGGTGAGGGTGAAAACAAAGGATGGCTTATCCGATGAGCGGGAGCTGATGCTGGATTGGAAGACCGGTGAAATCATGAGATAGGCAAACCCTGATTAGCCAGTGTATAAAATCATCCTCTTTCTGGTAACACTTGAAGGAAGAAGAGGTGAATTTGCTTGAAAACAAATGACTATGTAAAATATATGACGCAGGAAATCATTAAATATATGAATACACCACGAGACGAACGGAAGGAACACAAACAAGAAAAAATGGAAACAAAACCGCCGTTTTCACAGCGATTATTTGGGGTTCTGCCGTTTGGCTTCTCCATGATGCTTAAAAAACGTCAGCGACATCGACGAAAGTAAAAAGCCGCCAGCAGGCGGTTTTTTTATGCCATTTTAGTTGTATTCCTCCACAACAATCACTTTATTCACCTTATTTGAGTAAGGATTATAGGAAATGGTGACAAACACCCCAAATTCCTTTGTATGGTCTTTTAACGTAATATGATACTGTTTTACAGATTCCTTATCGCGGTGGCGGTCCCATACTTTTTGTTTAAATAAGACTTGCGTTAGCGGGTATCTTTTTTTAGCTTCTTTGACTGCTCGCATTTCCCATTGGTCTGTGGCGGCAGTCAAACCTCTCGCATCCACAGGTTTGACGTCTAGCATCATAGGACTCAGCAGTAAACTGAGCATGATTATGATTTTTCCATATTTCACTTAACATCACCTCACCTCTTCATATCCTGACCAAATCCTACATTTTTATGTAAGTTTTAAGAAGTACAAATGTCACACAAAAAAATATTGAATATGGCGAAAGAATGAGAAAATGGAAGAATTTTCTCGCAATTGTTCTTGTTTAAGAACAAAATGAACTAATTTGACGTTTTGGGTTTTATAGGTATTTCCTTATACTGTATATAATCGTTCTTTTTAAAGAACAACCGTTCAAGGAGTTGAAGGGATTAATGAAACAGTCGCTCTTTGTCCTTTTTTGTGCCATTTGTTTGATGTTGACATCTTTCCTCATGACACCAACGAATGCCTCTTTTAACGATGTCGAGCACAAAAATTTTGTTATGAAAACATGTGAAAACTTTGAACAGACAGATCAGCATTGTCAGCCTAAAAAATGGGATCAAAGTCAATTGGAGCTTGTCGATCAAACGATGATCGAAGGAACAGTCTGCGCACCTCAAAGGCTGAGCATGACACTAAAAAATAGTGGACAGCCTATTGCGTACTCTGAATGGAAGTGGGAATTACATAAAGTGGGAAATGGTCAGGAGCCATTACAAGATGGTCATATTCTTGAAAAGGGCTCCATAAAGTCCCTATTGTCGCAAGAAACAGCGACTGTCACGACAGATAAAGCAAAAACAAATGGAATCTATGCATTTAAAATCTTTTATCCTAAAGGATTTGGCGCATCTGATCAGCCGTACTTTTGGTCTAAACAGATGGTGCTCTCAAAGTGTCAAGAAAAGGCGTCCTAAATGGAGCTGTCTTTTAAAGTGAAAAAATGATATGCGAAGGGGAGAAGGGGTCATGAAAAAATGGATGAAGATGTCTGGGAGTATTCTTTATGTGGTGGTGTTCACGGTGATGATAGCCTCAATTATTGTCGTGTTGTCATCAAGAACAACAGGAGGAGAACCTCAGATTTTCGGTTATCAATTGAAGCAAGTATTATCAGGTTCGATGGAACCAGAATTTTCAGCTGGGTCACTGATTGTTGTAAAGCAGGTCGCCTCACCTGAGACGCTCAAAAAAGGAGATATTATTACGTTCCAAACAAAACAGGATCAGTCCTTTGTGACCCACCGAATTGTTGGGGTGAAAGGAAAGGATGCAAATAAAGCGTTTGAGACGAAGGGTGACAATAATATGTATCAGGACGGCACGCTGGTAAAAGCGGATCAGGTGACTGCGCAGTATATGGGAGTGAACATTCCTTATGCAGGAAAGCTTCTTTCGTATGCAGGGACATCAGCTGGAACTGCTTTGCTCCTTATTATACCGGGTGTCATGCTGCTTGTTTATTCAACTATTCATTTTGTGGGCGCAGCGAAACACCGTAGACACACGGCTGATGTACATATGTCAGAGGAACAAGCTTAAATCGTTTGTAACCTAATCAGGTTTCAATAAAACAAAATATTAGGGGGTTTATTATTCATGGCAATGAAGAAATCAATTCGTTTAGGTGTATTATCAGGGGCTTTAGGTCTTGCATTAATCGGCGGGGGAACATGGGCGGCGTTTAATGATTTTGAAAAGGCAAATGCGGTCTACTCGACAGGAGAGCTGGATTTATCTGCTAAAGAGAACTCCGGCGCCATCAACCTTTCGAACTTAAAACCTGGTGATCGGATCAAGAAAGAATTTCATTTTGATAATAAGGGATCACTAGCGATAAACCAAGTGCTGATGAGTCTTGATTATAGCCAGTTTACAGATGGATCTTCCGCGAAGAATGGCGGTAAGAATACAGCTGAAGAATTTCTCAGTCAGTTTCAGGTGAGTGTTCTGACGGTTGGAGCCGAAGGTGGAAATGGTTATCCGAAAAACATTATTTTAGACCATGCAAACCTGCTTGACTTGCATCAATTAACGTCAAAACAGGATCAGACCGCATTTGAAAAGCTTCGTCATGCCGTCGATGAGAAGTTTTTACATGAAAGTGGGAAAATTAATGTAGCAACTGTTGATGGAACAGTGGCTCCAGAGTATGACGGCATTCCAAAGAATCCGTTTGATTACGATAAAGTGGAAATGACCATTGAATTTATCAATGACCAGACGAAGGATAAAGCTGGTCACTATATCCAAAATAAATACCAAGGCGATGCGATTCAAATTGATCTTTCCTTCGAAGCGACTCAGTGGAATGGTTTAACGATCAATCCAAAAAAGCATACGGATGAAAAAGGCTACGTGAAAGAAAACGAAAAAGCACACAGCGAAGATAAAAAATAAAGCCAGTCTTTAGGCTGATATCAAGATCTGCATAGCAATTGGAGGAGTATGCGCTAAAACGTGCGCTTTACTCCTCTTCTTGCTTTTTTCTCCAGATTTGATAATCTAAAAATTCACGAAATTGCTTTTTCGAAACCCCTGATGTCATTGCATCTCGAACTAGTTTTTCCCATTCACTATCTAATTGACCATCGTATTCGGTTTCATCTTTTTCGTTTAAAAGTGTATGAACCGAGACGTCCAGAACAGCGGAGACTTTTTCAAGAAATTGAATGGAGGGGTTTGTTTGCAAGTTTCTTTCTATTGAGCTTAAATAAGACTTCGCTACCCCAGCCTTTTCGGCCAGTTCTGATAGTGAGTAGCCTTTTTCATTGCGGTATTGTTTAATACGCTGGCCAATCAATGTCATCACCTTCCTTTCGATATTATAGCACATTCAGAAAGGTTTGATAGAATGACTTCTTACCAGAGGGGGAGACTCAGAGGACTTTTCATTTGATTTGAGGAAATGACGGACTTCTTCAACTGTTAGTCCTGCCTTGCGAGCTTCACGTAATAATTGAACCCATTCACTGTCTAATTTGTTCGTTTTCTTTTCCATACAAATACCCTCCTAAAATACTGAATCATGTATTTCAGGCACTTAACGCATGAAATGGAAAGACATAGGTGGTAAGACCTCATAGTTTGCTTGCGTCATGTTTCCGCCCAATACAAACAGACAAACTTAGCTTTAGACTGATCGAAAATTGTAAGTCACATAAAAGGGGAGGGGACTATGGGTCAACCTCCTCTTTTTTGCTGTAAGTAAAAAAGTCCGCCATTTTCAATCGTAAGACTGATTTTTGGTTCGTATAAAGTTTTGAGTGCTTGCCTTTCTATTTCATATTCTACAGATGTGTCTGAAGTCCCTTCATAAAATTGGTTTAAAAGTTCGGAGTCTTCTTTCCATTTTTGAACGGCTCGCACTGCCCAGTCGTCCGGCTCCTCATGGGCATAACGCTCCATAAGGCTGTAGAGCCGTTTGATTCCGCTTTCTGGCTTAATCATTGTACTCATCGTAAAACAATAATCGGGAATTTGAGACGACAGCTCACGAGCTTCCAGCTTTTCTTGAAATTGTTCAATGACTTCTCCGCGTATAAGATGGAGTCCTAATGATAAAAGCTTATCCTTCTTCCGGTCTGCAAGGTAAGAAATTTTTACATTGAGACCAAGCCATGGCTCAAGTGCGATTTGATTGTTCGTGAGCGGGCTGACTCGTTCATAAAGCCGGATAAAACGGCCCTGTTGTTTGACCGCCTCAAATATTTGAAATAACCGGGGGGAGCCGAAATGGATGAATTCACCACTGACCGTATCACCCGCTTTTTTTTGATCTGTGATGAAAGTCAATTGCCGCGGTTCAGGTACACCGCCAGTTTTTTCAAGCCAGTGCCAATAAAAAGGACGGTTCATAATCAATTTATCCATTTCGATTGTCAGCTGTACGGTCATATGTCCTGCACTTTCTTCTAATATGCTGCATTGATTCGCCTTGAAAAAACGGAGAAGAAAGGTGTGAATGTCATGCTGCTCCATTGATCAACTCTCCTTTATGAGCCCTGCTGTCTCTTTTCTAAAAGTGGTGTTTGTGCTTCAGTTAAATAAGAAGCAAATTGGGTTAATTTCTTTTTCATGTCTCCATCAGATTCATGCTGGAAGAGAATTTGATGCAACTCTGTTTCGACTTCTTCAATATCAATTCTCGTTAAAATATCATCTAAATCGCCTATGACGTTTTCGAACAGCTGAATTTTTTCATATAAAAGCTTTAAAATATGCTCTTCAACTGTTCCGTTTGTTGCCATATTGTAAATGTGGACATCTCGTTCTTGGCCAAGGCGGTGGATACGTCCGATTCTCTGTTCTAAACGCATCGGGTTCCACGGGAGGTCGTAGTTAATGATTTGATTACAAAACTGAAGGTTGATCCCTTCGCCGCCAGCTTCTGTAGCAATTAACACTTGCGCCCGTTCTCTAAATAAATCTTTCATCCAATCTTTTTTACCCCGCTTAAAGCCGCCACGAAATGGCACGGAGCTAATGCCATTTTGCTGTAGAAACCATTGTAAATAAATTTGTGTTGCGCGGTATTCGGTGAAAATAATGACTTTTTCATTTAACTGTTGAATGAGTTTGACCACTTCAAGCGCCTTTGAGTTTTGCTCCACTTGATTGATTTTCTCCATGATTTGCGCTATAGCAGAAGAGCCGAGAATATGCTTTTCTTCTTCCTGCATTTTTTTAATCGTCATATAAACTGCCTCACGGCTTGAACAGCATTCTCGTTCCAAGGTCATAATGGAAAACATATGCTTTGTATAAGACGGATTCTCTTTCAGCTTGCAGATTTCATCATACAATGCTTGTTCTGTCGGAGAAAAATCAATGGAAATCGTTTTGACATGTCGTTTTGTCCACTCGATGCCTGTGTCTTGTCTTCGGTTTCGAATCATCACTTTATTGACGAGCTGTTTTAATCGGTCATGGTCTTCAAGCTGCAAGTCCTTTTTGGCAAAGATATCTTTAAATTGATGTTCATTTCCTAGGTGGCCCGGCTTCAGAAGGGAAACGAGATTAAATATTTCTCCGATCCGGTTTTGAATAGGTGTCGCTGTCAGCAGCAGACAGAACTTCTTATTCAGGTTTCTCACAAATTCATAGTTTTTCGTTTTATTGTTTTTCAGTTTGTGTGCTTCATCGATAATGACCATATCGTAGGCAATCGATAAAATCGTGTCTCGATGCGGCTGTCTTTTGGCTGTGTCAATGGAAGAAACGACAACGTCGCACTGCTCCCACACATAGCTCTTTTTTTGTTCAACAGCATCAATATAAAATTTCGTCCGCAGCTCCTGTACCCACTGAGATACAAGGGAGGCGGGGACGAGAATAAGAATCTTTTTGGCAAGTCCACGAATCATGTATTCTTTGATAATGAGTCCTGCTTCTACGGTTTTCCCTAGGCCCACTTCATCTGCTAGAATGGCTTTCCCATTCATTTCTTCTACGACTCTTCTGGCTACTTCGAGCTGGTGCTGTAAAGGTGTGAATGCAGGCAGGTGCGCAGGAGCTTGCAGTCCCTCGAATGAATCAATGGCTGTGACTTTTTGAACCTGCGTCGCTAATCGATACATATCCCAGTTCGCCCAGGGGCCGTCTGATGAAAGCCGCTGCTGAAATTCATTTGTCCATTCCTGATCAAAAATCGTTTGAATATTCAATGTGGTCGCCTGCCTTTCTAGTAGGATCTGATAAATTGTTCTGTTTTTAAACGCTTCATTTTTTAAGAGGTCTCTAAAAGACTAGATATATGAATAAAAGCGAACGATATCGAAAGGTTATTTTAAAAATGTTAATGATTTTTCTGTTGCTCTCCATCCATTTCTAATGGTAGGATGTTGATAAGTGATCTAGAAAATAAGTCACCCATTTTGATAGTATGTCCAATAAATGTGAAAAATATGAGCGGATGATGGTATGGGGAGAGACTTGGCGGTTATTTTGCACTGGCAGGCGCCGAAGGAGCAAGCTGAATGATTCAGTGAATCTCTCAGGCAAAAGTACTCTTACCGGACGCAACTCTGGAGAGTGTTTGCTGATCGTTTTAGCAAACCACCAAAGGGGAAAACGCACAATGATGTTGTGCTGTAAACTTTCAGGTGCAAGGACAGAGACTTCTTTTTGATAAAAGGGAGCGCTCTGTCCTTTTTTGCTGTGATTTTTTTCTGAAAATTCAGCTTGCATTTGCACTAAAAAAAGGGGGAAACGATTGATGTTGAAACGAACACCGCTTTTTCATGCGTATGAAACGTTTGGCGCAAAAACCATTGACTTCGGGGGCTGGGAATTACCTGTCCAATTTTCTTCCATTAAAGAAGAACATGAAGCTGTTCGAACAAAAGCAGGGCTTTTTGATGTGTCTCACATGGGTGAGGTGGACGTCAAAGGTCAAGATGCCCTTCCTTTTTTACAAAGGTTATTAACCAATGATGTGTCTAAGCTGACAGACGGTAAGGCACTATATACAGCCATGTGTTATGAAGATGGCGGAACGGTAGATGACCTGCTCGTCTACCAAAAAGAAAAGAACCACTATTTACTTGTCATCAACGCATCAAATATCGATAAAGACGTGGATTGGCTTTTGAAGCACCAAGAGAAGGATGACGTATTGATCAAAAATATATCTGATCAAACCGCCTTGCTAGCGCTTCAAGGACCTCTTGCAGCTGACATCATCAAAGAGGTGGCGGATGAAGAGGTGACATCGCTTAAACCATTTACGTTTTTATCAAAAGCTGAGGTCGCAAATAAAGAAGTGCTCGTTTCCAGAACAGGCTACACAGGGGAAGATGGCTTTGAAATCTACTGCCAGTCAGAAGATGCGGTCCACCTTTGGTCCGCTTTATTAGAAGCGGGGCAGCCAAAAGGATTAATACCGTGCGGACTCGGTGCACGTGATACCTTGAGATTTGAAGCAAGGCTTCCGCTTTATGGCCAGGAGCTGACAAAGGATATTTCTCCATTAGAAGGCGGAATTGGTTTTGCTGTCAAAACGGATAAAGAAGCTGATTTTATCGGAAAAGCAGCACTTAAAAAACAAAAAGAAGAGGGACTGAAGCGAAAGCTTGTCGGCATTGAAATGATTGAAAAAGGGATTCCGCGTACAGATTATCCAGTCTTTTCAGGAGAAAAGCAGGTTGGGTTTGTCACAACGGGCACTCAATCCCCAACATTAAAGAAAAATGTCGGGCTTGCTTTGATCGAAACCTCAGAAGCGGAGCTTGGGGCAGAGGTGGAAGTACAGGTTCGCAAAAAGCGTCTAAAAGCCAAAATCGTCACAACACCATTTTATAAAAGAACCAAATAACGAGGGGGAATAGAGGATGAAGCACAGATATTTGCCGCAAACAGAGCAAGATCAGAAAGAAATGCTGGATGTCATCGGCGTTCAGTCGATTGATGAGCTTTTTTCAGATATCCCAGAGAAGGTGAGATTCAAAGGAGCATACAACATCAAAGAAGCCGCATCTGAAACAGCGCTTGTCAGGGAATTATCCCGGCTAGCTGCAAAGAATAAGGATACAGTTTCCTATGCATCGTTTCTTGGTGCTGGTGTATATGATCATTACCAGCCTGTCATTGTCGATCATGTTATCTCACGCTCTGAATTTTATACAGCGTATACACCTTATCAGCCGGAGATTTCACAAGGTGAATTGCAAGCGATCTTTGAATTTCAAACAATGATTGCTGAGCTGACTGGTATGGATCTAGCCAATTCCTCAATGTATGATGGCGGGACGGCACTAGCAGAAGCGGCAATGCTTGCTGCGGGACACACAAAGAAGAAAAAAGTGGTGGTTTCTGAAACGGTTCACCCTGAATCAAGAGCGGTGCTGAAAACATACGCCAAAGGACAAAACATTGAAGTTGTTGAAGTGCCTGCGAAAAAAGGGCAGACAGATTTAGCTGCACTGGAAAAGGCCGTCTGCGATGATACAGCAGCAGTTCTCGTGCAATATCCAAACTTTTTTGGTGTCGTCGAGCCGTTAAAAGACATTGAACCCATTGCACATAAAGGAAAAAGCCTGTTCATTGTCTCTAGCAATCCCCTCGCACTCGGGCTATTGACGCCGCCTGGTAAACTTGGGGCAGACATTGTCGTTGGTGATGCGCAGCCGTTCGGTATCCCTGCGGCATTTGGCGGACCTCACTGCGGATATTTTGCTGTGACGAAAAAGTTGATGAGAAAAGTGCCAGGTCGTTTAGTCGGGCAGACAGAAGATGAAAATGGTGTTCGTGGATTTGTCCTGACTCTTCAAGCGCGTGAGCAGCACATTCGAAGAGATAAAGCGACGTCAAATATTTGCTCGAACCAAGCATTAAATGCGCTAGCTGCTTCTGTTGCCATGACGGCACTAGGGAAAACAGGCATAAAAGACATCGCCTATCAAAACGTGCAAAAAGCCCATTATGCCAAGACGCAGGCAGAAAAATATGGACTGCAGGCGGATGTAGAAGGGGCTCATTTTAATGAATTTGTGATCAAGTTACAGGAGCCTGTGAAAGAAGCCAATAAACGATTGCTTGAAAAAGGAATCATCGGCGGCTACGACTTAGGGCTAGACTACCCAGAGCTTGAGCAGCACATGCTTGTAGCCGTGACAGAGCTGAGAACAAAAGAAGAAATTGATACGTTTATCAAGGAATTGGGGGATCGCCATGAATAAACAAGATCAGCCGCTTATTTTTGAATTATCTAAAGAAGGAAGAATTGGGTACAGCCTGCCTGATTTAGATGTACCTGAACAGGAGATCCCGTCTTTATTTGATAAGACGTACATCCGTGATGAGGATGCTGAGCTCCCTGAAGTATCTGAGCTTGATATTATGCGTCATTATACAGCATTATCAAGACGCAATCATGGGGTCGATTCTGGATTTTATCCTCTTGGCTCTTGTACGATGAAATATAATCCAAAGATTAATGAAAAGGTTGCACGCCTTGCAGGTTTCTCGCAGGTCCATCCACTACAGGAGGCAGACACTGTACAAGGTGCATTGGAATTACTATACGATCTAGGTGAACATCTTGAAGAAATTACGGGGATGGACGCTGTGACATTACAGCCTGCGGCAGGAGCACATGGCGAGTGGACGGGACTCATGATGATCCGTGCGTACCATGAAGCAAGAGGAGATCATCAGCGTACAAAAGTCATTGTGCCTGATTCTGCTCATGGAACGAACCCGGCATCTGCGACAGTCGCTGGATTTGAAACCATTACTGTCGCATCTGATGAAAACGGGCTTGTTGATTTAGAAGATTTACGCCGCGTTGTTAATGAAGAAACAGCTGCTTTAATGCTTACAAACCCGAATACACTTGGCCTCTTTGAAGAAAACATTTTAGAAATGGCTGAAATCGTTCATGGAGCTGGCGGTAAACTTTATTATGACGGAGCCAACTTGAATGCGGTTTTAAGTAGAGCAAGACCAGGAGATATGGGATTTGATGTTGTCCACTTAAATCTTCATAAAACCTTTACAGGCCCACACGGAGGCGGAGGTCCTGGTTCAGGTCCAGTTGGCGTTAAAAAAGATTTAATTCCGTATTTGCCAAAGCCGGTGCTTGTAAAGAAGGAAGGTCGTTTTTACTTTGAATATGACCGTCCGGAATCAATCGGGCGCGTGAAGCCATTCTATGGCAACTTTGGCATTAACGTCAGAGCCTATGCGTACATCCGCTCTATGGGGCCAGACGGCTTAAAGGCTGTAACCGATAATGCCGTGTTAAATGCGAACTATATGATGCGCCGCTTAAGTGCTCATTATGATTTGCCGTTTGATCGTCACTGTAAGCATGAATTTGTCCTTTCAGGTAAACGTCAGAAAAAATTAGGTGTGCGGACACTGGATATTGCCAAACGATTACTTGATTTCGGCTACCATCCGCCAACGATCTACTTCCCGCTCAATGTAGAGGAATGTATCATGATTGAACCGACCGAAACAGAATCAAAAGAAACACTTGATGCATTCATCGAAGCAATGATTCAAATTGCGAAAGAAGCAGAAGAGAATCCTGAAGTGGTGCAGGAAGCGCCGCATACAACCGTCGTGAAACGTATGGACGAAACAAAGGCCGCTCGGAATCCCGTTCTCGTTTTTGAAAGAAAATAAAGAAAAAAGACTCAGGGGGAATCATGCTCCCAGAGTCTTTTTTGTTAGTTCTTCGTTTTAATGCGGCCGCCCCATTTTTTAAAGCCGCCTTTTAAATTATAAATCTCACGGCAGCCATTTTTACGTAAAGTTTGGGCTGCTTTTCCACTTCTGAAATTATTTTGACAATAGAGATAAACAGGCTTGTCAGGACGTATTTCATTTTTGCGCTGCTTTAGTTGGGAAAGAGGGATATTTCTTGCCCCTAAAATATGTCCGCCTTCAAACTCATTTGGCTCTCTCACATCAATGAGCTGGGCTTTGCGGTAACCTTTAATAAATTCTGCTTCCGTCAGCGTTTTCATAATGCGCTGCTGATAAATGTAGCTGCCGATGGAATAAAGAACAAAAAGTCCACAAAGTGAGAGGACGATATAGTTGAACATTGACAATACAACTCGACTCCTTCTTGAGCATCAGCACAGTAGCCTGTCTGATGGTACGTTTTAGACAAATACTATTATAGTAAAGCATAAGAAACTTGTCATCATAAATGGTAAGAATTATTTTCAATTCCGTTCCTATTTGATAGACTGATGAAGAGAGAAAACCGGTGGTCACCACCATCATCTAACATTGACTACGTAAAAGAGAAGGGATTTTATATGCAAAAAGAGAAATGGTGTTTCATTGATTCAGGAAACCAAGACCCTGCCTTTAACATGGCAATGGACGAAGCCTTGCTTTATTGGCATAGTGAGAAGCTCATTCCGCCTGTTATCCGCTTTTATGGATGGGATCCGGCGACATTATCTGTTGGGTATTTTCAGAACGTTGAAAAAGAAATCAACCTAGAAGCTGTCAAGCGCTATGGTCTTGGATTTGTCCGCAGACCAACCGGAGGACGAGGAGTACTACATGACCAGGAGCTGACCTACAGCGTGATTGTGTCAGAGGAACATCCAGAAATGCCAGCAACGGTGACAGAGGCGTACCGTGTCATTTCAGAAGGCATTTTAGAAGGCTTTAAAGAGCTGGGACTCGATGCGTATTTTGCCATTCCTCGTACAGATAAAGAAAAGGAAAGCTTAAAGAACCCAAGATCTTCTGTATGCTTTGATGCCCCTTCTTGGTACGAGCTTGTTGTAGAAGGCAGAAAGGTAGCGGGCAGTGCTCAGACGAGACAAAAAGGTGTTATCCTCCAGCATGGATCTATTTTAATTGACCTTGATGAGGATAAATTATTCGATTTGTTCCTTTATCCTAACGACCGGGTAAGAGAGCGGATGCAGCGAAGCTTTAAAAACAAAGCGGTTGCCATCAATGAAATCTCAGACCGAACTTGTACGATAGACGATGCGCGTGTTGCGTTTAAAAGAGGATTTGAAAAAGGATTAAATATTGAGCTTGAACCTTATGAGCTGACAGATGAAGAATTAGCGTTTGTCCATCATCTCGCCAAAACGAAATATGCCTCAGATGATTGGAATTACAAGCGTTAAGACGATGGACACTCCTTGTTTTTTAATGAACGATGGTGTAGAATTGGGTTGATTATTAAGTAAAGGTGCATTATGGAGGGGTTTTATGACTACACCTAGTATGGAAGATTACATTGAACAAATTTATATGCTGATAGAAGAAAAAGGATATGCCAGAGTCTCTGATATTGCAGAAGCACTCGCTGTCCATCCCTCCTCTGTAACAAAAATGGTTCAGAAGCTAGATAAAGATGAATACCTCATTTATGAGAAGTATCGTGGTCTAATTTTAACCCCGAAAGGCAAAAAAATTGGAAAACGTCTCGTATACAGACATGAACTGCTGGAGCAATTTTTAAGAATCATTGGTGTAGATGAAGAGAAAATTTATGATGATGTAGAAGGCATTGAACATCATCTCAGCTGGAACAGCATTGACCGCATCGGCGATCTCGTTCAATTTTTTGAAGAAAACGATGAGCGATCTGTTCAGCTGAAAGCGATTCAAAAGAAAAACGAACAAACAAATCAAGAATCTTAATCAAAAAGGACACCCTTAGCATGGGTGTCCTTTTTGATTAAAGTTCTAATTGAAAGCAAATGCTCCTACACTATTATTAGCGTGAAATCAAAGGGGGCTCCTTGATGAAGATAGATGGTGTGTTCTCAGGTGGAGGCATTAAGGGGGCAGCGCTTGCTGGTGCCTATGAAGCGCTTGAAGCGAGAGGATTTCAATTTGTCCGTCTTGCTGGTACAAGTGCTGGAGCAATCATTGCTTCACTCATCGCAGCAGGTTTTACAAGCCAGGAAATTCGGGAGCTTTTAGATGAAATGGATGAGCATCAATTGCTTGATAGAAGATGTCAATTCATCCCGTTTAAAATGCTTAGGTGGGTATCCATTTACTGGCGTCTTGGTCTTTATAAAGGAGACCGGCTGGAAAAATGGCTGACTGATGTGCTAAAACGAAAAGGGGTCACCGTGTTTGGAGACCTCAAAAAAGATTCGCTGAAAATTGTTGCGTCCGATTTAACGAATGGAAAAATCCTCGTACTGCCAGACGACCTTCCTTCATATGGCTTGAATCCAGAGCGGTTTTCCGTGGCGAGGGCCATTCGAATGAGCTGCAGCCTGCCGTATTTTTTCGAACCTGTCAAACTGAAGTCTTCAAAAGGCATTTGTACCATTGTAGATGGAGGAGTGCTTAGCAATTTTCCAATTTGGCTGTTTGCTGAAGAGAAAAAAAGACCGTTCGTCGGTGTCACATTAACGCCAAACGAAAAAGAACGCCCACAACACTCCATCCGCAATGCGTTTGAACTGTTTGGCGCTCTTTTTGAAACGATGCGTGGTGCTCATGACGAAAGACATATCGCCACAAAACACGAACGTCATATTATTTTTATTCCTGTAGAACACGTCATTGCCACTGATTTTCAACTCATGACAGAAAAGAAAAAGGCGCTCGTCGATCTAGGTAGACAGAAGGCCGAGCAATTTTTAAAAAGCTGGACATTTTAAAATAAGGCGCGATTCTTCTTTTTGTTTTTCTTGCCTTCAATCACAGTCAAATGTGTTTGGCTTTTCTTTTTGAGAAGGACGGGCTTAGACTTGTGGTCAGTCGGCACGCTTCGCAAATGAGTGACCCGATTTTTCATCTGGCTTTTCGTTTTTGGTTTAGGCTGCTGGTAGCGACGTTTTGATTGTTTTACTGCTTTGCGATAAAGATTGCCTTCTGTTCCAGTTCTTCGATTCATCAGCCATCTAAATAGGAAAAATAGGGCCGCTCCAATGATCACAACAGACAGCAGCATTGTAAAAAGTCTGCCTGGGTTCGTTGTGAGTAAGTACACAAATCCCAAAACACCTAAAGCGAAAATAATGGTAAAAGCAGGATGTACTCGGCGATTCATAACTGTCCACCTCCGAAGGAATTTACCGGATTTATAAGTTAGATCACTTGATGAGCAGAATCTGACGCTTGTTTTAGAGATGCTTCCTCTAAACGAAGAAGTTCATTAAAACTTGCAATGGCTACCTCGACTTGATCGTCAGAAGGTTCTTTTGTTGTAAGCAATTGCAGCCAAAGGCCAGGATAGCCAAGCACTTTAAGTACAGGCACTTCTCGGAGTTTGTTCGTGAGCTGAAGCACTTCAAATGAAATGCCCAGAACAACCGGAATGAGCACCAAGCGGTTCAGAACTCTCACCCATAAAGGATCTGTCGGTACGAGTAAATAGACGAACATTCCAACAATGACAGTGAATAAAATAAAGCTGCTGCCGCATCGATAATGCAGACGGGATTGCTTTTGGACATTTTCCACTGTGATGTCAAGGTTCTGTTCATAGCAGTTTATGACTTTATGTTCTGCCCCATGATATTGAAATACTCTTTTAATTAAAGGGGTCATGGAAATAAAGTAAATATAGCCTAATAAAAGGACCAATTTAAAGAATGTTTCCACTGCGATTTGTGCGAAATTCCCTGAAAAGATGGGACGCACAAGCTCTGCTAAAAAGACAGGTACCAGGGTAAAGACAAATTTACTAAAGAGAAGAGAGAGAACTCCGATCACAGCAATGCCGAAAATCATGGATAATTTTGAGCCTTTTTGTTCTTTTTCAAGAGTATGATCTTCAGAAGGATCTAAGTCATATCGCTCACTGGAGAAGTTTAAGTGCTTACTGCCGTTTGCGCTTGCTTCAACAAGTGCAGCAACACCCCTGACAAAGGGGATTTTCTTGAGAAAGGCGGTTCGTTTATTGGAGGTCCGGGGAAGCTTCAAAAACTCAATGGACTGGTCCTTTCGCCGAATCGCTGTCACATAGTTCTTCTTACCTCCGAACATGACACCTTCGACAACTGCCTGCCCTCCATAAGCTGGAGGTTTTGTTTGATTGGACATATTTCATCAACCTGCCTGTTTCCTGTAATTTACATGCATTTCCTTATACCTTTATTGTACAGGATTTGAGGGGAAATCACTAGCGCACAGGTCGATTATCTACTAGAATTCTATCTACCTCTTTTTAGCCAGTATACCCTGTTTTAAAAATTTTACACTCACGCATGGAAATCCTTTTTTTTCATGACATTTTGGACATACTACTTGCTGGAGGTGTTCACAAATGAAACGTGATGAAAAGAAAAACCAAGAAGAAAAAAATCAGTCCGTGCAAACGACATCACTTGTGGCAAGAGCAGCTGCTACAGGCTTTGTAGGCGGTGTTTTTTGGGGCTTTATCGGGTTTCTGACCTATGTGTTCCATTTTTCAGAGGTGAGTCCTAACATGCTGCTTCAGCCATTTGTGCTTGGAGAGTGGAAAAAGGGAGGACTTGGTACTTTTATAAGTATTATGCTGTTAGGAATTTTATCGATTGGAGCCGCCTTTATTTATTATGGGCTTTTAAAAAGGATCAAAGGCTTTTGGATGGGTCTGGTTTATGGCGGGCTTTTATGGCTGCTCGTTTTTTACGTATTTAATCCCATTTTCCCAGATGTAAAGCAAGTACAAGACTTGCAGCAAAGCACCATTGTTACGACATTTTGCCTATATATTTTATATGGCATGTTTGTTGGGTACAGCATTTCTTTTGAATATAATGAATTGACGAGTCAAAAGCTTGCGAGGGCACTCGGGAAAAAGACAGAATAAAGTGTAAATCACCTATTCATATGATAAAATATTTTTGGAAACGAAAGGTTTCTAAGGAAAAAGAAACAGATCTCAATATAGATTGAATTAGGGTGAAGGAGTGGTCATATGCCTCATTTTCTTGTACTGAATGGACCCAATTTAAATAGGCTTGGCAAAAGAGAGCCTGCTGTTTATGGAAGTAAGACGCTGACAGATTTAGAGACAGATTTGTTCCAGTTTGCAGAACGAGCAAACATTCAATTAACGTTCTTTCAATCGAATCACGAAGGAGATTTGATTGATGCGCTCCACGAAGCAGAAGATCAGTACGATGGAGTCGTGTTTAACCCGGGTGCATTTACCCACTACAGCTATGCGCTGAGAGATGCCATTGCAAGTATTTCTTTATCTGTCATTGAAGTACATATCTCAAATGTTCATAAGAGAGAGGAATTCCGCCATCATTCTGTACTTGCTCCAGTATGCCAAGGGCAAATCGTTGGACTTGGCTTAGAAGGGTACAAATTGGCGATTCGTTATTTAGTCAGTGAAGGGGGAGCAGTATCATGAAACTTGAAAAACTAAGAACACTTTTAAGTGAATTAGAGATCGATGGCCTTGTCATTACGAGCAGCTTTAATTTACAGTACATGACCAGCTTTACCGGATCTGCCGGCCTTGCAGTTGTTTCAAAGGACCGGGCAGCTTTTATCACGGACTTCCGCTATACAGAGCAAGCGAAGGACCAAGTCAAAGGTTATGACATCATTGAACACAAAGGAAACATTGTGGAAACGGCTGCCCAAACGGCGAAGGAATTTGGAGTAAAACGCCTTGGGTTTGAACAAAACCATATGACATTTGCCACGTATCAGCAGTACGCAGCCAAAGCAGGTGAGATAGAGCTTGTTCCAGTCTCTGAATCAGTTGAAAAGTTGCGCTTGATTAAGTCTAGTGAAGAGATTAAGATATTAGAGGAAGCTGCGAAGATTGCAGATCACGCCTTTGATCATATTCTCACTTACATCAAGCCGGGCCTGACGGAAATTGCTGTCATGAACGAGCTTGAATTTTTCATGAGAAAAGAAGGTGCTGAAGGATCTTCATTCGATATGATTGTTGCTTCTGGTGTTCGTTCAAGCCTGCCGCACGGAAGAGCGAGTGAAAAGGTAATTGAATCTGGTGATTTAGTGACACTCGATTTCGGTGCTTACTATAAAGGCTATTGTTCTGATATGACAAGAACGATTGCTGTCGGAACACCAAGCGACAAGCTAAAGGAAATTTATCATATCGTATTAGAAGCAGAAAACGCTGGTGTGGATAGAATCAAGCCAGGCTTAACAGGAAAAGAAGCTGATCGCATCACACGAGACATCATTGAAAAGTACGGCTATGGTCAATACTTCGGGCATTCAACCGGGCACGGCCTAGGTATGGAAGTACATGAAGCGCCAGGCCTTTCCTCACGATCAGAGGTCGTTTTAGAAGAGGGAATGGTCGTCACAGTTGAGCCGGGGATTTACTTGCCAGATGTCGGCGGCGTGAGAATTGAGGATGATATTGTCCTGACAGCTGACGGCAATAAACGATTGACCCACTCACCGAAAGAACTTATCATATTATGATGGTGAAATGTAGGAGGATGACAAAATGATTTCAGTAAACGATTTTCGTACTGGCCTGACAATTGAAGTGGACGGCGGTATTTGGCGAGTAGTGGATTTCCAGCACGTAAAACCAGGGAAAGGCGCAGCGTTTGTTCGTTCGAAACTGCGTAACCTGCGTACTGGTGCCATTCAAGAAAAAACATTCCGTGCAGGCGAAAAAGTAGCGAAAGCACAAATCGAAACAAAAACAATGCAATACTTGTATGCTAATGGCGATCAGCATGTCTTCATGGATACAAGTTCTTATGAGCAGCTTGAACTAAGTGAAGCACAAATTAAAGATGAGCTGAAATATTTGCTTGAAAATATGTCTGTTCAAATCGTGATGTACGGTGCTGAAACACTTGGAGTAGAACTTCCAAACACAGTAGAACTAGAAGTAGTAGAAACAGAGCCTGGTATTAAAGGTGACACAACATCAGGCGGATCAAAACCGGCAAAAACTGAAACTGGTTTAATCGTCAACGTTCCTTTCTTTGTGAACCAAGGAGATAAACTAGTGATTAATACATCAGATGGCTCATACGTTTCAAGAGCGTAATGAACCAAAAAAGGCTGTAAACCTCGTGTTTACAGCCTTTGTCTTCTTTTCAGTGTGATAGAAAACCTTTGCAGTCTAGGAAGGGTGAGCACTGGCGCGGAGCGAATTTGTTATTCGTGAGCACCAGCGCGCAGACCTGACACCGAATGCGAGGGTTTGTCTACACGCTGAGACTGTAAACCTCGTGTTTACAGTCTTTTTTTATTGAAAAATGACTCCTCAAGACTGGCCCTCTCTCAATTCTCTCATTCATCTCTCTTCCTTCCTGAAAAACAAGACTACTTCCAAATGGTCAAGCATATAGTGTAAAAAAAGCTGGAGGTTCTATATGAAACAATTTCTCCCAGGCATACACCCGTCGGTCGCTGCAATGGCAGGCATGAGGTTCTTATCCGCCGCCATTGAACTGACGGCAGCCATCCTCATTTTAATCACAAATGATGTACGGAAAGCGGTGGTCATCAATAGTATATTGGCGATCATCGGGCCACTCATTTTTATTATCACGATGACGATTGGAATCTATCAAATTGCAGGGCAGCTATCCTATGCAAAGCTCGTGTTCATTTTCATTGGTGTCGTGTTTATTCTTGTTGGGATCTATAAGTGAAACGGCTTGGCATAATTAACGGCTCACATCATACATTTTAGAGAAGAAAAAAAGGAGGGGAATTCGTTGCGGAGTTTGTTGGATATTCTCCCGCACTCGATTGGACAAGAACTCAGACTGCTGAAAGAGGCAGAATGGGCGCAAATAGAAGAAATCCGCATTCGCACGGATCGTCCTATTGAACTGATGCAAGGAGGAAAACCACGTTTCCTTTCTTATCACACCACCTGGGAAGATGCGTCTCAGCTATTAGGCAGGCTGAGCAATTACAGCATGTATACACTTGAGGAAGAGCTAAAACAGGGCTATATCACCATATCTGGCGGACACCGGGTAGGACTTGCAGGAAAGGTGATCGTTGAAAACGGATTTGTCAAAGGGCTAAGAGATATCTCTTCATTTAATATCCGCATTGCAAAAGAAAAAATCGGGATTGCGCTTCCCTTTCTTCCTTATTTATATGAAGAACACTGGCACAATACACTCATCATCGGTCCCCCGCAAACGGGGAAAACCACATTGCTCCGGGATATAGCACGTCTTGCTAGTACAGGCACAAAGACAATTCCTCCTAGAAAAACAGGCATTATTGATGAGCGTTCTGAAATTGCCGGTTGTATAAGAGGGGTGCCGCAGCACCATTTTGGCCACCGGGTTGATGTACTCGATGCGTGTCCAAAGGCTGAAGGATTGATGATGATGATTCGGTCAATGAGCCCAGAGGTCATGATTGTCGATGAAATCGGAAAAAGCGAGGATGTCGAGGCACTTTTAGAAGCGATTCATGCCGGAGTCAACATCATCGTCTCAGCTCATGGCTATTCACTTGAAGATGTATATAAACGTCCTTCATTTAAGCCGTTATGGGAGCTTCGTGTGTTTGAACGATATGTTGAATTAAATCGAAACAATGGACCAGGTACGATCGGGCGGATGTACGGCGGGGACGGCCAAGAGATGAAATGGAGGCGGGGAGTGGACGTATGTTAAAGCTCATTGGCGCTATTTTCATTGTCGCGGCCACGACTTGGGGAGGATTCGAGTTTGCCAAACGATACAGCGACAGACCTAAACAAATTCGGCAGCTGCGCTTTGCTCTCCAGTCTCTTGAAGCTGAAATTATGTATGGCCAAACCCCTTTAGCGCGGGCTGCAGAGCAAATTGCAGCGCAGGTAGGTCCTCCTGTGAATCAGCTGTTTGAACAATTTTCAGAGAAGCTGAAAGTGGGGACTTTTTCTGCACGTCATGCATGGAACGAAAGTCTTGAAGATGTTTGGAAAAAGACTGTATTGAAAAAAGGCGAATATGAGGCGCTGAAGCACTTTGGGGAAACTCTTGGCCAGCATGATGTCACTTCTCAGCAAAAGTACATCAAGCTTGCTTTAGGCCATTTGGAATCAGAGGAGAAAGAAGCAGAAATCGCCCAAGCGAAAAATGAAAAAATGGTCAGAAGCCTTGGATTTTTAAGCGGATTGTTACTGATTCTTTTATTGATGTGAGAGGAAGGGAGTCGAGAGCATGGGCGTTGATGTAAACGTCATTTTTCAAATTGCCGGAGTAGGCATCGTCGTGGCCTTTCTCCATACGATTTTAGACCAAATGGGGAAGAAAGAGTACGCTCAGTGGGTGACGCTGCTTGGGTTTATCTACATTTTGTTTATGGTGGCAACCATTGTAGACGATTTGTTTAAAAAGATTAAAGCCGTATTTCTATTTCAAGGATAGGGGAGGGCTTACAAATCGAAATCATACAAATTGTTGGACTTGGTTTAATCGCTACTTTTTTAGCATTAATCGTCAAAGAACAGAAGCCAACCTTCGCCTTTATGCTTGTCGTTTTTACTGGATGTGTGATTTTCCTTTATTTAATTGATCAAATCTATGCCATTATCTCAATGATTGAAAAAATTGCAGCAAGTGCCGGCGTCAATATGAAGTATGTTGAAACCATATTGAAGATCATCGGCATTGCCTATATTGCGGAATTTGGCGCTCAGCTGACGAAAGATGCTGGGCAAGGCGCCATTGCATCAAAAATAGAGCTAGGCGGTAAGATTCTCATCTTGGTCATGGCAGTACCGATTTTAACAGTTATCATTGAGACGATCTTAGGGATGATCCCGTCCATGACGTAAATGAAAAGAGGTGATGATAATGAAACGGGTGACCGCTGTAATGGGATTAATGCTTTTCTTTTGGCTGATTGCTCCGCATGCAGGTGCAGAAGAAAAAGAACCTTTATCTAATGAACAGCCAGCAGCAGAGGAAGTGGCGAATGGACAGGCTGATGCAATTGAGCTTCATTCCATCAGTGACTTTTGGGAAACCATTTTGGACGAGTATGGCGGCTTTTTGCCAGAAAGCCAAAAGGGCACAGTGAAGGAAATGATTGACGGTGATAAAGAGCTGTCTCCCCAAACATGGCTGAAAGCCTTTGTGCATTATCTATTTCACGAGGTCATTGCAAACGGAAAGCTCCTAGGTACTCTCATTTTACTCACCATCTTTTGTTCGCTTTTGCAACTTTTGCAAAATGCCTTTGAACAAAGCACCGTCAGCAAAGTCGCATATGCTCTTGTTTATATGGTGCTGATTATTATTGCACTCAACAGCTTTCATGTGGCGATTTCTTATGCCACAGAAGCCATTCAAACGATGACCAGTTTTATTCTTGCTCTTATTCCTCTTTTACTAGCGCTTATTGCTTCATCAGGCGGACTTGTCTCAGCTGGATTCTTTCATCCCGTTATTTTATTTTTAATGAACACGAGCGGTGTTTTCATTCAGTATGTTGTTCTCCCGCTCATCTTTTTATCAGCAATATTAAGTATTATCAGTACGCTGACCGAACAATACAAGGTCACCCAGCTTGCGCAGCTGTTAAGAAATGTGGCAATTGGCGGGCTTGCCGTTTTTTTAACTGTTTTTCTCGGCGTCATTTCCGTTCAGGGTGCATCTGCAGCGGTTACTGATGGAATCGCTCTTCGTACAGCCAAATTCATTACCGGTAACTTCATCCCTGTTCTAGGCAGAATGTTCACAGATGCGACGGATACCGTGATCAGCGCCTCTGTTTTACTTAAAAATACAGTTGGACTAGTTGGGGTCGCCATTTTGATTTCAATTGCCGCCTTCCCGGCGATTAAAGTACTTTCGTTAGCCCTTATATATAAGCTTGCTGCCGCGATCCTTCAGCCGTTAGGGGGCGGACCCATCATCAGCTGTCTTGATGTCATTTCAAAAAGTGTGCTGTATATATTTGCCGCACTTGCTGTTGTGTCGCTCATGTTCTTTTTAAGCATTACCGTCATCATTACTGCGGGTAACCTGACCATGATGATGAAGTAAGGAGGGGAAACCTGTTGAGCTTTCTCACGGAATGGATCACAAGTATTATTCTCTTTATCTTATTTGCGATTGTCATTGATCTTCTGCTTCCCAATTCGAGCATGCAAAAGTATGCAAAAATGGTCGTCAGTCTGCTGCTCATCGTCGTAATGCTCAATCCGATTTTTGCTTTATTTCGAGCAGATCCTGACCAAATTTTTTCAGAATTGATGAAAGGGAAGGAAGAAGCGCAGTCAGAAGAAATAAAAAATCAGATGAATTTAGAAAAAAAAGAAATACAAGCCTCTCAGCGTGCATATATTTTAAAGCAAATGGCTGTCCAACTAGAAAAAAGCGCAAAGGAGCCACTGGAGAAGGAGAGCTATGAAATGAAACACGTAGAAGTGCTGGCTGATGAGGAGCATCTGGATCAGAATATGGAGGCGGATCAATTTCGCATCAAAGCAGTTCTTTCCCCGCTCACAGGTGATGCTGTAGAAACGGTGGCAAAGGTGGACATTGATCTCTCCAGGCAAAAGGAGGAAAGCGCTGAATCTTCTAGCAAAGAGATCACGAGGGTGAAAGAGACGCTGGCTGATGTTTGGAATACGAGTCCTGAGCACATCGCGCTGAACATTGAGGGAGGTGACGCAGCAGATCATGAATAACAAGGACTGGAAACAAAAGCTGAAATCATTCTTCCAGCCGCCTGAAAAAGGTGAAGGGAAACCCAAATTAACGAAGCACCATTACTTGCTGCTTGTATTCATTATCGGCGTATCTTTCATGTTAGTCAGTCAGATCTTGTCACCGCCATCAAGCAAACAACAAG
Organism: Bacillus sp. ABR; assembly: GCF_056172715.1. Taxonomy (NCBI): domain Bacteria; kingdom Bacillati; phylum Bacillota; class Bacilli; order Caryophanales; family Bacillaceae; genus Bacillus; species Bacillus sp. ABR. The sequence goes on along the minus strand of NZ_JAOYSL010000002.1, from coordinate 338,665 downwards.
CTGCGGTTCCTGCTGCTAAAAAAACATCCTCAGAAGAGCAGGAAGTATTCAAACCGGCATCCTCAGGTAAACCAAAGAATTCAATTGAGGACGTGGAGCAAGAATACGAAAACCAGCTGAAAGAAATTTTAGAGACCATCATCGGCGTTGAGGATGTATCCATTGTGGTCAATGTAGATGCAACGTCTTTAAAAGTGTTTGAAAAAAACAAATCTAATAAAAGTACAACGACCGAGGAAACAGATAAAGAAGGCGGTGTACGAAGTGTCACCGATCAAACAAAAGAAGAAGAAGTCGTCATCATCAAAAATGGGAATGAAGAAACACCAGTCGTTGTGCAAACGAAAAAGCCAGAAATTCGAGGTGTCCTCGTTGTTGCTCAAGGAGTAGACAACGTTCAAATAAAGAAAACCATCATTGAAGCGGTTACACGAGTGCTTGATGTACCGAGCCATAGAGTGGCTGTTGCCCCTAAAAAAATCAAGGAGGATTCGGAATGATGTTAAAAAAACAAACGGTTTGGCTATTAACGATGCTAAGTTTAGTTGTCGTATTAAGTGTGTACTATATCATGTCTCCACAGGGTGAAAATGCAGTGACAGTAGAAGATACGAAATCAAAAGGGACTGAAGAGAAAAAGGTTGAAACAGAAAAAGGAACGGACAAAGGAATGGAAAAAGGCGCTGATAAGAAATCCACTGACAAAGAAACAAACGGCAAACAAGAGGGTATCGAAACAAGCGGTGAAGAAGGAAAGGCTGTGTCAGAGCAGACAGACGATGAGCTTTTTACAACATACAGACTAGAGCTTGAAGATAAACGAAGCAAGCAGCGCGAAGAATACAACGAAATCGTCTCCAGTGACGATGCAACGGCACAAGAAAAAAGTGAAGCATACGATCAAATGACAGCGCTTAGTGAAGCAGAAGGAACTGAGCGTCAGCTCGAGACCTTGATCAAAACAAAAGGCTATAAAGATGCGCTCGTAAGTGCTGAAGGAGATAAAGTGAGCATCACGGTTCGTTCTGATAAAAAATCAAAGTCTCAAGCGGCCGATATTATTGATATGGTCACAAAAGAAATGAGAGGTCTTGATAACGTAGCTGTCACTTTTGAGCCCACTAATCAATAAAAAATGAACTGGCGCCCTTTGCCGAAAAGGGCGTTTTTTGATGCGGCTTGACGCCCCTTCCAAGGTGCTTTCGCGAGACGCTTCGCCACAATAGTAGTTGAATTCATTGAAATCCTCCTGTAAGATGTGTATAGTACGTACTTTTAGTACTAGCCTATAATTAAAAGATAAATCCATACATAGGGGTGCAAATCCATGTTAAAAATTGAAGAAATTCATGAACTGATTAAATTAATTGACGACTCTACAATCGACGAATTTACGTACGAAAACGAAGGTGCGAAAATCAAACTGAAGAAAAATAAAGAAGTCGTTCAGCAAGTTGCGGCACAAGCACCAGTGGCTCCTGTCCAAGCAGCTCCGGCTCAACAAGCTCCTACAGCACAAGCTCCAGCTCAGACTGAAGCCCCTGCACAAGAGGCAACTGCGTCTGAAAATCTGCATAAAATCACATCCCCAATGGTTGGCACATTTTATGCTTCCTCTTCACCAGAAGCAGATCCATACGTGACAACAGGTTCTAAGGTGAAGGAAAATTCAGTTGTATGTATCGTTGAAGCGATGAAACTGTTTAATGAAATCGAAGCAGAAGTAAAAGGTGAAATCGTCGAAGTATTAGCTGAAAACGGTCAGCTTGTAGAATTCGGACAACCCCTCTTTCTAGTGAAAGCAGAGTAAGGAGTACGATCATGATTAAAAAGCTATTAATTGCAAACAGAGGAGAAATCGCAGTTAGAATTATCCGCGCTTGTAAAGAGCTTGGAATTGAAACTGTTGCGGTATTTTCTGAAGCGGATCGCGATGCGCTTCATGTACAAATGGCTGATGAAGCATATTGCATCGGACCAACTGCTTCTAAAGATAGTTATTTAAATGTCACGAATATCGTCAGCGTAGCAAAATTAACAGGAACAGATGCGATCCATCCAGGATACGGCTTTTTAGCAGAAAATGCAGACTTTGCAGAGCTTTGCGAGGAATGTAATGTAATCTTTGTTGGACCAACCGCGTCAGCGATTTCCAAAATGGGAACGAAAGATGTCGCGCGAGAAACAATGAAGAGTGCAGGCGTCCCGATCGTTCCTGGTTCTCAAGGAATTGTAAAAGATCTTGATGATGCTGTTTCAACAGCAGCTAGTATTGGGTATCCTGTCATTATTAAAGCAACTGCAGGCGGAGGCGGTAAAGGAATCCGTGTGGCTCGTACAGAAGAAGAGCTTATTAACGGAGTCACCATCACGCAGCAGGAAGCGGCGCAAAACTTTGGGAACCCCGGTGTCTATTTAGAAAAGTTCATTGAAGACTTTAGACATGTGGAAATCCAAGTGCTTGCAGATCAGCATGGCAATACGATTCATTTAGGAGAGCGTGACTGCTCGATCCAAAGAAGAATGCAAAAGCTTCTTGAAGAAACGCCATCACCAGCACTGAATGCAGACATCCGTGAGCAAATGGGTGAAGCAGCCGTAAAAGCAGCAGAAGCTGTTGAATACACAGGTGCTGGAACAGTCGAATTCATTTATGATTATAATGAAGAGAAGTTCTACTTCATGGAAATGAATACTCGTATTCAAGTAGAGCATCCTGTGACAGAAATGGTCACAGGTGTAGACTTGATCAAAGAACAGATCAAGGTTGCATCAGGTGAGAAGCTTTCTCTTACACAAGAGGATGTCGTATATGAAGGCTGGGCAATCGAATGCCGTATCAATGCAGAGAACCCAGAGAAAAACTTCATGCCTTCAGCTGGTGAAATTAAAATGTATCTTCCGCCAGGCGGTTTAGGAGTACGTGTTGATTCTGCCGCTTATCCGGGCTATGTGATTCCGCCATATTATGACAGCATGATTGCAAAAGTGATCACATATGGTAAGACGAGAGAAGAAGCGATTGCGAAAATGAAACGTGCGCTTCAAGAATTCGTCATTGAAGGAGTCTACACAACGATTCCATTCCACCTTAGATTGCTCGAGCATGAAACATTTGTGAGTGGTAATTTTAATACGAAGTTTTTAGAAACATACCAAATCATGAAATAATCACAGCTTTCGGAGGTGAATGATCGTGTCAGAAAACAATTTGCTTGAAATGAACCTTGATGAAGATCAATTGGGAAAAGTGCAAATTGCACCAGAAGTGATTGAAGTCATTGCTGGGATCGCCGCTTCAGAAGTCGAAGGCATTGCCGAAATGCGCGGCAATTTCGCTGCTGATGTAGCAGAACGCTTTGGTAAAAAAAATCACCGTAAAGGTGTAAAAGTAGATGTCTCTGATGAAGGCATCACAATCGATGTGTATTGTGTGGTTGAATTTGGCCTATCCATTCCAAAGGTATCCACTGCTGTACAAGAAAATATCCGTCAAACCCTTTTAAACATGACTGCCTTAACGATTAATGAAATTAACATTCATGTCGTTGGCATTCAATTTGATACAAAAGCACCTGAGGCTGAAGTAGATCAAGAAATGTAAAGAAGGGTTCAAGTGAAACCAAGGAGGCATTGCCTCTTTGGTTTTTTAAAGCCCATTTTTGGGTGATTTCCGAATATTGATAACGTCACGTGTTGATTGATTCGTTTTTCGTCAAAGCTCGCATGGATCTTGGTGCGACCACGGTCAAAATATGTTATGATCTCTGTATGGCTTAACGACAAGCGGATAAAGTGGTTAAAGGAGTAAATAATGAAAAGAAGAACTGCAAGAGAAAAGGCGTTACAAACATTATTTCAAATTGATGTGAGCAATATTGATCCGAAAGAGGCCATTACACATGCGCTGGATGAACAAGAATCAGATCCTTTTTTCGAGGAACTGGTTTTCGGTGTGCTTGAACAAAAGGACAAGCTTGATGACATGATCTCACAGCATCTAGTGAATTGGAAACTCGATCGTATTGCAAACGTAGACAGAGCCATTTTAAGGCTGTCTGTGTACGAGATGGTGTATCAAGAAGACATCCCAGTTAGTGTCTCAATGAATGAAGCGATTGAACTTGCCAAATTATTCGGCGATGATAAAGCACCGAAATTTGTAAATGGTGTACTTTCGAACATTAAAAACGACCTAAAGCAGCAATAGGAGGATTCGACATGACAGCAACAATCATCGATGGGAAAGAAACAGCAAAAGAAAAACGTGAACAATTAGCAAAAGAAGTAGAAGAGCTAAAACAAAAAGGAGTCACACCTGGTCTTGCCGTTATTCTAATCGGTGATGATCCGGCTTCACTTTCTTACGTACGCGGGAAGAAAAAAGCAGCAGAAGCAATGGGCATGCATTTCCAGCTTGATCATTTAGATGCTTCTTTAACAGAAGAAGAATTGCTTCAGCTGATTGATCAGTACAATGCGAACGATCAATTCCACGGGATTCTTGTTCAACTTCCACTGCCTAAACACATTTCTGAAAAAGCCGTTATTGAACGTATTTCACCTGAGAAAGATGTAGATGGTTTCCATCCATTAAATATCGGGAAAATGCTGCTTGGGGAAGATACATTCCTTCCTTGTACACCAGCAGGTATTGTTGAATTATTGAACAAAACGGGTGTCGATCTTTCTGGAAAAGAAGTGGTTGTTGTGGGGCGCAGCAATATTGTCGGCAAACCAGTTGGACAATTGCTGTTAAATGAAAACGCAACGGTTACTTACTGCCATTCAAGAACGGCAAATATTTCAGAACACACGTTAAAAGCGGACATTTTAGTTGTTGCCGTCGGTCGAGCAAACTTTATTAAAGCTGACCAAATCAAAGAAGGCGCAATTGTCATCGATGTAGGAGTCAATCGTTTGGATACTGGGAAGCTTGTCGGGGATGTTGATTTTGAAGGAGCAAAAGAAAAAGCTTCTTACATCACACCAGTCCCTGGCGGAGTCGGTCCAATGACGATTACGATGCTTGCACACAATACGGTTAAATCAGCAAAACGTACATTAGCATAAGCTTTATCCATTCATCCACCTGCATGATGCCGGTGGATGAATGTGCGTTTTTGAAGAGGAGGAATACGTCATGAGTGAAAAAGCCTTTGTGACGGTCACAGCCCTTACAAAATACATAAAAAGAAAATTTGATGTTGATCCGCATTTAGAAGATATTTGGATCAAAGGTGAGTTATCCAATGTGAAGATTCATTCAAGAGGTCATGTGTACTTCACCTTAAAAGACGAAAACGCACGCATGCAAGCTGTCATGTTCCAGCGTTCCGCAGCAAAGCTGCCTTTTTCACCAAAAAGCGGAATGAAAGTGTTTGTACGCGGCGGGATTCAAGTATATGAACCAAGCGGCAACTATCAATTATATGCAAAAGAAATGCAGCCTGATGGTGTTGGTGCTCTTCATCTCGCTTATGAAGAGCTGAAGAAAAAGCTGGCAAGTGAAGGCTTATTTGATGCGCGCTATAAAAAACCAATTCCTGAATATCCAGAGGTTGTTGGTGTCATTACATCCCCAACAGGAGCGGCTGTCCGGGATGTCATTACAACGATTAACCGGCGCTATCAGCAGGCGAAAATCATTGTGCTTCCGGCGCTTGTCCAAGGTGAAAATGCCACTCGTTCAATCGTAGAGAGGATCAAGGAAGCAAATGAAAAACAGCTCTGTGATGTCTTGATTGTCGGAAGAGGAGGCGGTTCGATCGAAGAACTTTGGGCCTTTAATGAAGAAGCTGTCGCAAGAGCAATCTTCGCATCAGACATTCCAATCATTTCTGCAGTAGGGCACGAAACCGATTTTACAATCAGTGATTTTACTGCAGACATGAGAGCACCCACACCAACAGGAGCAGCCGAGCTCGCTGTTCCAAGCACAGCCGATTTAATAGAACGAATCAAATCCATCGACATTCGGCTGACAAGGGCCGTGAAGAATCGAACATCACAAGCGAAAGACCGTCTTGTGGCGCTGCAATCCTCTTATGCTTTCCGTTTTCCAAAACGATTGCAGGAGCAAAAAGAGCAGCAATTCGATTTGGTATTTGACCGTTTTCAAAAACAGCTGACGAGACAAATTGAACAAAAACGCAGTCAACTAGACCGCCAGACATACAGGTTGAAGCCGCTTCATCCAAAAGAACAGCTGCTTCAGGCGAAAAAACGCCATGCCAATGAAACAGAACAGCTCATCCGAAGCATGAATGTGCAAATGAAAACAATTCATTCGCAGTTCCAATCTGTTCTTGGTAAACTAAATGCATTAAATCCACTTCAAGTGATGGAAAGAGGCTACAGTTTAGCCTATAAAGACGATGAACTGATTAAAAGTGTGAACCAAGTCGATACGAAGGATCAGCTGGCTATCACCATGAAGGATGGACGTCTGATTTGTGAGGTTATTGAGAAGGAGGGGCAATCATCATGACAGAATCAAATAAACAAAAAGAAGAACAAATGACATTTGAAGAAGCGATGAAAGGTCTTGAGGAGATCGTTGGGAAGCTCGAAGAAGGAGATGTACCACTTGAGCAAGCCATTCATTATTTCCAAGAAGGCATGACACTTTCAAAGCTTTGTCATGAAAAATTACAGCACGTTGAAAAGCAGATGGATTTCATTTTAAAAGAGGACGGTGAGCTGGCTCCTTTCTCAGTGAAGGAGGCGGATGCTGGTGACAAGTAATTTGCAGGATTTTTTAACAACACGAAAACAGGCCATTGAAGATTATTTATTTACATATGTTCAGGAATTGAAGATTCCAGAAGACCTCAAATCTTCGATGCTTTACTCTCTTAAAGCTGGAGGGAAAAGACTTCGTCCTGTTCTCGTTCTTGCTTTATTACATGCCTACGGCAAAAAAGAAGAAGATGGCATACCGGTTGGCTGTGCTGTAGAGATGATTCATACGTATTCATTGATACACGACGACCTTCCTTGCATGGACGATGATGACCTTCGCAGAGGAAAGCCGACCAACCATAAAGTATACGGGGAAGCAACAGCGGTTCTCGCTGGCGATGCTCTTTTAACAGAAAGCTTCCGTCTGATTACATCTCAGCTATCTAGCAGTGTCTCTCCTGACAAAAAACTCAAAATCGTAGATGAACTTGTGAAGTCAGCAGGTGCGCTAGGAATGGTTGGCGGTCAATTTGATGACATGGAAGCAGAGCAAAAACAAGTCCCGCTTGCAGAACTAGAATCCATTCACGCCCGGAAAACAGGAAAGCTTCTCACATTCAGCGTCACAGCAGGTGCCATGCTGGCAGGTGCATCAGATGACGATATCGAAAAACTAAGAGAATTCAGCTATCATATCGGTATTGCTTTTCAAATCCGTGATGACATTTTAGATCTCGAAGGAAGCGAAGAAAAAATAGGAAAACGGGTCGGCTCTGATACAGCGAATGAAAAGTCGACATATCCTTCTTTATTAACGCTTTCAGGAGCAAAAGAAAAACTGCACGAGCACATCACACGTGCAAAAGAAATTGTCTCAAATCTTGAAATAGAGCAGCAATTGCTGCATGAGTTATGTGATCTGATCGCCTCAAGAGATCATTAAAAACAGCCTAGATTTGAGGGTCTTCGAGCAATTGTGGTAAACTGTAAACAGTTTATCATGATGAGACAACTCTTATTCCCGCTTGGTTTTCATAGGAATAAGGCATTATATATGTAGATAGAAATTTTGTTGAAAGCGAGTTGATCCTGATTGGATCTTTTATCAATAAAAAATCCAACGTTTCTAAAAGGAATGTCAATAGCAGAATTAGAGGAGCTTAGTGCTGACATTCGCATGTTTTTAATTGAGTCCTTGGCTAACTCTGGCGGGCATATCGGTCCGAATCTGGGTGTCGTTGAACTTACGGTTGCCCTTCATAAAGTATTTGACAGCCCGAAAGACAAATTCCTTTGGGATGTTGGACATCAGTCTTATGTTCACAAGCTGTTAACTGGGAGAGGGGCGGAGTTTGATACACTTCGTCAATATAAAGGACTTTGCGGATTTCCTAAACGAAACGAAAGCGAGCATGATGTATGGGAAACAGGTCACAGCTCAACGTCATTATCTGGCGCGATGGGTATGGCGGCGGCGCGTGATATTAAAGGAACAGATGAATATATCCTGCCAATTATCGGAGATGGTGCATTAACCGGAGGTATGGCGCTGGAAGCTCTGAATCATATCGGTGATGAAAAGAAAGATATGATCGTCATCTTAAACGATAATGAAATGAGTATTGCACCAAACGTCGGTGCGATTCACACAATGCTTGGCAGACTGCGCACAGCAGGCAAATACCAATGGGTAAAGGACGAGCTCGAATATTTATTCAAGCGGATCCCAGCTGTAGGCGGAAAGCTTGCTGCCACAGCAGAGCGTATTAAAGACAGTCTCAAGTATTTACTTGTGTCTGGCATGTTCTTTGAGGAAATGGGATTCACTTACTTAGGTCCTGTCGATGGACATTCTTATGAAGATCTTTTTGAAAACCTTGAATATGCAAAGAAAACAAAAGGCCCTGTCCTGCTGCATGTCATCACGAAAAAAGGAAAAGGCTATCAGCCGGCAGAATCCGATAAAATTGGGACTTGGCACGGCACAGGTCCATACAAAATTGATACAGGTGATTTTGTAAAGCCAGCAGCAGCTGCCCCGTCATGGAGTGGTCTTGTCAGTGAAACAGTCAGAAAGCTTGCGCGGAAAGATGAGCGAATTGTGGCCATCACACCTGCGATGCCTGTTGGCTCAAAACTTGAAGGCTTTGCAAAGGAATTTCCAGAGCGAATGTTTGATGTAGGAATTGCTGAGCAGCATGCAGCTACAATGGCAGCTGGGCTTGCGACGCAGGATATGAAGCCATTTTTAGCGATTTATTCTACGTTCCTGCAAAGAGCCTATGATCAAGTGCTGCATGATATTTGCCGCCAGAACCTCAATGTATTTATCGGGATTGACCGTGCGGGTCTTGTTGGTGCAGATGGAGAAACGCATCAAGGTGTGTTTGATATTGCCTTCATGCGTCATATGCCGAATATGGTGCTCATGATGCCGAAGGATGAAAATGAAGGTCAGCACATGGTCAATACAGCCATTCAGTATGATGACGGTCCTATTGCCATGCGTTTCCCGCGTGGAAATGGGTTGGGCGTGAAAATGGATGAAAAGCTGAAAACCATTCCGATTGGGTCTTGGGAGGTTCTTCGTCCAGGGAAGGATGCCGTCATCTTAACATTCGGAACGACGATTAAAATGGCACTGCAAGCAGCTGAGGAACTTCAAAAAGAAGGAAAATCAATTCGTGTCGTCAACGCTCGGTTTATTAAGCCGCTTGATGAAGCAATGCTAAATGACATTCTTTCTGAAGGGATTCCGATTTTAACGATTGAAGAAGCTGTGCTCCAAGGCGGATTTGGAAGCAGTGTATTAGAATATGTACACGACAAGAAAGCATCACATATCAAAGTAGAACGTATGGGTATCCCAGATCAATTTATTGAGCATGGAAGTGTTGATGCCCTGCTTGAAGAAATTGGTCTGACGAAAGCACAGGCTGCTGAGACTTTACGTGGCCTGCTTCCCGCAGCACCAAGAAAAGGAATTGGATCATGACATCAAAGAAAGAACGACTTGACGTTTTATTAGTCGAACAAGGACTAATGGAAACAAGAGAGAAAGCAAAGCGTGCCATCATGGCAGGAATCGTTTACTCAAATGAAAACCGTTTGGATAAACCAGGAGAGAAAATTGCTCGTGATACTCCGCTCACAGTGAAGGGGAATCCTCTCAAATACGTAAGCCGAGGCGGGTTAAAGCTCGAAAAAGCGCTCAAAGAATTTGACCTGACAGTTGAAGGGAAATTGCTGATTGATATTGGCTCATCAACAGGCGGATTTACGGATTGTGCTCTTCAAAATGGAGCAGTCAAATCATATGCTGTAGACGTTGGCTACAATCAGCTTGCGTGGAAATTAAGGCAGGATGACAGGGTGATCGTCATGGAGCGCACCAATTTCCGCCATTCCGTTCCAGCTGATTTTACTGAAGGATTGCCAGAAGTGGCTTCAATTGATGTATCTTTTATTTCACTTAAACTCATTCTGCCAGCTTTAAAGCATATTCTTGTTCCGGGTGGGGACTGTATTGCACTCGTCAAGCCTCAATTTGAAGCGGGCAGAGAGCTTGTTGGGAAAAAAGGCATCGTGCGCGAGCCGTCTGTCCACCTCGGTGTACTAGAAGAGATGAATCAATTTGCTGCTAAAGAAGGCTATGATATAAAGGATGTTTCATTTTCGCCTATCACTGGTGGAGACGGAAATATTGAATTTCTGCTTCATTTAGTGCTTCATCCTGATCAAGAGGAGAATACGGCGCTTCCGGTTTCAGAACTTGAGAAAGTCGTGAAGGAAGCCCATTCTGTATTGAAAGAAAAGAAAAACAGCCCTGAGCCGGCTGACACATGAGATGATTGATACAAAAGGAATAATAGCTCGCTATTATTCCTTTTCAGATTGTTGACAAAGGGTTAAAATGATCTTTATTTTAGCCCTTTGTCTTCTTTTCAGCGTGATAGAAAACCTTTGAAGTCTAGGAAGTTCGAGCAATGGAGCGGAGCGAATTTGACATTCGTGAGCACCAGCGCGCAGGACTGACACCGAATGCGAGGGTTTGTCTACACGCTGAAAGGAATAATAGCTCGCTATTATTCCTTTTTACATGGTCAAAAGACGAGAATCGGCTGGATCTCACGTAATGCTTGTTTTTTGAAGTGTGCATCATATAACATAGAACGTAAAGACAAACTGAGAATAAAACGCCTAGGGGGGTCAAATATGAATAAAGGTCAAAGGCATATTAAAATTAGAGAAATCATTGCAAGCCAAGAAATTGAAACACAAGATGAATTGGTCGATATTTTGAAAGCCGATGGATATAACATCACACAAGCGACCGTTTCTAGAGATATTAAAGAATTACATTTAGTGAAAGTTCCGACGAACAATGGAACATATAAATACAGTCTTCCTGCGGATCAGCGGTTTAACCCGCTGTCAAAGCTGAAGCGATCCCTAATGGATGCATTTATTAAAATGGATGCTGCCAGTCATTTAATTGTTCTGAAAACAATGCCGGGTAATGCTCAGGCGATTGGTGCTTTAATGGACAATTTAGATTGGGAAGAAATTATGGGAACGATTTGCGGAGATGATACCATTTTAATCATTTGCCGCACTCCAGATGATACAGAGACAGTTTCGAGCAAAATTTTAGAGCTTCTATAAAGAATCAGGTTTACTAAAAGAGGTGTCAAATGAGTGTTAGCAGAACTAACCATTAAAAACTTTGCAATCATTGAAGAGTTAACGGTTTCATTTGAAAAAGGACTCACAGTCCTAACAGGGGAAACAGGTGCCGGAAAATCCATCATGATTGATGCTGTCTCACTTCTCGTGGGAGGAAGAGGGTCCTCTGAATTTGTCCGCTACGGTGAAAAAAAAGCAGAGCTGGAAGGGCTTTTTCTTGTACCAGCCGATCATCCTGTATTTGCTCTATGCGAAGAGCAGGGAATTGACGCATCAGATGAAATGATGATCCTCCGCCGTGATATTAACAACAGCGGGAAAAGCATTTGCCGGATTAATGGAAAGCTTGTCACCATCTCACTTTTACGTGAAGTAGGACGGCTTTTGCTTGATATACATGGTCAGCACGATAACCAGCTGCTTATGGAAGATGAAAATCATCTGCATTTGCTCGATCAATTTGGAGCAGAAGAAATTGCACCGGCTCTCTTGCAGTATCAAGAAGCATATGATCAATATATGAAAACGGCTCAAAAGCTAAGACAGCTGTCCGAGAATGAGCAGGAAATGGTGCACCGCTTAGATTTACTGCAATTTCAGCTAGAGGAGATTGAGGCAGCGCAGTTAGAGCCGGGAGAAGATGAGCGGCTTCAGGAAGAGCGTCATCAAATCAGCAACTACGAAAAAATCTATTCCTCACTTCAAAACGCGTATAACGCCTTGCGTAATGAGCAAGGAGGACTAGATTGGGTTGGCATGTCCTCAAGCGAGCTTGAGCAAGTGTCTGAGATCAATGATGATTTGAAAAAGCTATCTGAACAAGTATCGAATTCCTACTACTTATTAGAGGATTCAACTTTCCAAATGCGAAGCATGCTGGATCAATTAGAATTCGATCCGGCTCGTCTTGATTTTATTGAATCCAGGCTGAATGAAATGAAGCAGTTAAAACGAAAATACGGCACAACCGTTGAGGAAATTTTGGAGTATGCGGCGAAGATTGAAGAAGAAATCGATCAAATTCAAAATCGAGACAGCCATCTGCAGACGCTCAAGAATAAACTGGATGCGATGAGCCGTGATGCCCTGCTGGAAGCACTTAACGTTTCGGAGCTGCGTAAAAAATGGGCCAAAAAGCTAGCGAAGCAAATTCAAACGGAGCTCAAGGATTTGTATATGGAGAAGTCATCATTTGATACAGCTTTTTCTATTCGATATGCGCCTTTTGGAAGCACCGATTGTCCGCTATTAGACGGAAAACCTGTCCAGCTCGGGAAAAATGGAATCGACCAAGCGCAATTTGTCATTTCTACAAATACAGGCGAACCGATGAAATCTTTATCGAAAGTAGCCTCAGGTGGAGAAATTTCACGTGTCATGCTCGCTGTGAAGAGTATTTTCTCAGCCAAACAAGACGTCGCATCCATTATCTTCGATGAAGTTGATACAGGCGTCAGCGGCAGAGTCGCACAAGCCATTGCTGAAAAAATTTACAAAGTAGCATCTGGATCACAAGTGCTCTGCATTACACATCTGCCTCAAGTAGCCGCAATGGCTGACACACATCTCTTCATTTCGAAACGCTCAAAAGCGGGCAGAACACTGACGAGTGTCAAACCATTAAGTCATGAAGAAAAAGTGAGTGAAATTGGCCGGATGATTGCCGGTGTGGAAGTCACAGAGCTGACAAAACAGCACGCAAAAGAACTATTGCACCAAGCAAATGATGTCAAAACAACAGGGTAGCTGAATCATCAGCTGCCTTTTTTTATGTTGTGTAAAAGACGGCGTATATACCCATAAAATCGTCTTTTTCTTTTATCAATTTATCCAATCATTTTCTAAAGCTGCCGGTTATAAATCCTCTCGAAGAAGGCAAAAGTAAAGATGTAGCCAAAACATGAGTGTTCTGGTGTGGGTAAGGAGCGAGGAGAGTGAAAAATGAATGCCCGAAAATTTGAGAAAAGCCATTGGTGTGATTCTCCTTGTTTCTTTAATAAGTACAGGGTTTATGAGCATAGTGAAGGAATACATCAGCATTCCAACAAATGTTGCTGTATTTGAAAAACAGAAGCACTCAATTGACACATCGATTGAAGCGTCAGCCAATGCTTCTTCGCCAGCCTTTAGCCTTTCAGAGAAAGAGAATCAGCTGGATATTACAGGACAAAAGGCGGGAAAAGCCGAAATTGTTTATGATTTTAAAGGATTTCCTATTAAGAAAACAAAAGTTGATGTTCTCCCTGAATTAAAAGTCGTTCCTGGAGGACAATCCATTGGCGTCAAGCTCCACTCTGTAGGAGTTCTCGTTGTAGGTTTTCATCAAATCACAACAGCAGACGGCAAAAAATCACCAGGTGAAGCCGCAGGCATTCAATCAGGGGATATGATCATTGAAATCAATGGTCAAAAAATGGAGAAAATGAATGACCTCACCCCATTTATTCAGAAAGCAGGGAAAACGGGTGAAACGCTTCGTTTGCTCATAAAGAGAGATCATAAAACCTTTCAGACAACATTAACACCCGCAAAAGATGCAAGTGAAGGCATCTATCGAATTGGTCTTTACATTCGTGATTCTGCAGCAGGAATCGGCACGATGACCTTTTTTGAACCTTCATCTAAAAAATATGGTGCCCTTGGGCATGTGATTTCTGACATGGATACAAAAAAACCAATTGTTGTCGATAATGGCGAAATTGTCAGATCAACCGTGACATCGATTGAAAAAGGTACAGGAGGCAATCCTGGAGAAAAATTGGCGAGATTTTCTTCCGAAAGAAAAACAATAGGAGATATCTCCCGCAACAGCCCTTTTGGTATCTTTGGTACGTTAACCGAAAAGCTTGAAAATCATGTAGCAGATAAACCACTTCCAGTCGCTTTATCAAATGAAGTAAAAGAAGGCCCAGCAGAAATTTTAACCGTTGTGGATCATGATAAAGTGGAGAAGTTTGATATTAAAATCGTCAGCACAACACCGCAGAAATTCCCAGCAACTAAAGGAATGGTGTTGAAGGTAACAGATGAGCGGCTCTTAAGCAAAACGGGCGGAATCGTCCAAGGAATGAGCGGAAGCCCCATCATTCAAAATGGCAAAGTCATTGGAGCTGTCACACACGTATTCGTCAATGATCCGACTAGCGGGTACGGCGTACACATTGAATGGATGCTGTCCGAAGCAGGAATCGACCTTTATCAAAAAAACAAAAAAGCAAGCTGATCATTTAACTGCCGCGAATCTTCCGGCAGTTTTTTTCTACCCTTTCTTTCTCTTCCATCATGTTATAAAATAAGGAAAAAGAGATTTTTCGACAAAATGGAAAAAAGCATGTTGTCAAATTGCAATAATCGTCGATTCTTTAAGAAAAACATAGAAAAAGCTAGATAATGCTCTATTATTCGGAAAATTAAAGTTTTTTAAAGGGGATAGCATGGTTTTGTCGAATTGAACACTCAGAAGAGAAATGCAAAAGACTAAAGGAATCGACATTGGGGAGGAAAGAACGTGGAGAAAATTAAAGTGTGTGTAGCTGATGACAATCGAGAGCTTGTTGGCCTTTTGACAGAGTACATTGAGGGACAGGAAGATATGGAAGTACTTGGCGTGGCGTATAATGGTCAGGAATGCCTGACATTATTTAAAGATAAAGAGCCCGACGTTCTCCTCTTAGATATTATTATGCCTCATTTAGACGGTCTTGCTGTACTAGAACGCCTCCGTGAAAACAATGAAATGACAAAACAGCCAAGTGTGATTATGCTAACGGCCTTTGGACAAGAAGATGTCACGAAAAAAGCAGTTGATTTGGGCGCATCTTATTTCATTTTAAAGCCATTTGATATGGAAAACCTAGTAGGTCATATTCGTCAAGTCAGTGGAAACGGCACACAAGTTACCCATCGCTCTTCATCAATCCAAAACAGTGTTCTTCGCAACAAACCTGAACCGAAACGTAAAAACTTAGATGCGAGCATTACGACCATTATTCATGAGATTGGCGTGCCCGCTCATATTAAAGGGTATTTATACTTAAGAGAAGCGATTTCTATGGTGTACAATGACATTGAGCTTCTCGGAAGCATTACTAAAGTGTTGTACCCAGACATTGCAAAGAAATTTAACACGACCGCCAGCAGGGTGGAACGGGCGATTCGTCATGCCATTGAAGTCGCTTGGAGCAGAGGGAACATTGATTCCATTTCCTCACTCTTTGGTTATACTGTCAGCATGTCAAAAGCGAAACCAACCAATTCAGAATTTATTGCCATGGTAGCTGATCGTTTGCGATTAGAGCATAGAGCTAGCTAGTTTATTTTTCATGAAAAAACGTTTCTTCATTGAGACGTTTTTTTATTTTGAAACATGTTGTCAAAAATTGGTTAGGTTGATAAAATCATCTTAATGTTTAAATTGGACAAACGGGCTGCTTTATTTTCAGAATAAAATGAAAAATAAAGCATGAAAAAAATAAAAAAGACATAAAGTAGTGGTAATCAGCTGCGCCAATCGATCATGAAGTCTTCAAAATAGAAGAAGAAAACGCTCATTCGTAAGAAAAAGGATGAGAGGAAAAGGTCTTATGGAAATGGTAATTAAAGCAAACGAGATCGAAAGTTCTATTTCTATTGACCTGATTGATTGGCGTTTTAAAGTCACTGGCTTCTTAGAGATTGTGCCATTTGAACTGAATATTCCCATTGTCGAATTTAATAATTTTCACATTCTTTTACTATGCTATAATAATGAAAAGAAGAGGGTGAGGTTATGGGAAAGCTGAAAATCCACTCTGCTGAGGTAGCGAACGAAATTAGCAAGTGGACGAGGGTCATTTCTCAGAATGACTTAGAAAAATCTGCTATCTATAAAGAGAAAATTCAGAATTTGCTAAAAAATACAGATGAAGACCGTGAAGTTCTCCTTTATTATCAGCTTGTTGACGGCAGACATGAAATGTTACTTGGAAATATTGAAAAAGCCAATCAAATTATGAAAAGTGTCGGAACGCTCGATGAGAAGGCAGATGACATTATTAATTTTTATTTTTACTTTTACAAAGGCCAATATGCTGCATATGTGAAAAAGTATGATGAAGCTATTAGTTTTTACAAAATTGCAGAACAGCGGCTAAAACGTGTGAATGAAGACCTTGAAGTAGGAACTTTTCACCATAAGGTTGCTTCAATTTATTACGAACTGAAACAAAACTTCATATCCATTAATCATATTAAAAAAGCCATCGATACATTCAAAGCACATGAAGAGTATACAGCGCAGGCAATTGACAGCTTGATTTTACATGCAAGTAATTGTATTGATTTGTTCCAATTCGATGAAGCAGAGGAGAAGTATCAAGAAGCACTTGAGAAAAGTAAGCGCATTAACAATGAAGTGCTGATTGGGAAATGCTATCACAATTTAGCTGTTCTTTATTATGCAAAGCATGATTATGAAAAAAGCGCACATTATGCAAAAAAAGGAATGGGCATTCAAATTCACCGTGACAATAGTCATTATTACATCCAATCTTTATATGTTCTGGCAAACGCCTTAGTGCATCTAGGAGATCAAGAGGCTAGCGAATATATTAAAGAGGGTATTCTGTATAGCTGCGATATCCAAAATAATGAATATATAGTAAAATTTGAAATTTTGGATTTGATGTGCGAGAATAGTGGGGCAGCAGACGTATTCTCTGAAAAATTAGACTACATAGAAAAAAATAGATTATATGTGGAGCTTGAGGATTTGTCTGAACAAATATCGAAATACTTCAAGGAACGAAATGATTATCAAAATGCCATTCGTTTTCTTGAAAAGAAATTCGATGCACAAATACTTCAAAAGAAAGTGGAGGTTATCTTATGAAAAAGTTGTTGTTAGGTGTAACCGTTGTTACAGCAGTCGCAGTTGTTTCTTCCCTTTTTGCTCTTGACGCAGAGACGACAGAGCAAGCCATCAGAGCGATTACGTGATCGAATTTATCTGTCAACCTCTTCATGCGAATCAGAAGAGGTTTTTTTTATGTGCTCAAAACTGGAAAAACGAAAAAAGACACGTCATAATGAAAGGAAGCATCATATTTAGAGGTGACCTATGACGAAAATTTTTGCACACAGAGGCTTTAAAGGCATTTATCCTGAAAACACCATGATAGCCTTCGAACATGCACTCCATTCGGGAGCTGACGGAATTGAGCTGGATGTTCAGCTGACGAAAGACGGCAGACTTGCTGTCATTCACGATGAGAAACTGAACAGGACAACGAATATGAAAGGTTTAGTGAAAGACCATACATATGAAGAATTAAAAGCGGGAGATGCGAGTCATTCTTTTTATGAAGAAACCGGTGCTGTATCCATTCCTCTTTTAGAGGAAGTATTAGAGCTAGTGACGCAGCAATCATCATTGATCATTAATATTGAACTGAAAAACTCCATTTATCGATATCCAGGTATCGAGGAGAAAGTAAAAAAGCAAATCGAGCATTTTCAAATAGAAGACCGTGTACTTGTTTCATCGTTTCATCACGGCAGTTTAGCTCTTTTTCACAAACTGATGCCGCGTGTTGAACTTGCTGTTCTCACAATGGATGTGATTCATCAGCCGGAGATGTATATAAAAACAGTACCAGCAAGAGGCTATCATCCAAATATTAAGGGTGCAGGCGTGACCAAAGAGGTTGTGTCAGCTCTCCATGCATCTCAGCAAGTGATCAGGCCGTTTACAGTAAACAGTGAAAAGCAAATGAAAAACATGTTTTCCTTAGGTGTTGATGGCATTTTCACTGATTTTCCTGACCGGGCCGTGAAAATAAGAGAAGAAATGAAATAAAGACCTGCTATCAGCGGGTCTTTTTTTCACGTTTTATCTCTGCTTAAAGCGAGCAGTCACTTTATTTCGTTTACGGTCTCTATATAAAATAAAGCCAGCCACTACATAAAGACCTCCCCCTAAAAATAACAACCCTGCAATTCCTTGCAGCCATAAAAATGGAAATGGTGCAATGATGATGCCGAAAACAGTGTCACGCAGCAGCTTAATCCCAATTGCAGCAAGCGCGCCAGGTATTAAAATAATCACTAGTGCAAGTATTCTCCCCATCAAATGTCCCCTTAAACGTCATTTACTTCCATTGTCTAATTCAAAAAATATTTTGTCAAGAAAGGAAAACGTGGTAATATAAGAGTTGTGCAATTTTTTGCAACGGAAAAATATGGTGTGCAAATTTTTTCATATAAAGGGGTAACGGGATGCAGAGAGTCTTGATTGTCGGTGCGGGACAGGGTGGATCAGCATTGCTAGAAACATTGCTGAAAACAAATATGATTCAAATCATTGCGATCGCCGACCTTGATCTTGAGGCACCGGGGATGGCAGAAGCGAAAAAGAATGGAATTGATACGACAACGGATTGGAAAGAATACATAAAAGATGACATTGATATCATCATTGAAACAACGGGCAGTTCAGCAGTGCTGAAAGAGCTGATGGAAGAAAAGCCGGAGCATGCTGTCATTGTTCCAAGTTCAATGGCTTACGTCATATCAGAATTAATGTCAGAAAAACAACAGCTAATTCAAATATTAAAGGAACAAACCTATAAGCATGACCGCATTTTTAATGCAACGAACGATGGGATGATTTTTATAAACATGGACGAAGAAGTCGTCCTGTTTAATCGATCAGCGGCCAAAATGGTTGGATGTTCGCAAAAAGATGCGATTGGCCGCGACATACGAGAAGTGATCCCAAACACAAAACTTCCCGACATTTTAAGATCGAGAGAGCCAGAATTTAATCAAAAACAATTTCTGAACCAGCAAATACAAATTGTCACAACGCGTTTGCCAATTATTGATGACGCGGGGAGAATGCTAGGTGCTTTATCGATCTTTAAAGATATTACAGATGCCGTTGAGCTTGCGGAGGAAGTAACCAACCTTAAAGAAGTGCGAACCATGCTGGAGGCGATCATTCAATCGTCGGATGAAGCCATATCGGTTGTTGATGAGCAGGGAAAAGGGATCTTGATCAACCGAGCTTATACGAAAATGACTGGATTAACAGATAAAGAAGTTGTGGGGAAACCAGCGGGTGCAGATATTTCTGAAGGAGAAAGCATGCATTTGAAGGTGCTTGAAACAAGAAGACCGGTTCGAGGCGTCAGAATGAAAGTCGGGCCGAATAAAAAAGATGTGATCGTCAACGTAGCGCCAGTCATCGTTGATGGCATCTTAAAAGGCAGTGTCGGCGTCATTCATGACGTATCAGAAATTCAATCACTCACGAATGAATTAAATAAAGCAAGGCAGCTTATCCGGACACTTGAAGCAAAGTACACATTTGAAGACATCATTGGAGAAAGTGAGCAAATGCTTGTGGCACTTGAGCAGGCAAAGCTAGGCGCAAAAACGCCAGCCACCATTTTACTCCGGGGAGAATCAGGTACTGGAAAAGAGCTGTTTGCGCACGCCATT
This sequence comes from Bacillus sp. ABR, assembly GCF_056172715.1. NCBI lineage: Bacteria > Bacillati > Bacillota > Bacilli > Caryophanales > Bacillaceae > Bacillus > Bacillus sp. ABR. Next base: position 318,814 of record NZ_JAOYSL010000002.1, on the reverse strand, counting down.
CACAATGAAAGTGACCGAAAATATAATCGCTTTGTACGGGTCAACTGTGCAGCCTTATCTGAGACCCTTTTAGAGTCAGAGCTTTTTGGCTATGAAGAAGGAGCGTTCTCTGGTGCAAGGCGCGGCGGGAAAAAAGGACTGTTTGAAGAGGCGAATCAAGGCAGCATTTTTTTAGATGAAATTGGTGAGATGACGCCAAGTACACAGGCGAAGCTGCTGCGCGTCATGCAGGAGAAAGAAATTGTAAGAGTAGGCGGAACAAAGGCCATACCAGTCGATGTTCGTGTCATCACGGCGACAAATGTCAATATTGAAAAAGCGATGGCGGAAGGAAAGTTCAGAGAGGACTTATATTATCGCATGAACAGATACCCGATCTCTATCCCGCCGCTAAGGCAGCGCCTTGAGGATATTGATTCGTTAAGCAAACGTCTCATCCAAAAGATCAATTTAGACTATGGACGGAACGTGCGCGGGTTAACAGAACAGGCACTTCATAGACTGCGATCATATAAATGGCCTGGAAACGTAAGAGAGCTTGAAAATGTACTTGGACGAGCCATGATCTTTTTAAACCCGCAAGAAGAATGGATTGATGAGGGGCATATTTCTTTCATGGAGTCTGAAGATCAGGAAGAAAAAGAGCAGCAGGAACTGGCTGTCAGTCAATTTGAGGGAGAGACGCTTTCGGATGCTGTTGAGGCATTTGAAGCGCAGCTAATTAAACAAACCCTTGAAAAGCATCAATTCAATCGCACGAAAACAGCGAAAACGTTAGGGATCAGCATACGCAACCTTTACTATAAAATGGATAAATATCAACTTGCAAAAGATAGCATGCAATAAAATGCATGTAAACTGCAAAAGATTGCACGAATGTCATGCGAACTGCCTCATTTTACTGCATTTCAAACTGGCACGGAACTTGCATATAAAACATGAACCGAGCACAAGGAAAGGTGGGCATATATGAAGCTTGACGATCTGATTATGAAAGCCGCCCAGCTGCAGAATAAAACGGCGGCTGTGGCTCATGCAGAAGACGAAGAAGTGCTTCATGCCATCAAGATGGCAATTAAGCGAAAGGTCGCTCGCTTTCTCCTGGTTGGGAACAAACGCAACCTGAAGGAGCTAGTGAAACAGCATGAAATTGATGAGGACTGGATAGATATTATTCATTCAGATTCTCCCGAAGAATCTGCCAAAATAGCCGTGCAGGCAGTGAGCGAGAAGCATGCAGATATTTTGATGAAGGGGCATGTCCCGACAGCCGTTCTTTTAAAAGCGGTACTGAATAAAGAATATGGGCTCAGGACAGCAAGTGTCTTATCACATGTCGCAGCATTCGAAGTACCGGGCTTTGACCGCTTTATTTATGTCACGGATTCTGCGATGAACATCGCGCCCGATTTAAATATGCTGAAAGAGATTACGATCAATTCTGTTCAAGTAGCACAAGCTGTCGGAAACGACATGCCAAAGGTTGCAGTGCTTTCTGCGGTCGAGGTCGTGAATCCGGCAATGGATTCAACTTTAACTGCGGCAAGTCTTGCGCAAATGAATCGGCGGGGGCAAATTTCTGGATGCCTGATTGATGGGCCTCTTGCTTTAGATAATGCCATCTCTCAAACGGCAGCTTCTCATAAAAATATTACGAGTGATGTAGCCGGCCATGCAGATATTTTGCTTGTGCCAACAATTGAGGCAGGAAACATTCTTTATAAATCTCTCATCTACTTTGCACATGCGAAGGTGGGAGCTGTGGTGGCAGGAGCGAAGGCGCCGATTGCTTTAACAAGCCGGTCTGATTCAGCTGAAAGTAAGCTTTATTCAATTGCGCTTGCCATCTGTACATCAAATTAAGCGGAAGTAATAGGAGGAATAACACAATGGAACTTTTTAAATATATGGAACGATACGATTATGAGCAGCTTGTATTTTGTCAGGATGAGCAGTCTGGCTTAAAAGCGATTATTGCGATTCATGATACAACACTTGGTCCTGCACTAGGCGGAACGAGAATGTGGACGTATGAAAACGAAGAAGCAGCTATTGAGGATGCACTGCGTCTAGCAAGAGGAATGACTTATAAAAACGCGGCAGCAGGACTTAATCTTGGCGGCGGAAAAACAGTGATCATCGGTGACCCGAGAAAAGACAAAAACGAAGAAATGTTTCGTGCCTTTGGACGTTACATTCAAGGGCTGAATGGCCGCTATATTACAGCGGAAGATGTCGGTACAACGGTAGAAGATATGGATCTCATTCATGAAGAAACCGATTTTGTCACAGGTATCTCTCCTGCATTTGGTTCATCCGGAAATCCGTCTCCAGTCACAGCTTACGGTGTATATAAAGGGATGAAAGCCGCTGCCAAAGCTGCTTTCGGTACAGATTCATTAGAAGGAAAAACAATTGCTGTCCAAGGTGTTGGAAATGTGGCCTACAATCTGTGTAAACATCTGCACGAAGAAGGCGCACAGCTTATTGTCACAGATATCAACAAAGACTCTGTCAAGCGAGCTGTTGAAGACTTCGGCGCAAAAGCAGTCGATCCTGACGATATTTATGATCAAGCATGTGATATTTATGCACCGTGCGCACTTGGTGCAACCATTAACGATGTAACCATTCCTAAGTTAAAAGCAAAAGTGATTGCAGGTGCTGCAAATAACCAGCTAAGAGAAACGCATCACGGAGACCTTATCCATGAAATGGGGATTGTATATGCTCCTGACTATGTGATCAATGCAGGCGGTGTGATTAACGTGGCTGATGAGCTTTATGGCTATAATGCAGATCGTGCGATGAAAAAAGTCGAAGGCATTTATCAAAATATTGAACGTGTGATTGAAATTTCAAACCGTGATGCCATTCCAACTTATAAAGCGGCAGACCGATTGGCTGAAGAGCGAATTGAAAGAATGCGCAAATCAAGAAGTCAATTCTTGCAAAATGGTCAACATATTTTAAGTCGTCGCTAATTGGAAGAATGAGTTGAAACGGAGGTTTTGTTTTTGCTGACAAAAGAATGGCGTATTCTCACGATTAATCCTGGCTCTACTTCAACAAAAATCGGTGTGTTTCATAATGAACGTTCTATTTTTGAAACGACACTTAGACATACAGATGAGGAATTAAAGTCGTTTCCTCATATCATTGATCAATTTTCTTTCCGAAAAGAAACCATTTTGAAAACACTGCATGAACAGGGGATGAATATCTCAAAGTTTGATGCAGTGTGCGCGCGCGGCGGTCTTCTTCGTCCGATTGAAGGAGGCACATATGAAGTCAATGAGCAAATGGTGAAAGACTTAAAAGAAGGATATGCCGGCCAGCATGCATCTAATCTCGGCGGAATCATCGCGAGAGAAATCGCACTTGGCCTGAATATCCCAGCTTTTATTGTCGATCCAGTTGTAGTGGATGAACTAAAGCCAATTGCTCGTATTTCAGGGCTGCCAACGATCGAAAGAAAAAGCATCTTTCATGCATTAAATCAAAAAGCGGTCGCAAGAAAAACAGCGGCTTCTTTTGGAAAAAGTTACGAAGATTTAAACATGATTATTACTCATATGGGCGGCGGCATCACCATTGGTGTTCATGAAAAAGGAAAAGTCATCGATGTCAATAACGGTCTGCATGGCGAAGGTCCTTTCAGTCCTGAGCGTGCGGGAACCTTGCCGACAGGTGATCTTGTAAATCTTTGTTTTTCGGGTGAGTATACCCAAGAGGAAATGCTCAAACGCATTATTGGTGAAGGCGGGCTAGCGGGCTATCTTGGCACGACAGACGCTGTAAAAGTGGAACGCATGATTGAAGCAGGTGATGAGCGTGCGGCGCTCATTTATGAAGCAATGTGCTATCAGATTGCCAAGGAAATTGGTGCGGCTAGCGCTGTTTTAAAAGGAGCAGTTGACGTCATTGTATTAACAGGCGGACTTGCGTACAGCAAACAAATTACATCAAGTATTCGCGGCTATATTGACTGGATTTCAGATGTTGTCGTGTATCCAGGTGAAAATGAGCTGCAATCGTTAGCGGAAGGTGCGCTTCGTATTTTAAAAGAAGAAGAATCACCGAAAGAATACCCAAATGATCAACAGGAAAAGAAAGGAGTGACAAGTCATGGCAACTGAATATGACCTCGTCATTCTTGGTGGAGGCACAGGCGGCTATGTAGCAGCCATCCGTGCCTCACAGCTTGGATTGAAAACAGCAGTTGTAGAAAAAGAAAAGCTCGGCGGAACATGTCTTCATAAAGGCTGCATTCCGTCTAAAGCGCTGCTCAGAAGTGCAGAAGTATATCAAACCGTCAAACGCGCAGCTGATTTTGGTGTTGAGGCAGGCGGCATTGCCTTGCAATTTGCGAGTGTGCAGAAAAGAAAAACAGAGATTGTCGAAAAACTAGCAGGCGGCGTCAAACACTTAATGAAACAAGGGAAAATTGATGTATATGAAGGAATTGGCCGTATTCTTGGCCCATCTATCTTTTCGCCAATGCCAGGAACGATCTCCGTAGAAATGGCAAATGGAGAGGAAAATGAAATGCTCATTCCAAAGCAGGTCATCATCGCGACAGGCTCAAGACCGCGGGTGCTGCCAGGGCTTGAAGCAGATGGAACTCACATCCTCACATCAGATGATGCACTTGAACTGCCAGAGCTTCCGCAGTCGATGCTCATTGTCGGAGGCGGAGTGATCGGAATCGAGTGGGCGTCTATGCTCAATGATTTTGGAGTAAACGTCACTGTGATTGAGTTTGCAGACCGTATTTTACCAACAGAGGATCATGACATTTCTAAAGAAATGGAAAAGCTATTATCTAAAAAAGGCATCACTTTTGTGACAAATGCGAAGGTACTGCCAGAGAGCGTAGAAAAGCAGGAGAATCTTGTCACAATTCAAGCGGAAAAGGATGGAGACATTCAGACGTTTGAAGCGGAAAAACTCCTTCTTTCAGTCGGCAGAGTACCTAATATCGAGGGCATAGGTCTTGAAAACACGGACATCCAAACCGAAAAACAAGGCATTGTCGTGAATGAACATTATCAAACGAAAGAATCGCATATTTACGCAATAGGAGATGTCATTGGCGGGCTTCAGCTGGCACATGTCGCTTCCCACGAAGGTATGATTGCTGTTGAACATATGGCTGGGAAAGATCCAAAGCCGCTCGATGAAACGCTCGTATCTAAATGTGTTTACTCTCACCCAGAAACCGCTAGTGTTGGACTCACTGAACAGGCGGCAAAAGAGCAGGGCTTTGAAGTCAAAATAGGGAAATTCCCATTTATGGCGATTGGAAAAGCGCTTGTGTATGGGGAGTCTGATGGATTCGTCAAAATCATTGCCGATCAAAAGACAGATGATATTTTAGGAATTCATATGATTGGTCCTCATGTAACAGATATGATATCTGAAGCTGGATTAGCCAAAGTACTTGATGCAACCCCGTGGGAAGTGGGGCAGACGATACACCCGCATCCGACCTTATCAGAGGCGATTGGCGAGGCAGCCCTTGCTGTTGACGGGAAGGCGATCCATTTTTAATCAAGGAGGGAAACATGATGAGTAACATGCGTCATCAGGAATTAGGATTATCAGATGAACAAGCAATTGATATATATAGAACAATGCTTCTAGCGAGAAAAATCGATGAACGGATGTGGCTATTAAACCGTTCAGGTAAAATTCCATTCGTCATTTCTTGTCAAGGGCAGGAAGCGCAGCAAGTCGGTGCTGCATTTGCCCTTAATAGAGAAGAAGATTACGTCTTACCTTACTACCGTGATATGGGGGTTGTCCTTGCTTTTGGGATGACAGCAAAAGATTTAATGATGTCTGGTTTCGCAAAACAAGACGATCCAAACTCAGGCGGAAGACAAATGCCTGGGCATTTTGGACAAAAAGCAAATCGAATTGTGACCGGATCTTCACCTGTCACAACGCAGGTTCCTCACGCGGTGGGAATTGCCCTTGCTGGACGATTAGAGCAGAAAAACTTTGTCAGCTTTGTCACGTTCGGTGAAGGCTCATCAAACCAAGGAGATTTTCACGAAGGCGCTAACTTCGCTGCTGTGCATAAACTGCCTGTTATTTTCATGTGTGAAAACAATAAGTACGCGATTTCCGTACCATATGACAAACAAGTGGCCTGTGAACGCATTTCAGATCGTGCGATTGGATATGGGATGCCTGGCGTAACTGTAGATGGAAATGATCCGCTTGAAGTATATGCCGCTGTCAAAGAAGCGAGAGACCGTGCGGCAAGAGGCGAAGGCCCGACATTGATTGAAACAATCTCTTACCGTTTAACTGCGCATTCAAGTGATGACGATGACTCAAGCTATCGAGAAAAAGAAGAAGTGCTCGAAGCAAGAAAGAAAGATCCGCTCATCCAATATGAAACGTATTTAATCGAAGGAAACGTCATGACTTCTGAAATGAAAGAAGAAATGACAAAAGAAATCATGCAAATCGTAAACGAAGCCACTGATGAAGCGGAAAACGCAGCTTATGCTGAAGCAGAAAGCGCACTTCGTTACGTGTATGCGGAGTAAGGGGGAAGAAAAATGCCTGTTATGTCATATATAGACGCCATTACACTGGCGATGAAAGAAGAAATGGAACGAGATCCGAAAGTGTTTGTGCTCGGAGAGGATGTCGGGAAAAAAGGCGGCGTATTTAAAGCGACAGCGGGTCTTTACGAGCAATTTGGAGAAGCGCGCGTCATGGATACACCTCTTGCAGAATCAGCTATTGCTGGTGTAGGTATTGGGGCAGCGATGTATGGAATGCGCCCAATTGCAGAAATGCAATTTGCGGATTTCATTATGCCTGCAATCAACCAAATCATTTCAGAGGCTGCAAAAATTAGATACCGATCAAATAATGATTGGAGTTGTCCAATGGTCATCCGCGCACCATACGGAGGCGGAGTACACGGGGCACTTTATCATTCACAATCGGTCGAAGCGATTTTTGCTAACCAGCCTGGTTTGAAAATTGTGATGCCTTCTACACCTTATGATGTCAAAGGTCTTTTAAAGGCTGCAGTGCGTGATCCAGATCCTGTATTGTTCTTTGAACATAAACGTGCATACCGCCTTATTAAGGGAGAAGTGCCTGAAGAGGATTACACTCTTCCGATTGGAAAAGCAGATGTGAAACGTGAAGGCGATGATATTACGGTCATTACATATGGCCTTTGTGTGCATTTTGCGCTGCAAGCAGCAGACCGCCTTGCAAAAGACGGTATTTCCGCTCATATTCTCGATTTGAGAACAGTGTACCCGCTTGATCAGGAAGCGATTATAGAAGCGGCTTCTAAAACAGGTAAAGTGCTCCTGTTAACGGAAGATACAAAAGAAGGCAGCATCATGAGTGAGGTTGCGGCAATCATTTCAGAGCATTGCTTATTTGATTTAGACGCACCAATCAAACGCTTGGCAGGACCAGATATTCCGGCAATGCCTTATGCGCCGACAATGGAGAAATTCTTCATGGTCAACCCGGATAAGGTAGAAGCTGAAATGAGAGAGCTAGCGGCGTTTTAAGAAAGAGGAGGGTTTCAAAGTGGCAATTGAACAAATGAAAATGCCTCAGCTAGGTGAAAGTGTAACAGAAGGAACTATTAGCAAATGGCTCGTTTCACCTGGCGATCATGTGAATAAATACGATCCGATTGCGGAAGTCATGACGGATAAAGTGAACGCAGAAGTCCCGTCCTCTTTTACAGGAACGATTACAAAACTATCGGCTGAGGAAGGCGAAACGCTGCAAGTAGGAGAAGTGTTCTGTGAAATTGAAATTGAAGGAAGCGAGCAGCAGAGCGGGAAAGAAGAAGCGGCACCTGAGCAAAGCAAAGCGCCTGAAGCAGATCAAACAAATGAGAATCAAAGTCAAAAGAAACGTTACTCTCCAGCCGTTCTTCGTTTAGCAGATGAGCATGGCATTGATTTAGCGGCTGTTCAAGGTACGGGAGCAGGCGGCCGAATTACTAGAAAAGATTTGCTACAGCTCATTGAAAACGGCGGCGTTAAAGAGAAGACAGCACCTGTCAATGAACGTGCTGTTCAACCAGAGCCTGCGCAGCCATCTCAAGCAAAAGCGGCTCCTGCCACCCCTTTCATGCCTGGTGATGTTGAGCTGCCAGTCACGCCGATCCGGCAGGCAATTGCGGCCAATATGCTGAGAAGCAAACATGAAATTCCGCATGCATGGACGATGATGGAAGTCGATGTGACAAATCTAGTGACAAGAAGAAATCAGCTGAAGGATCAGTTTAAAGCAAAAGAAGGCTTTAACTTGACGTTCTTTGCGTTCTTTGTCAAAGCAGTGGCTCAGGCCTTAAAGGAATTCCCTGAAATGAACAGTATGTGGGCTGGAGATAAAATTGTGCAGAAGAAAGCGATCAATGTTTCGATTGCTGTCGCTACAGATGACGCGCTTTTTGTTCCAGTCATTAAGGATGCGGATGAAAAGACCATTAAGGGCATCGCCAAAGAAATTCATGAGCTGGCGTCTAAGGTGAGACAAGGAACGCTCAAGCAAAGTGATATGGAAGGCGGTACATTCACTGTCAACAACACGGGATCATTTGGTTCAGTACAATCAATGGGAATCATTAATTATCCGCAAGCGGCGATTTTACAAGTAGAATCGATCGTGAAGCGTCCAATGATAGTAAACGGAATGATTGCAGCAAGAGACATGGTCAATCTTTGTCTTTCATTAGATCACAGAGTATTAGACGGTCTTGTATGCGGCAGATTCCTTCAGCGAATTAAACAAATCCTTGAAGGCATCGACGAGCAAACATCTGTTTATTAAAACAATCATTTTCCCCCTCCCGGCATGAGAGGGGGATTTCCACATCTAGGAGAAAGGAGCGATGATATGTCTGGACTAGATTTTTTTGCTTTTCTAACCATTGGTCTCATGTTTATCACAGCGATTGCCTTCGCTTTTCTGCGGTACATTTCTAAATCACGCAATCATCCTGAACGATTACTGCTTATCATATCGATCGTTTCAATCATTCAAATCGTGTACTGTCTGCTGATTGTCGGTGGGTTTAAAGGAGCAGCCAATAGCTTTTTAGGAATATCACTTCTCGCCGGGACACTGCTCGGATATGCACTTGAATATTTATACAGACGCTATATCAAAAAAAAGCCCGAATCAAAATGATGTCGGGCATTTTTTTATTCTGCTGGAACAATAAAGGTCAAATGCTGTTTTAACACTTCTAAAGAAGAGGGAGCCTTCATATAAACCTCACCATCCGTATCAGCATCCATTTCCTCTTTTGTGTGGATACGAATACTGGACGCTTGAATGAGAGACAGATCGCCGGTGAAATCCTCCAGCTCTTCCCGGTTCATTGAGAAGATTTCTTTTAAAGCAGAGAAACTCGTATTTCTACAAATTAAGATTTCAGCTTTTCCATCATCAATGGATGCATTTGGCAAATCAATTTTATTTGTACCGATAAAATGTCCATTCATGACAAGAACGATGACAGCTTCGTCTTCCCAGCTTTCCTCCTCGGTCTCAATCCGTACGTGAAAAGGATCTGTTTGCTGAAGTGTGCGCAGGGCACTTGTGAAGTAGCTGATTTTACCGAGTACGGCTTTTTCCTTGTCGTTAATGTTGTTGGACGTGTCTGCGATCAGCCCAATTCCCCAAAAGTTTAATACGTATCGATCCTCTGCTTTGATTAAGTCGACCTTTTTCTCTTTGCCGTCTACAATCATTTGAGCGGCTTTTTGCATCTGTTGAGGAATACCAAGCGTTCTAGAAAAATCATTGCATGTCCCGCCTGGTAATATCGCTACAGCGGGCCTTTTTTCTAAGCCGCCAATACCGTTCATACATTCATGCACGGTTCCATCTCCGCCTAATATGATGAGCAATTCCACCGTCTCATCAATATGACGACAGAAATCATAAGCATCATTTGGCTGCTTTGTTGGTTTAAGAATGAGTTCATCAATATGTAGAGAAAGAAGAGGCACTGTTTGACCGAGTGTTTTTTCCATGTTTTTTTGTCCAGCATTTCCATTATAAATGAGCATCGCTTTTTTGAATTGTGCCATCACGCAGTTCTCCCTTTCATCTCTTTATCATCACTTTTCCCCAATTTGACAGCTCATAAACGATGTTCGGAAAAAGAGGCGATGGATAAGACAACACATTTGCCCGCAGGCGTTTTCCTTGTTATGATGGAGTTAAAATGGTTATGGTACGCTAAAGGAGTGGACGGACATGAATATTGATTTTAATTTATTTATGAATGATATTGTAAAACAAGCGAGAGAAGAAATTAAGCAGGCAGGCTACACTGAGCTCACGTCAGCTGAAGAAGTAGACGAAGCACTGACTAAAAAAGGAACGGCACTTGTCATGGTGAATTCAGTATGCGGCTGTGCAGGCGGTATTGCAAGACCAGCTGCCGGCTATTCTGTTCATTACGATAAGCGTCCAGATCAATTGCTGACAGTGTTTGCTGGGCAGGACAAAGAGGCCACAGCAAGAGCTCGTGAATACTTTGAAGGCTTCCCGCCATCTTCACCATCCTTTGCCTTATTAAAAGATGGAAAAATCATCAAAATGGTCGAGCGTCATGAAATTGAAGGGCACGAGCCAATGGAAGTCGTGTCAAAACTACAAGCCGCTTTTGATGAGCATTGCGAAGAAATCTAACATATGACTTTTGAATGAATAAATATAAAGCAGTCCGGTCTTTAGATCGGTCTGCTTTTTGTTTTATAAGACAATAGAATCAAAATAATTTTAGCAAAATACTATTGCATCTTAAAAAGAAAGTGTTTAAAATACATTATAGTGAATAAATATTCAAATCAATACATGATTTTAAATACTGGGAGGCATCATCATATGAAAAAGTGGTTATTATTACTTATGACAGCTGGTCTTGCAGCTGCACTCGCAGCATGCGGAACTTCTTCTAATAATTCAAACGCATCAGGAGATGACAAGACACTCGTGATGGCGACATCAGCAGATTATCCGCCATTTGAATCAAAAGACGGAGATAAAATTGTCGGTTTTGATGTAGATCTTGCAACAGCACTAGCGAAAAAGAACGGCTACAAGCTAGAAATTCAAGATATGGACTTTGCTAGCCTTGTATCAGCCCTCAAAACAAACAAAGCTGATATTGTCCTTGCAGGAATGACACCTACAGAAAAACGTAAAAAGCAAGTGGATTTCTCTGATGTTTATTACAATGCTAAAAACTTGGTTGTATCAAAGAAATCTAGCGGTATTAAAGTAGAGAAAGATTTAAAAGATAAAACAGTCGGCGTTCAATTAGGTTCTATTCAACAAGATGAAGCAAATGGTTTGCAAAAGAAATATAACCTTACAGTTGAAGACCGTAATAAAATTTCTGATATCATTCAAGAGATCAAAGCAGGCCGTTTTGATGCAGCAATTATTGAAGATAAAGTAGCTGCTGGTTACTTGAAAAAGGAAAAAGACTTCCAAGCATTTGGATTGAACAGCTCAAACGAAGGTTCAGCCATTGCATTCAAGAAAAATAGCGACTTAACAGCGAAGTTTAATAAATCATTAAATGAAATGAAAGATAATGGTGAACTTGATAAATTAATTAAAAAATGGTTTGCTGATGAAAAGTAAGTCAGGAAAAGGATCAGCGTCATTCAAGAAAATCAAGTAGAAAAGCGCTGAAAAGTTCAACTCGTGTTGAACTTTTTTCCTGTTTTGTATGAAGGCAAAAAAAAGGAGAATGTCATGTTTGATTTTAAAGATGTAATACCTCAGATGCCCTTTATTCTAGAAGGGCTTAAGGTCACACTTTCTATTGTAGTAGTATCCCTTTTCCTTGGATTTATCTTAGGAATTTTATTAACGCTTTGTAAAATTAGTGTGTTTAAACCGCTCATTTGGATTGCAGACTTTTATACGTCAATTTTCCGAGGCACACCGCTTGTGCTTCAATTGCTCATTATTTATTTTGGTCTACCTCAGCTTCTTGGGTTCCAAATCGATCAATACTGGGCTGCTGTGGCGGCATTTTCACTCAACTCGGCAGCATACGTATCTGAAATTATTCGTGCGGGTATTAATGCCATTGATAAAGGTCAAAAAGAAGCGGCCGTTGCTCTAGGCATCCCTTATGCTAAAATGATGAAGGACTTATTGCTTCCGCAGGCGTTTAAAAATATTTCACCTGCACTTGTGAATGAAACGATTACACTGACAAAAGAATCAGCGATTGTAACAGTCATTGGACTGGGTGATGTCATGAGACGAGCCTATCAAGCTGGGGCCGTCACGTATAATTATCTTGAACCGCTTATTTTTGCGGGTCTTATCTATTATGTCATCGTGCTTGTTCTCACCTTTGTCGGCAAATCGGTGGAAAGGAAGTTAAAATCAAATGATTAAAATAGAGAAACTTACAAAATCTTTTGGTAAAAACGAAGTTTTAAAGGGGATCGACACGACCATTAAAGAAGGGGAAGTTGTTGCGGTTATTGGACCATCTGGTTCAGGAAAATCGACCTTCCTCCGCTGCATCAACTTACTTGAAAAGCCGACTTCCGGTGTAATAACAATTAAGGACACCGAAATCACCAATCCAAAAACGAATGCACTAAAAGTGCGTGAGAACATCGGAATGGTATTTCAGCATTTCCATCTGTTCCCGCATAAAACCGTGCTGGAAAATATTACGTATGCGCCAATGAATGTGAAGAATCAATCGAAGGAAGACAGCATCAAGCAAGCTGAAGACCTGCTCAAAAAGGTAGGGCTTCTAGAGAAAAAAGATGATTTCCCGAACCGTTTGTCCGGCGGTCAAAAGCAGCGTGTGGCGATTGCACGTGCGCTTGCAATGACACCAGACATTATGCTGTTTGACGAACCAACGTCTGCCCTAGATCCAGAAATGGTCAAGGAAGTATTAGAGGTCATGAAAGAGCTGGCTCAATCTGGAATGACACTCGTCATCGTCACACATGAAATGGGCTTTGCAAAAGAAGTGGCTGACCGTGTGATCTTTATGGATGACGGGAAAATTGTAGAGGATGCAAACCCTGTACAATTTTTTGAATCACCGTCTTCACAGCGTGCGCAAGACTTCTTACAAAAAATATTATAAAGAAAAAAGGGAAGGAGACTTAACATCTCCTTCTTTTTTTGATTATAATGGGGAAAGTAAAAAAAGTTCATCATTTCACAAAAGTGAATGGAAACAAGACAGAAAAGAGTGAATCACATCATGTTTAAAATCGGCTACCGAACGCTGAAAACAGCATTAGGAACAGCGATCGCTATTTATATTGCACAATTGCTTGGCTTGCAAAATTATTCAGCTGCCGGGATTATTACGATCCTGTGTATTCAGGTGACAAAGAAAAGATCCCTCTTAGCATCGGGAGCCCGCTTTGCAGCATGCAGTCTTGCTATTTTATTTTCTTATTTATTTTTCGATCTGATCGGGTATCATCCTTTTGTGATCGGTTTGATGCTGCTTGTCTTTATTCCGACAACGGTTCTGCTTCGAATTAAAGAAGGGATTGTCACAAGTTCAGTCATCATTCTCCATTTATACATGTCTGGCGGAATTACCCTGCATCTCATTTGGAATGAACTGCTGCTGATTACTATTGGTGTTGGGGTAGCGCTGATTATGAACCTCTATATGCCTAGTGTTGATAAAAAGCTCAAACGCTACAGCGAACAGATTGAAGCCAACTTTGCTAAAATCTTTGAGGAAATTGAGCAATACTTAATGACAGGGAAACAAGACTGGACAGGAAAAGAAATACCAGAGACACATCAATTGATTAAAGAAGCAAAAGCTCTCGCGTATCGCGATGTTGAAAACCATGTATTAAGACACGAAAACCTGTACTATCATTATTTCAACATGAGACAAAAGCAATTTGAAATCATTGAGCGTGTGCTGCCCAAAATTACGTCGATTTCCGTCACAACGGAGCATGGACAAATCATTGCAGAATACATTAGAGACTTACGCGAACATATTCACCCGGGGAACACAGCGCATAAGTTTTTAAGACGTCTCATTGATATGAAAGAAGAGTTCGACGCACTTCCGCTCCCGCAAACACGAGAAGAATTTGAGGCAAGAGCGGCACTCTTTCATTTCCTCGGTGAAATGGAACAATATTTAGTACTGAAAAGCTATTTTAAAGGGATGAAAGAATAGAGACGCATGAGTTCCTCCTTCATTGGTCAATCTAATGAAAAAGGAGGAGCCTATGCGTCTTTTATTTTATACCGTACTGACCATGTCCCTTTCACCTATCTGGCCGCTTGGACAAAACCCGCTGCCAGGTGACCCATTTGTCATTATTAATAAACAAACAAATGAACTTGCCTTTATTGATCAAGGGAAAATTCAAAAAGTATATCCTGCCTCTACAGGAAAAACAGCAGATTTAACGCCAGAAGGTGAATTTACCATTATGATCAAAGCGAAAGATCCCTATTACAGAAGAAAAAATATTGAAGGCGGTGCGAAGAATAATCCTCTTGGACGAAGATGGATTGGATTTGATGCACGAGGAACAGATGGCAGAACCTATGGAATTCATGGAACAAGTGATGAAACTTCGATTGGGAAATTTATCACGGCAGGCTGTGTGAGACTTCATAATCAAGATGTAGAGCTGCTGTTTGATCAGCTTCCAATTGGAACAAAGGTATGGATTACAAAATCAAGTGCTTCCTTTGAAACGCTTGCCAAAGACAAACAGGCCATTCGTTGATATCCCGAATCACCTGCTTGTCTGCTTTTATTCAATTCTTACAAAAAGGCTGCTGCTCCTGCTAAAAGTGAAGAAACTAACAGCAGGCTTATCATAAGCAATACCATAAATTTCATGAATTTTTGAGACATATCGCACCCCTATAACCGAAGATTTTTGCGACAAGCGCAGTTGTCTTTATTTTATCTGGTTTTTTCATATGCGACAAGTGATCAGCAAAGGAAGTGAACGGATGACACAAATCGATCATATTGCCATTGCCGTCTTTTCTATTAAAGAAACATCTCAAACGCTTCATCAGCTATTTAATTGGCATTTTTCAGACATACAAGAGATTCCTGAGCAGGAGATTAAAGCGTCCTTCGCTTCATTTGATGATCTGCACATTGAATTAATTGAGCCAATCTCAGCCCGCAGTAAACTACATACCTTTTTAACAAAAAGAGGAGAGGGGCTTCATCATATTGCGCTAAAGTCGGGTGACATTCAGGCTGATCTTAGCCGTCTCGATCACCTTGGCGTGCAGCTTCTCCAAAAAACAGCACAGATGGGCGCCAACGGAAAGCAAATTGCATTTATTTCACCTAAAGAAACGTCAGGTGTGTTATTTGAATTGTGCGAGTCCTTGAAAGGAGAGAAACATAGTGAATGATTCGTTCAATGACTTGTCTGAATGGCGGAAGAAAGCGTTAATGGGCGGCGGCGAAAAACGAGCAGCGGCTCACAAGAACAAAGGAAAGCTGACGGTTCGAGAGCGGCTTCATGAACTTCTTGACGAGGGCAGCTTGATGGAAATTCAGTCATTTGCAACAGGCGAGCTCTCAGAGCATGTTGGTGACGGTGTCGTCATTGGAACGGGACTCATTCATGGAAAGCCTGTCTGTGTTTATGCACAAGATGCAACAGTATATGGGGGCTCATTAGGCGAAATGCATGCGAAGAAGATTGCCTCTTTAATGGATCTGGCCGCTAAAAATCAGATGCCGGTCATCGGTCTAAAAGACTCAGGTGGTGCGAGAATTCAAGAGGGTGTGGTATCATTAGAAGGATACGGACAGATTTTTAAACGGAATGTGCTGTACTCTGGTCGAATCCCGCAAATATCTGTTATTTTAGGTTCATGTGCTGGAGGTGCAGTCTATTCTCCTGCATTGACTGATTTTGTCTTCATGACAGAGCAAACAGCTCATATGTTTTTAACTGGTCCGAAAGTAATAGAAAAAGCAACAGGAGAAACGGTCTGTCCTGACCGTCTTGGCGGTGCAAGTGTTCAGCATCAGACAAGCGGGAATGTGCACTATACTGGGAAAGATGAGAAGGACGTGTTAAAAGCGGTTCGAACTCTTTTAACGTACATACAAACGAAACAACAGGCTGTCACACGCGCTGGGGCACGAAAGCACGATTCCGCCGATCCAGGCAGAATTCTGCCCAAGGATCCATCACGCACCTATGATGTCAAACAAGTGGTGACAGCGATAACCGATCCAGACTCATTCTTTGAAACGCAGCCTTGTTTCTCAAAAAATATTGTCACAGGTTTTGCCAGATTACAAGGAGCCTCCATTGGTGTTGTTGCCAATCAGCCAAAGGTGCTGGCAGGCAGCCTTGATCTTGACGCTGCGGATAAAGCGGCCAGGTTTATTCGATTTTGTGATGCGTTTCATATTCCGATCTTAACCCTTGTGGACGTTCCTGGTTTTTTACCAGGGGAGAAAGCTGAGCATGCAGGAATTATCCGCCACGGTGCAAAGCTTTTATATGCGTATGCTGAAGCAACCGTTCCCAAAATCACTGTGATTTTAAGAAAGGCGTTTGGCGGTGCTTATGTCGCGATGAATAGCAAGGGCTTAGGCGCTGACTTTGTTTATGCATGGCCAGAGGCCGAAATTGATGTCATGGGGAAAACGTTCGCAGACGAAATTGTTCATCCTGCTTCGCGCGAGTCTGAAAACAAACCAAGTTTATGGAAAGCGGCCCAGGCAGGTCTGATAGACGATATTTTTATGCCAGCTGAAACGAGAGAGCGATTGATCCGCTCATTTGATTTGCTTCGCAGTAAGGAAGAAGATAGACCGTTAAAAAAGCATGGCAACATGCCGCTATAAGAGGAGGAGCATCATCATGATCAATGAAAAACGCTTACTAGACGAATTTTTAGAATTAGTTCAGGTTGATTCAGAAACAAAACACGAAGAGAAAATTGTTGAAGTATTAAAAGAAAAATTCTCGCAGCTTGGTCTTAAAGTGGTTGAAGACGATTCAAAAGCGGCAACAGGCCACGGTGCAGGCAACCTTGTCTGCACATTAGAAGGGAACCAAGAGGCAGATACGATTTATTTCACTTCTCATATGGATACAGTTGTGCCGGGAAATGGCGTAAAACCAGTCATTGAGGACGGATATGTGAAAACAGATGGAACAACTATTCTTGGTGCTGACGATAAAACAGGACTTGCTGCTATGTTTGAAGCGATCCGTGTGCTGAAAGAGAAAAATTTACCGCACGGGAAGATTGAATTTGTGATCACAGCAGGTGAAGAATCAGGACTTGTTGGAGCAAAAGCGTTAGACCCAAAATTGATGACAGCGAAATACGGCTATGCCCTTGATTCAGATGGCAAGGTTGGTACGATTATCGTAGCTGCACCAACACAGGCAAAAGTACGCGCAACGATTTACGGAAAAACCGCTCACGCAGGTGTCGCGCCTGAAAAAGGTGTGTCTGCGATTACCATTGCATCAAAAGCAATTGCCAGCATGCCGCTTGGCCGGATCGATGAAGAAACAACAGCGAATATCGGCCGTTTTGAAGGCGGAACACAAACGAATATTGTGTGCGATCAAGTCGATATTTTGGCGGAAGCACGCTCTTTAGAACCAGCAAAAATGGAAGCTCAAGTAGCGAAGATGAAAGAAGCCTTTGAAAAAACCGCTAAAGAAATGGGCGGAAGTGCCGATGTACAAATTGACATCATGTATCCAGGCTTCAAATTCTCACACGGCGATCAAGTCGTAGAAGTGGCGAAAAAAGCGGCAGCAAAAATTGGCCGTCCTTCAGAACTGCAGACGAGCGGCGGAGGCAGTGATGCAAACGTCATTGCAGGCAACGGCGTCCCAACTGTCAACCTAGCTGTTGGATATGAAGATATTCATACGAAAAATGAGAAAATGCCGATTGAAGAATTAGTCAAAACAGCTGAAATGGTTCTCGCCATTATCGAAGAAACGACAAATCCATCGTAAAGGCAGGAGACTCTGTGAGCGCGCAAAAGATTATTATTTTTCAGGTAGGGCAAGAGGAGTTTGGCATCAGTGTAGAGCATATTCGTTCGATTGAAAAGGTCCCTTACTTACAAGAAGTATCGAACCTTCCAAAAGAAATTAAAGGGCTGATGTCATTAAGAGGAGAGGTCATTCCTGTCAGTGACACAGGTGTGATGCTTCACGGAAAGCCTCTTGATGTAAACGAGCAGTCAAAGGTACTGCTATTTGAAGTAAACGATCAAATGATTGGCTGTCTTGTCTCAGATGCAAAAGATATTATCGATATCGAGCAAAGCGAGATCAAGCCATTTCATATGAACACGAAGGCCTCTGAATATTTCTTCGGCGTTGTTGAGAGAGAAAACAAAATGATTTTACAAGTGGACCCAAATAAGTTCCTTGGGAAAATTGAGGACCTCGATCAATTGCCAGACCGGTTGAAAGAAGAATTGGCATAATGAAAAGCCCCTTATCTTTAGATAAGGGGTTTATTTTTATTCAGCAGCTGGTTTGGCTTGTTCGTTAGCCGCAGCTTTCGTTTTTGATTTTTGGTACATGACATTTAAAATAATCGTTTGAATCGTGAGTAGTAGTCCGCTTGTCATCCAGTATAAAGGAAGAGCAGCGGGTGCATTAATTGAAAGAAACAGCATCATGATTGGGAAAATCATGCCCATTACTTTCGCCTGCTTCAGCGCAGCCTCTGTCTGGGTGCCTGATTGCTTCGCATATTTTTGCGTGACATAAAATTGTAAGAAATACATAGCCCCTGCAAAAATCGCCACCAATAAATCGGTTTGTCCTAAGTTAAACCATAAGAACGTATGAGTTGCGATCTCAGGTGTTGAGCGGATTGCTGAGTAAAAGCCAAGAACAATTGGAATTTGAATCAGCATCGGCAGACAGCCCATGGCAAGCGGATTCACATTGTTCTCTTTATATACTTTCATCATTTCCATTTGCAGTTCTTTTTGTTTTTCAGGTTCTTTCGTTTTCTTCAATTTGCTTTGTATTTGGTCAATCTGAGGCTTCACCAATGCCATTTTTTCCTGCATGACTCTTTGCTTCTTAAATTGATTCGCAAAAAGCGGGAAAATCAGCAGGCGGACAATCAAGGTGACGAACATAATCGATAAACCATAATCATCATGAAAGAAGTTCGCAAGCCAAATGATCAGCTCAGAAAAAGGCTGAACAAAATAATGATGGAAAAAACCATCAGAGCTCGTATTCGTTTGCGCACTCGCTGCAAATGCAGGTGACGCAATCATCATCAAACATAAAGTCGTAAAAACAGTCAATAAACGTTTCAATTCGTTTCCTCCTCATGATTAAAAAAATTTAATAAGCGAGAGGAAGCGAATGGTCTTCATCATCATTAGATGATCTTTTCATTCGAATGACTTTACTAATCCAAGTTGTAATGCGATCATATATGATAAACAGAAAGTCTGTTCGATTCAAGCAAGATGCGTCCAACTCTTCCAAACGATGCCCACCAAGGTGTTCGTTCATACGGCAGTCTTTTAGTAAAAAAGCAATGCCGATGGCCGTCAGCGCTGGAAGAATAATCGTAAAGAATTCAACAAGGAAAAAGACTTCATTGAATGTATCAATAATCATGATTATCACATCCATTTCATTACTCACAGTGTACTATACACATGGTTAAATGTCTAACAGAACCACGTGTTTTCTTCATTAAATAAAATTCCTTATTCTGTATAAAATAGTAAATGTCATCCAAACTTCATATTTCCTATCCTATAATGAGGGGGATGAAAAGAAATGGAGGTTTTGAATATGACAAGTATTTACCCAAAGTTTCGAGCAGCTGCGGTACAAGCAGCACCGGTCTACTTAAATTTGGAAGCAACCGTTGAGAAATCATGTGACCTGATTGACGAGGCAGCTTCAAATGGTGCAAAGCTTGTGGCATTCCCAGAAGCATTTTTACCTGGTTATCCTTGGTTTGCTTTTATTGGTCATCCAGAATATACAAGAAAGTTCTATCATGAATTATATAAAAATGCAGTTGAAATCCCTAGCTTAGCCATTCAAAAACTCAGTGAAGCAGCAAAAAGAAATGAAACGTATGTTTGTATATCATGTAGTGAAAAAGATGGCGGCTCTCTCTATTTAGCTCAGCTTTGGTTTAATCCAAATGGGGATTTAATAGGAAAACATCGGAAAATGAGAGCTTCTGTAGCAGAAAGACTCATTTGGGGGGATGGAAGTGGCAGTATGATGCCAGTGTTTCAAACTGAAATTGGAAACCTGGGCGGATTGATGTGCTGGGAGCATCAAGTCCCGCTAGATCTTATGGCGATGAATGCCCAAAATGAGCAGGTACATGTAGCCTCTTGGCCAGGTTATTTTGATGATGAAATATCAAGCAGATATTATGCTATCGCGACACAGACATTTGTGCTGATGACATCATCTATATATACGGAAGAAATGAAAGAGATGATTTGTTTAACGCAGGAGCAAAGAGATTACTTTGAAACATTTAAGAGCGGGCATACGTGCATTTACGGGCCGGATGGGGAGCCGATCAGTGATATGGTTCCAGCTGAAACAGAGGGAATTGCTTACGCTGACATTGATGTAGAAAGAGTCATTGATTACAAGTATTATATTGATCCGGCTGGACACTACTCCAATCAAAGTTTGAGTATGAATTTTAATCAACAGCCTACTCCGGTTGTGAAACAATTATATCCTCAAAAAAATGAAGTATTCACATATGAGGACATTCAATATCAACATGGTATACTTGAAGAAAAAGTGTAAATGAACGTGAAACCTTCTCTTTTTTAGAGAAGGTTTTTTTGAGGAAAGATGAAATAAATCAATGTATAATCAAAAATAGCTGATCAAAATTCAGGTAGATAAGAAAATGGGGTTATGCCAATGTCAAATATTATTTTTCATATAGACATGAATGCTTTTTATGCCAATGTAGAAATGGCGTATGATCCTTCTTTGCGAGGGAAACCTTTAGCTATCAGCGGAAATGCAAAAGAGCGTAAAGGGATTGTTGTGACGTGCAGCTACGAGGCGAGAGCATTAGGTGTGAAGCCCCCGATGCCCTTGTGGGAGGCGAAGCGGCTATGTCCGGGACTCATTGTCCGCACACCGAACTTTGACCGGTACCGCAGCTCCTCACAAGAGATGTTTACAATACTAAGAGAATACAGTGATTTAGTCGAACCTGTATCGATTGATGAGGGCTACATTGATTTAACGCATACGCCATATGCCGAACATGCGGTAAAAACGGCTCATGATATTCAAACAAGGCTAGTAGAGGAGCTGATGCTTCCTTCAAGTATCGGCATTGCACCGAATAAATTTTTAGCGAAAATGGCGTCTAATTGGAAAAAGCCAATGGGAATCACCATATTGCGTAAACGAGATGTTCCGAACATGCTTTGGCCGCTACCTGCTGGTGACATGCACGGGGTTGGACAAAAAACGGCAGATAAATTGAAAACCATCGGAATTCATACTATAGAAGACTTAGCGAAAGCGAATGAGTATACGCTAAAAGAATTGCTTGGCATTAATGGACCGAGATTAAAGCAAAAGGCGAATGGTGAACATGACGGCATCGTGGACCCAGAAAGAATATACGAATTTAAATCCGTCGGCAATTCATCCACTCTGCCTCATGATTCGGATGATTCAGATGAACTTGTCACGTTAATTGATAAGCTGTCACAATCTGTGAGTGCAAGGTTAAAGAGAAAAGAAGTGATGGCGAATCGGCTGCTCATCATGATTCGGTATGCAAGCTGGAAAAATATCACGCGAAGTATCATGCTCACAAATCCAACGGATCGAAAGGAAGACATATTTGAAGCGGCAAAACAGTTATTCCTGAAACATTGGAATGATCAGCCAGTGAGGCTCTTAGGTGTAACGGGGACAGACCTAGTCGAACGAAAAGCAGCCGTTAAACAGCTTGATTTATTTTCATATACAGAAGATGCAAAAGAAGAGCCCCTCCAAACCATTTTAGATGGACTGAAAGAAAAATATGGAAAACCATTGGTGCAAAGAGGGATCACCATTAAGGAAAAAGAGAGTAAAACAAGCGGGACAAGTTTTAATAAAGATTTTTTTCAGGACGAAAGAGGAAATGACTAGCCTGAAAACTTGATAAAAGAGGTGATGTTGTGGTAATTTCAAAGGGTACATCATTTCAGCAGTAATCAATATAGTGTGTTAGAAGGGACGTCAGAATTATGTCAAAACAACAAATCGGTGTGGTTGGACTAGCCGTTATGGGGAAAAACCTTGCCCTCAATATTGAAAGCCGCGGTTTCTCCGTATCCGTTTATAACAGATCTAGCAGCAAAACAGAAGAGTTTCTTCAAGAAGCAGAAGGAAAAAACGTTGTTGGCACATACAGCATCGAAGAATTTGTTCAGTCGCTTGAAACACCGCGTAAAATTCTTTTAATGGTAAAAGCTGGTGCAGCAACAGATGCAACCATTCAATCATTACTTCCTCACCTAGAGAAAGGTGACATTTTAATTGATGGTGGAAATACATATTACAAGGATACACAAAGACGTAATCAAGAGCTTGCAGAAAGTGGCATTCACTTTATTGGTACAGGTGTTTCCGGCGGTGAAGAAGGCGCGCTAAAAGGTCCTTCCATCATGCCAGGCGGTCAAAAAGAAGCGCATGAGCTAGTGAAACCAATTTTAGAAGCGATCTCTGCGAAAGTAGATGGCGAGCCTTGTACAACGTATATCGGCCCAGATGGAGCAGGACATTATGTCAAAATGGTTCATAACGGTATCGAGTACGGAGATATGCAATTGATCTCTGAATCATACTTTATCTTGAAGCATGTTGCTGGATTGTCAGCAGGGGAGCTTCATGAAGTATTCTCAGAGTGGAATAAAGGCGAGCTTGACAGCTATTTAATCGAAATTACAGCTGACATTTTCACAAAAGTGGATGAAGAGACAAACCAGCCGCTTGTGGATGTGATCTTAGATAAAGCTGGTCAAAAAGGAACTGGAAAATGGACAAGCAAAAGCTCACTTGATCTAGGTGTCCCGCTTCCAATCATTACTGAATCTGTTTTTGCGCGCTACATTTCAGCTATGAAAGATGAGCGTGTGGAAGCAAGTCAATTGATCCAAGGTCCTGAGCCTGCGCAATCAGCTGAGAATAAACAAGAGCTGATCGAAGCGGTTAGAAAAGCCCTATTCATGAGTAAAATCTGTTCTTACGCACAAGGCTTTGCGCAAATGAAAGCAGCGTCTGATGAATATAACTGGGATTTAAAATACGGTGAAATTGCGATGATCTTCCGTGGTGGATGTATCATTCGTGCAGCCTTCTTACAACAAATTAAAGAAGCATATGACCGTAATCCTGAACTGAAAAACTTATTGCTTGATCCATACTTTAAGGATATTGCTCAAAACTATCAATCATCACTTCGTAAAGTCATTTCACTTGCAGTGGAACAAGGAGTTCCTGTTCCTTCATTCTCAAGTGCACTTGCTTACTTTGATAGCTATCGCACAGCTGTTCTTCCAGCGAATTTAATTCAAGCACAGCGTGACTATTTCGGTGCACATACGTATGAGCGCACAGATAAAGAAGGCGTATTCCATACTGAATGGATGAAATAAACAGAACGACTGAAAAACCTTACCTTTGGTAAGGTTTTTTTGTTTGCATCTTTTCGGCTAAAAATGAGAAAAAGAGGGATGCTATGTAAAAAAGACAAGAAAGTAGGGATAGAAGTGGGCATCTTATATGCACTTCTCCCAGCGATATTTTGGGGAAGTATTGTTCTCATCAGTGTCAAACTAGGCGGAAATGCGTATCAGCAAACTCTCGGCATTACGCTCGGCGCGTTTTTATTTTCGATTGTAGCTTTTTTCATCAAAATGCCAGAGCTGACACCGCTTATATTTGCGGTTTCCGTCATTTCAGGCATCTTTTGGAGTATTGGACAAATGAATCAGCTTTCAAGTGTCGCTTTTCTTGGCGTGTCTAAAGCGGTTCCTTTATCAACGGGCATGCAGCTTGTGAGCACGACCCTATTTGGCGTCATGGTCTTCAAAGAATGGCAGACAATGACGGTCATACTCATTGGTTCCTGCGCCATTTTACTGATCATTGCAGGTGTTGTCATGACATCGCTCGGTCAAAAAAAGAATGGCGGCGAGAATGGCAGAGGCAATTTTAAAAAAGGGATCATTATTCTACTCATATCCACCGTCGGCTACGTCGGATATGTTGTCATTTTAAGATGGTTTGATATTGATGGCTGGTCTGCACTCGTCCCGCAATCTGTCGGCATGCTGCTTTCATCCTTAGCGATTAGTTTAAAGCAGGATCCATTTAGTAAATATACGTTTAGAAATATCATTTCCGGTCTTGTTTGGTCAACAGGAAATCTTGGGCTTCTTTTGGCCATTCCATTAATTGGCGTAGCCGTAAGCTTTTCAATGTCACAAACAGGGATTGTCATCTCAACACTAGGCGGCATTTACTTATTAAAAGAGAAAGCGTCTAGAACAAGCTTTGTCATTGCAGGCTGCTTGATGATTATTGCAGGCGGTGTGCTGCTAGGCTTTACAAAATAGGAGGTAACACGAATGTATCCAGATTTAGAAGGAAAAACAGTTCTGATTACAGGCGCAGGTACAGGAATTGGCCAAGCGATGGCACGCCGATTTGGACAAGAAAAAGCCAATGTGGTGATCAATTACTTCTCTGATAAAGAAAATCCGGATGACACCATTGCAGAAATTCAAAAACATGGCGGACAGGCTGTGAAAATCAAAGGAGATGTATCAAAGGAAGAGGATATGCAAGCAATGATTAATAAAGCTGTTGATACATTCGGCAGCCTTGATGTGATGATCAATAACGCAGGCATTGAAAATGAAGTGCCTTCCACCGAAATGACGCTGGATAATTGGAACAAAGTGATGTCTACCAATTTAACAGGTATGTTTCTAGGATGCCGTGATGCACTAAAGTATATGACGGATCATGGGATAGAAGGCTCGATCATTAATATGTCGTCGGTTCATCAGCAAATTCCTTGGCCTCATTTTGTCCATTATGCAGCTAGTAAAGGAGGCGCCAAGCTTTTGACAGAAACATTGGCGCTTGAATATGCCCCTAAAAAAATCCGTGTAAACAGTATTGCACCAGGCGCCATTGATACCCCGATTAATGCGGAGAAATTCGATGATCCAGCCTTGAAAAAAGGCGTGATTGAGCTGATTCCAATCGGCTATATTGGAAAGCCGGAAGAAGTGGCAGCATGCGCTGTCTGGCTGGCATCAAAAGAAGCAAGCTATGTTACGGGCCTAACGTTATATGTAGACGGCGGCATGACAAAGTATCCAGGTTTTCAGGCAGGAAAAGGATAATATAAAAAAAGAGCGTACAATACGCTCTTTTTTTATATTAAATACAGACAAATAAAATTAAATGTCTAGACATTTAAAAATAAAAATATATAATATTAATTGGAAGCGCTTTTATTACAACAATGGGGTGATAGAAATGAAACGTATTTTATTAGCATGCAGTTCAGGAATGTCTACGAGTTTACTAGTGACAAAGATGAAAGCACATGCCGATTCAATTGGGGACGAAGCAGAAATTTGGGCAGTTGGGCAAGATCAAGCGAGAAAAGAAATGGCGAATGCGGATGTTGTGTTAATCGGACCGCAAATGAGCTTTTTAAAAGGAGACCTTCAAAAAGAAGCAAAAAAATACGGGATTGAGGTAGAAGTCATTGATATGCAGGCATACGGGCTTGCCGATGGACAAAAAGCGTATGAACAGGCACTTACACTGATGGGGGAATCTTAAAGGATGGAAAAGAAAACACTCGAAGGGCTCACGGAGGAACAAGTCAGCTTTCAATTGATCTTACACAGCGGGAATGCGCGCAGTAAATTGCTCGAGGCTCTGAAACAATATCGAGAAGGTCTAGAAGAAAAGGCTTTTGGTCTCATGAAAGAAGCGGAAGAAGATTTACGGCATGCACATGACATCCATTTTCAACTCGTACAGAAAGAGGCAGGAGGAGAAACAACATCCTTTTCCTTACTGCTCATGCACGCCGAAGATCACTTAAT
This sequence comes from Bacillus sp. ABR, assembly GCF_056172715.1. Taxonomy (NCBI): domain Bacteria; kingdom Bacillati; phylum Bacillota; class Bacilli; order Caryophanales; family Bacillaceae; genus Bacillus; species Bacillus sp. ABR. The sequence goes on along the minus strand of NZ_JAOYSL010000002.1, from coordinate 292,614 downwards.
GTCGACCATTACCATCAAGGAGCTTGTGGGAGAGCTCCTGCCGATATTCCAATCGCTGAAACAATAAAGGGTGTAAACAAGGGGGGAAACCAATGTTTGATAAAATAAGTGCCATTTTGGTTCCGATTGCTGGGAGATTGAACAACAACCGCTATTTAGGCGTATTAAGGGATGCCTTTATGCTTGCGTTCCCGCTCACCATCTTTGGTTCCATTATGGTTGTGCTGATGAATTTGCCATTTTTAGATAAAATCATGAGTAAAACCGTACTGGAAGGCGTCCAGTCTGCACTGAATATCGCACCGAGTGCGACCATCAGCATTATGAGTGTGTTTGTTGTATTTGGGATTGGCTACTATTTATCAAAAAGCTATGATGTAGAAGCTGTCTTTGGCGGCGTGATTGCTTTAGCCTCTTTCTTGCTTCTAACTCCGTTTTTACTAGAACAAGAAGGCGGTGCAACGATTGCAGGCGTCATCCCAGTCGATCGTTTAGGTGCTAAGGGGATGTTCCTAGGAATGATCACAGGCTTTTTATCTGCTGAAATTTATCGTTATTTTGTCCAGAAGAAATTTGTGATCAATATGCCGCAAGGGGTTCCGCCAGCTGTTTCCAAGTCTTTTGCTGCACTGATCCCGGCTACTTTGACACTTACAACCTTTTTATTAATTAATATCATCATTACACAAGGCTTCAAAACAAATATGCATGATCTGATTTATCATGCAATTCAGGCGCCGCTTGTCGGTCTTGGAAGCGGTATCATTCCGACGTTGATCGCTGTTTTCTTTATACAAATTCTTTGGTTCTTTGGGCTTCACGGTCAAATTATTATCAACTCTGTCATGGATCCGATTTGGAATACATTATCCATTCAAAACCTAGAGAGCTATACAAAAACAGGTGAGGTTCCTAATATCATCAGCAAGCAGTTTATTGAAATCTATACGGTTGGAATGGGTGGAACCGGTATGACGCTTGCTGTTGTGTTTACCATTTTAATTTTCTTGAAAAGTAAGCAATTAAAACAAGTAGCCAAGCTCGGCTTAGGACCAGGATTATTTAACGTCAATGAACCGATTATCTTCGGTTTACCAATTGTCATGAATCCGCTTATTCTGATTCCGTGGATTTTGGCGCCAATGGTCATTACATGTATTACTTATTTTGCGATGGCATCAGGCATTGTACCGCCGCCTACAGGCGTGAATATCCCGTGGACAGTTCCGATCTTTATTAGCGGAATGATGGCGACAAATTCACTAGCTGGCGGTCTACTTCAGTTGTTTAACCTGATGATTGTGTTTGTCATTTGGTTCCCGTTCCTGAAATTTATTGACCGGATGAATGTGAAAAATGAAAAAATAACGACAACAGAAAATACGAAGGCAGCAAACATCAAAGGTGAAGGAGACTCAATACATGTCGATGGAAACTAACAAGCAATCATATACATTTCCAGAAGGTTTCTGGTGGGGATCTTCTGCTTCTGCGACGCAAACGGAAGGGAGCGTCCCTGGTGATGGAAAGGGACCGAACATTTGGGATCATTGGTTTGAACAAGAGCCTACTCGTTTTTTTGATGGCGTAGGGCCGAACGTGACATCTCAATTTTATCGAAAATATAAAGAAGATATCCGTCTAATGAAAGAAATTGGCCACAATTCATTTCGGCTGTCGATTTCATGGTCACGCCTTTTACCTGAAGGAACAGGTGCCGTCAATGAAGAAGCGGTATCCTTTTATAATGATGTGATCAATGAACTGATTGCACATGATATCGAGCCATTTGTGAACCTATACCATTTCGATATGCCAATGGCGCTGCAGGAGAAAGGCGGCTGGGTGAACAGACAGGTGGTCGACGATTATGTCAGCTATGCGACATTATGCTTCCAATTATTTGGTGACCGGGTGAAAAAATGGTTTACCCATAACGAACCGATTGTCCCTGTAGAAGGCGGATATATGTATAGCTTTCATTATCCAAACGAAGTCGATTTCCAAAAGGCTGTGCAGGTCGGTTTTCATGAACTTTTATCAAATGCGAAGGCGATTGCGGCTTATAAAGAGCTGCAGCAAGACGGTAAGATTGGCATCATCTTAAACCTGACCCCTTCGTACCCGCGAAGCGAGAATCCGCGCGATGTAGAAGCTGCAGAGATGGCCGATGCTTTCTTTAACCGCTCCTTCTTAGATCCTGCGGTGAAAGGACATTTCCCTGAAAAACTAGTAGAAGTCTTAAAGAAAGAAGGCTTTATGCCAAGTATGGAAGAAGGGGATCTTGAGCTGATTCAAGAGAATACGATTGATCTTCTTGGCATCAACTATTATCAGCCAAGAAGAGTGAAAGCGAAAGAGCATATGCCGCATCCTCAAGCACCATTTATGCCGAACCATTACTTTGATTCTTTTGAAATGCCGGGGAGAAAAATGAATGTGTATCGAGGCTGGGAAATCTATGAAAAGGGTATTTACGATATATTGAAAAAAGTCCAGACAGACTATGATAATATCGAATGCTTTATATCTGAAAATGGTATGGGTGTCGAAGGAGAAGAGCGATTTAAGGATGAAGAAGGAATGATTCATGACGATTACCGTATTGATTTTATATCTGAGCACCTCAAATGGGTGCATCAAGCCATTCAAGAAGGAAGCAATGTGAAAGGTTATCATCTGTGGACATTTATGGACAACTGGTCCTGGTCGAATGCATATAAAAATCGTTATGGATTTGTCTCAGTTGATCTTCAAAAAGACGGGAAACGAACGATTAAGAAGAGTGGATACTGGTTTCAATCAGTTTCAAAGAATAACGGTTTTTAATCAAAATACTTGCTCTTTCCTTGAAAAGGGCAAGTATTTTTCTTATGTGACGGTAAGTGGATGAAACAAAAATGGCTGGCACCTTTTAAGCGCACATCCCTTAGTGTAGAATGAGAAGAAGGCTAAAAAAACGCCATATTCCTTCTTGAAATAAGGCGCTATGAAAAAACAAGTCAGTTGGTGGTGTGAGATGAAGAAGTACGAACTCATTTCAGAAGAAATCAGAAAACGAATAGGAACAGCATATTATCCAGAAGATCAACCCATTCCAGATGAAAACTCGCTTGCCGCTGAATTTCAATGCAGCAGAATGACGATGAAGCGTGCGCTTGATCTTCTCGTTGCAGAAGGTCTGCTCTTTAGAAAAAGAGGCCACGGTACATTTATTGTGAAGGCGGCGCTCAATCAAGGGGCCATCAATGTATCAGGCCATGAAAATAAAGGGTTCACAAAAGTCATGGCGGATAAAAACGTCACGACTCAAATCATTCACTTTGATGTCCATTTTCCAAGCGAAGAGGTGGCAGCCCATCTATCTATTGACTCAACCACACCTGTTTATGATATCATCCGGCTCCGTCTTGTGGATGAAGAGCCTTATGTATTAGAAAAAACGTTTATGCCTGTCAATCTCATTAAGGGCATAGATGAAGAAGTTCTACTTGGTTCTATCTATGGCTATATTTCAAATGAGCTTCATTTAAAAATAGCAGGAGCGCACAAGAAAATTAGAGCGGCTAAATCAGATCAGCTGGATCAGCAGTATTTAGGGTGTGACCCAACAGATCCTGTGCTTGAAGTCGAGCAGGTTGCTTATTTAAACGCAGGGCAGCCATTTGAATATTCGTTTAGCCATCATCGCTATGATAAATTTGACTTTTCAACGGTTGAAATCACGAAAACAGGACGTTAAAAAAAGAGCAGAACCCCCGAGGGAGACTGCTCTTTTTTTATTTGATTTTATATATTCCACCAATGATATCCATCTTTTTCTAGAAGCTCATCAGCTTCTTTCGGTCCCATAGAACCAGCAGGATAGTTTGGTTTTAATGTTTTGTTTTCTGCCCATTTCTCAGAAATCGGATCAACGAAGTTCCAAGAAAGTGCTACTTCATCCCAGTGAGCAAAGTTTGTTGCATCGCCTAGTAAGCAGTCATGAATCAGTTTTTCATATGCTTCTGGTGTATTCATGATGTCATTATAGTTTGTCTGGTAGTCGAGTTTAATCGGTTTCGCATACGTGCCGCCATCCAGCTTGCGAGCATTCAGGTGAAGGGTGATGCCTTCATCTGGCTGAATATGAATGACAAGTAGGTTTGGATGCATGGCATTTCCGTTACCATAGTACAGGTTCATTGGAATGTCTTTAAATTGAACCACGATTTGAGTAGATTTCTTTTCTAACCGTTTTCCTGTCCGAATGTAAAATGGCACCCCGGCCCATCTAAAGTTATCAATCAGCAATTTCCCAGCCACAAATGTTTCTGTGTTTGAGTTCGGGTCAACATTTTGCTCTTTCAGATAAGAAGGAACCTCGCTGCCATCAATCGTACCCGTATCATACTGTCCGCGGACAAAGAATTGATCGACCTCATCTTTAGAGAAAGGACGAAGAGCGCGCAATACTTTCCGTTTTTCGCTGCGGATTTCCTCTGTATTCAGTTTAATTGGCGGCTCCATTGCTAAAAGGGCAACCATTTGAAGCATATGGTTTTGGACCATATCTCTTAGTGCACCAGAATTTTCGTAATATCGAGCCCGGTCTTCAACCCCCAATGATTCACTGGATGTTATTTGAATGTTTGAGATATAGCGGTTTGTCCAAAGCGGTTCAAAGATGGCATTCGCAAAACGGATAACCTCAATGTTTTGAACCATTTGTTTACCAAGATAGTGGTCAATACGATAAATTTGATCTTCTGTGAATGCATCACGAATTTCTTCATTTAATGTTTTCGCACTTGGCAGATCATGCCCAAATGGCTTTTCAATGACAAGTCGTGACCAGCCGGTTGTTTCTGATACGCCCTCACTCTTTAGGAACTTCGCAATCGTTCCGAAGAATTCCGGTGCCATAGCTAAATAGAACATGCGGTTATTTGGAATACTGTACGTATCTTCAAGGCCTGTTAGAAGCGTGTTAAGTGATTGATAGGAAGCAGGGCTTGATACGTCAAAATCGTGATAATAGAAATGTGAAATGAACTCTTCTGTTTTCGCTTCTGCATCATCAGAAGAAACAGATTCCTTTACCACAGATCTGAGGTCCTCATGAGACCACGGACGGCGTCCAACTCCAACAACAGCGAATTGATCACCGAGCTTTCCGCTATGATAAAGTCTATGTATAGAAGGGTAGAGCTTGCGTTTGGCAAGGTCTCCTGTTGCGCCAAAAATGACAATGACTGCTTTAGGGTTATTAGTTTCTGTATTCACGAGAAGTACCTCACTTTATTCGTAGCATTGTTGTAAAAACCGAGAATGTATGTACATTTTCTTTATTTTAAAGGTTCATTGTTCGTAAAGCAAACATTTGATTCGACTTTTTCTGCTCTCGTTTCACTTTTTTCAAAAATTCCGCTGAATTCACATTTACCTTGTCTTCATGTATTCTATATGAATGAAGATATTGTATACCGGCTTTAGGAGGAAAAGTAATGGAACTGCTCTTTTTAGGAACAGGTGCAGGCATTCCTGCAAAAACAAGAAACGTCACTTGCACAGCGCTAAAGCTTTTAGAAGAACGAAATGCAGTGTGGCTTTTTGATTGCGGAGAAGCAACACAGCACCAAATCTTACATACAACGATTAAACCGAGAAAGATCGAGAAAATATTTATCACACATATGCACGGAGATCATGTATATGGCCTTCCGGGACTTCTTGGCAGCAGATCCTTTCAAGGCGGGGAGGATGAATTGACGATCTATGGACCAAAGGGCATCAAGGCCTTTGTAAACGCATCACTTTCAGCCTCGCAAACGCATTTGACATATCCGCTGCATATCATAGAAATAGAAGAAGGGATCGTATTTGAAGATGATACCTTTCAAGTAGAAGCAAGAAGAGTCTCTCACGGGATTCCAGCTTACGGCTACCGGGTTGTGGAAAAAGATCTGGCTGGTTCATTAAAAGCCGAAGACCTAAAAGAAATCGGTGTAAAACCTGGACCTTTGTATCAGAAGTTGAAAAATGGGGAAACCGTGACACTCGAAGATGGAAGAACCATCGATGGAACCGATTATTTGGAACCCCCTAAAAAAGGGAGAATCGTTGCATTTTCAGGAGATACCCGTTTGTGCGAGAATATAACAAGGCTTGCCAAAAATGCGGATGTGTTAGTCCATGAAGCAACATTCGGTAAAGAAGATGCAGATTTAGCCTACAATTATTACCACAGCACAACAGAACAAGCAGCGAAAACAGCACAGGAAGCAAGCGTAAAAAGGCTGATTTTGACCCATATAAGTGCACGTTACCAAGGAGAAGAGGCACTGAAACAACTGTTGAAAGAAGCCCGCGATATATTTCCGCTGACAGAAGCTGCACATGATTTCTCTTCTTTTCCCATTGAACGCACCCTGTAAAAATTGGATGAATCGTCAAAAAAAGTTGTGTGATTTTTTTGATATTTATGATGACGCTCTTTTTCAGGTAGTGGTAAAATGGTGAAGAAAAAACAAATGACGAATCAAACTATGAAGAATACGGGAGGCACAATCAAAGATGAGCGGTTTTACAGCATTAAGTGAAGCAGAATTGAATGACCTATATGTGGCACTACAAAATGAGTATGAAACTTACAAAAGTAAAAACTTGCACTTAGACATGTCTAGAGGGAAGCCTTCACCAAAACAGCTCGATTTGTCTATGGGCATGCTCGATGTTGTGACATCAAAGGATGCAATGACAGCTGAAGATGGCACAGATGTGCGAAACTATGGCGGCTTGACAGGCCTTCCTGAAACGAAGAAATTTTTTGCAGATGTACTTAATTTAAAGCCTGAACAAATCATCATCGGCGGTAACTCAAGCCTGAATATGATGCATGATACCATTGCACGTGCGATGACTCACGGCGTATGTGACAGCAAAACACCTTGGGGAGAGCTGCCAAAGGTAAAATTCCTTGCACCAAGCCCAGGGTATGACCGTCATTTTGCCATTTGTGAGCTATTTAACATAGAGATGATCACGGTCGATATGAAGGCTGATGGACCTGATATGGATCAGGTAGAAAAATTGGTCGCAGAAGATGAAGCGATTAAAGGCATTTGGTGTGTACCAAAATATAGCAATCCAGACGGTATTACGTATTCAGATGAAGTCGTTGACCGCCTAGCTTCAATGAAAACAAAAGCAGACGACTTCCGCATTTTTTGGGATGATGCATATGCAGTCCACCATCTAACGGATACACCTGATACGTTAAAAGATATTTTTCAAGCAGTTGAAGAGGCAGGATACCCGAACCGTGTGTTTATGTTTGCGTCTACGTCTAAAATTACATTCCCAGGCTCAGGTGTTGCACTGATGGCGTCTAGCCCGGACAATGTGAGCTTTACTCAAAAGCAATTATCGATTCAAACGATCGGACCGGACAAAATCAATCAACTTAGACATCTTCGTTTCTTCCAAAATCCAGAAGGTTTGAAGGAACATATGAAAAAGCATGCAGCGATCATTAAGCCAAAATTTGACCTCGTTCTTTCCATTCTTGACGAAAAACTTGGCGGAAAAGATATCGCTGAATGGCACAAGCCAAATGGCGGATATTTCATTAGTTTAAATACACTTGATCATTGTGCAAAAGCGGTTGTGCAAAAAGCTAAAGAAGCAGGTGTCACAATGACAGGCGCAGGTGCAACATATCCATATGGAAAAGATCCGCTTGATCGTAACATTCGCATTGCACCAACATTCCCGGCTCTTGAAGAACTAGAGCAAGCGATTGACATCTTTACATTATGTGTTCAGCTTGTCAGCATTGAAAAGCTGCTTTCTGAAAAAAGTCAATCTGCTCCAACGGCATAAATAAAAGAAACTCCTTGACTCATAACGGGTCAAGGAGTTTTTCGTTTTAATTAGCAGTTTGATAATAGGAGACAGGTTGTTTGGCTGCGCACCATACATCATAGATGGCAAGCTGTACAATATGCGGTTCATCATGATGAATATAGTGCGAGCTGTTCTGCGCTTGAATCCATCCGCTTTGGGATGACAAAGACAGCATGCGTTTATGCAGTCTGAGCCAAGCTTCATGCGCTGGATGAAACAATCGGCTCTTACCTGATGAAATGACAAGAAGCGGCATCATCCCATAATGGGTTTGCTCCTCTTTGATTGTGCTTAACATTTGCTGAAAGTCCTCATGCGTACATTCTGCTGTAAATTGCTCCAGATATGAAGTGCGTTCTTCCTTTGATAAAAGCGGCAGGATCACCTGCTCTTGTTCCTCACTTGCTGGGTCTAGCAGCACCATGCCGATGACATCATCTCCTCTTCGGCTTGCCCATAGCCGGCTGACAAGAGAGCCGAATGAGTGAGCGACGATGAGAAATGGCGGCTGAATATTGGCTTCTTTCAGCAGCGCATCTAAATCATCAGCGAGGTCATGCAAGGTTCTTCCTTCACCGCTCTTACTGCTCTTTCCATTTCCTAAACGGTCGTATAAGAAAACCCCAAGCTCTGGGTCAATATCACGGGCCATATTCGACCACGTATCACTAGAAATGCCGTAGCCAGCTTCAAAGATAATCGTGGCTTGCCTTTTGCCTTGACGATGTTTTGTATAAAAATGGTGTCCATCTATATGATACATTTTTTCAATCATTGCCGAATTCATTCTTCCATCTCCTCTAAGTGGTTCTTTAGCTAAAAGACGGCACAAAAGGCAGATATGTTTCTCTTAAAAACAAAAAAGATGCCTATTTCGAAAAATAGACACCTTTTTTCCTAAAAGCTTTTACCAAGCACGATCATATTGACGCGGGCTTTCAATGGATGTACGGAGCTCTTGAGCAGCTGTTTTTGGAAAGTATGGATCGCGTAAAAATTCTCTGCCAATAAAGATCAAATCTGCACGCTGATTTCGTAAAATCTCCTCTGCCTGTACACCAGATGTGATCAGACCGACAGCAGCTGTTTGAATGCCGGCCCCTTCTTTTATTTTCTCAGCGAATGTTACTTGGTAGCCGGGGAATGTGTTGATTTTCGCCTGTACGACAGCACCTGAGCTGACATCGATTAAGTCGACACCTTGCTCTTTGAGCCAAGTGGCAATCCCAATATAATCTGCAATATCAAGTCCTTTTGTTGTGTAATCAGAAGCCGACACACGGAGAAATAAAGGTCCGTCCCATACGGCGTTGACCGCGTCTACGACTTCTCTTAAGAAACGATAGCGGTTTTCTGGTGAACCGCCATAGTCGTCTGTTCGGTGGTTCGCAAGCGGTGAAAGAAATTCATTGATCAAATAGCCATGTGCACCATGAATTTCAATGATGTCAAAGCCCGCTTTTTTTGCCCGTACAGCTGCATCCTGAAACGCCTGAACGGTATCTTTGATTTGATCAACAGACATCTCGACAGGGGTTTTAGATGTTTCATCAAATGGAATGCTTGATGGTGCAAGGATGTCCCCATCAAGTTCAGCTTTACGTCCTGCATGGGCTAGCTGGATGGCTGTCTTCGTTCCGTATGATTTGATTTGTTCGTTTAATGAAGCGAAACCTTCAATGTGCTCATCGCTCCAAATACCGAGGTCGTGATCACTAATTCTTCCCTCAGGAGATACAGCACTTGCTTCCACCATAATGAGGCCAGCCTGACCTTGTGCACGGGAAATATAATGTGTGAAGTGGAAAGGCTGTAATTTCCCATCACGGTCATAGGATGAATACATACACATCGGGGACATCACGATGCGGTTTTTCAGTGTAACACCTTTTAATGTCCAAGGTGAAAAGAGTTTTGTTTCCAAATACCTTCGCCTCCTCATGGAATTGTATAGCCGATTATAACAGCCATTCAAACTTTCGTCATAAAAGGTGCTCAAAGAATATAGCTTTTATACACGTTTTTGTATAATGGAGAGATAGAGACATCAAAGGGGGAGAACGGATGAAATGGCAAACAGAGAGTGAACTAAAGGAGCTCCTGACAGCTCTTATGCAATATGAAAGCATATCAGGTACAACAGGAGAAGTCGCGTTAGCGGAATACTTATATTATTTGCTAAGGGAACGGCCTTATTTTGAGCAGAACCCTGATCATTTGGCTTTGCATCCGATGAAAGATGGCCGGTATTATTTAACGGCACTTGTGAAGCGCAGTACGCTGCGGCGTACCGTGCTGCTTCTTAGTCACTTTGATGTAGTTGATACAGAAGATTACGGCGAATTTCAAAACATGGCATGCAAGCCTGAAGAGTTAATGGCATCCTTTTCGCAAAAAATTGCGCTACTTCCAAAGAGGGCAAGAGAGGACCTTGCTTCAGGCGACTGGCTGTTTGGGAGAGGGGCCATGGATATGAAAGCAGGGCTCACCGTGCAGCTTTCTATGCTGGAAAGAGCGATGACAGAAACATTTGATGGAAATGTCCTGCTTGTCACAGTTCCTGATGAAGAAGTGAATTCACAAGGAATGCTTGAGGCTGTCCCGAAACTAAAGGAGCTTAAAGAAAAGCATGACCTTGACTATACCGCGTGTTTAAACAGTGAGCCCATGTTTGAAAAGTATCCAGGGGATGAACATCATTATATGTATACAGGCAGTATAGGAAAGGTATTAGCCGGATTTTTCTGTAAAGGGATTGAAACGCATGTAGGAGAGCCATTCTCAGGTTTAAATGCGAATTTTATGGTATCTGAACTAAACCGGCTGTTAGAGCTCAATAGTGATTATTGTGAGGAAGTAGATGGTGAAGTAACTCCGCCCCCAACGAACTTAATGCAAAAGGACTTGAAAGAAGCCTATTCCGTTCAAACACCTCACACAGCCGTATCTTTATTTAATGTGCTCATGATGAAACGTTCAAGTGAAGAACTGCACGGCCTTCTCTATGATACTGCGAAGCAAGCAGCAGACCAAATCGAGGCCAATCTTCAGCAAAAAACAGCTGACTTTCAGCGATTCAAACACTTTACACCAATTGACACCCGGGTTACGGTACTCACGTATCACGAGCTGTATCAAAAGGCCGCAGAACGCTCTGGTGAACAGGAGGTTGAGCGCATTGTCAACTATGCCTTTGCCAACCGGGGTGAGCTTGGAGATCGTGATTTTTCAACGGAAATTGTCTCGGAGCTGACGACGCTTTGTAAGGAAGAAGGACCGCTGATTGTTCTATTTTATAGTCCGCCATTTTACCCTTCTGTGTCCTCAACAGAAGATCCGCATATTCAGAAGACATTCAAGAAGATTCAAGAAGAGGCAAAAGAGGTGTACGGACTTGAAGTAGAGGAAGTGAAATATTTCCCGGGATTGTCTGATTTAAGTTACTTACAGCTCGAAAAGCAGGAGGTAGGTCATTACACGACCAATATGCCGCTTTACCAAAAGGGCTATTCTTTACCGCAAGGAGAAAAGGAAGCCCTTTACGTTCCAGTCATCAACGTGGGTCCATTAGGAAAGGACCCGCACAAATGGACAGAGCGGCTGCACGTCCCGTTCTCTTTTGGCATTTTGCCAGAACTACTAGAATCAACGATTCATGCTTTATTAGAGAAAGAGTAAGTAGATGTGATGAAGAGCCCTATCTTGATGATAGGGCTTTTGGTTGTGAATGTTCAGTCTATATTTTCATGGTTATACCAAAAGTTTCATACGTAAATTGTATATAAAACAATAGTCCTTACAAAAAGTAGTGAAAATGATTGAAATATTCAGAAAAGTCTATTATAATCAATTATGTAATTAAGTTACATTTATTCTAATTAAAAGGAGGTGATAAAAATGAAGCGTAACGAGTGGATTGCAATCTAATGAATAGAATCAATACTTACTGAAAAGAGTTTTTCGCAGAGAAGTGCTTTATTTAGCTTCTCTGTGAATTTGTATGTAGAATAAAAATAGACGAGAGTTGGGTGAGATAATTGTCAAATATGAAAAGTTATTATGATGAGCATCCGTCTTTGTGGAATTTTCTTTATCCGTTTTTTGGCCAAGCGAGCCAAGAAGGAGCACAATCTCGTGTGACAGAATTCATTCAGAAAGAGCGAACATTTCAAAAAGGGAAAAACGCTTTATATTTACATATCCCTTTCTGCGATACGATTTGTTCGTTTTGTCCTTTTATTAAATCTACGAAATATGAGCCCATTATCGGAAAATATATAGATGCTTTAATCAATGAGATGCGTATCTTATCCCAATCCCCTAATATCCAAAAAATGACGTTTGATGTGGTGTTCGTTGGTGGAGGGACTCCTTCCATAATGCCCCCAGAGCTAATCTATCGACTTTCGACCGCTATAAAAGAAAATTTCTCATTATCTGCTGATTATGAATGGACATTTGAATGTGAAGCAAAAACAGCTACGCCAGAAAGAGTGGCTGCTATGGCTGAAGGTGGAGCCAACAGAGGGAGCTTTGGTGTCCAAACATTAAATGAACACTATCGGAAAATGTTCAACTTAACGGCTAGTTTTGATCAAATCTCTCAGACTGTGGACTTAATGAAACGTCATTTCCAATCTTATAATATTGATTTGCTTTATCAGCTGCCTGGACAAACGAAAGAAGAGATGATTGAGGACATAAATGGAGTGATGGCATTAGGAAGCACAAGTATTGATACGTATCCACTAGAATATATTGCTTGTTCAAAGGGATGGTTATCAAAAATTAACAAAGGCAAGGTGCCAATGCCGCCAAATCCTAAAGAAAAATTTGAGTTTAGTGATACATTATATCTTCATTTAAAAACGAATGGCTGGCATCAAAATTATGTGTATACGTTTATGGCTCCAGAGCATCAGAATAAACGTTTTCAATATGGCGAAGTGATTTACGGAGGATATGAAGATCAATATATTGGTTTGGGAACAGGAGCGATCTCCTATATGCAAGGCATGATATGGTCAAATGAAGGAAATACGCAAAAGTATATCGAAAGCCTAACGAATCAAGAATTACCTATTGTTAAATCTAGAGAATATCATGCTTTTGATAGAAGACTCGTCTTCTTCCCTAAAACAATGAAAATAGAAAAAACGCATCTGAATCGAATGCCAAAACGTGAAGAAATCTATCGTAAACTACACCTGCTCATAATGAAAGGAGTAGTTGAAGAAGCGGAGCAATATTTTTTAATCAAAGAAGAAGCGAAGCCATGGTATCCGGCGATCTTAGTTGATCTTATACCAGAAAAAGAGAGAGAAAATTATGATCAAGCCGTGGAGTTTATGCAAAAAGAGTTAGGTTGGTACGAGTCGACTGAGGTGCTCCTCTAATGGTTTCAAAGAAAGAAACGACATCGCTATTCAAAGATCAAAATTTTGTCTGTTTCTTTATTGGGCAAAACTTATCAGCTTTTGGAGATTGGTTTAGAACGATAGCGACAATTGGTTTAATTTATGAACTTACTGGGAAAGCGACTCATCTAAGCATTCTATTTATTTGTTCCATGCTCCCTCTTATTTTAACATCTATGCTTTTGAGCCCAATTATAGATAAGTTTTCTTACAAAAAAGTTGTGATATTCGCAGATGTGGCACGTTTTATCATTGGACTGGGGTTTGTTTTAGTTGTCACAATGAATGTTACACCGTTTATCCTTTATTTATTATTGGCGTTAAATGGTGCTTTCTCTGGTATATATCTGCCAGCTCGTTCATCTATGATACCTGAAATCATTGATAAGGAGCAGCTTTCTAAGGGGAATAGTATACTGGCCACATCTTTTAGCGCATCGATGCTCATCGCGACAGGATTAGGCGGGTTGGTGACAGAAATTTGGTCAATTTCTACAATTTATTTAGTAGATGCGCTGACATTTTTATTATCAGCTATGCTGTTAATTCCTATTAAAGCGAAAGAAGCATCTGAAAAAAAAGAGTATGTGTCATATGTTCAAAGTTTTAAAGAAGGGATTAAAGAAATCAAAGGATCACCCAAAATTCAAAGCGCCATATGGATATTGATGTCAAGAGAGTTTGTTTTAAGCATCGTTTATGTTTTATTTAGTCTGTATATTTTAGAAGTGGCCAGAGAAGGGAATTTTGGCTTGGGCCTTGGTCATACAATTAGTGGACTAGGGCAAATTATCGGTGGACTTACACTTGCAGCGTACTTCAAAAAAGCGAAATTCTCCTTTCAATTTTATAAAAGGTGGTCCACGTTAGCGGTTATATTGCTTGCGATATTACATGCATTGTCGTATCAACAAACGACTTTTATTGGATTTTTGATTGTTGTTTTATTAGCCAATCTATTATATAGTCCAGTCGAAGTTTTGTATTCTACTAATATTATGACCTATGCAAGCAGTCATTTAAGAGCCCGTGTTTTTTCAGTAGGTCTTGCATTATCACGCATATTTTATATTAGTGGGTTTATCCTCATGGCATTTATCGGAGATTTGATTCCTATACATATCATAGCTATAGGGATGGCCGGGCTTGTGATAGTAGCAGGTTTAATGAACAGCTTCCTGCTACTAAAAGGAAAGCATCAAGATAAATCAAAAGTAGAAATGCATTCACTGTAAAGGGGACGTTGATTGCGTAATGGAAACTGGGAAATTAACAAAAACAGACATCATCACATCGCTTCAGGAAAGTATGAGTGAACTAGAGAAGCTAGTGAAGGCTTGTGATGATTACACACTGGATCAATCTTTGGTGGAGGGGAAGTGGTCAATCAAGCAGCTCGCCGGGCATTTGTATGACACAGAAGAAGTCTGGTCAGAGCGGATAGAGCAGGCGATATCAGATGATCAAACGCCCTTTCAATCGTATGATCCTGAAATGTATGTGAAAGATAGAGCGTATGAATGGTATAACGCAGAGGAGATCAAAGCATTGATCAAACGGATGAAAGAGAGAAGATACAACACGCTTCGGCTATTAGAAAAAGATATATGGGAACAATCAGGCCTGCATCCGGAAGAAGGACTGATGACCGTTCAAATATTAGCTGAAACCATCGCTTTACATGAACAACATCATCTGGATCAAATCAAAGCCATCATGTCAATGAGTGAATCATCTACATGAGGAGGTGCTAATAGTGAAGCATCAAGAATTGTTAGTTGATGTGAATTTTTATCAGGCACGTGATTCTTTATTAGAACAAGCCATTTCTAGTAAAGAACAGAAAGAACCGAAGTGTGAATCACGAAATCCACACCCAGTAGCCAACGAAAAAAAATAGAGGGGTATATGTGAAAAAGCACCTGCATCAAAACAGGTGCTTTTCAAATTCATTTATACGTGCTTGCTGAAAACATTTCGTTTAATTCTGCTGCGCGTTTAGTGGCTGTTTTGACACAATCGACAACGGCCTCTTCAAATTGATAGGCAGCCAGTGTGTTCAGGCCGGCTTCTGTTGTTCCGCCTTCACTTGTGATTTCTTTGCGCAGTTCGGCAGGTTCTTTTCCGCTGTCTTGAAGCATATTGGCGGCGCCTGCAATCATTTGGCAAATGAGTAATTTCGCAGTTGCTTGGTCCATTCCAAGTTCCGAAGCACCTCGCTCCATTCCTTCAATCAAATGATAAATGAAGGCAGGGCCGCTGCCTGCGATGGCTGTCACCGCATTTAGCTGCGATTCATCTAATACGGTGACATGCCCGATTGTTTCAAACAGCTCGACGGCCTTTTTCTTTTGCTCCTCAGTCACTTCTTGACTTACGGCAATACCTGTTGCTGACTGCTGAATTGCCGCTGATGTATTTGGCATTGCACGAACGACTGCACTCTTTCCGCCAGCGTAGTGTTGAATCGTTTCAATGGAAATACCCGCTAAAATAGAAATGATCAGCTGGCCATGTAAATGAGGCTGGACTTCAGAAATTCCGCTTTCTGCATCCTTCGGTTTTAAGGCAAAAACGAGAATATCCGCTTCTTCATAAATAAAGGACCGAGCGAAATCCGTTTTGACCCCATATCGCGCCTGTAATTCCTCTAATCGTTTTTCATTCGTTTTGTTTGTGACAATGATATCTTCATTCGACATCATGCCGCTTTTTAATAAACCTTTGATCATAGACTCTGCCATCGAGCCTGCACCGATAAATCCAATTTTACTCATAAGCTGCTCCTCCTTGTAGAAAATAAAAAAACCTCTCGCCTGAAAAGGACGAAAGGTTTTTCGCGGTACCACCCTCAATTAGCATGCAAACATGCATACTCAGCTCTAGTCCCTTAACGCGGGAAACGTTTAGGTTTGCCTAACAGCTCAAAGGGCAGGTTCAGCAAATAAGAGGATGGTGAAGTCTTACAGCCGGCGGACCTCACTCTCTTGCATCATTATTTTGCTTACTAATCCTTGTCATCGCGCATCATATATTTGTTGTTCATTATGCAACGATGGACAAGTTTATGTCAATAGGGGCAGTTAAAAAAATTGCCCATCTAAACCGCATGACAGTCTGCCTTTTGCAAGATACAATGAAGTAAGAAGACTGAGTCCCACAATCATGAGTCAAAAAGCAGGAGATGACATATAAAAGTGAAAGAAGACATCATTCAATTATCCATCCCGACGCCGTTTGCCGTTGGGGATGTGCATGCATATGTATTAAAAGGAGAGGCCGTAACCTTAGTAGATTGCGGGCCGATGACAGAAGAGGCAGAGCGTGCCTTTGTCACGCAACTAAAGGAACATCGTTTATCGATAGACGATATTGATCAAGTGGTGCTGACCCATCATCATGCAGATCATGTCGGTCTATTGAATTTGATGAAACCTTATGTCCGTGTGATCGGACACCAGCTAAATGAGCCGTATATTAGTCAGGATCCAGTGTTTAAGCAGCACCAAGTGGACTTTATGGTTCCTTTTTTTCAGCAGTTAGGTGTGCCGCTTCGACAAAATGAGTGTGAAAAAATGGTGAAGCAATCTTATACATATTCTTGTACTTCACATGTAGATGAGGTCATAAAAGAAGGTGATCGTTTAAGCGGGCATGAGCACTTCTTTGTGATGGAAACACCCGGACACGCACAGTCTCACCTTTCCTTTCTAGACGAAAGAACGGGGAATTTTATTGGCGGCGACCTGCTTTTGACGACCATTTCCTCAAATCCGTTAATGGAAGCACCGTATGAAGGTGAGGAACGTCAAAAATCACTGCTTCAATATAAAGCATCACTTAATCGGTTATTGCGTCTGCCAATCAAGACGATTTATCCGGGACACGGTCAGCTCATCACGGCTCACCATGAATTGATCGAAGAAAGATTTAAGAAACAAGAAAAACGGGCAAACACAATGTATCAGCTGCTCAAACAAAAAGAAATGACAGCCTTTCATCTTTGCCGTAAGCTATTTCCAGTGCTATATGAAGAGGCCTTATTTTTAACGATGTCAGAGACAGTCGGTCAGCTTGATGTGCTCTTAGCGGCTGGTCAAATTGAAGAATTAGAAAAAGACGGAATCGTCTATTACAGGGCAAACTAAGGAGTGAAACGCATGGGGCGATTGACAGGAAAAAGAATTTGGATTACAGGCGCATCTGGGGGCATTGGTGAAAAAATGGCGTACTTGGCAGCAGAAGAAGGCGCAGAAATCATAATTTCAGCAAGACGAACAGAAAAGCTTACAGATGTGAAAGAAAAAATTGTGAGCGCTGGCGGTGTGTGTCACATCGCTCAGCTTGATGTCAGTCAGCTTGAGGACATTGATCGCGCGTATGAAGAAGTGGGGCCGGTCGATATTTTGGTCAACAATGCCGGCTTTGGTGTATTCGATCTCGTCGAAGATGCGTCCATCGAAGAAATGGTGTCGATGTTTGAGGTCAATGTGTTTGGCTTAATCGCCTGTACGAAAAAGGTCATCCCTGAGATGAAGCAAAGAGGGCAGGGACATATTATCAATATCGCATCCCAGGCAGGAAAGATTGCGACGCCCAAATCAGCCATTTATTCCGCATCAAAGCATGCCGTTCTTGGATTTTCAAACAGCCTCAGAATGGAGCTGGCAGACTCAGGCATTCACGTGACAACAGTCAATCCAGGACCGATTGCAACAGATTTCTTTACCATCGCTGACCGCAGCGGTGAATATGTGAAGAACGTTGACTTTATGATGCTGAGTGCGGACAAGGTGGCAGGCAAAGTCGTATCTGCCATGATGACGAAAAAGAGAGAGATTAATCTGCCCGGGTGGATGAACGCTGGCAGCAAATTGTATCAGTTATTCCCATTTTTATTTGAAAAAGCAGCACGCAAAGCATTGATGAAAAAGTAACAAAAAAGAAACCGGTTTTGAACTGGTTTCTTTTTTTGATAAGGCTTCATTGCGCAACTTTCTATATCCGTCTTGCCGCTTGCTGAAGCGGGTCCCATACACTGTTGAAGGGCGGTGCATAGCTAATATCTAAATCTTCAAGATCTGTTATGGTCAGCTCTTGGTAAAGGGCAGCCGCCACGATATCGATCCGTTTATCTACACCGTTTCTGCCGATGATTTGGGCACCAAGCAAGGTATGGTCATCGCTTCTGTAGATTAGTTTCACTTTCATTTTCTGCGTATCTGGGTAATACCCTGCGTGGTCCGTACTATCAATGGTGATCACGGAGAAAGGAATGTCCGCTTCTTTTGCTTCCTTTTCTGATAAGCCTGTTCTTCCCGCTGTCACGTCCATAAATTTCATGATGGCTGTTCCAGTCACGCCTTGAAACGCCCGGTTTGTTCCTGTCATATGAAAGCCTGCGATTCTCCCTTGTTTATTCGCAGTTGTGCCAAGCGGAATATAATCCAGTGATTTTTTGATGCGGTGATAGGTCGCCGCGCAATCACCAGCAGCATAAATGTCTTTTATATTGGTTTGCATGTATTGATTTACTGCAATAGCGCCATTTTGAAGACGCTTGATACCGGTATGATGTAAAAAGGAGGTTTGCGGAGTGACACCGATGGCCATGATGACCATATCTGTTTGAATGGTTTGTTTGTCTGTGATAACAGCTGTGACATGTGACTTGCCTTCTAATTGCTGCACTGTTTCTCCAAGCGATACGTGAATGCCCTTGGCGTCAGCCTCTTCTTTAAGGTATTTTGCCATATCGGAGTCAAAGCCTGGGCCGAGTGCTGCTCCCCGCTGAATGATATGTACGTTTTTTCCGAGCGCTTTTAAATTTTCAGCCATTTCAAGGCCGATATATCCACCGCCAATGATCGTGATATGTGTGATGTCCTTTTCTAAATGTTCTAAAATGGACAGCGCATGCGGGATGGTTTTTAATACGTGTACGCCTTCTAATGGCTGGCTGTCTAAATCCAGTGTGACAGGGCTTGCTCCTGTCGCAATTAAGAGGCGATCGTAGCTTTCTGTAAAGGGTTCTTTTGTTTTCGTATGATGACCCGACACTGTTTTTTGCTCTGGGTCAATGGAGGTCACTTCGTGTAAGCATCTGGCGTCAATTCCATATTTCTCACGAAAGGTTTCAGCACTGCGTGCGATCAGCTTTCTGTGATCATCAATGAGACCGCCGATCAAGTAGGGGAGTCCGCACTGTCCATATGAGAAAATCTCTCCTTTTTCAAAAGCAACAATGTATGCATTTGGATCCTCTCTATATATTTGCATAGCGCAGCTCATTCCAGCTGCATCTCCGCCAATCATCACATATTTCATTTGGTGTGCTCCCTTCTATCTATCGTACTGAATACTCTTATTTACCCTCATATTCCTTTTTTTAATGCTTTTTTTCGCAAAACAAGCAAACTTTCGCTGAAAAATAAAGACAGCGCCTTCATTTTAAGCTACAATCGGATTATCGTCTTTTTGGGTTACGAGTTTAGTGAAGATTGGTGGGAAAGACTTTGAGTGACACGCGACTAGATTTTAATACGCTATACACGCGCCATACGAGAGAGGCCTGGGCCGCTCTTGGAGAATATATGCCGGTATCTGTTTCAGAAGAGGAAGCGAGAGCGCTGCAAGGATTAAATGACTATTTATCGCTTGAAGAAGTTCGAGATATTTACATACCGCTTATTCGTTTTCTGACATTACATGTCTTTGCAGAAAAACAAAAAAACCAGCATGTGAATGCCTTTTTAAACTACCCGCATCATGCCAAAATTCCCTTTTTAATTGGGATTGCTGGAAGTGTAGCTGTCGGGAAAAGCACAACGGCTCGTATCATTGAAACGCTTTTATCGAGGCTTGGAGATGGGCTGAAGGTAAGTCTTGTGACAACAGATGGCTTTTTATATCCTCAAAAAGAATTAAAGGATCGAGGGCTGATGGAAAAGAAGGGATTTCCAGAAAGCTACGATGTCAAAGCCCTGCTGTCTTTTTTAAATGAATTAAAATCAGGTAAACAAACTGTGCATGCCCCGGTATATTCGCATCTGACCTATGACCGGCTAGAAGGAGTGTATGAAACAGTAGAGGATGCAGATATTGTCATTATTGAAGGAATCAATGTGCTCCAATCACCAGCGCTGGATGATCTGAAGGATGAACCGCGTGTGTTTGTATCAGATTTCTTTGATTTTTCGATTTATGTAGACGCCGCTGAAACGCAAATTCAATTATGGTATAAAGAACGGTTTCGTTTACTAAGGGAAACAGCCTTCCAAGACCCTGAATCCTTCTTTCATCAATATAAAGATTTGACGGATGAAGAGGCAGATCAGATGGCAAGCACGATTTGGAATACCGTGAATCGGCCTAATTTATATCAAAATATTTTGCCGACAAAATATCGAGCTGATCTCATTTTGAAAAAAGGTGATCAGCACAAGGTGGAAGAGATCGCCATCCGCCGGGTATAAAGAAAAAACCGCTCAAACGAGAGAGCGGTTTTTTTTAATGATCTCCACTTACTTTAACAGCTACGGCCGCCGCCGATCGCTTTTTTAAACGGTAATATCCTATGAGTAAGAATGGAACGCCTGCAATGGTGATCATCGACAAGACCGTAAAAATGGAGAGGGGATGGGCTGCGCCAAAATAGTCAATGCACAGTCCGCCGACAAATGGTCCGATGACGCTGCCGAGCTGAGAAAATCCCATCGCACCAAAGTACGATCCCTTCACTTCAGGCTTTGCAATATTGTCTACAAAAAGATCCATCATCGCAAACAGCAGAACCTCGCCAATCGTAAACACGACAATGATGAAAGCAAGCATGCCGAGACTCTGTGAAAAAGCAATGGCAAACAAACTGCCGGCAAGAAGAATATTCCCAGTGGTCAGCGACAAAATGGTGGAGTAGCGCTTCGCAATCATGATGAGCGGGTATTGTACGACAATGACAACCACTGCATTTAAAGACAAAAGATATCCAAACAGTTTAGGACCATCCTCAATCATAGGTGACGCTGATAAGTATTGAGGCAGTGTTGAGCTTAAATGCGAATACCCGAACGAACATAAGGTAACGCCGATGAGGATGATGCTAAAGACCGTATCTTTTTGAATAATGGAAAGGGCTTTTTTGACGCTGATTTGTTTTGTGCTTTCTGGAGCAGCAACTGGATGTTTCTGAAATTGCCAGGCCAGTGTTAATCCGTATAACAAATAAATAAAGGCAGCGACAAGAAATGGAAACGTTGTTTTCGATGACCCGAGATATAAGCCAAGCAGCGGGCCGAAGATTACACCAATATTAATGGCCGTATACCGTAAATTAAAAACAAATAACCGAATACTTGATGGGGTGACATCAGATAAGAGTGCCTTAGACGTCGGTTCAAACAGTGCCCGGCACAGTCCATTTAAAGCATTCATGAGGAAGAAGACCCAAATGGCATCTGCAAACGCAAAGCCAACAAAGACAAATGACCAGCCGAAGATGGATAGAAGCATGACTTTTTTTCTGCCGATTCGGTCAGAAACATAGCCGCCGTAAAAACTCGCAACGATTCCAATAAGGGAGCTGACGGCAATGATTAACCCAGCTGAAGAAGCTGAAGCCCCTTTGACTTGTGTCAAATAAACGGCCAAAAAAGGAATGCTCATGGACGTCGCCATTCGGCCGAATATGGTGCCGATGATGATCGTCCAACTAAGTGGATGTAAAGTACGTAAATTATTTTTCATGCTGTTTCTCCCCTGAGTGTTAAGATGTTCCAATCATACATGAAAAATTGTGCAAATTAAATACACAATTTGATGGAGGAGACATCCACCATATGACAGAGGATCTCCGAATAGCCCGCAAATTTTTTTCTGCCGATGCTTCTATGTCTTTTAGATCTGCTGATCGTACGATCACTTAAAGACCATTTAATCAAGATCAATCGCGGCAATTTGCTGCAAGGACAGGTGGAGAACATCTTCATCATTGACGATTTTGATGCGCTGCGTTTCATAATGAATGGCTTTCACCCAGCCCCAAAACTGCTGTTTCATACCTGCTGCAGCATATGTTACGCAAATCGCTTGGTCCTCTGTAATCGACTGTGTGATCAAAAAATTCATTTCCTCTAGCTGATCAGTGCTCAGCGGAGGAGGCGTGTATTCTTTTTTCTTCCGTTTTTGAGCAAGCAGCTGTTCACGGTGCTCAGGGAGCATCATTCGGCTTGATTCCCACATGATGTTGTATCCAGGTGTTAATTTATTGGGATTCATGGCTGTTCGCCTCCGTTATTTGTAATGTCCACCAATTTTTTCGGCGCGGTGATACGCCTGCCCTGCGCTTGTTAGTGACGAAGCGTGCAAGAGCGCAGCAGGTCCATACTTCATATGGATGGCATCAAATACTTTGCTGAGTCTGTCTTTTTTTAAATGGTGATCAAATAAACTCAGCTGATATTGGCTGTCAGGCTGCAGCTGCGAGAGAGTAATACCTACACTGCGAATGGGCTGGCCGTCCCAGTGCTGCTGACATAGCTGAATGGCTGCGTCTGCAATATCTGTCCCGTACTGTGTGGGTGAATGGAGCTTGATTTGTCTATGAAATCCAGTCGGATGAGAAAAATCAGCGCCTCTTACGCCAACAGACACCGTTTGCCCAACATAATGCTTAAAGCGCGCACGTCTTGCCACTTCTTCACTCAATTCAAGAAGGGCGACTTTGATGTCCTCAAAGGACGCATAATCATGGGGAAGGGTCATATGATGCCCAACCGCCTTTTGCTGATCATGTGTGTGAAGAGTGACCGGGGAAGGGTCGTGTCCTAAAGCAGTTCGCTGCAGAAGCTCCCCGTTGAT
This sequence comes from Bacillus sp. ABR, assembly GCF_056172715.1. Taxonomy (NCBI): domain Bacteria; kingdom Bacillati; phylum Bacillota; class Bacilli; order Caryophanales; family Bacillaceae; genus Bacillus; species Bacillus sp. ABR. Next base: position 269,452 of record NZ_JAOYSL010000002.1, on the reverse strand, counting down.
TCCCCAGCGCTTTTTTAGCCGGTCTAACGGATAAGTAGCAAGCGTCCCAATGGTACTGATGCCCATTCGTTTTAAATGGTGCTCCATTCGTTTGCCGACGCCAAATAGTTTTCCAACCGGAAGCGGCCATAAATCAGCCGCCACCCGGTCTGCACGAAGCTCATAGATGCCAGATGTGTTTTTTTTAGCAAAATGGTCACAGGCCATTTTAGCGAGCACTTTATTAGGACCAATGCCAACGCGTGCGTAAATGCCCGTCTGGTTCATAATAGTCGTTTGTATATTTTGGGCGATCTCGCGGGGTGAACCGAGTAGTGTCACACTCCCCGTAATATCGAGAAACTGTTCATCAATTGAATAGGGTTCGACAAGATCTGTGTATTGTTCAAGCAGTTCTGTCATCATGACAGAAACATCAAGGTAGCGCTGCATACGTGGACGTACGACGACGGCTTCAGGGCATTTCTCCTGTGCTTCCCATAATCTTGATGCATTTTGTACGCCCCGTTTTTTAGCGAGCGGGCAGGCGGCAAGTACGACCCCGCTCCGCCGCTCAGGATCTCCTGAGACGATGAGCGGCACATCCTTCAAATGAGGAGCCTCCACTTTTTCGACCGACGCATAAAATGACTGCATATCCACAAGCAGAATGGCTCGTTCATTCATCATTTTCACCTCTTAGAACGTATGTTCTGTATATATTTTAACCGCCAGAAGGTGAAATTGATACTGGTAAATCATTCAAAGAGAAGAGTGTAAATCCATACAAAAAAGACGAAGTGTCTCCACTTCGTCTCATCTTTGTAAAATGAGTCATTTTAAGCATGTGCCAAGTTATTGGATGTTTGGAGCGGCTCAGAACGCAAACGATAGGCCGTTAGTTTTTTCTTAGGCTTATGGGTAAACTGCCGCACCACATCCACGTGGTCATCGTAATGATACAGATAAAGGGTCACATCATGCTTGCCAAGCTTTGTTTGCATGGTAAGCGGCGCTGGTCCTTCCTGCGGATGAAGAAAACGCTCTTCGTCACCAGGATAAATATAATAACGTTCAATAAAGATCGCATCATTAAAATGTTGAATAATTTCAGATGTTTGCTGATCATCAAGTGGACGTCCTTGAAACGTCATCGTTGTTTGATCACTTGTTACTTTTGCATGCACCGCATAACGACTAAAAAGGCGTTCAACAACACCAGAAGGCAGCGAAGTGACAAGCAACTTTAAAAGACTAAACACAACAAGTGAAGTAACAATCCAAACCAATATCATCATCTCCAATAAACTTTTGTTCCATTTCTTATATGAACAATTTTAACATAACAAAAGAATGGATCTTTCGCACAAAAAGTGAACTTTTTGAAATAAGTGTGAAGATTTAAAAGGAGATGACGGCGAAAAGACGAAGAACCAACAAAGCTGAAGGAAAAAAGGCTGATACATCACCTTTACAAACAATTGATCAGACAGGTAGACTATTGAAACAGTTGATTTTTTGTGAAACGGTACAGCTAAAAATGAAAAGGGGCGAGGCCATCATGATACGTCAAGTGAAGCCGTCAGATTTTTATGCGGTCACATCCGTCATTCAAAGCTGGTGGGGAGGCAGAGATTTGCGCGCAAAATTGCCAAAGCTATTTTTCGAACATTTTCAGCAAACAAGTTTTGTCGTTGTTGAAAAAGGTGAACTGATCGGCTTTTTAGTCGGTTTTTTATCGCAATCGCATTCAGATGAAGCGTATATTCACTTTGTGGGGGTACATCCAGACCACCGAAAATTGAAGATTGGCAAAATTCTCTATCAAGCGTTTTATGAAGCGGCTGAAAAGGAAGGAAGAACAACGATTAAGGCCATCACGGCTCCTGTCAATAAAGTCTCAATTGCTTACCATACAAAGCTCGGTTTTCAGATAGAAAAGGGAGATAAAACGGTCGATGGCATTTCAGTTTTTTCAGATTACGACGGCATTCATGAAGACAGGGTGCTATTTGTGAAAAAGCTGGAGGCGAAAGCATGATCATTAGACTGGATCAAAAAAATAAAGAACAAGCAAAAGAGCTGTTACATATCCAATTGGCCGCATATCAGCGGGAGGCAGAACAAATAGGCTATCAAGATTTACCGCCCTTAAAAGAAACGGTTAAAGACATAATAGAAACAAATGAGATTTTCATAGGATTTGAAAAAGAGGGGCATTTGTTAGGGATCGCTTCATATGAACTGCATGACGACCGGATCATCCTCAGCCGGTTAGCTGTGCACCCTCATCATGTCAAACAAGGCATCGGGACAGCGCTCCTGCAATCCATCATCCAGCATCAAAAAACAATTGAGCTCACAACAGCGGAAGCAAATATACCAGCAATCAAGCTTTATGAAAAACTAGGGTTTAAACAGAAGGATCGTTTGCAGGTGGAAAACAATCTGATGTTAATAAAGCTGGAACGTTTGATGCTTCGAAAAGTGGAAGTGATTGAATACCAAGCGAGCTGGCCAAAACAATTTCAAGATGAGCATGATAAGCTGAAAAAGATAGTTGGCGACAACTGGGTATATGGCCATCATATTGGCAGTACGTCAGTCATAGGAATGGCGGCTAAGCCAATTATTGATATATTGCTAGAGGTGAAGCATATCAGTCGCTTAGATGAATGTAACCACCTGTTTCGTCAGCTTGGATATGAACCGCTCGGAGAAAATGGACTCAAGGGAAGACGTTTTTTTAGAAAAGGCGGCTTGAATCGAACACATCACGTTCACGCCTATGAAGCTGGACATGATGATGTAAAAAGGCATTTGGTGTTCCGAGATTATTTAAAAGCTGCACCTGATCGTGCCAAAGCCTATGCCGATAAAAAGCGTCAATTGGCAAAAGCATATCCTGAAGATATGGCAAGTTATATGAAAGGAAAAGATGGGCTCATTAAAGAAATTGAACAAGAAGCGTACAATTGGTCAGACCAGTTAAAGAAAAACGATCAGACATAAGAGCTGGCAGGACGTGAACATGTTTAATTGATGACTGATATGTTACAATGTAACAATCAACGGAAAAAGGATGTTCGGCATGTATATTCATATAACAGAACCAGCAGCAGCGTACCTTACAAAACAACAAGCAGGGCATGAAACAAAAGAACTGCTCCTTCGATATGATTCAGATGGGTGCGGCTGTGCGGTAAGCGGTGTCCCAATGATTTGGCTCACAGGTGAAAGAACAGGCGAATGGGAAGAGCTCAAGCATAATCAGCTCTTTAAGCTGTACATACACACAGCACAAAAGGTCTTTTTTGACGAGGAAATGACGATTGATTTTAATGAAAAAGCCAACACACTCATGTTGAAAAGTCCTCAACAAATACTCAGCCCGAGAATGGGTATACTTGTAAAGTAAGGTGGAAATGTAGTGGATCAAAAGCTAAAAGTGATACAAAATACGGCACAAAATAAAACATGGGTGTCGTTTTTAAATAACAATCATCCCTATAGCCTTTTGCACTGGTCAATAGGTGGAATGGATTCGGTGAAAAAGGACGTTTGGCTTCTTCAAGATGAAGTCACATTTGAAACGGAAGAATTTCCAACGCTCGAATTAGCTGTCAATTGGATCAAAGAGAATATGGACCAAGTAACAGATGTATTATAAAAGCCCTTTTTCGAAAGGGTTTTTTTCGTGCGTTCATCATCTCATCAAACGGCACGGTTGTCTAATCTGAAAAATGATCTTTTGAAGCAAAAAAAGCAGTTTTTCAACAAACAATTCGACAAAATGAGCAAGCTGGAAATAAAAAAATAATGGCTGTAAATGCCGAAAAATAGGCATTCGCAGCGTTTATTGCGGGATACCGAAAACTTTGCGAAAAATGACATTTCATATTTCTTCCATTCGAGGAAATGTGATAGAATACAACATGTATCGTATATGAGAAGGGAGGTGCTAAAGTGAATTGAAGCTCAAGCTGTCATCGCCTCAGGTTGGAATCAAAATAAACGAATGGTATAGGCAGATTTGCGGATTTCATGTGATGAAAGCAGAGAAGCTGAAGGCGGAGATCGAGCAGGAAATCCTCGAAATGGAGCAGGATCAAAACTTGTTATTGTTTTACCAGCTGATGGATTTTCGCCACAAGGTAATGCTTGAATATTTTGAACCGGCAAAGAAAGCCTCGAATGATGAAGAGATTAAGAATTTGCTAGAAACGATCGAACATTCACAAACGAAATTAACGGATATGCTTGAATACTATGTTCATTTTTTCACAGGAATGTTTGAATTTGAACAGAGAAACTACTTAAGTGCCATTGCTTATTACCGCTCAGCAGAAAAAAAGCTCAATCTCATATCAGATGATATAGAAAGAGCAGAATTTTACTTTAAATTAGCAGAAATTTACTACCACATGAAACAAACCCACTTTTCGATGCACTATGCCTTGCAAGCGTTAGATACGTATTCTGCCTACAGAACGTACACGCTGAGAATCATCCACTGTGAATTTGTCATTGGTGCAAACTATGATGATTTGAAATGCTATGAACATGCATTGCCCTACTTTAAAAATGCTCTAAAGCGAGCACGCTCAATTGGAAACCCTCGAGTCATAGGTTCGGCCCTTTTCAACTTAGGTAACTGTTATTATCAAATGAACGATCTTGCGGAAGCAAGCCGTTATCTGAAAGACTCTATTGAAGTGTTTGAAAAGGAGAATTTAACCCATCTTAATCGCTCTCTAGACCCACTATTTATGCTGACACAAATCCTGTTTAAACAAAAACAAATAGAAGAGTCGTTAACCCTCTATCAACAAGGTATTATGAAGGCCTGTGAATTAGAAGATGAAATTTACATCTGCAAATTTCAGTTCTTAAAAGCATTGTACGTTGATGCAGACATAACAATCATAGACGATACATTAGACCTGCTCGAGGACAAGCGCTTATACCCAGATATTGAGGAATTGGCACTTGATGCGGCTCATTATTACAATGAGCTTGGACTGTTTGAAGTATCTACCCGGTTTTACGAAAGGAAAATTCAAGCCATATCAAAAATTCAAAATGGGGGTCATTTATATGAAAACGAGTTTGATAGTTCTTTTATTGGCAGCAACTGCAGGATTATCGGTCATGAGTCAGCAGCAATCGGAAGAGAGCCATATGGAGCTTGCGGGCAGACACCATACAACAGTGGTGACTATCGCATAAGTTAGCTCAAAAAGAGGGGACGAACTGCTGTTCATTCTCCTCTTTTATTTTCATTCAATTCAAATCTTTGAAGAAATGCTTGAATTTCTTGCTCATAAGCTTCCTTATTTTCGCTAAAAGACATTGCATGCGCACCGTGTGGCGCAATAAACAACTGTTTGTCACCCTTTTTACGTGCATATAACTGCTGACTTTGCTCACAGGGGATATAGTCGTCATGGCGGCTATGAATAAAAAGTACAGGTACTTTCACATGATCGATCACATCAAGAGGGGAAACTTGCCGGATGCGGTATCCGTCCCGCCATTTTAACACTTGATCACTTAGTGGAAGAATCCATTGCCCTGAAAGGCGAAAATCTGTTTTTAACCGATACAGAAGCTGGTCCTCAAAAGAAGCAAAAGGGCAGTCTGCTATGTAAAAATTGGCGGTTGCTTCCGGCTTCGCAGCATATAACAAGGTCGTGACTGCACCCATTGATTCTCCGTGTATCCCAATGATGGCACTTTCTCCGAGTCTTTGTCTGAGCCACTTTACGATCTTTGCTAGATCTTCTTTTTCATAATATCCATAACTCGTGGTTTTCCCGCCGCTCATCCCGTGTCTTCTATGATCATAAAGCAGCACATTCCATCCGAGCTTTTGGAATAATTTCATATACTTAACGGAATTAATCAAACTGACTGTCACACCGTGGCAAAGTACGATTGTGCGTGTTGTATGAGGATGCGGCACAAAATAGCCATGTAGATTATAACCAAATGCTGAAGGAATACACACTTTCTCTTTCTTAAGCTGCTGAAATTCCTCGTGATGATAATGGCCTCCATCTGATTCTCGTTTGATGAGCTCTTCATCCGTTAATTTTCGAATATACATCATTTTATTGGTGAAAAAAATGCTGATGACAGCGAGTGGACATAATATGAAGGCAAATATAGCGATCCATTTCTTCATCTAGCCGATTCTTCCTTTCCGGAGTTTTTTCTATGACGATCATACCACATCTTGGTAGATTGGCGTGCCTCTTGCTCAGAAAATAAAACGGATGATACACTAAGTCAAAAGGAGAGAGGCACAATGAAAAAGACCAAGCAGGATCAAGCGAAATTAAAGGACGGCATAAAGGACGATGTCAAACAGCAGCTTCTTCAAATGAAACAGAACCTCGCCGTTGAAACAGAAAAAAGAGAAGAACAAAAACGACAAGATCTCCTTCGGCAGCAGAAAGAAAAAGAAAAAAACAAAAGCTTTTCAGAGCTGCTAGATGAAAGCCATTTAGACTGGAGAAAGTATAAAAGCTAAAAAGGGAGCAATGATGCTTCCTTTTTTTATGTCATCATCCTTGAGATAGATCCACAGAGAATAAACATAGGTCCATAAAGAGAAAAGCATTTCTGCCCCCTTCATATCACTTCATTTCAGAATCGAGACAGTATGATTTTTTAAACGAAATCCCATAACTTATGTTTGAAACAGAAATAAAAAGGTGAGTATTGATTTATTTAAATTCCTTTTTATTGAAAATATGGTTATTAAGACCCTTTTGATAGAGGGTCGTTCTTCTTATAATGAAGATGTGTTACAAAATTTGGGAATGGGGATGATTCACATGAAATTGAGAAAAACAATGGCTGGAGTCGCTTTATCTTTAGGATTGCTTTTACCTGTTTCTGGACAAGCTCTTGCAACAAATGAGTTAACGAATGCAGATGTGAGTACAAAGGCTACTTCAATTGTAGATTGTTCTGTAACTCCTTTTAAAGGTGCAAGTAATCGATTATGTATGCATTCAGATAATGGTTCTTTTGCAAATAGTTTCAGTCGTTTTGGTACCACATTTTATCTTAAAGGCAAATCTGGAAATTATGCATATTACGAAAGTGCAAGATAAGACAACGGGGCTTTTAGCCCCTCCTTATTTTATATAGAGAAAAACATAAAAAAATGTAGAAAAACATGAGTTTTTCTACATTCTGACGAGATCAAATGATGTGATTTTTTCTTATTAGGATCGGTGCGCTTCATACACAAACGGTTTTGTATAGTAAGTTACTGCTTTGACTTCTTGGTCACTTAAAGAACGTGCATTTGCTGCTGCTATGTTTTCTTTTAACTGATCCACCGAGCTCGCGCCAAATACAACGGAACTGACCGCAGAATGTTTCAGTACATATTGAATGGACAGTTCGGTGAGGGACAGGTCATAAGCGACTTTCTTTAAAGAAGGAATGATCTGCTGGAGCTCTTCAAATGAATATTGAAGATAGCCGTTTTTTTGAATCGCTGCACTTGCTTGAGAAAGTGGTTTTTCAGTTAATAATCCTTTCGCTAAAGGGCCTCTTGCGACGACGCTAATGCTTTGTTCTTCAAGAAGAGAGAACCATTCTTCCGGGCGGCGGTCGAGTAAGCTATATTGCATCATCACGCTTACGATATTGGACTTTTTGGCATATTCTTTAATGACATTTGGGCGGATAGATGAAATGCCATAATAGCGAATAACGCCTTCCTCTACTAATTCTTCAAAAGCCTCAATCGTTTCATCAATGGGGTCATCAATCGTGCCTCCATGCAATTGATATAAATCAATATAATCTGTTTGAAGCCGCTTGAGGCTTTGTTTTACTGCTTCCTTTATGTACGCCTTTGAAGGGTCCCAGTCCCAGCCTGGTTTGCCTTTTTCAAAGCGGTTGCCGCCTTTTGTCGCCAAAATCAAATCTTGCCGTCTATTTTTGATGGCTTCCCCAACAATTTCCTCATTTGTCCCAAAATCATATAAATCGGCTGTATCCAAATAGTTAATTCCGAGATCAATGGCCTCATCTAATAAAGAGAGCGCTTTTTCTTTATCAGTCCCAAGAGACATGCATCCTAGTGCCGCCTCGCTCACTAAAAGATCTGAGGTGCCAATACGTCTTTTTTTCAATTCCATCACACTCCTATCCTTTCACATTAAGTGAAAAAAATCAGGAATTCAAGCTAGGTGATTTCAAATGGCGCATTGAAGCAAGCGTTTCGCTTTTCGCTTCTCTTAAATCATCTATGTTAAAATAAATGAAGTAAAAAGTGAAAGTAGAACGAGGAGCTGACAAAATTGAAGGACTTTGAAGAAAAAACATTATCGTCGAAAGAATTATACAACGGAAAAATCATTGATTTGGTACTTGAAGATGTAGAATTGCCTAACGGAAAACAAGGCAAACGCGAAATCATTAAACATCCTGGTGCAGTAGCTGTCATTGCACGTACAGACGAAAATAAAATCATCTTGGTCAAACAATACCGTAAAGCATTAGAGAGAGCCATCGTTGAAATTCCGGCTGGAAAACTAGAAAAAGGGGAAGAGCCGGCACATACAGCATTAAGAGAATTAGAAGAAGAAACAGGATATACAACTCAGCAGCTTCAAAAGCTGACGGCCTTTTATACATCACCTGGTTTTGCAGATGAAATTGTTCACATTTATCTAGCAGATCAGCTAGTTCCGCTTGAAGAAAAAAGAGAGCTGGATGAAGATGAATTTGTCGAAGTAATGGAAGTTTCATTAGAAGAAGCCTTGCACCTCATTGAAGATCAGCATATTTACGATGCAAAAACAGCCTATGCCATTCAATACTTACAACTGCAAGAGGTACTTGAGTCAACAAAATGAAGGAATTTTTTGCAGACATCCATATTCATATTGGCAGAACAAGAACAGGCAGAGCTGTCAAAATTACAGGTGCAAGGTCATTGACAATTGACCAAATTCTCATTGAAGCAGCAGAAAGTAAAGGGATGGGGATGATTGGTGTGATAGATGCACAATCTCCAGAAGTCTTAGAAGAGTTAATAGAGGGTGTAGAGGAAGGCCGGTACACGGAACTAAATGACGGCGGTCTATCATTTGGACCGACAGTGCTGCTTTTAGGCAGTGAATTAGAGATCAATGATGACCATTCAAAAGGTCCGATTCATGTGCTGGCATTTATGCCCACACTACACAAAATGTCTGAGTTCTCCGCATGGCTTTCGCTTCATATGAAAAATGTCCATTTGAGCTCACAGCGCCTCTATGTTGATGGGAAAACACTTCAGCACAAAGTAAAAGAGCTAGGAGGATTGTTTATTCCTGCTCATATTTTTACGCCGCATAAAAGTCTATACGGCAAAGGGGTCAGCACTTCTTTAACGGAAGTATTTGATCCTGACCTTATTGATGCTGTTGAGCTTGGTCTTAGCTGTGATACGTCAATGGCGTCCCAGCTGAGTGAGCTGAACCGGTATCCCTTTTTAACGAATTCAGATGCCCATTCTTTAGGGAAAATCGCGCGAGAATATACAAAAATCAAAATGGATCATGCCTCTTTTGCCGAATTCAAGCTAGCCCTTGAAGAAAAAGATGGCAGAGCTGTCACAGGAAATTATGGACTTGCTCCGCGGCTTGGGAAGTATTATCATACGACCTGCGAGAAATGCGGGGTAAAACCTCACGCATCAGATCAGGAAGAGTGCCACGAATGCGGACATACCCGGATGACAAAAGGAGTAAGTGAGCGTTTAAAAGAGCTTGCTGACCAAGAAAGTGAAAAAAGAATGAGACCTCCTTATGTTCATCAGCTCCCACTTCAGTTTATTCCGGGTGTTGGACCTAAAACGCTGGAGAAGCTAAAAGCCGTGTTTCACACAGAGATGAATATTCTGCATCAAGCAACAGAACAAGAATTAAAAGCCGTTCTGCCAGAAAAGACAGCGGGCTACATCATCAAAGCAAGAAAGGGCGAAGTCGGACTAATCGCTGGTGGAGGCGGAGTGTACGGTAAGGTGGATATCAATCATGAGTCACATTAAATGGACATCTCAAACGTTTGAACAATTGTCAAAAGAGGATCTTTACTTGATTCTTATGGAAAGAGTCAACGTGTTTGTTGTAGAACAAACATGCCCTTACCCTGAAATTGATCACAGGGACCAAGAAGCAATTCATCTCATCGCAAAAGAGAACGGCACCATTGTGGCTTATTGCCGAATTTTTCAAAACGGGATCGTGTACAAAGAGGCGTCCATCGGCCGCGTTCTTGTGACGCAGGCCGGCCGGAAAAAAGGGTATGGAAAGATGCTGCTCATCAAGGCTTTGGAAAAGCTTAGTGAACTAGGTGAAACAAGTGTTAAAATACAGGCGCAATCCTACCTGAAGTCATTTTACGAATCATTTGGTTTCAAGGCCGTCTCAGATGTTTATGATGAAGATGGGATTCCGCATCTTGATATGGTAAAAACAGAAAGATAGACGTATTTACGTCTATCTTTTTTATGTAACATCGTGTATCATAACGTCAACGAAAGGGGTTTTGCCAAATGGGAAAAAGCAAAGCAAAGAAAAAACGAGAGCATATCCAAAGGCAGCACAGCCGAAATCCAGAACTGTCGAGAGGAAACATGCCGCATTTTAGCACACACGAAAGGAAGACAAAAACAAAACAAGAAGTCTTGCAGCACATGATGAAAAAACATAAAGGACGAAATGCTTATGATCACTATCAAGAGGATCATAAGCATTTTTATTTTGCTTTTTTGTGACAACTAGATCAAATAAATGGAAAAATTTTAAAAAATAGGACAAACGGTCGTTTCTTTTTGTCTAAAAATGTAGTTAAATGACAAAAAGAAACGAAAGGGAGAGTGAGTATTGTGAACGTCAAGTCATTTGGAGCAGGGCTTTGTATGGCAAGTGTGCTTGTGGCATCGGTCATGTTTGGCGCGTCAGATATTTCTGCAAAGGAACAAGCAAAAAAAGAGTACATGATCGGCTTTTCTTCTTCCGTTCAAGACAAAATACAAAAACAGCTTGTAGAAGAAGCTGGCGGGCATGTGAAAGAATCCATAGAGCAAATAGATATGATGAAAGTGTCGTTGAATGAGACATCAAAAAAGAAACTGAATGAAGCAAAAGAAGTGACCTTCATTGAGGAAGACCAAAAAGCAAAAACAAGCAGTCAAACTGTTCCATATGGCATCAAAAGCATCAAAGCACAAAAGGTACATAAACAAGGATACGCTGGACAGAATGTCAAAGTAGCAGTTCTTGACAGCGGTATCGACGGCAAACATGAGGATTTACATGTCACCGGCGGGGTGAGCTTTGTACCGACAGAGTCCGATCCGCTTGTAGATCCGCATAAACATGGGACGCATGTGGCAGGGACAATTGCCGCTTTAGATAATAAGGTAGGTGTCGTTGGTGTTGCGCCAAAAGCCTCTATCTATGCTGTCAAGGTGGCAGATGAAAATGGTGACGGTTACTATAGCTGGATCATAAAAGGGATTGAATGGGCCATTGAGAATGACATGGATGTCATCAATATCAGTATGGGGGGAGCAAGTGAATCTGAGGCGCTGAAAGAAGCGGTAGATCGAGCGTATGATAAAGGGATTCTCATTGTGGCTTCTGCAGGGAATGAAGGAAGTTATGGCTCTCTCAATACGATTGACTATCCGGCTAAATACAGCTCCGTGATGGCTGTTGCCTCTGTTGACCAAAAAAAGCAAAGAGCTTTTGATTCATCTGTTGGCGAAGAACTGGAAGTCTCAGCACCAGGCGTTTCAACGCTGAGCACCATTCCTCATAACGAATATGGCTACATGAGCGGAACGTCAATGGCATCACCGCATGTAACGGGCGCTGCGGCTGTCATTCTATCAAAACATCCGAATCTGACTAACGATGAAGTGCGTGAGAGACTGTCAAAAACGGCGACAAAACTTGGAGAACCTTTTTATTACGGTGCCGGGCTTGTGAACGTACAAAAAGCCGCACGATAAATGAAAAAGAGAAAGCAGTGAGCAGGCTGATTTCTCTTTTTTCTTTCAATAAAACTGTCATGTTTCGTAATCTCTCTCATAGAATCTAGTAACCTTACGATTTGGGAGGAAGACACATGCGGAAAAAGTCTTGGAAGGAGCATCTTCTTCAGCACGTAAAAGATCATCTCTCGATTTATTTATTTGTCTCTGTACTCTTTTTAATGGGTGTGATCTTCGGTGCCATCATTGTCAATAGCATGACATTCAGCCAGAAAGAGGATTTATTCTATTATTTAAATCAATTTTTTGGTCAGCTGACGAATGAGAAGGCAGCAGAATCAAAAGAAATGTTTTTACAAAGCTTCCTGCATCATATGAAATATTTAGGCCTTATGTGGATCCTGGGAATATCCATTATTGGTCTGCCGCTCATCTTTCTCATGATCTTTTTAAAAGGAATTGTTGTTGGATTTACTGTTGGTTTTCTCGTGAATCAAATGGGGCTGAGTGGATTTTTTCTCTCGTTTGTATCGGTGCTTCCGCAAAACATTCTGCTTATTCCAGCCTATTTAGTGATTGGCACCTGTGCGATTGCGTTTTCCATCCGTCTCATTGGACAGCTCTTCATGAAAAAAACCATCAGTCAAGCACCCGTCCAGTGGTTTGGCCGGTATGCATCGGTTCTGCTGATGATTTTAGCGCTTGCTGCACTTTCATCTTTTTTTGAATCGTACATATCATTCATGCTGATGAAAAAGCTGGCAGGTATTCTTTTATAATTGTTATTAATTAATAATCAATTTATTTATCAATTTAAAATGATTATAGTTGGCTCTCAGCACATCATTTGATATAATGATCAAGTAATGTGGCGTAGGAGGGAAAGTCAATGGAAAATAGGATTGATCGAATTAAGAAACAGCTTCATTCTTCCAGCTACAAGCTCACGCCACAGCGTGAAGCCACAGTAAGAGTACTGCTTGAGAATGAAGAAGACCATTTAAGTGCAGAAGATGTATACCTCCTCGTAAAAGAGAAGTCTCCTGAAATTGGTCTTGCTACTGTTTATCGGACGTTAGAATTGCTCACTGAACTGAAAGTTGTTGATAAAATTAACTTTGGAGACGGCGTTTCGCGATATGATCTTCGCAAAGAAGGAGCCGCTCACTTCCATCACCATCTTGTCTGCATGGAATGCGGAACAGTCGATGAGATAGAAGATGATTTATTAGAAGATGTCGAAGAGATTATTGAACGTGACTGGAAATTTAAAATTAAGGATCATAGATTGACATTCCATGGTATTTGCCACCGGTGTCATGATGATGAATCCGGCAAATAATCCGAATTGGAACCTTTTCATTTAAGATGAAGAGGTTTTTTGCATTTTCGCTGTATATTCCTTGTCCTACCTGGCATATGCTGAAGTAATGAGAAGGTGAGAAAGGACTTGAAGATCATGCGAAAATGGCTCAAAACAACAGGTGAAGTGATCAAAGTATTTATCTTGTTCACAGGTTTTACCGTCCTGTTCTATTATGCTATGATATGGATAAATTCAGAATATGAAAGCTACCATCGTTATGATAAACCAGAGGGTGCAGCAATTAAAGTGATGGAAATGGATCAGCCGAATCAAGACAATTGGCAAGACCGATTGATTTATTTTTATCAAAACGGGGAGTAGAAATCATTGAACGATCAATTATCCGACTTTATTCATTTTATGACCGTAGAGAGAGGACTCTCTGAAAATACCATTGTTTCTTATAAAAGAGATTTGCAGAACTACTTGTCTTTTTTAATGACACATGAACAGCTGACGGATATTAGCGATGTCACGCGCCTGCATATCATTCATTATTTAAAGCAGTTAAAAGAGGAAGGGAAATCGAGTAAAACGTCTGTACGGCATCTATCATCGATCCGTTCCTTTCATCAATTTCTGCTTCGGGAAAAAGTGACAACGGATGACCCGTCATGGAACATTGAAACGCAAAAAACAGAGCGGACATTACCGAAAGTTCTATCATTAGGGGAGGTCGAAAAACTGCTTGATACACCAAATCAGCACACTCCCTTTGACTACCGAGACAAAGCAATGCTTGAGCTCTTATATGCAACAGGCATTCGCGTCAGTGAAATGCTGGATCTGACCCTTGCAGATGTGCACCTCACAATGGGCTTTATCCGCTGTTTTGGAAAAGGAAGAAAAGAGCGAATTGTGCCAATCGGTGAAGCTGCCGCAAGCGCAATTGAAGAATATATCGAAAAGGGAAGAAGCAAGCTGTTAAAAAAACAGCCGTCCGATGCCCTGTTTCTCAATCATCACGGGAAAAAAATGTCGCGCCAGGGCTTCTGGAAGAACTTAAAGAAACGAGCCATTGAAGCAGGGATTCAAAAGGAGCTGACGCCTCATACGCTCAGACATTCATTTGCTACACACCTGCTTGAAAACGGTGCGGACTTAAGAGCTGTACAGGAGATGCTCGGACATGCCGATATCTCAACAACACAAATTTATACACATGTGACGAAAACAAGACTGAAAGATGTGTATCACAAATTCCATCCAAGGGCATAAGTAAAGCATGACACGATGAACGGGTGTCATGCTTTTTCATCTTTACACCGTTTATGGTTGTCAACTGGCTTGTAAACGGTTTATACTTGAGATGTCTGACCTCTTACTGTTTGTAAGGTCAAAAGACAAGAATATTGAAGGAGGCGCTTTTTAATGCCTGATTATCAGTATAAACGCATTTTCCTCGTCGTAATGGATTCAGTAGGGATTGGGGAAGCACCAGATGCTGCTGATTTTAATGATGTAGGTGCAGATACACTTGGACATATTGCTGAAAAAATGAACGGGCTTCATATGCCGAATATGGCGAAGCTTGGGCTGAGTCATATTAAAGAAATCAAAGGAATTCCAGCGGATGAAAAACCGCTTGCGTATTATGGAAAAATGCAAGAAGCATCAAATGGTAAAGACACAATGACAGGGCATTGGGAAATCATGGGTCTTTACATAGACACACCGTTCAAAGTCTTTCCAGACGGATTCCCAGATGAACTATTAAATGAATTAAAAGAAAAAACTGGCCGAGGTATTATTGGAAATAAACCTGCGTCTGGTACGGAAATTTTAGATGAGCTTGGCGAAGAGCACATGAAAACAGGCGATTTAATCGTTTATACATCTGCGGATTCTGTGCTGCAAATTGCTGCGCACGAAGAAGTTGTGCCATTAGATGAGCTTTACCGTATTTGTGAAATTGCCCGTGAACTCACATTAGATGAAAAATATATGGTTGGACGGATTATCGCTCGTCCGTTTGTCGGAGAGCCTGATGCTTTTGTTAGAACACCAAACCGTCATGATTATGCGTTAAAACCATTTGACCGTACAGTCATGAATGAACTCAAAGATGATGGGCTCGATGTCATTGCGATCGGAAAAATCTCTGATATTTATGACGGCGAAGGAATCACATCATCTCTTAGAACAAAATCGAACATGGATGGAATGGACAAGCTGGTCGATACACTTAAAACAGACTTTACAGGACTCAGCTTTTTGAACCTTGTTGATTTTGACGCTCTTTACGGACATAGAAGAGATCCAGAGGGTTATGGAAAAGCATTAGAGGAATTTGACGCACGTCTTCCTGAAGTGTTTGACCTGTTGAAAGAGGATGATCTTCTTGTGATCACAGCAGATCATGGAAATGACCCGGTTCATCACGGAACAGATCATACAAGAGAATACGTTCCGCTCATTGCTTACAGCAAAAAGCATCAGGAAGCAAATGAACTGCCAACAGCAAAAACATTTGCTGATCTTGGGGCAACCGTTGCCGATAATTTCAAGATAGCGATGCCAAAATACGGAACAAGCTTTTTATCTAAACTCAAATAGGGGGAAATCTCGTGGGAGCACAGTTTTCAGAAGCGGCGGCATATATTAAACAAGCATCGACATATGTACCAACAGTTGGATTGATTTTAGGATCAGGGCTTGGCATTTTAGCAGATGAGATTGAAAATCCAATCAAAATAAAATATGAAGATATTCCCGGATTCCCTGTTTCAACAGTAGAGGGACATGCAGGGCAGCTCGTGATCGGAACGCTGAAAGGCACTGTCGTTTGCGTGATGCAAGGACGTTTTCATTTCTATGAAGGGTATGATATGAAGCAAGTGACGTTTCCTGTCCGTGTGATGAAAGAAATTGGTATTGAAACATGCATTGTCACAAATGCAGCCGGCGGAGTGAATACTTCATTCCGTCCAGGAGACCTCATGCTGATCACAGATCATATCAATATGATGGGAACCAATCCATTAATTGGCCGAAATGACAGTCAAGGCGTTCGTTTCCCTGATATGTCTGCACCGTACGATAAAGAATTGCTGGCACTTGCAGCAGAAACAGCCCAGCGTTTAGGTATATCTGTACAGCAAGGGGTTTATGCAGGGATGACAGGCCCTTCATATGAAACACCTGCTGAAGTTCGTTTCCTTAGAACGCTTGGAGCAGATGCGGTAGGAATGTCGACTGTTCCAGAAGTCATTGTTGCGCGTCATGCAGGAATCAAAGTACTTGGCATTTCATGCATTTCCAATGCGGCATCTGGTATTTTGGATCAGCCGCTGTCACATGATGAAGTGATCGAAGTAACGGAAAAAGTGAAAGCAAGTTTTCTTGATTTAGTAAAAGACATTGTCAAACAACTTTCATAGCATGTGTCCAGAAGCCTTCTGCTACCCAAGCAGAAGGCTTTTTTTATTTGCAATCATACGATCTCTGAATAAAACAGCCTGTATGAGGAAAAAATAGAAAGGATTACGATAATGGAGGTCTGCCACTTGAAACGTCATATATGTGCATTGTTTATTTTAATGATCCTTATCTCAATGGTTTCACCATCTGCGACAGCAAAAGAAAAGATTGAAAAACCAGGAGAAAAACAAACATCAGAATTGGCACACGAAGCCAAATCAGCGATCTTAATAGAACGTGACACGGGAAAGGTGCTTTACAACAAAAACAGCGATGAAAAGCTTGCACCCGCAAGTATGACCAAAATCATGACGATGCTTCTCATCATGGAAGCTATAGATCACGGTAAACTGAAAATGACAGACAAGGTCAGAACGAGCGACTATGCAGCGTCCATGGGAGGGTCGCAAATCTTCCTTGAACCAGGAGAAGAAATGACCGTGAAAGAAATGCTGAAAGGCATTGCGATTGCGTCAGGAAATGATGCTTCAGTTGCCATGGCAGAGCATATTGCAGGATCTGAAGAACAGTTCGTAGAGCAGATGAACAAAAGGGCGAAAGAGCTTGGCCTCACCTCAACAGTCTTTCAAAACCCAACAGGGCTCCCTGAAAAAGACCACTACAGCACAGCTCACGATATGGCAATAATGGCAAAAGAGCTGTTGAAATATGAACAAATCACAAAATTCACAGGTGTCTACGAAGACTATCTACGGCAAAACACAGATAAAAAATTCTGGCTTGTAAACACAAACCGTCTGATTAAATTTTATCCAGGTGTCGATGGGGTGAAAACCGGTTTTACAGGTGAAGCGAAATACTGTTTAACTGCATCTGCTAAAAAAGGCAACATGCGCGTCATTGCGGTTGTCTTCGGCGCAAGTACCCCGAAAGACAGAAACGCTCAGGTAGTCAAAATGCTGGACTACGCATTTAGTCAATATACGACTCATCCGCTTTACAAACGAGGGCAAGATGTGGCGGAGGTCAAAGTAAGCAAAGGGAAAAAGAAAAATATTCAGCTCGTTACTTCTGAACCGATCTCCCTTCTAACGAAAAAAGGCGAAAATGTGGATCAGATCAAAAAAGAAATCAAATTGTCTCATGATGTCAAGGCTCCATTTTCAAAAGGAACGGAACTTGGTACGATCGTCTTGAAAAAAGACGGAAAAGTGCTGCATGAAAGTCCTGTAGAAGCAAAAGAAGGAATGGAAAAGGCAGGCATTTGGACTTTCTTCAAACGAGCAATGGCTGATTTTGTGAAATGGAAATAAAAGGCGAAAGGCTGCTGAAATGGGCAGTCTTTTTGCTATGAGGAAAAAGAAAAGAACATCTAAATGTGACGAATGGTCACTAGTTTTGTCATGGTGAAGGATTTACTTCATATAAAAGAGAAACACTCTTTATCCGAAATAGAGCAAGGAGGAATAAAAAGATGAGCCTTGGTATTGATTTTCAAGTAAAAGAGAGCGTACTTTGCATTCGGTTAACAGGAGAGCTCGATCATCACTCCGCAGAAACATTGAGACAAAAGGTGACGAATTATTTGGAAACAGAGGACATTCGCCACATTGTGCTGAATCTGGCTGATTTATCATTTATGGACAGCTCTGGACTCGGAGTGATTTTAGGAAGATATAAAGAGATTAAGCAGCTTGGCGGAGAAATGGTCGTCTGTGCCATCTCGCCAGCAGTGAATCGGTTATTTGATATGTCTGGTTTGTTTAAAATCATTCGTATGGAGCCTTCAGAGCAAACGGCTTTGCAAACATTGGGGGTGGCGTCATGAGAAATGAAATGAATCTGACTTTTTCGGCATTAAGCCAAAATGAATCGTTTGCGAGGGTGACAGTCGCGGCGTTTATCGCTCAGCTTGATCCGACTTTAGATGAATTAACAGAAATCAAGACCGTCGTATCAGAGGCAGTGACAAACTCCATCATCCATGGCTATGATGGGAATCCAGATGGCAAGGTGCATATCCATGTCACATTAGATGACCATGTCGTCTACCTCACCATCCGTGACGAAGGCATGGGTATTACCGATCTTGAGGAAGCAAGACAGCCGCTTTTTACAACAAAACCAGACTTAGAGCGCTCTGGAATGGGCTTTACCATCATGGAGAATTTTATGGATGATGTCATGGTGGATTCATCTCCAGAAATGGGCACGACCATCCGTTTAACAAAGCATCTATCAAAAAGCAAAGCGCTTTGTAATTAAAGGAGCTGCTCATATGGATGTGGAGGTAAAAAAGCAAGCTAAAAAAGCCCAGCTGTCAAATGATGAAGTCAAAGAGCTCATCAAAAAAAGCCAAGACGGTGATCAGCAAGCAAGAGACCTCCTCGTAGAAAAAAACATGCGTCTTGTTTGGTCCGTTGTTCAGCGCTTTTTAAATAGGGGATATGAACCAGATGATCTGTTTCAGATTGGCTGTATTGGACTGCTGAAATCTGTGGATAAATTTGATTTGTCATATGATGTAAAGTTTTCAACGTACGCCGTCCCAATGATCATCGGGGAAATTCAGCGATTCATTCGGGATGATGGGACGGTCAAAGTGAGCCGGTCATTAAAGGAACTCGGAAATAAAATCCGGCGGGCAAGGGATGAGTTGTCTAAGTCTCATGGAAGAATGCCGACCGTTCAAGAAATTGCCGAATACCTTGATATCACACCAGAGGATGTCGTCCTCGCCCAAGAAGCGGTCCGCTCACCATCATCCATTCATGAAACAGTGTATGAAAATGATGGGGATCCGATAACATTGCTTGATCAAATTGCCGATCATTCTGAAGAAAGATGGTTTGACAAAATTGCTCTGAAAGAAGCGATCAAGGAATTAGAAGAAAGGGAAAAACTCATTGTGTATTTAAGGTATTATAAAGACCAGACACAATCTGAGGTTGCAGAAAGACTTGGCATTTCACAGGTGCAAGTCTCACGGCTTGAAAAGAAAATTTTAAAGCAAATCCAAATGCAAATGGATCAAAAAGACAGCTAGCCAATTCGGCTGGCTTTTTTTGTGTGGTAATTACCGGTAAATCAAGTTCTATCAGTATGAGAACCATTTTTCACCACATACTATTTTTAACCCCTCGTATAGGAAGTGACTTGGATGGACGGACAAATCTTTATTCGGCTGCGCCATCGAATCAAGACCGGAATAGATCAGCTCATTTATTTAGAGGATGTCGCCCAAATCACTGGTGATGAGTTTGCTGTGCAAAAGCTTAGCAAAATGCCGGTGTATCATGTCAGCAAAAAGGATCGTCACATCGCCGTTCTTGATATCATGCATGTCGTCAAAACGATCAAAAAAACGTGGCCAGATATCGACATTCAAACCGTTGGCGGCTCTGAGGCCATTGTTGAAATTGATACAGGCAAACGCCAGCTTTCTCCCGTTTTATTTGTGTTTGTATGGCTTCTATTATTTGTCGGAGCGGCGCTTGCCATTATGAATTTCCACGAGGATGTCAGTATGCGGCTCGTTCATATCCGCCTATATGAAATGATCACAGGGAAAACGGTTGAGCATCCGTATTTATTACAAATTCCATATAGCTTTGGACTCGGCCTTGGGATGATTTTGTTTTTCAATCATGTATTTAAAAAGCGTTTAAATGAAGAACCAAGTCCGCTCGAAGTGGAAATGTTTAAATATCAGCTCGATCTCGATCATTATGTCGCACTCAATGAAAATAAAGAAACATTGAAGGATATCCATGATCGGTAAATGGCTTTTTGTCGTACTCGTTGGACTTGGCGGCGGTTTAACAGTCGGAGCAGGATTTGTGGCATTTCTTACAGTGCTTGGCATCATTCCCCGCTTAATGCAATTAACCAAAACGCAGCGCTTCATACAAGGGTACGAGGCGGCAGTCATTAGCGGGGCGGTTGTTGGCGGCTGGGCCACCTTAAGTCAAATACATCTGCATTTAACCAAATGGCTGGCGCTGCCGGTCGGTCTTTTATCAGGCATCTTCGTCGGTATGCTTGCAGCTGCACTCACTGAAGTATTAAATGTACTTCCTATATTAACGAAAAGAATTGGAATGGACGGGAAAATAGTTTTGCTGCTCATGGCCATCGTCTTAGGAAAGGTATTTGGTTCACTATTTCATTGGCTTATTTATATTTAAGAAATTGGAGGGAACAACACGTGTCGAGTTTAAAAGAAAACTATCCATCTAAGGTGAAAACATATCAGCCCAAACCTCCTTATGTCCTCAACTGCATCAAGGCGTTTTTAGTTGGCGGCTTAATCTGTCTAATAGGTGAGGGGCTGCAAAATTTCTATATCCACTTTTTTGATTTTAATGAAAAGACAGCAGGGAACCCGACAGTGGCAACCCTCATTTTAATTTCTTCTCTATTAACGGGTATCGGTATTTACGATAGAATCGGCCAGTTTGCTGGAGCGGGATCGGCCGTACCGGTAACAGGCTTTGCTAACAGTATGACAAGTGCTGCCCTTGAGCATAAAAGTGAAGGGCTTGTTTTAGGTGTTGCCACAAATATGTTTAAGCTCGCTGGGAACGTCATTGTGTTCGGTGTCGTCTCGGCATATATCGTAGGGATCATTCGATACATCTTCGAAAAGATGTTTTCGTAGGAGGAATGAAAGGTGAAACTAACAGGTAAACAATCTTGGGTATTTGAGCACAAGCTTTATGTCAATGCAGAAGGAACTGCTGCAGGACCTAAGGAAAAAGAAGGTCCAATTGGACATTTAATTGATAAAACATACGATGAAATGCACTGTGATCAAAAGAACTGGGAAATGGCTGAAAGGAAGCTCATGGATGATGCGATATCAACCGCTTTATCGAAAGCAAATTTGCAAAAAAGCGATATTGATCTGTTGCTAGCTGGAGATTTACTCAACCAGAACGTCACAGCAAACTATGTGGCAAGAGAGCTGAAGATCCCGTTTCTCTGCTTATTTGGAGCATGCTCGACCTCAATGGAATCGGTCGCCATTGCGTCAGCACTCATTGATGGCGGCTTTGCAAATAGAGCCATCGCAGCAACAAGCAGTCACAATGCGACCGCAGAACGCCAATTTCGAAACCCGACCGAATACGGCGGACAAAAGCCAGATACAGCAACAAGTACCGTAACAGGGAGCGGAGCCGTTATTATCAGCCAAGAGCCCTCACAAATTCAAATTACAAGTGCAACGGTAGGCAGGGTCATGGATCTTGGCATTACAGATCCATTTGATATGGGATCGGCCATGGCACCGGCCGCGGCAGACACCATCAAGCAGCATTTAGAAGACTTAGGAAGAACAGTAGATGATTACGATTTGATTTTAACTGGAGATTTATCAGGCATTGGTTCACCGATTTTAAAGGATCTCCTGAAAGAAGAAGGCATCCAGCTTGGGCGAAAACACGATGATTGCGGTTTAATCATCTATACACCCGATCAAAACGTATTCGCTGGAGGCAGCGGCTGTGCTTGTTCAGCTGTTGTGACATTTAGTCATATTTTTCAAGAAATGAAAGCAGGGAATCTGCAAAGAGTACTCGTTGTCGCAACCGGGGCGCTACTCAGCCCAATGATGGTTCAGCAAAAAGAGACCATTCCAACCATTGCGCACGGTGTCGTATTTGAGCGTGCAGGAGGAGAGAGCTAATGGATTATCTTATCGCTTTTGTGGCAGGCGGACTTATTTGTGTCATTGGCCAGCTTTTGCTAGATGTACTCAAACTCACGCCGGCACATGTCATGACTACTTTTGTTGTGGCAGGTACCATTTTAGACGGATTCGGTATTTATGATAAATTTATTGAATTTGCAGGTGCGGGCGCAACCGTACCAATCGTCAGCTTTGGTCATAGCTTGCTTCATGGGGCAATGCACCAGGCAGATGTACATGGATTCATCGGCATCGGTATCGGTATTTTTGAATTAACCTCTGCTGGAATATCAGCTGCGATTTTATTCTCATTTATTATCGCACTGATCTTTAAACCGAAAGGATAACCGAATATGGGGCAAAGACGGAAAGTCATTTTAGTGACAGACGGAGATATATATGCTGCCAAAACCATTGAGCTCGCCGCTAAAAACGTCGGCGGACGATGTATTTCCAGCTCAAAAGGAAATCCAAGCAAACGGACAGGACCTGAACTTGTTCAGATGATTTTAAAAACGCCGTATGATCCAGTCTTTGTGATGTTTGATGATTCTGGACTGACCGGAGAAGGAACAGGCGAGACGGCGATGAAACATGTGGCACGCCACCCTGAAATCGAAGTTATTGGCGCGATTGCAGTTGCATCCAAGACGCACCAAGCCGAATGGACAAAGGTCCATGTCTCCATTGACCGGGAAGGTGAACTGACAGAATACGGTGTCGACAAACACGGTCTTCCCGAAATGGAGCCCCATAAAATGAGCGGGGATACAGTGTATTGTCTTGACTCCCTCAATCTCCCGTTCGTTGTCGGGATTGGAGATATTGGCAAGATGGGACGGAAAGATGATCTGAGCAAGGGATCTCCAATCACGATGAAAGCAGTGGAATTAATATTAGAAAGGAGTGGCTTCCATGAAGAAAGACAAGGTAAACGTGTACCGAGACCCGAAGAAAAATGAAGATTACTTCAAAGAAAATGTCGGAATGGGTCTCAGCTTTGACCTTGGTGTTCGGAAAATTTATATACACGATCAGGAAATCCAGCTTTACTATGTAAACGGGTTGTGTGATACGCAGTATGTCATCTACTTATTAAAAGAACTAATCGAAATCAATGACAACGAACCAGAATCAGATGATCTTGCACATGTAGTCGAGAACCGCCTTGTCAATCAGCAGGTCTCCAAGGTAGAAACGCTGGATGAAGCGGTGGATCAAGTGCTGTCCGGGCTTGTAGCAGTTGTTGTAGAAGGTGAAAACTACGCCTTTATCATTGATGTTAGAAGTTATCCTGGCAGAATGCCTGAGGAGCCGGATACAGAAAAGGTTGTCAGGGGAGCAAGAGACGGATTTGTTGAAAACATTATTGTAAATACAGCGCTTATTCGAAGAAGAGTGCGGGATGAAAAGCTGCGATACAAAATGCTCAAAGTAGGCGAGCGTTCCAAAGCCGATGTTTGTGTTTGCTATATTGAAGATATTGCAGACCCAGATCTTGTAGATATTATAGAAAAAGAAGTATCAGGAATTAAGGTTGATGGGCTGACGATGTCTGATAAAACGATTGAAGAATTTATTATTAAGCAAGGATATAATCCCTTTCCGCTAGTGCGTTACACCGAGCGTCCAGATGTCGCCGCTAACCACATATTAGAAGGGCATGTCATCATCATTACGGATACATCCCCTAGTGTCATCATTACACCAACCACTATTTTTCACCACGTTCAGCATGCAGAAGAATATCGCCAGGCTCCTGCCGTTGGTACATTCCTAAGATGGGTACGCTTTTTAGGCATTTTATGTTCTACCTTTCTTTTGCCGATTTGGTTTCTTTTTATCCTTGAACCAAATCTTCTGCCTGACAATTTAAGCTATATTGGGTTTAACAAACCTTCTCATATCCCTGTGATTCTCCAAGTGTTCCTTGCTGATTTCGGGGTGGAATTTTTAAGGATGGCAGCAATTCATACGCCAACCGCATTGTCGACCGCCATGGGACTGATCGCGGCTGTTTTAATTGGACAAATCGCTATTGATGTCGGTTTGTTTACACCAGAGGTCATCTTATACGTTTCACTGGCGGCGATCGGTACCTTTACAACGCCAAGCTATGAGCTGAGTGTCGCCAATAAGATTGTCAGGCTCATCATCCTAGCACTAGTGGCGATCTTCAAGCTGAATGGACTCATCATTGGTTTTACGTTGTTACTCATTTATTTAACTTCCATTCGTTCATTGCAGACGCCTTATATGTGGCCGTTCCTCCCTTTTAATGGGAAGGCTCTGTGGCAAGTGCTGATTCGGACGTCTGTTCCTGGCTCAAAAGTAAGACCGAGCATCGTTCACCCTCAAAACAGATCAAAAATTCCGCCAAATTCTTAAGGCTCATTGAAAGTGGCTGAAGATTGTGATATTGTATTTTTAACTTTGAGACAAGGCAAAAGGCAGCTCACGCAGCTGCCTTTTTTCAGCCGAAGCGGAGAAAGAGGGAATGACATTGTATTTACACGGCACTTGCAGACAAAATGAACTCGGTCATTTAGAAATTGGTGGTGTTGATGCCGTTTCTTTAGCTGAAACGTATGGGACACCACTTTATGTATATGATGTGGCTTTAATACGGGAGCGCGCAAAAAGCTTTCAAAAAGCATTTATAGAAGAAGAATTAACAGCACAGGTAGCATACGCGAGTAAAGCATTTTCTTCCATCGCCATGTTTCAGCTTGCTAAAGAAGAAGGATTATCTCTTGATGTTGTCTCAGGCGGTGAGCTTCACACAGCCATTTGCGCTGGCTTCCCAGTAGAAAAAATTCATTTCCATGGCAATAATAAAAGCAGAGAAGAATTAAAAATGGCTTTAGAGCATGGGATCGGCTGTATTGTTGTGGATAATTTCTATGAAATGAAGCTCATTGAACAGCTTGGTCAAGAGCTGTCAAAAAAAGTGAAAGTATTGCTCCGCATCACACCTGGTGTCGAAGCGCATACGCATGATTACATTACGACAGGTCAAGAGGATTCAAAATTTGGCTTTGATCTTCACAATGGACAAGCAGATGAAGCGGTGAAACAAGTGCTTCGTTCAGAAGTGATCGAGCTTTTAGGTGTTCATTGTCATATCGGTTCACAAATTTTTGATACGGCTGGTTTTGTCCTTGCGGCAGATAAAATCTTTTTGAAGCTGGATGAATGGAGAGAATCATTTGGTTTTATTTCTACAGTGTTAAACTTAGGCGGCGGCTTTGGGATTCGTTATACAGAAGAGGATGAACCACTTCCTGCGACAGAATATGTCGAGAAAATAATCCAAGCTGTGAAAGAGAACGTGGCCCGCTATGAGTTCGATATGCCGGAGATTTGGATAGAACCAGGCCGTTCTCTCGTTGGAGATGCAGGGACGACTCTTTATACGATCGGATCATCAAAACACGTACCTGGCATCCGCGATTATGTTGCGGTAGATGGCGGAATGAGTGACAACATTCGTCCGGCTTTATATCAAGCGAAATATGAAGCGGCAAGTGCCAATAAAATGAGTCAAACGCATGATCAAACCGTTTCAATTGCCGGTAAATGCTGTGAAAGCGGAGATATGCTCATTTGGGATATCGATCTGCCAGAGTTATCACAAGGGGATTTATTGGCTGTCTTTTGTACCGGAGCTTACGGTTATAGTATGTCAAACAACTATAACCGCATCCCGCGCCCAGCGGTTGTGTTTGTAGAGGACGGGGAAGCGCAGCTTGTGGTTGAGCGTGAAACCTATGAGGACATTGTCAAACTTGATTTACCGTATCAATCAAAAGTGAAATCATCTAATTAAAAAAGCTGCCTGGGGTACAGGCAGCTTTTTTTCATGGATTATTTTCCTCCAGTGAATACAGAGACGATCGCGTTCCAGATGGAGACAAAGAAATCCCAAATCTTTTGAAGAAGGTTTTTCCCTTCATCTGATTCTATAAATTTTGTAATCTTGTCTTTTGCTTTATCAATTTGAGATCCTACTTGATTCCAGTCGATATTGATGTTTTTCATTTTATCAAATAGCGAGACAAGCTGATCTTTTTGATCCTGCGTCAGATTTAAGTTCAAATCAGAAGCAGCCTGATCGACTTTTTCTTCTACTTCTTTTGTGGTTTTAGGGACACCGTTTTTTGCAATGTCATCTTTGATTTTTGCAATAAGGGCAGAAGCGTTGTCTTTCCCGATGGAGTCACCCAATTTAGAAGTTGTCACAAGCTCTTCGTTCGCCACCTGCTTCACATCTTCTGGAATGGCTTTGTCGCTTGACACTTCATACGCTTTAAGTAAGCCCGTCAGTGCGGCTGTACCAGATACTTCAAATGGAGCAGTGACGACAACCTTGGCATCCTTGACACCTGCTGTCATTAAAGCATTTAAATACATCTCATCTGTAATGGTCTTGATGTTGTGTGTATCCACAGTCAGACCAGTACCTGATTTCTCAATGGTGATAGATGAAGATGATAATGCTCTCGTCCCGATAGAAGAACGAGGGATATACTTTCCTAAATATTCGTGCTCTTCTTTATTGGTTACTTCAATTTTTGTCGCATTTTCAGGTGGATTCAACTCGTCAAGCACCTTTTGTCGATCAGCTGGTGTTAAGTCTTGCCCGAGTGTGACGATGACATCGCCGACAGCTGCATCCGCTAAGCTGACTTTTGGCGCACCAATTAGGAAAAGGAGCGCTGCCATCATACCAAGCATCATTTTTTTAAACATGTTGACCTCCTTCAAGTCGAAAGCGTTCCTCTTTCAAGAGAAACTCAGCTTTTGAGTACACGTACAGAAATGCACTCCATCATATAGACGTAACAAATTGACTCGACGTTTCAATTTTCTTTTTAAGATGTGTTCCTTTTCCAATAAATGAAGACATGTCATTTCGTCACATATCATTTTATGAGGAAAAAAGAATCAAGCAATCCTATTTTATCAATCATCAGTTAAGAGGTAAATGACAATCGAAGAGCAGGGGATGTTTAACATCACCGAAAATGTGCTATAATGAGCGTTGTTTAACCTGAAAGGAGAATGTGAAAAATGGCGAAAAAAGGATACATACAATTAACGAATGGAAAGAAAATTGAGTTTGAACTTTACCCAGAGGCTGCTCCAGGTACAGTAGCAAACTTTGAAAAATTAGCGAATGAAGGCTTCTACGATGGATTGAAGTTCCACCGCGTGATTCCAGGCTTCGTCAGCCAAGGCGGGGACCCAAACGGCAATGGAACGGGTGGTCCTGGTTACACAATTAAATGTGAAACAGAAGGAAATCCACATCAGCACGAAAGAGGTTCATTATCAATGGCACATGCTGGTAAAGACACAGGCGGCAGCCAATTCTTTATCGTACATGACCCGCAGCCGCACTTAAACGGTGTTCACACTGTTTTTGGCAAGGTAACATCTGGTATCGAGGCTGTACTTGATATGGAGCAAGGCCAAGGCATGGAAAAAGTTGAAGTTGTGGATGCGTAATCCAAAACACCGCTTAATCGCGGTGTTTTTTTATTTTGTTTCTGAGTCAAATGTGATTTGTTTCGTTAGGCGATAGGTGATGATCCAATACAAAATGGCTAAAGCGCTGATAGAGGCACCAAAAAGACATACTCCGCTCCAGCCATAGGCTGCGTATATGCTGGTTGAAACAATTGAACCGGTCGCACTGCCGATGGAGTAAAAAATCATGTAAGCAGCCGTAAGCCGGCTTCTCGCCTCAGGCCGCACTGTGAAAATCATAGTCTGATTCGTTACGTGTACTGCCTGCACAGATAGGTCAAGAATGATAATGCCAATGACTAAGGCAATAAGTGAATGTTCAGTCAAACTGATGAAAAACCATGAAATGAATAATAGGACAAGGGCTATACCGCTTGTGAACTGTCCAAAACCTCGATCAGCAAGGCTGCCAGCCCGAGCAGCCCCTAATGCTCCGGCTGCTCCAGCAAGACCAAATGCGCCAATAGCAGTATGTGAAAGAGAGTGTGGCGCAGTACTGAGAGGCAGCACGAGTGAAGTCCATAACGTACCAAAGACGATAAAAATCAGAAGAGCTAGAATCCCGCGGATGCGCAGGATTCGTTCTTGTATGAACAATACAAACATTGAACGAAGCAGATGAGCATAAGATAATGACTCTCTTTTGCTGTCATCACGCGGGAGCACTCGGAACAATACGCCAGTTAGGATCAGCATGATGACGGCAGAAACAAGATATACAGACCTCCAGCCAGCAAAATCGGTTAATACACCAGCAAAGGTTCGGGCGAGAAGAATACCGATGACGATTCCACTTTGCACCAAGCCGACGATACGGCCGCGCTCTTCTGGAGCAGCCCAACTTGCTGCAAACGCAACGAGTACCTGAGTGACTACAGCGAGCAGTCCGACCAATGCTAATCCTATAAATAGGACGGTGACGATAGGAGCGATGCCGACTAGAATGAGGGCAAGCACAGATAAAAGCATCTGACCAATGATGAGCCGGCGTCGATTCAACAGATCACCAAGTGGTACGATCAGTAGCAGCCCCGCCGCATAACAAAGCTGAGTAATCGTAATGACAATACCGATGGATGAATACGTGATATCGAACTCGGCTGCCAGTGAATCTAGTAACGGTTGTGCGAAGTATATGTTTGCAACAGCCATCCCGCAGGCTGCTGCAAAAAGTAGTGCCATATAGTGAGTCATTTTATCTTTAACCATTCATTGCATCCCCTCTTTTTGAGCTTTTTAATATAATATACTGATCGGTACAAAATGATTATGATTAAGAATAACCAACAAAACGTTTTAAAGTCAAGATTTTATTTTGGTTATTCTATGTTGATTTGGAGATCAGAAAGACAAATTGACAATGTTACATGAATAAAATACAATCATTATATACCGATTGGTAATGAAAACTTACAAACAAAGAAATAGATGGTTGTTATCGTGAAAGGATTTTATTGTTGAAAAGAGGAATTGATGATGGTTCGACAGCGTGAGTTTGATGAGGAAAAAGCGTTGAATGATGCAATGATGCTTTTTTGGGAAAAGGGGTATAGAGCTACAACGTTAAGCGATTTGACTGCAAAAATGGGAATACAGCGGCCAAGTTTATACGCAGCCTTTGGAGATAAAGAGGAATTATTTGAGGCTGCATTACGCACATATACAAAGCAGCATGCAGCCCGTATTCGAACAAAACTTCAAAACAATCGATCTGTAAAGGAAGCATTTCATCTATTATTGACAGATGTAGTGGAAGAGGAATATGGAGATGGCCCAAGTAAAGGCTGTTTTTGCATTAATACAATAGTGGAGCTTGCTCCACACGAAGAGAAATTTGAAATTCTGACAAGAGAGCATCAGATGTATCTTTCGGTTATTTTTGAAGAAAAGATCGTGCAAGGTATTCGCTCAGGTGAGCTCGAAAGCGGCTTGAATGCTAAAGCCTTAGCACAGACACTGGTCGTTTCTTTCATCGGGCTTACCGTCTTCATGAAGTCACGTCCAGAGCGTTCATTTGTAGATCATTCTGTAGCGACGATCCTATCCATTTTAAAATAAAATGGATAACACCTATGACACCTTCTGAGAAAAAGCGTATTTTGATCCATTACATCAAAATACGCTTTTTCTTTTAGGGCATTCATGCACAGAATCTTTTTTTATGATATGATAAGAGAACAAACATTCGTATTTGTGAAATGCCAGCATATCCAGCTGCAAATGAAGAAAATAGAAAGAAGGGGAGACTTTGAAAACACTCACTAAAGAAGAAAAAAATCAAATGATGATGGCCATTCAGCGTTACTTTGCCGAAGAACGAGAAGAAGAGATTGGTGAATTAGCAGCCATTAATATACTAGAATTTATCACAAAAAACCTTGGAAGCTACTATTATAATCAAGGGGTTCGCGACAGCCGCAGCATCGCTGTTCAGCGGTCACAAT
This sequence comes from Bacillus sp. ABR, assembly GCF_056172715.1. Taxonomy (NCBI): domain Bacteria; kingdom Bacillati; phylum Bacillota; class Bacilli; order Caryophanales; family Bacillaceae; genus Bacillus; species Bacillus sp. ABR. The sequence continues at coordinate 239,042 of NZ_JAOYSL010000002.1, read as the reverse complement.
TGTTAGAGGAAGACTTATTCGCACTCGAAAAAAGAATATAATCGAAAAGCCTGCAGTATCGTGTGGGACGAACTTATAAATAAGAAAAAGACCCCCTTAATAAAGAACGCATATTCGTATCATATGTAATGATTAAGAGGTGGAACCAAAGGGCCATCTGAATCGTTATATAAGTAACCATTAATGAAAATCAGCTTTTTTGGTTTTATTTCAATAAAAGAAGGAATAAAACATACAAATAGGCGAAGTGCAGATGATGGAGGTTCTAAATATGGGGAAAATTAAATTAAAAATGGCAATCTTATTTGTTTTACTGCTTTGTTTAGGCGCAGGTTATTTATACATGAATGGCATGAAAATTGAAGATGTGCCAACAGCCATTGGCGAGAGCTTAACAAATAATGATAAAGATTACACTATCTATGAATATACCATTACGAAAATTGATGGAGATGAATATTACGGTCAAGCAAAGAATGGCACCAAAATCATTTTTAATGGTAAGAAATTTGAAGATGATGTGGCCGATCTGAAAAAAGGCGATCGTATTAAAGCCTACTTTAGTAATGAAAAAAGAATAGATGGACTGATAAAAGTAGTAAAAGTCGTAAATTAACATGTCTCCTTTCCTATAAGGAGGCTTTTTTTTTGAAGAAATCTTGATTGTTGCATTTGACAACAAGGATCGCTATAATAGCCCCTAAGGACAGCTAAATATCGATTGTATCCTTCGGGGCAGGGTGAAAATCCCGACCGACGGTAATAAAGCAAATGCTTTACAGCCCGTGACCCGTTAATTTATTAACGGTTGATTCAGTGAAAAGCTGAAGCCGACAGTGAAAGTCTGGATGGGAGAAGGATAAAGAAAGCTATGAACGAAAAATATTTGTTGATCATAGTCTTATTTCTGATGCAAAAAAACCACAGCCCCGGAATTTTTTCCGGGGCTTTCTGTATGTTTTTGTTGTTAATAGATGCATGCAGTGTTTATTAGGTGATCCCTCATCTACCTTGTATGGACCATAAAAAGCGACGAAGGTGCTCAATCGATCACATGTCCCTAACATCGCTTTTTTTAAAAAGTGAGAAATACAAATGAAAAGAAAGGGAGGATCACATGTTTACGGGGATTATTGAAGAAGTTGGCACCGTTCAGTCATTAAGTAAAAAGTCAGCAGATGCCATGGAAATTGTCATTACATGCAGCCGTGTGCTGGAAGATGTTCACCTCGGAGACAGTATCGCCATTAATGGAGTATGTCTGACAGTCACAAGCTTTACAAAAGGACAGTTCGCCGCAGATGTGATGCCAGAGACGGTCAAATCGACATCACTGGATCAGCTGACAAAAGGCAGTCCAGTGAATTTAGAGCGAGCCATGTCCTCAAATGGACGATTTGGCGGCCATTTTGTCTCAGGCCATGTTGATGGAACGGCAGTCATCACCCGAATAGAAAAGAAGAGTAATGCCATTTACTATGATTTAAAGATGGACAAGACCCTCACAGATATGCTCACCCAAAAGGGTTCGATCGCAATAGATGGTGTCAGCTTGACCATTTTCGATTTGCGAGATTCACAAGTCACAGTCTCTATTATTCCTCATACGCTTGAAGGAACTATTTTCCCGACTAAATCTATGGGGAATATCGTGAATATAGAGTGTGACATGATCGGTAAATACATTTATCGTTTTTTAACAAAAGAGCAAGGCGATAAACAGCCATCTCGATTGACCCCATCATTTCTAAAAGAGCACGGATTCTAGGAGGCGATTGTATGTATCATTCTGTTGATGAGGCAGTAAATGCCCTTAAACAAGGAGAAATCATTATCGTAGTGGATGATGAAGACAGAGAAAATGAAGGAGACTTTGTGGCACTGGCTGAGCATGCCACACCTGAAGTGATTAACTTCATGGCTTTACATGGAAGAGGCCTCATTTGTACGCCAGTCGATGCGTCGATCGCCAAACACCTGAATCTGCATCCAATGGTTGAACATAATACAGATGCACACCATACAGCATTTACAGTAAGCATCGACCATGTGACAACGACAACTGGTATCAGTGCTTTTGAGCGCTCCACGACCGTGCTGGCCATGTTAAATAAAGACGCAAAGCCAGACGAATTTGCCCGTCCAGGCCATGTTTTTCCGCTTATTGCAAAAGAAGGCGGCGTACTAGAAAGACCAGGTCATACAGAGGCAGCGGTTGATCTTGCTAAACTGGCAGGCTCAGAGCCAGCGGGTGTCATATGTGAAATTATGAATGCAGATGGATCAATGGCTCGCGTCCCTGAACTAAAGGAGATCCAAAAACAGCATGATTTAAAGATGCTGACAATAGAAGCATTACAGACATATTTAAACAATAATCAAGCAGCGACTATCAAAACAAAATAAAAATCACAAAAAAGGATGATTAACATATGAATACAATACAAGGTCATGTAGTAGCAGAAGGACTAAAATTTGCAATCGTTGTAGCGAGATTCAATGATTTTATTACAAGTAAACTGTTAGATGGAGCAGAAGACACATTGCTCAGACACGGAGCAAATGGTGATGATATCGATGTTGTGTGGGTACCAGGCGCTTTTGAAATCCCGTACATGGCAAAAAAATTAGCTGAAACCAAAAAATATGATGCAGTCATCACACTTGGAACCGTGATCAGAGGCGCAACGACTCACTATGATTACGTTTGTAATGAAGCTGCTAAAGGAATTGCTCAAAGTGCAATGTCAACAGGGGTACCGATTATCTTTGGTGTACTGACAACAGAATCGATTGAACAAGCCATTGAAAGAGCTGGTACAAAAGCTGGAAATAAAGGCAGCGAATCGGCTGCAGCTGCTATTGAAATGGCGAATCTCAATCGAACGTTCTCTTAATTTAGTGAAAAAGAGTTTAAAAACGGTATAAAAATGTTTATAATGTGTGATGAGCAAATGAATCATAAGACATTTGCTGGAAATTAGGATAATTTGAATATTGAGGGGTATATATGTTAATTCGTTACAAGAGGTCTTTTGAAAAAATTGCCATGGGACTCCTGTCCTTTATGCCGGGTGAGAAAGACGTCAAACAGCTTCAGCAGACGATGAAGTCATATGAAATGGATGAAGATCGGCAGCTGTTCCTATGGAAAGATGGCGAGGATATTGTAGGTGCTATTGGTGTGTTGAAAACAGACGACCAAGTACAAATCGAACATATTAGTGTGAATCCATCCCATCGTGATCAAGGAATCGGCAAGGAAATGGTTTTAGCCGTGGAAGACATATTTAAAACCAAAACACTCATTCCAAATGAATTAACGCAAGGCTTCTTTCATAAGTGTCACAGCGAATCAAATTAAATATCACACATGTAAAAGCAGAGGCTATAGTCCTCTGCTTTTTTTACGTTCAATCTGCTTTTTTCGCTCCAGCAATACATCTGTCCGGTCACGAAGTCTATGTTTTTCGATTAAAAATGTATGGGATAAGTTGCTTTCCTGCCCAAAGAGCAGTCCTTCTTTTTGGGCCATTTCTTGGCATAAAGAAAGAAGTGCTTCATCTTTGATCGGCAGCATCACACTTTCATAGGGCATATCTTCATCCATTTTCTTTTTCAGCGTTCTCAGAAGCATCAGAAATGCCTGATCATCCAGACCGAGATTCGATAATACTGAACGATTTGCTTCTAACAAATGAAGACTGTTAGAAATGAGCCGTTTTGCTCCTTTTCCATTTCCCCGTCTTTGATGATACAAGGCAACAGCGAGCTGAATGAGCCCGACCCAATATTCTTTGCGCTGCTCAGGGGGATCTTCCTTCCAATATTCCTCTAGAATTTCATGACACTCAAAATAATCTCTTGTTGTATGAAATTCGTGTAAAAAAGCCACGTACGCTTCAGGATACACAGCGGTCATCTCCTTTTCCACTTTCAGTCTAACATATTGAAAAGAAAAGAAGAAAGAGCGTCCCTTTAGTGAAAAGGACGCTCTGTTTCTTTAATAAACCCAAGCCGCGCCAACGATGATCAGCAAGATGAAAAGCACGACAATAAGCGCGAATCCTCCGCCAAAGTTATAGCCATCTCCCATAATGATACGGCCTCCTTTTTCATCAGTTCTGATTACAATGGTATTCTATGTATAAATGCCCTTATTGGTATGGGCGGATCCACTGTTTTTCTTGATTTGCCCAAGGCATCATGGCCGAAATTATATTGGACGAGAGCTTTATCCTGTCTTATACTAAAGGTTAGCCGATGAAACGGTACTTAGAAGACAGTAGAAATGGTGAGAAAAAGATGCTGGAATATCAGGTGAAAATAGATTCGTTCGAGGGTCCTTTGGACTTGCTTTTACATTTAATTAACCGGTTGGAAATTGATATTTATGATATTCCCGTCGCTAAAATTACGGAGCAGTATTTATTATATGTCCACACGATGAGGGAGCTTGAGCTCGATGTTGCGAGTGAATATTTGGTCATGGCTGCAACCCTCCTGAGTATTAAAAGCAGAATGCTTCTTCCGAAACAAGAGGAAGAGCTGTTTGATGAAGACCTGCTCGAAGAGGAAGAGGATCCTCGAGAAGAGCTGATTGGCAAATTGATTGAATACCGCAAGTATAAAAATGCAGCACAAGAACTAAAGGAACGCGAAGAAGAAAGGCAAAATGCCTTTACAAAACCACCAAGTGATTTAAGCGAATTTGCAAAAGAATCAGAAGCGAAGGACCCAAATTTACACGTAACGGTGTATGATATGTTAGGTGCGTTCCAAAAGGTATTAAACCGAAAGAAAATAACGAAACCAGCACCATCAAAGATTACAAGACAAGAAATCCCGATTGAAGACAAAATGAATGAGATTATGAACCATTTAAGAAAAACAAAAAAGCGGACCAATTTCATGACTCTATTTCAACATGATCAAAAGGAACACCTTGTCGTGACGTTTCTTGCTGTTCTCGAATTGATGAAAAGTCATCAAATCATGCTAGAGCAGGAAGGGAACTTTGAAGACATTTATATCATAGGGAGTGAAACGATTCATGACGCTTGATATCGTGAATTGGAAAGCCATCTTAGAAGCACTGCTGTATGCAGCAGGTGACGAAGGCTTAACAAGAAAACAGCTCATGTCTGTTCTTGAAGTAGATGAGTCGGTATTACTCGACATTATGTCTTCCGTAAAGGAAGAATATCAAAAACAAGAACGAGGGATTGAGCTCATTGAATATGCAGATTCATATATGCTGCTGACGAAAAAAGAATACAGCATGTATTTAAAAAAATTAGTCGAGACACCATCCAAAGGTTTGTCGCAGGCAGCGCTGGAGGTGCTTGCCATTGTTTCTTATAAACAGCCGATTACACGCAGTGAGGTAGAGGAGATTAGAGGCGTCAAATCAGAGCGTGTGCTTCATAGCTTAGTAGCCAAAGCATTGCTCTGTGAAGTAGGACGTGCCGATGGCCCGGGACGAGCAATTCTTTATGGGACAACCCCGACCTTTTTAGAGCAATTTGGCTTAAAAGCGTTAGATGAATTACCACCGCTTCCAGAGAATGTGGAAGCAGATGGTGTGCAAGAAGAAGCTGATCTATTTTTTGAAAACTTCAATCAAACATTTGAAGATATAAAATAGTTCAAAAGAAGGAAAAATGTATGATAAAATATAAAAAAGATTTTAGGTCTAAAATCTTTTGATGACAGATAAAATGGTGACAAAGCCATGAGGGGAAGGTAAACAAGAAACAAATGGCACATATGAATGTAAAGGCTCAAGTTGATCAAGCAGGCGTCTTTTTATCAAAGGTTGCAATTGAAATGAATGGTTTTCTGAACGAAGCCACCTTATCAAGCTTGAAACGATTAAACCCCGAAGCGGAAGCCTATTATTGTGACATATTGAGTACATTACGGAAGCTTGCAGTGTACAGCGAGGATGCAGCAGCAGTTTGCAGGAAAATGGGGCAGCAGCAGACATTTCCGCAGCAAGCCGCACAGCAGATGCTTCACCGTATTTATCATCAATGTATTGAAGAATTTTTCACGCCGAAAAAGGATACATGGTACGAAGACAGCCGTTCGGCCTATACAGGAAAAAGCAGCATTGTTTTTCACCATGAAGTATCCGCTGATATGAAACAATTATTTTCTTCATTAGAAAAAGACTTTTTAGCGATGAGAGAAGAGCTGGAATATACGACTTCTCATCAACAAGTGAAAATGGTATAAGTAATTCGAAGAAGCGCCTCTACATGTAGAGGCGCTTTTTTTATGGACGAGGCATCATAACTTTTTCAGCTGAGCATACACTTGTACAAAACGGACAAGGACGTGAATGAACATGCCCTATTTAAAAATTGGAACAGCAGTCCTTCTTCTATTTACACTCTTACTGCCTTTTTCCTCACATGCCAAAGCAGACATTTCGTTATCAGTGAGTGCAAGAAGTGCCATTTTAATAGATGGACAGTCAGGCAGAGTCCTATTTGGAAAGGACGAGCACGAAAAAAGAAGAATCGCCAGTATTACAAAAATCATGACGGCTGTATTAGCTATTGAATCAGGAAAAATGAAAGATACCGTCAAAGTATCAAAACGCGCGATTCAAGCGGAGGGCTCATCCATTTATTTAAAGGAAGGGCAGAAGGTAAGCTTAGAAGATTTGACATACGGGCTCATGCTGCGTTCTGGAAATGATGCAGCTGTTGCCATTGCAGAGCATGTTGGCGGCAGCTTAGAAGGCTTTATTTTTATGATGAATCAAAAGGCGGCTGAACTAGGAATGGAGAATACGAATTTTCAAAACCCACACGGACTCGATGATCATAAAAATCATTATTCATCAGCCTATGACATGGCGATCCTAACAAAATACGCGATGAAACATAAACAATATCAAAAAATTGCCGGTACGACTTTCTATAAAGCGAAAACAATGGAAGGCTATTGGAAAAATAAAAACAAGCTACTCACCGGTTTATACGAATATTCAACTGGAGGGAAAACAGGATATACAAAACTTGCAAAACGTACACTCGTCTCCACCGCTGCAAAAGGGGATGCTGAGCTGATCGCTGTGACCATTAATGCGCCGGACGACTGGAAGGATCATATCTCTATGTTTGAATATGCATTTGATCACTACAAAACGTATGTGCTTGCTGAAAAAGGAAGACTTGCTTCGTTAAAAGGGACCTTTTACGAAAAAAAAGCGTTTATCAAGCGTGATGTGGACTATTTTTTAAATGAAGATGAGAAAAAACTTGTCAAAATTGAAACAGAAATGCTCACCCCTAAAAAGAAATGGAAAAAAAACGCCGAAGCCATCCCAGATGTTGTAGGGAAAATGACGATTTTATTAGATGGACAGGTGATCGAGCAATTACCGATTTTTTATGAGAATAAACGAAACCGCATGCCTCAGAAAAGCTTTCAAGAAATGTTTAAGTCTGTCTTTCAGACATCTATAGGCGGATCTTCATGGTCAATCTAATTTGGGTATTTCTCACTGTCATCGGTCTTGTCTATGCGATGTTTAATGGAACGATGCATGAAGTGAATGAGGCTGTATTTAAGGGCTCAAAAGAAGCGGTTACTATTTCAATTGGTCTGATTAGTGTCCTCGTTTTTTGGCTCGGGCTCATGAAGGTTGCCGAAGAGGCAGGGCTGTTAAATTTCTTTAGTAAAATGTGCCGGCCCTTTATTTCAAAGCTATTCCCGGATATTCCGCCTAATCATCCTGCAATGGGGTATATTTTGTCCAATCTCATGGCAAATTTCTTTGGTCTTGGGAATGCCGCTACACCACTTGGGATTAAGGCGATGGAGCAGATGAAAGCATTAAATGGCGGAAAAAATGAGGCAAGCCGTTCTATGATTACATTTCTAGCGGTCAACACATCCTCTATCACACTTGTGCCAACAACCGTCATTGCTATAAGAATGACCTATGGGGCAGATCAGCCAACAGACATTGTAGGACCAACCATTTTAGCAACACTCATTTCAGGAATCGGAGCAATTCTCATCGATCGTTATTTCCACTATCGCAGAAGCAGGCGGGGGTGATCTTGTGGCATTTATTAACTGGCTGTCACTTGCTTTGATTCCACTGATCATCGCAGGGATTTTGATTGCTGGAACCATTAAAAAGGTACCAACCTATGAAACATTTGTGGAGGGAGGAAAAGAGGGCATTCAAATTGCCTTTTCCATCATTCCCTATTTAGTCGGCATGCTTGTAGCTATTACGATATTCCGTGCGTCAGGTGCGCTTGATTTTGTTATGGGACTTTTAAAACCAGTCTTTACAGCGATTGGTTTCCCTCCCGAAGTCGTTCCACTTGCGTTTATTCGCCCGATATCAGGAACGGCTGCACTTGGGATGACATCAGACTTGATAGCGACGTATGGTCCAGATTCTTTTATTGGTCAGCTCGCGGCAGTCATGCAAGGGTCAACAGACACCACCCTTTACATTTTGACGGTTTATTTTGGAGCAGTCGGTATTAAAAAGATGGGAGATGCGCTGAAAGTAGGTTTGTTAGCAGATCTCATTGGTGTCATTGCATCTGTGATTATCGTCAGTTTGTTATTTAGCGGCGCCTAATCAGGCGCTTTTTTGTATTTCATGGATGGAAAATCGCTTTTTAGCTGAAATTAGACAGACGAAACGCTTATTTTTCCGCGAATGCTTGTTTGTTTTAGGTCAAGCAAGTAAGATAGTACATGAGGTGAAAGACAAATGGAACGTTTACAGAAAGTAATTGCACATGCCGGCGTCGCTTCAAGACGAAAGGCTGAAGAATTAATTAAAGAAGGACGAGTTACCGTTAATGGTCAAACAGTGACAGAGCTCGGAGTGAAGGTGGGCTCTTCAGATAAAATTGAAGTCAATGGCTTAAAGCTTGAAAGAGAAGAACCGGTTTACTTTATGCTTTATAAACCGCGCGGCGTCATTTCTGCTGCCGAGGATGATAAAGGACGTAAGGTCGTCACAGATTTTTTTGATGATATCCCGCAGCGCCTTTATCCAATCGGCCGGTTAGATTATGATACGAGCGGTTTGATTTTGATTACAAATGATGGGGAATTTGCCCATAAGCTCATGCACCCGAAATACGAAATTGATAAAACGTATGCAGCGAAGCTAAAAGGCATACCATCAAAGGAACTGCTTAGAAAGCTAGAAAAAGGGATCATGTTAGATCATAAAAAAACAGCACCTGCCCGTGCGAAAATGCTTTCTATTGATAAACGAAAGCAAACTTGTATTGTCCAATTAACCATTCATGAAGGCAGAAACAGACAAGTACGCCGCATGTTTGAAGCGATCGGCCATGATGTGTTAAAGCTAAAAAGGGAGCAATATTCGTTCCTTCATATTGAAGGTATGAGACCAGGAGACCGCAGAGAATTGTCTCCACATGAAGTAAAGCGCCTGAGAGCAATTGCCGATCATGGGAAAAGCGCTTTTTAATTTTCACATAAACTTCAAAAAATGAAGAAGCATCAAAAGAAGGAGAATGCTATAATTTACCTGAATGTCTATGGGGAAGGGGTACTTCAGATGAAAAAAAGACGGTTTTTCATACGGACGGGCATTCTCCTCGTGATGCTTGCTGCACTTTGTTATACAATGTATAACTCAGTATTTGCCAAACAGGATCGAGTCAAAGAAGGATCTATTGCGCCAAACTTTGTCCTTCAATCTGTGGATGGGGATCGGATTGAGTTAAAGGACTTAAAAGGCAAAGGTGTCTTTCTTAATTTTTGGGGTACATGGTGCGGTCCGTGTAAACAAGAATTTCCTTATATGGCGAATCAATATGAAGTGTTCAAGGATCGCGGTGTGGAAATTGTTGCAGTCAATGTTGCGGAATCCAAGATTGCCGTGAAAAATTTTATGGAATCCTATGGCGTGAATTTTCCTGTTGCCTTGGACAAAGATCGTCAAGTGACAGAGGCATATGATATTACGCCGCTACCAACCACATTTTTAATTAATCCTGAAGGCAAGGTAATCAAAGTCATAAAGGGAACGATGACAGAACGTAATGTCTATGAATATATGAATTTGATTAAACCAAAGGGGTCATAGAATGAAAGAGGTAAAGTGCGAGTGTGGACATATTAATCCAATCGGTACTGTTCTATGTGAATCATGCGGGAATCCCATTGCGGCTAAAGAGAAAAACTCTTCGAAGCTGCTTGATATGAGATATGACGGCAGTGCAAGACGCTCGCAAACATACAACAAAACGATTGTTGATAAAGTATGGAACTTTTTTTCTTCCGTTAAGGTGGGTGTGTGGCTGATTGTCATTACACTGCTCGCTTCTTCGCTTGGAACGATTTTTCCGCAGGAGCGATTTATTCCGCCAGGTGCATCTGCTTCCACGTATTATGAAGAGCAATATGGATCGTTTGGCAAGCTGTATTATACACTTGGATTCCATGATCTTTATAATTCTTGGTGGTTTTTAGCTCTTGTCGCATCAATCGGAATCTCTCTTGTCATTTGCAGTCTCGACCGCGTTATTCCTCTTTATCGAGCACTCAAAAACCAAGGGGTTATCAAAAAAGAAGGCTTTATGAGAAGACAGCGTCTGTTCAGCGAGACAGACAAAACATTAGATCAGCATACATATGAAGGCATCATTAGAGCAATGAAACAAAAGCGTTACCGCGTGCGAGAAGAAAATGGGTATATTTTAGCCGAAAAAGGACGTTTTTCACGCTGGGGACCTTACGTCAATCACATTGGATTAATCATCTTTCTCATTGGATCGATGCTCCGGTTCGTCCCGGGCATGTACGTGGATGAAACGCTGTGGGTCAGAGAAGGTGAAACTGCACCGATTCCAGGTACGGATGGTCAATATTTCTTGAAAAATAATGCGTTTTCAATTGATCGTTATGAAACTGGAAATGAAAAAGAAGTGTTTGAGAATGCCATTGAAAAAGCTGGCGACGGTCAAGTGGTGAAAAGCTATAAAACGGATGCCATCTTATACAAACGTGAAGGAGAAGTTGTATTTGGTGAAAAGCCCAAGCTGAAGCAGGTCACAGAACACGATATCAAAGTGAATGAACCGCTCAAGTTTGACAATTTCTCATTGTATCAAGTGGATTTTAAACAAAATGAACTCGATCAAATGGTCTTTCAGCTGATTCGTAAAGATACAGAAAAATCTTTCGGTACAGTGAAGATTAATCTGCTGGAGCCTAAGTCGGAATATGATCTTGGTAGCGGTTACAAAGTCAAAGTGATGAGCTATCTGCCTGATTTTTATTTTGACGATGATGGAACACCAAGTACGAAAACAAGGAATCCCAATAATCCTGCTTTCGTGTTTGAAATGATTTCTCCTGAAAAACCTAAAGGTGAAAAAAGCTTTGTCGCCATTCAAGAGACAGTAGAGGGTTCTGATAACAATCTATATAAAATGAAGTTTGATCGGGTTGAAACGAAAAACGTCACAGGGTTAACTGTTAGAAAAGATTTAACACTAGGGGTGCTTATTGTAGGCGGAATCATTTTCATGATTGGTGTCGTGCAGGGGATGTATTGGCAGCATAGAAGAATCTGGCTGTCGGCAAAGGATGGAAAAGTATTGGTGGCAGGACATACAAACAAAAACTGGTTCGGCTTAAAGTCCGATCTTAACGTGTTACTGAGCGGCAGTGGCATCAAACAGCCAGTTGATCAAAAAGAGCTGCCTGATACAACAAGTATCAGCAAAAGCAAGGGGGAAGGATTAGATGGCGGCAGTCAGTGAAAATCTGTTATTTGCAGCTTTTCTATTTTATTTAGCGGCAGTTCCTTTTTTTGGTGGTGCCATTAAAGGAAAAAAGAAAGAAGATGGACCGCGCAGGAATAAGGCGGCACTCATTGGCATTACGCTTACTATCATCGGTTTTTTGAGCCAGTTGGGCTATTTTATTTCAAGATGGATTGCATCTGGTCATGCACCAGTCAGTAATTTGTTTGAATTCACTACGGCTTTTGGCATGATGCTGGTGCTTGCATTCATCATTTTATATTTTGTGTATCAAGTGTCTGTACTTGGTTTATTCACACTTCCAATCGCTTTATTGATTATTGCCTATGCAAGTATGTTCCCATCAGATATTTCACCGCTGATTCCTTCACTTCAAAGTAATTGGCTTTATATTCACGTGACAACGGCAGCACTTGGTCAAGCCATTTTAGCCATCAGCTTTGTGGCAGGCGTCATCTTTCTATTAAAGCATGTGGATCAAACAAAGCCAGGAAAGAAGACGTTTGGTTTAGAGCTTGTCATGTTTATGATTGTGGTGACACTTGCATTTATCGCTGTCACGTCTATCTTTAGAATGACAGGATATGAAGCGACATTTAATTGGATCGATAAAAATAAAGAAAAAAGTGTGATGGTCTATGAGCTGCCAGCTCTTGTCGGACCTCATAAAGGGGAGCTAGTGACGGAAGATCGTTTGGAGCCGTTTGTTGAGTTGCCGCCTGTTTTTTCAGGCAGAAAGGTCAATACAGTGTTATGGTCATTTAGCGTAGGGCTGATTATATACGGACTCATTCGATTGATCATTCGCAAACGACTGAGCGCACTGCTTCAACCGCTAGTGAAACAGGTGAACCTAGATTTAGTCGATGAAATTGGGTATCGGGCTGTTTCGATTGGTTTCCCTGTATTTGCATTAGGCGGGCTGATCTTTGCCATGATCTGGGCGCAAATAGCATGGACTAGGTTTTGGGGCTGGGACCCGAAGGAAGTATGGGCATTGATTACGTTTCTCTTTTATGCAGCCTATCTTCATCTTCGCTTGTCGCGAGGCTGGCATGGTGAAAAGTCCGCTTGGCTTGCTGTGATCGGCTTCGCCATTATTATGTTTAATCTCATCTTTGTCAACCTTGTCATTGCGGGGCTTCATTCCTACGCATAATCACAAGGAAAAGGCCAACTTTTATGATTCAATTCGGCTTTTTGTTAAAATGAATGTAACAACGGAGAAAGCAGGAGGACTGTCTAATGGAACACACAACTCAAACGAAAATATTAGTCGTAGATGATGAGGCAAGAATTCGCCGCCTTTTAAAAATGTATTTAGAACGTGAAAATTATGAAATCGATGAAGCAGAAAACGGAGATGAGGCGATTCAAAAAGGGCTTCAAACCGATTACGACCTCATTTTGCTCGATTTAATGATGCCTGGTACAGATGGAATCGAAGTGTGTAATCAAATTCGAGACAAAAAAGCGACTCCAATCATTATGCTGACGGCAAAAGGAGAAGAGGCCAACCGCGTTCAAGGATTTGAGGCAGGAACGGATGACTATATCGTCAAACCTTTCAGCCCGCGTGAAGTTGTTTTACGTGTGAAGGCATTGCTCAGAAGATCGTCTCAAACATCTTATCTTAATACTGGGACAACAACAAAAGATGTTCTTGTGTTTTCTCATCTTTCTATTGACCATGATGCCCATAGGGTGACGGCTGATGGCAAAGAAGTCAGCCTCACGCCGAAGGAATATGAGCTTTTATATTTCCTTGCAAAAACACCAGATAAAGTTTATGACAGAGAAAAACTGTTAAAAGAAGTATGGCAATATGAATTCTTTGGAGACTTAAGAACAGTCGATACCCATGTCAAACGACTTCGTGAAAAACTGAATAAAGTGTCACCAGAAGCTGCGAAAAAAATCGTAACTGTATGGGGTGTCGGGTACAAATTTGAGGTCGGCGCTGAATGAAACTGTGGAAAAGTGTTGTAGGAAAGCTATGGTTAACCATTCTTTTCCTCGTCCTGATCGTTTTATCTATTTTAACTGTGCTTCTTTTAGAGTTCATTGAGAATTATCATGTAGAAGAAGCAAAATCTGATTTAACACAAATGGCAAATAAAGTAGCAGTCATTTTAGAAAGCCATGAGGATCAATCGCTTGCAAGGTCGATAACATCAGAACTAGCTGACAAATTGACGAGTATTGCGATCATCCAAGAGGACGGGCTAGAGTGGTATTCGTCTGAAAAAGGCGGGAAGCTTCCTGCGATTACAAAGAAACAAATTGAAGCGGACAGCGATTTAAACCAAGCACTGAAAGATCGTAAAAAAATCAGTAAACGTGCAGAACCTGATGCAGGCAATCAAAAAGATGAACGAATTGTAGTTGGTGTTCCTTATGAGGCGAACGGAAAAAAAGGCATGGTCTTTCTTTCTCAGTCACTCCTCGCTGTAGAACAAACAACGAAACATACGACGCGATACATCTTCTTAGCCGCTGGAATTGCGATTGTACTGACCACTATATTCGCTTTCTTCTTGTCAACACGTGTCACCTATCCTCTTAGAAAGATGAGAGAGGGTGCACAAGATTTGGCGAAGGGGAAATTTGATACAAAGATTCCTATTTTAACGCAAGATGAGATTGGAGAGCTGGCGATCGCCTTTAATCAAATGGGGAAGCAGCTTAAATTCCATATCACCGCCTTAAATCAAGAAAAAGAACATTTGTCTAATATTTTAAGCAGTATGGCCGATGGCGTCATCACCATCAATATTGATGGAACGATCTTGATGACAAATCCTCCTGCAGAACGATTTTTGCAGGCGTGGTATTATGAGCAAAATATGAAGATCAAAGATGGAGATGAACTGCCGCCAGAAGCGCGCGAGCTATTTCATACAGCTGTCAGCACAGAAAAGGAGCAAATGATCGAAGTTACGCTGCAAGGGCGTACGTGGGTTCTTCTCATGTCTCCGCTTTATAATCAGCAGGATGTCAGAGGAGCAGTTGCAGTCCTTCGTGATATGACGGAGGAACGAAGACTTGATAAACTGAGAAAAGACTTCATTGCCAATGTCAGTCATGAACTTCGTACACCAATCGCCATGCTGCAAGGGTACAGTGAGGCGATTGTAGATGATATTGCAGGATCAGAAGAGGAAAAGAAAGAGATTGCGCAAATTATCTACGATGAATCACTTCGAATGGGACGACTTGTAAATGATCTTCTAGATCTAGCGAGAATGGAAGCAGGTCATATTACACTGAATCTTGAATCAACAGATACGGAAGAGCTGACTGAGAAGATCTACCGCAAGTTTCTAGGGATTGCGAAAGAAAAACAAATCGATCTTACGTATAATATTCAAGTGGATGAACCGTACTTTGTATTCGATCCAGATAAGATTGAGCAAGTGTTTACGAATCTCATTGATAATGCCATTCGTCATACACCAGAGGGCGGAGAGGTTCACTTTTCGGTTCAATCGGTGGAAAACGGGCTGAAAATGGATGTGAAAGATTCGGGAAGCGGAATTCCAGAAGAGGATCTGCCCTTTATTTTCGAGCGCTTCTATAAAGCTGATAAAGCAAGAACAAGAGGACGTTCTGGTACTGGGCTTGGCCTTGCGATTGTGAAGAACATCGTCGAAGCGCATCAAGGCTCTATACATGCTCACAGCAAAACGGGTGCAGGTACACACTTCACCTTCTATATTCCGAGAAAAAAGCAGGAACTCGTCTAATCTTGACGAAGAATCTTGTTACATGAGAAACACTTCTTTTCGAAAGAAAATGAAGTGTTTTTTCTATTTTGAAATTTTTAAGGAGAAGTTAAACAAAAAGCCCTTTCCAAACTGTCGAACTTGTAATATATTTGTCATAAAGTTGTAATGTAACGTTTTATAAGAGTCACTCGACAAAAATAAGTGAACGGAGGGGTTTCCTATGCATGAAACCTTTCAAAAAATATATGATTCGTACCATCAAGATTTGTACCAGTTTTTATTTTATATGGTTAAAGATAAAAATCAGGCAGAGGATCTCGTGCAGGAGGTTTACATTCGGGTACTTCACTCATATAAAACTTTTGAAGGAAGAAGCAGCGAGAAAACATGGCTGTTTTCAATTGCAAGGCATGTGGCGATTGACTGGTTTCGCAAACAGCAAACCATTAGACAACGGGTGCTCGGCAC
Organism: Bacillus sp. ABR; assembly: GCF_056172715.1. Lineage (NCBI taxonomy): Bacteria > Bacillati > Bacillota > Bacilli > Caryophanales > Bacillaceae > Bacillus > Bacillus sp. ABR. Next base: position 223,051 of record NZ_JAOYSL010000002.1, on the reverse strand, counting down.
GTTTGATTGGGATAAGCAGGATGTAAAAGATCCAGATTTGCTCCCGGACGAACTAGCTGTACAGGATGAAAATACAAAAGAAATTTATGCCGCACTTGATCACTGTACGATTGATCAAAGAGCTGTCATCATTTTAAGGTTTATCCAGGGCTACTCAATCATGGAGACGGCAAAGGCGCTAAAGTTCTCGGAAAGCAAAGTCAAAACAACGCAGCACCGAGGCCTGAAAGTGCTCCGAAAACATATGGAGCTTTTGAAGGAGGAGCTAGTGAATGAAAACGAACAGGTCCGATTGGAGCGAAGAACGAATCAAGGTGTTACTAAGTCAGCTTCCAAAAGTGGAGGACAACCGTTCATCTAAGCAGATATACCAGCAGATGCTGATGGCAAGCGGGAAGAAAAAGAAAAGTGTCAGATGGATCGGTCCAGCGGTGGCAACCGTTGTGGTTTTATTTATGGCGTTTTTAATTTCTCCTCATTTATTTCAGCCGGCAGCTCAAGAACAGCATCAACAGATGAAAATGGACTCAAGTGCTGACAAAGGACAGGCGAATGCCACATTAGAGCCGGTGAAACAGGCAAATGGTACCGCGCACGTTGTTTCTCATGAAGACAAGCAAAAATATATGACGGTTGCATACATAGATGAATCAACATCTCAAGTGGTTCCCATTAGTATTGAAAAAGAGAATGAACATGACCATTTGCAGGAAATAATGAACACATATGAACAGGTGCAGTTGCCTGAAATGACAAAGCCGCTTCAATCTTATCTTGAGATGGTGGACCTTCGTGAAAAAGGGAATACACTTGTCTTTCAGTTAAAAAATGATTTGTCCCTTGATACGATAAAGGAAGCCAATCGGTTTAAAGATATGGTAAAAGAAACGCTGAAATGGAGCAGGTATAAGCAAGTGGAAGTCAAATCTGTCAAAGGCTCTCAGCTTCAATTAGGGGCAAGTGGAAGCATCGGCAGGGTATCGATTGATAAACAAACAAAGCAAGCTTATTACGTATTAGAAAATAAGAGCGGGACTTTTTTGGTGCCCTCAAAAACGCATTATTCTTCTTATGAAGAGGCGGTAGAGGCCATGAAACGGTCGAGTGATTCTGGGCTCGAACCATTAATTAAAGAAGAATCCATTAAAGAAGTGACATCAAAAGGTAAGCATGTGACCATCACGTTTGGAGCATCAGCAAAATTATCGGACTCAATTGATCATATTCTACTCATTGAAGGTCTGCTGCTCACAGCGAAAGATTTTGGTTTTACAGATGTCACCATTCAATATGCAGGAACAGATCAAGTAGGACCTTATGAATTAAACGAACCAATAGAGGTACCGGCTCTGCCGAATCCAGTTGTCATCAAAGATCGTTAAAGGACGCAAGTAAGTCATTGCGTTCTTTTTTAATGTATATAAAATGGCCTTCTTGCTGTATACTAAGCTGTCATGAAAAGAACCTCAAAGAAGGGGAGTCACTGATGAAAAGGTATTGCTTCATAGGTGCAAGCTGTTTTTTGTTCTTCATCTTAGCACCATTTGCCCATGCGCAGCAGACAAACGAATGGGTGGAGCCAGTGAAAGGAGAAGTCACTGACTTGTTTGGGACAAGGGGCGGCTCGCATAAGGGATTAGATATAGCTGCGCCAGAAGGAGAATCCATTTTTGCTGCAAGTGAAGGTGTGGTTACGCGTTCGTATGTATCGGCTACATATGGAGAGGTTGTGTTTATTCAGCATCCAAACGGGTACGAAACCGTCTATGCTCATTTACACGAGCGTTTTGTGAAAAAGGGTGACCAAGTACAAGCAGGAGAGCCAATTGGCATCATTGGCAACACAGGAGCCTCTAGAGGCACTCATTTGCATTTTGAGGTACATCGTGGCAATTGGTCAGTCAGCAAAGAGGATGCGATAGATCCGCTCAAAATGATTGCAGAGGAACGTTTCAAAGAGCCAGCTCTTCATGTAAATGGACATGAAAAAAATACATATGTCATTCAAAAAGGGGACACTCTTTGGTCAATAGCAAAGGCGCATGAAATGACTGTGGAACAATTGAAAAAGATCAATGAGCTGACCACTCACCTCATTCGAACAGGAGACCGGTTAATGGTTTCAAAAAAATAAACCTCATGCTTTTGCATGAGGTTTATCACTGTTTTTAAAGGTCAATCAGGCGGACAGAAAGAATATCCTGTACTTCCGTTAATTTTTTCACAATTTCATCCTCTAGATGCTTATCGAAAGAAAGCATCATAATGGCTTCGCCGCCTTTTTCTTTACGTCCTACCTGCATTGTTGCGATGTTGACATCGTGGTCGCCTAAAATCTGTCCAACCTTTCCAATCACACCAGGTGCATCTGTATGCTGGATGTAGACAAGGTGTCCATCTGGATAAAAATCAATATTAAATCCATTAATAGAAACAACGCGTTCCCCTAGATGCGGGATGTAAGTCGCTTTTAGAGTAAAGGTTGAAAGATCACCTTTGACTTCAATAGAAATACTGTTTTCGTAACCAGATTCGCTGGAAGAAATTTTCTCACTAAAGCTAATGCCGCGTTCTTTTGCGACCATTCCAGCATTTACTTCATTCACAGTCGAATCAACGCGCTCTTTTAAAAAGCCTGAGAGGAGACTTTTTGTGATAAAAGATGTTTCGAGTTTTGAAATAGAGCCTTCATAAGAAATGCCTACTTCTTTTACAGGTTCTCTCATTGATTGAGAGACAAGACGTCCAAGTTTTCCTGCAAACTGATGATAAGGCTGAATCTTTTTGAATTCGTCTTTTGTCATCGCTGGTAGATTAATAGATGACATGACAGGAAGACCTTTTGCAAATTGAAGGACTTCTTCAGATACTTGCGCTGCTACATTTAATTGTGCTTCTTTTGTAGAGGCACCAAGATGCGGAGTTGCAATGACGTGTGGATGATCCACAAGCGGATTATCAGTTGGAGGTTCTACCTCGAATACATCGAGTGCAGCTCCTGCGACATGGCCGCTTTCAAGTGCCTCAAGAAGGTCAGCTTCGTCAATAATGCCGCCGCGTGCACAGTTTACAAGGCGAACTCCTTTTTTCGTTTTTGCAATCGTTTCTTTATTGAGAAGTCCTCTTGTTTCTTTTGTTAATGGCGTATGTACAGTAATGATATCTGATACTTCGAGTACTTCATCGAGTGATTTCGCATTGACGCCAATTTTTTCTGCACGTTCCTTTGTGAGAAATGGGTCAAACACGTTGACTGTCATGCCAAACGCTCTTGCACGCTGGGCGATTTCACTTCCGATTCTGCCTAAGCCGACAATCCCAAGAGATTTTCCGTAAAGCTCAGCACCAACATATGCACCTCTGTTCCATTCTTTTGATTTGACAGAAATATTGGCTTGCGGAATATGACGCATAAGTGATGAAATCATGGCGAACGTATGCTCAGCTGTCGAGATCGTATTACCGTTTGGTGCATTGATCACAATGACGCCATGCTTGGTTGCTTCATCAATGTCAATATTGTCTACTCCTACACCGGCACGGCCGACAATTTTTAATGAAGTCATTTTTTCATAAAGCTCTTTCGTTACTTTCGTGGCACTTCTGACAAGTAAGGCATCAAACGTGTGTAATTCATCTTCTGCTTCTGCTACATTTTTTTGGACAATTTCAACAAAATCTGATTCTAAAAGTGGTAGAAGACCATCATTGCTCATCTTATCTGAGACTAATACTCGAAACATCGTAAGATTTCCTCCTAAAATAAACGTCATAAATATCTGATAATTTACCATATTCCTTTTCACTGTGTCAATCAAATTAAAGCAGTAAAGTAAAAAAGAAAACACGAACATTTCTTTGTGTCTTTATAAAGAATGAACACCTTTAAACAAAAGATAACCAATTTTTGCGCATTTGTCATTAGAATTTTTGTGTTTTTTACGATTTCTTAAAACTGATGAATTTGCTCAGGATTTTTATCTGTACAAATGCTCATATATCATATATAATGATGTCGAATTGAATAATGATCAATCTTCGGGGCAGGGTGTAATTCCCTACCGGCGGTGATGAGCATAGTCTCTAAGCCCGCGAGCCTTTTTGGCAGGATTCGGTGTGATTCCGAAGCCGACAGTATAGTCTGGATGGGAGAAGATGGAGGTTCATAAACGTTGAAAACATTGATGTTTACACGTTTATTTGTCTAGCCCAATTTCCCCGCTCCTGTTTTCAAGGGCGGTTTTTTTGTGGCTAAAATGGAACAATCCTCTTTTCGAAAGATTTGATCGAAAAGGAGAGAGAATATTGAATCAAAGTAAAGTAAAGCGTTTAGTCGTTACCAGTATGCTCAGCAGTATTTCGTTTGTATTAATTTTATTGGATTTCCCTTTCCCGGGTCTTCCAGCGTATTTGAAAATTGATTTCAGTGATATCCCGGCGATTATTGCAATTTTAATTTATGGACCGGGTGCAGGTATTGCTGTTGAGGCATTAAAAAATGTACTGCATTACCTCATTCAAGGCAGTATGTCCGGCGTTCCAGTTGGGCAAGTCGCGAACTTCATTGCAGGCACATTATTTATCTTGCCAGTCGCCTTTATGTTCAAAAAAATCAAATCAGCAAAAGGGATGGCATGGTCTATGATCGCGGGTACATTGCTTATGACTGTGATGATGAGCATTTTAAATTACTTCTTATTCCTGCCAGCTTACACATGGTTCTTAAACGCGCCAGAACTATCCGATCATGCGCTCAAGACGACCATTACAGCAGGGATCTTACCATTTAACTTTATTAAAGGCATCATCCTTACCATCGTGTTTAGCCTCATTTTTGTGAAAATGCGTCCATGGTTTGAAAATAAACGCCGACTTCAAAATAGTTAATATAAAAAAAGCCCCTGCATAAGGGGCTTTTATACTATTCATGCTTAAGTGGGTCACCCTCGAAAGATTCGTCCGCAACTTTGATTGAATCCGTTGGACATCCTTCAAATGCATCAAGCATATCTTCTTCGAGTACTTCTGGAACTTCTACAGTTCCTTGGTTGTCATCAAGCGTAACAAATGCAATGCCTTCATCATCATAATCATAAATGTCTGGAGCAGCTGCACCGCATGCGCCGCAAGCAATACATGTGTCTTTGTCTACAATTGTATATTTTGCCATGTTAAAAAAATACCTCCCAGATTGTTCGATGGAACAAATGGTCTAACCTTTTTAGTTTCACCGATAAAAAACAATTTCCTCAAACCTTATTGTAATGATTTTAATTTCACATTTCAACTGTAAAGTGATTGAGAATGCTTATCACATAAGGGTTTGTTCATAACTTTCCCCCACAAATTGAGTTTAAACATTTCTTCTTCTATGAAATCTGTTAAAATAAAGGGAGAAAATATTCGAATTTTGTCAGGAAGACAGGTGCTTTGGCGAATGACTCTTCATTATTTGGATGTCATGTTAATGGACAGCGTATATAAATTGAACGGCGAACGCTCCATAAGTGCTGTCTACCATCTTTTTAAAGGAAAAAAATCATCACAAACCATACAGGATGCCAGTTTATTTCAGCTTTCAAAGTACTTCGGCTGTTACCCGGGGTTTACGAGGGATCAGCTGAATCGATCTACTATAAAACTTGACGAAGAGCAATACATCAAAAAAACGGGTGAGACATTCACTGTTACAGATGCAGGACAGCGTATGCTAAACCAGTATTTTTTAGAAAAACCGATGCCCGTTTATTTTCATGGTGCGAAATATCATGATAAAGCAAAGGTGCTATGGATGAGGCTCTCGCTACTTGTACAAGTGCTTTCTCACCATATGGCTGGATCGTATCAATATGTCCCAATACAAAGAGATGTATCCGTACAAAGCTGGACGAAATCCTTCTTAAAACAGCATCACGAGAAGAATAAACTTTCAGAAGAGCTGCATCATGAACTAGAAACGCTCCTTAACCGTATAAGTGATCAAGAGGCGCTGATTTTTGTTTATTCATTGACGTCAAATGAAAGAATCGGGCGTACGTATCAGCAAATGGCAGAGTGGCTAAAAGAAGATGTGTGGTATGTGTACCTGCTTTTTTGGAATGTCCTTCATTATTTTATTCATGCTGCCCAAAAAGGTGAGGCGCAGCTCATGCAAAAGCTCGTAGGTGACCTTGAATTCAAACGCGTGCTAACAACCTCTACTCACAAAACGCTCGAACTTGTGCAAAAAGGCTTTGATATTGATCAGATTGCGCATATTCGTTCATTAAAAAAGGCAACGATCGAAGACCATATTGTCGAGCTTTCCATACATGAACCGAACTTCTCAATAGAGCCGTATGTGAGTGAAGAAGCGCAGCAGGCCATTCATGCAGTAGCCAGAGAGCTTCAAACAAATAAAATGAAGCTGATTAAAGAAAAACTCGAACATTCATTTACTTATTTTCAAATACGATTGGCTCTGACAAGGATGGTGAAAGCAAATGGATAAGCTTCATCAGACGCTCATGCGATATTTTGGTTACGACTCATTTAAAACAGGTCAAGAGGACATTATTCAAAGTGTACTAAATCAAAAGGATACCGTTGCCATGCTGCCTACTGGCGGAGGGAAATCCATCTGCTATCAAATTCCCGGCTATATGACAGATGGATTAGTTCTCATTATTTCGCCGCTGTTATCGCTTATGGAGGATCAAGTCGAACGAATGAAAATGCGCGGAGAAAAACGAGTGGCGGCACTGAACAGCACATTGTCTTTTCAGGAGAGACGACATATCATTCGGCATTTGCCATCATATAAATTTTTATTCGTCGCCCCTGAGGCATTAATGTCAGAGGTACTGCTAGAACAGCTCAAATCGATGCATATTGGTTTGTTCGTCGTCGATGAAGCCCATTGTATATCCGAATGGGGGCATGATTTCCGTCCGGAATATTCAAAGCTGGGAGAATGGAGAGAAGCGTTAGGTCATCCTGTCGCCTTATCACTGACGGCAACAGCAACAAAACAAACACTTAAAGATACCGTGCAAACGTTAAGATTGCAGCATCCAGACTTTCATATTCATTCTGTCAACCGGTCAAACATCGCTTTAGTTAAAGAAGCGCACGAAACGAAAGAAGCAAAAGAGAAACGGGCCATTGAGCTTGTGGAATTCCTGCAAGGCCCCGGTCTGATTTATTGCCCGACCCGGCAAATGACAGAAGATATGGCGCTTTTTATGAAACAAAAAACCCATCAGCGTGTAGAGTATTACCATGGCGGAATGGATGCGGGAGACCGCATGCTGATTCAGCAGCAATTTATCAGCGGACAGCTTGATCTCATTTGTTGTACAAGTGCTTTTGGAATGGGAATTGATAAAGCAGATATACGATTTGTTATTCATATGAGCCCGCCGCAGTCAATTGAAGCATTTATGCAGGAAATTGGAAGAGCAGGACGGGACGGGAAAAACAGTGTGAGCATTCTCTTATATACAGAAGAGGATGCGGACATTCAACAGCATTTAATACAAGCCGAGGGCTTTGATGAGCCAGAAATTGATTTCTTCTTAGCTAGGCTGACACAAATGCAGACAAATGATGAAAAAAAATTACGTGAACAATTGATGGAATCAGGGCTTCAGGAGACACGGGCAAGAATGTTGATCCACTATTACAGGATGTATCAGTCTGAACAGCCTCGTGTGCTCCTGATGAAACTGAAAGAGAAATTGCAGGACAGACAAACAGAAAAACTGAGAAAAGTGTGGCAATTTAAGGAGCGGATCACAGATCATCGCTGCTTTAGACAATCTCTGTTATCATACTTTTACGAACAGCTTGATCAAACGGAGACCGCATCCTCTGGCAATTGCTGCTCTTCTTGCGGACTTGACCTGTCTGATTATGAAAAAAAAGAACAACCATTGGAGCTGAATGAAATGAAACACTGGAAGACCGTGCTGGATCGTATGTTTCATCTGACAAAAGAGGCGCAGCATTGATCGAACAACATCGCCGAATTATTGAAAAATTAACCGATCGACAAGTCGTAGAACAGCTGTATTTTACGCAGCTGCTGATGCTGGTTATTTCTTTTTTACTAGGGATATTTATGTTCGATCATTGGACAGATTTCACATTCCTGTGGGAGATCCATGATGTGCGGATACTGACTTATGGAATTGGCGGCGCTGTGCTTGTAATTATTGTGGATGCGATTGTCATGAAGGTGTTTCCTGCTCATATGTATGATGATGGTGGTTTAAATGAAAAAATGTTCAAAAACCGCAGCATCCCGCATATTGTTTGGTTAACACTGCTCATCGCCTTTTCAGAGGAAATTCTATTCCGAGGGATCGTCCAGCAGCAATTTGGATTGGAGATTGCTAGTATCGTATTTGCGCTCCTTCACTTTCGCTACTTATCAAAAATACTCTTGTTTATCCTTGTGGTTTCCATTAGTATTTTTTTAGGACTTTTATACGAGTGGACGGGGAATTTATTTGTTCCTGTCATGACCCATTTTGTCATTGACTTAGTCTTTGCTTGTCAAATTCGTTTGAAATATAGGGGGAGGGATGAACATGGAAGAAATGTCGAGAATGAAGAGAAAGAAGGAGCAGCTGACAAACATCCATGACGATGATGTTGAGAAGATTTTTGAAGAAGAAGAAGAAGTACAGCCTTCAGATGACTCTCACTTTCCTACACGAGAAGATTTTCATGAATATAAAAAGCAGCGCACGAAAAAGGTTCGCAATCCATTGTTTACAACACTGGCTATTATCTTTCCTATTATCGTCGTCACGGTGTTCTTCCTTTTGATCTACTACACGTCAAAGGAAATCAACCATAATAATAATCAAGATGTATATAATATTGATTCTACATCAAGTGCTGACACAGACCCAGTCCCGTCAGCACTTGCCGAAACGAAAAATGACTCAAGCGCTGATAAAGCGGATGCGTCTGATGATGAGAAGCAAAAGAAAGATGAAGAAAAACAGCGATCGAAAGAAAAAGCTGAACAGAAGAAAAAAGAAAAAGCTGCTAAAGAGAAAGAAGAGCGTGAACAAGCAGCGAAAGAAAAAGAACGCGCGAGAGCTGAAGCTGCCAAAAAGCGTGAACAGCAGCAGCTAGCCCTGCAAAAGCAACAGGAAGAGAAAAAACGAAAAGAAGCTGAAGACAAAAAGAAGCAGGAAGAAAAGCCAGTTCGTGTCGTGCAGCACACTGTTGGTCCAGAGGAAAACCTGTATCGAATTTCAATGAAGTATTACAAAAACCGTTCGGGTGAAGAGAAAATTAGAGCCTATAATCATTTGAAAGGTAACAGCGTGTACAGTGGTCAAGTGCTGAATATTCCACTAGAAAACTAATCATCTGACATGAATGAAGAAGCACGCACATACATATGTAGAAAAAAGGGACAGGGTGTATGTGATGACATTGCACACAATCAGCCGATATATGGATCAGCCAACACAGAAGATGATGGAAACATTGATCAAAAGAAAGCATAAATATGAGGGTTTTGCCAAGCAGTGCAAAAGGTGGCAATGGACAGCCCTTCTATCGCTGGCCATTCTTTTGTTTTATTTTGTGATCACGGCAAATGCGGGAGGCGGCTCGCTTCAGCCAGAAGCGATGATTGCCACACTGCTTGGTCATGAAGTTTTTCTGTTTTGGATCATGGCTGAGGTCTTTGCTTTTTATGCCTCTTATTACTATAAGAAAAAAGAAGAAAAGGCTGAAGATGAATATCATCGGCTTCGATGTGAAATTATACAAAAGAGTACAGACTTATGGCCGCAATCAAATCAGTGGAAAGAGCGCGAGGCAGTTTTTCACTATATGCAGAAGCAATATGACATTAATCTCTATTATGAAAGTAAATAAATGAGAAAAAAAGACGTTTAACAGTTGAAACGTCTTTTTTCATTCAAGCGTCTTATGAAAGAAAGATATGTAAGGGAGCCATTTGTGATGAAATATGCCATCGGATTTACTGCCGCCATTGCGGCTGTTACAACAGGTGTGTGTGTAACGGCAAAAATGGTGAAAACGGCAAAACAAAACAACATCAAAAAGCATTACTTTACAATAGAAGCACTTCAATCAGACCGGCCTGCTGTCATTTTCTTTATTTCTGATACACACAGACGTCTCATCAGTGACACTTTATTAGCGGAAATCAGACAGGAAGAGCCAGATGTGATTATGATTGGCGGAGATTTAGCAGAAAAAGGTGTGCCCTACGCAAGGATTGAAGAAAATGTGAAACGTTTATCAAAAATTGCGCCGGTTTATTTTGTTTGGGGAAATAATGATCATGAGCTGCACCAGCAAAGGTTGAAAGAGATTTTTCATGCATACGATGTCACGACTTTGCAAAATGAAACGGCTGTATGGAATTTCGAAGGCCAGCGAATTAAAATCGGAGGAATTGATGATATTCGGCTTGAAAAAGCAGATTATGAAGCGATACGGCCAGAGTTTGTGAAAGAAGATGTCAATATTCTCTTATCGCACAATCCAGATGTACATCATTTGATGAGTGAAGAAGAGGGAATCGATCTTGTCCTGAGCGGTCATACGCATGGGGGACAGATCCGAATTGGGAAATTTGGACCGTATGAAAAAGGAAGAACAGGCCAGGTCAAAGGTGCGTTCTTTCTCATTAGTAATGGCTACGGTACAACAAAAATTCCCTTGCGTCTCGGAGCAGAACCAGAAACCCATCTGATCTATTTAATGCCTCTAAAAACGCGTTAACTTGCGGCACCCTCAATATTTTCCATAAAAGTCACCGTAAGCATAGCTTCATGCTTGTCTTCCGTCTTGACACAGTGTAAACTGAATACAAAATTAAGAACCTATGACTCATCATCTCATATACTACAGTATGATGTGTGTTTAGAAGAGGCAGGAGGGAACGTTATGCGACTGGAGCGTCTGAATTATAATAAAATCAAAATTTTTCTCACACTAGATGACCTGACAGACCGAGGTCTTACGAAAGAAGACCTTTGGAAAGATTCGTTCAAAGTCCATCAACTGTTTAAAGACATGATGAACGAGGCGAATCAGGAGCTCGGTTTTGAAGCGAATGGACCGATTGCTGTTGAAGTATTTTCTCTTCAGGCGCAGGGGATGGTCGTCATTGTCACAAAGAGTCAGCAGGAAGATGCTGATGATGAGTTTGATGAAGATTACATTGAGATGCAAGTCAAGCTCGACGAGAGCAAGCATGTGCTCTATCAATTTGCCTCGTTTGAAGATGTGATTCAACTGTCCCATAGTTTAAGTCGTATTGGACTTTTAGGGGGTACAGTTTACCATTATGAAGGTCAATATTATCTTAGCCTAGATGATGTTGGAGAACTATCTGCTGATACAGTCATTTCAATTTTAGCAGAGTTTGGTTCACCTACGACACTCACCATTCACCGGCTAAAAGAGTATGGAAAAGTGATCATGCAAGAAGATGCTGTGAAAACGATTCAAATGTATTTTTAATCACTTTTTTCTATTATATTTAATACTGTTGTGATGAAACAACAGTATTTTTTTATATCCTTTTTTATATTTATAAACGCTGATATTTTATTTTGATAAAAAACGCTTTTTACCTTTGCTTTACCAGTACGAAGGTGTATACTATTGCTTGAAAGGGAGCAGTAGATCATGAAAGATTTCTAGGGGGTTTATTTTAATGGCAGCCGATCAAAACGCCGCTCATAACGCAGAAGATAAGCTAGATGTTTTAAAGTCAACTCAAACCGTCATACATAAAGCGCTAGACAAATTAGGGTATCCGCAGGAAGTGTATGAATTGCTGAAGGAGCCAATTCGTCTATTAACGGTCAAAATTCCAGTACGTATGGATGATGGATCTGTGAAAATCTTCACTGGTTACCGCGCACAGCACAATGATGCTGTCGGTCCAACAAAAGGCGGAATTCGTTTCCACCCGAACGTTACGGAAAAAGAAGTAAAAGCGCTTTCAATTTGGATGAGTTTAAAATGTGGAATTGTGGATCTTCCTTATGGCGGAGGAAAAGGCGGTATTATCTGTGATCCAAGAGAAATGTCATTCAGAGAGCTTGAAAAACTTAGCCGCGGTTATGTTCGCGCCATCAGTCAAATTGTTGGACCAACAAAAGATGTTCCAGCACCAGACGTGTTTACGAACTCTCAAATTATGGCATGGATGATGGATGAATATTCTAGAATTGATGAGTTTAACTCGCCAGGATTTATTACAGGAAAACCAATTGTTCTTGGGGGATCACACGGACGTGATACTGCAACAGCAAAAGGTGTGACGATCTGCATCAAAGAAGCGGCGAAGAAAAAAGGAATTGACATTAACGGGGCTCGTGTTGTCGTACAGGGATTCGGAAATGCAGGAAGCTACTTAGCTAAATTCATGTATGATGCTGGAGCGAAAATCGTAGGGATTTCAGATGCGTACGGCGGATTATACGATGAAGATGGTCTAGACATCGACTACTTGCTTGACCGACGTGACAGCTTTGGAACCGTCACTAAATTATTTAACGATACAATTACAAACCAAGAGCTGCTTGAGCTGGATTGTGATATCCTAGTACCTGCAGCCATTGAAAACCAAATCACAGAAGATAATGCGGCAAACATTAAAGCCAAAATTGTCGTAGAAGCAGCAAATGGTCCAACGACACTGGAAGGAACCAAAATTCTTTCAGATCGTGGTGTACTACTTGTCCCAGACGTACTTGCGAGTGCGGGTGGTGTAACTGTTTCTTACTTTGAATGGGTTCAGAATAACCAAGGGTTCTACTGGACTGAAGAAGAAGTTGAAACTCGTTTAGAAGATATGATGGTGAAATCATTTAATAATATTTATGAAATGGCGCAAAACCGCCGGATTGATATGCGTCTTGCTGCATATATGGTCGGTGTACGTAAAATGGCTGAAGCTTCTCGATTCAGAGGCTGGATTTAAGCGGCTGATTTGCATCGCGCCTTAAAATCTCCTATCCTTAAATAGGAGATTTTTTTATGGAATGGAACAAAGAATCAAACAGCCCAGCAATTGTTATTGCAGTGAAATGACAGGAGTGGAACAAATGAAACAAGAAAAAGCGATCATAATAGGAGGCGGCCCATGCGGACTATCAGCTGCCATCGCATTCAAGCAAATTGGGATTGATGCACTTGTGATTGAAAAGGGGAATGTCGTGAACAGTATTTATCATTACCCAACACATCAAACCTTTTTTAGTACAAGTGAAAAGCTTGAAATCGGTGATGTCGCTTTTATTACTGAAAATCGTAAGCCCGTTCGTATTCAGGCACTTTCCTATTACCGAGAGGTCGTCAGACGAAAAAACCTGCGTGTGCATGCTTTTGAAAAAGTGAACGCCGTGACGAAACAAGATGGCCGTTTTACAGTGAATACATCAAAAAACGACTATTCATGTGATTACGTCGTCATTGCAACTGGCTACTATGATCATCCAAACTATATGAACGTCAAAGGAGAAGACCTTCCCCACGTATATCACTACTTTAAAGAAGGACATCCATATTTTGATAAAGATGTGACGGTGATTGGCGGGAAGAACTCTAGTGTGGATGCTGCACTAGAACTTGTGAAATGCGGAAGCAGAGTCACTGTGCTTTATAGAGGAACTGAATATTCATCCAGCATCAAACCTTGGATTTTACCAGAGTTTGAAGCGCTTGTCCGTAATGGAACGATTCGAATGGAGTTTGGCGCGCAGGTGAAAGAAATCACAGAAGAAGATGTGATCTTTACAAACCAGCAAAATCAAACGGATCGAGTGAAAAGTGACTATGTATTTGCCATGACTGGCTATCATCCAGATCATTCTTTCTTAGAAAAAATGGGTGTCACGATAGATCAAGAATCAGGCCGTCCAGCATTTGATGAACAAACGATGGAAACGAATGTTGAAGGTATTTTCATTGCAGGAGTCATTGCTGCTGGAAATAATGCGAATGAAATTTTCATCGAAAATGGAAGATTTCATGGCGGACTCATTGCAGAAGAAATCAACAAAAGAATCAACGGATAAAAAAAGAACTGGATCCTTCAAAGGGGTTCAGTTCTTTTTTTATAAATTGGGATTATATAGAAATTTATTTTTAGAAAAATGGGCCCGAGTCATATAAAAAAAGGGTAAATCATGGTACGATAATGAAGGATAATGTAGGGAAAGAGGTCTGGTTATGATCGCAATCATCTCAGCAGGTTTAGCTCCCGGCATCGCACTTTTAAGTTATTTTTATTTGAAAGATCAGTACGACAATGAGCCGGTTCATATGGTCATCAGATCTTTTATGCTAGGTGTCATACTTGTGTTTCCAACCATGTTTATTCAATATGTCCTTCAAGAGGAAAATATCGCAACAAACCCTATCTTGATTTCATTTGTGACGTCGGGCTTTTTAGAGGAATCATTAAAATGGTTTATTTTAATGGTCAGCGTTTATGCGCATGCCCAGTTTGACGAACACTATGACGGGATTGTGTATGGAACGAGTGTCTCACTTGGTTTTGCAACACTTGAAAATATTCTTTACTTAGTCGGTCATGGGGTCGAATATGCGTTTACCCGTGCTTTATTACCTGTATCAAGTCACGCATTATTTGGTGTTGTGATGGGATTTTATATCGGAAAAGCCCGCTTCTCTGATAAAAAAGAGCAGCGCAAATGGCTGATTCTTTCTTTAACGCTCCCTGTGCTGTTTCACGGCCTATATGATTTCATTCTATTAGGGATGAAAAACTGGGGATATATCATGGTGCCGTTCATGATTTTTTTATGGTGGTTTGGTTTAAGGAAAGCAAAAAAAGCCCGTGCGGTAAAAATGGTACAAATTTAATTTTTGAAAACGTCCTATTTGTTGATAGGGCGTTTTTTTGTCTTTTCCATCCAATTCTCTCCTGTGTTGAATGTATAAAAATAGGGATCGGAAGAAACATATATTCAAACATCAAAAGTACAGGAGGATCAAATATGGATAAAGCTCGTTTCATAAAACAAATCGTTCTTATCTTCTCAATCGTTCTTCTTGCGTCTTCACTTTTGACAGAGAGTAAAAGTGAAGCCTTCACCAGCCAAGTCATCCAGCGGGGCGCAACAGGAGAAGATGTAGTCGAACTGCAAGCGCGTCTCCAATACAATGGTTTTTACAATGGCAAAATTGATGGCGTCTATGGCTGGGGGACGTACTGGGCCGTTCGTAACTTTCAAAGCCAATTTGGCATCAAGAAGGTCGATGGACTTGTAGGCGAGAAAACAAAAAGCTTATTAGTTCAAAAGACGAAATACTACAAAGAATTTGTTCAAAAGCAGCTGCAGCAAGGGAACCAGTTTACCCATTATGGCGGAAAGCCTCTTGATCAGCAAACAAAGGCTCCGAAAAGAAGCTCGCAAAAGAAGACAGCCCAAGGTACAAAAGAAAATCAAAAAAGTCAAAGTGGATCATCTGGGAAGTCTGGCAATCAGTCAGGCAGCCAGCAGGGGAATCAAACACCGAAACAAACAGCAGCCAACATGCCTGGTGGATTTTCTAGTAATGACATTCAGCTCTTGTCACAAGCTGTTTACAGTGAAGCAAGAGGTGAGCCGTATGAAGGACAGGTGGCCATCGCGGCCGTCATCTTAAACCGTTTGAACAATCCGACCTTTCCAAATACGATCGCAGGGGTCATTTTTGAACCGCTAGCATTTACCGCTGTTGCAGATGGGCAATTTTATATGACGCCAGATGAAACGGCAAAAAAGGCTGTGTTTGATGCAATCAATGGCTGGGACCCATCTGAGAGCGCCATTTATTACTTTAATCCTGATACAGCAACAAGTCCATGGATTTGGGGAAGACCACAAATTAAACGAATCGGGAAACATATATTCTGCGAATAAAAAGAGGTGTAAATAAATGATCAGAGGAATATTGATTGCTATTTTAGGAATTGCTGTCATCTCAACAGGTTACTGGGGCTATAAAGAACATCAAGAAAAAGACGCCGTGCTGCTTCATGCTGAGAACAACTACCAAAGAGCCTTCCACGATTTAACGTATCAGGTGGATCAGCTGCATGACAAACTGGGCGCAACACTTGCGATGAACAGCCAAACATCCATCTCACCAGCACTTGCAGATGTATGGAGAATGTCATCAGAAGCGCATAACAATGTCAGCCAGCTCCCGCTCACATTGATGCCTTTTAATAAAACGGAAGAATTCCTGGCGAATGTCGGAGACTTTAGCTACAAATCATCAGTCAAAACTTTATCAGACGAACCATTAAATAAAGATACACACAAAACCATTACAGCCCTTTATAATCAAGCATCAGATATCCAAAACGAACTTAGACAAGTGCAGCACCTCGTCCTTAATAAAAACTTAAAATGGATGGATGTTGAAATGGCGCTGGCTGACGGCGATCGAAAGAACGACAACACCATCATTGACGGGCTGAAAACAGTCGAGAGAAATGCAGATGCGTTTGCAGATGTCGATCTTGGGCCTACAAATGTGTCGACAGAAAAAGAAACACAAGGCTACAATCATCTAAAAGGCGACAAGATTTCAAAAAAAGAAGCGATCCGCATTGCACAGCAATTCACACCTGACCATAATCAACATTTTAAAGTGAGAAAAAGCGGCAGCAAAACCAATCGTGACGTGTATAGCTTATCGATGTCTGATCCAGACAGCCATGCTAACTTTTACTTAGACTTAACTGAAAAAGGAGGGCACCCAGTCTACCTTCTTCAGAATCGTGACGTGAAAAAACAAAAAATCAGTTTGAATGCTGCATCAGAAAAAGCACTCAGCTTTTTAAAGAAGCACGGATTTGACACAGAATCGTTCCATTTAGATGAAAGTGCACAATTTGATAATATCGGTGTATTTACCTATGTGCCTCTTCAAAAAAATGTATTGCTTTATCCAGATAGTATACGCATGAAAGTCGCATTGGATGATGGCGAGGTTGTTGGGTTTTCAGCGAAGGACTACTTAACGAATCATAAAACTCGAGACATCAAAGCACCGAAAATCTCTCAAAAAGAAGCGCAGAAAACATTGAATCAGCATGTAAAGATCGAAGATACTCATTTGGCGATTGTGCAAAATGATATGTCAGAGGAAGTTCTGTGCTATGAGTTCCTCGGAACGATAAAAAACGATACGTACCGCATGTTCATTAATGCAGATACTGGAAAAGAAGAACGGGTAGATAAACTGAAAAACGCAGAACCTATATATAAAGACCTATAGAAAAGGAAGCGAGGAAAAGGCTAATAAGTCTTTTCCTTTTGTTTTAGACATGGTTTAATATAGGAGAGGATACGATTTCACAGATGAAAAGAGTGATGAGGAATGTTACAAATAGGGGATGCAATCACAATTGAATATGTCAATGAGAACAAAGAAGTGAAAACAGCAAAATCGAAGGTTTTGGAAAATAATAACGATGATATTTGCATTAATTATCCAGCAGATAAAGAAACGGGCCGCACCATCTACTTAAATCAGCAAACAGAAATCACCGTCTTCTTTTTTGACGAAAATCAAATTCCATACAAATGTACAAGCGAAGTCATTGGAAAAAGAAAAGAAGATATTCCGATGATTGTTATTTCCATTCCGCCAAAAGAAAAAATGATCCGGCTTCAGCGAAGAGAATATTTGAGAGTGGATACGATGATCAAAGCCACCATCATGCAAACGGACGAAGAGCCCTTTGACACGTTTATTGTGAATATAAGTGCTGGCGGCGTGGCGATTGCTGTTCCTGAGGGCGTGTCATTGAAAGATTATGGAGAAGTGGCCACAGAGTTTGAACTTCCCTTAAAAGAGCCCGTGAAAATTAAAGCGGTTGCAGAGATGAATCGAGTATATCAAGATGAACAGTCTGGCAAAACAAGAGCGATCATGGAGTTTTCAGAGATCACAAATGACCACCAACAGCACATTATGAAATACTGCTTCCAGCAGCAGCTTTTAACACGTGTGAAAAAAGCATAAGAATAAAGGGTGTAAAAAGCTTCCATACTAGAGAGGAAAGAATCTAGCGTGGAGGCTTTTTGTATGAAGACAATGGAAAGATGGTTATTGAAAGTGGTGTTCATTCAGCTTATTTTATTGCTAACTGTTCAGATCACACTTCATTTGACGAAAGGAGAACTTTTTTTGTCAAAAGTCGTGCAGTATGAGGGTGTGAATAACATGAGTATTGAAGAATGGATTGAGACGTTTAAGCAGAAGGATTGATAGAAAATTCCCCCGTTTGAGCGGTGATCGTGTTACAATTCATAAGGGAGATTCAATCAAGGAGAGGTATTATGAAAAAGAAATTATCTATTGCAATTGATGGTCCTGCAGCAGCAGGCAAAAGCACTGTGGCAAAAATAGTCGCAGCCAAAAAATCATATATTTATATTGATACAGGTGCCATGTACCGCGCGATTACACTTGCGGCACTTAATCAAGGTGTAGACCTTGAAGACGAACAGGCACTTGATTCATTACTGAAAAAAACAGTCATTGAACTAGTAACAACAGGAGAGGGTCAAAAAGTCCATCTAAACAATACGGATGTCACAGAGGATATTCGCACAGACCGCGTAAGCAACCAAGTATCGGTTGTTGCAAAGCACAGAGCTGTTCGGGAAGAAATGGTCCGCAGGCAGCAAGAGCTTGGCAAACGAGGCGGTGTCGTTATGGATGGAAGAGACATAGGCACTCACGTACTTCCGGATGCCGAAGTGAAAATTTTCTTGCTTGCATCAGTAGAAGAAAGAGCAAAACGCCGCTTTGAAGAGAATCAGAAAAAAGGCTACGATGTCAATTACGATCAGCTGATTGAAGAGATTGCAAGACGTGACAAGCTTGATTCTGAGCGCGAAGTTTCACCTTTAAAGAAAGCGGACGACGCCATTGAAATTGACACAACCTCCCTTTCTATTCAAGAGGTGGCAGGGAAAATTTTAGATGCGGCAGACCGCGTAGAGAAACAGTAAGAAATTTTAGAAAACTTTAATAAGTTAGAGGTTTATCTCTTGACAAACAAGGTCTTTTATTAGAAGTTTATACTAATACTATTTTTATTGATCATTCAAGCAATTATATTGATTTGAATGTTTCTATAATACATATTCGGCTGGCATTCATCATGCTTAAGACACATATTCGCCCAGTCGTTTTAACTAAGCTGTGTAGGTTTGGACCAAGGAGGTTATCGAAATGACAGAGGAAATGAATCAAATCGATGTTCAGGTACCAGAGGTTGGAGATGTAGTGAAAGGGATTGTTTCTAAAGTTGAGGACAAGCATGTCAATGTAGATATCGTCAATGTGAAACAACCTGGTATCATCCCAATCAGTGAATTATCAAGTCTTCACGTTGAAAAAGCATCAGATGTCGTGAAAGATGGCGACGAGTTAGAGCTTAAAGTAACAAAGGTCGAAGACGATGCTTTGATTTTATCTAAACGTGCTGTTGATGCAGACCGCGCTTGGGAAGACCTAGAGAAAAAGTTTGAAACAAAAGAAGTATTTGAAGCTGAAGTAAAAGACGTTGTAAAAGGTGGTCTTGTCGTTGACATTGGTGTGCGTGGATTTATTCCTGCATCTCTAGTAGAAGCACACTATGTAGAAGACTTCACAGATTACAAAGGGAAAACACTCTCACTTGTCGTGGTAGAACTTGACCGCGAAAAAAATCGCGTGATTCTTTCGCACCGTGCAGTCGTTGAGCAAGAGCAGTTAGACAAAAAGCAAGACTTCCTGCAAAAGCTTGAAGTAGGCAGTGTGATTGATGGTAAAGTGCAGAGGCTTACTGATTTTGGTGCATTTGTTGACATTGGCGGCATTGATGGATTAGTTCACATTTCTCAACTATCCCATGCGCATGTTGAAAAGCCATCTGACGTAGTAGAAGAAGGACAGGAAGTCCAGGTCAAAGTACTTGCTGTTGATCGTGATAACGAACGTATCTCACTATCTATTAAAGAAACATTACCAGGACCTTGGAGCCAAATTGGTGAAAAGGTAAAACAAGGTGATGTGCTTGAAGGAACTGTTCAACGTCTTGTGAGCTTTGGTGCATTTGTTGAAATTCTGCCAGGTGTAGAAGGGCTTGTGCATATTTCCCAAATCTCTCATAAACATATCGGCACGCCGCAAGAAGTCCTTGAAGAAGGGCAGACTGTCAAAGTGAAAGTGCTTGATGTGAATGAAGACGAAGAGCGCATCTCACTAAGCATTCGTGATTTAGAAGAAAATCCTGAAAAACAAATCGAAGAGGATTATCGTCAATATCAGGCGAAAGAAGAAAACACAAGCGGATTCCAGCTTGGTGACCTGATCGGCGATAAACTCAATAAACTAAAATAATTTGGTGATCAAAATTGACGCGAGCAGAAAGAAAGAAACAGCATATTGAGCATGCGTTGTCCACTGGCCAGCATGCAGCAACAGGTTTAGAAGATGTTTCCTTCGTTCACGCCAGTTTACCAGATCTTGCAACATCACAAATTGATACACATACGACAATTGGCGGACTGACTTTCGGTTCGCCAATTTTTATCAATGCAATGACTGGCGGGGGCGGAGAATCTACCTATGAGATCAACCGCTCTTTATCGATCGCAGCGAAGGAGACCAATATCCCAGTAGCAGTTGGATCACAAATGGCTGCACTGAAAGATAAAGAAGAAAGACGAACATATGAAATCGTTCGTAAAGTCAATCCGGATGGAATTGTATTTGCGAATTTAGGCAGTGAAGCGACGATTAAGCAAGCTCAAGAAGCAGTCAGCATGCTCGAGGCAAATATGCTCCAGATTCACCTGAATGTCATCCAAGAGATTGTCATGCCTGAAGGGGATCGCGATTTCAGGGGGGCGCTTGAGCGGATTGCAGCTATCGTTGAATCTGTTGGTGTGCCT
Source organism: Bacillus sp. ABR (assembly GCF_056172715.1). Lineage (NCBI taxonomy): Bacteria > Bacillati > Bacillota > Bacilli > Caryophanales > Bacillaceae > Bacillus > Bacillus sp. ABR. The sequence continues at coordinate 202,085 of NZ_JAOYSL010000002.1, read as the reverse complement.
GTTGTCGTGAAGGAAGTCGGATTTGGCATGAGCAAGGAGACGGCAAGAAAGTTATTCCATGCTGGGGTTGCAGCCATTGATGTAGGCGGATTTGGTGGGACGAACTTTTCTAAGATTGAAAATCTCCGCCGCCAAAAAGCCCTTCGTTATTTTGATCAATGGGGGATTCCAACTGCAGCGAGTCTTGCTGAAGTACATACAGCCTTTCAGAATCAAACGATTTTAGCCTCCGGAGGTATCAAAGATGCTCTTGATGTAACCAAATCATTAGCTCTTGGCGCATCTGCTGCTGGTCTTGCTGGATTTTTCTTAAAATCATTGACCAGTGGAGGAGAAAGCGGCCTCATCGCAGATATCATGGATCTTCAAGAAGATATCAAGATGATGATGACAGTGCTTGGTGTGAAGACGATTGAAGAACTGAGACAAGCTCCAGTTGTGATCTCAGGGGAAACAAGTCATTGGCTCAAAGAAAGAGGCGTTGACACAACGTACTATAGTAAGAGGGGCATGTGATATCACATGCCTTTTTTTATTGATTTCTTTTTCGAGCGCTTTCTGGACCTTCTAATGCTGTTGCACCTTTATGATGAATGGATTGATCACGATCAGATTCCACTCTTTTTGACGCCTTTAAACGCTTTTCCTGTCTATCTTTTCCCATCACTCATCCCTCCTCAATCATTAGGGTGTCACCTCTTGTTTATTTCATACAGAGCCGGTAACGATCCGCATGTTTAAAAATTGGAGATTTTCCCATAATGTAATTGAGGTGATGAGGCGTTGGAGGCTTTGTACTATTATTGGTCTATATGGTTCGTTTGGATTATGGTGACATTTATCATGGAAAAAAGTTTGTGGCGCAGCGTGCTAGGTATCTGTGTACTTGTCCATATTATATCCAGTCATTTCATGATATCCGTTTTAGATATGAGCATGAATGCGGGATTCTTGATGACTCTTTTATATGCATGTGCCGCTTTCGTCATATTCAGGCCTGGTTATCGATTCATGAGGATCATGCAATTGGGCTCAATGGTGAGCGCGTATGCCTTTTTTATGATGTTTGCATTATATGACCCTGTTTGGTTCACGATAATAAAGGTGGATTGGGTCGTATTTGCCTTGCTGATCTTAATGTGTATGACATATGGACAGCCGTTAACGGAAAGAATCACCCTATGGATGATGTCAGTATGTCTCGGCGAAGCCCTTTATGCGCTGACGATTCACCGCCTCACATCATCAATTGTCATAGGGGATCTCTCTTTTCTTTCCTTCGTTGTGCAAGGAGCGGTCTTCCTATTAGGTGTCGATCAGCTTGAAAAGCTCTTCAACGCCCGTTCATCAAGAAAATCAGTAAAAGGGGCTGCAAAATCAACATGACAGACTATACGTTTCCTGTGATTATTGGTGTCATCTTTGGGATGGCGGCCAGACTTTACATGTTAAGAACCGATTACCGGCAATACCCTACGTATATTCATGGACAAGTGATTCACATTGCGCTTGGTTTTATTGCGTCAGGATTAGGTGCGATCATTATGCCTGCACTGATTCAGGAGGAATTTACGGCGATTACCTTTCTCACTTTGGCAGCCACGCAATTTCGCGATGTCAGAAATATGGAAAGAAATACGTTAACCCAAATGGATTCGTACGAGCTTGTCTCACGAGGCAGTACATATATAGAAGGCATTGCCATTGCCTTTGAAAGTCGAAATTATATTGCGATTCTCACTGCACTTATTACAACGACAGCCTGTATTTTCTTCTCGCTTGTTGTTGGAACAGTGGTCGGTATTCTTTGTTTTTTCATGGCAAAGCTATTAATGTCAGGCAGTCAATTAAAGGATATCGTCAATATTCAAAAAGGGGAACTTCGCTTTGATGGGGCAGGGCTTTATGTGAATGATATATACATTATGAATATCGGGCTGCCTGAAAAGCAAAAGCTCATTTTAGAGCATGGGATGGGCTTTATTTTGACGCCGAAAAATTTCAACTCTGCTACAACGATTGCCAACCTTGGACAGCGGCAAGCCATTTTATTTGATTTATCGAACGTGCTTGGCGTGTATCGCGATTCTGGGGAACCATCGCTCTGTCCGCTCGCAAAACGTGATCTGAATAACGGCACACTTGGCGTGTTCATTTTACCGCAATGGTATCGTGAAGATTTGGCTGTCCGTGTATTAGAAGAGGTGCCTATTTTAGAAAATGCCATTCGAATGCCGACAGATTTCATAAAAAAGAAAGTGAGGTAATAGGGCATGGCGAACACCATTGAACAATTTATATTGGCTGTGGCGACAACAAATAAAGAGCGGGTCATTGGCGGAACAGCCGTTTTTTTCTGTGAAAATAAAGAAGAACTCGACATGTATGCCATGAATTTAGAGGCCATTTTAGATGGAATTGCACACGGCATTGGAGAAGATCTTTACTTGATTGTCAAACATTTTTAAGTTATTCATTGTGGTCTGATTAAAAATTGATATAATATATAAGTTGAACCCTTCATGTTTGAAGGGTTTATTTCATAAAACTGAATGAAAATTTTAAATCCCGGTTGAAACATGATGATGAACATATTGAATCGCGGCTGGATTGAAAGGAAGGGTACTATGGGTAAACCTGTCGTAGCCATTGTTGGAAGGCCCAACGTTGGAAAATCTACAATTTTTAATCGAATCGCAGGCGAAAGAATATCGATTGTAGAAGACACACCTGGTGTAACAAGAGATCGAATCTATAGCTCTGCTGAATGGTTAAATTATGACTTTAATTTAATAGATACTGGTGGAATTGATATTGGAGATGAGCCATTCTTGGCGCAAATTCGCCATCAGGCAGAAATCGCAATGGACGAAGCGGATGTCATTATCTTTATGGTAAATGGCCGAGATGGCGTGACATCTGCGGATGAAGAAGTCGCAAAAATTTTATATCGCACGAAAAAGCCAGTCGTACTTGCTGTCAATAAACTGGACAACCCTGAAATGAGAAGCGACGTGTATGACTTTTATGCGCTCGGATTTGGCGAGCCGTTTCCGATTTCTGGAACACACGGGTTAGGTCTTGGTGATCTGCTTGATGCAGTTGCAGAACATTTTAAAAATTTACCGGATACGCAATATGATGAAGAAGTTGTTCAGTTCTGCTTAATTGGCCGCCCGAATGTAGGGAAATCTTCATTAGTGAATGCTATGCTGGGAGAAGACCGCGTCATTGTCAGCAACATCGCTGGTACAACAAGAGATGCTGTCGATACGATGTTTACGTACAATCAGCGTGACTTTGTCATTGTTGATACAGCAGGTATGAGGAAAAAAGGGAAAGTATATGAAACAACAGAGAAATACAGTGTGCTTCGTGCATTAAAAGCCATTGATCGCTCTGATGTTGTCGCTGTTGTACTTGACGGCGAGGAAGGCATTATTGAGCAGGATAAACGAATTGCGGGCTATGCACACGAAGCTGGTAAAGCGGTTGTTATCATTGTGAACAAATGGGATGCTGTTGAAAAAGATGAGCGAACGATGAAGGAATTTGAGCAAAACATCCGTGAGCATTTTCAATTCCTTGATTATGCACCTGTCTTGTTTATGTCTGCTCTTACGAAAAAGAGAATTCATACATTAATGCCGTCGATTATCACAGCGAGCGAAAACCATGCAATGCGCGTTCAAACCAATATTTTAAATGATATCATCATGGATGCGGTGGCGATGAATCCAACGCCGACCCATAACGGACAGCGCCTCAAAATTTACTATGCAACACAGGTGGCCATTAAGCCTCCGTCCTTCGTTGTGTTTGTAAACGATCCAGAGCTTATGCACTTTTCTTATGAGCGTTTCCTAGAAAACCGCATTCGAGATGCATTTGGTTTTGAAGGAACACCAATTAAAATATTTGCGAGAGCGAGAAAATAAAAAGGGTGAGCAGGATGAAGAAAATTTCCGTACTTGGAGCAGGCAGCTGGGGAACAGCTCTTGCGCTTGTATTAGCTGATAATCATCATGATGTACACATGTGGGGACATAGACAAGAGCTCATTGATCAAATCAATGAGAAACATGAAAATCATGATTACTTGCCAAATGTAGAACTGCCAGCGTCTATTCAGGCGACAACTGATATGAAGCAGGCTTTAGAAGGGACAGAGGCGATTATTGTCGCTGTGCCAACAAAGGCCATTCGTGAGGTATTGAAGCAGGCAAATGAGCTGATTTCATCGAAGGTGCCGTTTGTCCATGTCAGTAAGGGAATCGAACCAGATACACTTCTTAGAATTTCTCAAATGATTGAACAAGAAGTCCCATCTGAGAAAAGAGAAGCTGTCGTTGTCCTATCAGGGCCAAGTCATGCAGAAGAAGTAGGTCTGCGTCATCCGACAACTGTCACTGTCTCGTCAGAAAATATTGAAGCAGCTCAATTTGTTCAAGATTTGTTCATGAACAATCATTTTAGAGTGTACACCAACCCTGATGTGATTGGGGTAGAGATTGGCGGCGCATTGAAAAATATCATTGCTCTTGCGGCTGGTATCACAGACGGACTTGGATATGGTGACAATGCAAAAGCGGCGCTTATCACTAGAGGCCTTGCTGAAATCGCACGTCTTGGCACAAAAATGGGAGGGAATCCCCTTACATTTGCCGGATTAACAGGTGTTGGCGATTTGATCGTGACATGTACAAGTGTTCATTCGCGTAACTGGCGTTGCGGGAATTTACTCGGTAAAGGATATAAACTCGAAGAAGTGCTTGAAAAAATGGGGATGGTTGTCGAAGGCGTCCGCACAACAAAAGGCGCTTATCAGCTTTCTAAAGAATACAAGGTCAGCATGCCGATTACAGAGGCTCTTTACGGCGTCCTGTTTGAAGGGAAAAAGGTTGACGATGCTGTAGAATCTTTAATGGCACGTGTGAAAACACATGAGATGGAAGACCTTGTGAACATGTTTGAAAACCAAACAAAATAAATGGAAAGACTGAACTTAGGCATGTAGAGGATGCAAGAAGGGGAAGACTTGCATAACATAGCAATGAAGTTTGAATAGAGCTTTGCCTCTACAGAATGAGGAAAATAGTCGATCCAATGACTGAAGCAGAGTCCCCCTCTTTGCTTCAGTTTTTTTATGCGCTTTTTTCTGAATGATTGGAAAAATGATTGGTATTTACCTTATTTTTGGTTTAAAATGAAATATAAACGCTTACAATTCGTTCGTTTTAAAGGGGGACAGGCACGATGAGTTTTGCTTTAATCAAGATGTGGTTTGCGCTTGGTTCAATGGGGCTCATGTTTTTAGCCGTAGTAACCATTTATTTCAGCAGGTTTAAGCTGAAAAGCAAATTTCTTAAAATAACAGCCTCAACCGTCGCATACAGCTTGATGCTGATATCAGGTATCATTGTGTTTTTAGTTGTCTTTAGCGGGCCGGTCAATGAATAAAGAAAAGGAAGAATGTGATGATCAAAGCAAAAGTCAGTGTCACGCTGTTAGCACTTATGTTATTAACAGGATGTCTGTATCCAGAAAATCGCAAAGCTGAGAACCGGGTGCCATACGAAGAGCAGCTGCAAAGTGTCCAGACAGCCATTGAGGAATTTCAAAAAGCAACAAATGGTCTTCTGCCTATAGAAACGAAAGAAGCAGACACGCCGGTTTATCAGAAATATGTCATCGACTTTAAGCGCTTGTCACCAAGATATTTACACGACGTACCGTCTACATCTTATGAAGGCGGGGGCGAATATATTTATGTCCTCACAGACGTCGAAAAGAAACCAACTGTGAAACTGCTTGATGTCAAAATGACGCAGACCATCAATGAATTACGTCTTAGGATCAAGATGTATCAAGATGAACATACATATCCGCCATACGGCAAAGTCGTATCAGCCAATTTATATACGTTAAATGAAAAAAAATTAGGATTAAAATCGCCGCCTGCGGTCATGAGTCCTGTGACAGGGAATTCCCTTCCATTACTGATTTCATCAAACGGTGACATCTATGTGGACTACCGCAGTGATTTTGCTCATATTTTGAAGAATACGAAGCAAAAGCTGAAACCAGGTGAAAACATTCAAGATGTATATTGGCAGGAAACTCCGTTTGTACCCGCGTTTTCTGTCCCATATACCATCAACAAAAAAGGTGAGCCTGCCTTTTTAGAAAAAAAGACGTCATAAACAAGAATGAACCTTTTTCCTCTGCATATAAATGAGGAGAAAGGTTTTTTTATGGCTAAACATACTCTCAAAACAAAAAGGTGTCATATTCAAATAGGACAACGTCATACACATATATTGTCCAGACACCTTTCAAGCACAGTTTGATTGAAGAATAGAGTATTTAATTTGAAAACGAGGATAGCAAGTCCGGGAGGGGATCACTTGGAAAAAGTCGATATTTTCAAGGATATCGCTGAACGAACAGGAGGCGATATATATTTAGGAGTCGTTGGCGCTGTTCGTACAGGGAAATCTACGTTTATTAAAAAGTTTATGGAGCTCGTGGTGCTCCCGAATATCAATAATGAGGCAGATCGTGCAAGAGCACAGGATGAATTGCCGCAAAGCGCAGCAGGAAAAACCATTATGACCACAGAGCCAAAATTTGTACCGAATCAAGCAGCATCTATTCACGTGAGTGACGGTCTTGATGTCAACATCAGGCTTGTCGATTGTGTGGGATACACTGTCCCTGGTGCGCGCGGGTATGAAGATGAAAATGGCCCAAGAATGATCAATACGCCGTGGTATGAAGAGCCAATCCCGTTTCATGAAGCAGCGGAAATTGGTACACGCAAGGTCATTCAAGAGCATTCAACAATAGGTGTAGTGATTACAACAGATGGGTCCATTGGAGAAATCCCAAGACATGATTATATTGAATCTGAAGAACGAGTGATTGATGAACTCAAAGAGGTTGGAAAGCCATTTATTATGGTCATCAACTCAGTGAGGCCATATCATCCTGAAACAGAAGCGCTCCGGCAGGAACTTAGCCAAAAGTATGATATTCCAGTACTCGCCATGAGCGTAGAAAGTATGAGAGAGCAAGACGTACTCAGTGTACTTCGTGAAGCATTATATGAATTCCCAGTTCTAGAGGTGAATGTGAACCTGCCAAGCTGGGTGATGGTGCTGAAAGAAGATCACTGGCTGAGAGAGAGTTATCAGGATTCAGTGAAGGAAACCGTAAAGGATATTAAAAGATTAAGAGATGTCGACCGTGTCGTTGGTCAATTCAGTGAATTTGATTTTATTGAAAGAGCGGGGTTAGCAGGAATTGAAATGGGTCAGGGGATTGCGGAGATTGACCTGTATGCGCCAGATGATTTATATGATCATATTTTAAAAGAAGTCGTTGGTGTAGAGATTAGAGGGAAAGACCATCTACTAGAGCTCATGCAAGATTTTGCTCATGCTAAGACAGAATATGATCAAGTATCAGACGCATTAAAAATGGTGAAGCAGACTGGTTATGGGATTGCAGCGCCAGCGTTGTCAGATATGAGTTTAGATGAGCCAGAAATCATTAGGCAGGGATCAAGATTCGGCGTAAGGTTAAAAGCGGTAGCGCCATCTATTCACATGATTAAAGTAGATGTAGAGAGCGAATTTGCACCGATTATCGGAACAGAAAAACAAAGTGAAGAGCTAGTCCGCTACTTAATGCAAGACTTTGAAGATGATCCGCTTTCGATCTGGAATTCAGATATATTTGGCCGCTCCCTCAGCTCCCTTGTCAGAGAAGGCATTCAAGCAAAGCTGTCTCTCATGCCGGAAAACGCAAGATATAAGCTGAAGGAAACACTTGAAAGAATCATCAACGAAGGATCAGGCGGTTTGATTGCGATTATTTTATAGCAAGTGAGACCTCTCATTGATAGGGGTCTTTTTTTGCGTATTGAATGAGTCATAAAAAGACAATTGTATAAAGATTAGTCAGATTCAGGTTGAAATTAGGAATATTCGTTCGCAAAAGTGCCCTTAATCCTTGACGAATAAGGATTCTACCCTTTAAAATGCTTGATATGGTATTTCATATGTGTTAATCTACTTACAGAAAATCTTCACTTTGTTGGACAAACATTCCTTCAAAGAGATGTTTTCTAATGAAAAGCCATGTATAACGCTTTCTAGACGCTCTTTTTTTCTGAAAAAGGGTATAGAAAGAAGATGAATTGTGAAGAAATGATAACAATCTATTGAATGCATATTTTTGGGAGGAGGTGAAAGGCATGAACAAGACAGAACTTATTAACGCGGTTGCTGAAGCAAGCGAACTATCTAAAAAAGACGCGACAAAAGCAGTTGATTCTGTTTTTGATACAATTTTAGATGCACTTAAAAATGGTGACAAAATCCAACTTATTGGTTTTGGTAACTTTGAAGTACGTGAGCGTTCAGCTCGTAAAGGACGTAACCCACAAACTGGTGCAGAGATCGAAATCCCTGCAAGCAAAGTACCTGCTTTCAAACCAGGTAAAGCACTTAAAGACGCGGTGGCAGGTAAATAATCGTTATGTGTAATGATCCTGTTGAAGGAGTTATACATATACAGTTTCACACTGGTCTAGAAAAGCCCCTTTCATAAGGGGCTTTTCCTTTTGAATCAAAAGGTTCGTTTAGAACGCTCTCCTTTGCTTTTAGGATCTGAAGTGTGCTAGAATCTGAATGAAATGTAATCGCCTTTGGAGGATATAATACATGAGTGAAATAAATAAAGAATTAATTGAACACGCAGTACGCGATATATTAAAAGCAATCGGAGAAGATCCAGATCGTGAAGGACTTCTCGATACCCCAAAACGAGTCGCAAAAATGTATGAAGAAGTGTTTTCAGGATTAAATGAAGATCCAAAAGAACATTTTAAAACCATTTTTGGCGAAGACCACGAAGAACTCGTCCTTGTAAAAGATATTGCTTTCCATTCAATGTGTGAACACCACCTCGTGCCTTTCTACGGGAAAGCCCACGTTGCTTATATTCCGCGCGGCGGAAAAGTAACGGGACTTAGCAAGCTGGCAAGAGCAGTCGAAGCCGTGGCAAAACGCCCGCAGCTTCAGGAACGCATTACATCAACTATTGCAGATAGTATGGTGGAAACACTTAATCCGCATGGCGTGATGATTGTCGTTGAAGCAGAGCATATGTGTATGACGATGCGCGGAGTGAAAAAGCCAGGCGCTAAAACAGTGACCTCAGCAGTACGCGGCACATTTGCAAATGATGCAGCCGCAAGAGCAGAAGTGCTTTCCTTTATTAAAAACGACTAATTCAATAGATGGACGGTGAACAAAATGAGTGAAAATAAAGCATCTGATTTTGTGGTGATTAAAGCCATTGATAATGGTGTAAACGTCATCGGCCTAACAAGAGGCTCTGATACAAGATTTCACCATTCCGAGAAGCTTGATAAAGGTGAAGTGATCATTGCACAATTTACTGAGCATACGTCAGCGATCAAAGTAAGAGGCGATGCTGTCATTCAAACAAGCTTCGGTGAAATTCAAAGCGAAGCAAAGAAATAAAGAACTTGTATGCACTTGATAGCATAAAAGTGAGAGCTGATATGGTATAATAAATCTCTATACAATGTGCAGGTCTACATATGAAACTGTAATTTTTGGGACAAGGGTGATATCTTTGCAAGACATCTACGGAATTTTATCTAATCTAAATATAAAATTAAATAAAAAGCTTTCTCATCCTTATTTGGCGAAGCATTTACGCGCACCACTCATCGATGAAGATAAGCTCCTTCTTTTTCATGCAATGTTTGATGAAGCTCAAATTGATGCAGAGAAAAAAGAAAATTATATTTTAACGGCGATGCTTGTGCAAATTGCCCTTGATACCCATGACGAAGTCACAACTGCTGCAGCCATCAAGCAAGACGAATTCAAAAATCGTCAGCTGACCATCCTGGCAGGAGACTATTTCAGCGGTCTCTATTATTCTCTTCTCTCTGACATGAAAGACATTTATATGATCCGCACGCTCGCTACGGCGATCAAAGAGATCAATGAACATAAAATTAGACTGTATGACCGGTCCATTCAAGATGCAGCGCACTTTTACAAAAGTGTAGCTACAGTTGAATCTGCGCTTTTCCAAAGGATTTCTGAGCATTTTCAATTAACGCATTGGAATGAGATTGCAAGTCGTTTTCTTGTTTATAAACGTTTCATGAAACAAGCAGAAAATGACAAACATTTAAAACTTTTTTTGAACGATAGTTATACGGACGCCTATTCATGTTTTGACAACTTTGAGAATGAAGGCTATGAAAAGGCCAAACGGCCGATCAAGGAGCATCTTGTTTCATCTCCGGTCGTTCAAAAAGAGCTATTAAATCGCTTGGATCATATGAAAAATGAGCCTGCGTACCATCAGAAAGTGGAAGAAGGGTAAGTCATGCAGCAATCAAAAGAACAGCGAGTACACGGTGTATTTGAAAAAATTTATAAAAACTATGATCAAATGAACTCTGTCATCAGCTTTAAACAGCATAAAAAATGGCGTGATAAAACAATGAAGCTCATGAATGTGCAAAAAGGCTCTAAAGCATTAGATGTATGCTGCGGGACAGCCGATTGGACAATTGCGCTTGCAGATGCTGTTGGAGAAAAAGGCGAGGTCAAAGGCCTTGATTTCAGTAAAAACATGCTGAGTGTTGGAGAAACGAAGGTGAAGACTGGGGGCTACAAACAGATTGAATTGCTTCACGGCAATGCGATGGAGCTTCCTTTTGAGGACAACTCATTTGATTATGTCACCATCGGTTTTGGACTTCGAAACGTCCCTGATTATTTAACGGTGCTAAAGGAAATGACACGAGTAGTGAAGCCCGGCGGAATGGTTGTTTGTCTTGAGACATCACAGCCTGAGATGATCGGCTTTAAGCAGGGCTACTACATCTACTTCAAATACATTATGCCGCTCTTTGGTAAACTGTTTGCCAAAAGTTACCAGGAGTATTCATGGCTTCAAGAATCAGCCAAAACATTCCCTGGCATGAAAGAGCTGGCGGCTCTGTTTGAAGAGGCCGGGCTGTCTGATGTCTCGTATCATCCATTTACAGGCGGTGTAGCAGCAACACATATCGGAAAGAAGCTTTGAATAAACGATATTTGGGTGAAGATAATGAAACTAAAAGCAATGATCTCTTTTTTAAATCATGATATCGATATAATTGAAAAAGAGCTTGAACAAACAGTTCGCTCTGATTATGCATTATTAAGTGAAGCAGGTCTTCATTTGCTGCAAGCGGGCGGAAAACGAATCCGCCCCGTTTTTGTTCTCCTTTCAGGCATGTTTGGTGACTATGACATTAATAAAATAAAATATGTTGCCGTTGCTCTCGAGCTGATTCATATGGCATCACTCGTTCACGATGATGTGATTGATGATGCAGAGCTGAGAAGAGGTAAACCAACGATAAAGGCAAAATGGGATAACAGAATTGCCATGTACACAGGGGATTATATGTTTGCGAGATCACTTGAATACATGACAAAAATCAATCACCCAATGGCACATGAAATTTTGTCAAAAATGGTCGTTGAGCTCTGTCTTGGTGAAATAGAGCAAGTGAAAGATAAATATAATATGGAACAGAACCTGCGTACATATTTAAGAAGAATCAAACGAAAAACAGCCTTGCTTATTGCGGGCAGCTGTCAATTAGGCGCTATTGCAGCAGGTACAGATGAAAAAACACATAAAGCCCTCTATTGGTTTGGATACTATGTCGGCATGTCTTATCAGATCATTGATGATGTCCTTGATTTCACATCAACAGAAGAAGAGCTGGGCAAGCCTGTTGGAGGAGACCTTTTACAAGGGAATGTCACACTCCCAGTTTTATATGCACTGAAAAATCCGACACTAGAAGGTCAATTGAAGCTGATCAATAGTGAAACGACGGAGAAGCAGCTGAAGCCTGTCATTGAAAGCCTCAAACAAACAGATGCGATCGACCGCTCGATTCGAGTGAGTGAAATGTATTTGAAAAAAGCTTTTGAACAGCTCGACAAGCTTCCTCGAGGAAGAGCGAGAACGTCACTCGCCTCCATTGCAAAATATATTGGGAAACGAAAATTCTAATCAACGCTACGTTGATTGGTTTTTTTGTGAAATTTTTTGTCAAAAATTGATTATTATAAAAAAAAATGATACGATCACTTTGTAACAATGTAAGCCTATACATACATAACGACGGGGTGGAAAACGTATATGGACAAAACATTTCTTATGGTCAAACCTGATGGTGTGGAAAGACAATTAATCGGTGACATTGTGTCAAGATTCGAAAAAAAGGGGCTTCAGCTTGTTGGTGCAAAACTAATGAGTATACCAAAGGAAGTAGCAGAAACACATTACGGAGAGCATAAAGAAAAACCATTTTTCGGAGAATTGGTTGACTTTATTACGTCAGGACCTGTATTTGCAATGGTATGGCAAGGTGAACAGGTAGTAGACGTAACAAGACAAATTATCGGCAAAACAAATCCAAAGGAAGCGCTTCCAGGAACAATAAGAGGAGACTATGGATTGACTGTTGGGAAAAACATTATTCATGGGTCAGACTCACCAGAAAGTGCTGAAAGAGAAATTAACTTATTCTTCAAACAAGAAGAACTCACAAGCTGGGATCAAACCATCTCAAGCTGGATTTATTAAGGTTCAAGCCAAGGTGTTCATTCAATGAGCACTTTGGCTTTTTTTATATTGAACTTTCTACACGAAATTTCGTATGAGAAGATACAAATTTTCAATAAAAACAGCTATACTAGGACAAAGATAGATGAGACAGGAGAGGACATTGATGGATTCATATCAAGTATTTGTTGGAAAATGGAAAAAACTAACCGGGGTTGATCTGAATTTATATAAAGAAGCACAAATGAAACGAAGATTAACATCACTTTATGATAAAAAAGGATTTAAAGATTTCGAAGCATTCGCCGCCGCGCTTGAAAAGGACAGAGCACTATTAGATGAGACGATGGACCGCATGACAATTAATGTGTCAGAATTTTACCGAAACTATCAGCGCTGGGAAGTACTTGATCAAAAAATCCTGCCGCTGCTTTCGAAAAATGGCGGCACTTTAAAGATTTGGAGCGCAGCATGTTCGACTGGAGAAGAGCCATATACACTCTCCATGCTGCTGTCAAGCCATCCTCTTGTGAAAGATTTTCAAATTATTGCAACTGACATTGATGACAAAGTTCTGCAGTCAGCTCAAAAAGGCAGATATCATGAACGCTCTTTGCAAGAGGTACCAGATCATATCAAGCAAAAGTATTTCACAAAAGAAGATTCCTCATTTTACACTGTGAAAAATGAGGTTCGAAAGCATATTCAATTTAAGAAGCACAATCTTTTAGCTGATCCATATGAAAAACAGCTTGACCTTATCGTTTGCCGAAATGTACTGATTTATTTTACTGAAGAGGCGAAAGAAGAAATTTACTTGAAAATGAGCAGTAGTTTAAAACAAAATGGCGTATTATTTGTTGGTTCAACAGAGCAAATTTTTCACCCAGAAAAGTTTGGACTGACATCTGCTGATACTTTCTTTTATCAAAAGAAGGGTATGTAGCTGACTTTTTAGTAGTAAGTGTGTTATTATATTTTTACTTAAAAGCGTTAATGCGATGAAGGGAGATTAAGTCAATGAGGTACTTAACAGCAGGTGAATCACATGGTCCACAATTAACCACAATTATTGAAGGAGTTCCAGCAGGACTTTACATAGAGCAGGATGACATCAATTATGAATTGGCTAGAAGACAAAAAGGTCATGGTCGAGGAAGAAGAATGCAGATCGAAAAAGACCAGGCAAAAGTGTTAAGTGGCGTTCGCCACGGGAGAACATTAGGTTCGCCAATCGCTCTTGTTGTTGAAAATAACGACTGGAAGCACTGGACAAAGGTGATGGGGGCAGAGCCGATCACAGAAGAAGAAGAAAGTGAAATGAAGCGTCAAATCTCTCGTCCAAGACCAGGACATGCGGATTTAAATGGTGCGATTAAATACGGACACCGTGATATGAGAAACGTATTAGAGCGCTCGTCAGCCCGCGAGACAACTGTTCGCGTAGCAGCAGGCGCAGTTGCCAAACAAATCTTGGCGCATCTAGGGATTAAAGTAGCTGGCCACGTTCTTGAAATTGGCGGAGTGAAAGCAGCTCATACAGCATATGAATCTATTGAAGATTTGCAAAAGGTAACAGAAGAATCACCTGTTCGATGCTATGACAGTGAAGCAGGTCAGAAAATGATGGATGCAATTGATGAAGCGAAGAAAAACGGCGATTCAATTGGCGGAATTGTTGAAGTCATCGTTGAAGGAATGCCGGTTGGGGTGGGCAGCTATGTTCATTACGACCGTAAATTGGACAGCAAGCTTGCAGGCGCTGTACTTAGTATCAACGCTTTTAAAGGGGTTGAATTCGGTATTGGCTTCGAGGCAGCCTCTAAAAATGGCAGTGAGGTCCATGATGAAATCATCTGGGATGAAGAAAAGGGCTATACGAGAAAAACAAACCGCCTAGGTGGCCTTGAAGGCGGAATGTCAACTGGTATGCCAATTGTCGTAAGAGGGGTTATGAAACCAATCCCAACGCTTTATAAGCCGCTTCAAAGCGTTGACATTGAAACAAAAGAACCTTTCTCTGCAAGTATTGAACGCTCTGACAGCTGCGCTGTTCCTGCTGCAAGTGTTGTTGCAGAAGCAGTCGTGGCATGGGAAATTGCCAATGCGGTTGTGGAGCAGTTTGGCCTTGACCAAATTGACCGCATTAAAGAAAATGTTGAAAAAATGCGCCAGCTTCAGAGGGAATTTTAATGAAAACACTGGAAGTTAAGACGTCATCAGCCACTTATCCTGTATTTATCGGTGATGGGATTAAACGCAATATCGTCGACTTGATAACTTCCACTGGGCATTCCTATACGAAGCTCTTAATCGTCACAGATACAGTTGTTGATGCCATTTATGGTGATGAAATGGTTCGCTTACTTCAACAGAAGTGGCCTGTGAACAAAGTGGTTGTGCCAAGCGGAGAGCAGTCAAAATCCTTTGCCGAATTTGAGCATATTCATACGAAAGCCATTCAATTTCAGCTTGATCGATCCGCCTGCATTATTGCGCTGGGAGGCGGTGTGATTGGAGATTTGGCTGGATTTGCTGCTGCCACTTATATGAGGGGCATTGACTTTATCCAAGTTCCGACGACGCTGCTGGCACATGACAGTGCAGTTGGCGGGAAAACAGGGATCAACCATCCGCTCGGTAAAAATTTAATCGGTGCATTTCATCAGCCGAAAGCTGTGATCTATGATACTAGTATGCTTGAAACTCTATCTCAAATTGAACGAAGATCAGGCTTTGCAGAAGTCATCAAACATGCATTGATTTCTAGTGAAGACTTTTTAGCAGAACTAATGTCCATTCGTTCTTTGTCGGATTTATCAAAGAGTGAGCTGGCACATATGCTGTATCAAGGCATTCAAGTCAAAGCGTCAATTGTTCAAGAAGATGAAAAAGAACAAGGTGTGCGTGCATTTTTGAATTTAGGCCATACACTGGGGCACGCCATCGAAGCAGAATACGGATACGGCGTCATCACGCATGGAGATGCCATTGCAATCGGCATGCAGTTTGCGCTGTATGTGAGCGAAAAGCAGCTGGGGCTCAGCCTTAATCGTTTGGAACTAAAAGAGTGGATGCAAGAGCTTGGATTCCCTGTACAAGTCACACCAGATATTTCAACGAAAACATTTGTTGACCGGATGATTGGTGATAAAAAAGCAAGAGGCGGCAGTGTTCAATTTGTTTTATTAAAACAGATTGGTGACGTCACCTTACAGTCTTTCACAAAAGATGAGCTGCACTACTGGCTCGAAGAATGGAAACGGGAGGAGGGATGTCTATGATGTTTCGCGGGATACGTGGGGCTACAACTGTGATAGAAGATACAGAAACTGAAGTGTTAAACAAAACGAAACAGCTGTTAGAAGCGATTATTTCAAGAAACCAAGTAGATCCAGAACGTGTCGTGCAGATCTTGATTTCAGCTACACAAGATATTCACTCCGTTTTTCCGGCAAAAGCACTTCGTCAGTTTGAAGGATGGACATATGTACCGGTTACTTGCATGCAGGAACTAGACATTGATGGCGGTTTAAAGCAATGTATTCGTGTCTTAATGACTGTCCAGACAGATACAAAGCAGGAAGACATACAGCATGTGTACTTGGAAGAAGCTGTGACGCTTCGCCCTGATTTACAGTTGACAAAAAACAAGGAATTATAATACGATATGAACAGCCGAAGTTTACACACAGGTGTAAACGGCATTGCAAGCTTAGAGAAGATGAGAATGAGACTAGGGTAGTTGAGATGAGTAGAGTTGAGCAGAGATACGATACTTCTATTTAATCATACTGCCTAAAAGAGAAACCCTCTTTTAGGCTTATTTCGTATACTCATACAAACCCTCTATATGTCCCCTCATTCTCCTTAATCCCATTTAAGGAGTGTGCTTATGAATTCCCAATCAAACCTGACCCAATTTTTAAAGGACAGTGAGTCCTACAAAACGATCCCAATTGTTGAAACCATTACAGTCGATACGCTCTCACCGATTCAAATTGTTGAAAAACTCAAACAAGATATTGTGTATTTGCTAGAAAGCAAAGATGAGTCTTCCAGCTGGTCGAGATATTCCTTCATTGGATTGCATCCGTTTTTAACCTTACATGATGACCAAAACAAATACATTGCACGTGACGCTGCGGGGCAGGAAGTCATGCAAAAGCAAGAGCTGAAAGAACTGCTGGATTGGATGAAAGAGCAATATCAAATCAAAGCGCCAGATATTGATATCCCATTTACAGGTGGGGCTGTTGGGTACTTAAGCTACGATCTGATTCCAAACATTGAACCTTCTGTCAGGCCTCATCGAAACGCATCGCTGGCAGATAATTGCACACTATTTGTCTGCCAAACGATGATCGCCTTTGATCATGAAACGAATCATGTTCATTTTATCCAGTACACCCAGCTAACCGGACATGAAGCAGAAGACGAAAAAATACGCGCTTATAAAGAAAATCAAAAACTGCTTGAACAGATGATTCACAAGCTCCATTCAAAGACTGATATGAAAGAACTGATATTATCAGGGAATATGAATGAGCCGCCATCCTTTGAACATGTGACGTCAACCTATGAAAAAGCGCAATTTTTAAAGGACGTAGAAAAAATCAAAGAATACATTCGAGCGGGTGACATTTTCCAAGGCGTCCTCTCGCAGCGATTTGATATCCCTGTATCAGTGAGTTCATTTGAGTTATACCGCGTGCTTCGGATTGTGAATCCATCTCCATATATGTATTTTATGAAATTAAAAGATCGTGATTTAGTCGGCAGCTCGCCAGAACGATTAATCCATGCCAAAAACGGGCATCTAGAAATCCATCCTATTGCAGGCACAAGAAAAAGAGGAAGAACAAGAGAAGAGGATGCTGAGCTAGCAAAAGAGCTGCTTGAAGATGAAAAGGAAAAAGCGGAGCATTACATGTTAGTGGATCTTGCCAGAAATGATGTAGGCCGTGTGGCAGAATACGGCAGTGTGTCCGTACCGACCTTTACAAAAGTAGTGAATTTTTCACATGTCATGCACATTATCTCCATTGTGACAGGAAAGCTAAAGCGGGATACACATCCAGTCGATGCGCTCATGTCCGCTTTCCCAGCAGGCACATTAACAGGTGCCCCGAAAATAAGGGCGATGCAATTATTAAATGAAATGGAGCCTGAGCCAAGGGAAACGTATGGCGGCTGTATTGCCTATATTGGATTCGACGGTAATATCGACTCCTGTATTACCATTCGTACGATGAGCGTCAAAAATCAGACCGCTTCTATACAAGCAGGCGCCGGCATTGTGGCTGATTCTGTCCCAGAAAACGAGTGGGAAGAGACTTGTAACAAGGCAGGAGCACTTCTGAAAGCCATTCAGCTTGCGGAACATATTTTCTCAGAAAAGGAGAGTGTGCAGGATGAATCACCGACTATCAGCTCTTGTTAATGGAGGCTTTCTATCAGAAAATGAAGCAAATAAACTCATGCATGATATGATGAGCGGCTTTTTAACAGATGCTGAAGTCGCTGCATGTCTCTCGATTTTAGCGCATAGAGGAGAAACCGCTGAAGAAATGACGGGTTTTGTGAAAGCCATGCGGCAAAATGCAGCACCAATGGAACGATCGCTTGATGTTGTTGATACTTGTGGCACGGGAGGCGATGGACTCTCAACCTTTAATATATCAACTGCCGCTGCGATTGTCGCTTCCGCTGCTGGAGCCAAAATCGCCAAACACGGAAATCGATCAGTTTCTTCTAAAAGCGGGAGTGCCGATGTACTAGAGTGTCTTGGGATTCACATTCAATCCACACCGGAAGAAACAAGAAGACAAATACAAGAGAAAAACATGGGCTTTTTATTTGCACCATTGTATCATTCATCTATGAAACAAGTAGCCACAGTCCGCAAGCAGCTCGGCTTCCGGACGGTATTTAATCTATTAGGCCCGCTTTGCCATCCAATGCAAGCCAAAAAGCAAATCATCGGCGTCTACTCAAAGGAAAAGGCAAAATTAATGGCAAAAGCCCTTGCGCCATTAGAGCCAGAACATGTGCTGTTTGTTTGCGGAGAAGATGGGCTTGATGAATTAACGATTACAGCAAATTCATATGTGATTGAACTCAAAAAAGATGTCATGACAGAATATACACTCACTCCAGAAGACTTTGGGCTGCAAAAAGGATATTTATCAGATATTCAGGTCCAATCACCGGAAGAGAGCGCCAAATTGATTCAGAATATATTGAATCATCAAACAGTAGGGGCGCCGCTTCATATTACAGCCCTGAATGCTGGAGCGGCTTTATATGTCGCAGGGAAGTCAGAAAACCTCATGGCAGGAACATTAAAAGCGATTGAAACGATTAAAAACGGCGCAGCCAAAGAACAATTGGCTCGTTTAAAACAAAAAACGAGAGAGGAAGAGATCTATGCTTAATCAAATCATTGCCCGCAAAAAAGAACATGTCCAAACATTGCAGTTACCAGTAGATGAACACTTTGAAAGTCGATCATTTAAAGAAGCACTCATGAATCCTCATCGCTCAATTGGTCTAATTGCTGAGGTGAAAAAGGCGTCTCCTTCCAAAGGAATCATTCAACCAAATTTTGATCCTTTACAAACAGCAAAAGCTTACGAAAAATCCAACGCTGATTGCTTATCTGTTTTAACGGATGAACCATTCTTTCAAGGAAAAAACGAATACTTATCCCTCATTAAAAAACACGTAGATCGTCCAATTTTAAGAAAAGATTTCATCATTGACTCCATACAGGTAGAAGAGTCAAGACGTATAGGAGCAGATGCCATTTTATTAATTGGAGAAGTACTTGAGCCGCAAAAGCTGCACGAGCTCTATGCTGAAGCGAAAGAGAATGGACTTGATGTCCTTGTCGAAGTACATGCAGCAGATACACTGGAAAATATTTTAAAGTTGTTCACTCCTGAAATCATTGGAGTGAACAACCGGAATTTAAATACATTTACAACAACAGTTGAACAAACAAAAGAGATTGCCCCCCTCGTTCCAAAAGAGGTCTTACTAGTGAGTGAGAGCGGGATTCAAACATTTGATGATCTAACCTTTGTGAAGAATCATGGAGCGGGTGCAGTCCTTGTAGGAGAATCATTAATGAGAGAACAATCACAAGAAAAAGCCGTTCAGACATTGTTTGGAGAATGAACAGGATGAAGCCTTATGTAAAATATTGCGGGGCAGTATCACAAGAAGATGTGGAATGTATTGCGCAATCTCACGCAGATGCCATCGGATTTATTTTTGCTCCAAGTAAAAGACAAGTCCAGCCAGATCAAGTGAAACAATGGCTCACCCAAACAAAGTGTGAGAAAAAGATTGCCGGTGTATTTGTAAATGAAAAGATTCAAAGAGTGCGCGAGATCACAAAACAGATACCTTTAGATATCGTACAGCTTCATGGAGATGAAACGCAGGATGACGTAAAAGAAATCAAACAACAAACAGGGTCTGTCGTTTGGAAAGTGTTCCATCACGAGCCTGATGTAACAAGAACGCTTGAAAAAATGACGGCATTTGGGCCTGTTGTCGATGGCTTCCTTATTGACGCGAAAGTAAAAGGGATGAGAGGCGGCTCTGGAACAGCTTTTGCTTGGGAAGCAGTGCCTCTATACGTTAAACATGCAAAACGGCTGGGGAAGACTTGCGTAATTGCAGGCGGCATCACACCAGAAACGATAGCAGATCTGCTCGCCTATGACCCAGAAGCGATCGATCTTTCAAGCGGAATAGAAGAAAACGGAAAGAAAAGCAGCGCTAAGATCGAAGCGCTCGAAGAAAGGATGTTAAATGATGTACGCATATCCAAATGAAATTGGCAGATACGGAGAATTCGGAGGGAAATTTGTCCCGGAAACGCTCATGCAGCCACTTGCAGAAATTGAACAGGCATTTCGTGAATTAAAAGAAGATCCTGCTTTTCAAGCAGAATATGTATCACTACTTCGAAACTATTCAGGCAGACCAACTGCGCTTACATATGCTGACCAAATTTCAGCATACCTCGGCGGCGCAAAGATCTATTTAAAAAGAGAAGATTTAAACCACACAGGTGCTCATAAAATTAACAATGCGCTTGGGCAGGCCCTGCTTGCGAAAAAAATGGGGAAATCAAACATCATCGCGGAAACAGGCGCAGGTCAGCACGGAGTAGCTGCTGCAACGGTGGCCGCAAAGTTCGGGTTATCCTGCACGGTCTTTATGGGAAAAGAGGATGTGGAAAGACAATCACTCAATGTCTTCCGAATGAAACTGCTTGGCGCTGAAGTCATACCTGTCACAAGCGGAAATGGTACTTTAAAAGATGCAACAAACGAAGCCATTCGCTATTGGGTTCAGCACTGCAGTGATCATTTTTATATGATCGGCTCCGTTGTTGGCCCTCATCCGTATCCTCAAATTGTCAGCGAGTTCCAGCGCATGATTGGTGATGAAGCAAAAGAGCAACTGCTTGAAAAAGAAGGAAGACTACCTCATAAAGTCATTGCCTGTGTTGGCGGCGGAAGTAATGCCATTGGAATGTACCGGGCATTTTTAGATGAAGAGGTAGATATCATTGGTGTAGAGGCTGCTGGAAAAGGAATCGATACGCCGCTCCATGCTGCAACCATTACGAAAGGAACCAAAGGAGTGATCCATGGGTCTTTGACCTATTTAATCCAAGACGAATTTGGCCAGATTATTGAACCATATTCGATTTCCGCTGGTTTAGATTATCCAGGAATTGGACCAGAGCACGCCTATTTACATGCGAGCGGACGGGTTCAATATGTGAGTGCGACAGATGAAGAAGCACTAGATGCCCTAAAACTGCTGACTGAAAAAGAAGGAATACTTCCAGCAATTGAATCTGCACATGCGCTAGCCAAGGCGTTTGAGGTAAGCAAGACGATGAATGAAGATGAAATCGTCCTTGTCTGCCTGTCAGGAAGAGGCGATAAGGATGTGCATACATTAATGAACGTGCTTGAAAGTGAGGGGAAACAAAATGATTAGATTTCAATTAGAGCAAGGCGAAAAATTATTCATCCCATTTATCACAGCAGGAGATCCGTCAGAAGATATCACGATTGATTTAGCTATCTCCCTTCAAGCAGCCGGTGCACATGCGATTGAACTCGGTGTTCCTTATTCCGATCCACTAGCGGACGGTCCTGTCATTCAAAGAGCCTCCAAAAGAGCTCTAAATCATGGCATGAATATCGTAAAAGCGATAGAATTAGCAGGGAAGATGAAAAAAAACGGTGTAAAAATTCCTGTAATTCTATTTACGTATTATAATCCTGTGTTACAATTAGACACAGAATACTTTTTCGCTTTACTGCGCAAAAATCATATTTCGGGACTCCTAACACCCGACTTGCCGTTTGAAGAGAGCAGCGAGCTGCAAAAGAACTGTCAAACCCATGACATTTCATATATTTCACTCGTTGCACCAACAAGCAAGGAACGATTAGTAAACATTGTAGAGCAGGCAGAAGGTTTTGTGTATTGTGTTTCATCTCTTGGTGTAACAGGTGTCAGACAATCCTTTGACGCGTCAATTACAGAATTTATTCAACAAGTGAAACAGCTGAGTCACATCCCGGTTGCGGTCGGTTTTGGCATCTCAACAAGAGAACAGGTAGACTCAATGAATAAATTGAGTGACGGCGTCGTTGTCGGCAGTGCACTTGTGAAAAAAATTGAAGAGCTTCAAGAACAATTGCTGGCAAGTGATACACGTCAAGAAGCTTTAAGAGAATTTGAAACATATGCAAAAACATTTAGTCCCCTCTATTCATTCAAATGAGGTGAAACATTTTGCAAATCAAAGATCAATTAAAACAGCTTAAACCGTATCAACCTGGGAAACCAATTGAAGAGGTCAAAAAGGAATATCAATTAGACAAAATTGTGAAATTGGCTTCAAATGAAAACCCTTTTGGATGTTCCGTACATG
This sequence comes from Bacillus sp. ABR, assembly GCF_056172715.1. Lineage (NCBI taxonomy): Bacteria > Bacillati > Bacillota > Bacilli > Caryophanales > Bacillaceae > Bacillus > Bacillus sp. ABR. Next base: position 179,422 of record NZ_JAOYSL010000002.1, on the reverse strand, counting down.
CAAGAGAGGCGATACAGGCCGAGCTCGAACATTTAGCGATTTATCCAGATGGATACAGCGCAAGTTTAAGAACGGAGCTGGCTGAATTTCTTCAAGTAAGTGAAAAACAATTAATTTTCGGGAATGGCTCAGATGAACTTGTGCAAATTATTGCAAGGGCATTCCTTGATCAACATACAAATACCGTCATCCCATCTCCATCTTTTCCGCAATATCGTCACAATGCAGTGATTGAACATGCTGAAATTCGAGAGGTGCCTCTTTTAGACGGAGGAGCTCACGATCTGAAGGGCATGCTGGATGCGATCAATGAAAACACGAAGGTTGTCTGGGTATGTAATCCAAATAACCCGACGGGAAATCATTTGTCAGAATCTGAGCTTGTGGCGTTTTTAGACGAAGTGCCGGCTCACGTGCTTGTTGTACTAGATGAAGCGTATGTTGAATACGTTCGTGCAGAAGATTTTCCAGACAGTTTATCTTTATTACAATCCTATCAAAATGTCATTGTACTTCGAACGTTTTCTAAAGCGTATGGACTTGCAGCACTTCGAGTAGGCTACGGGATTGCGTCAGAAGAGCTGATTACTGCCATTGAACCAGCGAGAGAACCGTTTAATACTAGTCGTATCGCTCAGGCAGCTGCGCGTGCAGCGATAAAAGATCAAGACTTCATTCAATCATGCAGACAGAAAAATGAAGCAGGCCTTAAGCAATATCAAGATTTCGCTGACCGTTTTGGACTATATATCTATCCATCTCAAACAAACTTTGTGCTGATTGATTTTAAACGAGATGCAGATGAATTGTTCAATGCATTATTGAAAAAAGGTTACATTGTTCGTTCCGGTAAAGCACTTGGTTTTCCGACTTCTTTACGTATTACCGTCGGAACAAAAGAGCAAAATGAAGAAATTCTAAGTACACTTGCCGATTTACTGCAAGGCATTCGTGCGTAGCATAACCATAAAGTCATATCCTAATGCAGGATATGGCTTTCATTGTACCAACCTCATATACATATAAGCTGTTGAAATAGGTTGTTTAATTTTCGCGAAAAATCAGGTGATGAATATGAACGATGCAAACGAAACAATATTAATCGCTGGACTCGGTTTAATTGGAGGGTCCATTGCACTCTCGATTAAAAAAGAGTATCCTCATAAAAAAATTGTAGGGTTTGATGTTTCCAAAGAGCAAATGGTTGCTGCAACAAAGCTGGGAATTATTGATGCAACAGCTGATTCGTTTCTAGCGGGTTTAGAAGAATCTTCGACCATTATTTTGGCAACACCTGTCCAGCAAACAGTAAAGATGCTTAGTGATATTGCAGACTCTGGAATTGAAAGAGAGCTCACAATCACTGATGTCGGCAGCACAAAGCAAAAGGTCGTCCATTTTGCTGAAAAAGCGCTGCCTGAGCATTACCAATTTATTGGTGGCCATCCAATGGCAGGCTCTCATAAGTCAGGTGTTATTGCAGCAAAAGACTTTTTATTTGAAAATGCGTTCTACATTTTAACGCCTGCAAAGGAAACAAACCGTCAAGCTGTTGATCGGTTGATGGATTTGTTAAAGGGGACAAAAGCTCATTTCATCGAGATGACACCAGAAGAACATGATGCTGTGACAAGTGTCATTAGCCATTTTCCTCATATTGTTGCAGCCAGCCTTGTGCATCAAGCCCATCATTTTGAAGAACAATTCCCACTTGTTAAACGGTTTGCTGCTGGAGGCTTTCGTGATATCACACGAATTGCTTCAAGTAATCCTGCAATGTGGCGGGATATCCTGCTGCACAATAAACACAAGATTTTAGACCGTTTTCATGAATGGAAAAAAGAGATTAACCGCATTGAGACCTTCGTACAGCATGAAGATGCTGAAGGATTGTTCTCTTATTTTCAAGATGCAAAGGAATATCGCGATGGACTTCCTCTAAGGAAAAAAGGAGCCATTCCTGCTTTTTATGATCTGTATGTCGATGTTCCGGATCACCCTGGGGTCATTTCGGAGATTACAGGGCATCTAGCAAGTGAAAACATTAGTATTACAAATATCCGTATTATTGAGACGCGGGAAGACATTAATGGGATTTTACGCATTAGTTTTCAAACAGATGACGACCGGAAGCGTGCAGAAATCTGTATAAAAAATAGAGCGAATTACGATACATTTTATGCTGACTGAGGTGACAAACATGAAAATTCATAAAAATGCTCCTATGAATGGAGAAATTCATATCCCAGGTGATAAATCTATTTCACATCGATCAGTGATGTTTGGTGCAATTGCTGATGGAACCACAGTAGTGAAAAACTTTCTTCCTGGAGCTGATTGTTTAAGTACGATTGATTGCTTTAGAAAGATGGGCGTTGAAATTGAACAAAAAGGGACAGATGTTGTCATTCATGGTAAGGGACTTAAAGAGCTCAAAGAGCCGTCTGACATTCTCGATGTTGGCAATTCTGGTACAACCATTCGATTAATGATGGGGATATTAGCTGGTTGTGAGTTTCACAGTACACTAATCGGTGATGAGAGTATTGCCAAAAGACCAATGAAACGTGTGACGGGTCCGCTTAAACAACTAGGAGCCAAAATAGACGGGAGAGCAAATGGCGAGTATACACCACTGTCTATTCGTGGCGGTCATTTAAAAGGCATAACTTATGAGTCTCCAGTGGCAAGTGCACAAATTAAGTCAGCTGTCCTTTTAGCAGGGCTGCAAGCAGAGGGAACAACGACATTAACTGAACCACACAAATCAAGAGATCATACAGAAAGAATGCTCTCAATGTTTGGTGTAAAACTAGATGAAGATGAACAAAGTGTTTCCATTGAAGGCGGCCAAACATTAACAGCAACAGATATATTTGTTCCTGGGGACATCTCTTCAGCTGCATTTTTCCTTGTAGCTGGATCAATCGTTCCGAATAGCCAGATTGTCTTAAAAAATGTCGGGCTAAACAAAACAAGAACAGGTATTATTGATGTACTGAAACTTATGGGGGCAAATCTTGAGATTAATGAAGTAGATGCCAAAGGCGGAGAACCGTACGGTGATTTAACCATTTCTACTTCATCATTAAAAGGGATTGAAATTTCTGGTGACATGATTTCAAGACTCATTGATGAAATTCCGATTATTGCGCTTCTTGCGACCCAAGCAGAAGGAACAACAATCATTAAAGATGCCGCTGAGTTAAAAGTAAAAGAAACCAATCGAATTGATACAGTCGTATCAGAACTTAAAAAACTCGGTGCTGATATTGAAGCGACAGATGATGGTATGAAGATTCATGGTAAAACTACGCTTCAAGGCGGCGCAGTCGTTTCAAGCTACGGAGATCACCGTATCGGTATGATGCTGGGAATTGCCGCATGTGTGACAAAGCAAGCAATTGAGATTGAAGATACGGAAGCTGTTCGTGTCTCATACCCAAATTTCTTTGAACACATTGAATATTTAACGAAAACAGTCTGAGGATGTCCTCAGGCTTTTTCTTTCCTTCTGCATATTTGTCAGAAATATAGCATAGCTTGTCTCAAGGTGAAACCTTGAAAAAAAACATTTTGTCCGATAAAAATAGTGTCTGCAGTTTACAAATCATCAGTTTCGTATAGGATGAAATGAAAAACAGTCTTTAAAACACAAAAATGGGTTCATTTTAAAAGAGCAACATATTTGCTGGATGTGCACCTGTCGATTATGATATGAAGTAACAATAGTTTAGGTTTTTGGAAACAGAAAGGAACGGTTTGATTTGAATAGTTCATTACAAGAAGCCATAAAATTAGTTGAGGCGGGTGAGACTGAAAAAGGACTCCAAACACTTGCTCAAGCAGAGAAGCATTTGCATGATGAAGAAAAGGCGCAAGCGGCTCAATTATATTATGATTGGGGAGATATCGATAAAGCACGGAATCTCATCAGTGATTTACATGATTTATATCCAGAGGAAACAGGTTTAACGTGTTTTTATGCAGAGCTGCTGATTGACTCTGATGAAGAAGAGAAGGCGATTGCAGTATTAGAAACGATTCCTGAAGATGATGATGCGTACCCAGAGAGTTTATTGTTAATGGCAGATTTGTATCAGATGCAAGGACTATTTGAAGTCAGTGAACAAAAGCTTTTAAAAGCGAAAGAACTACTTCCGAATGAAGCTATCATCGATTTTGCATTAGGTGAGTTGTATTTTTCTCAAGGTCTTTCAAAGAAAGCGGCTGATTTTTTCTACAAAGTGGCAGATCAACAGCATGAGGTTGGCGGGGTCAATGTGTATCAGCGGCTTGCTGAATCACTCAGTACAGCTGGAGAATTTGAGGATGCACTTGAATGGTACGAAAAGGCAGTAAAAGATCAAGCAGACCCAAACACTCTTTTTGGCTACGGATTTACAGCGATGAGGGCTGGCAGAACAAAAACAGCCATTCAGCAGCTTACAGAACTGAAAGATATTGATCCATCCTATTCGTCACTTTATATGCCTTTAGCGAAAAGTTATGAGGAAGAAGGACTATATCACGAGGCTTTAGAGGTAGTAAAAGAGGGTATTAAAGTTGATGAGTATAACAAAGAATTATATTTATATGGTGCCAAGATTGATTTGAAAAATGGGGATTCAGAAGATGCGAAAAAACTGCTTCAAGAAGCACTTGCTCTCGATCCGGGTTATATTGAAGCAGTTCAAACATTGCTGGCGATCTATTTAAATGAAGAGCTGTTTGATGAAATTCTAGATGTTATTAAAGAGGTTAAAAGCTTTGGGGAAGATGATCCAAAATGGAATTGGTATGCAGCATCTGCTTCTGTCGGGCGAGAAGAATACAAAGAAGCTGCCGAGTATTTCAAGCTTGCCCTGCCTGATTTTGATGAGGAACGTGACTTTTTATATGAATACGCTTCGTTCCTTTTAGAAGAGGGCAGACAAAAAGAAGCATTGCCGTTATTACGCAAAGTTCTAGAGAAAGATGGCACGAATGAAGAAATTGAAGAAACGATTTTAAGAATTGAAGACGAAATTTCCTTATAGTTTGCAGGAATGAAGAACTGGTTTGTTGAATAATTCATGTATAGCAATTTAATTTACGATAGAGGAGGGAATAACATGCAGACCCCTGTTTCTGTCAATGAAAAGAAGGAATTTATCCGGTGGTTCTTAAACCATTATCAGCTAAAGCGAAGAGAGTGTGTTTGGATATTAAATTATTTAATGAGTCACGACTCTTTGATGGAAAAGGTTCATTTTGTAGAGCAAGCAGAATTTTGCCCAAGGGGAATCATCATGTCAACACACTGTGTGGATGAAGTTCCCTTTAGATTTTATAAAGAAAACATCATGACGACAGATGCTGAAAAGTCATTTCATGATATTCGTTTGAATAAACAGCAGGATTTGTTTATTCAATTGAATTTCCGTTCTGCTTATCGTTCGCCGGAATATGCAGCTGTTCTTGAAACAAATCCCCATATTCCAAAGGATCTTTATGAGAACGAAAAAGATAAGGATCTTGCTGAGAAAGTGCTTGAGCACTCAATCGCAACTTTCCAAAAAGAACGGCTAATGAAAGAGATAGATGAAGCACTTGACCGTCATGATCAAGAAACATTTAATAAGCTGGCAAAAGAATTAAGCCTATTGTCATAAACTGAACGAATAAGCCTTGCCCTATACAGGCAGGGCTTATGTCATGAAAGAGGGGAAATTGATGAAGTTTCAAGCAGAGGACGCGGATCGCTTTTTGCAATCTAAAGCTTACATTGATACCGCTATCATTCCATTAGTTGGGATTGATGCAGAGCAAATGAAACAAACCGTGTCTTTAGGAGAGTTTACTATTCTTGTAGCAGAGGAACTTGAAAGACAATTAAAAGGGCGGGTTTTTCTTTTTCCACCACATACATATTTAGAAGTGAGTGACCGGAAACAAGAAGACATACTCACAATGAAGCAGTCGCTCAAAGATCATTTTCAGCATGTCGCACTGATCACATCTGATCACCAGTGGAAAGAGCATGCTGAGATCAGCGAATCGCTATTTTTGCTCAAGCCGGTTCCGCTGGAGCATTTGAAGGTTGAATTAAAGCAAAAAGTCATTCAAGACAGTGTAGAACAAATTTTGAACTTTTTGTTACAAAAATGGAACCCTTCATAAAAACCCTTACATTTGCATTGTACATAGCTTTTTAGGATGTTGACCTTGTGAATAGATTGATATATTATGAGGGTGTCCTAGTTTTATGAAATTTTTTCTAATTCAGTTATAAAGTAGCTGACGACCTGAGGGGGGGAGAAAAAAATGAGCGAGAAGAGACATGGAGTGTCCAGGCGTCAATTTTTGAATTACACGTTGACCGGCGTGGGGGGATTTATGGCCGCTGGAATGCTCATGCCTATGGTTCGCTTTGCGCTTGACCCTGTGCTAAAAGGAACAGAGGATCAGGATATGGTTCAAGTTGTCAGTGTAGATGAACTGACAAAGGAACCGAAGCGCTTTGACTTTAAAATTGATCAAGTAGATGCATGGTATGAGTCAAAGGAATCTAGGTCAGCATGGGTGTACAAAGAAGGGGATGAAATTGTCGCTTTATCGCCAATCTGTAAACATTTAGGATGTACAGTGAACTGGAACAGTGATCCGAAAAATCCAAACAAATTTTTCTGCCCGTGCCATTATGGGCTGTACGACAAGGATGGTACAAACGTACCCGGAACTCCACCGCTTGCACCGCTTGACCATTATAAGCAGCAAGTGAAGGACGGATACCTCTATCTTGGAAAAGCTGTGCCGAAAGGGGAAGGGTAACGATGCTTAACAAGATTTACGATTGGGTAGATGAGCGGCTAGACATTACACCGATATGGAGAGATATTGCGGATCACGAGGTGCCAGAGCACGTCAATCCAGCACATCATTTCTCCGCTTTTGTGTATTGTTTTGGCGGTTTAACGTTTTTTGTGACAGTCATTCAAGTCCTGTCGGGCATGTTTTTAACGATGTATTACGTGCCGGATATTAAAAATGCCTGGGAATCTGTCTATTATTTGCAAAATGAAGTGGCATTTGGCCAGATTGTCAGAGGGATGCACCACTGGGGTGCGAGTTTAGTCATTGTGATGATGTTTTTACATACGCTAAGGGTCTTTTTCCAAGGGGCGTATAAAAAGCCTAGAGAGCTGAACTGGATTGTTGGTGTGCTCATTTTCTTTGTGATGCTTGGACTTGGTTTTACAGGTTATCTTTTACCATGGGATATGAAGGCGCTGTTTGCGACGAAGGTTGGTCTTCAAATAGCAGAAGCAACACCTTTCATTGGTAAAGAGATCAAAACGCTGCTTGCAGGTCATCCTGACATTGTAGGGGCACAAACGCTGACGAGATTCTTCGCTATCCACGTCTTTTTCTTGCCAGCGGCATTATTTGGGCTGATGGCTGCCCACTTTATTATGATTCGTAAGCAAGGAATTTCTGGACCGCTATAAAATGTTGCGTTTGATGAATGTTCAATGAGGAGGGGATGACTTTGCATAGGGGAAAAGGGATGAAGTTTGTCGGAGATTCCAGAATACCGGCAGAAAGAAAACCTAACATACCTAAAGACTATTCCGAATATCCGGGAAAAACAGAAGCCTTTTGGCCGAACTTTCTTTTAAAGGAATGGCTTGTAGGTGCCGTTTTTTTAATTGGGTTTCTTGTCCTAACTGTTGTTCATGCGCCTCCGCTTGAGCGGATGGCTGATCCGACAGATACTGGCTATATTCCGCTGCCAGACTGGTATTTCCTATTTTTGTACCAGTTATTAAAATATGAATTTGCTGCAGGTAGCTTCACTGTCGTTGGCGCGATGATTATGCCTGGAATCGCGTTTGGTGCACTTTTGCTCGCACCATTTCTTGATTCAGGTCCAGAACGCAGACCGTATAGAAGACCAATTGCAGTCGGGATGATGATCCTTGCAGTCGGCGCAGCAACGTATTTAACGTGGGAGTCTGTTGCAACCCATGATTGGGAAGCAGCGGCAAAACAAGGTGAGATTAAGAAAGAAGCAGAGATTGATACCTCAGCTGAAGAGTATAAAATTTATCAAGAGCAGACATGTATCTCCTGTCACGGGGATAACATGCAGGGCGGAGCAGCCGGACCGTCACTCGTTGACAACGGTCTTTCGCCTGAGGAGATCGCTAAAATCGCTGTAGAAGGAAAAGGCAACATGCCTAAGGGTGTCTTTAAAGGCAGTGATGAAGAACTCGAGAAGCTCTCTAAATATTTATCTGAGGTCAAATCAAAATAATTCAGTTGTTTAAATGCAAGTACAAGGATATACTCAAAAGAGAAAAAGCTGGCGCTGTCAGCTTTTTTCTGATTTTAACAGATCGTGAGTGAAGAGACATATGAGATGGATTCAATATTTGCTAGCGACGCGCTACATGCTTGTGCTGGTGCTTATGATCAATTTCCTTGGCACTGTTTATGGATACTATTGGTATATTCCGCAGCTCGTAGAGACGCCGGCTGTCTTTTTAGCTTTTGTACCAGACAGTCCAACGGCCAGCTTTTTCTTTTTATTTGTATTACTTGCGTTTTTGATGAAACGAAATGCTCCTTATTTAGAAGCACTTGCTCTTGTGACCTTGATTAAATATGGGCTATGGGCGGTAGGAATGAATATCTTTGTGCTTTTATCTGTTGATGATTTTCCGTGGGAAGGCTACATGCTGATTGGGTCTCACTTTGCGATGGCGGTTCAGGCCGTATTGTTTGCGCCGTATTATCGTTTTCAAATGCGTCATCTCGTGGTAGCGGGAATTTGGATTTTACATAACGATGTGATTGATTATGTATTTGGTATGATGCCGCGTTATTCTATGCTGTCTGCCTATTCAAACGAGATCGGCTATGCGACGTTTTGGTTAAGTATCGCGGTTCTTCTTGTTTCGTATTATCTCGTTCTATCGAAAAAATCGGTCAAGCTGGAACTCCCTTAACAATGTTGGTCTAACCTTGTCCTTTTCTTCATACGCTGTATGGAGAAGGGCTAGGAGGGACTTGCATGAAACGAAAGCCAATCGCGATGATTCTATTATTTTTTCTCGTATTACATCCGGCTGTTGCCAAAGGTGAGGAAACAGCTGCTAACACGCTGCAAGAATTAACGGAACTATCAGATTCCATCTTTCAATTAACGAGACAAGCTAAATATGATGAGGCATTACAAGTCGCATTGTATGTTGAAAAGACATTTAAAGCTGAGAATTGGCGTGGAACTTTGACGAATACGCAGATTCGGCAAATTACACTTGGCTATCAAGATATGATAAAAGGGCTGCCGCAGGAAGAATTGAATGAGCGCGAAAAGCTTCGTTATGCTTCTCAATTTAGAATGCTGCTTGATGCGATCCAGTCGGATTCTGAGCCTCTTTGGGGTTCGCTCGAGAAGCCCATTATGGGGTCTTTTCCTACTTTGAAAAAAGAAGTGAAAGATCCAGAATCAACGACATTTTATGAAACTTGGAATGAGCTGGTTTCTTTATACGATATGATCTATCCGAGTTTAACCATTGATATTTCGCCTGAAAAGCTCCAGACGATTAAGCAGCACATGGAAGTGATTGAGCAAGGTGAATTTTTAAAAGCATCAAGTGGGACAAAGCTTGAACGTCTCACGAAGCTGGAAGAGGATTTATCGAGTGTGTTTGCTCACGTCGATGAAGATGAAGCTGATCCATCGCTTTTATGGGTCATCTTAACAACCGGGAGTATCATTTTATTAACGTTAACGTATGTTGGATTTCGAAAATATCGTGCTGAAAAAGAAAAGAAGCAAAAACGTCAGGCTGATTATCCTAAATCATAAAAAAAGAAGCCCAAAACTGGTGCTTCTTTTTTAATGCGGGTTGAGCGGCTTTTTGTGTTCATCTAATGTAAAACCTTCGCCGAGTACATCATGCACGTCACTGACAGATACGAACGCATGAGGATCGACTGAGGTCACGACGCTTTTGAGGTGGACAAGCTCGTTTTTCGGAACGACGCAATAAAGGACGTTGCGCTCCTGCTTCGTATAGGAACCGACCCCTTTTAAGATGGTGACACCGCGCTCCATTTCATCCGTGATTTTCTTTTGAATGATGTCATCTTTTTCAGAGATAATCATGGCGCCTTTGGCAGCGTAAGCGCCTTCTTGCATGAAGTCAATGACCTTCGCAGCAACAAATACTGCGACAAGTGTATACATCGCTTCTTTATAGTTTAAGTAGGTAAGAGAAATGGTAATGACGCATGCGTCGAAGATGAACATTGTTCGTCCCATGGCCACCTGATAATGCTTGTTGATCAGCCTTGCAATGATGTCTACACCGCCTGTTGTACCGCCGAATTTAAAGATGATCCCGAGGCCTGTTCCGATAAACACACCTGCAAAGAGGGCGGCTAAGGCTAAATCGTGCTGGAGAGGCATATGTATTTGAAAGCGCTGGAAGATGGCAAGAAAGACAGAAAGACTGACTGTGCCTACAATTGTATAAGTAAACATCGTTCTGCCGAGCATTTTCCAGCCAATAAAAAAGATCGGAATGTTTAAGACAAGGTTTGAAATAGATGGGTCAATGTGAAATAGAAAATATAAAAGCAGTGTAATACCTGTAAATCCGCCTTCCGCCAAATTGTTCTGCATATTAAAATGAACAAGACCGAAAGAAAAAATCGCAGATCCTATTAAAATAAATACGATATTTTTAAGACGAATTTCTTTTAGCAAGAGATCACTCCTTTTTTTGCTTAGACAGCGATAATATTATATGGTATGGGAGAGAAACAAGCAAACTGAGTTTTAAACATTTGTCAAATATTTATGATTTCGCTAACATGTAAGAGATGGATAGGAGGATGAGCTTCATGACGAAAGAAAAAACGCTGCGTCACGTGCAGCAAGAAGTAGATGATTACATAGGACAATTTAAAGAAGGCTATTTCAGCCCGCTTGCCATGATGGCCCGTCTGACAGAAGAATTGGGAGAGCTGGCAAGAGAGGTTAACCATTACTATGGAGAAAAGCCGAAAAAAACAACGGAAACAGAAAAAAGTATGGAAGAAGAAATAGGCGATGTATTGTTTGTGTTAACATGCCTCGCTAATTCACTTGATATTTCACTAGAAGAAGCACATGACCGTGTGATGCATAAATTCAACACAAGAGATAAAGACCGCTGGACGAAAAAAGAAGGGAAGTAGAGACGATGACGAACGAAACCATCAAAGTAGTAATCGCTGGAGCAAGAGGAAGAATGGGGATAGAAGCTGTGAAGCTGGCGGAAGAAACAGGCCATTTTCAGCTGGTGGCCGCACTTGATCACGTGCATGAAGGAAAAAAATTATCTGATGTGATCCATACGACCTCTCATGCGCCAATTTATACGGATATTGATGTGTGTCTTTCAGAAACAGCACCAGATGTATTAATTGATCTGACGACACCAGAAATCGGGAAAGTACATACAAAAAAAGCACTTGAACATGGCGTGCGTCCAGTCGTAGGCACAACTGGATTTTCAGAAGATGACCTAAAAGAGCTTCAGCAATTAACAGAAGAAAAGGGCATAGGCTGTATTATTGCGCCAAACTTTGCTGTCGGTGCAGTCTTAATGATGAAATTTGCCAAAATGGCCGCGAATTATTTTCCTGACGTTGAAATCATTGAGCTTCACCATGATAAAAAACTAGATGCCCCAAGCGGTACGGGCTTAAAAACGGCTGAAATGATTGCAGAAGTAAGAGAAAGCAAAAAGCAGGGACATCCAGAAGAGAAAGAATTGATCGAAGGGGCACGAGGAGCAGATTATGATGGTATCCGTCTTCACAGCGTGAGACTTCCTGGTATGATTGCACATCAAGAAGTGCTGTTTGGAATGGACGGGCAGACGCTCACCATTCGTCATGATTCTTATAACCGTGCATCCTTTATGTCAGGCGTGAAGCTTTCTGTGGAACAGGTCATGCACATTGATCAGCTCGTCTATGGTTTAGAAAATATCATCGACTAATAAGGAGTGGATTCCTGATGAACATTGCTTTAATCGCTCACGATAAGAAAAAAAGTGACATGATACAGTTTGCCACCGCGTACCGTGATATTTTGGCAGATCATACACTTTACGCAACAGGGACAACAGGTTTGAGGGTGAAAGAAGCGACGGGGCTTCCCATTCATCGTTTCCAGTCAGGACCACTTGGGGGAGATCAGCAGATCGGTGCTTTAATTGCTGATAATGCAATGGATCTTGTGCTCTTTTTTAGAGACCCGCTAACTGCGCAGCCGCATGAGCCAGATGTATCTGCACTCATCCGGCTTTGCGATGTGTATACCATTCCATTAGCAACCAATATGGGAACCGCTGAAATTTTAGTCAGGAATTTAAATAAAGGTACGTTTGATTTTCGAGATGTAGCAAAAAACGGAGGAACAAATGAAACGACTTGATATCCTTGCATTCGGTGCCCATAGCGATGATGTAGAGATCGGAATGGGCGGAACGATTGCAAAATACGTGAAAAAAGGGGCGCGCGTCGGAATTTGCGACTTGACCCAGGCCGAATTATCTTCAAATGGAGCGGTAGAGAGCCGCAAAGAAGAAGCAAAAGCCGCCGCCGCTATTTTAGGTGTCAGAGCGAGAATCCAGCTCACACTGCCAGATAGAGGGCTGTATCTAAATGACGAAGCGATGAAGGAAATTGCGGGCGTGATTCGAACATACAAACCGAAACTGATTTTCGCTCCGCACCACCAAGATCGGCATCCAGATCATGGCCATGCGGGCTCACTTGTAGAAGAGGCCGCTTTTTCTGCAGGCATACATAAATTTGAAGATTCATACAAGCAGCCAGCGCATAAAATAAGCCAAATGTATTATTACATGATTAATGGGCACCATCGTCCAGATTTTGTGATCGATATTTCTGAGGAAATGCACCAAAAAATTGATAGCTTGCATGCGTATAAAAGTCAATTTGTTAAATCGGCAAATTCAGTAGAAACACCTCTTGTGAACGGTTATATTGATTTTGTCAAAATGAGAGAGTCTATGTATGGAAGAGAAGTCAACAAAGCTTATGCAGAAGGGTTTATCACAAAGAAACCACTTTTGATGGACGATGACTTACTTGGGGGGTAATTATGAAAAAACTGAAGGTCGGAATTACATGTTATCCAAGTGTCGGCGGATCGGGCATTATAGCCACGGAGCTTGGAAAACGTTTAGCTGAAAAAGGGCACGATGTTCATTTCATTACCTCTAGCATTCCGTTTAGGCTTAATAAAGTATATCCGAATATTTATTTTCATGAGGTGGATGTGAATCAATATGCTGTTTTTCAATATCCACCTTATGACCTTGCGCTGGCAAGTAAATTGGCAGAAGTCGCAAAACGAGAAAAGCTTGATATTATTCACGCGCATTATGCGGTCCCGCACGCTGTCTGTGCGTTTCTAGCCAAACAAATGACTGGACACTCTGTGAAAGTCGTTACGACGCTTCATGGAACGGATATTACGGTTTTAGGCTATGATCCATCATTAAAGGAAGTCATTCGGTTCGCCATCGAATCATCGGATCGTGTGACGGCGGTGTCGCATTCATTAGCTGCGCAGACGTACGATCTCATCAAACCAGATAAAAAGATTGATACGATTCATAATTTTGTTGATGAACGGGTGTATTTGCGTGAAGATCACGATTTGCTAAAGACACATTATGGTCTTTTACCGAACGAAAAAGTTATCATCCATGTATCAAACTTTCGAAAAGTGAAACGGGTGCATGATGTGATTCATGTGTTTCAAAAGATTTCTGAACAGGTGCAGGCAAAGCTACTGCTCATTGGTGATGGTCCTGAAAAATCGGTCGTATGCGAACTTGTGAAAAAACTGGGACTGACAGACCGCGTGTTGTTTTTAGGCAAGCAAGAGAAGGTTGAGGAGCTTTATTCAATAAGTGATTTGAAGCTGCTTCTTTCAGAGAAGGAGAGCTTTGGGCTTGTGCTTCTTGAAGCAATGGCGTGCGGTGTCCCTTGTATCGGAACGGATGTCGGAGGTATTCCAGAGGTCATTACACATGGAGAAACAGGGTTTCTTGTCCCGCTCGGCGATATAGACGGAGCAGCAAAGCACGCAGTGTCTCTGCTAAAAGACGAAGCGCTTCATGAAAAAGTGTCGGCGGCAGCTCAGTCTAGTGTTCAGGCTCATTTCTCCTCTGAAAAGATTGTGAGTGAATATGAAAAGCTTTACCTAGAATTGATCGAAGGTGATGTTGAAGATGAATGAACCATTCACACATGCGATCCCTATATTACATACACTGCACGAACATGGGCATCAGGCTTACTTTGTCGGCGGAGCGGTGAGAGATGTTCTATTAGGACGAGAAATCGGCGATATCGATATTGCGACAGATGCAACACCTGATAAGGTTGAGTCCTTATTTGAAAAAACAGTAGATGTCGGTAAGGAGCATGGCACTGTCATTGTGTTACATGAGGGTGTCAGCTATGAGGTCACGACATTTCGAACGGAATCAGAATATGAAGATTTTCGCAGACCGAAAGAAGTGGCGTTTATCAAGTCGCTTAAGGAAGATCTTTTAAGAAGAGATTTAACGATTAATGCGATGGCTATGGATATAAACGGGGAAATCATTGATCATGTAGGTGGTAAACAGGATATTAAGCGGAAACGAATTCAAACCGTCGGAGATCCTGCGTGCCGCTTTCAAGAAGATGCGCTTCGTATGATGAGAGCTGTCCGTTTTTTAAGCCAGCTTGGCTTTGAGCTGGCAGATGAGACGGCTGAAGCAATGAAAAAAGATAAACATCTGCTTGCCAACATATCGGTTGAGCGCAAAAAGATTGAAATGGAGAAGCTTTTAAAAGGCCGTCATTGTGAGCAGGCCATTCAAGTGCTCATCTCAACTAAGTTATATGAAGAATTACCAGGTCTCAAAGAGGATCGTCTTCACGAATCCTTTCAATCCTTTCCATATTACTTACTGGATGGACTAGAAGAGGTATGGGGGGCTTGTATCCATTTGCTTGGCCTAGATGAAGTGGAGGCTGCGGTCTTCTTAAAAGAATGGAAGCTGTCAACGAAGCTTTTGAAAGACGCAATAGCTATTAGTAAATACGTTGATTGTGACTGGGATGCGGAAAATATGTTTGAAGCTGGTGAACACGTGCTCTTATCTAGTTTGAAAATCACGCAGCTAAAACATGAACGCCGCATTTTCTTTGATGAGCTGGAGGCAGCGAAGCGTTCTTATGATGCACTGCCGATTAAAAAGCTCCAAGACCTCGCTGTTTCAGGAAAAGATTTAATGGCCTTTCGGCAAAAGACGTCTGGGAAATGGATTGCAGAAGAGCTTCATTTTGTGAAAAAAGCTGTTTTGCAAAACCGTTTAGAAAACCGAAAAGAAGCCATAGAGGAGTGGCTTAAAGCATGCGATCTGCAATTAGAAAACGATTAATTGAACTATTTACAGCATCCAGCCAGGATTTTGTCTCAAGTCAGCAAATTTGTGATGAGCTTGGCTGCTCCCGAACGGCTGTATGGAAGCATATGGAGGATTTGCGAAAAGAGGGGTATGAGGTAGAAGCGGTCAGAAGAAAAGGATACCGTCTGCTTCGTAAACCGGACAAAATTAGTGAGGACGAAATTCTGTTTGGTCTTGAAACAGAGAGCTTCGGCAGGCATATTTACTTTCAGAAAGAAGTCGCTTCAACTCAGCTGATTGCCCATGATCTTGTAAATGAAGGTGCGCCCCACGGCACGATCGTTGTCAGCGATCACCAGACAGACGGAAAAGGACGCCTTCAAAGAACGTGGCATTCACCAAATGGGACAGGCATTTGGATGAGTCTCATTCTCCGGCCTGAGATCCCGCTCTATAAAGCGCCGCAAATGACGCTTTTGGCATCAGTAGCCATCGCAGAGGCGATTGCGCAGCAAACAGGACTCACTCCATCTATTAAATGGCCAAACGATATTTTGTTGAATGGAAAAAAGGCCGTTGGCATTCTGACTGAATTAAAAGCAGAAGCTGACCAGGTTCATGCGGTCATTATTGGACCGGGCATAAATGTGAACCAAACAGCTGATGACTTCCCAGCTGAACTAAAGGATGTCGCCACAAGTCTGCGAATGGAACTGAATGAAAAAGTGGATCGGGCTGCACTCATACAACAGATCATGTCCACCTTTGAAAAAAGGTATGATGATTATATGAAGCAAGGATTTGCACCAATTAAACAACTATGGGAATCGTTTGCGATGACGATCGGTCAACATATTGTTGCCCGCACCGTTAATGGGCAATATACGGGGAAGGCGCTTGGAATCAATGAAGAAGGTGTTTTATTGCTTGAAACGGAGGACGGTATCCAAAAAATCTACTCGGCAGACATTGAGATCAAGTCAACTTGAGTGGAACACCCGGCACATTTTTGATATACTTCGTGTGGGCAGTATCTGCAAAGAACTGTACCTGTTAGGAAGAAAAAATTTGATAAATTTCTGCCTTGATCCTAAGGGACTTGGACAGAGGGATGATTCGCCGCACATGAGAAATCAAAGCATGTGATGTGAGGCAAGCCATCTCCTCTCCAGAATGAGGAGGAACAAATGAAGACAAAGCTAGATTTTTTCAAAATGAAAGAACAAAATGAACCTATTGTGATGCTGACTGCATACGACTATCCAGCTGCAAAGCAAGCGGAAAAAGCGGAAGTCGACATGATCTTAGTTGGTGATTCACTTGGGATGGTTGTACTTGGACTAGATTCCACAGTTCAAGTCACGATGGATGATATGATCCATCACACCAAAGCAGTGAAAAGAGGCGCAAAAGACACATTTGTTGTGACTGATATGCCATTTATGTCTTACCATTATTCGTTAGAAGAAACAATGAAAAATGCAGCACGCATCATGCAAGAAAGCGGTGCCGATGCCTTAAAGCTAGAAGGCGGAGATGGAGTATTTGAATCCATTCAAGCTCTAACAAGAGGCGGCATTCCTGTCGTCAGTCATTTAGGCCTCACACCTCAATCAGTTGGTGTACTTGGCGGGTATAAGGTGCAAGGAAAAGACCACGAAAGTGCTCAAAAATTGATTGAAGACAGCTTGAAATGTGAGGAAGCTGGTGCAATCGCACTTGTGCTGGAATGCGTACCTGGCGAACTGACAAAACGAATTACCGATATGCTGAAGATTCCTGTGATCGGAATTGGTGCAGGAGCTGAGGCAGACGGACAAGTTCTCGTTTACCATGATGTGGTTGGATACGGGGTGTCTAGAACACCTAAGTTTGTGAAACAATACGCGCAAATTGATACTGTTTTAGAAGAAGCGCTCATTCAATATACAAAAGAAGTAAAAGCACGCACATTTCCAGAGGACATGCACACGTTTCATATCAAAGAAGAAGTCCTTGATGGCTTATATGGGGGAATCAAAAAATGAACGTTGTCACCCATATTCACGAGCTAAAAGAATTAATCAAGCAGCATCAAGATAAGCAGCATTCCATCGGTTTTGTTCCAACGATGGGCTTTCTTCATGAAGGACATCTGACGCTTGCGAAGGAGGCAAGAGGACAAAATGACATTGTCGTGATGAGTATTTTTGTCAATCCTTTGCAATTTGGACCAAATGAAGACTTTGAATCCTATCCAAGGGATATGGAAAGAGACCAGCGTCTTGCAGAAGCAGCAGGAGTGGACATTTTATTTACACCTGATGTGAAGGAAATGTACCAAAACGAACCATCTATTACGATGACGGTTCAAAAGCGGACGGATGTGTTATGCGGAAAAAAACGTCCAGGACATTTTGACGGCGTTGTCACTGTGCTTACAAAGCTGTTTCATCTTGTGTCACCAACAAATGTCTACTTTGGTCTAAAGGATGCACAGCAAGTCGCTGTGATTGACGCGATGATCAAGGATTTCTTCTTTGATCTTCACCTTGTATCTGTACCAACAGTCAGAGAAGAAGACGGTTTAGCGAAAAGCTCAAGGAATGTGTACTTGTCAGAAAAAGAAAGACAAGAAGCACCTGCTTTATACCGCGCATTAACAAAAGGACGGTCAGCTGTTGAAAAAGGTGAACGTGATGTCAGCCGTGTGTATCAGCTGATTGAAGAGGAACTTGTTCAGACGAGCGGGGAAATTGATTATATTGAGATCTACTCATATCCAGAACTTGAGCCGCTTGAACAGTTAACAGGTCAAGTCATTATGGCGATTGCGGTGAAATTTTCACGGTCAAGACTGATTGATAATGTGATTTTCCATGTTCCTGAAAGCGGTGAAAAACATGTATAGAACCTTTATGACATCTAAGCTTCATAAAGCGACGGTAACAGAAGCAAACTTACATTATGTAGGAAGTATTACAATTGACGAAGATTTACTTGATGCGGCAGGTATGATGGCAAATGAGAAAGTACAAATTGTCAATAATCATAATGGCGCGAGACTTGAAACATATATTATTCCTGGCGAAAGAAAGAGCGGTGTCATTTGTCTAAATGGTGCGGCGGCGAGATTGGTTCAGCCAGGGGATGAAGTCATTATTATCGCTTATGGGATGCTGTCAGAAGAAGAAGCAAAGACACATACACCAAAAGTGGTCGTGTTAAATAAACAAAATCAAATTGAGCAAATGATTGGGCAAGAGCCTGCGAGAACGATTTTATAACGCAAGCTCCGTAGAAACAGAACAGTTTCAGGAAGAGAAGCTGTTCTGTTTCATCTATTTTGTCCAGAGCGTGTTTCACTTCAGGGTGAAACGAGGAATTGAGGTGTCCATTTTATGACCGATCAAAGGTTTGTTGTCGTTGATATTGAAACCACCGGGAATTCACCTAAAAAAGGTGATAAAATCATTCAAATAGCTGCGGTGGTCATTGAAAATGGACAAATTGTCGAACGGTATTCAAAATATGTGAACCCGGGAAAAGCAATTCCTGGATTTATTGAACAGCTGACAGGCATTCAGCAGCACATGGTTGACGATGCAGTGTTTTTTGAGGACATTGCCCAAGAGGTGTATGATCTCATACAGGGTGCTTATTTTGTTGCGCACAATGTTCATTTTGATTTGAATTTTTTAAATGATGAACTAAAAGCATGCGGGAAAAATGAGCTGGATGTGCTAGCAATTGATACAGTTGAGATTTCTAGAATTCTTTATCCTGAGCTTGAAGGTTATAAGCTCACTGAATTAAGTGAAGAGCTCATGCTTCCACATGACCACCCGCATAGGGCGGATAGTGATGCGGAAGTTACTGCCATGTTATTTTTAACTTTATTACATCAATTAAAACATACACCGCAAAATGTGCTGAAGCAGCTGCGCAGATTATCCCCTTATCTCCTAAGTGATATAGGACTCTTAATTAAGCAGCTTGAAACGAGTCATGCCAGCCTGGAAGATTCTTTGGTGGAAGTCGGCTCTTTTTCTGTAAAAGATGTCACGAATTCTATCAGTAGGGCGACACATTCAGTAGGTGAAGATGATGAACAGCTGTTTGAGGAAATTAAAAAGAAGCTGCCGCAAACGGTAGAAGGCTATGAAGTAAGAGAAGGCCAGCTTACGATGATGAATAAAGTGAGAGACGTGTTTCATGAACGAGCCTATGCATTAATTGAAGCGGCACCAGGTATTGGGAAAACGCTCGCTTACCTCATCCCAGCTGCTTTAGAAGCGAGGAAATCAGGAAAACCTGTCATTATTAGTACATATTCCATCCTGTTGCAGCAGCAAATGCTTCAGCGCGATGTGCCGATGTTGAATCAACTGCTCCCGTTTGAGCCTGCTGCCTGTGTCTTTAAAGGCCGGGCGCATTATATTTGTTTAGATAAGTTTGAGCATGTGCTTCATGAGGAAGATGATAACTATGATGTGGTCTTAACGAAGGCGCAAATTTTAATGTGGCTCCTTGTAACGGAAACAGGTGATTTATCTGAACTGAATTTACCGTCAGGAGCCGCCAATATAAAAGACCGCATTTCCTGTGTACATATGCCGTTTACATCAAAAAAGCGCCGTTTTAAAGAGTATTGCTTTTATGAGCGCGCCAAAAAAAGGGCAAAAACAGCTGATTTAATTTTAACGAATCATCGTCTGCTCTTATCACAAACAGAGGCATCGTCTATCTTTCAGCATGCTGACGTATATGTGATAGACGAAGCCCATCAATTTGAGAAAACAGCCAATGAAACACTAGGGGATAGTGCGTCTTATATCCAGCTACATGCGAAATTAACGCAGCTTGGCTCCTTGCAAGGCGGACTGTTAAAGAAACTGAAAAAAAGATTTCATCATGCAGGGTTACAGACGGACACATTTATTGAAATGGATGAGTATCTGAATCAGCTTCAAATGGAAAGTGATGCTTTCTTTAGCACCGTTCATTCATTTGTGAAAAGGACAAAACCAAAAGCCGACATCAATCGTCTCATTCATAGAGTACGTCATCATTCAAAGCATGCTCAGTGGAAACGGATTAAAGAAACGGCAAGTAAGCTTTGTTCCTTGTTAATTGCTTGTGAGAAGCTGTATGAACAGCAAAAAAATGAGCTTCTTCAAAAAAGTGATCAGCTGACAGAACACTTTGCCTTTGAAGCAGAGGAATACGACCAAGTCATGTCGTTTATGCATACTTTTTGCAGTACGCTTTACCGGTTTATCTTTGAACCGAAAAACGATGAAACGGTTTGGATTGAAATTGATGCAAAGGGCGCCAAAAACGCTGTCTTTATGCATGCACAGCCGTTAGATACTGGGGAGCTTTTGGCTGATCGTTTCTTTATGAACAAAAAGAGTGTCGTCCTTACATCAGGGACGCTTACGATCAATCACCGCTTTGATTATTGCTTGGAACGGTTTGGCCTGCAAGATTTTTACCCTCATCTTGTGCAAATTGATTCACCTTTCGAACTTGAAAAGCAGCTCAAGGTCATTGTTCCGGCAGACATGCCGCCGATTACGAACCGTGATGAACGAGATTATGTAAAGCAAGCTGCGCAATATATTAAGATTATGGAAAAGCAGCAGCATGCAAAAATATTGGTTTTGTTTAATTCACATGAGATGTTAAAGGCGGTCTATGAAGAGCTAAAAACAGAAGGGATGCAGTCCGCCCTTTTTGCTCAAGGTCTGACAGGCGGAAGCCCCGTAAAATTAACGAAAATGTTCAAATTAGCAAAACAAGCTATTTTACTTGGTACGGGTAGCTTTTGGGAAGGTGTTGATTTTCCAGGCTCAGAGCTGACTACAGTCATCATGGCACGTCTTCCGTTCCGGCCGCCTGATTCTCCGCTCATTGAAGCAAAATGTGATGCAGCTAAAAAACAAGGAAAGAATCCATTTAAAGCCGTCGCTCTGCCAGAAGCTGTGTTAACCTTTAAGCAAGGAGCTGGACGCTTGCTGCGCTCTGAAAAAGACATTGGCACATTGCTGATTTTAGACCGCCGAGTGAAAACCGCTTCATATGGAAAACTATTTTTAGAATCACTCCCTCATGCGCCAGTTCACGAGATGTCAAAAGAGTCACTTGAGGCGTATATAGAAAACCTTCACAACGAAAAGCCGCTGTCATAAGCGGCCTTTAGCTGGTGTGGGTTTGGAGTTAATTTATCGTAACGGTTTTTTGTGTTCCGTTGTAAAAATAGTATCGGTTCCCGTGCAGAAAAGTATGACTAACAATATTTACGTACCGAGGAGGAATTAGAAGTGGAAAGTAAAATAGAGGTACTTTCAACTGTTCAAATTAAGCATTCAGAAGACCTGTACAAAATCGTTGATGTATTGAACAGAACGCTTAAAAGAGAAGATCTCATGTTTGGATTAGCATTAGATCAAGAAGACCAAAATCAAGCGGTATTCACGATATATCGCACATAGGGGAAGCTTGACATGAAAAAAATAGTCTGGATTATTTCATCTGTAGTGGCTCTCGTTCTGCTCATTGGCATCATCAGCTTTACGTGGATTTATCAAATTGCCATGGGGCAAAGAGAACAAGGGCATGAAGCAGCGATCGAACGAGCAAAAGAACAAGCAAACATCGTACAAGTGGAGCAAGTGGAAACCTTTGTCGGGAAAGAAAAGCAATTTATTGTTGAAGGGAAAAACAAACAGAATGAAACGACCTACGTTTGGGTTCCTGCCAGCAAAAAAGAAAAAGTGATCGCAAAAAAAGCAAAAGAAGGCATTACCTCGAATCAAGCAGTACAAGCCGTTCAAAAGGAGAACACGGTCTCTAAGCTAAAAGAAGTCAAATTAGCGAGAGAAGGTGACGTACTCCTTTGGGAAGTGACGTACTTAAATGAGAACAATCAATATAGCTTCAGCTATGTCGACTTTTCGACAGGACGCGTGGAAAAAAATTTAACACCGTAGTTTCTCCTGTCTTGCGTTGACCATGCTGATTTAGAACGGTTATAATAAAATGTATGAAAAAAGATTCACACCTGACAAATAGGTGAGTTTCTTTCTGGCTTTGGAGGGAATTATGTTGAAAACAACGATTAATCAAGTGTTCAAACACGTCGATCAAGAAGTAACCATCGGCGCATGGATTGCCAATAAACGTTCAAGCGGAAAAATTGCATTTTTGCAGTTGCGTGACGGGACAGGCTTTATTCAAGGAGTCGTAGTAAAAGCAGAAGTGGAAGAGGAAGTCTTTAAGCTTGCGAAATCAGTCACACAAGAAACATCTGTCTATGTGACAGGTCAAGTGACAAAAGATGAGCGTTCACCACTAGGTTTTGAATTACAAGTGAAATCCATTAAAGTGATTCATGAAGCGACAGATTACCCAATTACACCGAAAGAGCATGGAACAGAATTCTTAATGGATCACCGTCATTTATGGCTTCGTTCTAAAAAACAGCATGCCATTATGAAAATCCGTAACGAAATTATTCGTGCTACATATGAATATTTCCATCAAGAAGGTTTCGTGAAAGTAGATCCGCCAATTTTAACTGGAAGTGCACCTGAGGGCACAACGGAACTATTTGCTACGAAATATTTTGATGAAGATGCGTACCTTTCTCAAAGTGGTCAGCTTTACATGGAAGCTGCAGCAATGGCACTCGGAAAAGTATTCTCATTTGGCCCAACATTTAGAGCTGAAAAATCTAAAACAAAACGTCATTTAATTGAGTTTTGGATGATCGAGCCTGAGATGGCTTTTGTCGAATTCAATGAAAACCTTGAGTATCAAGAAAATTATGTATCTCATGTTGTTCAAAGTGTACTTGAAAACTGTAAAGTGGAGCTGCATACACTAGGTCGTGATACAGCGAAATTAGAAAACATCAAAGCACCATTCCCGCGCATCACTTACGATGAAGCGATTAAATTCTTGCAAGAAAAAGGCTTTGATGATATCGAATGGGGAGATGATTTCGGAGCGCCTCACGAAACAGCGATTGCCGAAAGCTATGATAAACCAGTGTTTATCACTCATTACCCAACATCATTAAAACCGTTCTATATGCAGCCAGCACCAGATCGTGAAGATGTTGTCCTTTGTGCAGACTTGATTGCACCAGAAGGCTACGGAGAGATTATTGGCGGTTCTGAGCGTGTTCATGATTTAGAGCTTCTTGAAGCAAGATTGAAAGAACATGGGCTTGATCAGGAAACTTACAAATGGTATACAGAATTAAGACAATACGGTTCTGTACCGCATTCAGGTTTTGGTCTTGGACTTGAACGTACAGTTGCTTGGATTAGTGGAGCGCCGCATGTGCGTGAAACCATTCCTTTCCCAAGATTATTAAACCGTTTATACCCTTAAGACGTGAAAGCCTCCAACAAATGGAGGCTTTTTCAAACGCCTTTTTAGGGAGGCACGTGAAATAAAACGTGATATACTTAAAATGAAGAGGTGTATCCGATGAATAGGCAGCAATTTATTAATATGCAGCAAATGGGGGCGACAAGTTTGCCTAATTTGCTGATTGCTCATTATGAGCAGTTAGGACTGAATGAATCACAGATGATGGTCATGCTCAAGATTAAAATGAATGAAGAACAAGGTGTTTTCTTTCAAACATTTGAAGAGCTTTCTCATGGAATGACCATATCAGCGGAAGAGTGCGCGTATATGGTGCAGCATCTGATTCAAAAAGGATTTATCTCAATTCAGCCATTTGAAGACAGGTCTGGTATTCAGCATGACCGTTACTCAGTAGAACCTTTATGGGGCGTGCTGTTTGACTTTTTAGAAACAAAACAGGCGAAAGAAGCTCAAAAACAACATGTGCAGGCAGAAAAATCTTTATATGCTTTATTTGAAGATGAATTCGGCAGACCGCTGTCTCCTCTTGAAGGAGAAACACTTTCGATCTGGATGGATCAAGACCATCATGATGCTGAGATGATTCGGCTAGCGCTAAGAGAAGCTGTTTTATCAGGGAAATTAAATTTCCGTTATATTGATCGAATTTTATTTGAGTGGAAAAAGAAAGGGCTGAAAACAGCGGAAGAAGCAAAAGAGCATAGCCAGCATTTCCGTTCTCAGCAGAAAACGCCACCTTCAAAAGAAGATGCGGGTACTTATAAACGACAAGTTCCTTTTTATAATTGGCTGGAACAATAACCAATAAAGGAGAAGGCATGTTATCAAAAAAACAAATCAATGAGTGTTTAGATATTATAGGAGATATGTTTCCAGAGGCGGAGTGTGAGCTTGTTCATGCCAATCCATTTGAGCTTGTGATTGCTGTTGCGCTCTCCGCTCAGTGTACAGACGTGCTTGTAAACAAAGTCACCAAAACGTTATTTCAAAAATATAAAACACCAGAAGACTATTTAAGTGTACCGCTTGAAGAACTGCAGCAAGATATTCGCTCGATTGGTCTTTATCGAAATAAGGCTAAAAACATTCAAAAGTTGAGCAAAATGCTGATTGAAGAATATGGTGGTGAAGTACCAAAGGACCGGGATGAGCTTGTCAAGCTTCCTGGGGTTGGCCGGAAAACAGCAAATGTCGTTGTTTCAGTCGCTTTTGGGGTACCGGCAATAGCAGTAGATACACATGTAGAACGAGTCAGTAAGCGTCTAGGCATCTGCCGCTGGAAGGATTCTGTGCTTGAAGTAGAGCAAACCTTGATGAAAAAGGTGCCAAAAGAAGATTGGTCTGTGACGCATCACCGCCTGATCTTTTTTGGGAGATATCATTGTAAGGCGCAGCGGCCGCAGTGCGAATCGTGTCCGCTTCTTGATATGTGCAGGGAAGGGCAGAAGAGGCTGAAAAAAGGACTGGTGAAGCTCGCATGAGCGGGGCAGCTGTTTTCACCTCATATGTCGAAAAGCTAAAAGAGAAAAAGGTAGAGATTAAAGGTGATCGAGTAGATATACTGAGAGCCAACCCGCTCGCATATGATCTATCTTCGGAACCTTTAACAGACGAGCTTCCATGGCAGGAAACAGAAGAATTTGTTCCAGTCATGTTCGAACTGTGGAACGAATTAAAAGAAAAAATGCTTCCTCGTTTCCAAACAAGGAAATCCCGCTGTGATGAAGATGATATGCTGCAAGGAATCATCAGTATGATTGCGATGTTTTACTGGATTAAAGGGGAGAGAGTCCAAACGTTTGAATGGGAACTTATCAAGCAAGAGACATTTCCTGTTGCTCCGATTAATTGGACGGAACGTTTAGAGTTCATTTTGTTAAAACCTACTCAATATCACTGCTTTATTCAATTGGACGAGCTATACACGGAATTAAAAAAGCAGTATGGAAAATATGAAGCACTTAAGAAAATCAGACAGCAGCGTTAAAAAAAGCACTTGCTCCTTGGCAAGTGCTTTTTCATTATTCATCTTCTTTACGAGAAGTAGAATTTGATGGCGAATTGGAACTTTGAGAGTTGGCTTTCGCATCATCTTTCTTTTTATCTTTATGATCAGTTTGTGAGTTGCTGTTCCCATTTGTACTGTCTGAGCCATTATCAGTAGAACCATTATTTCCGTTTTCTGTATTTCCGCCTTGGTCCTGATCCTTATCTTTATCTTGATCTTTTTTGTCATCAGGCTTTTGCTCATCAGTGCCAGGTGGCTGATTTTTGTTATCGTCTGTTTGGTCTGTCTGCTCGTCGTCAGGCTGCTGCGGTTCTTCTTCTTCTTTATTCTCATCATCCGCTTTTTCTTCTTCATCAGCGTCATCCTTAATGGTGAGGAAGGTAGAAGCCGCTTTACTTGTGACATCCTCTACAGTGGCTGTCACTTGGAATTTATATGTGGAGCCAGGCTTCACATCAGAGATGACCGCTTCTTTAGCAGAGCTGTTTTGAATCTCTTTATAGCCGCCATTATCAACCGCTTGCTTGACATTAAATGTAGCATCAGCGTCGTCAGAATAGCCCCAAGTCAGTGTAATGGATTTTTTCTCTTCATCATACACCGCTTTTAAGTCAGAAGGCTTATCGGCTTCTTTTTTCTCATATGTGTCAGACACTTTTGTTGGAACTGTTCCTTTAACAAAGTATTCTGTTGTCTTTTTGTCACTTGGTGTATTCGGTCCGGCTAATTTTGCTGGATCTGAACCTTTTTCAACCGTAGCTTCGACGACACTGTCTGGTTTTTCAAATGAGCCGCTTCCATCATCAATTTGAGAAATTAATCGCTGGAAGACGATTTTGGCAACACGCTGCTCGTAATCAGTCAGCCACATTTTACCGTCTGCATCTTTTGAATTACCGATTCCAGTCCAAACGGCTGCTGTATATTGCGGCGTATAACCGACAAACCACGAATCTTTCGCACCGCCGGAAGGGATATTGTATTTATTAATATCATCTTGTGTAAAGTTCGTTGTCCCGGTTTTACCAGCTACTTGAACGTTCGGTACTTGTGCAAGTGTACCAGTTCCAGATTGGACAGCAGTTTTCAGCATGTCTGTGATCATAAATGCTGTGTAATCACTCATCGCTGCTTTCGAGTCCGGCGTAAGGTCAAGCTTTGTCCCGTCATTAAATTCAACAGATGTGACAGCGTGCGGTTCGTTATAGTATCCGTTATTACCGAATGCACTAAATGCTCCAGCCATCTTCAGAGAGGAGACACCATCGTCAAATCCACCAATTGAGTAGGACTCTGGAATGTCAGAAGGTAAGTCCATACCTAAGTTATTAGCGAATTGAACGGCATTGTCCATGCCAGCTTCTTGGAAAGCTTTTAGAGCAGGAATGTTACGTGATTGTGCCAAAGCACTTCTCATCGACATTTTCCCTAAATGTCTTCTGTCAAAGTTATTAATCGGCGTCCCATTTGAGTACGTATATGGTGCATCATCAATTTGCTGATATGTTGACCATTTTTTGTTTTCAATGACTGGGCCGTAATCTAAGATCGGTTTGATTGTGGACCCTGGCTGGCGTTTTGCATCTGTCGCATAGTTAAAGCCGCCGGCTGGTACATCACGTCCACCGCCAATGGCGCGTATTTCACCATTTTTCGTATCAAGCAGGGTGACACCCGCCTGCATACCTTTCGTAAATCCAACTGAATCTCCATTGATGATATCATCTAGGTGATCCTGTGCTTTTCGATCAAGTGATGTATAGATTTTTAATCCATCAGTTGATGCATCCACTTTGGCTTTTTTCTGTACTTCTTCCATCACTTCTTCAATGTAGGCAGAGTACTTACTAGAGTTTTGGCTCTTATATTTACTAGCTGAAACAACTGTCTTGTTGACAGGGGTTGCTTTTGCAACATCATAATCTTTTTCAGAAATATAGCCTTGTTTTTTCATAAGGCTTAAAACGATATTACGGCGTTTTTCCGCTGCCTCTGGGTGTTTCACTGGGTTATAGGCAGAAGGACTCTGCGGCATACCTGCAAGAGTGGCAGCCTGTGCAACGGTTAGTTTATTTAAATCTGTGACTCCGAAAAATTGTTCAGCTGCTTTCCCCACACCATAAGCATAAGGGGAGAAGAAAATACGGTTTAAATACATTTCTAAAATTTCATCTTTAGAGTATTTTTGCTCAAGCTGAATCGAGAGCCATACTTCCTGTACTTTCCGTTTTAACGTCTTTTGATTGCTCAGGAGGGAGTTTTTCACAACCTGCTGTGTAATTGTACTTCCGCCTTCAGCGCCAAAGCCGTCCTCAACGTTTGCGACAAGGGCACCGCCAATACGGATTGGGTCAATCCCGTGGTGCTTATAAAAACGTGCATCTTCAGTCGCAATAAATGCGTCTTTTACCACATCGGGTATATCTTTTATCGAGACATACGTTCTTTTTTCTGCACCAACTTCTGCAAACACTTTCTTGTCTTTATCATAAAGTTTTGAAGAGTATGGTGTTTTAAGCTTACTATC
This sequence comes from Bacillus sp. ABR, assembly GCF_056172715.1. Lineage (NCBI taxonomy): Bacteria > Bacillati > Bacillota > Bacilli > Caryophanales > Bacillaceae > Bacillus > Bacillus sp. ABR. Next base: position 151,017 of record NZ_JAOYSL010000002.1, on the reverse strand, counting down.
ATCAATAGAAGGAGCGCTTGATGCAAAAACGGCAAAAGTTGTGATTCCGGCAACTAAACAAAGTAGACCGATCACGAGTAAAGATAAAAATATTTTTTTAAATAGACCTGCTTTCTTTTTGCCTTTTTTGTTCTTTTGCTTCTTATTGTTTTCTTGACTTGCTTTACGTCGCTGCTCACGACTTGTAAATTGATCAGACATCACATCTCAACCTTTCGTGTTAAACCTTTTTCGAACGTAATTGCTGCTTGCTTTCATCCGAAAAATGAAGTGTCTCCACTACTTTAATATAATCAATTCTTGGCGAATATCCAAGTGTCATTATGTGGCCAGCTTCCATTAATTCGTCTTTGCTAATGGATTTACGGCCGTTTTGCTTCTGCCGCTCCCAGAAGAAAAAGAGATCTGAAGCGGGCAAATAATAAACGGAGCCAAAAGCGGATATAATAACGAAACAAATGCCGCCTTGCTTTTCAACCTGTTTCATATGCTCAATTTGATGGTCGTGGAAATTTTTGAGCGGAAACGAGGTAGTGCTTTTGGTTTCCTTTGCTTCAAAATCGATATAGCGGCCTTTGTACACCCCGTTATAGTCTGTTGTGGAGGATTGTTTAAAATAGGCTTCTTTAATGACAGCAGCACTTCTTTTTGGATAATCCACATTCACAATTTGAACTGGGGTAGGCTTTTTATGAATGACTGCGATCCCGTTGACCAAATAGTATTGGTTCGTTTCATTTAAATCAGCCTCAAGCGTCATCCCGCGGTTACTATAAGAGGATTCGCCGCTGATTCTTTTTTTTGTCCCAATTTGTTGAATGGGCTGATACGATTTTCCGTTTGGATACCGAATCATCAAGTTTCAGCCTCCTTTTAATGCATTTTGTATTGGAGAGATCACCATGTTGTCCCAAGAAGAGCACATCATCACTCAGCAAATTTTGCGTGAAACGAAAGCAAAAAATAAAGACAACCTGACGAGGACAAATGCTTACAAGCGGTTTTATGACCGGCATCCAGAGATGAAATGGTCGCTGCTCGCTTCCTTTGTCTCGAGAAATGCAGGGTGGTCCATGACAGATTTAAAGGGCGAACTCTTCCATCCAGGTTTAACGGATCAGCAGGGGCATCTTTTTTTCACAGCATATGAAAGAGCGAATTGGCTGATCTTTTCGGATGCTTATCCTCAGCTTCTTTTGTATGAATGGTCTAAGAGATGCAGTCAACCTTTGTTTCATCTGCTGCCTTATTTCTCCGTGTCTCGTTTTATGAGCGCTGAGTGGGAACATTTTTGGCTAAAGCGTGACACAGAGCGTCTGCTTTATGCACTCATCATAAATGAACAATATACTATACAATCTCCTATTATACAAAATCCTCTTCTGAAAAAGAATGTTTTTCACTCGATTCAATATCTTTTCAGCGAGTGGGGACATTTCCAAACCGTTGTTTTTCCAACGGTGGACGGGCATTTGTACGGCTTAACCATACGGAAGTTTTCCAATGTAAAGGAACGCATTACATTAGGTAAAAAACTAGCGAAACTATTATTTCGAGCCGATTTGTTTTCGGATTTTTATCATTTTTTGCATACCGTTCCGCATACTGGGTCTCGGTTTGATTTTGAGCCGTTTTTAGGGATCGCTAGAAGGTCAACACCTTTTCTTCGGACGGTTTATCCGGTGATGACACATTCATTAGACGATCAAAGGGAAGATTGGTTTCAAAAGAAATTGAGTCCATCTTTATTTGAGGCAGAGCCGCTGCCAAAGCAGATTGAGCTGACGGACTGGTATTTTCATAAAAAAAGACAGCTTCGTTTTCTTTTCTCATTAGAGCACTATTTTTTGCATAAATAAAAAGCAGGGGGTGCCTGCTTTTTTTTACGTAGATGGACGATTAGGACCGCCGAGCTTTTTATCAAGCTGATCTGTACTGTTTTCTTTCCCTTTTGGATTTTGCTCTTTTGGTGCTGGCTTCTTTTTCATGAAATCTACCTCCTTTTGTCCTTAGAATTTACACAATCGGACGCAATCATACAAAGAAGGACAAGCATCTGTCGAAAAGGAAGAAATAGCGCTTATCTACACTTAGATTGGCGATTTGCTTCTAGTTTTGTCATGTGTGAAGGAGGGTGAGAAAGAAAAGAGAATGTAACGAGAGACGATAAAGGAGGAATCTGATGATGAGCGAATTTGTATCAAAAGAATCCATTATGCAGTTGTTAGAGGAAATCGAGCGAAAAATTGATGCGGTGGAAGCAGAGCTGTCTCTTGCTGTGAATCAGACAAAACGTGCAGCAATAGAAGAGCAAGAACAAATCATTGACCGGCTTGAATCAGAAGTAAAGGACTGTGAAGTGAAGCTTCATGCAGCCGAGTATAAACTGGCGGCAAGACCGGCATATCACGCCGGATAGCTTTTCTATTTGAGCAATAGGTAAACGTTTGATAGGATGGTTCATAGAGGTGAACACTTTGGATAATCAAACATTACTTGAACATACACAAAACTTGAGAATATGGATCGAAAAAGCGTATGAGCAGTACCAAAAGGGAAAGGCTGAAGAGGAGTACCCATCGTATGATTTTTATACGGATATTCAGCCGGCTGTTAATACATTTGATCAGAAAATGGAAGAGTGGCTCACCGCAGCTATCTCCTTTGTTCAACAGGTCAAACCTAGATATTTACACCAAGAACAGCTTGAAGCCGTAAAAGAAAATGGTAAAGAGGTTGTCCTGCAATCTTATTTTGGCAAACAGCACGCACCCCGTGTAAAAAATTTAGTTGAGTCAGTGGTTTACACACTGAACCTTTTAATAGAAGAAATCAAACAGCGCAGCTAAAGACATAATGCTGCGTTTTTCTTATGACTTCTTTAGGCACATCTTCTGCTTTTGATCATAATATATGAGTGACATCAATATGTGATGAGAGCGAGAGGAGCGAGATAGATGTTCCCTTATTCAAACCAGCAGCCTTATGAATTCAATCAATTCAAGCAAAGGCCTTTTCCGTATTCAGAGATGCAGCAGCAGCCTCCGCAGCCTCCAGACTATTTCATGCCGCCATATCAAGGTGGAATGAACCAGGCACCATCTACTGTTTATCAGCAACCTTATGGATACCAAGAAAACGTGCCGCTTATGCAGCCTGAAGCGATGAATCCACCGCAAATGCAGCCGCCAGGCATGATGCCCATGCAGCAGCCTATGAACCCATATCCTTTGCCAAGACCGCAAAAACAGCAGCCATCTCAATTTAAAAGTGTGCTGTCACAATTCAAAAAAACGAATGGGCAATACGATTTTAACAAAATGTTTGATACAGCTGGCCAAATGATGAGTACAATGAATCAAGTAGGCTCATTGGCGAAAGGATTTACAAGCATTTTTAAAGCATAGTTAAAACCCAATAGATCGATCTATTGGGTTGTTTGCTTTGGCGCAGATACACGAAGCGATTGATCTTTCCACACACTTTTCATTTTCGTTTCATCTATTTTTGCCGGCATTAAAATGGTTTTTGTAAAGCTTGAATACGAGGAAGTCGTATCCGTTTTGATTTTTTCCTGCACTGATAAGTGTAAATATTGAGCTTTTACTTCTAGCGCAATGTCTCCTTCGACAAAATGGTCTGGAAATTGAATCTCGATATACACATTCTGTTCATCCTCTGTCACATCAGTCGTTATTGATGCAAGTGATTGCGATGTGGTCATGAGTGCCTCCGCACTATTTAATATCTCGTGAAACGGGGAGGATGCAAAAAATTGTTCAATCGCTTCATATAGGATATCTTCATTTGCCAGCAATTCATGTTTGTTTTCGTTATCTTGTTTCATTCGAATCACCTCTCATCTACAGCCTATGCAGAAAGGGCTCAGGCGGTTATCAATTGATGAGAGGAAAAAATTATGATTAAATAGTGTTGAATGAAGCAAGGTGTATAGGCGTAAAGTTTCTTACACTAAATAGATTTAGGAAGCAAAGCTTGAAGGGAGCAAATTGACATTGCTGAAAAAATTATTCGGTTTCGGAAAAAACCAAGATGATGTAAAGGAAGAAGTCATTTATTCTCCAGTTGATGGAGAGTTAATGGATATGACTGATGTACCAGATCCCGTCTTTTCTCAAAAGATGATGGGAGACGGCGTAGCAGTAAAACCAAAAAGTGGGACGATTGTGTCACCAGTAGAGGGTGAAATCATTCAGCTCTTCCATACAAAACATGCAATTGGCATTCGAACACTCTCGGGGCTTGAGCTTCTGATTCATATCGGACTTGAAACAGTTGGGTTAAATGGTGAAGGATTTGAAGCGCACATTAAAGAAGGGGATAAAGTGAAAATCGGTGACCCTCTCATTACGTGTGATTTAGAACTGATTGAAGAGAAAGCATCAAGTACAGTGACACCGATTGTGATTATGAATGGTGACCTAGTCGAACGACTTGATAAAGAACCAAAAGGCTCTGTAGAAAAGCAGATGTCCAAGCTCTTTACAGTGAAAATGAAATAATTCATGAATAGAAAAAACTACCCGTTAATAGGGTAGTTTTTTTATTGAGGATATTAATCCTCCATTGGAACCCAGCCTTGACTCGCTTCCATGACAGACCACAATCCTTCTGGAATGAGATACTTGTCTTTTTGGCTGCGTTTAATGACGGTTTCAATCTCTTGTTCTCTGCCTTCTTTAATCTTTTTAGCCCAATCTGGGTCGACGATCAGCTCTCGTGCGACTGCAATAAGAGGAATCCCTTGATTGTAAGCATGGAGAGCATCTTCAGCTGTAATGACGCTGCCTACTCCAATAAGTGGAAGAGTTTCGCCGCAGCGTTCTTTTAGCAGTTCCATACGTGTTTTATTAGAATCTGCGCCTCGTCTTGCTTTAGAGCCAATCTCCATTAAAGAGATATGCAAATAATCGAGGTTTTTTGTTTTGAGAACATCCACTAATGTAAACGTCTCTGTCATTGTTAAACCAGGTGTTTCAGGTTCTTCAGGAGATAACCGGTATCCAAAGATAAACGGTTTAGCCGCATGTTCTTTGATGGCCTCTTTGACTGCATCTACAACAGCAATAGGGAAAGCTAGACGTTTTTCTTCATTTCCTCCCCATTGGTCTGTACGTTGATTGCTATGTGGTGAGTAAAATTGCTGTAATAAATAACCGTTTGCTCCGTGAATTTCCACGCCGTCAAACCCTGCTTGAATCGCTCGTCTTGCCGCTTCTTTAAAGGAGTCGATAATATGAGTAATTTCCTCTTCTTTTAAAGCGCGTGCAATTTGTTTTCCATCTTTGAACACATCACTTGGCGCAACCACATCACCGTTTGGAACTAAATGAGGGAGAGCCTGAGAGCCGCCGTGATGGATTTGGATAATGGCTTTTGTTCCTTTTGCCTGGATTGCTGAAGCCAGTTTTTTCAGGCCAGGGATATCTTCATCTCTTGCAATAGAAGGCTGTCCTTCAAATGCCTTCCCATCTGGAGTCACGTTCGCACATGCTGTAATCACCATACCCATTTCACTTGATCTAGCTGTAATGAAATCAATTTCGTCTTTTGAAATGGTGCCATCGTCATGAGAACCAAAGTGTGTCATTGGAGCAACCACTAACCTACCATCAATAGAGGCACCTCCAGGAAACGTAAATGGTTCAAATAAAGGCTTAAATTCGTTTTTCACTCTGATCATCTTCTTCCTTGATAAAATCATTTCACTATAGAAGTGTAATGGATACTGTTACAACAGTTCAAAGTATTTGCTCATAACTCCAACATCAAAAAATTGCCGCCTAGTCATGCAAACAAATATTCGGTACACTAGAATGAGAGGTGGACGCAATATGAAAAAGAAAACAATGAACGAACTGATAGAAGAATTAAAGAAAGACGAACAGGTAGAGCATTGGCATGAAATTGAAGCAAAGCCTGCACAGACCTCTCCCGTTCCTGAAAGAGTGGACGACAGGCTAAAAAAGGCGCTTGAAAAACGAGGCGTGAAAGAACTGTACATTCATCAAAAAGAAGCCTTTGAACGAGTAATGGATGGTGAGCATGTAGTGACTGTTACACCAACAGCTTCAGGTAAAACGCTTTGCTACAATCTGCCTGTTCTTCAGTCGATTGCAGAAGACCAGACAAACCGCTCTCTTTATTTATTCCCAACAAAAGCGCTCGCGCAGGATCAAAAGAGTGAACTTAACGAGATCATCCACGAGATGGATGTTCCGATTCATAGTGAAACATATGACGGTGACACCTCACCAGCCATTCGGCAGCGAGTGAGACAAGCAGGACATATTGTCATCACAAACCCAGATATGCTGCATTCAGCCATTTTGCCTCATCATACGAAATGGGTCAGCTTGTTTGAGAATTTGAAGTATATTGTCATTGATGAGCTTCATACATATCGAGGTGTGTTTGGCAGTCATGTGGCCAATGTGATACGCAGGCTAAAGAGAATTTGTGCATTTTACGGAAGTGATCCGGTGTTTATTTGCACTTCAGCAACGATTGCGAATCCAAAAGAGCTGGCGCAGCAGCTCACAGGGAGCAAAGTACATCTTATTGAACGAAACGGAGCGCCTAGCGGTAAAAAGAATTTTGTGTTTTATAACCCGCCAGTGGTGAATAAACCATTAAATATTAGACAAAGCGCTGCCACTGTCGTCAACCAGTTGGCTAAAACATTTTTAAAAGAAAAAATTCAAACGATCGTTTTTGCTAGAAGCAGAGTACGAGTAGAAGTGATTTTAAGTCACATTCAAGAGCTTGTGAAAAAAGAAATCGGTCCAAAATCGATTCGCGGGTATCGTGGAGGCTATTTGCCAAAAGAGCGGCGCGTGATTGAAAAAGGGTTAAGAGAAGGAGACATTTTAGGTGTCGTCAGCACGAATGCCCTAGAATTAGGGGTAGATATAGGTCAGCTAAAGGTATGCATTATGACGGGTTATCCTGGCAGTGTAGCGAGTACATGGCAGCAGGCAGGACGTGCTGGAAGGCGTCATGAGGAGGCGCTTATTATCATGGTGGCAAGCTCCTCACCCCTTGATCAATATATTGTCAGACACCCTGAATATTTTTTTAATAGACCGCCTGAAGCAGCCAGAATCAATCCTGAAAATCTCATCATTTTAGTGGATCATCTAAAATGTGCTTCCTACGAGCTGCCATTTCGGACGGATGAACAGTTTGGTGACATGGAAGTAGAAGATATTTTGCAATACTTACACGAAGAAGGAGTTCTTCATTTTAGCGGGAACCGGTATTATTGGTCAGATCAATCGTTCCCAGCACATGGCATCAGCCTGAGGTCTGCAAGCCAGGAAAATGTAGTGATTGTGGATCAATCTGATGTAGCGAATGTCCGAATTATTGGAGAGATGGATCGATTCAGTGCGATGACACTGCTGCATGATGAAGCGATTTATTTACATGAAGGGGTTCAGTATCAAGTAGAAAAGCTAGATTACGAGCATCTGAAGGCTTATGTGAAACAAGTGGATGTAGAATACTATACAGATGCTAATTTAGCTGTTCAGCTCAAGGTGCTTGAAATCGATCAGACAACAGAGAAAGAAGCGGTATCTGTTCACTACGGTGATGTCACTGTCAACGCAATGCCAACAATTTTTAAAAAAATTCGGCTCAGCACTGGTGAAAATATCGGCTCTGGTCCAATTCACTTACCTGAAGAAGAAATTCATACGAGTGCGGCCTGGTTTGAATTACATGAAGCAGAGCGGAGATTTGAAGAGAAAACACTTGAACAGCTGCTGCTCGGCATCGCAAATGTTCTTCAGCACATTGTACCAGCCTTTGTGATGTGTGACCGTTCAGATATTCATGTTGTTTCACAAATTAAAGCGGCACATACCGGTAAACCGACAGTCTTTTTATATGACCACTACCCTGGCGGAATTGGCTTAAGCAAAGAGGTCCAAGCTCGTTTCGATGAAATAGCAGGTGCAGCCATTCAGCTGATAGAGCGGTGCCGCTGTGAGAACGGCTGTCCATCCTGCATTGGCATGGAAATGAAAGAGGTGAGCGGAAAAAGCAGCATTGTTGAATTGATGTCTGTATTTTAAGGGGAAGGAGGAAGAGAGCTACTCATGTCACTAAAAGGGAAATTAAATAGAATGAAGAAGCACTTATCGCACAACCAGCCAAACGAAAAACGGCAAAAAGCAGTGGAAGGAAAGCCCCAGCCTGTGACGGCTGATAACATCCCATTTTTAAAGGAATGGGAGCAACTGGGTGCAGCTCCATATCACTTTGAGGATTCCTTTTGTCTCATTCGAGAAGTCACCTATTCATTAGATGACAAGCATGGACTCTATTCGTTTGCGGAACTGCCAAAGATCATCGAGGCTTGGAACAAAAGCGGCATCCAGCATTCACTATCTGCTAAAGGTTACAAACCGCATGAACTTTTTTTCTTTGATACAGAAACAACAGGATTATCTGGCGGGACGGGAAATATGATTTTCTTGCTTGGACATGCGCGGGTTTTTGCTGACAAAGTAGTGGTGAAACAGCACCTGCTCACAAATCCGGGAAATGAAGCGGCTCTTTATAAAAGCTTTCTCGATGAAGTGAACGTAGAATCGCTTGTTACATATAATGGAAAATCATTCGATTGGCCGCAAGTGAAAACGAGACATACTTTGTTGCGAGATCAAATCCCTGCGCTTCCAGAGTTTGGCCACTTTGATCTTCTGCATGGTTCAAGACGATTGTGGAAGCATAAATATGAACGAATGGCGCTGTCTGTGGTTGAAAAAGAAGAGCTGCACGTTCACCGGGAAGGCGACACACCAGGTTTTTTGGCACCGATGATCTATTTTCATTTTTTAAAGGAACAAAATCCGAAGCTCATCGAAGGGATTTTGACTCATAATGAATTAGACGTCCTTTCGTTAATCAGCCTCTACATCCATCTATCCAAAAAAATCCTATCTATGGATGCGGTAAAGGAGCACGATGAGAAATACGCGCTGGCTAGGTGGCATCTTGCGCATCGAGATGTACAGGAAGCTACGAAGCATTTGCGGGAATTAACAGGTGCTGATTTTGAACATGCCAATCAGGCAGCTTATGATCTCTCCTTACAATATAAACGGCTAAACGAGTGGGATGAAGCAGTTCGAATTTGGGAAACATTATTTGAATCAAGTGATGTCCATTTAGCATTAAAAGCAGGTATAGAGCTTGCGAAGTGTAAAGAGCATCGCCAAAAAGATGCAAGGTCAGCTCTTTCCATCACCGAATCTTTATTATCTTTCTCATCGTTAAGCGAGCGAGACACGGAAGAGCTTGAGAAACGAAAAAAACGGCTATTGAGAAAAGCTGGGCAATGAAATATTATTACCCGGGAAAGCGCAAAAAATGACAACGTTCGGCTCTCGGCCGAAAATAAAAAATGTTTAGCACTTTTATTGTAGAAAGGCCGCGAATCCTGTAAAATAACGTTAGATATTGAATGAGGAGCGTATAGCATGTATAAGGGTCTTTTCTACTTGTTTTTTCTTGTGGTCATTTTGGTCGCTTTTGTGTTTTCGAACTATAAAGATATTTTTCTTGCCAACTTTTAAAATAGGTTAATGCATTAGTACATGTACACCTCTTGATTCATACATTGTTAATGTAAGAAAATAAAGGAGAGGGGAATGCTACATGTACCATCATCATCATCATTGCCATCCGAATGTTACACAGCCAATTGTTCATCCGACGAATCATTGCTGTACACACAGCGAGTCAACAACAATTGTGCCGCATATCCACCCGCAGCATGTGACAAATGTTCACCACCATAATTTCAAACATGTTCACTACTTCCCGCATACGTTTTCTCAGGTGGACCCGACAACACATCAACACTTTAACTGCGGTGGACCTTGCTGTAACAGATAAAGTGAATGGGACTTTTATAAGTCCCATTTTTTAAAAGCAGGTGAAGAAATGAAAATTATTGCTGTCACAGGGTACAAGCCGTTTGAGCTTGGGATATTCAAGCAAGACGAGCCTGCACTTCAATACATAAAAGCGGAGCTTCAAAAAAGGCTGACAGCCCTTATCGAAGAAGGTCTGGAATGGGTGCTCATATCAGGCCAGCTTGGCGCAGAAATCTGGACAGCCGAAGTGGTGTTTGAGCTTCAGGAGGAATATCCAGCGTTAAAACTTGCAGTCATTACGCCATTTTATGAACAGGAAGAGCGCTGGAATGAGCAAAACAAAGAATTGTATGAAGGAATTCTTGCACAGGCCGATTTTGTAGAAAGTGTCACGCATAGACCGTATGAAAGTCCGGCACAATTTAAACAAAAGAACCGCTTTTTTATTGAAAAAACAGATGGTCTTCTCGTCTTATATGATCCCGAGCATGAGGGATCGCCGAAGTATATGATTAGAGAAGCAGAAGCCTATACCGATTACCCCATTATGTACATCACAATGGATGATCTAAGAGCACAGGTTGAGGCGGAAGATCCGTTTTTTGATTAAAAGCAAGAGAAAATTTGACAACGTCACGTATTTCTGAAAAAATATACTATGAATTCACGATATGAGGTGAAAAAGATGCTTGCTGATAAAGTAAAGCTTTCTGCGAAAGAAATTTTAGAAAAAGAATTTAAAACAGGTGTCAGAGGGTACAAACAAGAAGAAGTCGATAAATTTTTAGATATGGTCATTAAAGACTATGAGACATTCAACCAAGAAATCGAAAAACTTCAACAAGAAAACCTCCACTTGTCAAAACAGCTTGAAGAAGCTGTTGAACAAGGGAAAAGACAGCCTGCACAGTCTAATACAACAAACTTTGATATTTTAAAAAGACTATCGAACCTTGAGAAACACGTTTTTGGCAGCAAACTTTATGATTGAGTCTTGCTGAAAAAGCTTGTGTCAGATGTCATTGTCGTTTATAATAACGCTTATTGATTAACGTTCGGGTAATCGCTGTAATGCTATTTAGGGTATTGCAGAGGAAAGTCCATGCTCGCACGGTGCTGAGATGCCCGTAGTGTTCGTGCCTGGCGAAAAAATAAGCCAGGGCAGCCTGGGAAAGGCTGACGGCAGGAAAAATGCCTACGTCCTTTTTAGGATATGGCAAAGTATCCTTGAAAGTGCCACAGTGACGAAGTCTCACTAGAAATGGTGAGAGTGGAACGCGGTAAACCCCTCGAGCGAGAAACCCAAACTTGGTAGGGGAACTTTCTCAAAGGAACCAAACGGAGAGAAGGACAGAGAATTCTGTAGATAGATGATTACCACCTGAGTACGAGGCATTTGCCGTTTGCAGTACGATGGAACAAAACATGGCTTACAGAACGTTATATCCGTTATAATAAACATGATGAAACAAAGCTCTCCTATTTCAACATATGGAGAGCTTTTATCTTGAATACATAAAAGGACGAGAAAACAGGTGATAAATCAATGAAAACCTATACACTCATCGCAACAGCTCCAATGGGAATTGAAGCAATTGTTGCAAAAGAAGTAAGAGACCTTGGCTATGAGTGCACAGTCGACAATGGAAAAGTGATTTTCAAGGGGGATGCTCTTGCGATTTGCCGTGCAAACCTTTGGCTGCGTACAGCAGACCGGATCAAGGTACAAGTTGCTGAATTTTCGGCAAAAACATTTGATGAGCTTTTTGAACGGACGAAAGCGATTGACTGGGCCGCTTTTTTACCAAAAAACAGTACGTTTCCTGTCATCGGGAAATCTGTGAAATCTCAGCTTGCCAGTGTGCCGGACTGCCAGCGCATCGTCAAAAAAGCCGTCGCGCAAAAGCTGAAATCCTCCTACAACATTCAGTCTGAATGGCTTGAAGAGACGGGACCTGAATATAAAATCGAGATCGCTCTTTTAAAAGATAAAGCTGTGCTTACGCTTGATACATCTGGTGTAGGTCTTCATAAACGTGGATACCGCATGGATCAAGGCGGAGCACCTATTAAAGAAACGCTTGCAGCTGCGCTCGTCCTATTAACGAACTGGACACCTGACCGTCCGTTTGTTGATCCTTTCTGCGGATCAGGAACAATCGCCATTGAAGCAGCGATGATAGGACAAAACATTGCCCCGGGATTCAACCGGGATTTTGCGTCTGAATCATGGGAATGGATCGGCGAAGACGTATGGAACAAAGCGCGTGTAGAAGTAGAAGAAAAAGCAAACTATGACCAGCCGCTCCGCATTATTGCAAGTGATATCGACCATCGTATGGTAGACATTGCAAAAATGAATGCAGAAGAAGCAGGACTAAGTGAACTGATTGAGTTTAAACAAATGCAAGTAAAAGACTTTCAAACAAAAGACGAGTATGGTGTGATTGTCGGAAATCCTCCTTACGGTGAACGACTGAGTGATAAACCAGCAGTTGAAAAAATGTATCAAGGAATGGGTGAAGCATTTAAGAACCTAGATACCTGGTCCATATACATCTTAACGTCACACGAAAAATTCGAAGAATGCTTCGGAAGAAAAGCGACGAAAAAGAGAAAGCTGTTTAACGGTTTTATCAAAACAGACTATTATCAATATTGGGGAAAACGCCCGCCTAGAAAACAAACAACCGAATCGTAATAAATGGCCGCACCGAAAGAAGGTGCGGTTTTTTTGTGCTGAAAAGGTATAACTCTAAGCGAGACGGAATAAACTGAACTTGATTTTAAAAAAAGAGGTGTCTTCATGATTCATTATGATCAAATTCAGTTAATCCAAAAAGCACTCGCTTCGACTGCTCAAGAAATAGAAGGGCATGAAGGTGGACAATCTGCTCAGCTTACGGCAGCCATCGAAGATTTGGCACTGGCTCAGGCATACATAGAACGTTCTGAGCATGCATTTTTAATGAAGGAAAGCTATCAACATCGCCTGCGCTCATAAAAAAAGATTGTTTTTCCCCAGCGTAAATGGTACTATTGAATGTCTGAATGATTCAAAAGTTGGGGGTTGAAGCAGGTGACAGCATCTCGTTTGCCTTTTTCATTATCAAAAGAACACAATTTTTACGAAGAACTGGGCAACTGGATTGGTGATGTGTTTTATGACATTTTGCCAGAAAAGGGCTTTGATCTTCGAGATGAACAAATATTCATGGCTTTTCAGCTAGAAAGAGCCTTTAAAGAAAAAAGTGTGATGTTTGCCGAAGCTGGGGTAGGCACAGGCAAAACCATCGTCTATCTATTATTTGCCGTCACATATGCAAGGTATACAGGGAAGCCTGCGATTATTGCATGTGCAGACGAAACGTTAATTGAACAGCTCGTTAAACAAGAAGGTGATATCTATAAAATTGCCAATCACCTTGATATTCAAATAGATGCGAGATTAAGTAAATCGCATGACCAATATTTATGCTTAAAGAAGCTAGAGAAAACGATGCAGCGTGAAGATGATGAAAAGTGGCTCGATATTTATGAATCACTGCCTTCATTTGTTCATGAATCACAAGGTATGCAAACCTTTTATCCGTATGGCGATCGAAAAGAGTATCCAGAGTTATCAAATGATGAATGGTCACGAATTGGCTATGACTCATTTCAGGACTGCCTGACGTGTGATATGCGTCATCGCTGCGGTCTGAATTTATCAAGAGATCATTACCGGAAAGCGACAGACCTCATCATCTGTTCACATGATTTTTACATGGAGCATGTGTGGACGAAGGAATCCCGAAAACGTGAGGGTCAGCTTCCGCTGCTTCCTGAGCATAGCTCCGTCGTATTTGATGAAGGACATCTTCTCGAGTTTGCCGCACAAAAAGCGTTAACGTACCGAGTGAAGCAATCAACGCTCGAAACATTTTTGGAACGTCTTTTGCAAAACGACATACGCGAAGAATTTGCAGAGCTTGTTGAAGATGCACTTGCAACAAACGATGAATTCTTTTATCTCTTAAAAACACATGCCAAAGAAGTCAAAGGCTCGCACCGGCTTGAAATTGGGCGTGTCGATGAGGTGAAGCGTTCTGCAAGCGAATTGTGTGACTTGCTTGAAAAAATCGGAGAAGCGCTCGTGTTTGAATCTGAAATGTATACGATCGATCAATACGAATTATCTGTTGTGGAAGAATACATTGAACAAATGGCGTATTCTCTATCGCTCTATCAAAAAAATGCCATTAGCTGGCTGGAAAAACAGGAATTAGATACGACATTTGTTGTGATGCCGAAGACGGTTGCAGAGGTACTTGGCGAAAAAGTTTTCTCGCAAAAAAGACCATATATTTTCTCTTCCGCTACATTGTCTGAGAATCAATCCTTTGATTATTTAGCTGAAAGTCTTGGGATTAAAGATTACTTATCAATGAGTGTCGCTTCGCCGTATGATTACGATGAACAAATGAAGATTTATTTCCATGGAATTCAGCAGATCGCTGAGCAAGAGGCAAAAGCACAGCAAGTGATCACTCAGCTGAAAGAAAATGGAGGACGATCTCTGATTCTATTCCCTTCATTTGATGAACTCCATTTCTTTAGAAAACAGCTGGAAGCAGCAAATGAATCACTGCCGTTTGACGTATATTTTGAGGGAGACGAGGAAATCAGCACAATTGTTCAAAAGTTCCAAGCTGATGAGACGTCTGTGTTAAGCTCTGTTCATCTGTGGGAAGGGCTTGATATTCCAGGTGAATCATTAACGAATGTGATCATCTGGGGACTTCCTTATCCGCCGCATGATCCGGTGTTTGAAGCGAAAAGAAATGAAGCAAAGGATGCACATGCTGAAGTTGACCTTCCGTATATGCTGCTTCGCTTACGCCAAGGGATCGGAAGACTGATCCGGACAAGCCAAGACGCAGGAAGCATTCATATATATTTTGATCGTAAGGAAGATACGGCGCTTCAAAGTAAAATTGAATCCGTCCTGCCGGTAAAGCCCATCATCACATCTTAATTAGCTGAAAACTTGTAAATGAGGAGGATACCGCTGTGTATCCTCCTTTTTCATTGACAAAAGAACATTCATTGAAGTAGCCTTGAAACGTACATACATATTATTGATTGGGGGAACAAACGCATGAGTCTTGAAGCAACTGAGAAAGCGTTTTATCAATTACTAGGGAAAATCGCCCATTATACAGAGGCGCTCCATTTACTTTATTGGGACTCTAGAACACAAGCGCCTAAAAAAAGTGCGGATTTTAGAGCGGAAACGATCGGTCAATTATCAAGTGACATTTTTAATATGAAGACTTCTGACGAAATGAGAGATCTTCTTCACGAATTAAACAAACATCGAAATGAGCTGTCAAAAGATACACAAAAGGCGCTCGAATTATCACAAAAAGAGTATGATGAAAACAGCAAAATTCCGAAAGAAGAATTTAAAGAATACTCGATTTTGCAATCAAAAGCAGAGCATGTTTGGGTAGAAGCAAGGGAGAAATCAGACTTTTCACTCTTTGCACCATACTTAAAACAGCTTATTGACTTTAACAAGCGTTTCATCCAATATTGGGGCGTGAAAAAAACGCCTTATGATGTGCTGCTCAATAACTATGAGCCAGATATGACGGTTGAACAGCTTGATCAAAAATTTGGTGCACTTCGTGACGCTATTGTTCCTCTTGTGAAAAAAATCGAAGCTTCACCAAATAAGCCGGATACTTCATTTTTATCGAAAAGCTTTCCGATTGATAAACAAAAGGAATTGAGCCTCTTTTTCTTAAAAGAATTGGGATATGACTTTGACGCAGGCCGCCTTGATACAACCGTCCATCCATTTGCAGTGACATTAAGCAGAGGTGACGTGCGTGTGACGACCCGTTATGATGAGCATGATTTTCGAATGGCGATCTTTGGCACGATTCATGAATGTGGTCATGCGATTTATGAGCAAAACATTGATGAAGCACTGAGCGGAACGCTTTTATGTGATGGCACTTCAATGGGTATCCATGAATCACAGTCTCTTTTCTTTGAGAACTTTATCGGCAGACACGAAGATTTCTGGAAAACGTATTATCAAAAGCTGCAAGAAGCATCTCCTGAGCAATTTAAAGATGTTTCTTTAGAAGACTTTGTGCATGCAGTGAATGAATCGAAGCCGACTTACATTCGAATTGAAGCCGATGAACTGACGTATCCGCTTCACATTATCATCCGCTATGAAATTGAGAAAGCGATTTTCAATGAAGAAGTAGCAGTTGAAGATCTACCTGTACTTTGGAATGAAAAATATCAAGCGTATCTTGGCATTACGCCTCCTAATGATGCACTCGGTATCTTGCAGGATGTTCACTGGTCTGATGGAAGTTTTGGCTATTTCCCTTCATATGCCCTTGGTTATATGTATGCGGCGCAATTAAAACAACAAATGATTAAAGACTTACCAAATTTTGATGAGCTAATTCAAAATGGGTCTTTTGCACCGATAAAAGAATGGCTGACGGAACATGTTCATCAGCATGGAAAACGGAAAAAGCCATCTGAAATCATTCAAGATGCAACAGGCGAAGAATTAAATGTTCAATATTTAATCGACTACTTAACGGATAAATATACGAAACTGTATTTATCATAAAAGAAGGGCACCCTTTCATGAGAAGGGTGCTTTTTTGATGCTTGAATATTCTAAAAACGAACATTTTGTTCTGATCTATTATTTAAGTTCGGTATTTTTCTGGAAAAGTGCTTTCCAAGCGTCTGAAATCTTGTTATAATTTGAACACTATAACACTCATATAATCGCGTGATGATGGCACGCAAGTTTCTACCGGACACCGATACGGTCCGACTATGAGTGAGCAAAATGAAACAGCTCTTGTCTGAGCTGAAGATCCGTGGATCGTTTTCGCATTGCTTGCTCCTCATGGGCAGCAATGCTTTTTTTATGCAAAAAATCGAATGTTTGCCAATATGCTAGGGGGAAAAATGATGGAATTGTTACGTCAAAAAATTGAGAACGAAGGAATCGTTCTGTCAAATCAAGTGTTAAAGGTAGATGCTTTTTTAAATCATCAAATTGATCCTGTGTTAATGCATGAGATTGGGCAAGAGTTTGCTAGATTATTTAAGCATGATGGCATTACAAAAATCATCACAATCGAATCTTCAGGCATCGCACCTGCTGTGATGGCTGGGCTTGCTCTTCAAGTCCCTGTTGTGTTTGCAAGAAAACGTCAATCACTCACATTAACGGATAACCTGTTAACAGCCAGTGTGTACTCTTTTACGAAAAAAGTAGAAAGCACGATTGCTGTCTCAAATACGCATCTGAGTGAAAACGATTGTGTGTTAATCATTGATGATTTTTTAGCAAATGGTGAAGCTGCGAAAGGACTTGCAGCGATTGCAAAGCAGGCAAAGGCGAAAGTAGCCGGATTTGGCATTGTCATTGAAAAATCATTCCAGCCTGGAAGAAATGCGCTTGTGCAAATGGGCTACCGCGTCGAGTCCCTCGCACGTATTGAATCACTTGAGGAAGGGAAAGTCACGTTTGTACGGGAGGTACAATCATGAATGCCGCTAAAAAAGTCAAAACGCTCTCGCTGGGCATTCAGCATGTACTGGCAATGTATGCAGGTGCTGTTCTTGTACCGCTCATTGTTGGAGATGCGCTTGGGCTCACGCCTGCACAGCTGACTTACCTCATCTCTGCGGATATTTTCATGTGCGGGGCTGCTACATTGCTTCAAGTATGGAAAAACCGCTTCTTTGGAATCGGTTTACCTGTTGTATTAGGCTGTACATTTACGGCGGTTTCTCCAATGATTGCGATTGGCTCTAAGTATGGAATTTCGTCTATCTATGGCAGTATTATCGCTTCTGGGTGTATTGTCATTCTTCTTTCTTTTTTCTTTGGGAAGCTTGTGAAATTTTTCCCGCCTGTTGTCACAGGCTCTGTCGTCACGATTATTGGTATCACCCTCATTCCTGTAGCGATGAACAATATGGCAGGAGGAGAAGGAAGTGCGGACTATGGTTCTTTTGAAAATCTAGGGCTCGCTTTCCTTGTACTATTTATCATTGTACTGCTCTATCGATTCACGAAAGGGTTTATGAAGGCGATCGCCATTTTAATCGGTATCCTCCTTGGGACAGCAGTTGCTGCGTTTATGGGGAAAGTGGAAACAGCTGAGGTGGCAAACGCCCAGGTTTTCCGCATGATTGAGCCATTTTATTTTGGCATGCCGACCTTTGAATTTGCACCGATCATGACCATGACGTTAGTTGCGATTGTGTCATTAGTTGAATCAACAGGCGTTTATTTCGCACTAGGTGATTTAACAAACCGTTCATTAAAAGAAAAAGATTTAGCTAAAGGCTATCGAGCAGAGGGGATTGCAGTGTTATTAGGTGGAATCTTCAATGCTTTTCCGTACACAGCCTACTCACAAAACGTTGGATTGATCCAGCTAACAGGCGTCAAGAAAAACCAAGTCATTGTCGTAACAGGGGCATTGCTCATGTTATTTGGTCTTTTTCCTAAAATCGCTGCCTTTACGACGATTATTCCAAAATCGGTTCTTGGCGGTGCAATGGTTGCCATGTTTGGTATGGTCATTGCATACGGTATTAAAATGCTCTCACGCGTGGATTTTGCAAAGCAGGAGAACTTGCTGATCGTTGCTTGCTCCGTGGGAATCGGCTTAGGTGTTACCGTCGTACCGCAAATGTTTGAGCATCTGCCAGATTCGATGAAATTATTAACAAGTAACGGCATTGTGGCCGGAAGCTTTACCGCAATTTTGCTTCATATTATTTATCACATGATTCCTTTTAAAAAAGAAGCCGAGCATGACCTGGTAGAAGAACCTAAGCAATCTGTTATGTAAACACCTCTCTTGGAGAGGGATTCAGATTATGGACAAAGAGCTAAAATGACCTTTTTTTAGCTCTTTGTCTTCTTTTTAGCTTGATAAAAAACCTTTGATCCTAGGAAGGAGCGTGTAAGGGTTTGTCTACAAGCTGAAAGCCCGCATCTTTTGGATACGGGCTTTTTGTGATTATCACTATTAATGCTGTACCGGCGGCATTGTTTCGTTAATGACTGCAAATGTATAGCCCCTTGCTTTTAGCTGTATAATCAGGCTGTCTAAATAGTTTGTGGTAGAGGGTTGATCATGCATTAATATAACTTTTGGTTCCCATGGTTTATTATTCTCAAACATTTGCAATTGATTCAATACCTCTGGAACATATTGTGAGTTTTTATATCTCCAGTCAAGGCTATCAATCGTCCAGTCCCAGTAAATAAAGCCATTTTGGTTTAAACGTACTTTTTGATGATATGTTAAATTTGGAACACTGCCATAGGGGGTTCTTACAAGACGGCTGTAGACACCTGTAACAGAGGCAAGAATACGCTGAGCTTCTCTCATTTCATTTACGGGAGACTCGCTGTTCTGATAAAAGAGGTTTATATCATGCGTCATGCCATGAAGACCTAATTGATGTCCTTCTTGATAAAGTCTTTTCACAGCTGATTGGTGTGCTTGGATTTGCGGTCCAAGCATGAAGAACGTCGCCTTCACGTGATGTGCTTTTAATACATTTAACAGCTGATTTGATGTAGCAGAAGGACCATCATCAAATGTTAAAAAGACCGTTTTATTTGTTGCCTGTTGGTTTGGATTGGTCTTAAAATGTGTATCCAATGTTCTTGTAGACTGATCTTTTGCTTTCAGACTGATGCTTGTGTCACGGAAGTCACTGCTGGCAACATTTTTTGCTTGCCCATTTGTCGCCTGCAAATGGGGTTTAGACATATCCCAGATAAAAAAGAGAAACAGTGTAAGAAGCACTAAACCAATTACCTTTGAGAGAAGTATCATGTTGTAGGGTGTCTTTTTTTTGGAAACCTTTTTCATTACAATCACTCCAGTCAATTAAATTTTGAGCCGAACCATGTTGTAGATTCTTTCTTTTTTCACTGTTTTTCTTGGTACACATATTGATTATGTATATAGTGGAAAAAATCCTTTTTATATAGAAAATTCAAATGAATTAGAAATTTACGGTTGTTACTTTGTGTTGATCAGCAAAAAAAGGTAATCCATTCAAGTTTAAATAAAATCATTCTGAATAATGATCGAAACGTTAATATTTATACGCTAAGATAGCAGCAGATGTGACCATTAATTCGAAGCGAAAGGGAGATTCCTTATGAAAGTGTTGTATAATGACGATTTCATTGAAAAAAGGGTGCTTATGTGGAAAGTGGAGACAGAGGCGATTAATCTCAAAAAACAATAGAGAAAAGCTCGTACCACTACAAAATAAAGAAGATATCGGCAAATTCTCTCTTACCGTACAACGACTAGAGAAGGATTTAAACAATATGTGTCCGGCTCAGAGGTTTGTAAAACTAGTTCTTTTCTAGATAACTGTACACAAAGTCAAAATCATACCAAGCAAATTCATCGCATATTTGGCAAGACTAGATGAAGTAAACTACCTAAGACTCACTGAAATTAATAAAAGCAACTATGCAAAGCGGAGAGAAATAAAGAACGCGTCTTTGCGGATGCAAAAGAAAAGCATAGTATGCGTTGGGCGAAACTTCGTGTACTAAAAAAATTTCAATGCAAGCGATGCTTACTCTCGCTGCCATAAATCTTAAAAAATTAGCTAACTAGACATGGAAAACACTATGTCCAGCGTAAACCCTTTATAATTACTACGGTCTGAACACTTCTCTTTTAGAAGTGTTTTTTTGCATAAAAAAAGCAGGTTCGCTTGGCTTAGAACGAACCTGTGAAGGAGGAAAACTACATCATGTTTTCACCTATATTATCCAATATTTATCAATTGTCGTCAAGACAAAAAGTTAGACGAAGGAAAATATTTTGACTGAATTGTGACGTTTTGGCATGTATATCCTTTTTTCGATAGGGGATATTAATCGAAAAAAGAGGTGAAGCCGATGGCGTACATTCTTTCTGTTGGAACGAGTCTGCCACAACATCATGTGGATCAGAAAAAGGCGGCTGATTTTGCTAGATCCCAATTTAAACGATCGTTTAAAGATATCGACCGGCTGCTCAGAGCTTTTCAAAATGGAGAAATCGAGAGCAGACAGTTTGTGCAGCCAATTGAATGGTATCAGACGCACCACTCTTTTGAGGAGAAAAACAACCTCTATTTGGAAAAAGCATTGGCTCATGCAAAAGAAGCGGTCATACACTGTCTTCATGAGAAGGCATTCCTGAAAAAACCGATTCCGTTTGAAGAAATCGATGCATTGTTTTTTATTTCAAGCACCGGACTTTCGACACCAAGCCTTGATGCAAAACTGATGAACGTTCTCCCTTTTTCGCCTTATACGAAACGAGTGCCGATCTGGGGCTTAGGATGCGGGGGCGGAGCGGCGGGGTTGACCCGGGCTTACGAATACATAAGGGCATTTCCAGAAGCGAAGGTACTGGTTGTCGCCTGCGAACTGTGCAGTTTAACCTTTCAGCCGCAAGATCAATCAAAAAGCAATTTAATCGGTACATCTTTGTTCGGAGACGGGACAGCAGCGGTACTCTTAACTGGAGAAAAAGGTGTATCAGAATACACCCATCTAAAAACAGTCCCTAAAGTGATTGGTACACAATCTGTCACAATGAAAGAGTCTGAGGATGTGATGGGCTGGGAATTTACAAGTGACGGCTTTCAGGTTATTTTCTCCCGTGACATTCCTTCCATTATTTCCGGCTGGTTAAAAGAGCAAGTCGATCAATTTTTAGAGAAGCAAGAGTATTCTGTAGAAGAACTATCGGTTTTTCTTGCCCATCCTGGAGGGAAAAAAGTGATCGATGCCTATATTAAAAGTCTATCCTTACAAGAAGATCAGCTTTTTTCATCAAAAGAAGTACTCAGACAACACGGAAATATGTCCTCTGCCACAGTTTTGTATGTGATCAAGCATTATCTTGAACATCAATCCGCTGAAGCGGGAGATATCGGTCTTTGCGGAGCGCTTGGTCCGGGATTTTCATCAGAGCTGCTGCTCATGAAATGGGAGGAGGTCATATCATGATCATTTGGCTCGTCATTGGTTTCTTCGTGTGTCAGCGGCTTATTGAAATGCTTGTGGCTAAAAGAAATGAAAAGAAAGTGAAAGCGATCGGTGCCATTGAATTTGGTGCAAGTCATTATCCTTATATGGTCGCTATGCATGCGGGCTTTTTTCTCTCACTCATGGTTGAGGTATGGGGGTTAAACAGGCCGCCGTCGCGCTATTTTCTTGTGCTGCTCGTTTTCCTGCTGGCTACACAGGTGATTCGATATTGGGCATTATGCTCTCTTGGAACGTATTGGAATACAAAGATTTTAGTTGTACCAAATGCGATGATGGTGAAAAAAGGACCTTATCGCTGGTTAAAGCATCCTAACTATGTCGTGGTGGCGATTGAGCTTATGCTGATCCCGCTTTTATTTAATGCCTATTTTACCGCCATTTTGTTCACGTGTTTAAATGCATGGATGATGGCTGTGAGAATTCAAACAGAAGAGAAAGCGCTCAATCAGTATTTGTTAAATTAATATTGAAAATCATTATCAATTGTGATACACTTTCATTAATGATAAGCATTCTCAATCACGAAGGATGGACGGTGATCACATGACAATGGTCTTCTTACTCGGTACGGTCTGTGTATACAGCCTATTAATTGGCTTCGTATTAAAAGGTGTTTCTAAAAAATCTGCTTCCTGATCGCAGTCAATTGCGACTGATCGGGCAGCAGATTTTTTTTATTTCCTCAGATCAGAAGAAAAATCTCTTGATTTTGTGTAAAATGGTATCACATACATAACTGACTTTTCTAAAAACAAAGGGGTTTATCGTCATGGAAGACTTGTCAATTCGAGATTCGCTCGTTCAAACTACAGGTGCTTTATATCAAAGCCTTCTCAAAAGGGATGATCATGAACGCGCAGCCAAACTTGCATCGATTATCAAAAAGGAAGCAGAAGAAGAAGTGTATATCGCATTTACCGGCCACTATTCAGCTGGAAAGTCATCACTTGTGAATCATCTGCTTCATGATCACATCCTGCCAACGAGTCCGATTCCAACAAGTGCAAACTTGGTCGTCGTGAGGAAAGGGGAGAGTGAAGTAAAGCTTCACACCTCAGATGGCCGTTTTGCAAAAATGAGCGGTTCTTATGATAAAGAAGCAGTTCAGCGTTTTTGTAAGGACGGGGAACAGATTGAAATGGTGGAAATTAGCGGGGACTATAGAGGATTGGAAGAAAAGGTGGCACTGATTGATACGCCTGGAATTGATTCAACGGATCATACCCATTTCTTATCTGCCGCGTCTATTCTACATCAAGCAGATGCTCTTTTTTATGTCGTGCACTACAACCATGTTCATTCGGAAGAAAACATTCGTTTCATTCGCTCCATTAAAGAGAAAGTGCCAAATCTTTATTTCATCGTAAATCAAGTCGATCGACATGATGAGCATGAGACAGCGTTTGAAGACTACAAAAATCAAGTAGTTGATATGCTTCTTAAAGAGGGCATTGAAGAAGAACATCTATACTTTACATCTGTAACCGATGAGTCGCATCCAAGAAACGAAATGATTCGTTTAATCGAGAAACTGCAAGAATTACAAACATTGCCGAAAGCATCACTTCGCGCCTATACCGAGCAGAAAATAGAGAATGTTTTAAAAGAACATATTGACTCATTAAAAGAAGAGCTGCAAGAAGAGGATCTTGATTCACTGCTTCAAGAAAAAAGAAGAGAAGTCAAGGAACTTGAAGCGAAAAGCAGCTTTATTGAAAATGGAGCAAAACAGTTAGAAGACGAAGTGTCTTTTGAAGTCGAGAATATTTTAAAAAATGCAAACCTAACCCCATTTAAAATGAGAGAGCTTGCAAGTGACTATATTGAATCGAAAGCACCTGGCTTTAAGGTAGGACTGCTGTTCGCTAAAAATAAAACTGAGCAGGAAAAAGAAAAGCGGGCGAACGATTTCTTAGCAGATGTCAAAGCAAGAATGAAAGCTGAAGTGGACTGGCATATTGCTGAGCTGCTCAAAAAAGAAGTCAAGAAACATCAGCTTGGTGAAGAGCTATTAAATCAAGTGATGGCATTTGAAACACCTGTGGAAGAATCACTGCTTGAAAACGTCATCCATCATGGTGCGACATTTTCAAATGAATACGTTTTGCAATATGCAAAAGATGCTGGTGAAGCACTGAAAAGACAGACCAAACAGAAAGCAATACCATTGATTGAACAAATGACCGAGACGCTGAAAACCCAGCTCATGAATGAAAAGGGAAAGCAACAAGATAAGTGGGCCCAGGCAGCACAGGAGCTCCAAGCGCTCGAGCAAAGCATGGAAAAAAATGATCAAATCAGAAGAGATATTGAGCATGTATGGGATATATGGCAAAACGGAACAAATGAGCAGATCACAGATGATTGGTTTTATGTGAAAAAACATCGGATGCAGCATGACGAGCTAAATCAGAATCATACGTCCACTCATGCGGAAGAAAGCGAGAAAGAAAATCAGCAGCAGACAGAGCTTGATCAAATGCGTCAATCACAGCATATTACGACAGCGCAGTCGATTGACCAGTTTGAGCAGCTTTCTCAAATGTTAATGCCATTAAACGCGCTTCAGTCTCAAAGAAAGTCCTTTGAAAAACGAACAAAGCGGCTTCAAGCGAAGGAATTTACACTCGCCTTATTCGGTGCTTTTAGTTCAGGGAAATCGTCGTTTGCCAATGCCCTAGTTGGGAGAAAGGTGCTGCCATCATCTCCTACACCAACGACGGCCACGATCAATAAGCTGACGCGGCCGACAGAAGACCATCCGCATGAAAGTGTGAAAGTGGTGTTCAAAACCGAGCAGGAAATATTAGAAGAGCTCGATCAAATTCTCGGTTTTTCTATAACAGAAGAAAAGGGAGATACGTTTCAAGCCAAACTCGAACGAACGCTGAAAAAAAGAGAGCTTGAACAGGATCACCGCATCATTGTTGAACATTTTTTAAACGCTCATGAAAAGTTCCGTGAGTCCATTCAAAAACAAACGCCGCACAATGTCACCCTGCAAGAATTAAAGCCATATGTGGCAGAAGAGGCTGTTTCTTGTGTGGTGAAGGAAGTGACGGTGTATTTAAGTACACCTTTAACAGATAAAGGACTAACGATTGTTGATACACCAGGCGCCAGCAGTATGAATAAACGTCATACAGAGATTGCCTTTCAGTATATGAAGGATGCTGATGCCCTTCTTTATTTAACTTACTACCAGCATTCTTTCTCAAAAGCAGACCGGTCATTTTTACGTAAACTCGGGCTTGTAAAAGATTCATTTAGCATGGATAAAATGTTTTTTATTATCAATGCAGCTGACCTCGCAAAGGATCAAACAGAGCTTGAAACCGTCTTTGACTATGTGAAAAATGAGCTCACAAAAGAAGGCATCCGGCAGCCAAACCTTCATCACGTATCCAGCAAGGAAGAGATCGAAGGAAAGGGACAGTCGCCTTATAACCAGTATGCACAGCTAAGAACACAGCTCGACTATTTTATTGAGGAAGAATTAACGAAAGATGCGATTGAGCTGCTGTATTTTGAAGCGAGTACACTATGTAGAACAGTCGACAAGCTGCATGAGACGCTGCATCAGTCAGAAGATGAAAAGCAAGCAGAAAAGAAAAAGATAGACACATCCTATGAAGTGATCGTTGATCAAATGAGCCATATTAAACGATCTAAGCTAGTGACAGAAAGTGTGAAAAAGGACTTGCACGAACAGCTTTACCACATTGTTCAGCGCTTGTCACTTTATGCAAATGATCTGTTAAAGACAGCCTTTTATCCTGGAATATCTCAAGGGGACTTCAGGCAGGAGCTGAAAAAAGCGCTTGAACAGGCGCTAAAGGATTATGAATTTGAATTTGTACAGGAGATAAAGGCGCTTGATATTCGAATGGAATCGTTTATCACTCAGTATTTCAAAGAGGAGTGGGAGAAAGGATTACAGGCTGCATGTGCAGAAGATCCTTACTTTTCTCTCCGGCTGTCACCTCCAGATGAGAAAAATGCAGAGCTGAAACAAATTGAAGTGGAAGCGGACCTGACGCCGTTTGAGCCGCTCTTAAAGAAACAAAAATCAGCGAAAGCTTTCTTTGAACAGAACGGGAAGGCAGCGTTTATTGAAGCGATTCGAGATGTTCTTTTCCAGTTAACGACGAAATGGGCAGATAAAGAAAAAGAAGAATTACAGAGTAGATACGAAATGATGGTGAAGACCTTTACTGAAAGATATGAGACAGAAGCGCTCAAACAGCTGAATGAACAAAAACAAACATTTATCATGAGCTTGACGACAGATGCGAAAGAGCAGGCGATGATAGAACAAGTATACAAGCAGACAAATGAATGGAAGAAGCAGTTGAAAACCATTTGATTCATGATAGACTATAGAAAAAAGAAAGCAGTTGATAAAAAATGACGAGCGTACACGAAGAGATTTCCGCACATTCACAAAAACAGAATGCTCATATCAAGTCGTTTCTTGCGCTTGAGCAGAAAAGAGAGCAGGCAATAGAGACTGCTGTTTTCAAGTGTGAGCAAAACGAACCATTTACAACTGACGATATCAATGCGATTACTTCGAAGATGAATGAGCTTGCAAGAGGCGGTATTGTTCCGCTGCGTAAGCATGTCACGAGTGATATGGTCAGGGAGTATGTCGAAAGAAAACAGAAGTAAAGAGTAACTTTCTCTTTTTTGGTCATCTTAACAAGTGAACCGAGAAAGGGGAATGATGATGGAAAAAAAGCAGCATGCAAAAAAGCAGGATGAGCGTAACCCGAAACAAAAAGAGATGCCATCCTACGCAGAAGCAGAATCGAAAAAAATGCAATACGGTCAAAAATAATCCAAAGGTGCCACTTCTTTTCCAAAAGAAGAGGGCGCCTTTTTTATGTCGAATTCTATGTTCTGTGATAGAATAGGAGTATTGTTTTGAAAAAGGGAGTTTATAAGAATGAATAAACACGTACTGCTTGTTGATGGCATGGCGCTTCTGTTCAGATCGTTCTATGCAACGGCTGTCCATCGCAATTTTATGATAAATGATCACGGCGTCCCGACGAATGGAGTAAATGGCTATTTGAAGCATTTATTAACCGCTGTTCAGACATTTGAGCCAACTCATATTGTTTGCTGCTGGGATATGGGAAGCCAAACATACCGAAATGAATTGTTTCAAGATTATAAAGCAAATCGAGGAGAGGCACCTGTCGAGCTCATTCCGCAATTCGATTTAGCAAAAGAAGCGACAGAGGAGCTAGGAATTGTAAACGTTGGTTTAAAGGGATTTGAGGCAGATGATTGTATCGGTACGCTGGCAGCAGTCTATCAGAATGAAGCACGTGTGACGGTTCTAACTGGCGACAGAGATTTGCTGCAGATATTGAATGAACAAGTGACTGTTGCTTTGATGCAAAAAGGGATCGGGAACTATAAACATTATACAAAAGCCTTATTTGAAGAGGAAATGGGCATCTCTCCAAAGGCGCTGATCGATATGAAAGCACTTATGGGGGATTCAAGTGACAATTACCCCGGCGTGAAAGGAATCGGAGAAAAAACAGCATTAAAATTTATTCAAACATATCAAACCATTGATGGATTATTAGAAAATGTTCATGAACTAACTGCCGCACAGCAAAAGAAAATGCAAGCAGGATTAGAAGATTTGAAGCTCTCCCGTCTATTGGCAGAGATCAAATGTGATGTCCCGCTGAGCTGTCCAATTGATGAGACGAAGATGAACATCAATCAAGAACGGGCTGCTGCCATGCTGAGATACCATCAAATCAAAGGAATTGAACCGATGGTGAATCGATTAAGTAAAATAGAGATCAGCTAAGCCGATCTCTCAGCGTAAAGACAAACCCTCGCATTCGTTGTCAGGTCTGCGCTCCGGTGCTCACGAATGTCAAATTCGCTCCGCTCCGGTACTCGCCCTTCCTAGACTGCAAAGGTTTTCTATCACGCTGAAAAGAAGACAAAGGACTAAAATAAAAATCATTTTAGCCCTTTGTTAGAGATCAGCTAAGCTGGTCTCTAAGGTCATCTTTTTGTATTGCTTTTCTTCGCTCTATTTTCGAGCTGAGATAGTGGCTGCTTATCTTTTGTTTGCGCATCACCTTGAGGGGTTGTCCCACTTGTGACACGACCTTTATTCTCTTTATCCAATCAGTATCACCTCATACATTAGCATAACCGAAAAAAAGCGATTCATCCTTTAGAAAGGTGAATCGCTTTTCTAGCGAGCTGATCAGCTACTTGATTTTCCTTGCTTGGAATCCACTTAATGAAAAATAAATCAAACTGCCGTTGAAGCTCGATCATCTCTTTTATAAAAGGCTGAAAGGCTGGATTTTTAGCAAATCCTGCATTGGCCGCACGGTCAACTACCTGTGAATCTGTTCGAAACGAAACGGAACGCAGTCCTTTTTCTACGCAGATTTTCATCCCTTCAATGAGAGCGGAAAATTCTGCTTCGTGATTGCTCATTGATCCGAGAGGAATCGAGAAAGATTCTGCCTTTCCATCATATTTAATGAAAATGCCGATACCAGAAGGACCTGGATTTCCTGCGCTAGCACCATCAATGTATATTTCAGCTGGCAATTTATTTCACCCTTTCATCAAGCGGAACCATTCTTTTCGCTGCATACGCATATGGTGTCCCAATCGCGGCGACGATAAATTTAATCACATAAGTCGTGATGAAGATTTCGATCCATACATGAAATGGATAGGTGCCAAGAAAGGCAATGGTTGTGAAGATCAGTGTATCAAGTAGCTGGCTGATCATCGTACTTCCAGCGTTGCGCACCCAGAGCGCACCATCGGAAGGAAATATCCGGCGAATAAACGAATATACATAAACATCTAACATTTGACTGATGATATAAGCAGCAAGACTGCCAAGTGCGACCCTTGGCATAAAGCCAAATATCGTTTCGAGCGATGTTTGAGAAATGTCGGATGGAGCGGGATGGAAAAGCAAAGCCTCCTGCATGACAACGGTTAACGTTAAAAGGGTGGCAAAGCCAATCCAGACAGCTTTCCTCGCTTCATTTTGTCCATATTTTTCATTCAATACGTCCGTTGCAAAGAACACACTGCCATATAAAATGTTTCCAAGTGTTGCCGTTAAGCCAAACAATTCAACGGTTTTGACCACTTGTAAATTTGCAGCAACCGTCGCAAAGCCAATCCAGACGAAAAGGCCCATCTTGCCAAATCCTTTATAAAATAGAAGAACAATGATAAAATTAATGATCGCAAATAAGATCCAAATACCTTCATTAAACAAGTGACATGAACTTCCTTTCTCATTGTAAAATGTAACTTTTTGATTATAGCATAACGAACGTTTACCTTAAAAGCACGGGAAGGCGATGTGATCAATGAAATTAAGAGCACACTATACAATGAAAGTGAAATCGATTGGGTCCATTGCTTTTTTCCAAGAAGATTGGATGGAGCTAAAAGAGGCCTTGCTTTTAGCCAAACATATCGATAAAAAAGAACCACAGTCCCTCCTATCATTTGAAGACGAAAAAGGGGCGATGTGGTCTATTAAAGAACTTGAAAAGCTAAATGAAGAACTAAAGCTTGAACCTGATCAGCTTCAGGTCTATTTTGATGCAAGTTTTCACAAAGAAACAGGCGACTCTGGCCTTGGGGTTGTCGTCTACTATAAGCTCGGAGAAGATACTTATCGTTTGAGAAAAAATCAGCCCTTCCAAGGAATCACCAATAATGAAGCGGAGTATGCAGCTTTATTTGAGGCAGTAAAAGCTTTGAAAGACCTCGGGGCAAGCAGAAATTCTGTCACGATTAGAGGCGATTCACTTGTTGTCATGAATCAATTAAAAGGAGAATGGCCTTGTTATGATGATATACATAACAAATGGCTCGACCGGATTGAAGCGGCTTTAAAGGAGCTGAGGCTTACGCCAACATATGAAGTCATCGATCGTAAACAAAATGCAGAAGCGGATCAGCTTGCAAGGCAGATACTTGCAGACGTCCCAATTGAAAGTAAATTGAAATTAGAAGCAGACGGAGCTGAATAAAGTGGATAAAAAAACAGCAGTACAAGAATTGACGGATCTCCAAGACACGTATTGTTCAGATTGCTTGATTAAGAAGCACTTTCGAAAAGAATATGGCAAAAAATACGCCCACTCCTTTTGTATTCAGCAATGCACAGTAGGAGAGAAAATAAAAGAATACGGACAGACGCTGCTTAAAAAGTAAGCGGCTGCCCCGGTTTTCCTTACTCAAACATCCGCTCGTGAAAAAAAACGGATAGAATGTGTTAAAAAAGAACATATTCTGAAAAATGAGCCGATATAACTATAGAAAGTTTTGGTTGAGTTACTTTTTGACTAAGTGACGGATAATAGAGGAAAAGGGGAAGGCCGGCATGAATAATAAGGATTTCGAAACGGTATTACATCGAACATTTCAAGAGGTATACAGCGATCTAGAGCAGCTAGTAGATGTAGCAAAGAAGGGAAGACCTTTTCTCGAAAAAGATATTTCTGAAATTGAACAACGACTGAAGCAAAATATTTTAGCCATTGAAATTCAGCTGAAAATCAAATAAGAGAGGCATATGCCTCTCTTTATTTTGTCGTTTCATCATTGATTTAGTTGATTAAAGTTTTGTTACGTTTGCAGCTTGAGGTCCACGATTACCTTCAACGATTTCAAAAGAAACTTCTTGTCCTTCTTCTAAAGACTTGTAGCCGTCACCTTCGATAGCTGTGAAGTGAACGAATACATCGTCTCCGCCTTCAACTTCAATGAAGCCGAAACCTTTTTCATTATTGAACCATTTTACTTTACCGTTTTGCATATTGCTTTTTCCTCCTAGTACTGTAGCACACCTTTTGGGCATACTAAAAAAAATTTTCATCACCTAACGACTTTACAGTTGTTAAATGATGGTTCCACTATACACCATCAAAAGTAACGCGTCAAGCAGGCGAGCCAAATTTTGAGCAGAATGTTTGATTTTTTTGTTTTTTTGGTGAATAACAATGAAAAATAAAACGTCCTTTTCGGAACCTAACGTGCAGCTTGTCCGTATATAAAAAAAATACAGAAAGAGGTGCAATCATGAATCGTTATACACTTGAAGAATTTATTCAGAATACGCAGCAAGAAGATAAGGGAGAAGGGGTCTTTGAACTTGAAACATCAAGGCTTCTAGAAATTAATTTGACTGACACCATTTGGGCAAAAACAGGTTCCATGGTTTCCTATCGAGGGAAAATCAAATTTGAACGTGAGGGTGTTTTTGAGCACGGCGTCTCAAAGATGTTCAAAAAAATGCTCTCGGGAGAAGGCACCTCACTAATGAAGGCGACAGGTGATGGGAAATTATATGTGGCAGATCAAGGCAAAAAAATCTCAATTCTCCGTTTGGCCCAAGGGGAATCTATTTTTGTGAATGGAAACGACCTGCTCGCATTTGAACCGTCTGTCCGCTGGGATATCAAATTGATGAAAAAGGTATCAGGCATGCTTGCAGGCGGATTATTTAATGTCAAATTAGAAGGGCCTGGCTTAGTTGCAATCACAAGTCATTATGAGCCGCTGACGCTCATTGTTCAGCCGGGTGACTCTGTTTATACAGATCCGAATGCGACTGTTGCGTGGTCAGGGGATCTAAAAACTGAATTTGTGACAGATGTTTCCTTTAAAACCTTTATTGGCAGGGGAAGCGGAGAGTCCATTCAAATGAAGTTTAGCGGAAGCGGCTTTGTTGTCGTTCAGCCGTTTGAAGAAGTATACACAACAAATGGAAATCAAGGGTAAAGAAAAAGGTGTCCGTCAATGACGGACACCTTTTTATGATAATGCGCGAGCATATGTTTTGTTATTCATGATGAGATCTGACTGCTCGACGATATCTTCCAAAATGGTTTGAGAAGATTGTTTTAAGTGCAGTTTTTTCATGTTTTGTTTCATTGTTTCTAATTTTTCTTCGTCCTGCAGCAAGTTGGTCACAGATTCTAAAATGTCTTCATGTCTGTTAATGACAATAGCAGCGCCATAATCCTCGAAGAAAAGAGCATTTTCTTTTTCTTGGCCAGGGACAGGCTTGTAAAGAATGACTGGGACACCGATTGCAGTTGCTTCTGTTAAAGTAATGCCGCCTGGTTTTGTAATCATACAATCTGTTACTCTGAACAATTCATCAATTTGTTCCACATATCCAAGCGCCTTCAATTGATCTGGGTGTGCCTGCTCAAGAACGCTAAGCGATTGTTTCAGTGCGGCGTTCTTTCCGCATACAACAACAATTTGTACTTCACTGTCGAGAAGCAGCGCCTCACATAATTCCTTCACATTTTTTAGTACACCGTGAGCACCGGCCATGATAAGAAGTACTTTTTTGTCGGATGATAATCCATATTTTTTATAGATCATCGATTTTGGCACGTCGGCTTCAAACTGTGGTCTAATAGGAATACCTGTCACTTTGACATCGCTTGGATGTGTGCCGATTTCCACTAATTTCTGTTTCACATAATCGGTTGCAACATAGTATCGGTCGATGTTTTCATGTACCCAAATCTTATGGAGACAAAAATCGGTCATGACATTAAAAGTCGGAATCACTTTACCTGTTTTGTTTCGATATTCTGGTACAACAATCATCGGGAATGTAATAATGATGATATCTGGATTGTGTAACTGAATTAATTCATCGAGACGCTTATTTCCCATCTTTAAATAAATGTTAAATTTGCGTTTATTGTAAATTTTATCAACACCGTAATAAAACAAGCGATAAAATTGTTTCCCAATGGAAAAGCTCTTCAAGTATAAATATTGAGTCACTTCTGACACAATGGGATTCGATTCTTGATACAAATTAGAAACTACAACATGTTCAAATCCTTGGGATTTGCATTCATCATACAGTGTTTTTGCTACCTGCATATGTCCATTTCCATAATTTGCGGTCAAGATTAATATTTTTTTATTGGTATTCAAGAATATTCACCTCAAATGTAATCAACAACAACAAAACTTCGTACGAAACTATTAATCTCATAGGTCTACATATACATAAAGATAACATATAAACAGTTAGAGCATATCATTCGTTACGAAAGAATTAAACTAATTTTAAAAAACAAACAGATTCAATTGATAATGGAAGACAGAGCCATTTGTATTTTAACACATTTTGACGATTTATCATCAGACCACAGTCTATTTTATTCCCAAACGTATGGTGTTTCTTGATAAACATAATAATTAAGCCAATTCATAAACAACAAGGTTGCATGGGCTTTCCAGCGATTTACTGGGATTAATGTGTCACCATCTTCTATAAAATAGTGGACAGGTTTTTGGACTGTATCATCTTTCAACAAATCTCTTTCATATTCCTGCATCAATGTATCTGTATCATACTCAGGGTGTCCAGTTAAAAATACTTGTTTATCATCATCTGAAACAATTAAACAAACACCTGCTTCTTCAGACATACTCAAGACTTTCAAATTCGGCGTGTTTTTTAATTGTTCTGTATTAATATCTGTATGCCTAGAATGTGGGACATAGTATACTTCATCAAAACCTCTGACTAATCTTTCTTTTTTCTCTTTCACAATATGCTCAAATACGCCAAATTTTTTCTCGGGAAGCTTGATTTTTTCAATCCCGTAATGGTGATATAAACCTGCCTGTGCACCCCAGCAAATATGAAGGGTAGATGTCACATTGGTTTTACTCCAGTCCAAAATGTCCTGCAGCTCTTTCCAATAAGAAACTTCTTCAAAAGGTAAGTGCTCAATTGGTGCGCCAGTGATGATCATTCCATCAAATTTTTTATGGCGAATCGATTCAAAGGTCGTATAAAATTCATCTAGATGCTCTCTCGACGTATTCTTCGGTGTATGTGTACTTGGAATCAAAAACGTAAAGTACACTTGTAAAGGAGAATTTCCGAGCATTCTCAGCAGCTGCGTTTCAGTTTGTATTTTTTTTGGCATTAAATTTAAGATCACGATATTCAAAGGACGGATATCTTGCTTGAATGCCCTTGTCTCATCCATGACGAAAATATTTTCGCTCTCTAGTATTTGTTTTGCCGGCAGATGAACTGGTATGTTAATAGGCAACTCGCCACCCCCTGAACCAAAGCTAATTTCACTTCATTATAGGAACTTTCTGGCGATATTTCAATGTTTCAATTATGTTACAATGAAAAATAGAGCAAAAAAGAATGCTGTTTCTGTAAAAAAAGGAGGCCGTTTTGTTATGATCACAAAGCATTTATCAGATATTGACATTGCCCAAAAGGCTAAGCTAAGACCAATTCAAGACATCGCAGCAAAGCTGCAACTACATGACGAAGAATTAGAATGCTATGGTTTCACAAAAGCGAAAATATCTTTGACTATTTTTGACCGTTTAAAGGAACAAAAAGAAGGACACGTGATTCTTGTCACTTCCATCAACCCAACGCCAGCAGGTGAGGGGAAATCCACGGTAACAGTCGGCCTTGGTCAAGCCTTCGAAAAAATTGGCAAAAAAGCGATCATTGCGATGCGTGAGCCATCATTAGGTCCTACAATGGGGATTAAAGGCGGGGCAGCGGGCGGAGGATATTCACAGGTGCTGCCAATGGAAGAAATCAATCTTCATTTCACAGGAGATTTTCATGCCATTACATCTGCACATAACGCCTTATCTGCTTTTATTGATAACCATATCCATCACGGAAATGAACTCGGCATCGACACGCGCCGCATTGTATGGAAGCGAGTGCTTGATTTAAACGATCGTGCATTAAGACAAGTCGTTGTCGGACTTGGCGGTCAGTTAAATGGGTATCCTAGAGAAGACGGATTTGACATTACAGTTGCTTCCGAAATGATGGCGATCCTCTGTTTAGCAGAAGACTTATCTGACTTAAAAAAACGTCTTTCTTCTATTGTTGTTGCCTATAATCAAGAAGGCGAGCCAGTCACAGTGGGAGCACTTGGATATGAAGGTGTCCTGACGTTACTTTTAAAAGACGCACTCAAGCCGAACCTGGTTCAAACGATTGAAGGAACCCCAGCACTTGTCCATGGCGGTCCTTTTGCCAATATTGCACATGGATGCAATAGTTTAATTGCAACCAAAATGGCAGCAAAATTAGCTGATTATGTCGTAACAGAAGCTGGATTTGGAGCAGATCTTGGAGCAGAAAAGTTCCTTCACATTAAAACAAGAGCTGGTGATTTCAAACCTGGTGCAGTTGTCATTGTGGCGACAGTGAGAGCATTAAAGATGCATGGCGGAATGAAGAAAACCGAACTCAAAGAAGAGAATGCACACGCCGTATTAGAAGGTATACATAATTTAGAAAAGCATATTGAAACCGTGCAAGCTTTTGGTCTTCCATATATTGTCGCGGTAAACCGTTTTATTACGGATACAAAAGAAGAGATTCAAGCGATAGAAGATTGGTGCGGCAAACATGGCCATCCAGTTAAAGCCGTGAATGTATGGGAAGAAGGAGGCGAAGGCGGGACAGCTCTTGCAGAGGAACTAGCGGAACTCATTGAAAAGAAAAAGAACAACTTTACCTATTTGTATGAAGCGAACGATTCCATCGAAGAAAAGTTATCTAAAGTGGCCAAAGTGGTTTACGGGGCAGATGGGGTCACGCTCACATCCAAAGCAAGAAAGCAGCTGGCTGCCATTGAGGAAAACGGCTGGGCTCATTTGCCGGTTTGTATGGCAAAAACACAATATTCTCTTTCGGATGATCCAGCTTTAATCGGCAGACCTAAAGGCTTTACCATTACGATTCGCGAGTTAAAGCCATCTGTAGGAGCAGGATTTATTGTGGCCTTAACCGGAAGCATTTTGACAATGCCTGGATTACCTAAAAAACCTGCGGCTCTCGAAATGGATTTATTAGAAGACGGCAGTGTGACAGGACTCTTTTAAACGGGAGCATAAAAAGCGATTTTCTAAAAGAAGCATGTTACGATAGGAAAAAGTGAATCCTAGGAGGCTATGAGATGTCAATTTATGATATTCAGGTCAAGACCATTAACGGTCAGGAAAAATCGATGGCAGATTACAAAGGAAAAGTGCTCATTATTGTAAACACAGCAAGCAAATGTGGACTGACTCCTCAATTTAAACAATTACAAGAGCTATATGATCAATATCATGAAAAGGGCCTTGAAATTTTAGGATTTCCGTGTAACCAATTTATGAACCAAGAGCCAGAAGGAGAAGAAGCCATTCAAGAATTCTGTTCTTTGAATTATGGAGTGACCTTCCCTATGTTTGCGAAAGTAGATGTTAATGGCGAAGAGGCGCACCCGCTGTTCAAGCATTTAACAAGTGAAGCGAAAGGTGTGCTTGGGACAAAAACAGTGAAATGGAATTTCACAAAATTTATCGTTGACCAAAACGGAGAAGTCACTGAACGCTTCTCTCCAAAAACGCCACCAAAAGAATTAGAAAGCTCAATCATCGCTCTGTTGGACAAATAAGATGCTGACAGTCATGCAGCGAAAACAATTGGAGGCAGCTGCCTCCTTTGTTTCAGACAGGCTGAAGGATGAACCAACTGGACACGATGCGGCTCATGTTGCTCGTGTGCGCCAGCTTGCCGTCCGTATTGCACATCAGGAAGGCGGCTCTTTCTTTATCATCGAAATGGCGGCAATTGTACATGATGTCATTGATGAAAAGCTGTCAAGTGAATGGAAAGTCACTAAGGAGCAGCTTGAGCACCAGCTCCTTTTGTGGGAATTGGATACGAGGGATATCCGCTACATCATGGACATCATTACAACGATGTCTTTTCGTCACCGGCATAAGCAGTTTAGGCCGATGACGTTAGAAGGGACTATTGTTCAAGATGCGGATAGGCTGGATGCGATAGGAGCAAGCGGTATCGCTAGAGTGTTTACGTATGCTGGCGCAACAGGTGAGCCCCATTATACAAAGGACACGCAGCAGGGCTCTGTGCTAAAGCATATGGAAGAAAAACTGCTCAAATTAAAAGACTTGATGAACACTCGTGCAGGGAAGCAGCTTGCTGATGAGCGGCATGAATTGATGAGTTTATTTATCAAGAAATGGAAAGAAGAATGCGGCCTTACAGATGAGTAGGGTCTTTATGTGTGTAAGGAGGATATATCAATGAAAATAACAGCCATAGAACCGACGCCAAGTCCGAATACCATGAAGGTTATTTTGACAGAAGCACTTGCCGGCGGTAAAAGCAACAACTACAAAAAGGATCAAAAAGACGAAGCCCCAGAAATGATCAAGCGTATTTTAAGCATTGAAGGTGTAAAAGGGGTTTATCATGTCGCAGATTTCTTAGCAGTCGAGCGAAATGCAAAGTTTGACTGGCAGGGTATTTTACAGCAGGTCAGAGAAGCCTTTGGACAAGAAACAGAAGGCCTTCAGGAAGGATCGCAGTCAGGCGATGACACATTTGGTGAAGTGAAAGTGTTTGTCCAAATGTTTAATGGGATTCCGATGCAGGTCAAACTGTCAGACGGTGAAAGAGAAGAGCGGTTCGGCATGCCTGAACGTTTTCAAGCAGCCATTTTAAAGCTTAGAAGCAGCTCAGACAATGTCGTGTTTGAACGTGTGTGGAAAGAACACGGCGTTCGTTTTGGGGAATTTGCTGATATCGGTCAGGAAGTCACAGAGGAGCTGCAAGCAGCCTATGATGATGAGCGTTTAGCCCGATTAACAGAGGCAGTAAAAGAAGGGCAGGAAGCTGTAGATAGACAGGTGAACCGAAAAGCATATGATGTAACAGAAGACATGCTGCAAGAGGAAGATTGGAAAAAACGTTTTGCCCATTTAGAGCAAATGCAGCCAGAGCAAAAGGATATACCTGTTTTAATGAAAGCAATGGAGGATCCAAAAACGTCTATTCGCAGACAAGCCGTTGTGAATGCTGGCATGATTGAGGATCCTGCTATTCTGCCTATTTTATATAAGGGGCTCGAGGACAAAACAGTGACAGTCCGCAGAACGGCTGGTGACTGCATTTCTGACCTTGGTGACCCTAGTGCTATAGCAGCCATGATCGCAGCATTAAAGGACCCGAGTAAGCTCGTCCGCTGGCGTGCAGCGATGTTCCTTTATGAAGAAGGGGACGAAACGGCACTTGAAGCATTAAAAGAAGCAGAGCAAGACCCTGAGTTTGAAGTCAGTCTTCAAGTCAAAATGGCGATTGAGCGCATTGAGCATGGAGAAGAAGCGAAAGGCTCTGTGTGGAAGCAAATGACAGAAAGTAGAAAGAATGCATCAGAATGATGAGAAAAATGAACAAGCTGCCAATGAAAAGCAGCTTGTTTTTTTAAAAAAGATAGACAGAAAAATTTTTTTAGAAAAATTATTTTGAATATTGTTGAAATATGCGAAAAAACTCTATATAGTAGTACCAATATAGAATATTGGAGGTCAGATTTTATGACACGAATCTTGCTGAGCGCTTGCTTCAGCAGCTATGTTAGTCATCAGTCATTCATAGGTGGCTAAATAAACAGAAAATTTGTAAAATAAAATCAACTCAAAATCATGCAGTCAACAAGACTTGTAGTATAGGAGGCTTTTTAAACAGATGGCAGAACTACGCAGTAATATGATTAAACAAGGAATCGACAGAGCACCTCACCGAAGCTTACTAAGAGCAGCGGGGGTAAAGGATGAGGATTTCGGCAAGCCATTTATTGCCGTATGTAATTCCTATATTGATATTGTCCCAGGACATGTCCATCTTCAGGAATTCGGGAAGATTGTGAAAGAAGCCATTCGTGAAGCTGGCGGCGTTCCATTTGAATTCAATACGATTGGCGTCGATGATGGAATTGCCATGGGTCATATCGGGATGAGATATTCATTGCCAAGCCGTGAAATCATTGCTGACTCTGTAGAAACCGTTGTATCTGCTCATTGGTTTGATGGAATGGTTTGTATTCCTAACTGCGATAAAATCACACCAGGAATGATGATGGCAGCGATGCGCGTGAATATCCCGACTGTTTTTGTGAGCGGCGGACCGATGGAAGCGGGTAGAACAAGTGATGGCAGAAAAATCTCTCTTTCTTCTGTTTTTGAAGGTGTTGGTGCATACCAGTCAGGTAAAATCAATGAAGAGGAATTAAATGAATTAGAACAGTTTGGCTGTCCAACCTGCGGATCTTGTTCAGGTATGTTTACAGCTAACTCAATGAACTGTTTGGCAGAAGCACTCGGGATTGCTCTTCCTGGAAATGGAACAATTTTGGCGACATCACCAGAGCGAAGAGAATTTGCGAAGAAGTCTGCAAAACAACTCATGGAGCTCATCAAAAAAGATATTAAACCACGGGATATTGTCACTGAAAAAGCAATTGATAATGCATTTGCATTAGATATGGCTCTTGGTGGTTCAACTAATACTGTTCTTCACACATTGGCGATTGCGAATGAAGCAGGTGTTGAATATTCACTTGAACGTATCAATGAAGTAGCAGAACGTGTGCCTCATTTATCGAAACTTGCTCCAGCTTCAGATGTTTATATTGAGGATTTACATGAAGCAGGCGGCGTTACAGCGGCACTAAATGAATTGTCTAAAAAAGAAGGCGCTCTTCATTTAGATACAATGACCGTTACTGCGAAAACGCTCGGCGAGAACATTGCGGGACATGAGGTAAAAGATTATAACGTCATCTATCCAATTGACAAGCCATTTACTGAAAAAGGCGGCTTAGCCGTTTTATTTGGAAACCTTGCGCCAGATGGAGCCATCATTAAAACGGGCGGGGTACAAGACGGGATCACACGCCATGAGGGACCTGCGATCGTATTTGAATCCCAAGAAGAAGCCCTTGAAGGCATCATTAATAGAAAAGTAGAAGCAGGACATGTTGTCATCATTCGCTACGAAGGACCTAAAGGCGGACCTGGCATGCCTGAAATGCTTGCACCTACTTCACAAATCGTCGGTATGGGACTTGGACCAAAGGTTGCTTTAATTACAGACGGACGTTTTTCCGGCGCTTCTCGCGGATTGTCTATTGGACACGTCTCACCAGAGGCAGCTGAGGGCGGCCCGCTTGCCTTTGTTGAAAATGGTGACCATGTCGTTGTCGATATCGAGCAGCGCATTTTAAGCGTAGATGTTCCAGAGGAAGAATGGGAAAGAAGAAAAGCAAACTGGAAAGGCTTTGAGCCAAAAGTAAAAACGGGTTATCTTGCTAGATATTCAAAACTTGTGACATCAGCTAATACAGGCGGAATCATGAAAATTTAATCTGATATCGAACATTTGAAAATTGGCTCTCTCTATAGTATCCTTTATTCACAACATAAGGATTATAGAGGGGGCTTTTTTATGTCAATGGCATATGAAGAATACATGCGGCAGCTCGTTGTACCGATGCGTCAAGAGCTGACAAGTGCAGGATTTCAAGAACTAACAACGGAAGAAGAAGTAGAACAAACGATGCAAGAAAGAGAAGGAACGACATTTGTGGTTGTCAATTCTGTATGCGGGTGCGCTGCCGGATTAGCACGTCCAGCTGCTACTCAAGCTGTGATGAAGGCAGAAAAAACGCCAGATCGAATTGTCACAGTTTTTGCTGGCCAGGACAGGGAAGCAACGGCAAAAATGAGAGAATACTTCACAGGCGAAGAGCCATCGTCTCCATCTATGGCACTTTTAAAAGGAAATGAACTTGTTCATTTTATTCCGCGTGACGAAATTGAAGGTCATGAAATGGAAGACATCATGAACAACGTCTTATCTGCATTCGAAAAACATTGCTAATACACATGTTGAAATGTCCTGTGATCAAATCAGGGCATTTTTTCATGATCATGATGGAGGAACCGCATGCTTATCACAACAAGCTTTAGAGCAAATGAACAAACGATTGAAACAGCAAAAGCCCTTGCAGAGGATTTACACGGCGAGTATGTAGAGAGGCGCAAACAATCTGTCAAGCAGCTTGCGATAAAACGAGGAGACGTCCTTGTTGTGGGGAAAGAAAGATTCGAATGGTATCAGCCAAATGGTGAAAAGTTTTTCTTTCATCCAAGCTCAGCAATGTTCAGGGTGAAGCGGCTCATGCGCGGAGAAAAGGATCCTTTAATCGAAGCCGCGCAGCTTCAGCCTGGCGATACCTTTTTAGATTGTACGCTTGGCTTAGGATCAGATGCCATTACAGCAAGCATGCGAGTAGGTACGAATGGAAGGGTCGTTGGTATCGAAAAGAATCCCATGACAGCATTGCTAGTGCGAGA
This sequence comes from Bacillus sp. ABR, assembly GCF_056172715.1. NCBI lineage: Bacteria > Bacillati > Bacillota > Bacilli > Caryophanales > Bacillaceae > Bacillus > Bacillus sp. ABR. The sequence continues at coordinate 109,692 of NZ_JAOYSL010000002.1, read as the reverse complement.
AGGACTAAACACATGGGAGACAGGGTTAAGAGAAGCAGATGAAGCGATGAAACGGATATCTGTTGTAAGTGGAGACAGTATCGAGCAGCTAAAGAAGCTTTCTGATGGTTCATTTGATGTCGTCTATTTTGATCCGATGTTTGAGGAGACAATTCAAGAATCTGCAAGTATCGCTCCGCTACGTCATGCAGCAGAGCACCACTTTGACAACGAAATAGCCGTCCAAGAAGCACTGAGAGTGGCGAGAAAAAGGGTAGTTTTAAAAGATCATTGGAAAAGCACCCGATTTCTAGCAGACTCCTATCAATTTCACGTTTTAAAACGAAAAACAGCTCAATTTCATTATGGATATATTGAGAAAGAAAAAAGCCCTCACTAATAGACAATGCTTTGAATTCCTTGTCAATCATCTAAAAAAGCCCTTATTTAGGGCTTTTAATCTGTAATCTCCATATAGACAAAATAAAATAACGTCAGCAAGGAAGCCGTAATGAAAAACCCTTCAAGCATACCCATTCCTCCCAAATTTTAGTCGCCTTTGCTACCATTGTAAACGTTTTATTATGAAAAAGAAAGTCTCAAATCGATGGCCAAATTGAATGACTGAAAATTCATTATATGCTAGAATAGCAGTATGATAACTTATGGAAGGAATTAGATATCATGAAGATGTGGATGAGAAAAACGCTTGTTGTGCTCTTTACGATTGCAACTTTTGGTTTAGTCTCTCCTCCGTCGGCTTTGATGACAGACAAGCCTTCTGAACTTTCTTCATCTGATAAAACGCCTTATACAGCTGTTTATGATACATCAGATGAAATGCGCAGCTGGGAACTAACGCAAGAGGAAAGCAAAGAGCAGACAGATCCCTTTGAGCAATATAAGCAAGAGGTGCTGTCAAATGCAGAAAATCAATCCTTTCTCAAATTTGGCCGTAAAATCACACCTGTCATTGAGGACGAGTACAGAGAAGAGATTCAGCCGAAGATTGAACAAGTGTTAACCGACTATTTAACAAATTTCAAAGATGACGAAAAATTTCAAGATGTTGTTTTAACTGATCAGCCTTCAAGCGGAAATGGCGAAAAAATCTTCCACATTTACAACCGCAAGACCGGAGAAGATTTGCTCCGTTTCCATGTCAGAAGAGATCAGCCGCCTCACAGCGGATATTGGTTTAACTTTCATTACCATACAGCAGAAGATGGATTCCAGACGCATCATGAACTCGGTAATATTTACTGGGATAAAAACACCCCGCCGAGCTGGATGAGCCACTAGAAGGAGATGTCATGCCAATTGAAAAAATATACAATGAACGAAATGGTGCAGATTACAAAACAAATGTTAAACGACCGCGGAGTGAAAATTGAAGATATCGCACACATTGTGCTGAAGCTCCAAGAAAAATATCATCCAAACCTTCCACTTAGTGTCTGTATTGAAAATGTTGAAAAAGTGCTGAATAAAAGAGAAATTGTCCATGCGGTTTTAACAGGACTTGCCCTTGACCAGCTGGCAGAACAAAAGCTTTTGCCAGAACCTTTACAGCACTTAGTTGAAACAGATGAGCCGCTATATGGAATTGATGAGATTATTCCGCTTTCCATTGTCAATGTATATGGATCAATCGGTTTGACCAACTTCGGTTATTTAGATAAAGAGAAATTTGGTATTATTCGTGAATTAGATGAGGGCCGTCCAGGTGAAGTGCATACTTTCCTTGATGACCTAGTCGCTGCACTTGCCGCAGCAGCTGCAAGCCGCATTGCTCACTCACACCAAGATATTAAAGATGAAGAGCAGGAACGAGTGAATCAAGTATAAAAAGAAAAACATGTCTGCTCATCATGCAGGCATGTTTTTTTGGTTTCAACAAAAGCAGAAATAAGGTAAACTACAACAAGAACATAAATAAAGGATGAAAAAAATGAAACAATACAAAGAGTTATGCCGTCATGTATTACAGCACGGGGATGAAAAAGGTGACAGAACGGGTACAGGTACAATTAGCACGTTCGGTTACCAGATGAGATTTGATTTACAGGAAGGATTTCCTCTTTTAACAACAAAGAAATTACACCTGAAATCAATCATTCATGAGTTGCTTTGGTTTTTAAAAGGTGATACAAATGTCAAATATCTTCAAGAAAATGGTGTCCGGATTTGGAACGAATGGGCAGATGAAAATGGAGAGCTGGGCCGTGTGTACGGAGCGCAGTGGAGATCATGGGCAAGTGGAGACGGCGAGACCGTGGATCAGATCACAAAGCTGATTCATGATATTGAGCACAATCCGAATTCAAGACGACTGATCGTCAGTGCTTGGAACCCGGGGGAAATTGATCAAATGGCGCTGCCTCCTTGTCATTGTCTGTTTCAATTTTACGTATCAAACGGGAAGCTTTCCTGCCAGCTATATCAAAGATCGGCAGATATCTTTTTAGGCGTGCCGTTTAATATCGCTTCATATGCTCTCCTAACGATGATGATTGCTAAAGTCACAAATCTTGAGCCAGGCGAGTTTATTCATACACTTGGAGATGCTCATATTTACCAAAATCATCTTCCGCAGGTGAAAATGCAGCTGGAGCGCGAGGAACGCACGCTTCCTAAGCTTCGCATCACAAGGGATGTAAAGAGCATTTTTGATTTTACGTTTGATGATTTTGTGCTTGAGAACTATGATCCGCATCCGCATATTAAAGGAGAAGTCAGTGTATGATTTCCATGATTGTGGCGACAGGAGAAGACAGAGTCATTGGTCAAGATAATCAAATGCCTTGGCATTTACCCGCAGATTTAGCGTATTTTAAAAAAGTCACAGGCGGACATACGATTGTCATGGGCAGAAAAACCTTTGAATCGATTGGACGAGCGCTGCCTAACCGCCGAAACATTGTGCTGACCACAAGTTCTTCTTTTAAAGCAGAAGGATGCGAGGTTGTTCATTCAATTGCTGACGTTTTGGCAATTGCGGAAAGCGAGACAGAGCTATTTATTATTGGCGGGTCTAAGCTGTATGAGGAGATGATGCCATATGCGAATCGTCTCTATATCACGCACATTCACCATGCGTTTGAAGGAGACCGTTATTTCCCGTATTACAATGAAGACGAATGGACGATTGTATCACGCGAAAAAGGCCATCGTGACGAAAAGAACCCCTACAATTATGAATTTGTCGTCTATGACAAAAAAGGATAAGTGAGTAGGAGGAGTACGGTTGTTTCGTTATTGGTTTTTAACGATTTATGTTGTTGTATCCTTTTTAAAAAGTATGAGGCATTTGTACGATCATGAATTAACGGATCCACGCATTTCCTATACGAAACGAATGCATCTCATTCATGAGCATGCAAAAAGGTTTGCCCGGGGATGTATTGATCAATCAGGATCAGTCATGACCATTCATCAGCAAAAGAAGCTGCCAGACTGCCCGGTTATTTATGTCACAAAAGAGCTGAATCCAGTCACGACGACATTATTGATCGGCCACCTTGAGCAGCCAGTTGCTTTTATGGCAAAGCCGAAGCTCTTTCGGTATCCGATTTTAAAACAATGGTTGAAAAAAATGGCGGTCATTCACCAGAATCAAACGGATGAGGTTTTATTAGAAGAAGCAAAGGAAAGAATCATGTCTGGGCAGAGTCTACTGCTTTCAGAAGAGTATCGTCATATTGCAGAGGCGCTTGCTGAAGAATTCGATTGTCCGCTTGTACCGATTGAAACGAGCGGAACGGATCGTCTTTTAATGGGGAAGTTCGTGAAGAGAATGCGTCCTGTTAATGTCGATATTCATATTAAAGCTCCTGTCATGATCAGTGATTACGCACAAAAGCGTGCATAGAAAAACCAGCATCCGAATAGTGGATGCTGGTTTTTTTCATGCAGCAGGAATGTTTACGCAATAGAATAAAATACAGAAGAACATCGATGCACTGCCGCCGAGAACAAAGCTGTGCCAAATCGCATGGTGATAGGGGATTTTCCGCCAAATATAAAAGATGGTTCCGACTGAATATAATATGCCGCCTAACAGTAAGAGTCCAAATCCTGCACCTGTTAATTGGATATAAAGCGGTTTGATGGCAATGATAATCATCCAGCCCATTAATAAATAGACGAGGGTAGATACGATTATAAAGCGTTTGACGAAAAAGATTTTAAAGACAATCCCACCAGCAGCAAGCGCCCATACAATCGCAAGGAGCGTATAGCCGAGTGCACCTTTTAGTGGTCCAAGTAAAAAGGGTGTATATGTACCAGCAATCAATACATAAATAGCCGAGTGGTCGAGGATTTCAAAAATATCTTTTGTTTTTTTGTGCCGAATGCTATGAAGCAAGGTTGAACTTAAATAGAGCAGCAGCATGGATGCGCCAAATATCGAAAAGCTGATAATATCTGTGACTGTGCCGTATTGAACAGCGAATAAGACGAGAAACACAATAGCTGGTATGGATAAAATAACACCAATGCCATGTGTAATGGCGTTTGCAATTTCTTCTTTTACAGTAAACAATGGATGTCCTCCTTTTATTGAACCGGTATATAACCATCAAGTGACTTCAGGAATGAAAGACCTTCAAGTGTAATCTTCGTTCCGGCCCTGCCTTTTCCTTTCGTCACGTATGCTTTTTTCTCAAGATCATCTAAGCGGTTTCTCACCTGCTGAGGGGTGAGCGGAATGTCTCCTTGCTTGCTTAGTTCAGACAAGATGCGTCTGCTGGCTGCTTCTCCTTTTTCATTGAGAGATTTAATGGCTTCCAGCAAGAAAACAAACTCTTGTTTTTCCATTAGTGTGAGCTGGTGTTCTTCCTTTTTACCTTTTACGGCTGAGGGAAGAGGTGCTAACACAAAGGGAGGTAAATGATGTAAAAATACCGTGTGACCCTCGAGTATGGACGCAGCGTAATGAACGATATTTTTGAGCTCTTGCACATTTCCTTCAAATGGATACTGCTGCAAGGCTTCCCAAACACTTGGATCAATGTCAGGAGCCATGTTCAGCTCTTGAAAGAAAGCATTTGTTAACACAGGAATGTCTGTTTTTCGTTCAGCTAAAGCCGGAAGGGCCAAATGAAGAACATTCAAACGATAAAACAGCTCGGGTAAAAAGGTTGAAGAAACCCTAAGTGCCTCTATTGATAAAGACGAAGAAGCGATTACTTTTGTTGCAGGTGAGGTTTCTAGAAAGTGAATGACCTTGTGCTGCATAGGAATACTTAATGCGGCGACCTCATCTAAATAAAGAATTTGATTGTTTTTTTCTGTGAAGGCTTTCTGTAAGATTTCTTCATTCAAGATGGGGCAATACATGTGTGTCAGTGCTGCGTGTGGAATAGATGCGTTCGCCATTTCTTGGGCAAATAGTGTTTTGCCTGTGCCGGTGCCTCCTGTTATTAAGACTGGTTGTTCGTTTTTCGAAAATTGTTTTGCCAGATGAATGGCATGCTTGATGTCTTGATGATCTCCATATATAGACGTGAACGATTGTGTGGCCATGAGGTGGTTCCTTTCTTTGTGGTTCTAATTGGTTCAATTGTAACACCCAATTAAAACAAATGTACAGGAAAACGAGAAATTTTATAAAATTTATGATGGATCCGTGATCTATTGGTTTATTTTTTGAATATTCATGTTATAATGACAAATTAAATAAGGTTAAAGAGAAAGGATCTTGTACATGAAACCGTTGCTCAAAGAAAATACGCTAATTCAAGTGAAAGACATCTTAAAAGCCCATCAAAATTTGAAGGATGTAGTCATTCATACACCACTTCAAAAAAATGAGCGACTTTCTGAACGATATGAATGTAATGTCTACTTAAAAAGAGAGGATCTTCAAGTAGTTCGTTCCTTTAAATTAAGAGGCGCTTTTAATAAAATGAGCCAGCTTCCAAAAGATAAACTAGAAAATGGCATTGTCTGTGCAAGTGCTGGAAATCACGCACAGGGTGTTGCCTATTCTTGTAAATATTTAGGCATCCACGGGAAAATCTTTATGCCTGCTACGACGCCAAGGCAAAAAGTATCCCAAGTGGAGCTGTTCGGAAAAGAATATGTTGAAATTATTTTAACCGGAGATACGTTTGATGATTCATATCATGAAGCCGTAAAATGCGGAGATGAAGAAAAGCGCGAATTTATCCATCCGTTTGATGATTTGGATGTGATGGCAGGACAAGGAACGACTGCTGTCGAAATATTAAATGATATCGAAGTGGAGCCTCACTTTTTATTTGCAAGTGTCGGAGGTGGAGGTCTGTTATCTGGTGTTGGTACATATATCAAAAATATCTCACCAGAAACCGAAATCATTGCAGTCGAACCGCTTGGCGCAGCTTCACTGCATGCGTCACATGAGAAGGGCGAGGTTGTGACACTTGATTCGATTGATAAGTTTGTAGACGGAGCAGCGGTTCAGCGGATTGGCGAAAAGACGTTTACATCGCTTCAGTCTGTTGTCGATAAAATCAGTCTAGTACCAGAAGGGAAAGTATGTACAACAATTTTGGAGCTGTATAATCAATGTGCGATTGTAGCAGAACCGGCAGGCGCATTGCCAATCGCAGCATTAGATGCCCATCGCGAGGAGATTAAAGGCAAAAATGTTGTCTGCATTGTCAGTGGAGGAAATAATGACATCGGCAGAATGCAGGAAATCAAAGAACGCTCAATGATCTATGAAGGGCTTCAACATTACTTTATTGTCAATTTTCCGCAAAGAGCAGGAGCACTTCGAGAATTTTTAGATGAAGTGTTAGGACCAAATGACGATATCTCACGCTTTGAATATACGAAAAAGAATAACCGAAGCAAAGGCCCTGCGCTTGTCGGCATCGAATTGAAAGAAAGAGATGACTATGCCGCGCTGATTGAGCGGATGGACAAAAAAGGCTTCCACTATGTTGAAGTGAATAAAGATCAAGATTTATTCCACCTATTTATTTAGGCTTAACAGATAATTGGAAAAGAGGATTGATCGTTTGTGCTGCTCAAAACAATATGTTTTAGACGGATGGATGGAGCTCAGATCAAGGTAACAGAAGTCCCTGTTCTAAAGGGGGATGAGACGTATCGTTTCATGCTCACCTTTAGACTTGAAGCTTTCTTGAAAAAAGTCTATGTATCTAAAGGAAAGAGAGCTGTGTACTCTTTCAGAGAGGATGTGAAACGTAACGTCAAGTGGAGCACATATGAACAGATCTATCAGGAGCCTACACTGAAACACAATGCGTAAGCAGGAATCTTTGTCAAAAGGAGGAAGCAGCCATTTTGAAATGGCTGCCGCTCAGTTTGGCAAGGATTTTTTTCGTGACAAGAAGAAATTGTGACAATTTCAAAAACGTTAGGTCAGTTGTTTTCAAGTGTGCAGGAAATAAGGTAATATCATAAGTAAAGACTAAGACAGCAAGGATGAGACGATAGTGAAACAAATTAAAATTGTAACAGATTCAACTGTGGACCTTCCGCAAGAGAAAATCAATGATCTTTCCATTCACGTGATTCCGCTCAATATCTCCATTTCTGGAGTTGATTATATTGACCGAGTGAATATACAGCCAGATGAATTTATTGAAAAAATGGAGGCCGCTGAGGAACTGCCGAAAACGTCTCAACCTGCGATCGGTCAATTCGTCGAATTATATGAAAAGCTGACGGCAGATGGAAGTGAAGTGATCAGTATCCATTTAACTGGTGGGATGAGTGGTACTGTTCAAACTGCTGAAAGCGCTTCGAAAATGGTAGATGGAAACATCACGGTGATTGATTCGAATTTTATTTCCTATGGATTAGGATTTCAAGTCATCAAAGCAGCAGAACTAGCCAAAAAGGGTGCAAGCCGTGAAGACATTATCACAGAATTAGATAAAATCCGTCTTCAAACAAAGCTATATGTCACAATCGATACATTAGAAAATCTCGTCAAAGGCGGCAGAATTGGAAGAGGAAAGGCGCTGATCGGCTCACTACTTCACATCAAACCAATTGCCAGCTTAACAGACGGGGTATATACGCCAGAAGCGAATGTGAGAAGCTATTCTGCGCTTGTCCGTCATCTGACAAAACAGTATGTACAGGCGGTGAAGGGAAAAACAGTTCAAGCCATTGGGATCGCACATGCAGATGCATTAGAACTCGCTGAAAAGCTAAAAAAAGCGCTGCTTGATCATACACCTGAAGCACTGATTGACATCGCCTACACAACACCGATTATTTCGTGTCATACCGGAAAGGGCGCAATAGGCTTTACTTTTTATACCGATTGATGGAAAAAGGGGATGGGCATATCATGGATAGAAAAAGGGGAGCCTCACTTGGTGCGCTTATGATCATAAGCGTGCTTCTTTTAGTCTCATGTTCAAATGGACAAATCAAAGATGCGTTAAATTATCAAATAGAGCCGTTTGAGTTTGAAAACCAAGATGGTCAAAAGGTGTCATTGGAAGATTTGAAGGGGAAAGTATGGGTAGCAGATTTTATTTTCACAAGCTGTGAAACGATCTGTCCGCCGATGACCGCTCATATGACAGAGCTGCAAAAACGAATAAAAGAAGAAAAATTGGATGCGCATATCATTTCCTTTAGTGTGGACCCAGAGGTCGATTCACCGAAAAAGCTAAAAGAATTTGCAAAAGCCTATCCATTGTCCTTTAAAAATTGGGATTTTCTCACGGGGTATTCACAGTCAGAAATCGAAAAATTCGCAATGAAGAGCTTTAAGACCATTGTCAAAAAACCTGAAGATGAAGACCAAGTGATTCATCAGTCCCTGTTTTTCCTTGTTAATCAAGAAGGGAAAGTGATGAAAAATTATGATGGCGTGCAAAACACACCTTATGATGACATCATCAAGGACATCAAAACGCTGAACCGAAGCTAGCATAAGGATGTTCAAATGGGCGAAAACATGATACACTTTTTTAATCAGAAAAAGGAGGGACATCATCGTTTGAAGGCTCGTTTGATTTTGATTGTGATGTCTCTAGCATTTGTTCTTTCTGCATGTTCTGCGCAAGAGGCTGGCATAAAGGATAAACTAGAAGACACACAAAACGTAAAAGAACATATTACCATCGCAGCGGTTGGAGATTCCTTAACAGAAGGAATCGGAGATCAAGATAAAAAAGGCTATGCAGGCATGACCCGTGACAAGATAGAAGCGGTCGACGGCGTGCAATCTGTCACATTAAAAAACTATGCCATTAAAGGCAGTAGAACAGTAGATTTGTTAAAAAGATTAAAAGAAAAAAAGGTGCAGGACGGACTGAAAGACGCTGATTATATTTTCTTTACAATCGGCGGGAATGATCTCATGCATGTTGTCCGTCAAAATGTGCTTAATTTGACGTTTGCTCCTTTTAAAAAAGAGCAGGGTCCTTTTGAGGAGCGCTTTAAAACCATTCTTGCTCAACTGAGAGAACAGAATGGCCATGCGAAAATTATGTATGTCAGCATGTACAATCCTTTTAAGTTCAGTTTGTCTGAGCTGCGAGATATTGATGAAGTCGTCAAAGACTGGAATGCCGCTGCCAAAAAGGAACTCAAAAAAGACGGCAATGCGGATATGATCAACGTAGCAGATTTATTTGAAGAAGGTTCTGATGAAAAATTACTGGCAGATGATGATTTCCACCCAAACCAAAAGGGGTACTCTCTTATGGCAAATCGTTTATTCTCCGAAGTGAAAAAAGAAGGACTGCCGAAGGAATAGGGTGAAATAGATGAAAAAATGGAAAAGCTTATTTTTTATTTTACTTGCAATCAATCTATTGATTGTGATTGCCTGCGGTATTTTAATGCTGCTGCCAGGCGGTCAATCCGCTTCAACCAAAAAAGTGAAAAGCGAATATGCTTTTAATATATCCAGCTCAAAAGAATCGCTCACCAGCTTTGTGAATGATTATTTGAAAAATCAAGGATCAAATGATATGCCAGACTTTCATGTAGCGATCGATCAAGATGTGAAAGTAACAGGCGCAATTAAAGCTTTCTCTTCAACGATTGATGCAAACGTCTCATTTACGCCAACTGTTGAAGATAATGGTGATGTGCTTTTGAAAGTGGATGACTTTTCAATTGGACAATTGAGCATTCCAATTAGTTTTGTTTTAAGCTACATGGGTCAGTTCTATGAGCTGCCAGAATTCGTTCATGTAAAACCAGATCAAAAAACGGTTGAAGTGCGCCTTTCTGAAATGCCGCTGACGAATGATATGTATGTCAAAGCGAACAAAATTGATCTACAGAACGATGAAATTGAATTCTCATATTATCATCCAAAGCAATAGAACGTGTGAGTCAGGAGTGAAATCATGAAGCGAGTCTATCAATATTTTAGTTTACTGTCGTTTTTATTTGCTGCGTACTTTGGCATAACAGCTGCCAATGCTTTAAAAGCAGAGAATATCGATCAGTTTTACTTAAATATTGCCTACTGTGCATTATTTCTAGGCACGATGATTCTTACTTTTGATTTTCAAAAGCAAGAAAAAGCTGAAGATGTCTCGTAAGGAGCCTTTTCCATTGGGAAAGGCTCTTTTTTATATTTGCCGAGACAAGACGACCTTCGCCATAAGTTCTGGCTCTCCGTTAGCAAATCCATGAAGCAGAATCAGGTATGCGCGCTTTGTTTGCAAATGAACTTTGGGGATATCAAGCAGTACACTTTGAGTGCCGGCGGCTTTCAATTCAAAATGATATTTATTCGGGGAGAAATGATGAATGTGGGTACTGTTTACATAATCAAGCTCCTTAGATATGATCCCTTGGTCTCGTTCATATATATCTATAGAAGGAAGGTCCGGAGACAGCTGTACAAATGTAAGTGCTGACAGGTCTTCTTGTTTGATCAAAGTAGTCTGCTGCTCAGTCAGCAGTGCAAAGCCTGCACGAGCACCTGTGATACAGAGTGTATAGACCTGGCCGCTCTTAAATTGAATGCGAGAATGAAGAATTTTTTCATTTGTAGCCAGTTTGAACACTTCTATTTCATACATTCCCTCATCCCACTCCATGTAAGCGGTCAAATGGCTGTAAGGCATTGTTTTCATCAGCTGCTTCCGGTTCACATAAACAGCGAGCTCACTGAGATCTGGTGCAGCGTGAAATAATCGAATAAAGGCTTTTGATGAAGGGCTGCTTTGAAGATGCTCATAGGCGGCAGTGAATGGCCGATATGGAAAGTCATGATAAAAGAGCTGCTGCATGTCATCAATCCCTTCTTTCTCATACAATGGTGTTTTTTGTAGCGTATGCATGAAAAAGACGATCTGTATAGGCAAAAGAAGCAAAGAAAAAAGCCTGACGGAATACGTCAGGCCGGCATGTTAAGAAGGAGAAGAATATTGATGATATTCAGCTAGTTTAATAAACGTTTTTTCATCCTCAATTAAACCGCAAACGCCGCACTGGACCTTCATTTGAGGACCTTGATAGCTCATGTGAAAAGGAGACAGCTGCTCTCCTTCGTATCTTTCAACAACTGCTCCTGTCGCTGGATCTAGCTTGACAGGTTCTGAAAGCTGCTCAATGAGATTAAAGCGCGTTCTGTTTGTTTTACAGTTTGGACAAAGATAAGGGCTTGTCATGGTTCATTCCACCTCTTTTTATCCGTAGCATGTCCTAAGCGCTAAAATCTATGCTTAATCCTTTTGACTTTTATCCAGCTTTTTAAATAATTTGATCATCGTTTTGAGTTCTTCGTCATCAAATGACTCAAATCGCTCCATAAAGTATTCTGTTTTCTTTTTCTCAAAATGCTCAGTAATTTCCTTACCCTTATCGGTTAAGTGGATTTTGATGATGCGGCGGTCCTCTTTTGAACGAATACGGGTGATCCAGCCTTTTTCTACGAGTGTGTCAGTCACAGCGGTAATATGACTTGCTGACACTCCAAGAATGGAAGCGAATTCCGTTACTTTTTTTGCACCTTGCTCACGGAGCAGATTTAAAATAAGAAATTCATTCCGAGATAATTCGTTTTCGAGCAGGCTGTTAATTTCATAACGGATCTGCTTAAATACGGTTCTCAGTAAAGTGTCCATTTCGTACATCATTTGTTTTCTTTGTTCCAATCATTAAACCCCCATTATATTTTAAAGATACGACAGAATGCTTTCTTTTATTTTAGGTATACAAGTCGTATCATTTTCATTATTTTTTATCATGTTATAATATGATGATACCATTTTTTAAATGAAGGGGGCACTAATATGTCTGAAAAACAAGAATTAGCCACATTTGCAGGAGGCTGCTTCTGGTGTATGGTTAAACCTTTTGATGAACAGCCGGGCATTATCAAAGTTGAATCAGGGTATACTGGCGGACATACAGTGAATCCGACCTATGAGGAAGTATGTACAAATACAACGGGACATAGAGAAGCGGTTCAAATTACGTTTAATCCTGACGTGTTCCCGTATGAGAAGCTACTAGAACTGTATTGGCAGCAAATAGACCCAACAGACGATGGCGGGCAATTTGGTGATAGAGGAGAATCTTACCGTACTGGTATTTATGTTCATCATGACGAGCAGCGAAAGCTAGCAGAAGCATCGAAAGAGCAGCTGAGCCAAAGCGGGATTTTCAAAAAGCCAATCGTGACAGAAATTTTAGATGCAGGTCCTTTTTATCCAGCAGAGGAATATCATCAGCACTATTATAAGAAAAACAAAATGCACTACGAACGATATCATGTCGGTTCGGGCAGAGCCGGTTTTATTGAGTCTCATTGGAGTGATAAATAATGGCAAATGAAAAAGAAAAGCGTATAAAAGAATTAAACCGCATGCAGTATGAAGTCACGCAAAATAATGGCACAGAGCCGCCATTTCAAAATGAATTTTGGGATCATAAAGAAGAAGGTATTTATGTGGATATCATTTCAGGAAAGCCGCTGTTTTCTTCTTTAGATAAGTTTGATGCCCACTGCGGCTGGCCAAGTTTTACAAAACCGCTTGAAGAGGAAGAAGTAGCAGAGAAGGTTGATACGAGTCATGGAATGGTACGGACAGAGGTTCGCAGCAAAACAGCTGATTCTCATCTTGGCCATGTTTTTCCTGATGGACCAGGGCCAAACGGTCTTCGGTATTGTATTAACTCAGCCGCTTTGAAGTTTATCCCAAAGGATGATCTTGAAAAAGAAGGTTACGGGGATTTGAAACATCTATTTGATTGATCCATTTAAAAATCGTCACATGGAAAGCATTTGCTTCCGTGTGACGATTTTTTATTTTTTATGATGTGTATGATGTAATTGTTCGATGATGTGGAACAGCTTTTCTTTTGTAATGAGCGGTGCTTCTTTTGATGTGTAATTCGTTAAATCGACTTTTTGAAAGGAAGGGTGTAAATGTGGCCTCGGTAAAATGGCATAAAATTGTTCATGTTCAAAGAGTGCATCTGCTTCGTGCGGGAATGTGAGCTCCTCGTGAAGCTTCTCGCCAGGTCTTTTTCCGACAACGAGAATATCTGGAGATTTAGCATTGATTTGGGCGGCATATTCATGAAATGCTTTTAAGAGATCGGCAAGCTGTAAGGACTCCATCTTGAGAATGAAGGTTTCGCCGCCTTTCATCATGATTGCTGCTTGAAGTGTGAGGGAAACAGCTTCTTCAATGGACATAAAAAAACGTGTCATATGAGGATCAGTCACGGTCAAAGGTTTTTCATTTAATAGCTGCTGGAGCATGATCGGAATGACGGAACCTCTAGATCCAAGCACATTGCCAAAGCGTACAGAGCAAAACTTGGTTTTTTGATTCGGAATACTTTCGTTTGCTTGGGAAAATAGTTTTTCTGAAATCAATTTTGTTGCACCCATGGCATTAGTCGGAGAAACCGCTTTGTCAGTTGAAATGTTGACAACATGACTCACTTCATGTTCGAGGGCGGCTTCAATGACGTGCTGCCCGCCGATGATATTCGTTTGAACGGCTTCGAACGGATTATCTTCACAAGTGGGTACTTGTTTTAAGGCCGCTGCATGAAAAATGATATCCACACCTTTGACGAGCTGTCTCACGCGGCTTGCATCCCGGACATCTCCTAAAGCGAATACGACCTCTGGATGATCTGCGTATTCATTTTTCATCATGTATTGTTTGCTGTCATCTTTACTGAAGACGATTACCTTTTTTGGAGAGCAGCTTGTTAATTTATTCACGATTTGCCGGCCGATGGATCCTGTACCGCCTGTAACTAATATCGTCTTGTCACGAAAAAAGGTCTTCAAAGTCGTTTCTATCTGATTGGACATATCTAATCCCCCAACTCTCATTTCTCTACTTTGCATCATATGTGAAAGAGCGGCATTCGTTTGAGGAAAAGAACCACTTCATGTATAAATTAGGTGAACAAATTATAACCATCTGCTTACCGTCTTAATAGAATATGGAGAGATAAGAGATTAACTAGAAAAACGAGAGACCTGAATACTTCAGTACTGCGATCAGCTCGGTCAGAGAAGAAAATTGTAAGGGAGCTGTGCGCGAGGGGAGAAGAGAAGACATGTATAGGGGAAATCGTATTTTAGCCATGATACCTGCATTTAGAAGTACCGACGGCCAGCATGATGAACATATACGCATATTGGCAGAGCGGCCGCTTATCTATTGGACCATTCAGCCGCTTTTGCAAATGATTGAGTTAGATGAAGTCATCGTCTCCTCAGAGGATGTCAATACGCAAATCATTTCATCTCACTACGGAGCAAATGTGATTGAACTGCCAAGTACACATGTAACAGAACAAACGCCGTCGCTGTTAGCTGTGAAGCATGCGCTTGCTTATTTAGAGCGGGAGGGGAAAACCTTTGATATTGTGCTATATCTGCAGCCATCGTCTCCTCTAAGACAGACGGCAGATATCGAGAAGTGCTTGCAGCTTTTAGTGGAGGGGGGATATGACTGCACCGCATCTTTTACAGAGGCGTTAGAAAACCCAAATGAAACTTGGACACTGCATGAAAACAATGAAGCTACTTTATATAAGGACAATCATTACTTTTTCATGCCAAAACATGAGCAGCCATATACGTATGGCCGGCTAAATGGTGCGGTATATGCTTTTCATGCTCATTATGTCAAAGAATGCATTCATTCCTTTTTAGAAGGATCTGTCGGAGCATATATGATGGATCACACGCGGTCGCTTGTGGTGAAACAGGAGGCGGACCGGAAAAAGGCAGAGCACGTCTTATTGGCTCGCCGAGATGCAGAAGATCATGCATAAGCTGACCTTCAACAAGAAAAAGCGCCCAGTTATAGGGCGCTTTTTACGATTTCATAAAGCCTTTGCGGCATCGTATCAAATGTATTCCAGCGAACGGCTTGCTCGTAGTTGTTCAGTGCGGCCGCCTTTCTTTCACCTGCATTTGACCCATAGTAATCCACCTGTTTGATCAAATCGTCCTCATCTTTGTAAAAAGCAAAGCTTGAAAAAGTAGGCGGCGGATGTAGATCCATCAATTGAAAACTTCCAGTTGCAGCAATGTCAAATGCTCTGTTATTGAGGCTCATATTTTGAATCATGGCTTTATTTTTGTTATATACAAATTGAGACGGCCTATGCGGATTCAGGACAATCGCTGTCTGCTGATAGATGTCCGCCATTTGCTGAGGACTCAGCCAATTCGTTATAAGGGTGAAATCACGATAATGTCTCCGTGATTTATTTAAGTGACGGTGCCATTCCTTACCTGCAACGAGAATACGCCATTTGTTTTGCTTTAAGAGTGTATCGATGGCCTTAATGCGGTTGGGATAAGGGTAGCCAATGAGTGCAATGTCAAACGTGCACATCTCATCTGGCGATTCATTTTTCTGAAAAACACGTGTATTTGTCGGAATGGGAAAGTAGTGTGTATTTTCGGCGCCTAATTGTTTGTAAAATGGCAAAATCCCTTCATCAATCGTTAAGATAAGCTGAGCATCACGTGCGCAAGCAGCTGATACATCTGCATAAAAGGGATCTTCTGTCATCCACAGAACGATCGGGATTTTTTCTTGTTTGAATTGATGAAGTACATCTTTCGGAACATGATCACCGATCATCATCAAAACAAAATCCGGAGAAAATGTCCGGATTTTGTGCATGTTAGTGGGTAGAGATTCTCTATCAATCTTTACACATGAAAAGGGGGAATCAATGAAGCTTTCTTCTACCCATTGATCAAACATGTGATAGATTCCGCCGTAGCCAGAACTGATATAAAGAAGCTTCATGATGACCCTCTCACATTAAGATGTGAATGTAACACTTTCAACTTTATCTACATCTAAAAGAGTCGTTGCTGAGCCGGTAGGTGTGACAGAGCTTTCTTGTGTAACAAATACAACACCTGTTGAAGCATCGAATGATACAAATTGAACTGGTCCAATTAAATCTCCTGAGTCAGTGACAATACTAATGACTGTTCCTGGTGCAAGTCTTGCAAAGATCCATCTTGCTGGCTGAGATACATCGAGTGTTGTAGCAGAATCTGAAGGTGATGCCTCAGCTGCCACTTCACTTAGTAAATCGTTCAATTTCTCTTCCACTTGAACTCCTCCTTCTTCGAGATTAGCTGTTAATGCATGAGTAATTGGTTTGAAAAACACTTTCAATAGTTCTTTTTTTAATTCAGCACGCTTGTCGCTCATTTTTTCCCCATCCTTTCTTCATCAATTCAAACTCACCCCTATGTATATGCCGTTCATTTTTTTTGGCATAAGCAGAACGCTGATTCCTGATTCTTTTTTTCAATTAATCACTTCACACATTTTTAAAAATGTTTTCAAATGCTGAGGCTAAATGAAGTGGCGCTCATACTCTAGTAAAGATTAAATGTGAAGAGAGAGGGATTATGAATGGAATTTGAACAATTATTAGATGGTTGGAACGAAGAATTACTAGAGTCGGAAGGAGTGCTTGAAGTCATCTTGATTTTACTTCTTCTTCGCCTTTTAGAAGAAAGTGAGGAAGAGAATGTGTCAGACATCAAAGAATTACTTCGTCCATGGCTTGAGCTTGGCATTCCAGTGCCGCGTGTTCATTTGGTCAATGGAGATGTACTTCAAAACGTGGTTGTCGTGCAATTGTTTGATACGGTCGCGGTCTTTAAAAACGCGACAAATCAGCTAAGAGTGAGTGTTCCTTTTGTGAACATTGTCAGCTGGGGGGCATTTTAAACTAATCAAAAAGGATAATGATCATGAAAGTATCGGTGATTTTAACAAGCTACAATAAACCAGATTTCATTGATCGTGTGTTAAAGAGTATGGTAGAACAAACGTATCCGCATTGGGAGCTTTTGATTATGGATGATGGCTCAGAACAGGGCACCATTCAAAAGATCCAGCCCTATTTGAGTGATGGACGCATTCAGCTGTATTCGCACACGGTTCATCCGGCAAAACGGCTGTTAACCGCACGATATGCGACGCTTATTAATGAAGCATTAACCCGTATAACAGGTGAGCTCATTTGTTATTTAACCGATGATACCGTGTACCATAAAGATCGTTTGCTTAAAATGGTGGATGTTTTTCGGTTGAAGCCTCATATAGATATTGTGTATTCCTCGCAGCGGGTTGTGCATGTGAATCAGCATTTAGTGGAAACGATGAGTTTTGTTCGAGAAGCAAATCAAATCCTAGAGCATGCGTCCTTTCAAGTGGACCATTGTTCGGTCATGCACAGAAGCCGCTTGCTTCCACTGATTCATGAAAAATACGGACAATATTGGGATGATGAGCCAAAGCACTGGCATCATGCAGATTCTGTTTTTTGGATGAGGCTGAATCATTTCGCTTCGTTTTTTCCATTAAAAGCTGTACTGGATACAACGTATAAAACGCCCCATTCCTTTCATCATCAGTTTTCGAGTATGCCGTATGATTTAATTGACGGAACGATCATTGAAAAAGAAGGGGATTATTATCAAATCGCAGACGGGAAACTTCATGGAATTGAAAAGCGCTGGATCAATGAAAAGAACAGGCGTGCGATCCGTGTTCCGCTATTATGTGAGATGAAATATGAAATAAAAGAGAAGCTGGCAATACCCAATTATACAGTTGTCACCGCAGATCAGGGGAAAACGTTCTTTTATATTGAAAAACAGAAAAAAAGAAGGTTTGCTTCAAAACGTGACGTGCAATATTTTCAGTTTCACCCAAAGGAGATCTATACGATTTCAAATGACCAGCTTCAGTCATTTGAGGATGGCGATATCATCAAAGTTTCTCCTGTATTCAGTCCGCCAAACAGGCGGCTGTTTAAATGGAAACAAGATGTTTATTTACTTGTGCATCATGCCTTTTGCCGAATTGATCCTGAGGTGGTGAAGCGGTTTGCTTTTTATCATCAGCCGATTAAGCTGTACCCGTCCCAATTTACGTTATTTCAGGAAGGAAAGCCGATTGTTCCGCTGTATAGGGAATCGCTGCAAGAATTCGATATGTCTCTTTATCAGACATCCGGGCGAAAGCACTCCTCATAAGAGGGGTGCTTTTTAAAATTTTTGCAGGAAGTAGAAAGGAAAAAGCGAAACATGAAAAAGACAGGGAACCATTTAAAAATGATCAAGCCGCTGAAAACTCGGCAATTGATGCCGGTTTTTTGGCACTGAAAGTGAGGGGGAAAGAATGGGGAAAGTTGTCGAAAGAGCAGATTGGTTTGAATTAATTTTAGAAGCCATTGATGAAGCCATTCATGTTGTAGATGATCAAGGGATGACGATTTTTTACAATCATAATGCCGCTAAGTTTGACTGTTTACAAAAAGAAGAGGTGATTGGCAAGTACATCCTTGATGTGTATCCCTCTTTAACTGAAAAAACAAGTACGCTTATGCATGTGTTGAGAACAGGAAAGCCCATTTATCATTCGCTGCAAACCTATTTGAATAAAAACGGAGAAAAAATTGAAACAGTGAACACGACATTACCTATTATTGAAGATAACGAGTTAATAGGTGCGGTCGAAGTCGCAAAAGATGTATCCAAGCTGTCAGCCCTTTCCAATCGTTTAGATCAAAAAAAGCGAACATATGACGTGGCTGGGGTAGAACAAATGCATGATTTTGCTTCATTTTTAACAAATGATCCGCTTTTAAAAGAAACGCTTGAAAGGGCAAAAAAAGCAGCTGCTTATCCATCATCAGTTGTTGTCTACGGAGAAACTGGGACAGGAAAAGAAGTGCTTGTTCAAGCCATTGTCCATGAATCTGACCGAAAAAACCAAGTGTTTATTCCGCAAAACTGCGCAGCGCTCCCAGAAACATTACTTGAAAGTCTATTGTTTGGATCTGTCAAAGGGAGCTATACGGGTGCAATTGATCGCAAGGGACTTTTCGAATTGGCTGATGGGGGCACGCTTTTTCTTGATGAGCTGCAAGCGATGCCGCTCACGCTTCAGACGAAATTATTACGTGTGTTAGAGGATGGCGTTGTCCGCCGCATCGGTGATGCAAAGTCCATTCAAGTGGATGTTCGGCTCATTACTGCGCTCAATATGGACCCATTCGAAGCAGTGAAAAAGCAAATTTTAAGAGAAGATTTATTTTATAGACTGCATGTGTCATCTTTTCATATTCCGCCGCTTCGTGAGAGAAAGCAAGATATCACGCTGCTATCCCGCCACTTCATTCAAACCTATCATCAGCAGTTTTCAAAAAACGTCACACGTCTTTCTGAAGAAACGGAACGATTGTTTATGGCTCACCACTGGCCTGGGAATGTTAGAGAATTAAAACATACGATAGAGCATGCCGTGTTGATGATGCCAAAGGAAGCGGAAGAGATCACCCCTCTATACCTTCCGGCTCATTTACGTGAGCAAAAACTGGAAAGGGAAACATCTGAACCCTCCTTAAAAAATCAAGTGTCTTCATTTGAACAAACATTGATTCAAGAAGCTTTACATCAGCATAATGGGAATATTAAAAAAACCGCCGCCGCCTTAAAAATCCCTCGACAAACGCTGCAATATAAACTGAAGAAATATGCAGATGCCGAAATCTAGGCACAGCATCCAATTGAATATGACGGGTAAAGCTCCTTTTGTAAAGAATAGGGGCATTTTCCCATGTTGGCACATAACTTGCATAGTATAAAGTGAATGCTGATAGGGGGAATGGATATGAATCAGAAATTGTATGAACCGGCACGTCACTGGAAGGACATTGAGCTTTGGAAGGATGTACCTGAGGAAAAGTGGAACGACTGGATTTGGCAGCTGACGCATACCGTGAAAACGCTTGAGGATTTAGAAAAAATCGTAAACTTAACAGAAGAGGAACGAGAAGGGGTGAAGATTTCCACCAAAACCATTCCACTCAACATTACACCCTACTATGCCTCACTGATGAATCCAGACGATCCAAGATGTCCAATACGTATGCAATCTGTGCCAATTGCAGAAGAGCTTCATAAAACAAAATATGATCTGGAAGACCCGCTGCATGAAGATGAGGACTCACCTGTCCCGGGGCTCACACACAGGTATCCAGATCGCGTACTGTTTCTTGTGACAAATCAGTGCTCGATGTACTGCCGCTATTGTACGAGAAGACGTTTTTCCGGTCAGATTGGTATGGGTGTGCCGAAAAAGCAGTTAGATGCTGCCATTGGATATATTAGAGAAACACCTGAGGTGCGGGACGTGTTAATTTCTGGCGGAGATGGGCTGTTAATCAATGATCAAGTGCTTGAATACATTTTGAAAAACTTACGTGACATTCCGCACGTTGAGATCATTCGGATTGGAACCCGCGCGCCGGTTGTCTTTCCGCAGCGTATAACAGATGAGCTGTGCGAGATATTGAAAAAATATCACCCAGTTTGGCTGAATACTCACTTCAACACAAGTATTGAAATTACAAAAGAAGCAAAAGAAGCGTGCGAACGTCTTGTGAATGCCGGTGTCCCTGTAGGGAATCAGGCCGTCATCCTTGCAGGTATTAACGACAGTGTGCCGATTATGAAGAAGCTGATGCACGACCTTGTGAAGATTCGGGTCAGACCATATTATATTTATCAATGTGATTTATCTGAGGGCATTGGCCACTTTAGAACGCCGGTATCAAAAGGGCTTGAAATCATCGAAGGCTTAAGAGGACATACGAGTGGTTATGCAGTGCCAAGCTTTGTGGTAGATGCGCCAGGAGGCGGAGGGAAAATTGCCTTACAGCCAAATTATTTATTATCGCAAAGCCCTGATAAAGTCGTCCTTCGTAACTTTGAAGGTGTCATCACCTCTTATCCAGAACCAGAGCATTACGTCGCAGGCCAGGCAGATGCGTATTTCAATGAAATTTATGAAGAAAAACAAGAACCAGCAATTGGTATTACCGCACTATTTGAGGATGAAGCAAGATCGTTTACGCCTGAGAATTTAAATCGAATGAAACGTAGAGAAGCATATGAGACAAATCCTGAGCATGACACACTTAAAAACAAACGTGAAAAACGGGATGAATTAAAAGAGAAGAAATATCAAGCGCAGCTCAAAAAAGAACAAACCGTGAAGGAGGAGAAATAGCCTTGCTGACATGTGATTGGTGTGAGGAAAACAAAGCAAATGCTGAGCAGACAACAGTCTATTGGGAACTGATCACGGGCACACAATCAATTGAAATCATCGAAACGCCGTCCATCTCCTGCACGCACTGCGGTATGATCTATCAAAAGGATGAGACGGTCAAAGAGATTGAAGATCAATTAATTTTAGTGGACCAGACAAAACTTCCAGAAAAAATCTCCTATGAAGAATTAATGAGCATGGAGCGGTTATTAAAGCGAAATTACTTTGACTTTTCTTCATAAGTTATACCTCCGTCTATACAAGTCATCAAATTGCTGTATAATATAACAACAAAATAGTGTGTCGCGGAGGGAAAAACAGGTGAAGTCGTTTTACCATTATTTAATGAAGTTCAGACATCCAAAACCGAAAGATGAAATCAGCCATTTTGCAAATGCTGCGTATGAGGATCACAGCTTTCCTAAAACTTCCACAGATTATCATGAGCTGTGTGCTTATTTAGAATTAAATGGTGATTATTTAAGCTCAATGACAACATTTGACGAAGCGTTTGAGCAATACGAAGTAGAAGTCAAAAAAAAATAACACACAACCGCTTGTTCCATATGGGAGAAGCGGTTTTTTTATAAGAAATAAAATGGCGTTTTGCATGGTGTGGTTGCCCATGCAGAATTCCTTGCGCCGGCATACGATACGTTAAGACCAAAAGTCGGGCAAGGGGGAGACAGAATGAAGGCGAAAGCACCAAAATATCAAGTAGGGGATATTGTCGTCGTTGTCATGTACGGCACAGTCGGAACGATTACAAAAGTCCATCAAATTGACCAGCACTATTTATATGAGGTCAATCATAATGAGGTGCTTTATTTTGAAACATCACTTCAGCTTTACGATGAGTATAGCGGGGTGATTGTCGATACAGAAAAGCTGGACATTGAATATGAGTTCCTCATTGGCGATGTTGTATATGTAAAAGATTACGGAAAAGAGCTATTTAAAATCATCGGTCATCGGACCGAAATTTGGCGCTACCTTGAAGATGGCTGGGAGGATGTCATTTACGAACTTACGAGGCTGAAAGACGGAGAGTGGCTGGAAACAGAAGAGGAGGATTTAACGCTTGTCCTAAGGAAATATGAGATGGATCAGTTTGTTCATCAGCTTCTTTTTGTGCATTACGTCGGAGAAACCTCAAAAGAGTTAGAAGAAGATATGGTTCAAACGGCTCTATTGCAGCTAGAAGAGAAACAAGAAAGCGAAGCTTCACTTGAATTTCTCGCTGTATCTATAGTGGATGAGCTTCTTGATATTTATAACGATTATAAAATTCTCTACGAATTTTTCAAAGATCCAGAATATAAGGATATGATGGATTTTATTTTGGAAAGTTTACACGAACATTTTGGTTAAAGAAAGACTTGTCCTAACACGAATAAAAAATAAGGCACACAGAAAAATGCAATCACATAAAACCATCCCCTCAAGATACGGCCCATCACCTGATCAAATGTTTCTCCATCTAATATGCTTAACCATTTCATTCTTTCAAGCCCCTTTTCTTTTTGTTTACTGCATTTATATGTATGGAATGAGCCATTATGACAAACTGTAATAAAAAACAGCCGGCGTTCATACATCATAAAAAAGGAGGCGGAATGCAATGAAAGAAGCAGATTTGGTGATTGATACAGAGGAAATTGCGGAGTTCTTCTACATGGAGCTGATCAAAAGAGGGTACATACCTGCTGAGCTTGAAACATTTGAGCTGGCTGACATTACATTTGAATATATGCTGAAAAAAGCAATGATAGTTGAAGAAGAGGCGTGGTAGGCACTATAATTTGAAGAGATTCTGAAGAGAGAGGGAGGGGAATCCTTCGCGTGTACATCCTATTTCTTTTCATTTTATTTGGCGCCATTGCTGCGCTCATGGTATCTGGGGCTTTTCAAGATTTGGACAACCAGATCATCTTATGGTTTGAAAGCATCAGACTCCCTTTTTTAAATGATGTCATGCTGGCTTTGACGGACCTTGGCATCAGCGCGCTGCTCGTTCCAATCATGCTCATTTTTAGTGTGGTATTGTTTATGTATAAGCGCTACTACTCTATCATGATGCTTTTTCTATTATATCTCACAGAAAAAACAATCAATCATGAATTAAAGGGGCTGTTTGCTAGAGAGCGTCCGGCCTTTGATCACCTTGTAAGTGAAACGTATTACAGCTTTCCGAGTGGACATTCGATGAATGCAGCCACCATCTATCCTTTTATGGCTTATCTATTAGTTGAGATGATTCCATGGCTGAAAGAAAGACAGAAAATCGTCTATTTGCTCACAGGGCTGGGTGTCCTAGTCATTGGCATCAGTCGGATGTATATTGGCGTGCATTATTTGACAGATGTCGCTGGAGGCTTTGCGATAGGGCTCGCTTTATTTCTCATTTGTAAAAAGATTGACGAAAGATTGCCTGTCATTCGACAAAAATAGAAGAAGGAAATTGACAGATCCCAGCCAATTTTATATAAAAGGGGAGGGATTTGAATGCAATTGACGTTGAGATTTTTTCAAAAGAAACCTTCAGCATTTCACTTAACCATTTATCAAACACCTGAATATGGCGCTGCAAGTGGGCATCAGCCTGTGTACCGGACAAAGATTGGCGGCAGAACACACCTTGATGTACTGGAGAAAGCATTCTCGACATTTAATGTACATGATACAGTCCCTAATGATTACAATGCGCGGTTTATCACAACTGGCGATATTGTTGTGATTGATGATAGGAAAAAGGGGAAGTGCTATTATCAGCTCTCTCCGGCAGGATGGAAACGCAGTGAACGACTAATGACGATAGGCTAAATAGATGATGAATGATACCAGCTTGAGATCCAGCTGGTATTTTCTTTTTTAAGCTCTATCGTTTATAATAAATAGGATAAAATACATAGTAAACGTAAGTGGAGGCTAAAAAATGAGTGTACATATTGGAGCAGAAAAAGGACAAATTGCAGAAACGGTATTGCTGCCAGGCGATCCGCTTCGTGCGAAATATATTGCAGATACATATTTAGAAGATGTTGAGTGCTATAACGAGGTGCGCGGAATGTATGGCTATACTGGAACCTATAAAGGAAAACGTGTTTCTGTACAGGGCACTGGGATGGGCGTACCATCTATTTCGATTTATGTGAATGAACTCATTCAAAGCTATGATGTTCAAAACTTAATCCGCGTTGGATCTTGCGGAGCTATCAAAAGGGATGTCAATGTACGTGACGTCATTTTAGCGCAGACATCATCAACAGATTCACAAATGAACCGTGTGGCATTTGGGCCGATTGATTATGCGCCATGCGCCGATTTTGGCCTGCTTAAGAAAGCATATGACACAGCGGAAGCAAAAAATGTCGCTGTACGTGTCGGAAATGTATTTACAGCAGACCAATTTTATAATGAAAAACCACTTGAGCTCATGGCTCAATATGGTATCCTAGCGATCGAAATGGAGACAACCGCTCTTTATTCTCTTGCAGCAAAATTTGATCGAAAAGCGTTATCCATTTTGACAGTGAGTGATCATGTTCTAACAGGAGAAGAAACAACGGCTGAAGAGCGTCAAACAACGTTTGATGAAATGATCTTAATTGCGCTAGACTCCGTTTTATAATAGTATAAAGGGTGTGCTACTACGTAGCGCATCTTTATTTTTTTAGAAGAGCAAAAGGAAGGTATGTCATGAAGAAAAGCTACAAAATACTCTCAATCGCATCGATTCTTGGTTTGACAGCCGCACTATCAGGCTGCCAGTTGCTGGATCAAAAAAGCGGTACATCTGAATCAAACAAAACAAACGAACAAAAAAACGCAGCAAGTTCATCTCCCCAGCACAACTCAAACGATACGGCAGATTCATCGAATCAAGAGCTGACGTTAAAGAGTGAATATTTCAATGACATCAAGGTTGTGAGCGGTCTGAAAACCATTCAAAATCCTGAAAATGTGCTAGCACTTGTTAACAAAGAATATGCATTACCAGGAACCTATAAACCTTCTGATCTCGTTGTGCCAAAAGTAGAATTCTCTTTTTCGGAAGATATTGAAAAGCGATATATTCGCAAAGAAGCAGCGGAAGCGCTTGAGAAGTTATTCAAAGGTGCAAAAAAGGAAAACTTCGAGCTTGCTGCAGTATCTGGCTATCGCTCCTATGACCGTCAAAAAGTCATTTTTGATAGTGAGGTCAAATTAAAAGGCAAAGAAAAAGCACAAGAAGCAGTCGCTTTACCAGGCGAAAGTGAACATCAAACAGGCCTTGCCATGGACATTTCCTCAAAAAGTGCCGGCTTTGAGATCTCTGAAAAGTTTGGTGAAACACCAGATGGCAAATGGGTGGCTAAAAACGCCTATAAATATGGCTTTATCATCCGTTATCCAAAAGGAAAAGAAGACATTACGAAATATGAATATGAGCCGTGGCATTTGCGCTATGTGGGAAAAGAAGCCGCTAAAGCGATGCATGATCACGATTTAACATTTGAAGAATACATGAACAAAGTAAAGAAAATCTAAACAAGTAAAAGGCCTCCCAGCTATTCGGGAGGCCTTCTCTTATTCTTCTTTTAAAAAAAGAACAATCCTGCTAGTGCGAAGCCGGTAATGAACCCGAGGCCGATGCCATACGCTGCACCCCAGCCATAATATCCGCCCCAATAGCCAAAGCCAAAGCCCCCGCGAGACCCGCCGACTGGACGAATATAAACTTTGCGGTTTGTCACACGCTCAATGCGTCCGACATGTACTCTGCCATTACGATCAGTGATTCTAGCGACTTTCCCCATGTGCTGCTGACAAAGCTTGTAGTAGCGCTCCATGTTTTTCCTCCTTATGACAAACTCTTTTCACTCTTATCCTATGCGAGAGACCTCATAGAGTTTGGACAAAACATATAGGGGATTCGCTCATTTTATACAGTGCATTCAAATAGAATGTGACTTAGCTGCTTGCGGTGTGCTTGAATGAGATCGTAGTGTGTTTGCAGCGTCTCGTAAAGAGAAGGCGGTATGTGTTCAGATAATTCCATTTCTGTTGGTTCCTCCTGCACCATATGTTCATCGAATGAGAGAATCTGAATGTCACGGAAGCCTGCTGCTGTTAACTGCTCCTTCCATTCTTCAAGCGACAAGAGCGAGTGAAAGCCGTAAAAATCTCGAACAACGGCCATCTCTTCACGTGTAAGAGGGGCTTTTAACACAGCTTCATTTGCCATCAATTGACTGCCAGGAGCAAGGACCCGTTTGATCTCAGCAAGTGCGACAGGCAGCTTGGTAAAGCTTAAAACAGATTCACTGATGAGTAGAGAGAACGCTTGATCTGGAAAGGGCAGCTGCTCAATGGATGCCTCTAAGGCGCGGGTTGGCAGTTCTTCCCGCTTGAATCGCAGGTTCGCCTTTTCAATCATCAATGGATGCGTATCAATGGCCTCCACCTGATAACCTATATTTCCTAAGTAGGCGGCCGTCTGTCCTGTACCGCATCCGGCATCCAGTATACGTGCATGAGGCGGCAGTTTTATATGCTCAATCATCGTTTTTGTTAACTCAATTCCGCCAGGATGGGCACCTGATACGCCAAAATAGGCAAGCATTTCTACATAATCACTCATATCATCCCTTCTTTCCTTATCCTGTTCCTCTCTAAAGATTATGCAATAAAG
Organism: Bacillus sp. ABR; assembly: GCF_056172715.1. NCBI lineage: Bacteria > Bacillati > Bacillota > Bacilli > Caryophanales > Bacillaceae > Bacillus > Bacillus sp. ABR. The sequence goes on along the minus strand of NZ_JAOYSL010000002.1, from coordinate 82,446 downwards.
GAGCAAATGGCTTATCTTTTCAAGTAGAAGTTGATCCTTTGGTTGACGGATGAAGCATCGTCCTTGATAATAATGAAAGGAGATAAAGGTGGTGTTTTTTTGAAAAAACAAATGAAGTTCGTGGTAGCCATTCTGGTGACTGCTGCACTGTCCTCTGCGATTACATTTGTGATCACAAAACAAGGTGCTGTCAGCGTCTCTGGAGACGAGAAGTTTAGTAAACTCATGGCTGCGTATACGAAGGTAAAGGATGAGTATTACGAAAAAACGGATGATCAAAAACTAGTAGATGGTGCGATCCAAGGAATGATTGCATCACTTGATGATCCATACTCTACATATATGGATCAGGAGGAAGCCGAAGGATTTAACAACACCATTTCTTCATCATTTGAAGGAATTGGTGCACAAGTAGAAGAGAAGGATGGACAAATTTTAATTGTCGCGCCGATTAAAGGCTCTCCTGCTGAAAAAGCTGGTTTGAAACCTCATGATCATATTTTAAAAGTGGATGGAAAAAGCACCAAAGGCATGTCGGTCAATAAAGCAGTCTCTCTCATCAGAGGACAAAAAGGAACGGATGTCCAGCTGCATCTCAACCGTCAAGGAGTGGGCAATGTAGATGTGACCATCACAAGAGACACGATTCCGCTTGAAACAGTGTATGCCAAACTCACAAAAGACAAAATAGGAGAAATCCAGATTACGTCATTTGCTGAAACTACATCGAAAGAGCTGGATAAAGCGATTGATGACCTCGAGAAAAAAGGGGCAAAAGGTTTTGTCATTGACCTAAGAGATAATCCAGGCGGCATTATGACAGAAGCTATTGAAATGAGCAATGACTTTATCGATAAAGGGAAAGTCATTATGCAGGTTGAAGAAAAAGGGAAGAAACAAGTGTACAAGGCTGAAAAAGAACGCAAAGTCCATCAGCCGGCAGTTGTTCTTGTAAATGGCGGCTCAGCCAGCGCTGCTGAAATCATGGCGGCGGCTCTGCACCAATCTTCAGGCATTCAAATTGTGGGTGAAAAGACGTTCGGCAAAGGAACTGTTCAAAATGCGCAAAACTATAATGACGGTTCTAGTGTCAAGTTAACCATTGCAAAATGGCTGACTCCAGACGGTTCTTGGATTCACAAAAAAGGAATCGAACCACAGGTCAAAGCAGCTCTTCCAAGTTATGCAAAGCTGCCGTACTTAAGCCCGAAAAAATCGTATGAGCTAAATGACAATGGAGATGAAGTCAAAGCGGCTCAAAAAATGTTCCAAGCGCTCGGCTACAAAGCAAAAGCAAACGGTGAATACGATCAAGCATTCCAGTCTATCGTCAAAAGCTTCCAAACAGACAACGATTTAAAGGCAGACGGTATTCTGACAGGAGATACAACGACCGTTCTGATGACAAAGATCCAAGATAAGTTAAAGAACAACGATACACAAATGAAAAAAGCCATTGAAGTCTTGAAAAAAGAAATGAAATAAAGAAAAAGCAGTCCTCATCAGGGGACTGCTTTAAGATTGTAGAAAAACCCCACCTTTATTTTAAGTGAAGTGGGGTTTTTTGATAAAAACATATAGAGTTTTAAGCTGAACACGGGTCTTTCCATGTCTAGTTTGCTTCCTTTTAAAATTCATGGCAATGAAAGTAAGTATACTTTCTTTTTTGATCCATGTAACGCTGTTAGGTGTTACTATTTGTATGGAAAAAGACTGTTTTAAACTTGACAAAAAAATGTGATTATGCTATAATTTACTTTCTTATTTTTAGAATATATAATAGGATTCTTCTGGCCAGGAGAATCCTATTTTTTTGTTCTAAAATAAAGGAGTGTGTTTGTATGAAGAAAGATGAGTCCAGTGTCACTTCGTTAATATCAGCTTTTGCTAGATCCTATCATAGTCAATTTGATACGCCTAAAATCTTTAATGATTATATAGCTAAAGAATTAATTTCTGAAAAAGAATTCAATGACATCAAAGAAAATATGGTTCAAGGCATACATTTCTTCAACAAAGATATCGCACAAAAATTCGAAGGAAATACAGAAGAAATATTAAAATGGATTACACAAGTCCAGCTGTCTCCAATAACCTTATCACGTGCTGCGTATTGCGAAAAAGTATTGCTTCATGAGGTAGCGTTAGGATTAAGACAATATGTCATACTTGGCGCTGGATTAGATACTTTTAGCTTCCGACATTCAGAATTGGAAAACAGCTTAGAAATATTTGAAATTGATCATCCTACTACACAGGAATTTAAAAAGCAAAGATTGGACGAGGCTAACTTAAAAATCCCAAGTAATCTTCATTTTGTTTCTATGGACTTCACCAAAAATTTGTCCTATCAAAACCTAATAGGTCAAGGATTTGATAACAAAAAGACGTTCTTTAGTCTTCTGGGTGTTTCTTACTATTTAACGAAAGAGGAAGTTTCAAGCTTAATAGATTATCTATTCACCAAGGTTCCATCAGGGAGTTCAATCGTTTTTGATTATGCAGATGAAAAACTATTCGAAGAAAAAGGAACCTCTAATAGAGTTGAAAATATGGTGAAAATGGCTTCAATAGGCGGAGAACCGATGAAATCATGTTTTTCGTACTTTGAAATCGAAAAGGTGTTAGAGAAATCAGATTTACTCATTTATGAACATTTATCACCTGAAAAAATTAATAAACTGTATTTTAACAATAGAGAAGATTACCTATCAGCTTTTGAGACCATTCATTACATTCATGCCGTAAAAAAATAAAACTCCAGCATGTACATTGGAAATGTGTTATACAAAAAATCTTGTAGATTTTGTCTACAAGATGAAAGCAGTCCTCATCAGGGGACTGCTTTTTCTTATCTTGTGATCGCTTCTGTTTTTTCATCATCCTTTTCAAATAGTTCATTCATGACAGAATTGGATGTGACCTTCTTTTGGAAGAATGGATTTAAAATCAAGATGACTACGACGTTTGCTAGTAAACCAAGAAAACCTTCATAAAGACCAAACGTGACTTGTGAGATATTCGCTGTAAAGGTGACGATGATTCCAATGACTAACCCAGCAATCGTTGCTTCTCTCGATTGTTTTTTCCAGAATAAGCTGATGGCAATAGCTGGGAAGATTTGGACCATTCCTGAAACACCAATGAGCTGAAGTGTGACAAGTGCAGTTGGGAATAGCATTCCGAATAAAAGAGCGAGCCCGATAACGATAAACACCATCGAACGTGTAATGATGGTCAATCTTTTAGGTGACACATTCGGATGAATTAAGTCACGGTATAAATTATTGGCAAATAAATTCGATGCACCAATAGCCATGATGGAGCATGGAATGAGGGAAGCCAGTGCAATCGTTGAATAAGCGAGCCCCTGCATTACGCCGCCATATGATGTTTGAATTAAATGAAGAAGAGCAAATCTTGGATTTGTATCTTCTGGTAAGACTAAAAAGGCAATAAATCCAAGGAAGATGACCAAAATCAATACAATATTATAAAGAGGCAAAAACATGCTGTTTTTACGGATGGCATCTGCGCTTTTGGCTGTAAAAACTCCAGTTGCCGCGTGTGCCCACATAAACAAAGCAAGGGCAGAAACGCCTGAAGCAGTAATGAACCATAAAATGCCTTTAGGTCCGCCTTCAGGGATCGTGAGAAGCTGAGGCGCTTCTTTGGCTAACGTGTTCATCATCGGTGTCCAGCCGTTAAAATGAATTATTGGCAGTGAAACCACCATAAACAGCATGATCACCCAAACGAGAATATCCTTAATAATGGCTGTATATGTAGGACCTTTAATCCCACTGAAAAATGTATAAAGTGCGACTAAAATAAATGAAATGATAACAACTGCATTGACATTAATATAATTCGTTCCAGCGACAGTTAATGTATCTTGAATCCCGCTCAACTGAAGACAAATATAAGGAATCAGCATAAGTACCCCAACAATTGCAATCAAACTAGATAACAGCTTGCTGTCAAACCGCTCACGTGCATAATCGGCAAGTGTTGTAAGGTTGTGACTTTTCGCTACCGTCCATAGTTTCGGTAAAAAGAAATAAGCAATAAAATAAGCTAGGACTGAATACGGAATAGCGAAAAAAGCGACACTTCCAGCTGTATAAGCTGTACTTGTAAGCCCTAAAAAGGTATAAGCTGTATATAAGTCTGCGCCAACGAGGAACCAGACAAGCAGTCCGCCAAATTTTCTCCCGCCGACAGACCATTCTTCTACTGACTGTCTTGATGATTTGTCACGACCAGCGGCAAAACCGATGACCACGACGATGAAAATAATACTTGCAGTAATCAATAAAGCTGTTAAATTTCCTTGCATTAGTCAGTTCCTCCATTTGAATGTTGCATCTTATAAATGATAAATGTGCAAATTGGTGTGAGTACAATCCATAGTAAGAGCCAGAAGTGGAAAAAGGGCAGGCCGATGACAAATGGATGAATGCGGTTCGCAAATGGCAGCAATGCGAGTTGTCCAATGAATGGAATCGCGATAAGTAGTGCCAGCATCAATTTTTTGTTCATGATTTCCTCCTGAATATTTTGTAATTTCATAATAATAGCAGTTGTCAGATTAGATCACAAGACCATTTTCAGAAAAAACAATCATTTTGGTGAATATCATACTAATATAACGCTTTCATTCTTAAAAAGGAGAAAGAGTGAAGATGTAAAGAGGGAGAAGGGGAAAGAAAGTATGTAAAAATAATATTTGAAGCAAATAAAAAAGCCCCAGCATAAAAGCTGAGACCTTGCCAATTTTTAAAGGAAATCAGATACTTCTTCGATGTCGAAACGATTGCTTTTATGAGCTTCTTTTGCTGCTTTACCAACAGAAATCAGCATCACTGGGTCGTAGCGGCCGCTTACATTGAATTCCTTGATGTATGCTTCTTTACTGAAGCCACCCATTGCACACGTATCATAGCCCATTGCTTTTGCCGCAATCATTAATTGCATAGCAGCTAATGAAGCATTTGAATACGCTGCTTCTCGTGCATATTGCTCACTTTGATATGCGCCATTGATTTGAGTCATCAATGTTTCTTTAATGTCTTCAGTAATAAAGCCTTGTTCAGCCAGCTCACTGTAGATTTTTTCGCCATTTTGGTTAGCTTCAAGGTCACCTAGAACTGCAATAACAGCTGATGCTTGTGATATTTGCTTTTGGTTGTACGCGATTGGAAGTAACTTCGCTTTTGCTTCAGCACTATGGAAAACAGTGAAGTGCCAATGTTGAAGGTTCCAAGCAGATGGTGCTTTTGTTGTGATTTCAAGAAGCTCTGTTAATTCTTCTTTTGTCATTTCATGAGTAGTATCATACTCTTTTACTGAAGCTCTTTGTTTTAAGATGTCAATCGTTTTTTGATCGGTCGCCATATGGATATTTCCTCCCGTTTTTGCAAATAGTATGGTACAATAACTAAAAAGTGAGAAACTTACTTATTGTAACTAGAGATATTTTAAATTGTACACCGTTAGTTTGTCAAACAATCATGAAAAGAAAGGCTGAAATTTATGGAATTCCAATTATGTCCACACATTCAGCAAGCTTTTTTACTCCTAGGCAAAAGGTGGAATGGGCTTATTATACATGTATTGCTTGATGGTCCAAAGCGTTTTAAAGACCTCACAGACACGATTCCATCTATCAGTCAAAAAATGCTTGCAGAGCGTTTAAAAGAGCTCGAGCAAGAAGGAATTATAGAGCGGACTGTCCTGCCTGAGACGCCTGTCAAAGTCATTTACAGCTTAACTGAAAAAGGGAATGCGTTACATGATGTGTTTCATGAGGTATCTCGGTGGGCAGGGGAGTATACAGACACTCACGACAAAAAGGAGCAAGCCTAGTTTCAGGTTTGCCCAAACATTTTGACTCTTGATGAATATGCTGATGTTAGGCACATGACAAAGGAGGAGAAATGCATGTACCCTCATACTCCGTATTTTCGAGGCGGCGCCCCTGGCATTCCGCCATATGAATCCAGAGTCCCTTTGTTTTTTGGTTTTGGCGCTCCTTTGGTCGGCGGACTGCTTGGCGGATTTCTAGGAAGTGCGATTTTTAATTATCCCCGCCCATATTACCCCCCGCCACCACCGCCTGCTCCACCACCTTATGGCGGCGGATACCCACCATATTATTAAGAAAAAAGAGTAAGCCTGCTCCCATTCCAAAGCAGGCTTTTTATAATGGAATATCAATTTCAGAAATTCCTGGATCATCATGCTTTAAAAACATAATTTCCAATATACCGTCTTGGTACGACGCCTTCGTTCCTTTTCGCTTCACAGCAGCAGGGAGGACGACTTTCTTCTGCGCCCCTTCTTCAGGAAAATGATCAATAAACAGCAGATTGGCTGTATGTTTGATTTTGACTTTTTCTGTGTTTGGACGAGCAAGTTCAATTTTGACAAACACATGATCAGTCGTCTCGAACACTTCGACTTCTGGCTCTTTTTCCTTTTGGACGTCAGTTTCTCTTGTTTTTTGATTTTGAGAAAGGGGGTCCTGAAATGGGAACTGAGCAGGATAATTGGAGCCGAATACACTTTCCATGACTTGATTGACATACTGCTCAACATCTTTAGGATCTGAATTCTTTAAGGCTTCTTTTGAGAACTGCTTTTGAAAAGGGAATAATCGGTTCCAGTCGAACATGCGAATCATCCTTTCTAAATGCCCTGAATTAGTATATGCCCATTCGCCAGCGTGCGTGCTATAATATACGTTAGATTTAGAAAGGGATGGTTATATTGAACGAACAGCATTCAAAAGGTGTTCTCTACACGGCAGCATCTTTTACACTCTGGGGTTTATTCCCGTTATATTGGAAGCTGATGGAGCATATTTCGTCAGGCGAAATTTTAGCGCACAGAATTGTATGGTCATTTGTGTTTATGTGCGGTATTCTTTTGTATTTAAAACAAGTCCGCCCAGCGATGCAAACAGTAAAGGGTCTCATACTGGATGGTAAAACATTTTTTTCATTACTTTTATCTGCTATTTTAATTTCGGTCAACTGGTATGTATATATTTGGGCAGTCAATCATGGTCTTATGCTAGAAGCAAGTTTAGGGTACTATATTAATCCGCTTGTATCCGTTCTATTAGGGATTATTTTCTTAAAAGAACGACTTAATAAATTACAAACCATTGCCATCCTCATTGCCGCATTTGGGGTGATCCTTTCAACAGTTCAATACGGGTCATTTCCTGTCGTTGCTTTCTTATTAGCCTTTAGCTTCGGTTTTTATGGTCTGATTAAAAAAAGGATGAGCTTCACGAGCGCGATTGGTTTGACGATTGAAACGCTGCTTCTCGCACCGGCTGCACTAGTGTACTTATTATTTTTCTTAAAAGAACCTGTTGTGACTATGAATCCTAACAGCTTCGGATCGCTCGGACTTCTATTTTTTGCAGGTGTTTTTACAGCCGTGCCGCTTCTTTTATTCTCAGAAGGCGCAAAAAGAATTCCTCTTTATCAAGTGGGCATTTTGCAATACATTGCACCGACAATTACGCTGTTTTTAGGGCTGTTTGTCTATCACGAACACTTATCCGCAGCTAAAATTGTGACGTTTCTTTGTATTTGGGTGGCGATTTTACTGTTTACCACCTCTCAATTACGCATGAAGAAAACAGCGAATTCTCATTAAGCCAAACGAGCAGTTTGCTTTTTTTTGCAGGCGGATCATGTCATAATAAGTTGTTACCAAAACTGTAGAGGTGATCATATGTCGTCAGCTCATGAGCTTGCAGCCGCCTATCAATCTTTATGGAAAAATCGTCAGCTTGATGTTGATGATATGTCTTCTTTACACGAGGCCATATGTGATGATTTACTTGATGCACGAACTCATCCGAGGGCGAGGAAATCATTACACCAAAAGTATGTGCTTGCTGTGGAGAGAATTTTAGAAAGTGAGCTTAAGCATGATCATCAGCTGCAGCTGATCAGCTTACATACAAAAAAGCTGCGAGAATTAATTCAAAATGAAGGAAGGAACCACTCATGAAACCAATTCAAACGGAAGATGTCACAGCACATCTTGAATCGTTTTTAAATCGTCCAGTCTTCGTTCATCTTGAAACGACAACTGGTTCTTATTCAGCTCATGTAAACGAACAAAATATGACGGTTGTGGCGTATATCCGCAACGCGAAAGTCGTCTATTCACAGGCGAAAATAAAAGGACAAGGTCCATACCGTGTTGGAATGAAAACAGAAGACGGCTGGATTTACGCAGAAGGATTAACCGATTATGTGTTTGATGACCAAGGCCGCCTCCTTTTAGCTGGGCACTTGCCAGACGGGAAACTAGCGATCTCATTACAAATTAGTGAAACACCATTTCAGGTGTAGAAGAAAGGGTGACGAGTCATGAACGAACATGTACTAGTGATGCTGCCTCACCCCGATGATGAATCCTTTGGGGTTGCAGGTCTCATTGCACAAAGCAGAAAACGCGGAATTCCCGTCACGTATGCATGCGGGACACTTGGGGAAATGGGCAGAAATATGGGAAGCCCAACATATGCTAACCGTGAAACACTTCCGGAATTAAGAAAACAGGAATTAATCAATGCCTGCAAAGAAATGGATATCACAGACTTACGTATGCTTGGCTTGCGTGATAAAACATTGGAATTTGAAGACGACGAGTATTTGGCAGATGTGATGGAATCCATCATTGATGAAGTCAAACCGACGCTCATTGTGACGTTTTATCCAGGACACGGTGTACACCCTGATCATGATGCGACAGGCGAAGCTGTCATTCGTGCTCTATACCGCAAGAAAAAAGAAGACCGGCCTGTCACATACTGCATGGCCATTACGAAAAATAGAGAAGAAGTGCTTGGAAATGCGGATATTGTCATTGATATTACAGATGTTGCAGATATCAAATTAAATGCACTGAGAGCGCATAGAACGCAAACAGAAGGCATGCTGAGAGAACTGGAACAAAAACTGAAAAACAAAGAACCAGTCGTCCAAAAATGGTTTGATGAAGAAATTTTCTGGACGTACCAATGGAATGATTAAACGCAAAAGCAGCTGACAAATATCAGCTGCTTTTTTTGTATTTAGTGATTCGATACATATCGAAGTTGACGTTTTTGAATCAACCTAAGACGGATAAAGAGGACGATGGCACCTGCGGCAAGCCCGGCAATCAGCCCAATCCAATAACCAAACGCACCAAAGGAGGTATATGTGCCAATGAGGTAACCGGCAGGAAGACCGATGACCCAGTAAGAGACAAAAGCAGCAATCAGCGTATAATTCACGTCTTTATAGCCGCGCAGAGCCCCTTGAATGGGTGCAGCAATCGCATCTGACAGCTGGAAGAAGATCGCGTAAATCAAAAAGTGCTGTGTCATTTGTAAAACAGCTGATTCAGCTGTATATAAACCAGCGATCTCAGGTCTGAATAACAAAATAAGTGCGGCCGTACATAAAGAGAATAATACCGCCGTACCAATGCCGATATAGCTGTAGCTTTGCGCGTCTTTATATCTCTTAGCCCCCGCTTCAAACCCAACAACGATCGTTAAAGCCATAGAGATACTAAGCGGTAAAATATAAAGAATAGAAGCAAAGTTCATCGCTGCTTGGTGACTGGCGATTGTAATGGTATCAAAGTGACCCATTAACAGCGTCACTGCTGCAAAGATACTCGTTTCAAAAAAGATCGCAAACCCGATAGGAAGGCCAATTTTCAGTATTTGCCCTACACGGGAGATATTCATTCGAGGCAGTTTTTGAAACAAACGAAATGAGGCGAATGGCTCTGCTTTAATGACAATACAAATACTCATGATGAAAATCGCCCAATACGTCATTGCAGATGCAAGGCCGGCACCCGCACCGCCAAGCTTTGGAAAGCCAAAATTCCCAAAAATCAGTACGTAATTTAAAACAAAGTTAATAGGAAGTGCTGTGAGCGTGATGAACATCGTCACACGTGTTTTCCCTAGCGCATCAATAAATGACCTTAGCACCGAATAACCAAACAGCGGGATGATGCCAAACGCAAGAAAGCTGAGAAAATGCCGGGCAATATCCTCTACAGATTGCTCGAGTCCAAGTCCTCCGAGTATATAAGGAACGCTGATCGTACCAATGACAATCACAGCGATACTTAAAAGAAAGGACAAATAGATCGCCTGAAAGACAGCCCGGGGAACATCTTCTTTATGCCCAGCCCCCATCAGCTGAGCCACAATCGGAGTAACAGCCATCAAAATACCGGCAAGTCCTGTATAAACAGGTGTCCAAATACTAGAACCGATCGCAACCCCCGCAAGGTCTTCTGCACTTACTTTTCCAGACATCACCGTATCTAAAAAGGTAATAAGTGAAAGACCTGCTTGGGTGATTAAAATCGGAATCAAAATGGTTAAAAATAGTGTCAGCTTTGCTCGAATGCTATTCGTTTCTCTCATCATAAGTTCCTCTCTGAACAGAAATAACGAGAGGAATTATATCATGCTATGTAAAAAAATCAATTCTCCGTCGGATTATTTTTCTTAGATGGCTTCGTTTTTTTAAACATTTGGGCATAAATAAAAGAAAGACTGACAACACCTAAAATGCTGCAAGCATATTGGATGATTTTCTGAATGGTCATATTAAGCTCACCTCCATACAAATAGAATGTGCACAATTTGCTATTTTATAACAACAAGCGAAAGAAGGAGGGAAAAGGTCAGATGATCCACCGGACGAACGAAGAAGTCATATTTAAAGCAGGAATGAGAACACACTTGATGAACATTATGAAGGATGCAAGTGACATCATTGATTCTCTTGATGAAACAGAGCAGTGCTTACTTTGTGATCTCGAATCATTGCATGATCAGTTTAATGAAATGCATGCAGAGGCTTCGTCGTTTTATTTACAAGCGTATATGGAAGAATTCACACCAGGATTTGCTCAATTTTCTTTAGCCATTGAGCATTTATCAAAACAAAAGCATGGCGCACTCATTGTGATCCAAAGAAGGGATGAGGTTGAGGATTTTATTCAAAAAGGGACAAATCTTCATGCGAAAATTAGTGCTTCCTTAATAGAAAGCATTTTTTACCCGGGAAATCCACTTCATGATGGGGCTCTTTTAGTCAAAGAAAATACACTTGTTTCTGCTGCAAACGTGCTGCCGCTTACATCAAAAAAAGTGAGCCCGTCGCTCGGCACAAGGCATAGAGCAGCTATCGGACTCTCTGGTATGACCGATGCACTTGTTCTTGTCGTATCAGAAGAAACGGGGAAAATGTCGTTTGCGAAAGAAGGCGTGCTTTATCCGCTTACCGTAAAAGATCCGGAAATAAGAAAATAAAAACGAACGCTGCATTCTTCATTCGGAAGGATGCTTTTTTATTTGTGGAGAAAAAATAGCCAATTAAGCAAAAAGTCATTTGATACAGAAAAATTTGTCATGTAGAATAGAACTATGAAACTAGCAGCGTGCTTGTTTTGACAAATTTCTAAACGTCAACTTAAAAATTCCTTAAAAAATGTTTATAAATAAAACAAACAGCCGATAGAAACGATATGGCTTTGTTTTTTAGCATTTTGAGTTGGCTGCTTTAGCCTATTTGTTATTGCCCAACGTCTTCATGTCGAGTAATATAATAGAAATAAAGATAAAATAGTGCAAGAGAAGCAGAACCATTAAATGCTAAACTCGAAACTAGTACATAAGTCTTAATGAACCAAAATACGAAAGGCGGAGATTTCTTTATGAAGAAAAAAGTAGTAACCGGCCTCACAGTTTCAGCGATCGCTGGCTCAGCTGTGTTTGCTGCACCGGCAGAAGCACAGACGATCAAGGTGAAAAGCGGTGACTCACTTTGGAAGATTGCCGAACAGTACAATACAAGTATTTCGGAGCTTCAATCTCTTAATCAATTAAAAACGACAATGATTTTCGCAGGACAAAGCTTGAAAATTCCTGGCGAAAAAAGCAAGAAATCCAGTTCATCAACAGGATCAAAAGCAACGAAGAAATCAAGTGCTTCAACGACTTCCAGCTACACTGTAAAGCTTGGAGATTCTTTATGGCTGATTGCAAAAAATCATAAAATGTCAGTTGCGAGCTTAAAAAGCCTAAACAGCTTAAACAGCGACTTGATTCGTCCTGGTCAAAAGCTAAAGGTATCTGGCAGCACGAAGACGAGCGGAAGCCAGTCATCAAATTCAAACTCATCTTCAAACTCCAGCTCAAGCAATAAGACAACGAACTCAAATAGTTCATCGTCTTCAAGTACATACAAGGTTAAATTAGGGGATTCTCTTTGGAAAATTGCGAATTCGCTAAATATGTCGATTGGTGAAATCAAAACATTGAACGGATTAAAATCTGATATGATTTATCCGAATCAAGTATTGAAAGTCAAAGGGACGGCTGCATCAAAACCAAGTCAGTCAAAACCTACTAAACCAAGCAATTCAAACAGTAACCAGTCTTCTAGCGGGAAAACAACATCTTATACTGTAAAATCAGGCGATTCGTTATGGAAAATTGCGAATCAATTCAAAGTACAGGTTCAATCCATCCGCACAGCCAACAGCTTGAAAAGTGATGTGCTTAGAATTGGACAAGTATTAAAAATTAATGGTGCAGTTTCCGGCTCAACTGGATCGAACGGATCTACGTCTAACGGTTCAACAACTCCGGTCAACAATAACAAAAACGATGTACCAATGAACGCAAAGATCACGACAATGATCCAAGAGGGGAAAAAGCTGACAGGCGTTCCTTACAGATGGGGTGGTAATACTCCAGCAGGATTTGACTGCAGCGGCTTTGTTTACTATCTCATTAACAAAGTTTCATCTGTATCCAGACTAAGCACAGCAGGCTACTGGAATATGATGACTTCTGTTAGCACACCACAAGTTGGAGATTTTGTTTATTTTACAACGTATAAAGCTGGCCCTTCTCATATGGGACTATACCTTGGCGGGGGAGATTTCCTTCATGCAAGTGACAATGGAGTAGGGATCTCGAACCTAAGCAACCCATATTGGAAAAAAGCCTACTTAGGTGCAAAACGTTTCTTCTAAAAAAAGCCGATTTTCGGCTTTTTTTGTTTGCCCGCTGCTGTGATTGTCCATACTGATAACAAAAGGGGGCAGTCATAAATGAAAAAGTCAGTGTGGATGATCATGATATGTTTAGTCTTTGCTGCGTCAGCATGTCATGCACCGCCGAAAAAAGAAATGACAGAAGAAACAAGCGAAGTTGCCGCACCTAAACAATTACCAGTCACGACGTCACTCATAAACGAAAGCGGGCAAAAAATAGGAAGCATTGAAATCAGAGAATCCTCAGAAAATGGGCTGGATTTGCATGTGAAGGCGAAAGGGCTGCCGCCAGGTCCTCACGGTTTTCATATTCATGAAACAGGAATATGTGAAACGCCAGATTTTGAAACGGCAGGAGCTCACTTTAATCCAACCCATAGAGAACATGGTTTTGACAATCCAAAAGGGCATCATGCTGGAGATATGCCTAATTTAGAGGTAGGGGCAGATGGACAAATCGATGTTGTCGTGAACGTACCAGATGTGACGTTAAAGGGAGGCCCAAATCAATTAATCGATCAAAATGGGCGAAGCTTTATCATTCATGCAGAAGCAGATGATTATTTAAGTAACCCTTCTGGAAACTCAGGGAAACGCATCGCTTGCGGATCAATGACAAAAGAAATGGTAAAATAACAGAAGTCTAACCTTTATGTATTGAGTGCATAAAGGTTTTTTTAGTATACTTGGTGAGGAAAATGATCGAAGAGAGGAATTAATCATACATGTTTAACGAACAATCACTCCCAGAAGAAATTCAAGCAATGATTGAAGCAAAAGCAAAAGTGTTGGAAGATGAATTTCGCCCACTTATTGGAACAGGCGGCTATGAATCACAGGATACTTCTATCATTCAAGATGCCATGATTGCATTAGCACTAGGAAAAAACGTTCTTTTAAAGGGTCCGACCGGCTCAGGTAAAACAAAACTAGCAGAAACATTATCCGCTTTCTTTCAGCAGCCGATGCACAGTGTGAACTGCTCGGTTGATCTTGATGCTGAAAGCTTAATTGGCTATAAAACCATTCACAATGATGGTCAGGTGGCTTCGATTGAATTCATTGAAGGACCTGTGACAAAAGCAATGAAAAAAGGCCATCTTTTATATATTGATGAAATCAACATGGCGAAGCCAGAAACACTTCCTATTTTAAATGGTGTACTCGACTACAGAAAAATGATGACAAACCCATTTACAGGTGAGGTTGTTCGAGCAGAAGAAGGCTTTGGCGTCATTGCGGCAATCAATGAAGGGTATGTAGGCACAGTGCCTCTAAATGAAGCGTTAAAAAACCGATTTGTTGTCATTGACGTTCCATATATCGGCGGCGGTATCCTGAAAGATGTGTTGCAATCTCAATCTGTTTTAAAGGATGAGCGGTTAATTGATCAATTCGTTCAGCTCTCATCAGACCTTATTACACAAGCTCATAACGGACAGGTGAGTGAAGAAGCAGCATCCATCCGCGCGCTCCTAGATACTTGTGATCTTGCGCAATACATCCCGCCGCTTCGTGCCGTTGAACGAGGGATTGTTGAAAAACTGGAAGATGACCGGGAAAAAGCAGCGGTAAGAAATATCGCCCAAACATTATTCGAGTGAGGTTCTGACTTTTGAAATTTATCAAATTTAATGACAGCAGAATCGATTCATTTCTATTTATGGAATTAACGGATTTAGCTAAAACGTTAGCAAAAAGTGATGATGTCGAGCTTGAATACGGTGTGCAGTCCTACTATGAACCGTTTGAAAAGAAAATTTTTATCAGTCATTTTTGGGATGATCGTAAACAAGAAGATATGCTAGCAGGGCTGAAAAGTGATGTGTTCCTTCGTGCAGTAGGGACGGTTTATAGTGATCTTACTGTATTTCAGGAGATCATTTGTTATGCGCATACATTATCCATTCCTGATATATGTAAACAATTGTTTATGCTGTTTGAAGATATCCGTATTGAAGAGCGGATTAAACATGACCGCCCAGGAACAAAAAAGGTATTTAAACGAAGAAGAGAGCTATACCGGCGTCACTTTAAGACACAATTAACGATTAACCAGGAACGAAGCATTTTAACGGATGCACTCTTTTGTGCGATTTATGTGAAGCTGACAGCTGATTCTCCGCTCGAAGAGATTCCGCCTCTTCATGAGCAGATCAATCCGATGATTCCGTTTATTGAGTCAAGTCTTGAACGTGTGTATGATGCGGGTTCAACAGCAGACATTGCAGCTATTGTCAAAGAATTGATGGAAGGCTTTGATGAGCTGCTTGAAAAGGACATGCTGAATACGTACTTTTTCTTCCCTGAATTGGACTATGAACAAGCGGCAAAAGAACCACTGTTCCATGACTTAAAAAGAAAACCTAAATTAAGTGAGGACATCAAAGTCGACCGGGAAAAAGAAGGCGATGAAGACATTCACCAAGAGTACATGGAAGTATGGCATCGAGAAACCGAAGCGCCATCAAAAAGCTTCCTTCAATTTGATTTAGAGCATGGCGGTAAAAGTGATCTTGGTAAGGATGCAGCAAGAGAAGGCGATGACGGAGATCAGGCACTCGGAACTGTACAAGGCTCTGCAAAGCAAACACACCGAAAAGATTATTCAAAGCTTGAGGCGCTGGAAGAGGCTGAAGGTGAAGAAAGCGGAGCAGACGGTCATGAAAATGGAAAAGAGAACAAATATGCGTTTCCAGTCATGATTTCACCAGATCCGCCTATGCCAGAACAAATCAATGTATACAAGCAGCATGCGAAGGAAATTGAGCCTTACCAAAAACGCTTAAAACAAATGATCCAAAAAACTCTTGAACATAAAAAATCTTGGCCTAAAACGGACCTTCATGCGGGACGTCTCAGCAAAAAGCTGATTCGCTACTTTACAGAGTCTAATCCGCGTCTTTTCTATAAAAAACAAGCACCGTCTTCTCAGATTGATGCTGTTTTCACCTTATTAGTAGACTGTTCAGCGAGCATGTTTGACAAGATGGACGAGACGAAAAAAGGCATTGTTCTATTTCATGAAGCGTTAAAATCCGTACAAGTCCCACATCAAATTGTTGGGTTTTGGGAAGATACAAACGACGCAACAGAAACAAGTCAGCCAAACTACTTCAACACAGTCGTGTCGTTCAAAGATTCTTTATTTGATGCAGGGCCTTCTATTATGTCTCTTGAGCCAGAAGAGGATAACCGGGATGGTTATGCGATTCGTCAAATGACAAAGATGATTTTAAAGCGAAGAGAAGAGCAAAAGTTTCTGATTGTCTTTTCAGACGGAGAGCCAGCTGCGTTCAGCTACGAACAAAATGGGATTGTCGATACGCATGAAGCAGTTCTTGAAGCGAGGAAAAAGGGCATTGAAGTGATCAATGTGTTTTTATCCAATTCGTCGATAGAAGAAGCACAGATGAAAACCATTCAAGATATGTATGGCAAGTTCAGCATTTTTGTACCAGATGTCGATACATTGCCAGATGTTTTATATCCACTACTGAAGAAACTGCTGCATAAAAGCATTGGGGCATAAGGTTTTGCCCCTTTCTTTAAATTATTTTTCGGAATGATTTAAATTTTTTGTTTTTCTGTGAATTTTTTATCTTTAATTGAACAAAGAATGTAGAAAGTAATCCAAAACAGTGGTAGAATATTATTGGAAGCGTTTTATTACATAAATTTGGTCATTGTGTTCTGGAAGTTATATCGAGATAGTGTTCAATCACTTGATGATCAAAGTTGGGGGTAGTGTTCAAAATGTTTCAAAATGATGTGAAACAACCGTTGAGTTGGGAAGAATTTCATGGTCCGAACCTCGGCTATGTGCTCGAGCTCTACGATCAGTATGTCCAGGATCCTACTAGTGTTGATGAAGATCTAAGAGGCATATTTGATGAACTTGGTGCACCACCGAGTGAAATGAAGGAGGAAATTGGGAAAAAAGAAAATAGCGTAGTTACTTCTGAACAAATCCAAAAGATAGCATCAGTCGTTAAACTGGCAGAAGACATCAGAACGTATGGCCATTTAAATGCTTCCGTCAATCCTCTTCGCAAAGAAAAGGAATTACAAGAACTGTTTCCTTTAAAGGAGTACGGTTTAACAGAAGAAGATGTCAAGAATATTCCGATATCTATTATTAGTCCGGATGCACCAAAACACATTTCAAACGGCATAGAAGCCATTAACCATTTGAGAAATACGTATAAGCGTACCATTTCATTTGAGTTTGATCACGTGCATGACTTCGAAGAGCGAAACTGGCTCTCAAAATCAATCGAGTCTGGTGAACTATTTAAGAAAAAACCATCAGATAAACTAGTTTCTGTATTCAAGAGATTAACAGAAGTTGAGCAGTTCGAGCAGTTTCTTCATAAAACATTTGTTGGGCAAAAGCGCTTTTCTATAGAAGGTTTAGACGCACTTGTCCCAGTACTTGATGAAATTATTTCAGAGTCCGTTACACAAGGGACTTCAAATATTAACATTGGAATGGCACACAGAGGCCGTTTAAATGTATTAGCACATGTGTTAGGGAAGCCATATGAGATCATTTTCTCAGAATTCCAGCATGCGCCAAATAAAGAGCTTGTTCCATCAGAAGGCTCTATCGGCATCAGCTATGGATGGACAGGGGATGTTAAGTACCATCTTGGAGCTGACCGTCAAATCAAAGACGAAGATACAAAGAGTGCGAGAGTCACGCTTGCTAATAACCCAAGTCACTTGGAGTTCATTGATCCAATCATTGAAGGAAGCACGCGTGCTGCTCAGGAATCACGTACTCAAAAAGGCTATCCAGTTCAAGACGTTGAAAAAGCGTTAGCCATCTTAATTCATGGGGATGCAGCATTCCCTGGAGAAGGAATTGTGGCAGAAACATTAAATTTAAGTCAACTTGTAGGCTATCAAGTGGGCGGAACCATCCATATTATTGCCAACAATATGATCGGGTTTACAACGGAAAGCAATGAATCTCGTTCGACGAAATATGCAAGTGACCTTGCAAAAGGGTTTGAGATTCCTATTGTTCACGTCAATGCAGATGATCCAGAAGCGTGTTTAGCGGCTGTTCAGCTAGCTGTAGAATACCGCAAACGTTTCAAGAAGGATTTCCTTATTGACTTGATCGGCTACCGCAGATACGGTCATAACGAAATGGATGAGCCTTCTACAACTCAGCCAATGCTGTACGATGCGGTCAGAAAGCACAAAACGGTCAAGAATATCTTTGCAGATAAACTTGTCTCAGAAGGTCTTTTGACAAAAGAGCAGCGTGAAGAAATCGAGCAGGCTGTGACGGCAAAAATAGAAGAAGCCTATAAAAAGGTGCCTTCAAAGAAAGAGCATACGATTCAAGAAATCGAACTGCCAGAGCCTGTATCAAACGGCTTCCCAGCAGTGGATACATCAGTAGAATTTGATGTATTGCGAAAGCTGAATGAAGAATTGATCAGCTGGCCGAATGATTTCCAAGTATTTGGTAAGCTGAAAAGGATCCTTGAAAAACGTGCAAAAGTGTTTACAGATGACCGTAAAGTAGAATGGTCACTTGGGGAAGCACTCGCATTTGCATCTATATTAAAAGACGGTACGCCAATTCGAATGACCGGACAGGATTCAGAGCGTGGTACTTTCGCTCAAAGAAACCTTGTTCTTCACGACAGTCAAACGGGTGATGAATTTATTGCTCTTCATGAACTGAGTGATGCAAATGCATCGTTTACTGTTCATAACAGTCCACTGTCAGAAGGCTCAGTCATCGGATTTGAATATGGTTATAATGTCTATTCTCCTGAAACGTTAGTGATTTGGGAAGCTCAATTCGGAGACTTCGCAAATGCGGCTCAAGTGTATTTCGATCAATTTATCTCAGCTGGCCGTGCAAAATGGGGACAAAAATCAGGTTTAGTGATGCTGCTGCCTCATGGATATGAAGGACAAGGTCCTGAGCATTCAAGTGGAAGAACAGAGCGCTTCCTGCAATCAGCTGCTGAGAATAACTGGACAGTTGCGAATCTGACAAGTGCAGCGCAATATTTCCATATTCTTAGAAGACAGGCGAAAATGCTGCTTCGTGAAGAGATTCGTCCGCTTGTCATTATGACACCGAAGAGTCTGCTTCGTAACCCGAACACATTGTCTGAGGTCCAAGAATTAACGGATGGACAGTTCCGTCCAGTTCTTGAACAGCCAGGTCTTGTACATGATCACGAAAAAGTATCGCGTCTCGTGCTATCTAGCGGGAAGGTATCCATTGATATTAGTGATCGTTTTACTCAAATGGAAGAGCCGAAAGATTGGCTTCACGTTGCAAGAGTGGAACAGCTGTATCCGTTCCCAGCCAAAGATATTAAAGGAATTTTAACAAAGCTGACAAACTTAGAAGAAATCGTATGGGTGCAAGAAGAACCGCAAAATATGGGAGCTTGGGGATACATTGAGCCATATTTACGTGAAATTGCGCCTGAAAAAGTAAAAGTACGTTACATCGGCCGAAGAAGACGTTCAAGTACGGCTGAGGGTGATCCAACTGTGCATAAAAAAGAACAAGAACGAATTGTATCTGATAGCTTGACTCGCAAAAACTAAGGGGGAAATGAAAAATGGCGGAAATTAAAGTACCTGAATTAGCGGAATCAATCTCGGAAGGAACGATTGCTCAATGGCTAAAGCAGCCGGGCGATTATGTGGAGCAGGGGGAGTACCTGCTGGAACTTGAAACAGATAAAGTCAATGTCGAACTGACTGCTGAAGAATCTGGTGTATTAAAAGAAGTGCTCAAAGATTCTGGTGACACTGTACAAGTTGGAGAGGTCATCGGAACGATTGCAGCAGGTGAAGCTGGCGGAAGCGAGTCCGCAGCTCCAGCACCTGAGCAAGCTTCTGCACCAGCTTCGAAAGAAGAACCGGCAGCTGCTCAAAAAGAAGAAGCAGTGAAAGAAGAGCCGAAAGCTGGTAATGGCAGAACCATCGCTTCTCCTGCAGCTAGAAAACTAGCGAGAGAGAAGGGATTAGACTTATCTGAGATTCCAACCGTAGATCCGCTGGGCAGGGTACGAAAGCAGGATGTCGCTTCTTATCAAAAGAATGAAGCACCTGCAAGTGCACCGAAAGCCGCGCCAAAAGCAAATGCGGCGGTGCAAACTGAACAACCAGGAAAGCCAGTTGAACGTGAAAGAATGTCACGCCGCAGACAAACAATTGCAAAACGTTTAGTTGAAGTTCAACAAACGGCTGCGATGCTGACGACATTTAATGAAGTCGATATGACAGCTGTGATGGATTTAAGAAAGCGTCGTAAAGATGCCTTCCTAGAACAAAATGATGTCAAGCTTGGCTTCATGTCCTTCTTTACAAAAGCAGTTGTAGCAGCACTGAAGAAATATCCGCTGCTTAACGCAGAAATTCAAGGTGATGAGCTTGTCTTGAAGAAATTCTATGACATCGGCATCGCTGTTGCTGCAAACGAAGGTCTTGTCGTACCAGTTGTCCGTGATGCAGACAGATTGTCATTTGCAGGGATTGAAAAAGAAATTGGTCATCTTGCGAAAAAAGCAAGAGATAACAAATTGGCTCTTAGTGAGTTACAAGGTGGATCATTTACGATCACAAACGGCGGAACATTTGGTTCTCTGCTTTCAACACCGATTTTAAACAGCCCGCAAGTTGGAATTTTAGGAATGCATAAAATTCAGCTTCGTCCGGTGGCGATTGATGAAGAACGTTTTGAGAACCGTCCGATGATGTATTTAGCTCTTTCTTACGACCACCGTATTGTCGATGGTAAAGAAGCAGTTGGATTCCTTGTTACGATTAAAAACCTGCTTGAAGATCCTGAGCAGCTATTGCTTGAAGGATAATCTTCCATTATAAAAGCTAGCACCTTAACAGGTGCTAGCTTTTTTTCTTTTCACTGTCAGGTTGTCCTCGTTTTGACCAATACGTCGCAAGCCAGGAACCAGATAAGTTATGCCACACACTAAAAATCGCACTTGGTACGGCTGCGAGCGGTGAGAAATGTGCTGTTGCAAGGGCTGCACCAAGCCCGGAGTTTTGCATGCCTACTTCAATCGAAATCGCTCTTTGAGAAGGAATATCCATTTTGCACCATTTTGCGATCAGGTAACCAAATAAAAGACCGAGCCCATTATGTAAAATGACAACGGCCAATATCAGCAAACCAGATTGAAGAATCTGCTCTTTATTTGCACTGACAACCGCTGCAATGATCACCACAATTCCAGCAACAGATACAAGCGGCAATGCTTGAACCGCATAGTTTACTTGTTTTTTGAAAAACACCTTAACAATAACCCCTAAGATAATAGGAATAAGCACAACTTGGACAATCGACAAAAATAATGCCTCCGGTGATACAGGTAACCATGATCTTGCAAAGATAAAAATAAAAAGAGGCGTTAAAAAGGGAGCAAGAAGGGTCGATATAGTTGTGACCGCTACGGATAAGGCCATATTGCCTTTTGCTAAAAAGGTCATGACATTGGATGCAGTACCGCCTGGGCAGCAGCCCACAAGAATAACGCCTACTGCAATTTCAGATGGCAGCCGTAATCCGTAAGCTAATAGAAAGGCGATCAGCGGCATGAGTGTGTACTGCGCCAAAACCCCGATTAGCACATAGAGAGGTTTACGAAAAAGCTCCTTAAAATCTTCACCTGATAACGTAAGCCCCATCCCAAACATAATGATTCCTAGTAAAAAAGGGATATACGGTCCAATCTGAGAAAATACGTCAGGAAAAGCAAATCCAAGACATGCAAAGATAATGACCCAGATTGCGAAGGTTCTTCCTGCAAATTGACTAATGGTTAAAAGAATGTTCATTCATTGCTTCATCTCACTTTCCTCACATATCTTTCCTATTTTAAACGAATTTTCTGAAAAAACAACCCGTTCTTTATAAAGGTGTTAATAATTTAATTATGTAAACTAAAAACACCCCATATAAGCATGAGCCTATATGGAGCATCGTCTTAAAAAGGGGTCCACTTCACTTGCTGTGCTTGCTTAAGCCTTGCTTCTGGCTCACGCCAGTCAACTACACTCCACCAACGATCTACGTATTTCGGTTTTTCATTCAGATATTGAAGATAGTAGGCGTGCTCCCATACATCAAGGGCTAAAAGAGGGATTACGTCCCATTGTGACAAAAATTGATGGCGTTCTGCTTGTAAAATCTCTAATCGCTGGGATCTGGGCGCCCAAACGAGAATGGCCCAGCCGACACCCTCTACTTGTTTGGCCGCTGCTGAAAATTGAGATTTAAATGCGTCATAGCTGTCAAATGATTGTTCAATGAGACGAAGCATTTGTCCAGTGGGCTTTCGTTTTCCTGAAGGACTCATGGAAAACCAAAAAATACAATGTAAATAGTGTCCTGCACCATTGAAGGCAAGCTCTCTTTCCCAATGTTTGATCATTTTGAAATCATTGGTTCTTCTTGCATTTTTTAATGCAAGCTCAGCTTGGTTCAAACCATCAACATATGATTGATGATGTTTCTGGTGATGCAAATACATAATCTCCTTTGAAATAAACGGTTCTAGTGCATCATACCGGTAAGGGAGAGGAGGTAACTTATGATTTCCGGCTGCTACCTCTCGCATGTCTTCTTGTGGTTTCATGTCCTCAGAAATACGTTCTGCCAGTTCGTACCACTCTTGTTCACTGGAATGTTCATCATCCATTGAAAACCATAAATGGTCTACTTTCTGACGGATGTTGTCATCTTGAATCGCGGGTTGAATGGAGTTAAGCCACTCTTTGAGCTGCATTCGATACTCTTTCTTATTCATTCTTACGCCTCATTTCATCTAAAAATGTGGAACAAGCCATCATGGGAAAGACAAATGGGTAGCTATGATAGGTGATGTAAAATTGCTTTGGCAGGCCAATGCCTACTGGATAGTGCAAGGCTTCACTCATGTGCTGATGATGGATCAAAAATGAAATGGCTTTTAAAATCGTTTTGTCATCTGGCTTCTCATATTGTAAAAGTGCCTCTGCTGCCCAAGCCGTCTGAACCACTGTGCCAAACGGGAGGGGGACATACGTTTTTACCTCTGCACTTTTACACGATTCTCCGAAGCTGCCATCTTCTCGTTGAATCTGCTTTAAAAATCGGCACGCTTTTTGAACAGCAGGATGGGTGGAGGGGATGCCGGCAGCTTTTAGTCCTGTTAATGCTGCCCACGTTCCATAAATATAGCAAACACCCCATCTGCCAAACCATGATCCATTTTTCTCTTGATGATCTAGGAGCCACTTGACACATTGATCTTTTTGCCTGTGAACGGGTGGTGACATGTTTTTCTCTTCAAGACCAATGAGATGAAGCACCCGGCCTGTAATATCGGGAGTCGATGGATCGATCGCTGCATCCTCCGCAGATTCAAGCGGCAGATGCCGAAGCAGGAAGTGATCTTGATTTTTTTCAAAAGCAGAGAATCCGCCGTCACGGTTTTGCATGGAAAGAAGCCAATGAAATCCTCGTTTCCATTGAACTGGTGCGTATGTTCGCGGAATGGCTTTTAAGACAATTTGCGTATCATCACAATCAGGGTTATTTGTGTTGATATCTGAAAAACCAAAGCCTCCCGGAGCAGTATGCTGGTTATGAATCGCCCAATCTGCTTTCTTCATTTGCTGCCGGTTCAGCAAGTATGAGAAAGACTTAGTGATGACTGGGTCTTCTTGTTTTTTGCCAGCTTTTTGAAAAGCGTAACTGACAAGCGCTGTATCCCATACTGTGGATGTGGAATTTTCTGCATACATTCTGCCCTGACAGACAGTAACTAGTTTTTTCATGCCTTTGACTGCTTTTAAAATGAGATGATGTCCAGGGGAGTACCCAAGACTCATAAGTGCATAGACCATAAAAATACTGGCACTTAAATAGCTGTACAGCGTGCCATCTTTTTCAAGGCGATCAAACATATATCGCTTTGCTGCTTCATATCCGAAAAAGTCCAGCCGGCTGTCGAGTGCTGTATACGATCGCATGTAAGTCAGAAAGTGTTGAGCGGAACGTTCTTCTCTTGCCATAAACCAGTCAAATGGATTCTTAGACATGTTTGCATCAAGGTGTGCCAAGCTTGGAAATTTCTCATGAGAGGTATATCGTTTGTTGAGTGCGATCATCATTGGTACAAAGTGAATTCTTGCATATGCACTAAGATGATAAAAGTGCAGCGGAAAGTATGTAGGGATGAGTAAAAAGGAAAGTGGTGCATAGAAATACGGCCAAGGGTGCATGCCGTTGACGGCGAGCATCCACTTTGTCATAAAGTGAACGTTCTTTAATCCGCCTTTTGAACGTATATATTGCGCTGCTTTTTCCATATGAGGCTCATCTTGTTGAAACCTGCCTGATACGAGCATTCCGCAATAGCCCTGCACAGTGGCAGTTACATGTCCTGTTTGATCATGATACAAAGAAAAAGACCCATCCTCATTTTGTTTTTCGCGTATCGCTTCTGCTAATTGATGAACCAACGCCTGATCCGAATCACCGACAGCCTTTAACAGCATAATCAAAAAAGCATTTGTCATCATAGGACCTTCAAAGCAGAAAACAAAGGCGCCATCATCTCTTTGTCTTCGCTGCATTTGTATGTGCAATTCTTCGATAAATTCGTTTACTTTCAATTGAAAATCTTGCATATGCGGCCATGCTCCTTTCCTTTCATACTATATTCAGGAGCCGGCCTGTCACATGCAAACACAAAAAAAGCCGATGACAGGGTCACCGGCTCAGCGTGTAGACAAACCCTCGCATTCGGTGTCAGGTCTGTGCGCTGGTGCTCACGAATGTCAATTCGCTCCGCGCCAGTGCTCGTCCTTCCTAGACTGCAAAGGTTTTCTATCACGCTGAAAAGAAGACAAAGTGCTAAAATAAAAATCATTTTAGCACTTTGTCAACGATCTGAGCCGATGACAGGGTCAAAGGCTTTCTTGACGTCATTAGTCTTGGAGATTAATCCATACACTTTTGACTTCTGTATAGTTGTTAAGGGCATATGACCCCATTTCTCTGCCAAGACCTGATTGCTTATATCCTCCAAACGGGGAGGCGGCATCAAAGACATTATAGCAGTTGACCCAAATTGTTCCTGCTTCAAGACGTGCAGCAATATCGTGGGCATGCTTTAAGTTTTCTGTCCAAAGTCCTGCTGCTAATCCATATTCAGACTGGTTGGCCCGTTCGACCACTTCATCAATGGAATCGTAAGGAATTGCAGATAAAACAGGTCCGAAGATTTCTTCTTTGGCAATGGTCATTTCATCTTCTACATCTTTAAAAATAGTAGGGGAGACGAAATAGCCAGCCTCATAAGGGCAATCGCCACCGACAACGGCTGTTGCCCCTTCGGATTTACCTTTTTCAATATAGCCTAATACGCGTTCGTGCTGTTCTTTACTTACAAGAGGTCCAATTTGTGTATCTTGATGAAGACCAGCGCCTTGCTTGAGGGATCCTGCATATTTGGCCATTTGATCGACCACTTCATCATATTGGCTCCGGTGAACAAAGACTCTGGAGCCCGCGCAGCATACTTGGCCTTGGTTAAACATGACGCCATTTAAAGCACCTGGAATGGCTTTCTTTAAATCGGCATCAGGTAAAATAATATTCGGTGATTTTCCGCCAAGCTCTAATGTGACCCTTTTAATAGTTTTAGCCGCTTTCTCCATAATTAATTTTCCAACGCTTGTTGACCCTGTGAAGGCAAGCTTGTTCACATCAGGATGTTCAGTTAAGGCATTTCCGGCTGTTTCGCCAAATCCAGGAACGATGTTAATGACGCCTTCTGGGAAGCCGGCTTTGTCCACTAATTCTGCTAAATAAAGAGCAGAGAGTGGAGTTTGTTCGGCTGGCTTTAAAACGATGGTGCATCCTGTTGCAAGTGCGGCACCCATTTTCCACATGGCCATGAGCAGCGGGAAGTTCCATGGGATGATTTGTCCTACAACGCCAACCGGCTCATGGCGGGTATAATTAAAATATCCTTGACTGACAGGAATGGTTTGTCCATTCATTTTTGTCGTCCAGCCCGCATAATAGCGCATGTGCTCAATAGCGAGGGGAATATCTGCATTTGTTGTTTCATTGATTGGTTTTCCATTATCTAAAGTTTCAAGCTGTGCAAGCTCTTCTTGATTTTCTTCCATTAAATCAGCAAGCTTGAACATGAGGCGGGCGCGTTCAGCGGCATACATTGAGCGCCAAGGACCATGGAAGGCTTTTTTTGCAGCTTTTACTGCCTCATCAATATCTTTTTCACCTGCTTCATATACATCAATAAGGGTTTCGCCTGTGGCTGGGTTAGGAGTAGCAAAGGTTTTATTATCGTGACTTGTGACAAACTGACCGTTAATGTAGAGTTTTTTCGTCCCTTGGAGAAAAGATTCGAGTTTTGAACTAATTTGAAGTGTTGTAGAGCTCATAAATAAACAAACCTCCTTAAAGATATGGATTGTTTTCTGCGAGTTCTAGGTGAGAAAAGCGGACATGCAACGAAACAGTATACGCACAAAAATGTAAACGTATACAATTATCATATTACACGACATGTTTGAAAGCAATCCATAACACTCATTGCATTTCGCGAAAATTTGGCTACAATAAATGTATAGATGAAAAAAGGAGTTTTTAAATCATGATCCATCAAAACTGGCAAACGGCTCAAACGTTAAAACAAGTAAAATGTGTACATACAAACGCGAAAAAATATATGGTCGACCGGGCATTAACGGTTGGAAGCACATATGAAGTGAAAAATGAAACAGAGGAATTCCTGTTTGTCGTTGATAATACGGGTAAAGTAGGCGGGTATTACAAAGAGTATTTTGAAGATATTTCGGCTGAATGATTTTGAGGGTCATCACTCATACTAAGAAAAACAGTAAAGGGTGATGATGATGAAAAAGCAGCAAAATGATGAGCAGCAAAATCAAAATGCATGGCATGAACACGAAGATGCTGATATGGCGATTACGCTTGAACAGATTTCCGATGTGTATGCCGAGGGAACGATTGATACACCAAAAGACGAATAGGTATTTAAAAACAGTGATTTGGCATAATCACTGTTTTTTTATTGGAATGATTCAGCATTTTTTCTCGAAAAGAACTGAAACTTTTTTCCTGCTTCAACAGTCTAAATAAATAGAGGAAAGAGCATCGGATCAAAAAGAAAAAGTTAAATGAAATTTAATCTATTCGTAATGGAATAACGATCATTTATAGCGTATTCTATAAGTGAGAATAAAACGTACCCACAGAGCCGTGTGGCCGTTTTGTCATAAAGGAATTTGATGCAGGAAGAGGGGGTTTACGTGGGTATTTTTTCTGTCAGTAAACAAAATGATAAGAAATTCGAATCCTTATTGATTGAAGGGGAAAGAATTGAGGCTGTTTACAGACTGCGTCACGACCAAATTTGCTTTACAAATAAACGACTGATCTTTGGCGATAACCGCGTATTTTCTAAGAAGAAAGTCAGGGTCTCCTTGCCGTATCGATCAATTGAAAGTTTTGCCATTCAAGAAGCTGGCGTGTTTGATCAGGACACAGGTATGCTGCTTGTCACAAGCTCAAAAGTATTTGAACTCGACTTTTCCAAAGAGACGGATTTGAGTGATGTGCAAGCCATTTTGACAAAACATCTTTGCTGATCAATCTTGCGATTACATAGATCATATGCACTTTTCTCATTCTTCGTTCTTATTTTCATAGATCGCACATTTCTGAGCCTTTCCCATCTGATGGGAGGGGCTTTTTTCTGCTTAAGTGTTTGAATGATAGCAAAAAAGGTTAAAGATGAAACAGATACAGAAAGGAGAATGAACTATGAAAGTGTTAGTTGCAGGAGCAAATGGACATACAGGAAGACTTGTCGTTCGTTATTTAAAAGAAAAAGGACATGAGCCGCTTGCTCTCATTCGAGATGAAAAACAAGCTGATGCGCTAAAAGAACTTGGTGCAGCACCTGTCATCGGTGATCTTGAAAAAGATGTGACAGATGCTGTGAAACAAGCAGACGCTGTCATCTTTGCAGCTGGTTCAGGCTCAAAAACAGGTGCGGATAAGACCATTGCGGTCGATCAAGAAGGAGCAAAACGCCTCGTTGATACAGCGAAAAAAGAAAACATCCAGCATTTTGTTATGCTCAGTTCCTATAATGCCGATGACCCGAACCAGGGAAAAGGGCAAGGAAGTATGGAAACTTATTATGAAGCGAAAAGAAAAGCTGATGAACACTTAAAACAGTCTGGTCTTTCCTATACGATTGTCCGCCCGGGCGCCTTGCTGCATAAGGAGAAGACAGGAAAGATTAAAGCTGCCGAGCATATTCCAGATGATCAGAACATCGAGATTTCAAGAGAGGACGTAGCCATTGTTCTTGTGGAGAGCTTAACAGAATCGAATGTGAAAAATAAGTCCTTTGACTTGATTAAAGGCGATAAACCAATCGAAGAAGCACTTCGCCATCTGTAAGAGAAAAAAGCTGCTGCCAAATAGGCGGCGGCTTTTTTGATGTTTTCTTTTCCCTTCCAGCGGGAAGGTAATGAGAAAGGAGTGATTGACCGTGGGCTTAACGAAAGAACAACAAGCTGATTTATACGAAAGATTGATTCAACTAAAAGAAGATGTGAAGGGATCAAAAAAGAAAGAAGAATCGATGCTCGTTGAATCGAGTGAGATATCAAATGGTGTTGGGAATCATATCGCTGATCATGGGAGCATCTATTTAGACCGCATGACAGAACAAACGCTGGATCAAGTCGATGATCAACTTGAAGGTGAAATCGATGCAGCACTGAAACGAATGGAAGACGGAACATATGGGATTTGTGAGAAAACAGGAAAAGAGATCCCATATGAGCGTTTAAAAGCAGTTCCATATACACGCTTTTCAATTGATGCAAAGAAAAATGAGGAAACAACTCAAGATCCAAACGAGTTTGACCGTTCATTCTCCGATCAAATGCGTGACTTAACGAATAGAGAAACAATGGATCAAATGCATTCAGATACGTATGAAAGACTCGAGGAAGAGCAGGATGTTGATGTGGAGGAAGAAAAATAGCAATATATGAGAAGGTTAAATTTTTTCAGAATAATGTTTCCATATGTACTCGTGGACAAAAATCTTGTATACATGAGTATTTCAAAGAAAAAAGATCTCTTGAAATTTAATTAACTTTCGTGTAGTATAGTTTAAAGGCTGCGATGCGCGTAATGTTAATTAAGTTTTAACCTTTAAGCTGTAATAGGGAGTTTTATATTGAAGCCGGAATGTCATGCCTCCTAGAGAGGAAGACAGGAACGTTTCTGCAAACACCCACTTTGAGGAGTGGTGGTTTAAAACTTTCTTACTTAGATTACGGCATCCGCAGCTTTTCCTAGGATGATTCAAGCCATTTTCCATTTCGGAAAATGGCTTTTTATTTTGTGAAAAAACGAAATTGCACAGACCGCCGGATGAAGAAGGAATGTATGTTAAAATAGACAAAACAAAAGACGGAGAGGGAATTGGATGTTAGAACAAGCAGAAGCACTCCTGAAACAATACTTTGGCTTTGACACCTTTAGGCAGGGACAGAAACAAGCCATTGAATCGATTGTAAACAAACAGAAGGATACCGTCTGTATTATGCCGACAGGCGGTGGGAAATCGGTTTGTTACCAGATTCCTGCCCTGATGATGGAAGGAACAACGATCGTTGTATCCCCGCTAATTTCTTTAATGAAAGATCAAGTCGATGCGCTAAATGAGATGGGCATACGATCGTCCTTTTTAAACAGCACACTTTCTGCAGCTGAAATGAATAAAAGGCTGAAAAAATGTGCAGATGGGGAATATCAGCTGCTTTATATCACACCTGAACGATTACAAAATGAACGTTTTTTTCAGCTCCTTGATCGGTTAACGATCCCTTTAATCGCAATTGATGAAGCGCACTGTATATCTGAGTGGGGGCATGATTTTAGGCCAAGCTATCGCTTTATTCAAGAATGCTTAGATAAATTGACAAAAAGGCCAGTGATTGTCGCTCTAACGGCTACAGCCACGAAAAAGGTCCACCGAGATATATGTGAACAGCTTGGCATGAACGAAGAAGAAACCATTTTTACTGGGTTTGCTAGAGAGAATTTGTCTTTTCAGGTGGTCAAAGGAGAAAATAGTGACCGCTTTATCACACATTATATGAAGAAAAACAAGCTTGAGTCCGGCATTATCTATACAGCTACAAGAAAAGAAGCTGAAAACATTTACAATCGGCTAAAGAAACAAAAGATCAAAGCTGGCATTTATCATGGCGGGTTAGATGACGATGTGAGAGAAGAGCAGCAAAACCTGTTTTTAAATGATGACATCCAAGTCATGGTCGCTACATCTGCATTTGGCATGGGAATTAATAAATCAAATGTCCGTTTTGTCATTCATCATCAAATTCCAAGGGATATTGAAAGCTACTATCAAGAAGCTGGGCGCGCAGGCAGAGACGGTCTTGAAAGTGAATGTATTTTACTGTTTTCGCCGCAGGGCGTACGAATGCAGCGCTTCCTCATTGAACAGTCAACAGAAGATGAAGTGCGCTATCAGCATGAACTGCTTAAACTAAGACAAATGGTGGATTACTGTCATACTGAGCAATGTTTGCAGCAATTTGTGATGGACTACTTTGATCAATCAACAAGTACTCCTTGCCAAAAATGCAGCAATTGCCTTGATGAAAGAGAGCGTGAAGAGGTCACTCGAGAAGCGCAAATGGTTTTATCGTGTACGGTTAGAATGAACGAGCGATTTGGAAAAATGATGATTGCTCAAGTACTGGCAGGCTCTAAAAATAAAAAAGTGCTTGATCTTGGTTTCGACCGTCTTCCTACATACGCTTTAATGAAGCAGCAATCAGCCCAGCAAATCAGTGATTTCATCGAATTTTTAATTACAGAAGAGTATTTGCACATGTCTGAAGGGGCTTACCCAACATTAAAAGTGACACATAAAGGGAAGAAAGTGTTAGTCGGACAAGAGGCGGTGTATAAAAAGCAGGCAGTTAAAAGAGAGGCGATTCAAGAAAACGATGCATTATTTGAGCAGCTAAGAGCGGTGAGAATGAAGCTGGCAAGAGAGCAGGGCGTTCCGCCATTTGTTGTATTTTCTGATCAAACCTTGAAGGAAATGTCAGCTGTTCAGCCTAAAACAGAAGAAGAACTACTCCATATTAAGGGAATAGGCTCTCAAAAAAGAGAGAAATACGGGGATGTTTTTCTAGAAGAAATCCGTTTATTTATAGAAAAAGAGAAAAATAAAGAGGTTGAAGAAGAAAAATAAATTTTTTTCGCTGCGTTTGGACACGTTTTCAACAGGAGGTTTCTGATCCTTTCAAAACCTTGATATGGCGGGTAATTGAGCTGTTTTGTGGTCTGATTTACCAATGGAGAGAGATGTTTCATGTAAAGGAACTGTAATCTAAAACATATCGTTTTGTTATTGAATTGACATTTACATATGTTACGATAGCACTCGTTAGCCGCCATAAAAAGCTAACAAGGGAGGATTTACTTTATGAAGAAGACTATTATGTCCTTGGTTGCTGTTGCAGCAATCTCAACAACAGCATTTGGAGCACAGCAAGCTTCTGCAAAGGAAATCACTGTGAAGAAAGGTGATACACTTTGGGGAATCTCTCAAAAAAATGATGTGTCTCTAAAGGACCTAAAGGGTTGGAACAATTTATCTACAGACATGATTTATGTAGGTGATAAATTGACAATCTCTTCAAAAGAGAAAACTCAGGAGCAGTATAAAGTCCAGAAGGGGGACAGCCTCTGGAAAATCGCTCAAAAATTCAATGTGTCAATTAGCGATATTAAGTCTTGGAATAACTTAAACTCAGATATAATTGTGACTGGTTCAACACTAAGTGTTGCTGGTCAAAGCTCAGCTCCGGTAAGCTCAGAGCCTGTACAAAAACAGGAGCCTGTCCAAAAAGAGCAAACAACACAAAAAGCTGCTCCTAAAAAGGAAACAGCTAAAGCAGAATCATCTTCTGCTAGTCAAAGTGTACAAAAAGAATTGACTGTAACGGCTACGGCTTATACAGCAAATGATGGTGGCATCTCAGGTATCACTGCAACAGGGGTAAACTTAAACAAAAACCCAAATGCGAAAGTCATTGCAGTAGATCCTAATGTCATTCCATTAGGAAGTAAGGTTTATGTTGAAGGCTACGGTGAAGCTACCGCAGCAGATACTGGCGGCGCAATTAAAGGTAACAAAATTGATGTACATGTACCAAGCAAATCCCAAGCAAAAAATTGGGGCGTAAAATCAGTCAAAGTGAAAGTACTTAACTAGTAATCTATTGTTTTTTGGAAGAAAGCATCAGGTGGCGGCCTGATGCTTTTATTGTACCCTTTTTTTGGTCAAAAAAACACATATTTTTCAGAAAAATTTGCATTTTCGACAAAAACCAGCGTATATTTCATCATACACGCTGGTTTTTTGGCGTTAGCTGTCCACCCAATAAATTTCCCCGCTTTGTTCTTCCCAATTAATTTGGACATCAAATTGGTGCTTTTCATAAAAGTGGATCAAGCGGTCAACGTGATTCCAATCTCTTTTGACGAGGTCACCTGTGATGACTGGAATGTTCTGCTCTCTTGCGATTTCTTTTAAATGCTTCATGCAGATTGAGCCGTATCCATTATCGGGAGGGCCTTTAATATCAGCAATGTGAATCTTTCCTTCTTCAGGATATTCCGCGATTAAGGAAAAATCAGATTGTCCGCGAAAAGCTTTTTCACAATCGCTGAGCATGATTTTGCATGTATCCGCACTTTCAATGGCAGAGACAATCATCCATTCGTCTTCTTTCGCCTGATCAATGCCAATGATCTTTGCTTTTTTCGAAATATCTTTCATATTTTCTTGCATTCGATACATTTGAAACTGCAATTGCTGTAATTCTTGCTCTAACGTCTTCACATCTTTGGTTGTTTCCTGTAAGATTGACAAGTCCATTACTCCTTTCATATAAGAAATCATAAAAACCACATAAATTCCAATTCTAAAGGAAGTGGATGGATCTTTCAAGCCGTTAGAACGCCAGTAATCGGCAAGTTTGTCTAAAATTCGACGAAGACAGCGAATTCATTGACTTTATAGAGAAAGTTAAATAACATACTCTTAGTCGGAACTAATAAAGAGAGGTTTTCAAACATGAACGAACAGAATCAAAAACCGAAAAATTTCACCGGCATTGTTGTCATTTTAACAATTGCCATAAACGGATTAATCGCTTTATTATTTTTAATGCCAAAAACAGATAAATTTAGTCATCTGGACATTACATTTCTTCCTTTACTGAATGCCGTGATGAACAGCTTTACGTTTATCTTCTTACTTTCAGCACTCATTATGATTAAACAAAAGAACATTAAAGCACATAGACGATTTATCTTTGCTGCATTTTCAACAACACTTGTCTTTTTAATTTCCTATGTGACATATCATTCAATGGCAGCTGATACACACTTCGGAGGAGAAGGGATCATCCGTCCAATTTACTTCTTTATTTTGATTACACATATTGTGCTTTCAGCAATTATTGTACCGCTTGCATTGATTACACTATTTAGAGGCGCACAGATGCAGGTTGAGCGTCACCGTAAAATTGCCCGCTGGACGATGCCGCTTTGGCTCTATGTTAGTCTCACTGGCGTCATTGTCTATATCATGATTTCTCCATACTACAGCTAACGTATGTCCAACTGGACATACGTTCTTTTATTTACAAGATGAAGTGCTTTGGATAGAATGGAAATTGGATATCCGACTTGCACGGTATCTTCCCATCTATAGATTCACATCATTTCTGGCCGTTTGCTCGTTTGGAGATCAACAATTGGACGAAACGGGGGTTATATGATGACTGAACAATTGCAGTATAAACCGGGGCTTGAAGACATTGTGGCAAGCGAAACGTCCATATCATATTTAGATGTGGAGCAAGAGGAAATTGTGATTCGCGGGTACGACCTCATTGAGCTAGCACAAAACAAGACATATTTAGAAACAGCCTATCTGCTTATTTATGGAAGATTACCAGAAACGATGGAATATCACCAATTTCAGCAAGATATATCCTCACAAACGAACTTACATCCAACGATTCAAACCATTTTAACGAAGCTGCCAAAAACCACTCACCCTATGGATGCGATGAGAACATGCTTATCTGCTCTTGCAGGGTACGATGATGCACTACATGATCGATCAGAAGCGTGCCAAGTGAAGCGTGCAGTTCGATTACTAGGCCAGCTGCCGGCCATTGTTGCTGGAAGCTATTATATTCTCACAAAAGACGCCGCTATTTCTCCAGATCAGACCAAATCCTACACTGAAAACTTTTTATCCATGCTAACTGGACGCACCCCGACCCAAGACGAAATCATCGCTTTTGACCAAACACTTACATTATATAGTGAACATGAGCTGCCGAATTCAACGTTTGCGGCTAGAGTCATTGCATCCACGCATTCTGACATGTATGGTGCTTTTACTGGAGCGATCTCTTCATTAAAAGGTGACCTCCACGGAGGAGCAAATGAAGCTGTCATGCACATGCTTCTTGAAGGAAAAACAACGGAAGGATTTCTTGCGCTCATTGAACGAAAATTAGCCGCAAAAGAAAAAATGATGGGTTTTGGCCACAGAGTATACATGAGAAAAATGGATCCGCGCGCCGCTCTTTTAAAACGTTCATTGAAAACGCTTACTGAATCGAAGGGAGATACAACGCTATATGACATGTGTGTAGCAGGAGAGGCATACATGAAAGAGCAGAAAAACCTCTATCCGAATCTTGATTATTACGCCGCTCCTATTTATTACGTGCTTGGAATTCCTATTTCACTTTATACACCCATTTTCTTTGCTGCAAGGGCTAGTGGATTAGCAGCCCACGTTATTGAACAACATTTGCATAATCGCATTTTTAGACCGAGAGTCCGGTATTTAGGGCCAAGAGGATTAAAGGTTTCAAATGATGATGGAAAAACGGGGGAATGAATATGAACAAAACAGCAGTCGCCAATCAAACAGATCAGCTATTAGAAGAAATTGCTGCCTATGCAGTAGACGGAGAAATTACGAGCAAAGAGGCCATTGAAACCGCGCGTTATGTGCTCATAGACACCCTCGGGTGCGGAATGCTTGCGCTCAATTTTCCAGAATGTACGAAGCACCTTGGTCCCATCGTACCTGGAACAGTCGTACCTAACGGAGCAAGAGTTCCCGGCACTTCGTTTGTGCTAGATCCTGTTCAAGCGGCTTTTGATATTGGCTGTATGATTCGCTGGTTAGATTATAATGACACATGGCTTGCACAGGAGTGGGGCCATCCGTCAGATAACTTAGGCGGAATATTAGCTGTAAGTGATTATATCAGCAGAACTCGTCTTGCAAACGGAGAAGAGCCGCTAACGATGAATGACGTACTGCATGCAATCGTCAAGGCACATGAAATTCAAGGTGTGCTCGCTTTAGAAAATTGTCTGAATCGAAATGGATTGGACCATGTGTTATTTGTCAAAGTGGCAACAAGTGCAGTTGTATGTGCAATGCTTGGCGGAACAAAGGAAGAAGTCCAGCATGTGTTATCACAAGCGTTTGTTGATAATTCCCCGCTTAGGACATACCGCCACGCCCCAAACACAGGATCTAGGAAATCTTGGGCAGCAGGGGATGCAACAAGCCGCGGAGTGAGACTGGCAATGATGACACGAAAAGGGGAAATGGGCTATCAAACGCCGCTTAGTGCAGAGAAGTGGGGCTTTGAAGATGTTCTTATGAAAGGAAAACCACTTACGCTCGCCCAGCCTCTTGGATCATACGTCATAGAAAATGTTCTTTTCAAAATTGCTTATCCTGCTGAGTTCCATGCGCAGACTGCTGCTGAGGCGGCTGTGATGCTGCATGACGCTGTAAAAGATCGTTTAGATGAAATTGACCGGGTAGAGATTACGACACACGAGTCAGCAATTCGGATTATTGATAAGAAAGGGCCGCTTTATAATCCGGCAGACCGTGATCATTGCTTGCAGTATATTACAGCCATTGGACTGATTTATGGTGAGCTAACAGCTGACCATTATGAAGAAGAAACGGCGCAAAATCCGGCCATTGATCGTCTGCGTGATCAAATGGTTGTGAAAGAGGATAAGCGTTATACAGAGGATTATTTAGATCCGAAAAAGAGATCAATTGCAAACTGTGTACAAATTTTCTTTAAAGACGGGACGATGACAGACCGAATTGAAATTGAATATCCGCTTGGTCATCGTAGAAGAAGACAGGAAGGCATTCCGCTGCTTGAAAAGAAGTGGATCTATCATTTAAAGACAAGATTTCCACAAAAACAAGTCGATCAAATTGTGTCACTCTGCCAAAATCCAAATCAATTAAAAACAACAACAGTCCCAGCATTTATGGACTTATTCGTCATATAAGGGGGAGCTAGTGTGTGGATCGTGAATGAAGAAAGAAGTCAGGCTGATTTAGCCGCAGCCTTTAAAGAACAAATGAACAAATCAGCTTTATTTCAAATTCCAGGCGTTCACGATGGAATGTCTGCGCTCTATGCAAAAAAAATGGGCTTTCAAGGACTCTATTTATCAGGTGCCGCTTTTTGTGCCAGCAAAGGACTGCCTGATCTCGGCATGATCCATTCAACAGAAATGGCAGAAAAAGCGAAAGAGATTATTCGAGCTTCCCAGCTGCCGCTTTTGGTCGATATGGATACAGGCTATGGCGGTGTTTTAAATGCAGCAAGAGCGGCAAAAGAAATGGTTGAAAGCAAGGTGGCAGCTGTTCAAATTGAAGATCAGCAAATGCCGAAAAAATGCGGGCATTTAAACGGGAAATCACTCGTTCCAGTAGAAGAAATGGTCGCAAAAATCAAAGCCATTAAACAAGCGGCACCAACGCTTTTGGTGATTGCGAGAACCGATGCAAAGTCAGTAAATGGAATGGAGGATGTCATCCGCCGGGCCAATCTTTACGTAGAAGCAGGAGCTGACGCTATTTTCCCTGAGGCACTCATCACAGCAGAGGACTTCACGCATGCGTCAAACAATATTAAAGGGCCGCTCCTTGCCAATATGACGGAGTTTGGCAAGACGCCTTATTATCATGCAGACGAATTTTCAATGTTTGGCTTTCAAATGGTCATTTACCCTGTGTCATCACTCAGAGTCGCTGCAAAAGCGTATGAGCGTTTATTTACAGAAATCATGGAAAAGGGAACGCAGCAGGGGATACTTGGGGATATGCAAACGAGAAAAGAGCTGTATGAAACGATTCATTATGATGAATATGAGGAAATGGATCAGCATTTAGCAAAAACGATCCTGCCGGAAATTGGGAAAGAGCAGCAATAAAATGAAAAGCACTTCCTTGACGGAAGTGCTTCAGCGTGTAGACAAACCCTCGCATTCGGTGTCAGGTCTGCGTGCCGGTGCTCACGAATGTACAATTCGCTCCGCTCCTCGTCCTTCCTAGAGCTGCAAAGGTTTTCTATCACGCTTAAAAGAAGACAAAGGGCTAAAATCAAGATCATTTTAGCCCTTTGTCAACAATTTGAAACACTTCCTTGACGGAAGTGCTTTTTTTTACGATGATGGTGTGGATGATGAAGCCAATTTCATCTTTTCTTCAACTGTTTTCGTTTTTTCTTTTACTTTTTCAGCGTAAGTGAAATCACCGTAGCAATACGGATAGCGGAAGTTATCTTTGTTGCCGCCGCACGTATAGACCTTGGGGTTTCGTTTCACTTGCTTTTTGGAGTATTGCTTTGCCAATTTCTCGGAATGTTTTCCCCCGTTTTTTGCAACAAAATCAATATAGCCGATTCCCATGTTATAGCTTTGAATAATGGTTTCCAAATCAACGCCTTTTTTCTTCCCATGCTTGTACATAGTCGAAAAATGATGGACTCCTTGTTTAATGCTTTTCTGAGGGTCATTGATTTCATTTCGTTTCAAACCAAGAGATTCAGAGGACTGCATTGGATCTCCGCCTCTGCCTTTTGATTCTTGATACATCATACCGAGGATTAACGCGGTATACTGATCTAAATCTTGATCTCTTAACTCTGTTTCTACAAGCGGTTTGTAATCATCCAATCTCGACAAAACAATTGATTCCGTATCAATCGGCAGCTTTTTTAACTCCTTTTGATTAAAGGAGATGGCAATGGCTGCTAATACGAAAACAAAGAGAAAAATCGTGAAACAGCCTGAAATGGCAAAACATCCTGTTTTTTTCTTTTTCAAGGTCAGTTCACCCCTGTTTTGCCCCGCTTTTAAAAGGGAAGTACAGCCTTTTTATTATGACATATCCTAAGCAGGATACCAAGTGAAAACCTTATAATCAATCATATCCAAACGTAAATTCAGACCTTGTTTTCAGCCTGAAGCAGAAATAAATAAAACCGATCATCAGCCAAATCATGCCAATGATTAATGCATTTGTACTGATGCTCGTTAACAGCCAAATACAAAACGCCGTCCCGCATAGAGGGATCACTGCATATCTCAATGTATTCAGAACACCTCTTTGTTTTTGTCTGACGAAAAAGTACGCAAAAACAGACAAATTCACAAAGGTAAATCCAATTAACGCGCCGAAGCTGATAAAGGAATAAATGACTTCAAGTTCGCCAACGACTGCGGTTAAGGAGAAAGCCCCGATTAATAAAATATTAAAAACAGGGGTTTTTAATGTCGGATGAATATACCCGAAGAATCGCTTCGGTAACGATTGATCTCTTCCCATTGCATATAAAAGCCTTGCTGCACTCGCATGTGACGATAAGGAGGAAGAAATGACAGCGACCATTGTGCCAGCTAAAAAGAACGAGTGGAGAAATGCGCCGCCCACGAATTCTGCAATTTCAAGTGAGGCTGCATCAGGATGTTTGAACTGCTGAAAATTTGGAAACACCTGCTGCAAAAAATAAGACGTCAACGTAAACAGTACGCCTCCAATCGCAACTGTTAAGAAAATGGCAAGCGGAATCGTCTTTTTTGGTTTAATGGTTTCCTCAGACATCGTCGAAATGGCATCAAATCCAAGAAAGGAGAAACATAAAATGGTCGCTCCTGAAAAAATAAGCGCTG
Source organism: Bacillus sp. ABR (assembly GCF_056172715.1). Lineage (NCBI taxonomy): Bacteria > Bacillati > Bacillota > Bacilli > Caryophanales > Bacillaceae > Bacillus > Bacillus sp. ABR. Next base: position 43,115 of record NZ_JAOYSL010000002.1, on the reverse strand, counting down.
GATCTAAGCTCGCTGAATAAAAAGGCCGGGCTGACAATAACTCTCCACTGCCAGCGTTTTGCGTGAGCCCATAAATAACAAACCCAACAAAGGTGACGGCGACAATGACCTGAAACGTCACAAATAGCGCCGTAATGTTGGCTGTAAGCCGAATACCGATTACATTGACAGTCGTTATGGCGATAGCAAGTATGATGATCCAAATGTAATGAGGTACATCAGGAAAGGCTGCGGTTAAATAAGCACTTCCGATCGCAAAATTCACCATAGGCAGAAATAAATAATCCAGTAAAAGTGTCCAGCCTACAAGGAAGCCGACATGAGGGTGAATACTTTTTTGCGCATATGTATAAGCAGATCCTGCTTTTGGAAAAGCCTTCACCATATTCCCATAGCTAAGCGCTGTCAATAGTAATGCCAGCAACGTAAATATATAAGCTGCAGCTACGTGTCCTTTCGTCAGCTGAGCAACAATGCCGTATGAATCAAATACGACAAGTGGATCCATATAAGCAAGCCCGATCACAACAAGTGGAAAGACAGTCAGGCTGCGTTTTAGTCTTGGCTCTTCAGTCAATTTGCCTATCAGCTCCTCTAAAAAAATGAATAAATAATGCTCATTTTAAAAAGAATGCTACCAAGTGTCAATGCTATTTGAATAAATCTTTTTTCTAAAGTGTGCCCGCTTTGCACGCCGCACGTTTTAGTATATGATGATACATAGAATAAGTCGTGATTTGACTAACAAGAAAGGTGAAGCGAAATGAAGGAAGAACTGAATACAAATCAAGAACAGGAACGGATGGAGCTGGATGAAGAAAGCTTATTTCTTGTCTCCCAAACGTTTAAAGCCTTATCTGATCCGACACGTATTCGCATTCTGCACCTGCTGTCTCAAGGTGAATACTCGGTCAATGATATCGCAGAAACGCTGAATCTCATGCAATCAACTGTTTCTCATCAGCTCCGTTTTTTAAAAAACCTTCGTCTCGTGAAATCTAGACGAGCAGGGACATCAATTTTTTACAGCCCTGAAGATCAGCATGTGATGGAAGTACTTGAACAAATGATTCACCATGCGCAGCATGACTAATAAAAACCTTCCTACTCATATAGGAAGGTTTTTACGCATGATGCATATGTGCTGATCGTTTACCTGCTTTCATCATTTGATAAGAAAAAACGACATAGTAAGCAGCTAACAGAAAAAAGCTGAGCATGGTCATGGCATCATCACTCACAATATGCTGATACAGTTCAACGACACCAATCTTTGTGAGCGAATGGTTTGTCAGCTCACCCAGCTTAAAACTAAGTCTAGATAAAAATAAGCATAAAATGAAGCTTTCAATCCATTTACTCGTTTTCACATAAAGACGGCCATTTTCTTCTTTCATCCGGATCGTCTCATAGGCATGAACGGCCAGACTGCTTCCAAAGAGCATACCAATAGCGGCATAGATGAAAATGCTGTGATTTTGCCAGCCTTCTAATAAGAGAATAAGAGCAGTGAGTCCAAATACATACATTCTCATCAAAAGACTGATTGGGCGCACAAGCTGATAGCGTCTCATACGATTCATTCGAAAGATGATGCAGATCAGCATAATGCCTCCAATTATGAATAACTGCCACACGTGATGTGTCATGATGCAACCTCCTCCTGCATGTGCAGGGATGTAAACGAATGCTGGCTGTTCCTTATCTTTACCATTCTTTCTTTTTTTATCAAATCAAAACCTACATTTATGAAAAAGAGGAAAAGGCATGAAAATCGATCGTATTTTATCTATTGTGATGCTGCTTATTAGCAAGAAGCAAGTCCAAGCGAAAGACCTTGCTGAACTTCATGAAGTGAGTGTGAGGACGATTTATCGCGATATTGAGACCATCAATCAAGCCGGGATTCCTGTTGTGACAACACAAGGAGCAGGCGGAGGCATTTCACTTGTTGATGACTATCGTTTAGAGAAAAAATTATTTACCGATGATGACATTGAACTTATTTTGACAGCCCTTGAAAGCATGACGAGTGCATACTCCTTTAAAGAAAGTGAACATGTACTGAAAAAAATCAAATCTCTTATTCCGCGACAAACTCATGAAAGTGAGAAACAGCACCATGTCTTTATTGATTTAAGCTCATGGGGGAAAGATAGCCAGGCAGAGAAGAAGCTGCAGCTGATCCATAGCGCTGCCTCCGCGCATCAATTCATTCAGTTCACTTATCGCAATGCAAAAGGAGAAACACTTCCACGGAAAGTGGAGCCTTATACGCTTGTCTTAAAAGGACGGCATTGGTATTTGTATGCGTTCTGTTGTGTGAAAAAAGCGTTTCGTCTGTTCAAGCTGACAAGAATGACAGACCTGATCACCATTTCAGCATATTTCAGGCCGAAAAGAATCAAAAATGAAGAGAAGCCTTGGAATGACTCTTGGCATAAAGAACCTTCAGTCACAACGCTCACGCTCAGGTTAACCGAAGCATCAGTTGGCAAAGTGAAGGAATGGATGGATGAGAACGAATTGATCGTCTGTTCAGATGGAACCTATTTGGCAGCATTGACCGTGCCGCAAGATGATTGGCTGCACAGTTTCCTATTCCATTTAGGACCGGACGTCGACATTCTTTCACCGCAGCACATCAAGGAAGCGTTTGATCTCAAATTAAAACAATTTATGAAGAGATTAGAAACTTGACACACAGTTGTCAGGTTTCTTTTTATATGATGGGAGAAAAGGAGATGAGAATGTATGTACGATATCGTGACATTAGAAAAACAATGGATCAAAGGGTTGTCTGTTCGAACTACAAACGAAATAGAGCAAACAAAAGAGCGGAAGATTGCGCCGCTTTGGCAGGAATTTTTTGCGCAGCAGCTTCATGGGGGACAAGCCCCAGTCATAGGGCTTTATTCAGATTATGAGAAAGATGAACATGGCTCTTATTTATTTACGGCTGGGCAATTTGCGGACCATCAGCGAGATCATGTCATAGAGATTCCTGCGTCCACCTACGCAAGATTTCAAACGAGAAAGGGACCGATTGAAGAGGTTGTGCTTGAAATATGGCACAAGATTTGGACGTGGGATCAGCGACAATACCGCACTTATACAGGTGATTTTGAATGGTATGATGAAAGATCTATTGATCCAAAAGAAGCGCAAATTGATATTTATATTGCGGTTGATGAAAAAATGTTTGCTAAAACTAATACCATTAGTTAATATAAAACTAACGATATTAGTTTTAGGAGGGCAATCATGAGATTAACAACTTTTGACCGTCTGCACCAGCTTACATTGATGCCGCGATTATTTCCGATAAATTGCTATGTATTTGAGGAAGAGGAAGGACTCATTTTAATTGATGCTGCTTTAAAAATGGCGGCGAACTCGATCATCGAATTTGCCCGTAAAAAGAACAAACCAATTCATAAGATTATTCTTACTCATAGCCATATGGATCATATCGGTGCATTAGATGAGGTGAAAAAGGCTTTTCCCGAGGCAGTCGTCTATTTATCAAAACGTGATGCCCGCCTTTTTGAAGGTGACTTTTCCTTGCTCCCTGGTGAACCCCAGCAAAAAATCAAAGGCAGTTTTATGAAAAATATTCATACAAAACCAGATGTGCTTGTCGAAGAAGGAGATGAGATTGGGCCCTTCAAAGTGATTGCAACACCTGGCCATACACCTGGCAGCATTTCTTTATACGATGAAAAGTCAGGAGTTGTCATTGCAGGTGATGCACTTGTGACAAAAGGCGGCTTATCGGTAACGGGTGAGTTTCGGTGGAGCTTTCCGTTCCCGGCATTTGCCACATGGGATGCAGAAACCGCACTAAAAAGCGCTGAAAAATTACTAGCGCTGCGCTTATCCTGTCTTGCTGCCGGACATGGTGACCTTATGATAGAACCTCATGAAAAGCTTCAAGCTGCCGTCCGTAAAAGGCAGCACCAGCTAAAAAAAGGGGGGCAGTAAACCGTGTCTCCAAGAATGGGAATTACACAAGAAAAAATTATGGATACAGCGGCAGCATTTGTTGATGAAGAGGGCTTTTCCGCTTTGACCATTGCTACATTGTCTAAAAGGCTGAACATCAGACCGCCTTCTCTTTACAATCACGTATCCGGCCTTCATGAGATTCAGGCAGCACTCGCAGTAAGGGGGCTGTCCATGCTTTGTGAGAAAGGGCTGCAAGTCACAGAGGGGCTGGAAAAAGAAGCAGCTGTTTTAGCCTTTGCCAGACAATATGTGCAATTTGTCCGAGAACACCCCGGTCTTTATGAAGCTGCCTTTTCACATATGAACGAAAAAGAAGTACGACTTGCAGCAGAGCGCCTTGTTCAGTTTGTTCAATCCATTATGTCACGCTTTGGTGTAAAGGAAGAGGAAATGACGCATGTTGTCAGAGGACTGAGAAGCTTACTGCACGGCTTCGGTGATATTTCTAATAAAAAGGGATTTCAACGAAAAGAACAGCTTGAAGAAAGTGTGAGCTATGCGGTTCGGCTCTATATCACAGGAGTATTGCAAAAAGAAGATCTGTCTATATGACAGGTCTTTTTTTTGCAGCGAACCGATATCATAAATGGCACAATTTTTTAAGAAAAAATGAATAAAGATTTGACAGTTTTGTGAAACATGGTATGCTTATTATGTGAAATAATTCACATAGAGGAGTAGAGGCAGATGAAAAGAAAGCCTGTTTATGTGGAAACAACCATTCATGCACCTTTAGAGAAAGTATGGGAATATACGCAAAATCCAAAGCTTCATGAACAGTGGGATTTGCGCTTTTCAACCATTTCATTAAATGAACCTCAAGATGAACAGCCCCAAACCTTTTTGTATGAAAAGCATCTTGGATTTGGTGTAAGTGTCACAGGGACAGGAGCATATCGAACTAGAATGATGGATGAACGGAATGAACGGGCATCCTCGCTGAAATTTAAATCGTCACACCCCTTGTCTTTTATCAAAGAAGGCGGCGGCTATTGGAAATATGTGAAAACGAACGATCATATTGTGTTTCAAACTCAATTTGATTACAAAACGAAAGAAGGAAAAGGATGGGCGTGGGCAGATCGATTTCTTTTTCGCCCGATGATGGGATTTATGACGGCCTTTAGTTTTGGCGCACTAAAGACGTGGCTTGAAAAGGGAACGCACCCTCGGTTGTTACTGGAGAGAACCCTTGCCCATTATGGAATTTGTTTGCTGTTTGCTATCGTCTGGCTATGCCAAGCGGTCCTCCCATTTTCACATTCTGCTTTTGATCATAGTACAGGGTTTCGGTTATTTTATGCCCTGATAGGCGTATCGTGGCTGATACCTAAACTATCAAAGAAATATCTGTTCATTCTTCAAAGCGTGTTTCTTCTGATGATGCTTTGTATCGGGATTCTATCCCCACAATCGACACTTCATGAGCCGCTTGTGATGAGTGCATTTTTGATCCTATCCATTGGAGGGATGATTAATTTAAAAGATTGTATAGATGTATTTTCGATCAAACGGAAAAGGGGAGGTAGACATGGTCGTTCATCGTCATCTAGTAAAGGAGTACGATAAGCTGCATCCAAAATTAAAAGAGAGATACAACCGTGCGTTTACTGCTGAAGGTACCATGGAGGAAATAGGCGGCGGAACGAGGCTCATTCGATTTTTCTTCAAAATTGGTCCACACTTTCGCTGTTTTTTCCCTGAGAGAGGAAAAAACATTCCCTTCCGAATTGTGAATAAACCCTTTATGACAAATAAGGGAGAGGAAGGCATGCACTGGTTCCGTACGTTTTATTTCCCAAAGAAGAAACGGCACTTTGATGCAGATATGATCATTGATCAGAAGAGTCATAAAGTACTAGACTATTTTGGAAAGCCTAGACTTCTTATGTCAGAGCTTCATTTTACAGTAACAAAGCATGGTTTTCTCCACATTCAATCCGGTAAGCAGAGGCTGCTGTTATTAGGACGTGAATGGCCGCTCCCTTCATGGCTTTATGGTGTGTCAGATGTCACAGAAGGCTACGACGAGCGTACAGATGAGTATACGATTCATGTGCATGTGAAAAATCGACTGTTTGGCACTCTTTTTACATATAAAGGCCGATTTACTGAAAGGGTGGAGTCTCATGATGAATAAATGGCACTTGATATCAAGCCTTCTCTTCATGTGTTGTTTTATCGCCGCCCGTTTGATGACAGGTCCGATAGCAGAGTTTTTTGTACTGATAGCGATTCTGTTTTTCCTTCCTGCAGTGTTAGCTTTTTTTGCGAAGGAAGAGAGTGAGAGTAAGCCGGGAGTACTGCTCGGTATTTTAATGAAAGCTTTTCCATTAGCTGCTTTTTGTGCAACGGCTGCATTTATCTATCATTCTGCTTTGTTTGCATCGGGATGGTTTTTGTATACGATCATTTTGGCGTTATATGGCTTTACTCGTTTGCTGAAAAGGGGAACCGTTCCGCTTCATGAATTGATGATTGATGGTGCATGGATGTATCTCGCTTTAGGCGGGCTTTGGTTTTGGCTGTATACAGCAGATATACAGGTGATGACCTTTTCACCAATCATCGTGCTTTTGACTGCTATTCATTTTCATTACTCTGCTTTTTTTATCCCGCTTTTCTATGGATTATTAGGGAGACAGAGAGAAAAAGAGACAGCTTTATACAAAGGGGCAGGCTGGGTGATTTTGCTGTCGCCTGTGATGATTGCTGTTGGGATTAGCTTCTCCCGTCTATTTGATACGTTCAGCGTTATGCTATATGTCATTGCACTCTATTTGTACGGCATTCTTTGTATGAGAACAAGGTTTCGATCGACTGTGGCAAAAAGGCTGGTTGTGTTTTCTAGCTGCATCTTAATGGCGACGATCGTGCTATCTCTTCTATATTCTGCCGGCATGCTCATGCACGTGACCTATATCAGTATTGATCAGATGATTTGGTTTCATGGCAGTATCAATGCCTTTTTTGTGATTTTACCAGGTCTGATTGGATGGCTGATCGAAGGGCCAAAGGATCAATTGAAACAGAAGAACTTTCCGATATCAAGCGTGCATGGCCGTTTTCATAAGATCTCTTTTCAAAAGGAAAGAATGCATGATCGCGAGAAGCTCGGTTTAGTCGATTCACTTGATGATTTAAATGGAACGACGTTTTCAGCTGAAAGGGTATCACCTGTGATTCGGAGGTTTTATGAAAATCCGACGGCATTTACGTTAAAATCAGCAGTCTGTTTTCATTGGTGGGTGAGGCCGTTTGTTTTTTTACTTCAGCCCATGTTTAAGAAAATAGGGCAGCTCTATTTAGGAACATCTCGTATCCCATATGAAATGAAGGGACGTCTGACTACATTTCAACATCCTAAAGAAGAGCGAAAGAAAGTCAGGGCGTGGATTCGTCACAACGAAAAAGGGGAGCAGGTCTTTTTTGCACTTTATGCTCATCATCACGATGCAGCTGCGGGCTATATGAATATTGCGCTGCCGCTTCCATATTCTCAGATGACCGCCATTTTAAAACCTTTTAATGAAAAGGAAGACTTTCTCTTAAAAAGTGCATGTCCAAAAGGCAGTACCGGTGACGAAGGATTGTATTTGCATACGCCTTTTATCACCATGAAACTGCCAATGGAAGAAAGCTTTCATATGAAGCCGGAGACAGATAAAAGTCTCACAGCAGTTCATCAAATGAAGCTATTCGGTATTCCCTTTTTAACGATTCATTATCAAATTGACAGCCGGAAGCCATCCTGTTAGTCAATGATGTCACATGGTTCACCGTGCCGAATGATGTTCACAATCGCTTGCCCATCACTCGGATGATGATCTGCATACTGGACTGGCAGCAGTGCAAAAAATACATAGTAGACAGAGAAGTAAGCAAATTGATAGAAAAATTGATGTTCTGGCAGGATATCATTGGCGATCATTGTATTCAGGATGAGAACACTGAGCAGGTTGCATAATGATCCGCCTAGGTAGACAAGAATGTGCGAGAATCGGTTATTTTTCCTCATTTCTTCATAATGGCAAAATGCATCTAGAAAATAGATACGTCTAATTTCAACAACGCCTATTTTCAATACTTTTTTGCCTCTGCCAAGAGCAAAAGAAACCTTTGCGCCAAACATCCACGCGACCATAATATGGCCAACCTGATGCAAGATGGCAACGATAGGAAGAATGACGAAAAACGACCAGCAAAATGTCCACATATCCGATAATGTAAACAAGTGTTAACCCCTCCCCAATATATTTGGGAGGAAGCAGTAGGATTATTTGCCATTTTACTGAATTCATTTTCAGTATGCAAACATTTAATACAAGACAATAAAATTATTATGTAAACTAAAGGTTGGATTTGCGATGAATCGGCTTTTTGACTCACTTTTTTTACGAAATGAATGTGCTACAATGAAAAAACAATGGATGTCTCTAGTAAATGAACTTACCCTGGAATGAAGAGGAGAGAATCAGATGGCAGATATTGAACAGTTTTTAGCGTTAGATATTCGTGTTGGGACGATTATCGAAGCAGAATTCTTTGCAGAGGCAAGAGTACCTGCATTAAAACTCAAGATTGATTTTGGTGAAGAGATTGGTCTAAAACAATCCAGTGCTCAGCTGACAAAACGGTATACAGCTGAGAATATCATTGGCAGGCAAATCGTAGCAGTCGTCAATTTTCCGCCAAGAAGAATTGCAGGGTTCAAGTCAGAAGTGCTTGTATTAGGGGGCATGCCGTCAAAAGAAGACGTAGTATTACTAGCAACAGATGAGCCTGTAGAAAATGGGACAAAAATAGGATAAGAAAAAAGACATCTTCCTGAGAAGATGTCTTTTGCGTATTGAGGCGGAATAACCACACGCCACATTCGTGTGTGTCTCAAGGAGACATGTTACCCGACTTACACAATTCAGCTCATCGCTTGATAAATATAGCATGGGATGAGCTGAATTGCAACCATTAAATGATTCACTTCAGTTTTTCACGTCATTTCAGCAGAAAAATGACAAGAAATCAATTATTTGGATTATTTTTTCAAAAAATATTGAAAAGTCAGATCAGATTTTATAAAATGAACTCATCTTAGTTTGTTTAGTCGATAAACTAAGATGAGTTCTAAGTGATGATCCGACTATTGAAGGGGATGATTCTGTCATTCAAATCATTTGCTGCGTATGTGGGCTAAGCTGAAAGGGTTAGATTTTCAGCTTCATTTTTACAACAAATTGAAAGCGCTTTATATTCATTGCATTGACTGCTGCTGCCCTCCATCATCTGTTCATTAGAAGAGGCTAAGAGAAGAAGGGAGAAAGCTCATGGTAAGTGAGAATTTAAAAAAGATTCGTATGTCTGAAAAAGTGGGATATGCTTCAGGAGATTTCGCATGTAACTTAATTTATGCAACTGTCTCTACGTATCTATTATTTTTTTATACAGATGTGTATGGTTTATCAGCGGCAGCAGCAGGGACGATGTTTTTAGTTGTTCGGGCCATTGATGCGCTTGCAGATCCGTTTATTGGTGCATTGGTGGATCGAACGAACAGCCGTTTTGGCAGGTTCAGACCTTACTTGTTATTCGGGGCGTTTCCTTTTGTGGTACTCGCCATCCTTTGCTTTACAACACCTGATCTTTCTGAAATGGGTAAACTCGTTTATGCCTACATCACGTATGTTGGTTTATCGCTTACATACACATTCATCAATGTTCCTTATGGTGCTTTAACATCCGCAATGACAAGAAATAACCAAGAGGTTGTCAGTATTACGTCTGTTCGTATGCTTTTTGCTAATCTCGGAGGTCTAGTTGTTGCTTTTTTTGTTCCTTTTCTTGCGACTTTTTTGAGTGATAAAACAGGAAATACAGCCCTCGGCTGGCAGATGACGATGGCTTTTCTCGGCGTTCTTGGCGGTGCATTACTTATTTTCTGTTTTAAAAGCACGAATGAACGTGTCACGCTTCAAAAGCCGGAGGAAAAAATTAAGTTCAGTGATATCTTTGTCCAGTTACGTGTGAATCGTCCGCTTGTTGTATTAAGCATTTTCTTTATTATTATTTTTGGCGTGAACTCGATCAGCAACTCTGTTGGGATCTATTATGTGACCTATAACCTCGGCAGAGAAGATTTAGTGAAATGGTACGGACTCATTGGGAGTCTGCCTGCTTTAATGGTGCTGCCGTTTATTCCAAAACTGCACAAGCTGTTAGGAAAGAAAAAGCTGCTGAATTATTCATTATTGCTGAATATCGTAGGTCTTCTTGCATTACTTGTGATACCGCCGAGTCAAATCACTTTAATACTTATTTTCAGGCTAGTTGCAGCTGCAGGAAGTATTACAGCCGGTGCATATATGTGGGCGCTCATTCCTGAAACCGTTGAATATGGCGAATATAAAACAGGGAAAAGGATGGGTGGACTCATCTATGCCATCATCGGATTCTTCTTTAAATTTGGAATGGCATTAGGCGGGATTGTGCCAGGGCTTGTACTCGATCGCTTTGGCTATATTGCGAATCAAGTGCAAACACCAGAAGCATTACTTGGCATTTTAATCACGACAACGGTGATTCCTGTATGCTTACTGATTTTAGCGATGGTGGATATTAATTTTTATAACCTAGATGAAGAAAAACATAAAAAAGTCGTACGGGAGCTTGAGAACAGAGACAAGGTATATATCGATCATATGGACGATTTTAAAATGTAGGTCTCTGAAAGAGGAGGAAGTTCAATGAAGATTACCAATCCAGTGCTCAAAGGGTTTAACCCCGACCCAAGTATTTGTCGTGTCGGAGAAGATTATTATATGGCCGTCTCTACATTTGAGTGGTTTCCAGGGGTGCAAATTTATCATTCAAAGGATCTCGTCCATTGGCATCTTGCTGCGCGTCCTTTGCAAAAAACGTCACAGCTGGATATGAAGGGAAATCCTGATTCTGGTGGAGTATGGGCACCGTGTTTAAGCTATGCGGATGGGCAGTTTTGGCTTATTTATTCAGATATCAAAGTAGTGGATGGTCCATTTAAAGACGGTCATAATTATTTGGTCACGGCAAGCGAAGTGGACGGCGATTGGAGTGAACCGATCCGGCTCAACAGCTCTGGGTTTGATCCATCTTTATTCCATGATCAAAGCGGGAAGAAATACGTCTTAAATATGCTGTGGGATCATAGGGAAAAGCACCATTCCTTTGCAGGTATTGCCTTGCAGGAATATAGTGTGGCTGAAAAGAAGCTCATCGGTCAAAGGAAGGTCATTTTTAAAGGCACACCGATTAAACTGACAGAAGCGCCGCATCTGTATCATATCGGTGACTACTACTATTTATTAACGGCAGAAGGAGGTACCAGGTATGAGCATGCGGCAACGATCGCCCGGTCCCCGCATATTGAAGGGCCTTATGAGGTTCATCCTGATAACCCGATTTTAAGTGCTTTCCATGCGCCTGAACATCCGCTTCAAAAATGCGGGCATGCTTCAATCGTTCAAACGCATACAAATGAATGGTATCTCGCTCATCTCACTGGCCGCCCGATTCAATCAAGCAAGGAATCTATTTTTCAACAGAGAGGATGGTGCCCTTTAGGAAGAGAAACAGCCATACAAAAGCTCGAATGGAAGGATGGTTGGCCTTATGTTGTAGGCGGAAAAGAGGGGACGCTTGAGGTTGAAGCGCCAAAGATCGAAGAAAAGGTTTTTGCACCAACCTACCATACAGTCGATGAATTTAAAGAATCAACACTAAATAGACACTTCCAAACATTAAGAATTCCGTTTACCGATCAGATTGGTTCGTTAACGGAGAAACCTCAGCATTTAAGGTTATTCGGTCACGAATCTTTAACGTCTAAGTTTACCCAAGCTTTTGTTGCAAGGCGCTGGCAAAGCTTTTATTTTGAAGCAGAGACAGCTGTTTCGTTCTTCCCAGAAAACTTTCAGCAAGCCGCTGGTCTTGTGAATTATTATAATACGGAAAACTGGACAGCACTCCAGGTGACATATGATGAGGAACTTGGGCGCACTCTTGAGCTATCTGTCTGTGAAAACCTTGCCTTTTCTCAGCCATTGACACATAAAATCATCATTCCAGACGAGGTCACTTATGTCTATTTAAAAGTGACCGTTCAGAAAGAGACATATAAATATTCTTATTCTTTTGATCAAAAAGAGTGGAAGGAAATTGATGTGCCGCTTGAATCCATCCATTTATCCGATGATTTCATTAGAGGTGGGGGATTTTTTACAGGAGCATTTGTCGGTATGCAGTGTCAAGATACGAGCGGCGAGCGTCTGCCTGCTGATTTTCACTATTTTCGCTACGAGGAAACAGATGAATTAAAAAAAGACAACGCGCTACGGGCTGTCTTTATTGGAAAATAAATAGGTCATGTTGTGAGGGTGGCATCTTGCAGGAAAGCTTCTATGACAAGAGATGTCATCCCCAATACTGGTGCATTGTGTCCTAATGATGAGGGGAGCAGCTCTATCTGTGAGCTGAATTGCGTATCCATTCGTGAGGATACTTCCTCCCCAATCACATGTAGAACCGTCTGATGTGATTCGATCACTTTGTTTCTTAAAATGATGGCTTGCGGGTTAAAGGTATGAAGAACGTTTGTGAGGCCGACGCCAAGGTAAAAACCAAAGTTGCGCAGAGCATTGAGCGTTCTCATATCATTTAACTTGGCCAGCTGTTCCAGGTTTTGATGGGAGATGGGCTGACCATCTGTTTGAAGAGACTGAAACAAGGCTTTCTCAGATGCATACAATTCCCAGCACCCACGGTTCCCGCAGCTGCATGTTGGTCCATTAAAATCAATCGTCATATGTCCCATTTCACCAGAAAAGCCGTACGCTCCTCTGTATAAGTGATGATTGATAATGATTCCGATCCCTATGCCAGTGCCGATGCTTGCATAGATCAAATGGTCATAGTGTTTAGCGGCACCAAAGATTTTTTCACCATATGCACCGGCATTTGCTTCATTTTCAATGAAGATCGGAACTTGGAATGTGTCTTGGAGCGGCTTTTTCAGATCAACATTTTTCCATTTGGAATGAGGCGTAAACACGATTTGTTCATCTGCATTCACTAACCCATGTATGCATAGACCAATGCCAATGAGCCCGTATGGGGAAGAGGGCATTTGTGTGATGAGCTGCTGTATTAATTCAATTAATTTATGTATCGTTACATCAGGAGAGCTCGGTGGGAGCTTGATCTGCTCTTCGTAAAGAATGGACCCTTCAAGGTCTGTTAATATGCCATTGACATAATCAACACCAACATCAATCCCGATGGAGCAGCCAGCACGTTTATTAAACATCAGTAAAACCGGTCTTCTCCCGCCGCTAGACTCACCTTGGCCGATTTCATAGACAAGATGTTCCTTCATTAACGTACTTACTTGAGAAGAAACAGTCGATTTATTTAATCCAGTGCGTTCAGATAATTTTGCTCTCGAAATGGGCGCATGCTGGAGAATTTCTTTTAATAATAGTTTTTGATTTATTTTTTTTACAAAGTTCTGATCAGCGATATCCACGTTATCCACTCCATTTGTTTCGTCTTTAGATTAAGTTGAGAAGAGCTGCTTTTTTTCGCATGTATTCGATAAAAAAGATGATTTTAACTTTATTATAACGAAAATATTTCTAAAAAACTAAAAAATATGGAAAATTCAAAGAGATTTTCTCATACATTGATCATTAGTTTGTTGAATCAACTTACAAAGTGTACTCAGGAGGAATGAAGAATGGCTAAATCAAATATGAAAACGTTATACAGCTTAGAAGGAATCAGCAAAATTCAATATGAAGGAAAACAATCAAAAAATCCACTCGCCTTTCAATACTATAATCCAAGCGAAGTGATTGGCGGAAAAACAATGAAAGACCACCTGCGTTTTTCAGTCGCTTATTGGCATACATTAACCGCTGATGGAACTGACATGTTTGGAACTGGCACGATGCAGAGAGTATGGGACTCCTATAGCGGAATGGATTTAGCAAAAGCTAGATTGGAAGTCGCTTTTCAGCTTTTTGACCTACTAGATGTACCGTATTTTTCATTCCATGACCGCGATATCGCGCCAGAGGGAGAGACGCTTCAAGAGACCAATCAACAATTAGACATCATTTTAGAAAGAATGAAAGAATACATGCAGCAAAGCGGAGTAAAGCTGCTGTGGAACACGGCCAATATGTTCAAGCACCCTAGATTTGTACACGGTGCTGCGACATCTTGTCATGCAGATGTCTTTGCCTATGCGGCCGCACAGGTTAAAAAAGGCATCGAAACCGCCAAAGAACTCGGTGCAGAAAATTATGTTTTCTGGGGTGGACGAGAAGGGTACGATACGCTGCTTAATACAGATATGAAAAGAGAGCTTGATCACATGGCGGCCTTCTTGCATATGGCTGTTGATTATGCAAAAGAAATTGGGTACACAGGTCAATTTTTAATTGAACCAAAGCCAAAGGAGCCGACAACTCATCAATACGACACAGATGCAGCGACATCCATCGCTTTTTTAAAGCAATACGGATTAGATTCTCATTTTAAATTAAATATCGAAGCCAATCATGCGACACTCGCTGGCCATACGTTTGAGCACGAATTGCGTGTCGCAAGAATTCATGGGCTGCTCGGTTCTGTTGATGCGAACCAAGGGAATTCGCTTCTTGGGTGGGATACAGATGAATTTCCAACCGATCTGTATGCCACAACTCTTGCCATGTATGAAATTTTGCAAAATGGCGGGCTAGGGGCTGGCGGTCTCAACTTTGATGCAAAAGTGAGAAGAGCTTCCTTTGAACTTGAAGATATTTTATATGCCCATATTGCCGGAATGGATGCATTCGCAAAGGGACTGCGGGTCGCTCATAGACTCATAGAAGATCGTGTGTTTGAAGATGTGATAAAGCACCGGTATCGCAGCTTTTCTGAAGGAATTGGACGTGACATTTCAGAAGGGAAGGCAAACTTTCATACATTAGAAGAATATGCGCTGAAACATCCTTTGATCAGAAACGAATCGGGAAGAGAGGAACAGCTGAAGGCCCGTTTAAATCAATACTTGTTAGAAGATTAATTGAATGGGCGGACCTGTTTTGAAGGAGTGAAAACATGAAATATGTGATGGGAATTGACCTTGGAACGAGCGGGGTCAAAGCGATATTAGTCGATGAGAGCGGAAAGGTGTGCTGCGAAGCCTCTAAGCCGTACCGCCTCATTCAAGAGAAACCGGGATATTGTGAGCAGCATCCTGAAGATTGGGTAGAGCAGACAATAGCTGTGATGAAAGAACTGATGGCAAAGCAACCTGTTCATTCAAGGCAAGTCGAAGGCATCAGCTTTTCCGGACAGATGCATGGGTTGGTTCTATTAAATGAATCTCGCGAAGTGCTCCGCCCTGCAATTTTATGGAATGATACACGAACGACAGCACAATGTGAACACATGACAAAAAAGCTGGGGGACCGGCTGCAAAAGATCACAAAAAACCAGGCGTTAGAAGGATTCACACTGCCTAAATTACTATGGGTAAAGGAACATGAACCACATATTGATCAACAAATCGACATGTTTTTACTCCCAAAAGATTATGTCAGATTTTGTTTAACAGGCGCTGTCCATATTGATTATTCTGATGCAGCTGGCACTTTGCTGTTAAATATCGGTGAACAGACGTGGAGTGAGGAGATTTGTCAGGCTTTTGATATTCCTCCTCATATTTGCCCGCCGCTTGTCACATCAGAGGAAGAGGTTGGTACACTTTTGCCGCACATTGCACGTGATGTTGGGATGAAAGAGGGCGCGAAGGTTTTTGCCGGCGGGGCAGATAATGCTTGCGGAGCAATTGGTGCTGGTATCTTATCCACTGACCGCACGTTATGCAGCATCGGCACATCGGGTGTCATTCTTTCCTATGAAGAAGATCATGAAAGGGAACTTCAGGGGAATTTGCATTTGTTCCATCATGCAAAAAAAGACGCTTTTTACACAATGGGCGTCACCCTTTCAGCGGGATATAGTCTTAACTGGGCAAAACACTTACTGGCACCTGAGGAATCGTTCCAATCACTTTTAGAAGGTGCGGCTCATGTTGCACCAGGAGCGAAAGGATTGCTTTTTACTCCCTATTTAGTCGGAGAAAGAACACCTCATGCGGATTCGATCATTCGCGGCAGCTTGATAGGATTAGACAGCAGGCATGAAAGGGCACATGTTGTCAGGGCTGTGTTAGAGGGAATTACCTTTTCGCTGAATGAATCTATCGCATTATTCCGGCAGGCAGGAAAAAACATAGATTCTATTGTGTCCATTGGCGGCGGTGCAAGAAGCCGGACATGGCTTCAAATGCAAGCAGACATTTTTCAGGCTGACGTCATCCAGTTAGACAATGAACAAGGGCCTGCATTAGGTTCAGCCATGCTTGCCGCGGTTGGCTGCGGGTGGTATCCGTCACTTGAAGCATGTGCTAATCAATTGATCCATCAAGCCGCTGTTTATGAGCCAAATCAGCAGCATGCAGAAGTATATGCCGATTTATTTCATTTGTATCAAAGGATTTATACACAAACAAAAGACATCCATGCCGGGTTAAAGCCGTATCGTTCCATCTAACAGAGAAGGCTGCATGAAAGGAGGTGATGGGTTTTCACCTTAGGGATGACAGAACAATACGGATGAAAAAAGGAGAGGGATGGAAAATGAATTTGAAAAGATTGAGGCTTTTGTTTGTGGTGTGTATTGGATTTGTGCTGACACTGACGGCTGTGCCAGCTGATGCGAAAACGATTTATAATAATGAAATGGGTACACATAGCGGATACGATTATGAATTATGGAAGGATTATGGAAACACCTCAATGACACTTAATAACGGCGGGGCATTTACTGCAGGCTGGAACAGTATCGGAAATGCTTTATTTCGGAAAGGAAAGAAGTTTGATTCCACTAAAACTCATCATCAGCTTGGCAACATCTCCATCAATTACAACGCAAACTTTAACCCAGGCGGGAATTCCTATTTATGTGTCTATGGCTGGACACAATCTCCATTAGCAGAATACTACATTGTTGATTCATGGGGCACATATCGTCCAACAGGAGCGTATAAAGGATCATTTTATGCCGATGGAGGCACATATGACATTTATGAAACGACCCGCGTCAATCAGCCTTCCATTATCGGGATTGCGACCTTCAAGCAATATTGGAGTGTACGTCAAACCAAACGTACAAGCGGAACGGTCTCCGTCAGTGCGCATTTTAATAAATGGGAAAGCTTAGGCATGCCAATGGGTAAAATGTATGAAACGGCATTTACTGTAGAAGGCTACCAAAGCAGTGGAAGTGCGAATGTGATGACCAACCAGCTGTTTATTGGACGATAAAAGCATATAAAAAAGCCAGCAGTTTTTTGCTGGCTTTTACTTTTTCTATGATAATTTTTCAACTTCGACTCTGCCAGAAAAGAACGTCGCGCCGCCGCCCATATCTGCCAATCGATCAGGTGTTAACCCATTCACTAAATGTTTTTTCCCTTTTTGATCTGCCCATAATCCTTGACTGACCACAACACCAGATAAAACATTTTGACCGACTGACACGACAAGCTCACACTCTCCTCGATCGTTCAGTACACGGACCATGTCACCATCTTCAATTTTTCTTTCCTTTGCATCCTGTTCATTCATGTGAAGCTTCGGAAATTTCTCAAGCTTTTGATGCTTTTCATGAAGTGAGAAGGTGGAATTCAAAAAATTATGGTTCGGTCCCGGTATAAAGGTAAGCGGATAATCGCTTTCCTGATAAAGGGGCACATAGGTTGGAAGTGCTGGATACCCGTCTTTTTTCATTTGTTCAGAATAAAGCTCAATTTTTCCGCTTGGGGTTTGAAGCTTTAATTCCTCGAAAGTTCCACGTTTTGCTTTGATCCATTTCTTTTCTTTTAATGCTTCGTATGAAATGTCCTCATAATGCGGATTTTCTGGATGATGAAGAGCTTGTTCCATGAGCTCAGCATCTGTCTCTCGGAAGGCTTCATCTTCAAAACCCATCGCATGAGCTAGCAGGCGGAATACTTCAGTATTAGATTTGCTTTCTCCGTAGCGTTCTATCACTGGCTCCTGAATTTGAATATAATGATGCCAATATGATGTATAGAAATCCTCATTTTCAAAGGCAGATGTCGCCGGCAGGACAATGTCCGCATACGCCGCTGTTTCTGTTAGAAATAAATCATGAACCACTGTAAATAAGTCCTCTCTCAGCAAACCTTCTCTGACTTTATTCGCTTCAGGTGTTACAACTGCAGGGTTGCACGAGTAGATAAAGAGAGAATCAACGGAAGGCTCTGCACTTGTCAGCACACTTCCCAGCTGGTTCATATTAAATGATCTAGGTGTGCGTTCTTTTAATAAATCCGGCCGCTGAAGAGCTGTTTCATTATAGCTAAGAAAAGAAGAGTTTGATTTCATCGCGCCGCCGCCCTTGTGCAGCCATTGACCAGTCAGGGCAGGGAGGCAGGAAATCGTTCTAATACTCATCCCGCCATTATCATGGTGCTGCAAACCATTCCCAATGCGAATAAGAGAGGGCGATGTCTCAGCGTACATTCTAGCTAGTGTCATGATGTCATCCTTAGGGACACCCGTGATTCGCTCAACTGTGTCTGGATCATACTGCTTCACATGCTCGCGCAGCTCTTTATGGCCGACCGTGTAAGTCTCTAAAAAGGCTTCATCTGTACGTTCCTCTTTAAAAAGGACATGCATGATGCCAAGGGCAAGCGCACTGTCAGTACCAGGTCGAAGCGGAATGAACCAATCTGCCATCCGGCCGGTTTGGTTCTTGTGAACATCAATCACAACAATCTTAGCTCCTTGCTTTCGCGCTTTTTGTGCCAAGGTGATTTGGTGCATATTGGTCGATACGGCATTGATGCCCCAAAAGATAAATAGTTTCGTATGAATGGTGTCTTCAGGATCTGTCCCAATGCTTGCACCCATTGTATATTTATAGCCAGTCGTGCCCGCTGACTGACAGATCGTCCGGTCTAACTGACTTGAACCAAGACGATAAAAAAAGCGGCGGTCCATTCCTTCTGCGTTGAGATTGCCCATGTTCCCATAGAAGCTGTAAGGCAGAATGCTTTCTGACCCTTTTTCTTCGATCAGCTTTGTCCATTTTTGACGAATGGTTTCAATGGCTTCTTCCCACGTAATCGGTGCAAACTGCGCTTCGCCTTTTTTACCAACACGTTTTAAAGGAGTGGTCAGTCTTTTTTCATCGTATAAACGGGCTGTGACATTACGCACTTTGTTGCATATGTTTCCTTGTGTGACAGGGTGGTCCGGATCTCCCTGCACTTTCACGATCTTTCCATTTTCTTTATGTATTAAAAGACCGCACTGATCCGGGCAATCTAACGAACAAACTGATTTGAAAATTCCGTCTTTCATTGCTGTATAATCGGTCATGAGTTTTCGGCTTCCTTTCTGCATTCCGTTATCGCTTTGTATGGACTTTATTTTAGCATGTTCGGAGGTGGAAGGTAAGAAAGAGATGATGAATTGAAGAAAATGAAAAAAAGCCCCTGAAAAAGGGGCTTTTAAAAACGTGTGACTTGTACAGGAAATTCTTTTACCCCAAAAACAAACGTGCTTTGTATAGGTTTTAGCTGATCTGCAGCGCAGGTGATGTCTTGAAACGTATGGAGTAAAACATCAAGCGCAATGTTGCTTTCAAGCCGGGCAAGCGGTGCACCGAGACAGAAATGAATGCCAAATCCAAAGCTCATATGCGGATTTGATTTCCGGTCAAGCCGGAACGTATCTGGATCTTCAAACTTCTGTTCATCCCGATTTGCTGAAGCAACCCAGCCGATGAGGTAGTCTCCCTTTTCAATGCGTGCGCCAGCAATTTCAACATCTTCTGCGGCGATTCGGCCAATGGCTTGAACAGGCGGATAATACCGCAACGTTTCCTCAGTCAATTGAGGAATAAGAGAGGGGTCCTGTCGAACGGATTCAGCGATATGCGGCTGCTCTGTCAGCAGTCGTACGGCATTTGTGATTAGATTGGTCGTTGTCTCATTGCCTGCAACGAGTAATAGAATACAAAAGCCAAGCAGTTCATTCTCCGTTAAACGCTCACCATCGATTTCTGCTTGAATGAGAAGCGAGATCAAGTCATCCGCAGGCGTTTCTTTTCGTTTTTTGATCAGATGAGCAAAATAAATGGACAGCTCTTCTTCAGCGCGTTTTTGCATATCTACAACAGCCTGAATGGCTTCTTTTGATTCATCCTTAGCACCTGCCACAAGGGCATCAGAATGTTTTTTAATCAGCTCTCTGTCCTGCACCTCTGCACCGAGAAGCTCAGCGATGATCATCACTGGCAGGGGAGCTGCTAAATCTTGCACGATATCAAACGTACGTTGATCCTTGACTTGATTTAATAGATCATGTGTCAGGTCTTTGATCTTATCTTCTAATTGCTTGATCGCTTTTGGGGTGAATGCTTTATTCACGAGCGCTCTCATCTTTGTATGTTTTGGAGGATCCATCGTTAAAATACTTGTTTTAGACGTGCTTCTTCCCCGCTGTGAAGAGAACACTTTAGGCTGCTTTAAAACAGACTGGATATCGGCATATCGAAAGAGATCCCAGCACTTTCTTGTCTCATCATATCTAATATCACTTTCTGCACGCAGCTCATTGTAAATAGGGAATGGGAAAAGAAGGTCATCGGTAGAACGGATTTCTTTCATTGGAATCACATTGATATAGTTTTCTTTCACTTTCATTATGAACGCTCCTTTTTCACATGATTTCTCTTTCACGGTATCACCAGTAAAATATCATTTCAACGGACATGTTTTCTAAAATATGTCAATAGTCTAATCGAAAGATTCAAGCACATTCACCAAATAGGAAAATAGAAAGTGATTAAAATGAGAGCGCTTTCTAAAAAATAGAATTGAAGTCACCGAAACCAAAAATAAAATGTGGAATTCAGTCGAACGAAAGGGTCCTATGATTCAAATGATCATAGTTCTTTTGATCTAACTCGCTGAATTTGAAAAACACGGCTAACATACTTACAGCAAGCTGTCCGCCATGCATTCGGGACTTTTGAAAAGCGCTGGCTCTTTCTTGACACGATTTCTCATCATGTTACGATAACTAACGTGTGAAAAACACGAACAAAAAGCGAACAAGGGAGAGGATCAATATCATTGATCAAAAGAAAGTTGCTTTCATTGGAGCAGGTTCTATGGCGGAAGGAATGATTGCAGGGATTGTGCGATCAGGACAGATGCCGCTAGGCCAAATCTACGCAACAAACAGACAAAATCAACATCGATTGAATGAACTAACGAAACAATACGGAATTCAAACAGCCGCAATGGATTCATTTCCTTTTGAAGAAATGGATATGTTGATCCTGGCCATGAAACCAAAGGATGCTGAAGCAGCACTGGAATCATTAAAATCTCGTATTCAGCCAGATCAGCTTATCATGTCTGTCCTTGCAGGTGTTAAGCTATCGTATATTGAAGACATGCTGCACGAAGGCCAGCCTGTTATAAGGGTCATGCCAAATACCTCAAGTACGATCGGGGCATCAGCGACTGCTTTATCGGCTGGACGTTATGTGAAAAACGATCATATGAGCATAAGCCAGGCTCTTTTATCTGAAATGGGCGAAGTCTATACCATTCAGGAAGAGCAAATGGATATCTTTACTGGAATTGCTGGAAGCGGGCCCGCCTACTTTTATTTCTTAATGGAAAGAATCGAAGAAGCAGGAGAAGAGGCAGGTTTATCAAAGGAATTGTCTCGCCAAATTGGCGCGCAGACACTCCTCGGTGCGGCAAAAATGCTCCAAGAAACAGAGGAAAATCCTTCAGTCCTAAGAGAGAATATTACGTCACCAAATGGAACAACTGCTGCTGGACTGAATGCATTAGATGATTTTGGCGGAGGAGAAGCGATCAAGCAGGCTGTCAAACATGCTGCCAATCGATCAAAAGAGATAAGCAATCAGCAAAAACAAAAAGTATCTATATAAATAGAGTTCAGATGCAGGAGTGATAAGGTGTACGCAAATAAAGAGAGAAAACGAATTGTTGTGAAAATCGGAAGCAGCTCTCTTACTAGCTTTCAAGGTGAGATTAGTTTAAAAAAACTAGAAAACCTCGTCAATCAAATTGTGAAACTGAAAGATGAAGGACACGAAGTCATTTTGGTTTCATCTGGTGCGGTTGCAGCTGGTTACCGAAAACTAGGATTTATCGATAGACCGAAAACACTGCCGGAAAAGCAGGCATCTGCCTCAATTGGGCAAGGGCTTCTAATGGAATCATATTCTACTTTATTTTTATCACACGGTTATATTGCCTCACAGCTCTTAATCACAAGAAGTGATTTTTCTGATGAAACGCGCTATCAAAATGTGCGCAACACAATGAATGTGTTATTAGATCGAGGCATCATCCCCATTATTAACGAAAATGATACAGTGACGATCAATCGGTTGAAGTTTGGAGACAACGATACATTGTCTGCAAAAGTAGCTGGCTTAATTGATGCGGATTTCCTTGCCATTTTATCTGATATTGATGGCTTGTATGAAGATAATCCTCATACAAATCCAAATGCAAAGAGAATTCTTGAAGTCACTGACATTACAGAAGACATCGAAGCAGCTGCTGGAGACGCAGGCAGCAGTGTAGGTACAGGCGGAATGAAATCAAAGCTCGATGCTTTTAAAATATCAATGGCCGCAGGTATCAATGGCTTTTTAGGAAAAGCAGATACGCCTCACATTTTAGACAAAGCGATCAATGGGACAGAGGACGGCACTTATTTTACCGCTGACGAAAATGTAGCGCCGCTGAACTATAAGAAGCAGTGGATTGCCTTTCATTCTGGACCAAAAGGTGAGATCGTGGTTCAAGAGAAAACACAGGAATTTCTCATGCACCGAGAGGGAAGTCTTGATTCTGATGGGATTGTCAGTGTGAAAGGTTCATTTAAAAAAGGCGATGTCGTCCGTATTTTAGATCAAGATGGAAGAGAAATAGGGCTTGGTATTGTGAATTATGCGTCAGATGAACTCGCACGTAAGAGTGACTTGTTACAAGATGAAATCGTTCATGTCGTCGATCTTGAAGCATTTGTTTGTCATTTAGATTTATCGATTCCAGTTTGTTAACCAAAAGGGAGGAATTCCATGACACTGACAGCTGAAGTTGTCACATCGGTCAAAGAAAAAGCGAAAAAAGCAAAGCACGTTTCAAAAAAACTAAGTTTACTTCAGACAGAGGAAAAGAATGACGCGCTGCTTAAAATGGCAGAAGCGTTAGAGCAAAAAAGCCGCTTCATTTTACAGGAGAATCAAAAAGATTTAAATGCTGGGAAAGAAAAGGGCTTCTCGGAGGCACTCTTAGATCGGTTAATGTTAAATGAAGAAAGAATTCATGAGTTTGCTGAAAGTTTGCGGCTTGTGACGAGATTAACAGATCCTGTTGGAGAAATATTGGATGAATGGACTCTTGATAACGGCTTACATGTGAAAAGCCGAAGAGTACCGCTCGGCGTGATCGGGATGATCTATGAAGCGAGACCGAACGTCACTGTCGATGCAGCAGGCCTTGCCTTAAAGGCAGGCAACTCAGTGATTTTAAAAGGCGGTTCCTCCGCTATTTCTTCCAACAAAGCCATTGTCAGTGTGATTCATGAAGCATTGGATCAAACAAAAATTCCTCGTGATGCGGTGCAATTGATTGAACAAACAGACCGTTCATCGGTTCAGGCGATGTTTCAACTTAAAGAATGGATCGATGTGTTAATTCCGCGAGGCGGCGCTTCTTTAATTAAAACAGTGGTGGAGGAATCCACTATTCCAGTGCTTGAAACAGGGACAGGAAACTGTCATGTCTTTATTGATCAAACCGCGAATGTGAAAAAAGCCATTGAGATTGTGATCAATGCGAAAACGAATCGTCCGGCTGTATGTAATGCACTTGAGACGCTGATTATTCATCGCGATTGGCTGAAAGAGAATGCAGCCTCATTAAATGAAGCTTTGCAGGAGCACCGTGTCACTGTACATGGAGATCAGGCAGCAGAGTCTTACTTTTCAGATGCGGTTCCTGCTGGGGAAGTAGATTGGACAGATGAGTATTTAAGTCTTGATCTTGCAGTGAAGGTAGTCGATTCAATCGAGGAAGCGATCAGCCATATCGATCAGTATGGCACAAAGCATTCAGAAGCCATCGTGACAGAAGATGAAAAACATGCACTCACGTTTCTAAACGAAGTCGATGCGGCGGCTGTTTATCATAACGCATCGACTCGCTTTACAGACGGCGGCGCACTTGGCTATGGAGCTGAAATCGGCATCTCTACTCAAAAACTCCACGCAAGAGGGCCAATGGGACTTCCTGCACTCACGACAACTAAGCTGCTTCTATGTGGCGACGGTCAGATTAGAAGATAGAGAAGATTCAAGAAACACTACCTTTTTATGAGGTAGTGTTTTTAACTTTATAATGCATGTTATCATCCTTATGAACCGTTTTTCTTCATCACCTTCTCAAATTTAAAAAATTCAAATTCCTCAGGTGCTAGAGTCTCATTGCCCTGATCTGCTTCACGAGGTGCGTTTGGGTCTGGATGGTGTAAGTGATAAAATTCAACAATTTGAAAACCGCACTTGTTGACATAGAAATGAATGTTGCGTTTTTCAAAATATGGGGTCACAACCTCCCATACAATTGTTTCTGGATATTGAGCCTCGATGGCTTTCCATGCTGCCTGACCAATGCCGCGGCCGTGAGAGGATGAGGAGATGTATAGCAAATCAACCGAGTTGTGATGTGTCTCTTGGTTGATTTTGATGACAACGCCGCCTGCCTTTTCACCATTTAGCATAATATGATAAACAATGTGTTCATTCGAATGAAAAGATTCATCAATCACTTCATCTGGTGGAATCGGTCCCTCCTGCGCATCGCCGAATGCATCGATCACGCCAGCTGTAAAAGCTTTCTGAAGATCTTTTTTCATAGAAGGGAAATCTTCTTTATTTGCATGTGCTAATGTCACTTCATGTTGAGTTATTTTGTTCATTTTCTTATCCTTTCCCTGCGTAATGGTGTTTCTGCATGTTATGATAAAGGATGGAGTAACTCCATAGTCAAGAAAGGAGCCTTCATCATGATCAATGATGTGCAAAAAACGTTTTTCACTGGAGAGTTTGCTAAGCTATTTGATGTAAAAAAAGATACGCTTCTGTATTATGATAAAATCGATTTATTTAAGCCGGCTGGTGTTCATGAAAATGGCTACCGTTACTATACACTTGAGCAATTTGACCATTTTATTGCGATTCAATCCTTGCGGGCTGTTCAATTTCCGATCAAAGAGTTAAAACAATATTTCACAGAACCTTCTCGCGAGAGATTGCAAAGCCTAGCGGCCGACCAAGTAGAAAAGGTCAAACAAGAGATTGAAAAGCTGCAAGATATCCAAGCTTTTCTTATGCGGGTGATCGAGACAACGCATGAATTATCAACTGTGAAAATAGGGGAGGTCCTGTTTCAAGAGCTGCCAGAAGAACCAGTCATACTAAGTGCATCAAACCCGATCGACTTAAATACACCTGTAGAAGAAATATCACGTATTGTAGGGGAATTTTTAAAGGAAGTTGGCATAAAAGGGGCTGCGGCAAATGGTTCTGTCTTAAAAAAAGAACAGTTTCGTAAGCGCCACTATCATCAGTCAGATCAACTGTTCTGCCGAATGGATGGACCGGGGGCAGTGAAAAAAACTGGCGGGATCTATGCGGTGATGTATGATCAAGGAACATATGATGAGATTGAGTCTGCTTATTCGCATTTATTAGATGAAATCGAGAAAGAGGGCATGTTGCTGGATGGAGATGTATTTGAGGAGTATTTACTTCATTCGCTCATGTCTAAAGATGAAGCAGAGTATATAACGAAGCTCAGTGTAAAAGTGAAGAAGCGAGCAGATAACAATTGAAAAGAGGGTAGACAGCATGTGACATGCGTGTTTACCCTCTTTTTGATGTTAACCAACTTGATTTTCGGCAAATTGACTCATATATAAATCTGCATAGAAGCCTTTTTGTTTTAAAAGTTCGCTGTGCGATCCTTTTTCAATGATGCTTCCATCCTTCATGACTAAAATGAGGTCTGCATCCTTAATTGTTGAAAGTCTGTGTGCAATCACGAAGCTCGTTCTGCCTTTCATCAATTCATTCATTGCTTTTTGAATATGCATCTCTGTCCGAGTATCCACACTGCTTGTTGCTTCATCTAATATCAAGATCTTTGGATCAGATAAAATGGCACGGGCAATGGTTAACAGCTGGCGCTGACCTTGTGACAGGTTGCCGGCATCTTCTGTTAACAGTGTGTCATATCCATCTGGAAGTGTACGGATGAAATCATCCGCATAGGCATGTTTGGCGGCTTTGATGACATCCTCTTTGGAAACGTGCTGCCTGCCGTAGGCAATGTTGTCGTAAATCGTTCCTTCAAAGAGCCACGTATCCTGAAGAACCATCGCAAATAATTCTCGTACTTGCTGACGGCTAAGATCAGTTGTTTTGACACCGCCAATGCGTATAGAGCCTTGATCTAATTCGTAAAAACGCATTAAAAGATTGATGATGGTTGTTTTTCCTGCGCCTGTTGGTCCGACAATGGCAACCGTTTGTCCTTCTTGCACATCTAAATTCAAATCTTTAATAATCGGCTGATCTTTTTCATATCCGAATTGAACTTGTTCAAAGCTCACATCACCTGAGAGTGATGCAAGATCAATTGCCGCATCTTCTTCGGTACTTTCTTCTTCTTCATCAAGGATTTCAAAGACCCTTTCAGCAGAAGCGATCGCTGATTGAACTAAGTTTGCGACGCTTGATGCTTGCACAAGCGGCTGAGACATTTGCTGTGTGTATTGGATAAACGCCTGCACATCCCCGACACGAATATTCCCGTTAATGACAAGAATCCCGCCGGCTACACTGACTGCCACATAGCCAAGGTTCCCGATAAAGGTCATCATTGGCATCATTAAACCAGAAATGAACTGCGCTTTCCTTGAAGATTCATACAGCTTTTCGTTTAATTGATCAAATGTATCGATCGCTTTCTTTTCGTAGCCATACGCACGGACTGTCTGATGACCTGTGAACATCTCATTAATATGTCCATTGATCGTCCCCAGCTCTTTTTGCTGCGCTTTAAAATGCTTTTGAGAAAATGACGTAATGCCGCGAATCGCAAACAGGCTGAGTGGCAGCGTCAAACAAACAAGCAGCGTAAGCAGCGGACTGATGAAGAGCATCATGACGACAATTCCAATCACTGTAATAACAGATGTAATCACTTGGGTGAGCGCCTGCTGAAGCGATGTATTAATATTATCGATATCATTCATCACACGGCTTAGCGTGTCCCCGTGGGTTGTTTTATCAAAATAACGAAGGGGGAGACGTGTGAGCTTGTCATTTGCTTCTTGGCGTAATTCAGCAATGGTCTGTTGAGAGACACCGGCCATGACATATTGCTGAACGAATGAAAAGAGAGAAGCAACGACGTACAGGACGACAAGCAGCAAAAGTATTCGTGAAATGACATCAAATTGAACAGCTGTTCCATTCGTAAAGCTGTCAAATAGGGAAGAGGTGGCATCCCCAAGCAGCTTTGGACTAATGACATTAAAGACAGTTGAACCAATTGCTGCAATAAAGACGATGATCAGCTGAAATTTTCTTGGTTTTAAATAGCTTGTCAACCGAAGCAGTGTTTTCTTAAATTCCTTCGGTTTTGCGACTGGCCCTTTAGGGTGGGCGCCTTTATGGCCCATGCCGGAAGACATTTTCTTACTCATCCTCGCTCACCTCCTGACCTTCCTGTGATGCGACAATTTCTTGGTACACAAGATTATCCTTTATTAATTGTTCGTGTGTTCCGATACCTGCGATTTTCCCTTCATCAAGTACAATGATTTTATCACTATGCTTCACTGTACTGATTCGTTGAGCGACAATGATGAGGGCTGCATGTGCTTTTTCTGCTTCTAATGATGCCCGCAGCTTTGCATCTGTTTTGTAATCAAGTGCTGAAAAGCTATCGTCAAACAAATAGAATGATGGTTTTCGCACTAGCGCCCTTGCAATGGAAAGCCGCTGCTTTTGGCCGCCCGATAGATTGGAACCACCCTGATCAATTTCTGCATCAATTCTGCCATCTTTTTGCAAAACAAATTCCTCGGCCTGCGCAGTTCGCAGCGCCTGCCAGACGTCTTCATCGCTTGCATCCTGATTGCCAAAGCGCACATTCTCGGCAATGGTTCCGCTGAATAAAACAGCTTTTTGCGAGACATAGCCCATCTGGTTTCTCAGTTTCTCCTGTGGCAGCTCTCTAATGTCTACACCATCTAGTGTAATCCGGCCTTCTGTCACTTCATAAAAGCGCGTCATCAGCTGGAGAAGGGTAGTTTTCCCAGAACCCGTACTTCCGATAATGGCTGTTGTTTCGCCAGTTTTGGCTTCAAACGTGATGTTTTGAACGGCCGGTTTCTCTGCATTTGAGTAATAAAATGACACATCCTCAAAGCGAATGGATTGCGCGGGCTCGTGAAGCTCAGTCATAGACACTTCTTTGTCTTTAATCTTTGGTTCCATGTTTAACACTTCATTCATACGTTTAGCTGATGCTTGTGCTCTTGGAACCATAATAAAGCTCATCGACAGCATAATCAGTGCCATTAAAATCATCATCGCATATTGAATGAAGGCAATGAGATTCCCAACTTCCATTTCTCCGGCATCAATTCGGTTTGCCCCGAGCCAGACAATACCGATATTCGTGAAGTTCATGATGATCAGCATAAATGGAAACAAGTAAGCCATTAATCGGTTGACTCTAAGGCCAGTATCCTTATAGGACGTGTTAGCTTCTTGGAATCGCTCCTTTTCATCATCCACACGGTTAAATGCACGAATGACCCGGATGCCTGAAAGAGATTCTCGCATAATTAAATTCAGCCGGTCTGTTTTTTTCTGAAGCTGGCCAAATAGCGGAATGGCTTTTCTTGACACCAAATAAATAAATCCGCCAAGAAGGGGGAGGGCTGCTAAAAAGATAAGAGACAGGACAGCATCCCTGGAAACAGCCAAAATGATTCCGCCCACAAGCATAAGCGGGGCCCGCGTCATCATTTGTAAAATCATGATCGTCACATCTTGGACTTGTTTCACATCATTTGTTGATCTTGTAATAAAGGAAGACGTGCCGATCTTTTGAAATTCCTCTAATGAAAATTGTTCGACATGTACAAACAGCTGTCTTCTCATATCACGGCCGAAGCCAAGTGCTGTCTTTGATGACAAGTAAGACTTCCAAATGGTGAGCAAAATGGCGAGTAAAGAACAAGCCACCATCCAGCCGCCAACCTTCCATATGTAAGCAATATCTCCCTGGACAATACCGACATCGACGATATCAGCTGTTAACGTCGGTAAATATAGCTGGAGCATACTGCTTAAAAAGGTGAGAATAACAATGGACACAACGGACAGCCGATACGGCTTTAAAAATGATAAAATTGATCTCATACAAATACCTTTCTTCCATATAGTCTTTTGTTCTGTAACCCATCATATACAAAGAGGGATTATTTCTACAAATGAAATGTCTTGTTTTAGTGAATTATTTATATTGTTCAATTTTAGAAAAGAAATCCTTCACAAACACATAAAAATCATGGGCAGAAGGAGACATTTCTCGCGTTTTAGATGCAATAATGCCAACCGTTCTTCTCACTTGAGGAAAATCGATCGGAATTTTCACTGTAAATCGCGGTGTTGTTTCATAAAAGGCACTTTCGGGTAATAAGGTAACGCCCATACCTGCCGATACGAGGCCTTTAATGGCATCCAAATCTTCTCCTTCAGATGAAATGGTAGGCTCATAGCCTGCCTGCTTGCAAGCATCAACCGCAATTTGTCTCAGCACATACCCTTCAGGAAATAACACGAAATGATCCTTTCTTAAATCACTTAAATGAATGCTCCTTTGTCCGCTAAAGGGGTGGCTAACCGGTAAAAGGGCATAAATGCTTTCAGAAAACAAAATATTTCCTTCTATTTGAGAATCGTTTGTCGGTACAGGTCCTAAGAAGGCAAGATCGATATCACGATTTTTAACGGCTTCAATGAGAAACTTATAGGATCCTTGACGAAGTAAAAAATCGACCTCTGGATATTCCTGCTTAAAAGCGGAGATGACAGAAGGGAGCACTTGGCTTGCTAGACTTGTAGGAAAGCCAATATTCACCGTCCCTTTGTGGGGATCTAAGTATTCATCAATTTGCTCTTTTGCGTAATCAATGGCTTTGAGTGCAGTTCTGACATGATCTAAAAATTGTCTGCCGATCTTCGTTAATTTGATATTTCGTCCTTCTCGTTCGAATAAGGCCACTCCAAGTTCTTCTTCTAAATTCGCAATCTGCCGGCTGATGGCAGATTGGGCAACATGTAAGTTTTCAGCCGCTTCTGACACGTGTTCACGGTCTGCGACTTCTACAAAATAACGTAATTGACGAAGCTCCATTTTTGCACTTCACACCCATCTATCTCAAAAAGAGATTGTTTTGATCTAAATTATATATTGTTTATATCAATTTGAAAACTTAAAATAAGTTACAGAGTTTGTGAGATTTTATTACTGTGAAAAACGGATCTTTTAAACGGGGGAGAGAAACGATGACTTATAATCAACTACCACAACCACAAGGTCTCTACCGTCCTGAATTTGAACATGATGCATGTGGAATCGGACTGTACGCCCATTTAAAAGGGGAGGCGACACATAGCATCGTCAAAAAGGGATTACAAATGCTGTGCCAGCTTGATCACCGCGGCGGGCAAGGCAGTGATCCGTATACAGGTGATGGTGCCGGTTTAATGGTACAGCTGCCAGACGCTTTCTTTAGAAAGAACTGCAAAGAATTTGCACTTCCAGAAAAGGGCCGTTACGGGGTAGGAATGGTCTTCTTTTCAAAAGATGATGACGAAAAAACGCGTCAAGCCATCGAACAGAAAATCAACGGGTTCATTAAACAGGAAGGCCAAACATTAATTGGCTGGAGAACGGTTCCTGTCGATGCTGGGAAAATTGGTACTGTCGCAGCGAAGAGCTGTCCGGTTGTGAGGCAGGTCTTTATCGGAGCAAACGACAACATCACAGATCGTTTGTCATTTGAAAGAAAATTATATGTCATCCGTAAACAGGCTGAGAACTGGGGAACAAAAGAGGAAAAACAATTTTACTTTGTCAGCCTGTCGAGTCAAACCATCGTATATAAGGGGCTTTTAACATCAGATCAAGTCGATGCTTTTTATCTTGATCTACAGGATGAAACATTTGTTTCTGCATTTTCACTTGTTCATTCAAGATTTAGTACAAATACATTTCCTACATGGGAAAGAGCCCATCCAAACCGTTACTTAATTCACAACGGAGAAATCAACACATTAAGAGGAAACATCAATTGGATGAGAGCAAGAGAACAACAATTCGTATCTGAAGCCTTCGGAGACGATTTAGACAAGATTTTGCCAGTGCTGAATGCAGACGGAAGTGATTCATCCATTTTAGACAATGCCTTTGAATTCTTTGTGCTTGCAGGCCGTACACCTGCTCATACAGCGATGATGCTGATTCCTGAGCCTTGGACGGAAAACACGCACATGTCGAAAGAGAAACGGGCATTTTATGAATACCATAGTTCTCTCATGGAGCCATGGGATGGACCAACAGCGATTTCCTTTACGGACGGTAAACAAATCGGGGCCATCTTAGACCGAAACGGATTAAGACCGGCTAGATACTATGTCACGAATGATGATCATATCATTTTCTCTTCTGAGGTCGGCGTGATTGACACAAATGAAGAAGATGTGAAGTATAAAGATCGTCTTGAGCCTGGCAAAATGCTGCTCATTGATTTAGAAGAAGGACGAATTATTTCTGACGAAGAAGTGAAATCGACCATTGCGAATGAACTTCCTTATCAAAAATGGCTCGATGAAGAAATGGTCCACGTCAATCGCTCGGAAGAAAATTCAGAAAATTCTAGTATAATGGATGATTTGTTGACGCGTCAGCGTGCGTTCCATTATACGTACGAAGACATTCAAAAGTATTTAATTCCTTTACTAGAGGAAGGAAAGGACCCAATTGGTTCAATGGGAAGTGACACACCGCTTGCTGTGTTATCAGATCGTGCGCAGTCTCTGTTTTCTTATTTTAAGCAGTTGTTCGCACAAGTCACGAACCCGCCGATTGATGCCATTCGTGAGCAGCTCGTGACATCAACCATGACTTGGTTAGGTGCCGAAGGCGATATTTTACATCCGAATGAATATTCATGCCGAAGAATTAAACTTTATACTCCGGTCTTAACGAGCGGCCAATTTAACGGCTTGAAAACGATTGTTCATAATGCCTTTAAAAGCAAAACAATTCATACACTTTTCACCGATGATTTAAAGCGCGGGCTGGATGCGATGTTTGAAGAGGCGGAAAAAGCGATTAGAGAAGGTGTCTCTTTATTAATCCTTTCAGATCGTGAAATGACAGAACAAAAAGTACCGATTCCACCAATTCTTGCGCTAAGTGCACTTCATCAGCACCTTGTGCGTCAAGGTCTGCGGACAAAGGTCAGTCTGATCGTTGAATCTGGAGAGGTGAGAGAGGTTCATCATTTTGCCGCACTGATTGGCTATGGGGCAGATGCGATCCATCCTTACCTTGTCTATGAAACGTACAAACAGCTGATTGCAGACGAAGCGATTTCGATCAGCTTTGATGAAGCTGTTACAAAGTTTGGTAAAAGCGTGACAGAAGGTGTCGTCAAAGTCATGTCCAAAGTGGGGATTTCCACTGTGCAAAGCTATAGAGGCGCGCAAATCTTTGAAGCAGTCGGGATTAGTGAAGACGTCATTCAAGAGTATTTCACAGGAACAGCTTCTCAGCTTGGCGGGATTGATCTTGACACCATTGCTCATGAGGCAAAACTTCGTCATGAAGCAGGGTACCAAGCAGCAACTGACCAGACACTTGAATCAGGCAGTGAATTCCAGTGGAGAAAAAATGGAGAGCACCATGCCTTTAATCCAAAAACGATCCATACGCTCCAGTGGGCATGCCGTAATGAAGATTACGACCTATTTAAACAATATACAAAGGCAGCGGATGAAGAAAGAATCGGCTTCCTCAGAAATTTGTTTGCATTTCAGCCAAAACAAAAGCCGGTTCGTCTGGAAGAGGTTGAATCTGCTGAATCCATCGTGCGCCGCTTTAAGACAGGTGCCATGTCATTTGGATCTTTAAGTAAAGAAGCGCATGAGGCACTTGCGATTGCGATGAATCGAATTGGCGGTAAAAGTAACAGCGGAGAAGGCGGAGAAGATCCTGCCCGCTTTACAGTAGATGAACACGGTGATGATCGCAGAAGCGCCATTAAACAAATCGCTTCTGGCCGATTTGGTGTGAAAAGTCATTACTTAGTCAATGCAGATGAATTGCAAATTAAAATGGCGCAAGGGGCAAAGCCGGGAGAAGGCGGACAGCTTCCAGGAAATAAAGTGTATCCTTGGGTGGCCGATGTACGTGGTTCTACGCCAGGTGTCGGATTAATTTCACCACCGCCGCATCATGATATTTATTCCATCGAGGATTTGGCACAGCTGATTCATGATTTGAAAAACGCAAACCGTGATGCACGCATCAGTGTCAAGCTTGTATCTAAAGCAGGCGTTGGCACGATCGCAGCAGGTGTAGCAAAAGGAACTGCAGACGTCATTGTCATTAGCGGCTATGACGGCGGTACAGGAGCTTCACCGAAAACGAGTATTAAACACACAGGACTTCCATGGGAGCTTGGATTGGCAGAGGCGCATCAAACCCTTGTGCTAAACGGTCTTCGTGAGAGAGTTGTTCTTGAAACGGACGGAAAGTTAATGACTGGCCGCGATGTTGTCATGGCTGCGATTTTAGGAGCAGAAGAGTATGGCTTTGCGACAGCTCCACTTGTCGTGCTGGGCTGCGTAATGATGAGAGCATGTCATTTAGATACTTGCCCGGTCGGTGTTGCCACACAAAATCCAGAGCTTCGCAAAAAATTCATGGGTAACCCTGATCACATTGTGAACTTCATGATGTTTATTGCAGAAGAAGTAAGAGAAATCTTAGCTGAACTCGGCTTTACATCAATGGATGAATTAATTGGTCGCACGGACGTCTTAGCGGTCAGTGAACGAGCAAAAGCTCACTGGAAAGCAGGGCAGCTAAACCTTGAAACACTGCTTTATCAGCCAGAAGGAGCGCGGACATTCAGAACACCGCAAAATCATAAAATTGATGAATCGCTGGATATGAATGAAATCCTTCCTTATGTACAAGAAGCGCTGAATCATCAAACACCAGTTGATCTATCATTGAACATTCGCAATATCAACCGTGTGGCCGGAACCATCACTGGCAGTGAAGTATCTAAGCGCTACGGGGAAGAGGGCTTGCCAGAGGATACCATCACACTAAGATTCACTGGTTCAGCTGGACAAAGCTTTGGCGCATTTGTGCCAAAGGGTATGTCTCTCTATTTAACAGGTGATTCAAATGACTATATCGGCAAAGGACTCTCAGGAGGCAAAATTGCTGTTAAAACGTCTGATCATTTTCTACAAAATGGACATGAAAACGTCATTGTAGGAAACGTCGCATTTTACGGTGCAACTAGCGGAAAAGCTTATATTAACGGACGTGCTGGTGAACGATTTGCTGTTCGTAATTCAGGTGTACATGTGGTTGTTGAAGGAATCGGAGATCACGGCTGTGAATACATGACTGGCGGACGTGTCGTCATTTTAGGAGACGTTGGGAAAAACTTTGGTGCAGGTATGTCTGGTGGTGTGGCTTACATCCATACATCGGATGCCAAACAGTTCAAAAGAATGTGCAACATGGAAATGATCATGTTTGAAAAGCTCACAGATCATGAAGAAGAACAAGAAGTGAAGCAAATGATCAAGGAACACCTTGATTATACAAACAGCTCAAAAGCAGCAGCACTTCTTGAAAACTGGGAGCAAGAAAAGGATCAATTTATCAAAGTCATTCCGAGAAATTACAAAATGATGCTTCAAAGCATTGAAGAACAAAAACAAGCGGGCCTCAGTCATGAAGAAGCGGTGATGTTTGCCTTTGAAGCAAATACAAAACCGAAAAATCAAGAAACGGCAAACGGGCAAAAAGCAGCCCTCGCTCATTAAGAAAGGGGAGAGGACAATGGGCAAAGCAACAGGTTTTATGGAATATAAAAGAGAAAAGCCAAATGAACGTGACCCTCTCACTCGTCAAAATGACTGGAAAGAATATTCAGCTCCTTATACAGATGACGTATTGAAGAAACAGGGCGCTAGATGTATGGATTGCGGAACACCGTTTTGTCAAATTGGTATGGAGATCAGGGGCGGCGTGTCTGGCTGCCCGATCTACAATTTAATTCCAGAGTGGAATGACCTGGTCTATCGCGGAAGATGGAAAGAAGCGCTCGAAAGACTGCAAAAAACAAATAATTTCCCTGAGTTTACTGGGAGAGTATGTCCTGCGCCTTGTGAAGGTTCATGTACAGTCGCTATTAATGATCCAGCTGTTTCGATTAAAAATATCGAACGCACGATCATTGATAAAGGTTTTGAAAATGGATGGATCACGCCAAGAATCCCTTCAAGCCGTACAGGGAAGAAAATTGCCATTGTCGGCTCAGGACCAGCAGGACTTGCAAGTGCTGATCAATTAAACCAAGCAGGACACGCTGTTACAGTGTTCGAGCGTTCTGACCGCCTTGGCGGACTGCTGACTTACGGGATTCCAAATATGAAGCTCGACAAAGAAGTGGTCGAGCGAAGAGTCAAACTGCTAAGACAAGAAGGCATTGACTTTGTGACAAACACAGAAATCGGCGTGGATATCACTGCCGACGAACTGAAAGAGCAGTTTGATGCGGTTATCCTTTGTACAGGTGCACAAAAGCAGCGTGACCTGTTAATTGAAGGCAGGGAAGCAAAAGGGATTCACCTTGCAATGGATTATTTAACACTCGCAACGAAAAGCATGCTTGATTCAGGATTCAAAGACAAAAACTTCATTGATGCAAAAGGAAAAGACGTGATTGTGATTGGCGGAGGAGATACAGGCGCTGACTGCGTCGCAACTGCACTTCGCCAAAAAGCAAAAAGTGTTGTTCAATTCGGGAAGCATCCAAAGCTTCCGGATACACGTGTAGGGGATAACATGTGGCCAGAACAGCCTTATGTCTTCTCACTGGATTATGCTTATGAAGAAGCACAAGCAAAATTCGGAGAAGATCCGCGTCAATATTCAATTCAAACCACAAAAATTGTGGCAGATAAAAATGGGAAATTAAAAGAGCTTCATACCATTCAAATGGAAAAGGTGAAAAACGAACAAGGGAAGTTTGAATTTCATGAGATTCCAGGGACAGAGAAGGTATGGCCTGCTCAGCTCGTCTTTATTGCAATTGGTTTTGAGGGAACTGAACAGCCGCTTGTGAAACACTTTGGCGTGGACAGCAAAAACAATCGCATTGACGCAAAGTATGGGGAATATACAACAAATGTAGAAGGCGTATTTGCAGCGGGAGATGCAAGACGCGGGCAAAGCTTGATTGTCTGGGCAATTAATGAAGGCAGACAAGTGGCGCACGAGGTAGACCGTTATTTAATGGGGAGTTCGGTTCTGCCAAAATAGGTCAAACAAAGGGTGTTACAATATAAAGAAAAGCCATGACCGAAGTGTGGTCATGGCTTTTTATGTATTGGAGATAGAGATGAAGAATGATGCATTGATGGAAATGACGAACACGTTTAGATCCCTCCTTTCATGTATATGCTGTTATAAATGCAGTAAGAAAGGAAGGAACTTTTGTGCCGTTCGTTAATATTTTGACTGAACTCTTCATTGGATTTTTTGCTTTATTTTTAATTACAAAATTATTAGGAAAAACACAATTTGCACAAATCACACCGTTTGATTTCATTTCTGCACTTATTTTAGGCGAAATGGTCGGAAACGCCATTTTTGACCCAGAAGTCAAGATTCAGCACATTTTATTTGCTGTTGCGGTATGGGGCGTTCTCATTTATACAGTTGAATGGCTTTCACAGCGCTTTAAGTCCATTCGTGCGTTTTTAGAAGGAAGACCTACGCTTGTGATTGATAAGGGGAAAATTCACTACAACCGGTTGAAGAGGAATATGCTTGATATCAATCAGCTGCAGACACTGGTTCGCGCAAAAGGCCATTTTGCCCTGAATGAAATTGAATATGCCATACTGGAAACTGACGGATCTGTCAGTGTTCTTCCAAAAATGAAATACGCACCAGCCACAGCAGAAGATGTGAACGTGAAGGGAAAAGAAGTCAAATTGCCTAGAACGTTTATTATTGACGGCGAAATTTTAAAAGATGATTTACAAGAAGCTGGCTTTGATGAATCCTGGCTGAGTGATCAATTAAAAAAGCAGCATATTTCCTCTTATCGAGACGTTCTCTTTTGTGAATGGATTGAAAATGAAGGAATTTATGCAATGCAATATGAAAAATCTAAAAAAACATCCACAACATAAAAACGTGGGTGTTTTTTTGCGCGTGTATGGAATAGGATCAAAAAGAATGTTTGATGAAAACGTTCACAAAATGAGGAGGAGATATGTGATGAAATATAGAAACGTATGGATTATCATGGTCTTGTCTCTATTTCTTTATGACCCAGTTTCACTTCAAGCAGCAGAAGCAGGGCATAACCGCGTCCTTGTCGTTGATCAAAAGGGAAGCGGGGCATACCGCACCGTTCAGTCTGCCATTGATGCGATTCCAGCAAACAATCAACAGCGGGCAACGATCTATATTAAAAATGGCGTATATAGAGAAAAAATTTTGCTTCCGCAAAATAAACCACACGTATCTTTTGTCGGAGAAGATCAGCACAAGACGATCCTTACGTATGATGACACAAATGCAAGCACTGGGAGTACAACCAATAGCTCAAGCACAATGATTCGTGCAAACGATTTTTATGCAGAAAATATTACCTTCCAAAATACAGCTGGCAGACATGCTGGTCAGGCGGTGGCGCTGTATGTGTCTGGCGACCGGGCTGTGTTCAAACAAATACGTGTGTTAGGCTATCAAGATACACTTTATGCAACAGGCACAGGGCGGCAATATTATGAAAACTGCTATATCGAGGGCACGGTCGATTTTATTTTTGGATCAGCCACGGCTGTGTTTAAAAGAGCTGAAATAAAAAGCCTTGGAAATGGGTATATTACTGCAGCATCCACAACAGAAGCACAAAGGTACGGCTACGTATTCATAGATGCTACGTTGAAAAAGGGAACGGCAGCTGCGCAATCGGTTTATTTAGGACGTCCGTGGAGACCTTATTCGGCTGTGACATTCCTCCATACAAAAATGGATGACCATATAAAAGCAGAGGGATGGCATAACTGGGATAACCGTGACAACGAAAGAACGGCCAGGTATAAAGAATTTGGATCGACAGGAGCAGGGAGCAGTCCAGCAAACCGCGTAAAATGGTCAACTATTTTAACCAATAACGAAGCAAGTCAG
Source organism: Bacillus sp. ABR (assembly GCF_056172715.1). Classification (NCBI taxonomy): domain Bacteria; kingdom Bacillati; phylum Bacillota; class Bacilli; order Caryophanales; family Bacillaceae; genus Bacillus; species Bacillus sp. ABR. Next base: position 4,318 of record NZ_JAOYSL010000002.1, on the reverse strand, counting down.
ATCACGGTTCAAGCAGTTCTTGGAGGAGCCGATGGTTGGAATCCAGAAAAGAGGTAAAGGGCTTGTCAGTTTTCGTCAAAGAAAGCTGACTTTTCTGTTTAAAAAACCTTTGAGAACAAACGTTCTTTTGTGTATAATGAACATATTCTTCTAAATTTGGCGGCTACAATAAGGAGGGATTACGTGAAGCGTTTTTCACAGCTCATGTTTTTACAAATATGTATCCTGTCGATTTTATTTCTTCCTTTTTCAGCGAAAGATGAACAGCTCACAGCTCGTGACGATTCACTGGCTTGGATGACCGCTTTAGACGAACTCATACGAACAGCACCTGATTTAGAGGGCGCGATCTCTGGCATCAGCGTCCGCGATACTTCTGACAACTCTCTTCTTTATGAACATCAAGCCGATATTCGTCTTACTCCTGCTTCTAATATGAAACTGCTCACATCAGCCATCGCACTTGATATACTTGGAGAAACACACACATTCCCTACAGACATCTGGATGGATGGTTCCATTCAAAAGAAAACGTTACATGGCAGCCTTTATCTTCGCGGCACCGGCGATCCGACTTTATTAGAGAAGGATTTTGCAGCACTTGCCAAACAAGTCAAAAAGGCCGGAATACATAGCATTCGCGGACAGCTTGCAGCAGATGACACTTGGTTTGATGACACGAGATACTCCATTGATCTGCCTTGGAGTGATGAGGATCAATATTACGGGGCACAAATTTCTGCTCTCACGGCTTCACCGAATCAAGATTATGATGCAGGGACCGTGATTCTCGAAGTAAAACCAGGAAAAAAAGCAGGACAGAAAGCCGAGTATGAGATGATCCCGAAGACGGATGTCGCTCAAGTCATCAATCAAGTGAAAACAGTTCCAGAAGGCGGAAAAAAGAAAATCTCTTTTAAGCGCTCTCACGGAACCAACAAGATTACGTTGACTGGGACCATTCCGGTTAAAGCAAGCTCATCTAAACAATGGGTCGCTTTATGGGATCCGGCCGCCTATGCTTTAGACTTATTGAAACGAGCGTTAAAGGCGGAAGGCATTCAAGTAAAAGGACCACTGAAAGCAAAACAAGTTCCTAAAAAAGCCAAAAAAATCGCCTCCCATACATCGATGCCATTATCAGAGCTGCTCGTTCCTATGATGAAATTAAGCAACAATACACATGCAGAAATTTTGCTAAAGGAACTAGGCAAAAAAGTGAAGAACAAAGGGAGCTTTGAAGCTGGGCTGGACGTCATGAATGAACGGCTTCCTGCGTTTGGCATCGATCCTTCGCTTGCAGTTTTGCGTGACGGCTCGGGGATATCACCTATTAACCTTGTCTCTGCTAACCAGTTCACTTTATTTTTGACAAACATTCAAAAGGAAAAATGGTTTAAAACCTATGAACATGCGCTCCCTTTAGCAGGGGCGAGTGAACGAATGGTGGGGGGCACGTTAAGGAACAGATTGAAAGAACCAGTTACGCTAGAAAAAGTACGTGCAAAAACAGGGTCGTTAACAACGGTCAGCACACTTTCTGGATATATTGACACGCAGGGCGGAAAAACGCTCACTTTTTCCATCTTGTTAAATCACCTTGTTGATGACGAAAAAGGGAAAGAGATAGAAGACCGTATTGTCAGCATATTAGCTGAGAACCTTTAGATTTAGAGAGAGAAGGAGAACCATCATGACGTTAGATAACAATCAATCTTTAGTAAAAACCATGTCCATTTTTCTCATCCCGCTTTTGCTAAGCAATATTTTGCAATCGATCGGACAGTTAGTGTCCATTGTTCTTGTCGGAAGATGGATTGGAGAGGATGCAGTAGCTGCCATTTCTGCATTCTTTCCGCTTTTCTTTTTGCTCGTTTCTTTTTCCATTGGAATTGGATCGGGAAGCTCGATCCTTATTGGACAGGCGTATGGAGCAAAAAATGAACAGAAATTAAAAGAAATCATTGGCACAACGCTTTCATTCACTTTTTTGATTGGCGTATCTTTAGCGATCATTGGAGGTTTTTTCGCAACAGACATCTTAAACCTCATGGGAACACCTGCTAATATCGTGGAGGAAAGTGCGGCTTACGCCAGAATTTTATTCATCTCAATGCCGATCTTATTTCTTTATTTTGTTTATACAACATTCTTGCGGGGAACAGGGGATTCGAAAACACCTTTTTATTTCTTAATGATTAGTACCTTAACAAATATTCTGATGCTGCCCATTTTATTATTTGGCTGGCTGGGACTGCCGGCGTTCGGCTTATATGGCGCTGCGTATGCTTCAGTGATTTCAACAATTGTGACGTTTATCATTCTACATATCTACTTATATAAGACAAAACATCCGCTTCGTATTGATGCATCGGTGAGAAAGCATTTATTGATGAAAGGGGATCTATTAAAAACGTTATTAAAGTTAAGTATCCCTTCTAGTATTAATATGATTCTCATTTCTTTATCAGAAATTGCTGTCATTTCTTTTGTCAACGATTATGGATCACAGGCGACCGCCGCCTACGGCGTTGTCAATCAAGTCGTGAGTTATGTGCAGATGCCGGCAGTGAGTCTTGGCATTGCGGTCTCAATCTTTGCAGCACAATTCATTGGTGCAGGGAATATGAATCGACTGAAAGATGTCATTAAAATTGGGTTAGGACTTAACTTCGCCATAGGCGGATGTATCATTATTTTCGTTTATATTTTTGCACCGCAGATTTTATCTATCTTTTTAACAGATCCTAAGACGATTGACATTGCCTATAGTTTGGTTGTCATTACACTATGGAGCTATCTCATTTTTGGAACGGCCCAAATTGTTGCAGCCACAATGAGAGCAAGCGGGACAGTTCTTTGGCCGACGATCTTTAGTATTTGTTCCATTTGGCTTGTAGAAGTACCAGTCGCCTATGTGCTATCACACTATACATCCCTTGGCATTAAGGGAATATGGATTGGCTACCCTGCTGCGTTCTTTGTGAACTTACTCCTCCAATACAGCTACTATCAGCTCGTATGGAAGAAAAAACAAATTGTAGCGCTTGTTCAATCATAATGTGAAGGCGTAAAGCAGCATATACATACGAAGATCTATCACTTTTAAGGAGGCTGGATCTTCTATGTTTTTAAATCAAAGAAGTGAACTAAGCTCGTACAATATCGGTGACTTTTCTTATGCCGGACCAGATTTCCAAGTGCTGACATGGGGAGAAGGAACGACATTACATATTGGGAAGTTTTGTTCCATAGCAAACGAAGTGAAAATTTTTTTAGGCGGGGAACACCGTACAGATTGGATCACTACGTATCCATTTAATCAAATTTTCAAAGAAGCTGCCCACATTAAAGGACATCCCAAATCGAAGGGAGATGTTCATATTGGACATGACGTATGGATTGGATATGGTGCGACGATTATGTCAGGAGTATGTATAGGAAACGGGGCCGTGATCGGAGCAAATAGTGTGATCACAAAAGATGTGCCGCCATATGCAATTGCTGCCGGAAATCCTCAGAAGCTCATGAAATATCGATTTTCATCCGAAATAATCGAAAAACTGCAGTTATTAGAATGGTGGAATTTAGAGTTTTCAATCATCCAATCTGTTTTTCACCTTTTGCAATCTGATGATATTGAACAGTGTATAAATGTAATAGAAGACATAAAAAAGAAAGGCTGAAAAAGCCTTTCTTTTTTCGTTTAGCTTAGCCGTATAATGGTCAAGGCTGCTCCTGCAGCACCGCCCCCGCCAACTAAAATAGCTGTGACAACTGCCCCAAAAAACTGCAGTGAAATGGTGCTTCCAGCTGTTAAATTAACAATAACAGTGTTGTTGATAAATGAAGTTGAGATAACAGGTGATTGAACAGAACCAGAAATAGTAGTTGCTCCATTTAAAAGCAAACGTGTACTAATCAAAAGAGCTGTAGTGGTGTTGACTTGATACGTAATATAATATTTACCAGTTTGCAGAACGGTAAAAACAGTACTTGTGCCGTTTGCCGTAAAACCAGTGATGTTTTGAAAGTTTGGCAGAGGAATATTCGTTCCACCGGCTACAGTAACAATGGTAGGTCCAGAACTATTAGCAGCATAAAGTGCAATATCTGTAAAACCACCTGTTCCAGTTGCCCCAGTGACACCAGTAACACCTGTCACGCCAGTAGGACCAGTTGCACCTGTAATGCCTGTGGCGCCGGTAGCTCCAGTAGCTCCGGTGATACCCGTGACGCCGGTAGGTCCAGTGGCTCCGGTGATACCTGTGGCACCGGTAGGCCCAGTAGCTCCAGTAATACCAGTGGCACCGGTAGC